>NZ_JBHSLA010000001.1:0-1193962 GCF_042657385.1 Bizionia hallyeonensis | reverse complement strand
ATTTGTATAAATACTTTAAATCTAATACACTTTTAAGTTGTCGATAAAAGTTGTGCTTTGGTACACGTTCACTCAATAAAAATTCTGTAAATAACTTCTCCTGATATATCTTTTTGCCTTGCATATCCGTAAGTTAATGATTTTTATTGCAAGATTATAACCATTGTGGTAACTTTATCAACAGAGTTGTGCAACAGGCACAACGTATATAATCCATTGCTAGTACTAGCCTACTTACGAAAATCCTTGCGGATTTTCTGTTCGGTTTTTATTTGCTAAATTACGTGCTAAACCAACGCAACGCATCATATACAAAACCGTTGTACACAAGCTAAAAAAAACGCAAAGACAGCCGCATAAATAGCACATTTGTTTTTTTGCCAACGCAAATCCAATGCTAAAAAAAACAAAAGAGCTATTTTAGCCAACGCTCAACCGAATTAAAAGAATGAAAAATGAAGCTCACGCAAGAATAAAAATCAACCAACTGCTCGAAGAAGCGGAATGGAGGTTTTTTGACAATGAGCAAGGTTCTGCGAATATTCTGCTTGAAAATCACGTAAAAATAACTCAAACTGAAGTTGACGCTTGGGGAAACGATTTTGAAAAAGTAAAGTCTGGTTCTTTAGACTTTTTACTTGTTGACAGTAACAATAAACCAATTTGTGTTTTAGAAGCAAAAAAAGAAAGTCTTCATCCACTTGTTGCAAAAGAACAAGCTAGAAAATATGCGAAAACTGTAGGAGCTCAATTCATTATTCTGTCAAATGGAATTGTACATTTCCTTTGGAACCTAGAAAAAGGAAATCCAAAACCGATTTATAAATTTCCTTCACCAATCGAAATTGGAGCAATTAAAGAATGGAATCCTGACAGAACATCATTGGCAAACGAAGAAATCAAAGAAGATTTTATTGCAATCGTTCAAATGCCAGATTATGCAGAAAGACCTGAATGGAAAGGAAATCCGATTGACAGTAAAGACTTTGTTTGGAATAATGGTTTACGATTTTTAAGACATTACCAATTAAAGGCAATCCAAAAATTGCAAAAAGCTGTTGCAAATAAAAAAGACCGTTTTCTTTTTGAAATGGCAACTGGAACTGGAAAAACACTTACTGCTGCTGGAGTAATTCGACTATTTTTGAGAACCAAAAATGCAAGGCGTGTATTATTTCTCGTAGACAGATTAGAATTAGAAGACCAAGCTTGGAAAGCTTTCACTAACTATCTTAAACCTGATTACACAACATTCATTTATAAAGAACATAAAAGCGATTGGCATAAAGCAGATATAGTTGTTACAACTATTCAATCTCTAATGTTCGATAACAAATACAGATACGAATTTAAACCTACTGATTTTGACTTACTTATTTCAGATGAATCTCACCGTTCAATTTCTGGAAACGCAAGAGCAGTATTCGAATATTTTCACGGCTATAAATTAGGATTAACAGCAACACCAAAAGACTATTTAAAAAGTGTTGATATTGACAAAGTAAAAGAAAACGACCCAAGAGAAATTGAAAGACGTTTGTTAAGAGACACCTATGCAACCTTCGGTTGCGAAGGTGGTGACCCAACTTTTCGATATTCTTTATTAGATGGCGTGAAAGATGGTTTTCTTATCAATCCAAGAGTTTTAGATGCTAGAACAGAAATAACAACGCAATTGCTTTCTGATGAAGGCTATTCTGTTGCAATTGCAACAGAAGAAGGAGAAGAAACAGAAACTTTTATTTCAAGAGATTTTGAGAAAAAGTTTTTCTCTGAAAAAACGAATCGTGTTTTCTGTAAAACGTTTTTAGAAAACGCTTTGCGTGACCCAATCACAAAAGAAATTGGTAAAACAATCATTTTCGCTGTAAGTCAAAATCACGCAAGAAAAATCACTGAAATTCTAAATGACTTTGCAGAACAATTATATCCAAATAAATACAATTCAGATTTTGCAGTTCAAGTGACATCGCAAGTTGGTGATGCTCAACAAATGACTATCAACTTTACAAATAACAACCTTAATGGAAAATCATCTTGGTTAGAAGGTTATAAAACTGGAAAGACTAGAATTTGCGTAACAGTTGGAATGATGACAACAGGTTATGATTGTCCTGACTTGCTTAATTTATGTATGATGCGACCAATCTTTAGTCCTTCTGATTTTGTTCAAATAAAAGGTAGAGGAACTCGAAAACATACGTTTACACATACATTTAAAAACGAGCTTAACGAAGAAGAAATAATTAAGAAGGAAAAAGAAGTCTTTAAACTATTTGACTTCTTTGCCAATTGCGAATATTTCGAAGAAAAATTCGATTATGATGAAAAACTAAAACTTCCAAAACCAAAAAACGGAAACGCCGAAGGTGGAGGAGGTGGAATTGATATTGACAAATACAATAGTTTAAGACCTGACCCAATTTTAACGGTAAATGAAGAACAAATTGGATATGAAGGTATGCGAATTGACAGAGAACTTTTTAAAAAGTTCGAAGACCGCATCGCAATGGATGATATTATCAAAAAGAACGTAGAACTTGGAAATTGGGAACACGTTGTTAGCCATATTCAAGCAGAAATATTTGACAAACCAGAAGAATACTTCAATTTAGAAAAACTACGTAAAGCAGCCAAAATAGATAGAAAAGTTTCTATTCGTGAAGTTGTAGAAAAAATATTTGGTATTATTCCAAAGTTTAAATCAAAAGACGAGTTATTAGAAGAAGAATTTGACAAATTCATTTCTATTTATCCGCCAGAAGAAAACGACATTAATATTAGAGCTTTAAAGTACTTTTTCAAAGCCTATATTGTTGACCAAGACATTAGGAAAATAATTGAAACAAAAGATTTTCAAGCATTACAAACCAATCCTACATTGACCATTTCACAGTTTAAAGCAGTTGCAACAAAATACCGTGAAGTAATACCAGTGTACATTAAAGATTATATAAAATTAGAGCAGTTTGCTGCTTAATAGACACTTATGTTAGATACCATAACAAAAAAAAGAATTGACGATTGCCGTGACATTTTAGTAGGTAAACTTCCTGACCCAAAAGCACAGATAGAGCAGATAACCATAGGCTTAATTTACAAGTTTATGTATGATATGGATAAAGAAGCAATTGATTTGGGTGGAAAAGCAAAATTCTTTTCAGATTATACAATTCCTGACCCAAAAGATAAAAATAAGGCAATCACTATTCCTTTTTCAAACTATAGTTGGGATAGCCTTTTTGACACCAAAGTAACAGCATCAGAAATGCTGCGTTTATATTCAGAAGCTATTGAGGGTATGGAAAAAAACCCAAACATTCCTCAACTGTTTAGAGATATTTTCAATAATGCATATCTACCCTATCGTGACCCAGAAACCTTAAAGTTATTTTTAAAAACAATAGGAGAATTTGAATACACACACAGCGAAAAATTAGGAGACGCATTTGAGTATTTATTATCCGTAATGGGTTCTCAAGGTGATGCTGGGCAATTTAGAACACCAAGGCACATAATAGATTTTATTGTAAGCATTGTTGACCCAAAAATTACAGACACTATACTTGACCCTGCTTGTGGTACAGCTGGATTTTTAATTTCTGCTTATAATAATATTAAAGAAAAAAATAAAAAAGGATTAACACCTGAACAGCGTAAAAAACTAATTAAAAATATTATGGGTTATGATATTTCCCCTGATATGGTACGCTTGAGTTTGGTTAATCTGTATTTACACGGTTTTTCAGAACCTCACATTTTTGAGTACGACACATTAAGCAGCGAAGAACGTTGGAATGAGAATTTTGACGTGATATTAGCAAATCCGCCTTTTATGAGTCCCAAAGGAGGTATTAGACCTCATAAAAAATTCAGTATTCAAGCTAATAAAGCTGAAATATTATTTCTAGATTATATTATTGAACATTTAAGCGGAACAACTAAGGCCGGCATTATAATTCCAGAAGGTGTTTTACATAACAATTTCTCATCTTACAAATCAATAAGAGAAAAATTAATTAAAGAAAATTTACTTTGGGCAACTGTAGAGTTACCTCACGGTGTGTTCAAACCTTATGCTAGCGTAAAAACACACGTTCTTCTAATTGATAAAAACATTGCAAAAAATAAGAATGAAATTCTTTTTGTTCAAATAACAAGTGATGGTTTTACCCAAACTGGCTCAAGAAAACCAGTTTCTAAAAATGATTTACCTGAAGCTTTAGCATTAATTAATGAGTTTAAACTCAATACCAAAATTTCCAATCAAAAGGTTAAATATAATACGGTTACTAAAAAGGAAATATTAGAAGATAAAAGTTTAAGCCTAGTAGGAAGAAGATACAAGGCAGTTCACTTTGCAAATAATTCAAAATATCCAGCCAAAAAATTAAACAAATCTATAATCCGTGTTTTTAAAGGACTATCTGGAGCTCAAAGTACCGAAAGTGGTTCATACCCATTTATCGTTACTGCGAAAAAAATGAAGACCGCAAAAAATTACACTTTTGACTGTAAAGCTGTATGTATTCCAATAGTATCGTCTACAGGTCACGGTCACGCGAGTGTGCATCGACTTCAATATGTAGAAGGCAAATTTGCGTTAGCAAATATTATGTGTGGTATAGAAGTACTTGACGAAAATGTATTAAATCCGAAATTCTTATTTTACATATTATCAGCAATGAAGGATGAAATTATAGCTTCTTTAATGACTGGAACTTCCAACATTTCACTTGATATGGCAGATTTATACGATTTGGAAATACCTTTTCCAGATATCAATGTGCAGAATGATTTTGTTAAATCACAAGTTATTATAGAAAAGTTAGTTATAAAGAAAGAAAAAGAATGTGTCCTACACAAAGAAGAATTAATGAGCAATGGTGCCGAAATATGGCAATAGAATAGGATTTATCCAACGCTTAAAGCCATACACATTTGCAATTCGCACCAGCCAACGCTAAAGCCAAAAATTGCAAAAGAGTAAGTCTTTTGCCAACGCTAGCAAGTTTACGGAAAGAAAAAGCCAGTGTACAACAACGTGTATAAAACATAGCTAATATAGGCTTTCCGAGAGGTTTTTGTATATTTACAAAGTACGCCAAATTTTTTATTTGGTTATGTTTAGAAAAGAAAATTAAACATAAAAATAAAAAATTCGGCTCGTGCTAAATCCGAAAAGTTAGTGTCTTTTTATACGCTACGTTTCATACACAAGACCGTTATGTGCAATTCTGACCCGTCCTAAAATAAGGCTACATAATTAAAGATACACTAATAGTATTATCCAGCAAATAATAAGACACGCATGTAATAGCGTAAATTATTCAGGCTGGTTTACTATTTCGATTTTTTTTTTAAGAATTTTAAAATAGATAAATTGAGAAAATACTTTTATCAAAGTCTTATTTTAAAAATTTGTATCACAAACCTTTTTTAACAATTTGCAAGTTTATAAACGGTTTAGATCAGTTTTAAACATGAAATTGGGTTACATTTGACACCATGTGTAGTCAAAATCACAGGTCAAAATTAATTTTAGATTTTTGTGATAATTTTTTATCACGTTTTAATCACACCATTTATCACAAGTTTTCAAAAATATCTACGCTAATTTATTGAAGCTAAAAACCACCTCATTTCTTTCTAAATCAAAATATGCCCTTTCACCCTTATCATTTATTCGATAGTTTAAAACTGGCCTATATCTCCCACCTTGAATTGTCGTCTTTAAATTATCTAAATCTTGTTTCGTTACTGGTTTTTTATTTTTAGGTGTAAAAAAACTTATTATAGCACTTGATGCAGCATGACCTAGAGCTGCATTAGTTATGTCAGGCAGATTGACTTTTGGTGTATCTTTTTGAGGTTTCGTTATGGTTTCCTTTGTAGTATTTTCTATTGTTTGTAGTTGCTTTAATTTTTTCTTGGCATTAAAATGGGCTACTCGACAAGATGCGGTGCAGAACTTTTGCTTCCCTCTTTTCGTTGGTTTGTATTCCTTAAAACAATAGTTACAAGTATAATTATATGAATTTTGCATGTTTTAGCGTTAATGTTACGTAATATTTACGTTAAAAACTATAGTTTTACACTAAAAACAGTTTCTAAAAGAAATTTTTCTGCTTCTTCTGCTGTAATGAGCACCTGCTTTTCTTTCCTTTTCTTGCTTTTGTTTTTAGCCTTTTGTAGGTTATCATGTATATTTCCAGATTTCTGTTCTGAATCACTCATGAAATCACGCATAGCAATCACTTCCTTTGAACTTAAGTCCACTTCTGCGAAATGATTTTTTACATGTTCTGGTACCGAAAAGTGCTCCTGAATATAATCCCAATGGCTATTAAATGCTAATTTCTGAATTTCAAACGATTTTAGGGTTTCACCATTAATAGCTGGAATATCTAATTTCACATGTTCTAACATCCAACTGGATACTTTTTTGTAAAATGCGACGCTTAATGAATATCTTTCAGATAAGAAACTGAAGGCTTCAGTTGTTAATTGAGCTTTCAAATCTAATAATTCATAGATATTCTTATCCAAAGCTGAACCTTTACTCATCATATGATAATTGGATGTATCATTATTCAATACATGATTACTTCCATCTTCATGCATAAGCACAACTGTGTCGAATATAGGGTCAAATTCCTTATCCAGCCACTTACCATCATCCAAATCTGCCCAAAGCTTTCTCGGAATGTAAAAAATAAGTGGCTTATATAAGCTATTTATTAAAGCACTGTGTTTGTCTTTTAAAGGTTTCTCCACGTTACAAAATTAGGATTTTATTAATTCTGAATAATCTTCTGGAAACTCGGCATCAATGTCCCTTAAATATTTTTCAAGAGCTTTCATTGAGGAATGCCCTGTGATTTGCATCAGTTTACTTTTGGCTTCAAACGGTGATGAATCTTTTACTAACTCCCGATACAATTTGGTAATATAAGTATGCCTAAAACTATACAAACCATAGTCCTCTCCTAATTTAAATGGGTCTTTTACAACGCGCTTAAACCGTTTAGAAAAGTAATCCCGCTTATTACTTAATTCGGATTCCCAAACACCACCGATGCCATCTGGTGTAAACAAACTATGTTTTTTGTTTAGTTTGGACAAATCAGGTAAATCCTGAAGTAGCAAATCAGGTATTATTTTCGTTTTTAAAGGACTATTCTTCGCTTTAAATTGAATCCGCTTGTTCTTGATGTCTAAATCGCCTACTTGCAGTCTACAGACCTCTATAGGTCTTAAAAAATTATATGAAATGAATTTAATGAATAGTAGTAATGTTTTATCGGTCTTCTCTAAATGCTCAAAGATGTCTTTTTGCTCTTCGGAAGAATACGTTTTGTTACGTTGTGGGATAGATTTTAAAACAGGAATCTTTTTGATAAAATTAGAAGCAATAATATCATTGTCTTCTAAAGCTTGCATAATACTACTTAAATCCGTTCTGTAATTATTCCGATTCCTTGGACTGGTTTGGTCTAAAATATGATTTAAAAAATCCATTACCATCTTTTTATCAATATCGGTAATACATTCCGATTCGGGATACTGCTTCTCAACCCATAGCAGGAAGTTTTTCAAACGGTTTTCATAACTGCGTCTGGTAGTATCACTAATAAGTTTTTCCTTGAATTTTAAGCCCTTTTTAAAAGCGTCTTGATAGGAAATAACTGGTTCTTGTGATTTAGTTTCTGTTTCAGGCAATGCAACTTCCTTCGTTTCTTTTATATTTGTTTCTGATTGTGGAAGCTGTTTTTTCTCTTCACGCTCTTGATAAAGTTGGTTGTTATCTTCAAAAGGATTGAATCCTTCCTTTAATAAACTTAACAGTTTAATTCTATAAACACTCAAAACAGCGAGTCGGTCTTCTTTGGTATTATATCTATTAGCTATTCCATAGACATTTTTCATCCGCTCGAGCATGCCCGTTTCAGGATTTCGAAAGGAATAATAGACGTGCCAGCGTTTACTTAAATCGCCGTTGGCTGAATAAATTTTTGGGGCTGAAAATTTTTTCTTTTTTGACAAACTGTGTTCTAAAACGTGTTCATTTCCGTGTTCTTTCGCAAGATAAGAATTTAAATTAAACATAAAAAAAATGGTTTTGCGTGAACAAAACCATTGATTTTAAACAGATAACATTTAGTAGCGGGAACTGGACTCGAACCAGTGACCTTCGGGTTATGAGCCCGACGAGCTACCTACTGCTCTATCCCGCGATTTAATTTCCAAGTACGTTGTTTAGCTTTTAACTTACCGGTTCATAATGCCGATTCAACCATTTTGGACTGCAAAGATACAATGCTTTTTAAATATAACAAGCAGAATTTAAAAAAAATTATTGCTCAATGTTTTCTGCACGAAAACTAACCAAGTTTTGCCCCTCAAATTGCACCGATATTTGAATGGGATTACAGCAGACCTCACAGTCCTCAATATATTGCTGCTCAGATTGTGAGCTATCTAATAACATTGAAATAGACTCCCAACAATATGGGCATTGAAACTCGTGTTCTTCCATA
Organism: Bizionia hallyeonensis; assembly: GCF_042657385.1. Taxonomy (NCBI): domain Bacteria; kingdom Pseudomonadati; phylum Bacteroidota; class Flavobacteriia; order Flavobacteriales; family Flavobacteriaceae; genus Bizionia; species Bizionia hallyeonensis. Next base: position 1,185,422 of record NZ_JBHSLA010000001.1, on the reverse strand, counting down.
AAATTAAAATACAAAAAAAAGAGGTTATTAAAAAATAACCTCTTTATTAAAATAATTCTTGTACGTTTCCTTAATCGTTGTCTGTAATAACAGATCCTGAATTTAAGTCCATCATGTTTGGATTGTTACCGTTAATAACGCTAATGTACTCCTGGTTTAATTTGTTGTCGCTTACCATAAATGTTTTTAATTTGGGGAAATAAGATAATTCAAATGGTACGTCTCCTGTTAATAGATTATTAGCTAAAACAATTTCTTCTAATTGTGTTAATGCCATAATTTCAGCAGGAATCTCACCACTAATCTTATTATCGATTAAACTTAATTTTACTAAATTACTCATAGCACTAATTTCTGTAGGTATCGTGCCGGTTAACTTATTACTGCCTAATTCTAATATGCGTAGGTTTGATAACTTACTAATATTAGTAGGTATAGACCCATCTAGAATATTCATAGATAAGTTTAATGTTTCTAATTTGTTTAAATTTCCTATTGATGAAGGAATGGAACCTGATAGCTTGTTTAAACCGAAATTTAAATGCTTCAAATTAACCAAATTTCCTATTTCTTGGGGAAGTGTTCCTTGTAAGTTATTGAATTCTAAATTTAAATCTACAACTTGGTTGTTTTTAACCGTTACGCCATACCAACTTTCCATAGGAGATGATAAGTCCCAAGCATGTGTCCATTGACTTCCGTTTGTAGAATTATAAAGTGCTACAAGCGCAGCTTTCTCCGTATTTGTAACGTTAGCCCATGACAAGGCTGTTACAAACAAACATAAAATTGATAGTTTAATAGCTTTCATAGCTTTCATAAGTGATAAATTTGGAATCAAATCTTGAACAATATTAAGTCGAATATAGATTAAAAACAAATTTATTCGATGAAATGCACGTTTTGTTAAGATTTTAAACCCAAAATCACAAATTAATCCAAAGCGTCTAAAGATTCTTGAACCTGCTCCCAGTCATGCATTAAACTTTCTAATTTATCTTTTTTACTTTGATAACTTTCGAAAAAGTCCGGATTAGAAACCACTTCATCATAATTTGTGGCGAGCTCCACATCAATTTCTTTTATCGTTTTTTCTAATTGTTGAATTTTAGATTCAATATTACTCAACCTATTATTAAGCGATTTAAATTTCTTCTGGTATTCGTAACTTTCTTTATTGCTTTCTTTAGGCGCTTGTTTTTCTACATCACGTTTTTCCACCTCACGCAGATTTTCAACATTACGTTGTTGGAGGTAGAAATCAATATTTCCGAGATATTCTTTTATTTTATGATCTTTAAATTCATAAACCGTATCGGTTAAATCTTGGAGAAAATCTCTATCGTGCGATACTAGAATTAATGTTCCTTCAAATTGTTTTAGGGCATCCTTTAACACGTTTTTAGATTTGATATCCAAATGATTCGTTGGCTCATCCATAACCAATACATTAAAAGGCTGCAATAATAATTTGGCTAGTGCCAACCGGTTTCGTTCACCTCCAGATAATACACGAACATACTTATCTACTTCATCACCGCGGAATAAAAAAGATCCTAGAATATCACGAACGCGACTTCTATTTTTCTCATTGGCCGCATCAATCATAATATCTAAAACCGTTTTATTACCATCTAAATATTCAGCTTGGTTTTGTGCGAAATAACCTATTTGAACATTGTGACCGAGTTTTAAACTGCCTTCATGCTTTAATTCGCCCACAATAATTTTAGCTAAGGTGGATTTTCCTTGACCATTTTGTCCAACAAACGCCGTTTTAATATCGCGAGCAATATGCAAATCGATATCTTTTAAAACGGTTAAATCGCCATATTTTTTAGTGATATTATTTGCTTCAATCACCACTTTCCCAGGAACAATAGACACCGGGAATTTAAGCGTCATGACGCTGTTGTCATCTTCATCAACCTCAATCCTATCCATTCGGTCCAACTTCTTGATTAAGGATTGTGCCATGGTAGCTTTAGATGCTTTAGCACGAAACTTTTCAATTAGCTTTTCGGTTTGTTCAATTTCCTTTTGCTGATTTTTTTGTGTGGCTAATTGTTGCTCTTTTATTTCCTTTCGCAATACTAAAAACTTGGAATATGGCTTGTTGTAATCGTAGATTCTTCCTAATGAAATTTCAATTGTTCGGTTCGTCACATTATCTAAAAACATTTTATCGTGTGATACAATTACCACAGCACCGGAATAGCCTGTTAAAAAGCCTTCCAGCCAGATAATAGATTCAATATCCAAGTGGTTGGTAGGCTCATCCAGAAGCAGCAAATCATTGTTTTGCAATAAAAGCTTGGCTAACTCAATTCGCATACGCCAACCTCCAGAAAAGGTATCCGTTAATTTATTAAAATCCTCACGCTTAAATCCTAAACCTTGAAGTATTTTCTCGGTTTCGCCTTGGTAGTTATAACCACCTAAAATTTCATATTGGTGTTGCATATCATTTACATCCACCATGAGTTGATGATAGCCATCACTTTCATAATCGGTACGTGTTGCCAATTGGGTGTTTATATCATCAAGCTTTGCTTCAACTTCCTTAATTTCTTTAAAAGCTTCGTAGGACTCTTCCAGAACGGTTCGTCCTAATTCAAAATCGATATCCTGTTTTAAAAATCCGATTCGTAAGTTTTTATCGGCTGCCAATTGGCCAGAATCCGGCTCCATTTCTTTTGCTAAAATTTTTAGCATGGTCGATTTTCCTGCGCCATTTTTCCCAATGAGACCAATACGATCGCCTGCGGTTATTTTGAAGGTAATTTCTTCAAAGAGATAATCGCCTTGAAAGGAAACAGAAAGGTTGTGAATATTGAGCATTTTGTTACAATTGTTACTAAACTATATTAAATAATTGGCTAATTTTGTGTTTCTTATAAAGTGCAAAAGTAAACTAATAAAAATGATAACAAAAGGAACGAAGCTTTATAGCATTTTTACAGGTGCTTGCCCTAAGTGCCATCAGGAATCCATGTACGTTAATAAAAACCCGTACGTACTATCTGAAGTACAAAAAATGCATGAAAACTGCGTTCATTGTGGCTTTAAATTTCATATTGAACCCTCATTTTTTTACGGATCAATGTATGTGAGTTATGCCGTTGGCATTGCTTTTGCCGTGGCTGCTTTTGTAATTAGTTATCTTTTTCTAGGTTCCGGATTAATGACGGCCTTTATTGCCATAGTGGGAACATTAATTGTTTTCTCGCCAATAATCATGCGTATTTCTCGAAACATCTGGATAAACATGTTTGTAGATTACGATAAGGAAAAAGCTAAATAGTATATCTGCCTATTGCAATTTCTGGGTTTAATGGTTGCTTGTTTTCTATAAAGTTAAAAAGTTGCTTTGCGGCATAAGGCGAAATCATTACCCCTCTAGAGCCCAATCCGTTTAACACATGTAGATTTTTATGACTTGCATGCGTACCTACCAATGGTCTTCTGTCATTTACTGTTGGCCGAACACCCGCTTTATGGCTCACCACTTCAAAAGGTGCTTTTAAAAATGTTTTCAGTTTACTACTTAATTCCGCCTTCCCGTCTTCTGTAGGATTGTTTGTTTTATCAAATCGACTATAGGTGGCACCAACATAATAATCTTCATCTGAATTTGGCATAATAAAAACACTAGATTTTATGGCATAATCTATTTTCAAACCGGGAACATTTATGGTTAAAACCTCTCCTTTGGTTCCATTTACTGGTAAGTAGTTAAAAAACGGATTTTGTTTTAATCCAAACCCTTCGCAAAACACAATGTGATTGGCTTCATGGTTTTTATACTGAAGCGTCTCGGCCTCTATTTGTAAGGCTTCATATTGAAAGCCATCCGTTACTATTTGTGAATGGCTTTTTAGATAGGTCCTATAATTCGAAATCAAAACGGTTGTATCCACACGTCCAGCTTCAAAAACTTCACCTAAATTATATGGAGCATCAATTTGTGGACTTTTATTAGGTACTAAAGTCGTTGACAAATACGGTTCCAAGTTTGGCTTATCTGAAGCTGTAAACCAGATATTCTGTTCTTCGATAGATGCAAAACGTCTATATAATTTGAGTTTATAATCGAGTTTAACGTTCAATAGGCGCTCTAGTTCCTTATAATATGGTTGGGCTAAAGCCAATTGCTCCTTTGCCATCCAAACCTCAGTAAAACGCTTTAAAATAACCGGATTATACATACCAGCAGCAACCAAAGACGCTTGTTGGGAATTATTATCAAACACCAAAAGGGATTTGTTGGCTTTACGTAATTGCTCACAAAAGGCAACACCAGCTAAACCCAGACCTACTATAAAATAATCTACTTTCATATATGCAAAGGTACTGTGCTTTTCGGATTATTAATATCATAAAAACAAAAAACGCTCACTTAAAAAGGTGAGCGTTTTAATATTCTTAATATGTAAGGCTTAGTAAGACCACATATCTAATTCAAAGTTTCTAATCTTCTCTTTAATGCGCTCGGATTCTAATAACTGCATTAATGCATTTTCAGAAATATACTCGGTTACCTTACGGTCTCCATATACGTTTTCTTCTTTGTAAATATAGCCGTTAAAACGTCTAGAGTTTAACAAATGATCAAATGAATATGGCACTGAGCTGTTTTCATTATTAAATGCTTTAGCTTCGTGTAAAATTTCACGTGCATCTGGGAAAAATACCCAAAACAATGGAATAGGTTCTTTGTTTGCCTCATCATCCGAATCAATAAAGTTAACATCTGGTGCTGCAGGTGCAATACCAATTAAACGATATTTTAATTCAGCTTGACGCTTATCAAAGTACCAAAGTCCTTTTATTAAATAGGCGCTTACATCATACGATGTTATATCACGTTTGGTAATATACTCCGGAGAAACAAATCCATCCGCATTGTATTGGTCGTAACCAATATCTAACGTATCTACTTTAGACATACTAGCACGTAAATCATTAATAGTACGTTCTGCTGTAAAGTATGAATCGTCATAAACGGTAGCAATGTTTCCATTTTTAACGTTTTTCCAAAGTACATCAAATAATGAACGTCTGTGCTTGCCTATGTTGTTTGTATCTACAGGGTAGTACAACGGAAAGTTTACACGCTCATCAAGAACAACGCGTTCCCATGTCATTTTAGAAAACAGAATGTCTCTATCATCCACATAACCATATTCCAATGGTTTATCATTATCCACTGCTTTTTGAGCTTCTGTGCGCACACCAATTTCCTCTGGCGATTTTGCACTCAACAAGTTTGCCTGTGCAAAAGAAGCTGTCACAAAAGACACTCCTAAAACGGTTAATAAAAAACTTTTATAATTCATCTGTTTTAATTTTAATTATTTGGGCTTATCATCAGATGTTAAAACCAATATTAATTTGTTAATTCAACAATTACTGGAGATACACCTTTTAACTTATAAGATGAGTTTCCTTTAATTTGTGCTGAAATATCGAAAATTGATATTTGGTCTCCACGTCTTGCCTTACGTAAGGCATTTTTAGCTTGACTATTTAATTTTGTTCCACTAACATTTACAGATGGCTGTCCAGGTACTTTTACCTTAAATGATGTTACTTGAATTGGTAATTCAAAGTCAAAATCATCCAATAACGCACCAATGGTTGAAATTTCAACACTGTTACGAGGTAATTTTACAATACCTGTTTGACCACTAATTGATCCTGTTGGTTTTGGAATATCTTTAATTCTAAAAGTTGCTCTATCACTAACCTTTGATCCATCAGGTAAAGTTCCTGATACATTAATGGCTACTTCACGACCAGAACCTGGATTCATAACGTATTTACCAACTCCTGAAGCCTTACTTAAACCAGCTGCATTTGCAGATACATTATTATCCGATACACCAGCGAAAGAAATAGTCATTGGGTTTGCAACACCACGATAAACAACGTTCATCTTATCAGCAGAAATAGTTGCTGAATTTGGTTTTGGTACTACTGCATACGTAGATTGCACAGGAATAGAGATAATAGAATCACCTTCTTTAAATTGAAATTCACCAGTAATTTCTCTTTCTCCAACAGCACCTGCCGGGAAGTCTAAAATTGTCTTACCAGCTTGCATAGACTCTTTAGATAATTCTTGACCGTTGATAATTACTTTATCCGCTTGAAGCGTATTATCCTTTTTACCTAATATAATAGTTCCTGTAAAGTTTTCTCCTGAAAAGAAAGCTGTTTTACTTGGTACTACAATAGCATCAAAGTTTGTTAAAGAGGCTTCAACTTTTAATTTACCAGCTAACATAGACGATAACACTTCAGATTCTGTTGTTTTAACGTCTGCTTGTAATTGGGTCATTTTAGTTAAAGAGGCTACTAAAGGAAATCCTCTGTAGTGGTAGCTTAACCAATCAATTTTGTTACCATCTCTATTTACTACTGGCTCCGTAGAAAACTTTTCTTCCACATCTTCAGCAATATCAGCTAAATCAGGGTTTGTGTTTAATACAGCAACAACACCATCTCTATAGGCGTTTATTTTATCCATGAACTCTTGACCTTCTGGCTTCAACTTTTCGCCTTTAAAGAAGTAGTTGTCTAAAAAGTCACCTTTATCCATAACTTCGTAATCTTGAGGGTCATCAACAGTTGCTGTCATTTGTCCTTTTAAATCACTTAAGTATGAGTTGAAATCGTTTGATAATGCATCAATTTGATCAGCTTGCGCTTTCAATGGTTGATATTTAGCTGGTTGTTCGCTAACTTTTTCAGCTAACCCAGTCATAAACGCTTGATTTCTATCCGTAGTTGCTTCGTTTGATTCGACTAATTTTTCGTTCATTAAGCCAAATGCCGAAAGCACTTCTTTTGACATATTCAATGCTAACATTGCAATGAAGATTAAATACATCAAGTTAATCATTTTCTGCCTTGCAGATAATTTTCCTCCTGCCATTTCTAATTTAGTTTTTTGTTAATTAGTTAAAATTGATACTACTAAACTTAATTAGTTTTTATTCATTGCAGATAACATACCTCCATAAACACCGTTTAATGATGATAAGTTAGATGCTAATGATTGCATTTGTTCTTTTAATTTTTGTGCATTTTCAACAGACTCTTCGTTGATGGTTGCTTGACGATTAACGCTTTCTAATTGAACTTTATACAAGCTGTTTAATGATTCCATTTGTGCAGCAGCTAAAGATAATTCTTCACCATACTTTTTAGTAGCAGCAATTGAATCTACGGTTGGAGCAATTCCTTTTGCAGCACCTTCAAAGTTTTTAATACTGTTTCCTAAAGAAGCCATTAACTCACCGTCAATTTTAGCATCTTTTAATAAATTATCTAATTTTTGAGATAATAATCCTTCAGCATCTTTTGGTTGTTCTTTCTTTTTAGTTGTTGCCATACCTCCAGCTAATTCAGGATATACTAATGACCAGTCTAAATCATTATCTACTGGTTCAAAGGCAGAAAGTGCGAAAATTATTGCTTCAGTAACTAAACCAATTGTTAACATCACGTTACCTGTTAATGGACCGATTTCAAAGTGAATAATTTTGAATAATGCACCAATAATAACAATAGATGCACCTAATCCGTAAGCCATTGCCATAAATTTCTTAAATCCTCTTGATTGTGCCATAATTTTTAATTTTTAGTTTAGTTAAATTTAGTTTATAGTTTAGTTTAATTTTTTGTTTAATTAGTTTAGAGAATTTAAGGTTACATCCGTACCTAAATAATCTTGAACGGTTCTGAAACCAATATAGCTACGTGCAGAATCTGCATACTCATAGTCTCTTGAACTTACTTGTAAATAATACGCGACATCTTTCCAAGATCCACCACGTACTACTTTCCGGTTATTATTAATATCATTTACACTAGGGTTGATACTTGAAACATACTCATAAGAAGATGGATCGTAAGAAGCATGTACCCATTCTGAAACGTTTCCAGCCATATTGTATAGATTGTAATCGTTTGCTTCGTAAGATTTTGCTTCTACAGTATATAATGCTTGATCGGCAGCATAATCACCACGTAATGGTTTAAAGTTTGCCATAAAGCAACCTCTATCATTTTTAGTGTAAGGTCCACCCCAAGGAAAGGTTGCCGCTTGTAAGCCACCGCGTGCAGCATACTCCCATTCCGCTTCTGATGGTAAACGGTATTTTGGTACATTATGTTGCTTTTTACCTTTTCTGTATGAATTATGATATAAGGTACGCCATTCACAGAACGCATTAGCTTGTTTCCAAGACACACCTACAACTGGATAATCATCATAAGCAGCATGCCAGAAATAATCATTATGCATTGGCTCATTATAAGAGTATGCAAAATCACGAATCCAAGCCGTTGTATCTGGATAAATTTCTACAGCTTCTGTAATTAAGAATTCCGAACGCTTTTTACCTTTATTATGCATTTTGGCAGCTTTCTCGATATCCATATATGTATACTGGAATTTAAATTTCTTTACATCCCAAGTACGTTGACCATTATAAGATTCTTCTATTGGCAAATACATGGTATCCATAACTTCTGCATACAACTCATCAATATAAGCAGCTGTATCAAATTCAATATCGATATCATTGTTTAACTTTCTACCTTCGTAGCCTGTTGGACCTAAACCAGCATAATTATCATACATGTATTTTTCGTACACAGACATATTTTCTGGATCTGCATCTACAAATGCATAATCTCCAATAGTACCAGCGTCAGCTTGAGTTAAACCTTCTTCATCGGCTAAAATAGCTAAACGTGTTCTGATTGTTGAATCACGTACCCAGTTAACAAACTTCTTATACTCGCTGTTTGTAATTTCGGTAGCATCCATATAATAGGAACGAACGGTTACCGTTTTGGCTGGTGCATCATTAACTCCAGCAAGATCGTCGTCTGCTTTACCCATTATAAAAGCACCACCTGGAACTAATTCCATTCCATAAGGTTTTTCGGGATGCCATTTTTTTCCTTTAACTCCTACAAGCTGACCTCTGTCTCCAGATCCACAGCTAGTTAGCACAGCTAAAATTGCGGTTAATAACATTAATTTTTTCATATCCATAGAAAACTCGAGGTTAATTATTTCGGTCTTAAAAATTTTAAGAGCGTAAACATATTTATATAATTTGTAAAAAACAACTTTTTTTTCCTAAAATTACTCGTTTCATCGTAAAAAAATGCATCTCATCGATAAAATACCACCTTAAAACGTTAAAGTTTTATACACAATTCTTTTGAAACGCCTTGTACCAGCGTTCTGGTACATTATTATTGCAGGCATTCTGATAATCTTGGTGCGTACAAGGTAATAACGTATGTCTTTTCAATTTATTATTTATTTCTTCTAAAAAAGGAATTTCAATCCACCAACGCCCAGATTTCATACTTTTATAAAAAATAAGCTCTTGGTGGTCGACCAAGGTAATGAATTTTTGGTAGTTATGATCTAATGAAAAATCATCGTCTTTCACCCTATAATTAACACCTTCTATAAAATACCACAACATTTGAGCTATTAAACCAGAGGTTAAATCGTCAATACTAGACGGTTTGTACTCAAAAATTCCAAATGTTGTTACTTTATTACTAATTCCGGCATAACGTGAAATTGCGCAAATTTCTTTTCCATCAAAACCATTTGGTGATGCTTGTTGCCTGGAGCCAACTTCCGATCCTTTTACAGACCCTAAATCAACACTCACTATATTGGCATCCCGTAAGGCTGGCTCCACAAGTGTAATATCATTAGACACAGACCCTAATCGGTAAGACTCAAAATAAAGCTTATCCATTAAGTCTATTTCTTCTTGCGAATTAAAATAGGTTTGGTAACCTATAGTTGCGTAATTGAATAAGTTATACGGTTCATCTAATATAATCTTTCCAACAAAGCTATTGTTTTTAATTGGCTTGGTTGAATCGCCTAAATCGAATTTAGAATCTACGTTGGCAATATTCACCATTGGCATCAACGCATCATAAGCACGATAGATAGGATAGGTTAAATCCTGACTTCCACCAAGGATAATTGGTATAATACCTTTGGGAATCAATAGAGCAACGGCAGTTTTTACGGCATAATAGGTATCTTCTATAGATTCTCCTTTATGAATATCGCCTAAATCGGCAATTGTAGTATGCCAATTTCCAGGAAAAAGAGCGTAAAGTGATTTTCTAATTTCGTTTAAATTAAAATCTTCACCTATATAATTAATATCATTCCGGTTTTCCAAAACGCCAATGATGGCTATTTGCACACCATCTAAATCTGGAATCCCACTTTGAGCAGAATGAATACGCAATTTTCTTCCAAGCGCTTGTGTTGACAATAATTCATTATGAGCTACAACACTATCGGGAACGGGAGTCAGAAAACTAAAATTCATTAGCTACTATTACTTTTTAGTCGTGTTTTTTTTCTTGGCTACTTTTTTGGCTGTCGCCTTCTTGGCAGGCGCCTTCTTTTTGGCTGCCTTTTTCTTGGGTGCATTTTTTTCTAGAATTGCTTGTGCCTCTTCTAACGTCATTTCACTAACATCATGTGTTTTTGGTAATTCAATTTTAGTTTTACCTTTTATAATGTTATGTCTGCCCCAACGTGCTTTTTCAACACGGATACCAGCATCTTCCCAATTATGGATAACCTTATCTATTTCTTTTTGAATTTTATCTTCAATTAAAGTTACAATATCATCATCCGATAAATTATCCCAATCATATTTTTTATTTACGTTAATAAACATATCGTTCCATTTTATAAAAGGACCAAAACGCCCTTTTCCTTTCTGAACCGGTAAATCTTTATACATATATATAGGAGCATCTGCTTTTTGCTTCTCTTTAATAAGAACAATAGCATCATCCAACTCTACGCTTAATGGATCTGTACCTCTTGGCAAGGACACAAACTGATCGCCAAACTTAACATACGGTCCATAACGACCGTTGTTTACCTCAACAGGTAATTTTTCGTATTCACCTAAAGATTTAGGAAGCTGAAATAAATCCATAGCTTCTTCATAGGTAATGGTATTTAATTGTTGCTCGGGAGACAGGCTTGCAAACTGTGGTTTCTCTTCATCATCTACGGTTCCAATTTGAACCATAGGTCCAAACTTCCCTAAACGCACACTTACCTGCTTTCCTGTTTCTGGGTCTTTTCCTAATATACGTTCGCCAGATTCCCGATCTGCATTCTCCTGGACATCAACAACAACTGGATGAAAGTCTTTATAGAAATCCTTCATCATTTTTTTCCAATCTACTTTACCTTCAGCAATTTCATCAAAATCCTCTTCCACTTTAGCGGTAAAATTGTAGTCTAAAATAGTTTCAAAATGATTCACTAGGAAATCAGTTACAATCATACCAATATCTGTTGGTACTAATTTCCCTTTGTCTGAACCTACTTTTTCAGAAAGTAATTTATCCTTAACTGCTCCATCTTGCAATGTTAATACCGTGTACTCACGTTCCACACCATCAATAGTTCCTTTTTCTACATAATTTCTGTTCTGAATGGTAGAAATTGTTGGCGCATAGGTGGACGGACGACCAATACCGAGTTCTTCTAGCTTTTTAACCAAAGACGCTTCAGTATAGCGCGCTGGTGGTCTAGTATACCGTTCGGTTGCGGTAATATAATTATTAAGCAAGGTTTCGTTCACCTTCATGGCTGGCAACATACCATCTTGCTCTTCATCTTCATCATCGGTGCCTTCTAAATATACTTTTAGAAAACCTTCAAAGGTAATTACCTCACCATTTGCAGTAAAATTTTCGTTGTGTGTGGAGGCGTCTATTTTTAAATTGGTACGCTCTAATTCCGCATCGCTCATTTGTGATGCAATAGCGCGTTTCCATATTAAATCATATAATCTCGCTTGGTCGCGATCGATATTTACAGAATGATTTGCAAAATCTGTTGGACGAATAGCCTCATGTGCTTCTTGTGCGCCTTTAGATTTTCCTTTATACGTACGTGGTTTACTGAATTTAGAACCATAAGCACTTTCAATTTCTGCTTTGGCACCTTTTCGGGCCTCATCAGAAAGGTTGACACTATCGGTTCTCATATAGGTTATTAAACCGGCTTCATATAAGCGTTGTGCCATAGTCATGGTTTTACTTACAGAAAAGTATAATTTACGTGCTGCTTCCTGTTGTAATGTGGATGTTGTAAATGGTGCTGCTGGCGATTTTTTTGCTGGCTTTTTTTGTAAATCACCAATTTTGAATGTCGCTTTAGCATTTTTTTCTAAAAAGGCTTGTGCTTCTTTTTTAGATGAAAAATTCTTCGGAAGTTTTGCTTTGAAGGTTTGACCATCTTCATTTGAAAACTCCGCATCAATTCTATAAGATGCCACCGGATTAAATCCTTGTATATCACGTTCACGCTCTACAATGAGTCTCACTGAAACCGATTGCACACGTCCCGCGGACAAACCACCTTTTACTTTTCGCCATAAAACAGGCGATAACTCATAACCTACTATTCTATCTAAAACACGACGAGCTTGTTGTGCATCCACTAAATCGTAGTCAATTCCACGTGGATTTTCAATGGCTTTTTGAATAGCGGTTTTTGTAATTTCGTGAAAAACAATCCGTTTTGTTTTCTCTTTATCTAAATTTAAAGACTCGGCTAAATGCCATGCAATTGCCTCACCCTCGCGATCCTCATCACTTGCTAGCCAAACTATATCGGCTTTTTTTGCTAAATCTTTCAGTTTTTTTACTACTGCTTTTTTATCTTTAGAAACCTCATAAACAGGTTTAAAATCGCCTTCAACATCAACACCTAATTCCTTGGAAGGTAAATCAGCTATATGTCCAAAACTGGATTCTACTTTAAAATCTTTTCCTAAAAATTTTTCAATTGTTTTCGCCTTGGCTGGCGACTCAACAATAACTAAATTCTTTGCCATTTCATGTTTTTTAAGGCTACAAATGTATATGAAAAAAAGTACATGTTCCTAATTTTTAAAAAATCCTATGCTTTATTTTATCACTACTACCAATAAAAAACCTGTATTTAAACAATTTTAAATACAGGTATTAAATATAAAATTAAATGTTTTTACAATTTACGATACAATATGATTGGTTGGTACTTCATCTTCAAAACCAATTACATTTTTATAAACTAAATACATAGGATGGTATACAAACGGTGCTGTAACTAAAATACCTATACCGCACATTAGCATACCAACAATTTGTGCTAAAAGTGAATTCATTGTGTTCATAAGTGGTTAATTAGTTAGTGATAGATTTCAAATTACGGTTAATTATATAGCATGCGCAAAATTATTTTTTATTATATGACACTTTGTCACAGTGTAAAAAATAATTGTAACTTTGCATACTTATTGACTGAACCTCATTTCAGATGCATTTATGGAGAAGATTATAGACGAATCAAAACAAGGTGAAACCCTTATACTAGAAGCCAAAGAATCCAATACACGCAAACTTTTTATTGAAAGTTACGGCTGTGCTATGAATTTTAGCGATAGCGAAATTGTGGCTTCCATTCTTACCAACGAAGGGTTTAACACAACCCAAAAGCTAGAAGAAGCTGATTTGGTTTTAGTAAACACCTGTTCAATTCGTGACAAAGCTGAACAAACCATTCGTAAGCGTTTAGAAAAATACAATGCCGTAAAAAAAATAAACCCCAAAATGAAAGTAGGGGTTTTAGGCTGTATGGCAGAACGTTTGAAAAGTAAATTTTTAGATGAAGAAAAAATTGTAGATCTCGTTGTTGGCCCAGATGCTTATAAAGATTTGCCCAATCTGCTTTCTGAAGTGGAAGCTGGTCGTGACGCCATAAACGTCATACTCTCTAAAGATGAAACCTACGGTGATATTTCTCCAGTACGTTTAAACACGAATGGTGTTACGGCATTTGTTTCCATTACGCGTGGCTGCGATAATATGTGTACATTTTGCGTTGTTCCTTTTACTCGAGGTCGTGAACGTAGTCGAGATCCTCAAAGTATTATGGAGGAAATAAACGATTTATGGAGCAAAGGGTATAAAGAAATTACACTTCTAGGTCAGAATGTAGACAGTTATTTATGGTATGGCGGCGGACTGAAAAAAGATTTTGAAAAAGCAAGTGACATGCAAAAAGCAACAGCTATCAATTTCTCGAAATTATTAGAACAATGTGCCCAAGCACAACCTAAAATGCGCATACGTTTCTCTACATCTAACCCGCAAGACATGACTTTGGATGTTGTAGAAACCATGGCAAAATATAAAAACATCTGTAACCATATTCATTTACCAATACAAAGTGGTAGCAACCGCATTTTAAAGGAAATGAACAGGCAGCATACACGTGAAGAATATATGGATCTCATTACCAATATAAAACGTATTCTCCCAAATTGCGCTATAAGTCAAGATATGATTGCAGGTTTCCCAACAGAAACAGAAGCCGATCATCAAGATACGTTGAGCTTAATGGAATTTGTTCAATACGATTTTGGTTTTATGTATGCCTATTCAGAAAGACCAGGAACCATGGCTGGTAGAAATATGAAAGATGATGTTCCAGAAGCCACAAAAAAACGTCGTTTACAAGAAATTATTGATGTGCAACGTGCTAATGGTCATAAAAAAACATTGGCAAATTTAGGCCAAATCCATGAAGTGTTGATTGAAAAAGAATCGAAAAAATCCGATTTAGACTGGTCTGGACGAACCTCACAAAATACAGTTGTAGTTTTTCCGAAAGAATATTATAAAGTAGGCGAATTTGTAAACGTAAAAATAATAGACTGTACCACAGCAACACTCATTGGCGAGGCTGTTGGGTATTCAGAATAAAAAGGAGCTATTAATAATTAATAAGATTCCTGCCTTCGCAGGAAATTAGATATGGAATCAGTACAAGCAACCAAACAGCGTTTCGGCATAATTGGAAACGACCCAACACTTAATCGCGCCATTGAAAAAGCTATTCAAGTAGCACCAACAGATATTTCGGTTCTAGTAACTGGTGAATCTGGTGTGGGTAAAGAAAGTATTCCTAAAATTATCCATTCCCTATCTCACAGAAAACACGGTAAATATATTGCCGTAAACTGTGGTGCCATTCCAGAAGGCACAATTGACAGTGAACTTTTCGGCCATGAAAAAGGTGCTTTTACAGGTGCTACAGCCACTCGAAATGGTTATTTTGAAGTAGCCGATGGTGGCACCATTTTTTTAGATGAAGTTGGTGAATTACCACTAACAACCCAGGTACGTTTATTACGAGTTTTAGAAAATGGCGAATTTATAAAAGTAGGTTCCAGTAAAGTACAAAAAACCAATGTGCGCATTGTTGCAGCTACAAACGTTAATATGTTTGACGCAATTAAAAAAGAAAAATTCCGGGAAGATTTATACTACCGCTTAAGTACAGTTGAAATCAATTTACCACCGCTACGAAACCGAAAAGAGGATATTCATTTATTATTTAGAAAGTTTGCTAGTGATTTTGCTTTAAAATATAAAATGCCAACCATCAAATTATCCGATGAAGCTGTCGCTATATTATTAAAGTTTCGCTGGAATGGAAATATTAGACAGTTGCGCAATGTTGCCGAACAAATTTCCGTTTTAGAACAAACTAGGGAAATTTCGGCAGACACGTTGAGACATTATTTACCTTCAGAAAGCTCACAATTACCCGCTGTAATTAGTAATACAAAATCGGAAAGCGATTTTAGTAGCGAACGTGAAATTCTATATAAAGTGCTTTTTGACATGAAAAGTGATTTAAACGATTTAAAGAAACTCACCATGGAACTAATGAAAACTGGAAATGCTTCAGAAGTTCAGAAGAAAAATGAGAGCCTTATCGATAAAATTTATGGCGAAGTAGATGATGACACGCAGGAGGCTTATGAAGATTTAGAAGTACTTTCCATTCCTGAAAAACCAAGTGACACCTATTCTGATGAACCTATTGAAACAGCAACAGACAAATATCATTTTGCTGAAGAAATTGAAGAAGAAGAAACGCTGTCCTTACATGATAAGGAATTAGAACTCATAAAAAAATCGTTGGAACGCCATGGCGGAAAGCGTAAATTAGCAGCTGCCGAATTAGGCATTAGCGAACGGACATTATATAGAAAAATTAAACAATACGACCTGTAATTGGTTTTAAAAATTAATTTATGAAAATCATAAAAATAGTTTTATCAGCTATCGTTTTAATCACCTTTTTGGGTTGTGGCGCCTATTCGTTTACAGGAGCCTCCATTGCTCCCGATGTTAAAACATTTCAAGTCAATTATTTTCAAAATAATGCTATTTTAGTAGAACCTGGTTTAGATCGGGACTTTACGAATGCTTTAACCGATTTATTAATAAATCAAACCAATTTAGATTTAGTAAAGTCTAGTGGTGATTTGGTTTACGAAGGAGAGATTACAGAATATCGTATTTCGCCTACTACAGCAACAGCCAATAACACAGCCGCTCAAAACCGATTGAATGTTACGGTAAATGTTCGTTTTTACAATATGAAAAACGAAGAAGATAATTTAGAGCAACGCTTCTCATTCTTTTATGATTATGCTGGAGCAGCATTATTAACAGGTTCTCAAAAAGACACCGCTTTAGCTGAAATATTCGAGCGTTTAACACAAGATATTTTTAATGCAACATTAGCAAAATGGTAATATGATAACAGCTGCTGAATTTTCTAAAATCATACAGAAACCCCAAGATATTTCGTCACAACAAACAGCGGAATTGAAAGCGATTTTGGAGCAATACCCTTAT
Source organism: Bizionia hallyeonensis (assembly GCF_042657385.1). Taxonomy (NCBI): domain Bacteria; kingdom Pseudomonadati; phylum Bacteroidota; class Flavobacteriia; order Flavobacteriales; family Flavobacteriaceae; genus Bizionia; species Bizionia hallyeonensis. The sequence continues at coordinate 1,168,622 of NZ_JBHSLA010000001.1, read as the reverse complement.
TTTCAAGCGGCTCGTGCTAGTTATTTAAAAGGATTAAAATCCAAGTCTAGTATTAAATATAATAATGAGTTAAAAGTAACCGCTGCATATACCACCGATAGAAGTATTTTATTTGATTTTATTACATCAGAAGCCTTTTTGCAAAATGAAATATCACAGCATATTAAACAACATTTAGACCATATTAAATCTATTGAAGTTGATTCTGAAGACATGTCATTTAATAAAAGAAGTCGGGTTGATGATGTTTTAAAGCAACAAATTACAGACACGGAAGGCACGTTAGATCCAGAATTGTTTCAACTTAAAACGAATAAACCACCCATAGCGCATTTTCAGATTGATGAGGCATTACCAATTGAAGACATTTCAAAAAATAAAACAATTGAATCGAATACGTCAGACTCGCCTGCTCCTGACCAAGTTTTAAAGCTAGGTCAACCTTTACAGTTTAATCATCAAGAAAAACATTCCTTTAATGAATGGTTAATGCTTACACGTTTTGAACCAATTAATCGGGGAACTGATAATATAAAGAGCGAAAAACCAATTGAAAGTGGTATAGAAAACACAGACAATTCGGAAACAGAACGCAGTAAAAAGTTTGATTTAATTGATGAATTTATCACCAAAAACCCGAAGTTAAAACCAAAAAAAACAACCACTGTAAACACCAACATTGCTGATGCACAAATGATTCAGCCAGAAGCCTTAATGACTGAAACTTTAGCCCGAATTTATTTAGAGCAAAAGAACTATAAAAAAGCAATTCAATCTTACAACATTTTAAGTTTGAAATATCCAGAAAAAAGTGGTTTCTTTGCAGACCAAATTAAAGCAGTAAAACAATTACAAGAACAAAATAACGAATAACATGAGTACGTTTACCATATTTTTAGCACTTATTGTAGTGGTTGCCTTTTTACTAATAGTAGTTATAATGGTTCAAAACCCTAAAGGTGGCGGACTATCATCATCATTTGGTGGTGGTGGCACTCAACAACTAGGTGGTGTTAAAAAAACAACAGACTTTTTAGACAAAAGCACCTGGACACTAGCAACAATTATGTTGGTGTTAATTTTAGTTTCTAATGTAACTATTAGCAGAACAGGAACTGCAGAATCCAAAGCTATTGAACAAATCAATACACAACAACCTGCTCCTGTTGCACCAGCTGTTCCAGCCGCAACTAATGAAAGCACTGAAACACCAGACGCTTCTAACTAGAACGTGTTACAAAAAAATAAAAAAAGCCAACTGTTCAGTTGGCTTTTTTTGTACCCTTAAGGGAATGAATGAAATTTTGTCAGTATATAGCTATTGGCACATTTTTAGTACAGTCCTTAAGTACTAAACAATTTTATAATTAATAAACAACATACAAAAATGGCATTAAAAATTAAACCATTAGCAGACCGTGTTCTTATTGAACCAGAAGCAGCTGAAACGAAAACAGCATCAGGAATTATTATTCCAGATAACGCAAAAGAAAAACCACAACAAGGCAAAGTAATGGCAGCAGGAAAAGGCACTAAAGACGAGCCTATGACTGTTAAGGTTGGTGATACTGTTCTTTATGGCAAATACGCAGGAACGGAATTAAAATTAGAGGGTAAAGATTATCTAATTATGCGCGAAAGCGACATTCTAGCAATAGTTTAATCGTAAAAATTCAAACATCCAATAAACAAATTATAAACATTTAAAATTGACACAATTGAATTCCTTTTTGGAATCTGATTACTGATTTTTTAAAGTTTAAAATTTTAAATAAAATTATTCATTATGGCAAAAGATATAAAATTTGATATTGACGCACGCGACGGTTTAAAACGTGGTGTGGATGCATTAGCAAATGCAGTAAAAGTAACATTAGGACCAAAAGGTCGTAACGTAATTATTAGTAGAAGTTTTGGTGCACCACAAGTAACTAAAGATGGTGTAACAGTTGCTAAAGAAGTAGAGCTTGAAAATGAGCTTGAAAATATGGGCGCACAAATGGTAAAAGAAGTTGCTAGTAGAACCAACGATTTAGCTGGTGATGGCACAACTACAGCTACCGTATTGGCGCAGGCAATTGTAAAAGAAGGTTTAAGAAACGTAGCGGCAGGTGCAAATCCAATGGATTTAAAACGCGGTATTGACAAAGCTGTTGAGACTATTGTTGCAGATCTTGCTAAGCAGTCCAAACAAGTTGGGAATTCTTCTGAAAAAATAAAGCAAGTTGCTTCTATTTCTGCGAACAACGATGAAACAATTGGCGATTTAATTGCCAAAGCGTTTAGTAAAGTTGGAAAAGAAGGTGTTATTACCGTTGAAGAAGCTAAAGGAATGGAAACCTATGTGGATGTTGTAGAAGGCATGCAATTTGACAGAGGTTATTTATCGCCTTACTTTGTTACTGATTCTGATAAAATGGTTGCTGATTTAGAAAATCCATACATTTTATTATTTGACAAGAAAATTTCAAACTTACAAGAAATACTTCCAATTTTAGAACCAGTTGCCCAATCTGGAAGACCATTATTAATTATCGCTGAAGATGTAGAAGGTCAAGCCCTTGCAACATTAGTTGTAAATAAACTACGTGGTGGACTTAAAATTGCTGCTGTTAAGGCGCCTGGTTTTGGAGACAGACGTAAAGCCATGTTAGAAGATATTGCTATTCTTACAGGTGGTGTTGTTATTTCTGAAGAGCGTGGTTTTTCATTAGAAAACGCCGATTTAAGCATGTTAGGAACTGCTGAAACAGTAACTATTGATAAGGATAATACCACTATTGTAAATGGTTCTGGAGATGCTAGCGCCATTAAAAACCGTGTAAACCAAATCAAAGCGCAAATTGAAACAACAACAAGCGATTATGATAAGGAAAAACTTCAAGAACGTTTAGCTAAATTAGCTGGAGGTGTTGCTGTACTTTATGTTGGTGCGGCTAGTGAAGTGGAAATGAAAGAGAAAAAGGACCGTGTTGATGATGCACTTCACGCAACTAGAGCTGCCGTTGAAGAAGGTATTGTTGCTGGTGGTGGTGTTGCACTTGTAAGAGCCATTGGTTTATTACAAAAATTAACAGCTGAAAATTTAGACGAAGTTACAGGTATCCAAATTGTAGCACGTGCTATTGAAGCACCTTTAAGAACCATTGTTGAAAATGCAGGTGGCGAAGGAAGCGTTGTAATTGCTAAAGTATTAGAAGGTAAAAAAGACTTTGGTTTTGATGCTAAATCAGGAACCTATGTTGATATGCTAAAAGCTGGAATTATCGATCCTAAAAAAGTAACACGTGTAGCATTAGAAAATGCAGCATCTGTTGCAGGAATGATTTTAACGACTGAATGTGCTTTAATTGACATTAAAGAAGATGCACCTGCTATGCCAATGGGCGGTGGCGGAATGCCAGGCATGATGTAGTCCAAAGCTTCATAACTTAAATTATAATTTTAAAAACGCCTCAAGAAATTGAGGCGTTTTTTATTCCCATTCATGAAAAAAATGGATTATTGACGGGAAACCGTTTTTTCATTATTAATAAAAACAGTACTTTTAATCTCATAAAAGCCTCATTCATAACTTTAACCTAAAATGATGATTAAAAATATAGTAGCTTTCTTACTATTTGTGCTTTGTTCAACTTATGGCATTGCACAAAACCCAGAGTTTAATTTCGTTGAAAACAAATATCTGGATTACTACAAACTCCAACCTGAAACTATTTATACACAGGTTAATAAATCGAAGTATTCAAATTCAGAAGAGCTTTGGTTTAAAACGTACATTTATAATACACAAACACAAAAGCCCTATTTAACAACGAGTAATGTGCATGCTAGCGTTTATGATGCTGATGGCATTTTAATTGAAAAAAAAATGTTCTATGCTGAAAATGGTATAACGCATGGAAACTTCAACTTAAAAGATAATTATTTTCCTGGCATCTATTTTTTAAAGGTGACAACCAATTGGATGAAAAACTTTAATGAACCTCATTACAGTCTTCATCAATTTGAAATTATAGGTAGTGATTCAAATTCTGAAAACCCAACTGAAAGCGAGCAAAAATACGATTTCCAATTATTACCTGAAGGGGGACATTTACTTCAAAACACAAATAACAGTATTGGTTTTAAAGGGACAGATATTAACGGAGACCCTTTAATTATAACATCCGGAAAAGTACGAGATAGCAAGGGGAATACCATTTCAACCTTTAAGAGTAACGACTTTGGTATAGGAAAATTTAGTATGTTAGTTTCAGAAAATGAAACCTATACGGTTGAAGCTACATTAGAAAACGGTTCTAATATTAATCAAAATATGCAAAAAGCAGATGTTACAGGTTTGTCACTATCTGTAAATACGCTTAACCAAAACACCTTATTTGTTAGTGTAAAAACCAATAAGCGCACCTTACCATATTTATTGGAAAAACCGCACTACTTATTGATTCATAGAGATGGGCTTCTTAAAAAAATAGACATCAAATTTGAAGCTAACACCTTTGAATATACTATAGCAATTCCGAAAACAGATTTGTATAGTGGCATGAATATTCTAACTGTTTTTAATGAAAAAAACCAACCTGTTTTAGAGCGCTTGGTGTTTCATAAAACTGAAAATTTAATTCATGATGTGTCATTTTTAGGAAAAAAGGTTGGATATGATTCTACGCAAATCAGATTGGTTTCGAATAAAAAAAATACATTAAAAAAATACATGAGTGTTTCTGTTTTACCAGCTTCAACAGAAGCTTACAACAATAGCAATACCATTACTTCAGCATTTCTATTACAACCATATATTAAAGGTTCAGTCGATAATCCACAAGCATATTTTAAAGATAACGAGCGAAAAACCAATTATAATTTAGATTTATTGCTGCTTACACAAGGCTGGAGTCGTTATGAATGGAATAACATCTTTCATGTACCACAAATTGCAAAATATAATTTTGAAGCTGGCTTTCAAATACAAGGAAAAATCAATGAAACAAATGCTGATGAGTATAAAGAAATCGTACTTTTTTCAGCTAACAATGAATTAATGATATCTACTGAAGTTAAAGACTCCTATTTCAGTTTTGAACATTTATCATTAATGGATAGTTCGGTAGTTTCCTTGAGTGCGAAGAATAAACGCGGGAAATTAGTAACCCCTAGAGTATATTATAATGTGTACCCTACCTTTGAAAATGATTCGCTTGACACCAAAAACATCATTAAAAAACCGGTTAGTATTATTTTAAATAGTGATAGTTTTATTTATGACGATACGATTACCCAATTGGACACCATAATGTTTAAAATTAAGAAAGAATCGAGACAAGAAAAATTCATGATTAATGGAGGGGTTAATAATCGTTCTGTAGATTTAAAGAACGTTTATAACTTTTCAACACGGATTCTAGATGTTATACGAAGTAATGGTTTTGATGTAATAGAATCTGGACAATCTACCATAAAACTACTTTCCAGGCGAAGCTCTAACTTACAAGGTAGATTAAGCCCAAATGTATACTTGGACGGTATTATTGTTTCAGATCAATTAGAACTTATACAATATTTAACGGTTGCAGAAGTCGAAAAATTATTTGTCGCAAAAACAGGTTATGGTATTGATGGCGCTGGAGGCACCATAAACATTTTCACTAAAGATGGCGGCAGATCCAAAAGCAATCCGAAAGGCAAATTTAGCAGCAATGCCATTAAAATAGGCTACTCTATGCCTAAAAGCTACTATGCGCCAATGTACAACACAACCAAACGTGATGCATTTTCAAAAATGGGCGTTTTAAATTGGATTCCGAATGTGACACCCAATCAGAATGGCGAATTTGTATTCAATATCCCGAACTATTTCTACAATGAAATAGACCTATATATTGAAGGTATGTGTGAAGATGGTAGTTTAATTTCGAAAGTAGAAACTATTAAATTAAAATAAAAGGAAAAGGAGAAACGGTTAATTGTTTACCAAATCCTTAATTACTAATAAAGCTTCGGCTTCATCAGCATCATGAACATGAATTTCAATTTGACCTAAAATTCCCGGATAGGAAGAATCAGATTTATTAATTTCAAAATACGCAATTTGGGCTTCGTCCAAGGCATTTTTTACACCTGAAACTTGCACTTGAGAATTACTGGATAGGATTAGTTTTCTTGACATGGTTCTTCTTTTTTAATGATATAGTAAGTTAATCATTTTAATGGAAACTCCCAACATAAAGAAAGCCCAAACAATCCGTTTGGGCTTTCTTATTAATTTACAATCATATAATCATCTTTATGATTATCTTGTACTGCTTCATCTCTATATAAGCAACAGGCATGTAAGCTATTATAAGCATCATCGCTTGCTTTGATTTCTTTGGTATCGTGACCAATATCGGCAATACTTTGATTAATGGTTTTTAAATCGGTTTTACGTTCATCAAAAATCAGCTTTAACTCATGAGTCTCTACATTCCATACAGCCGATTTTACACCTTTTGTTCTAATACATGCTTTCTCAATGCGTTCTTTACACATATTACAAACACCATCTACTTCTATAGAAGCTCTGGCGTTCTTATCTTGTGAAAAGGCTGTTAAACCAAAAAGCATGACTATTAATATTCCTAATTTTTTCATGTTGTTTTTCTTTTATGAATTCTGTAAAAACAGAAATCTGATTATTATTTTTAGTTTTAATTAATTTTAAATCGCAATCCGGCATAATACATACTACCAAATACGGGTCCATATACAAATGTGGTATCAAAATTAGCGCCAAACGGATCATCGGCTGCTACAATTGGATTATCTTGACGCACATTGGTGACGTTTTCGCCTCCTAAATATACTTCAAATTTCGGAGAAAATACTTTAGTGACCTGCAAATTTAAAGTTCCAACCGTTGGTGTATACTTTGGCAATTGATACGCTAACGGATTTGTTTGCGTGGACGAAAAACGTTGCTTACTTAACCAATTATATGTGGCATCAAATTTCCAATGACCACCAGAATCGGTTTGATGCGTTTCATATCCAGCGTTGGCAAAGAAACGGTGTTTTGGCGTTAATGGCTTATCCAATTTACCGGATTGGTATTGGGTTTTAACATCGTAATACTTGTAAGCCAAACGTAAATCAAAACGATTAAATATAGTATAATTTACTTCTGCTTGAAAACTATTGGCATAACTATCACCTTCCAAATTATAAAAACTGACTGCTTGTGGGTTTTCATAATCTACGACAATTTGATTTTGAAAATCGGTGCGGTAATAATCAAACGTCACATCACCTTTTCTACCAAACAAATTAAACCCTTGCAGGAATGAAACGCCGTAATTCCAAGCAATTTCTGGGTCTAGCCCATAAACAGCACCTCCAGAATTAACAATATTAATTGTTCTTGATGTTGCAAATATTTGTTGATTTTCTGTAAAGATATTCGCACTACGTTTTCCACGACCAACGGATGCTCTAAATGCAGACTTTTCCCAAGGTGTATATCGCAAATGCAATCTTGGCGTTACAAAAAATCCGAGTAAATTATGCTGATCTACACGAACACCGGCCGTTAGGTTTAAGTTCTCTAAATTATCATAATTATACTCAAAAAATGCACCTACAGATGATTCCGTTCGTTCGTAATCTTGGGTATTTACCAACTCATCATAATGATCATAAGTAAAACTTAAACCTGTTTTTACTTTATGACGTGTATCACCAATTAAGGTATTGTACATGGCATTGGCATATAAACTGTTTTGAACAATATCATAAACATTCAGCCCAAAATAAGAATCCTGTTCATGCCGACTAAAAGCCGTTTGAACACCAATACTTTGATACGGAATGTTCGGGTTTACATAACCCAACTTTGCAGACACCTCATAACGTTCGGTATCAATTTCACTTCCCCAAGCATTCGTAGTTCCTTTGTCTGTGTCTGGATTAAAATTGACTTCTCCTGTTTGCTTACCATCGTTTAAATACTTCAAATTAATAAAGCTAACAATACCCTTTTCCGGGTTGGTGTATTGCCACCTGTTCATTACATTAATCTGATTGTAGGTTGGCATATCCATAAAATTATCATCATTTACATCATGTTTCGTGTTTTGAGTACTGCCATGAAGATATAAACCGGTTGCCCATTTCTCACTTACTTTGGTATTTACATGAGTATTTAATTCAAAGCGATCATTATTGCCACCATAAAGATTGACAAATAATTTTTTATCCGTTGAAGGTTTTACTAGTTCGGCATTTATTTGCCCTGCAATGCTTTCAAAGCCATTAACCACACTTCCGGCGCCTTTACCAATTTGAATACTTTCTACCCAAGTACCTGGAATAAAACTTAATCCGTAAGCTTGAGATGCACCGCGAATAGACGGAATGTTTTCTGTAGCAATCAAAATATAAGGCGTGGTTAATCCTAACATTTTTATTTGTCGTGTTCCCGAAACGGCATCCGCAAAATTTACATCAATTGATGGATTGGTTTCAAAGCTTTCTGCCAAATTACAACAAGCTGCTTTTAATAATTCATCACTACTTACCACCATAATATTTTGGGATTGTAAATATGATTTTGCTGTAGCTTGATTTCTGGAGGTTACGACAACCTCATCCAATGCACTTGTTGGTTCTAATAAATGCTTTATAGGCTTGACAGAATGAACAGAAATTGTATCCGTTTTATAACCTACAAAACTGACGACTAATTTTTCATAATCAGATTGATAAGGAATGGTAAAATTCCCGTCAAAATCCGTAACAGCACCAACAGCAGTGTTTAACCAATAAACATTGGCACCTGCCACAGGCATTTCTTTTTGATCTTGATTGGCTTCTAATATTACACCTTTCAAGTTAACTTGAGACATAACCAAAAATGGCATAAAGCCTAAAATAAATAATATATTTTTCATTTTAAGAAAGATTTGGTTTGATGGTGAACTGTTTCGGAAGTGCCTCTTGTAATGTGGACAAGCCTATCTCTTTTTTCAATGTCATGCTTGCTTCTGAAGCTTCTATATGGACTTGAACATCTTGAATGGCATCCAGCTTTATTAGCGCATCTTCCACTAAATTTTTACAGCCATTGCAGGTCATCCCTGAAATGGTATATGTATGTATCATTATTAATATCGAATTAAAATTTAACGTATTTATAAGTTGTTTTGTTAATCAATGAAGCCACTGAAACACAAAACGAATAGGGTTTTTATGAGGAAAAACTCACAAAATAAAAATCGTTAAATAATCAAATGATGAAAACTTGATCCAGAATCTGAATATCGAAAATCAAGTTGGGAGGAGAATAGTTTTCATGAGGAATAACCAATTGTGGTAAACCTTCAAATAAATTTAAGTAAGTATGCGCATAAGTCGCTATAAATAACTGCTGATCAAAATCGAGGTCATTGAACGTTTTTACGCTTAATTCATCTTGACCTTTTATAACACCAATCGTGTCTTTACAGCAATCCATAGCAGCTTTTAGCTCATAACTGTCTGATGTGCATTTTTCAGCGGTATCAAAAACGGCTGCATCAATTAAAACATCACCACAAAAATGCTTTTCAACAGTAAAAGATACCGTTGAAAATAAGACTAACAAAGCCATGCTAGCAGAAAATGTTTTATATATAAAGGTTTTTATCATACCGTAATTGTGCTGCAAATTTACAATAAATGTGTTTGATAAAATAATTTTTAAGCTTGATTAATGCCGGTATTCTTCTTATGATAGAAAAAAGCCGGAATAAGAAGTAAAAGAATAAGTGGCTGAATTAAAAAGCGTCGCGTATTAAAAAACAAATAATAATCCTCTTGTTTCGGATTGATTACAAAATACAAAAACAATAAAATAAGAATCAGATAAGCAGCACCATAAATTAATAACGAAAATTTAAGCACGCTGACATCTTTAAAAATGGCAAATAAAATACCTAGAGACAGAACCGTATTCAATAGAAAACGCAAACTGGTAAAAGCGGTGAGCTTAAACACTTCACGTCTTGGTGAATCAATATAAAGATAATCGTTTTGAAAAAATGCTAAAAACGGATCATAAAACAACTGTTGCTCAAATACACGGATTAAAACTAACAGTGTAGCTAAAACTCCAATGGTTAAATAAGTTAATGCTTTACTCATTTTTTGGAAGCTATTTTTGAAAATCGGTTAACCCAAACTACCCAAAGCAAACACACCATACCATAAATAATGGCAGGAAAAATAACGGTATGCAAAATATCTTTTCGCCATGGATAATGGTATAACCCAACTGAAAGTATCACCACACGAAACAAATTAACAACATAAATCAAAACGCTTCCAGCTAAAAGGTAAATAATAGTTGTTTTAAAACGACCTGAAAACGCTAGAATAAATGCCATAAACAGAATGATAACACTCACGGAATTACAGCCTTCAATAACACGTGCTACATATTTCTCATTGATAAAAAGTTTCATGGACGCTTCATCTGGATGTGGCAACACCTGCGCCTCATAACCCAATGTTTGCAGCAAATCCGCACTTTGTTGCGCCACAATATGTGTCATATAATCCGGATAATAAACCGCACCGGTTGATAATTGCAAATAAAATTTATACCCAAACGTCATAACCGCATAAACCAACAAAAACGTGAGTATAAACCTAATAACTGATTTGTATTTTTGAAGTATTTTTTTCACGCTAAAATTTTAGTCATTTCGTTGTTAAAGTTATACAAATTGACACGTATAAATCATTGCAATTTAAATACTTTTGCGGAAACTTAAAAAACTAATGACACTCCAAGAATTAAAACCTGCTGTAACTGAAATTATTCAACAAACAGAAACATCTGTAGATGACAGACTATTAGCTATTTGTGCTTTACTTGAAAAAGAAATACCCTATTATAATTGGGTTGGTTTTTATTTTAAAAATGGTGATAAAAACGAATTAAAATTAGGCCCTTATGTTGGTGAACCTACAGATCATACCATTATTCCGTTTGGAAAAGGTATTTGTGGTCAAGTTGCTATTAGCAATCAGAACTTTGTGGTTCCCGATGTGTCTGCTCAAGATAATTATATTGCGTGCAGCCTAACCGTAAAGGCTGAAATTGTAGTCCCTATTTTTGTAAATAGTCAGAATATTGGACAAATTGATATCGATTCCAATACACCCGATCCGTTTACAGAAATGGATGAACGCTTTTTGGAGTTTGTCTGCAAAAAAGTTGCTACAATTTTATAACTGTTAATAACTTCCTTTTTAAGTTGAAAAACAGTTGTGTTTTAAACCGAAACACAACCACTTTTTTTAATGTAATTCCCTACTTTTGCAGGCATAAAACAACACAACACACATGAGTACAACTAAAACTATTAAATCGGCATTAATTTCTGTTTTCAGTAAAGACGGGTTAGCGCCAATTGTAAAAACATTACACCAACAAAACGTTACGATATACTCCACAGGAGGAACCGAAAAATTCATTAAGGATTTAGGCATTCCTGTCGTTCCTGTTGAAGATGTAACCTCCTACCCGTCTATTTTGGGAGGTCGCGTTAAAACATTACACCCAAAAGTTTTTGGCGGTATTTTAAACAGACAAAATAATACAAGTGATGTTGCAGAATTGGCTGAATTTAATATTCCGCAAATAGATCTAGTCATTGTAGATTTATATCCCTTTGAAAAAACGGTAGCTTCAGGTGCCGACACACAAGATATTATTGAAAAGATTGATATTGGTGGTATTTCACTTATCCGCGCTGCAGCTAAAAATTATGCCGATGTAGTTTGCGTGGCTTCTGTAAATGATTACAAGGAATTTTTAGAGTTACTTGAAACTCAAAAAGGAGAAACAACGGAAGCAGACAGAAAACGTTTTGCAGCAAAATCCTTCAATGTATCATCTCATTACGATTCGGCTATTTTTAATTATTTCAACCAAGATCATGAGATTGCCAGTTTTAAATTAAGCGAAAACAATGGTCAAGTTTTACGTTATGGCGAAAACCCACACCAAAAAGGATTTTTCTTTGGCAATTTTGACGCTATGTTTACCAAGCTTCATGGCAAAGAATTAAGCTACAACAACTTATTAGATGTAGATGCAGCTGTAAATTTAATGAATGAATTTAAAGGTGAAGCGCCAACGTTTGCTATTTTAAAACACAATAACGCCTGTGGTTTTGCGCAAAGAAATACCGTAAAACAAGCGTATACAGATGCTTTAGCTGGAGACCCTGTTTCGGCATTTGGAGGCATTTTAATCTGCAATACGGAAATTGACCAAGCAACGGCAACTGAAATCCATAGTTTATTTTGCGAAGTGGTTATTGCACCTTCTTTTTCTGAATCTGCTTTAGAAATTTTAAAAGGTAAAAAGAACCGTATTTTATTAACGCAAAACGATATTGAACTTCCAAAAACTATTGTGAGAACCTGTTTAAATGGTGTTTTAGTTCAAGAACGCGATAGTTTAACAGACACTATTGAGAATTTAACCTATGCCACTAACAATAAACCAAGCGAAAGTGAGTTAGAAGATTTAATATTTGCATCTAAAATTTGTAAGCACACTAAATCTAACACCATCGTTTTAGCAAAAAATAAGCAATTATGCGCTAGTGGAACCGGACAAACCAGTCGTGTGGACGCTTTAAATCAAGCCATTCACAAGGCACAATCTTTTAATTTCGATTTAAAAGGTGCGGTTATGGCAAGTGATGCTTTTTTCCCATTCCCTGATTGTATTGAAATTGCCGATAATGCAGGAATTTCAGCGGTAATTCAACCAGGTGGTTCTATAAAGGATCAGTTAAGTGTGGATTATTGTAATGCAAATAATGTGTCCATGGTTATGACAGGAACACGTCATTTTAAACACTAGTATTTTTATGAAAGTGAAAATCATAATTGCTTTCAACGAAATTTCAAATAAAAACAGATATAAAAATCATCCAATAAGTAAACCACAGATAATAATTGCAATACTTTTATTACATTTACAAGATTTGATTAACAACCCTCAAATAAACGACTTAAGCACATGGGATTTTTTGACTTCTTAACTGAAGAAATTGCAATAGATTTAGGTACTGCAAACACCCTTATTATTCATAATGACAAGGTGGTTGTGGATAGTCCGTCAATTGTTGCACGTGATAGAATTTCTGGAAAAATAATTGCCGTTGGAAAAGAAGCCAGCATGATGCAAGGAAAAACTCATGAAAACATTAAAACTATTAGGCCATTAAAAGATGGTGTAATTGCAGATTTTGATGCCAGTGAGCAAATGATAAGTCTGTTTATAAAAAATATTCCTGCCCTTAAGAAAAAATTATTCCCACCATCCTTGCGTATGGTAGTTTGTATTCCTTCGGGGATTACAGAAGTAGAAATGCGTGCGGTTAAGGAATCTTGTGAGCGTGTTAACGGTAAAGAAGTATACTTAATTCATGAACCTATGGCAGCCGCTATTGGTATTGGAGTAGATATTATGCAACCCAAAGGAAACATGATTGTAGATATAGGTGGTGGTACTACCGAAATTGCCGTAATTGCTTTGGGTGGTATTGTTTGTGACAAATCGGTTAAAATTGCTGGTGATGTTTTCACCAATGACATAATTTATTACATGCGTACACAACATAATTTATATGTGGGTGAACGTACTGCCGAAAAGATAAAAATTCAAATTGGTGCTGCTACTGAAGATTTAGAATTACCTCCAGAAGACATGAGTGTTCAAGGTCGTGATTTACTAACAGGTAAACCAAAACAAGTTCAAATTTCCTACCGTGAAATTGCTAAAGCACTTGATAAATCTATTTTGCGTATTGAAGATGCTGTTATGGAAACACTATCTCAAACGCCCCCAGAATTAGCTGCCGATATTTATAATACAGGTATTTATTTAGCTGGTGGTGGCTCTATGCTTCGCGGATTAGATAAGCGTTTATCACAGAAAACGGATTTACCAGTGTACATTGCTGAAGATCCTTTACGTGCAGTAGTTCGGGGAACAGGTATCACGCTTAAAAATTTATCAAAGTTTAAAAGCGTCTTGATAAAATAGCATACTAACTCATGCAACAAATCATTAAATTCTTTTTAAGAAACAAAACTTTTTTGTTGTATTTCCTGTTGCTTTTTATTGCCGTTATTTTTACAATTCAATCGCATTCTTATCATAAAAGTAAGTTTATAAATTCGGCTAATTTTGTTACGGGAGGTGTTTATAATTCCGTAAATAACTTAACCGTATATTTCAATTTAGAATCGCAAAATCAACTTTTACAAGAAGAAAATGCGCGTTTAAATTCTGTTTTACACACACCACACGATACTATTAATTCTAGTTTTATATCCGATAGTATTTATTCGGGTGTTAATTATAAGTTTACAACGGCGCGTGTAATAAAAAATAGTTATTCTGTAAAAAACAATGTCTTACTTATTAATCGCGGAAAACGCGACAGCATTCAACAGGATTTCGGGGTTATTACACCAAATGGAATTTTAGGAATAGTAGATCAAACCAGTACTAAGTTCGCAACGGTTTTATCCATATTAAATACTAATATTAAAATTAGTGCTCAATTAAAAAACTCCAATCATTTTGGGTCATTAATGTGGGACACCAAATCACCTCATGTTGTGCAGTTAAATGAAATTTCTAAAATTGCAACCTTAAAAAAAGGCGATACTATTGTAACTTCGGGCCGTTCGGTAATTTTTCCAAAAGGAATTCCCGTTGGAACGATTCAAGATTTTAGACTAGATGTAGCCGAAAATTTCTATACCATAGACGTCCAGCTTTTTAATGACATGACCGATATTGAATATGTGTACATTATAGAAAATGTTGATAAGCCTGAAATAAACAGTTTACTAAAACCTAGCAATGAATAATAACGTCCTTTTATATAGCGTTCAGTTTATTGTGCTTGTGTTGGCGCAAGTTTTGGTGTTTAACCATATTAACTTTTTAGGGTCAATAAATCCGTATATATATGTTATTTTTATCTTGTTATTTCCTGTAAACAATAACCGACTTGTTTTTCTTTTATTAAGTTTTGCACTAGGATTAACAATAGATATGTTTTCAGATTCTGGAGGCGTTCATGCAGCTGCAGCAGTAACTATAGCTTTTATAAGACCTGTTGTACTTAAATTCTGTTTTGGCTCTGTTTATGAGCATCACACTATTAAGTTTAAAAATGTAGATTTTGGAGCCAAAGTCATTTATTTTATCATTTTAATTTTCATTCACCACTTCATTCTATTCGCTTTAGAAATATTTAACTTTAATGATATAATTTTGGTGCTTCAAAAAACGTTATTTTCAAGTATATTCACTATTATACTGTGTTTAATAACAACCACTTTATTCAGTAGGAAAACTTAATGCGACAATTTTTACTCTTTTTTATTATCATTATTGTAGGCTTTACTTTTATTGGTAGGCTATTCTATTTGCAGATATATTCAGCAGAAGCGCATGATATCCTAAATGACAATGCTATCCGTAAAGTATACGATTACCCCAAACGTGGCTTTGTTTATGATAGAAATAACAAACTTTTAGTAGGCAATCAACCATCCTATGATGTGATGGTTATTCCTCGTGACGTAAAACCTTTAGACACAACCGAATTTTGTTCACTTTTAAAAATAACCAAGGAACAATTTTTAAAAACCTATAAACGTGCTTATAATTATTCGCCTAGATTACCCTCTGTTTTTATAGCCCATTTATCTAAAGAGGATTATGCGGTTTTACAGGAGAAAATGCGAAAATACGAAGGATTCTATATCCAAAAACGATTGCTTCGTGATTATCAAACAACGGTTGGAGCCAATGTTTTAGGCTTTATTGCTGAAGCGACGCCAAGCCAGATTGAAAAGAATCCGTACTATATTATGGGCGATTTAATTGGAAAACAAGGTGTAGAATTATCTTATGAAGAAGAGTTGCGTGGTGTTAAAGGTATTAAATTCATCCAAAAAGACCGTTTCAATCGGGACATTGGTCCCTATCAAGACGGAAAACACGATACCATACCCAAACAAGGTAAAGACATTACCATTACTATTGACCAACGATTACAGGAATATGGCGAATTACTCATGTCCAATAAGCGTGGTGGAATTGTTGCTTTAGAACCAAAAACAGGTGAAATTTTAGCTTTGGTATCAGCGCCTTCATATGATCCAAATTTATTGGTTGGTCGAAAACGTTCTAGAAATTACACCAGATTATATAATGACAGTATCCACTTACCTTTAATAGATAAAGGACTTTTGCGCGTTCACGAACCTGGTTCACCTTTTAAGGCTATTGTAGCCTTAACCGCTTTGCAAGAAGGTGTAATTACACCGCAAACCAATGTGTTTTGCTCTGGTGTTTATCATTATGGTCGTCGTGGCACTATGGGTTGCCACTGTGGCGGAGGGAATCGCGATTTAATTTCTGGAATTTCTAAATCTTGTAACTCCTATTTCGCCACTATTTTCAGACGCAGTTTGGATATTGTTCCTAATTCTAGCAAAGCTATGGATATCTGGAGCGAGCATGTAAAAAGCTTTGGATTGGGACAGTTTTTAGGTACTGATTTACCTATTGGAAAAAAAGGAAATATCCCAGATGGTGCGTATTATGACAAATGGTATCCTGATTTTAATTGGGGCGCAACAACTATTATTTCAAACTCCATTGGTCAAGGTGAAATTTTAGTCACACCTGTACATTTAGCAAATATGACAGCTGCTATAGCCAATCGAGGATGTTATTACACACCACATATCATTAAACATATTGAAGGTCAAAAATTAGATCCGAAATTTACCACACCAAACTATACAACAATTGATAAAAAACATTTTGAACCTGTAGTAGAGGGCTTATTTGATGTATATGAAAACAATGGAACAGCACGTTCACTCCGCGTTCCAGGTATTGAAATTTGTGGAAAAACGGGAACGGCTGAAAATTTCGCCATCATTGAAGGCAAACGCACACAATTAACAGATCATTCCTTATTTATAGCATTCGCACCTAAAGATGACCCTAAAATTGCCATTGCTGTTTTTGTGGAAAATGGCCATTACGGTTCTACTTATGCAGGAAAAATTGCCAGCTTAATGATTGAAAAATATATTAATGAAACTATTACAAGAACCGATTTACAAGATTGGATTTTAACCTATAGTTTGGAACATGAATATTTGAAACCATATTCTGGCGCGCCGTTTAAAATTAATAGGCAATCCACTTTTCAACCAATTCCACCAGAAGAAGTAGAAAAATTAAAAAGCAAATTACACACCAGTAATTAATACTAATGGCAAGAGAAACAAATAAATATTTCAAGTTTGACTGGATTACCATCGTTTTATTTATGATGTTGGTTGGCTTTGGTTGGATGAACATCCTTTCGGCTTCTCATGTTGGTGATACTATAGATTATTTTGATTTTTCACAACCTTACGGTAAGCAGCTCATTTTTATAATACTAACGTTTTTTCTTATCGTTTTAATTTTATCTATTGAAGCCAAATTTTATGAACGGTTTTCAAGTGTTATTTACCTGATAAGCATGCTATCTCTTATTGGGTTGTTTCTTTTTGGGAAAAAAGTAAATGGCGCTATTTCATGGTATGGTATTGGTGGTATGACTATTCAACCTAGTGAGTTTGCTAAAGCAGCCACAGCTTTAGCGGTTGCCAAATATGTTAGTGATTTAAATACCGACATTAAGACCTTTAAAGATCAAATACGCCTTTGCATTATAATTGCACTTCCTGCTATTTTAGTACTCATGCAAAACGATGCTGGAAGCACACTTGTTTACACCTCTTTTTTCTTTGTTTTATACAGAGAAGGCTTACCAAAAATTTACTTATCTATTGTTTTAGTTTTGGCATTTATATCTATAGCCGCTTTAAAATTTGGCATTGTAATTACTATTATAGCTTCGGCTGTTTTAATATTTGCATTTCATTTTTTAAGAAAACGACGACCATCGGTATTACAGCCATTAGCCATGCTTATTGCGGCCGCTATTATATCTTTTTCAATAAACTTTTTTTATACAAATATTTTACAAGCGCATCAAAAGGATCGGATTAGTTTATGGCTTCGGTTAGAGAAGGATCCGGTAAAAATTCAAGAAATGCAACGTGACATCCTGTATAATCTCTATGAATCTGAAAAAGCTATTAGCTCTGGTGGTTGGAAAGGAAAAGGCTATTTAGAAGGCACACGAACCACGGGAAAATTTGTTCCCGAACAACATACCGATTATATATTTAGTACAGTTGGTGAGGAATGGGGCTTTGCAGGAACCACCTTCGTCGTGTTAGTTTTTGTGCTCCTATTATTACGAATCCTCCATTTGGCGGAACTCCAAAAATCGCAATTTAGTCGCGTATATGGTTATAGCGTTGCCTCCATAATATTCTTTCATTTCATGATTAATATAGGCATGGTAATGGGCTTAATTCCTACCATTGGTATTCCACTACCCTTTTTTAGTTATGGTGGTTCCGGACTTTGGGGCTTTACCATTTTACTATTTATTTTTATTAAGCTGGATTCTAATCGAATTAATGAGTGGTAAGCATAATTGATGGAATTTTGCATCGTAAACCTGTAAATTCATTTCATGTGATATTCTTCAAATAGAAACGTATTAAAATTACTAATTCATAAAAAAGTATAATTAAATTTCCATTTAAATCAATGAACATCAAATTATTACAATTTATTTTTATATCTTTATAATAACCTCTCTGATTACTTATAGCGTAAATCAATTAATTCAATTCGGTATTAATTTAAAAATACAGGTATGAAAAAATTTACACTAATGCTATGTTTTTGGTTATTTCTACTTTCTGTTTACGCACAGGAAAAGTTCGGTTCTGATGATTATAATTCCGATCTCACAAATATTGAGTACAAAATACAAAGTCCAATTGCCAATTTGGCGGTTATTCCACTTCATTATAATCTTTCTGTTTCTAATGAAAACATAAATGTATTAAAATTACAAACCACAATTCCTACTGCACTATCTCAAAAATGGCTCCTTATAAATAACGTTAAAATACCAGTAATAAATGCGCCTTCAATAAGAGGTTATGAAAATGGTTTTGGAAATATCCAAATTATGTCCGTCATAACACCTTCAAAAATCAGCAATTTTACTTGGGGATTTGGCCCTGCTATTCTGTTTCCATCTATTAATAAATCTTTAGGGTTTGATAAACTTTCTGTAAGCCCAACAGTTGTCATTATCAAGCAAGCAAATACTTTTACCTACGGGTTTAGACTACAAAACTTTCTGTCGGTTGCCGGAAATAGTAATACAGAAAAGGTTAATTTTTTGAATTCTGAAATTATACTATCAAAGTATTTAAAAAACGGTTGGTATTTATACTCAAATCCTAATATCACTGCTAATTGGCAGGCACCAACTGAAAGTCAATGGACTATTCCATTAGGAGCTGGAGTAGGAAAATTAATTACCCAAAACCGCTATTTACCACTTAATTTAAAAGGGAGTGTTTATAAATATGTTGCACATTCTTCGGATGCTGATTGGTTAATACAAGTAGAGGCTAGCTTTATTATAAACTCGAAGTAGGATTTGAAGAATCTTCGATATTGGGATTATCAATTAAACAATAAAATCGAGAGGTTTTGCCGCAAGTTTAAACGACACAATTTAAGTTTACCTATTTTTTTTGATTATAACCTGTTTCGATTCTTAATTAAAAAGTTTTTTGTAATTTTAATCCACTACTAATCAAACAATTAATACGAATTAAACATGAAAAAACTTTTAGCATAATTTATTGGAACCTTTTGGCTTGTACTTGGAGGTTGTGGAAGTGCCGTTTTAGCGGCAGGAATTCCTGAATTGGGAATTGGAATTGCTGGTGCTGGAATTCTTTATTTAATTGCCAGTGGTCATCCTAATTTTTCATTAGCGGATGGCTTTGCAGCCAATGGCTATGGCGAACACTCTCCAATGGGTTATGATATGACTTCTGCTTTAATAACAGAAATTGTAATGACCTTTATGTTTCTTATCGTCATTTTGGGTGCAACACATAGAAACGCATCTCCAGGAATTGGCGGTATTGCCATAGGTCCTAGCCCTAACGCTTGTCCATTTAATTAGTATTCCTGTAACCAACACCTCCGTTAACCCAGCAAGAAGCACGAGCCAGGCGCTATTTGTGGGCGATTGGGCAACGAGTCAATTATGGCTGTTTTGGCTTGCTCCAATTGTAGGAGCTGTATTGGCAGGGCTTCTATATAAGTATTTAGCGCCAAATAATGACTAACACCAAATCCACTAAATAATAGCCTTAAAGAAGCGGTCTAAAAAGTGATTATTCATTGTTAAATTTAGCACAGTTACCGTATTATTGTTTTTAAAAATAGAAAGCATTTAAACTACGCTCTATGTATATTTAACATATAAATCGCCTTTTTGGATTGCTTCTTATTTCTTTAACTCTAATTTTTCTGCAAAATAATCGCAAAAATCCTTCATAGTTGCGGTCATTTTCTCATCTTGAGTAGCCCGATTAAACGTATCACTCATAGCAACTAAAGTTTGATGAAAAAACAATTTCATTTCGTCTACAGGCATATCTTTAGTCCACAAATCTATACGCAATGTTTCTTGGTTTTTACTGTCCCAAACAGACAGTAGCATTGCTTTTGCTTCTTCATTATCTATACCTCCATCTTGGGCTGTCCATGTTAAATGTTCGGGCACACGATTTTCATCTAATTCAACTGTTAGCTCTATCGTTGATTTCAAATTAGCCATTATCTTTTGGTTTATATTTACTATTATTAAAAATTTCTAAAGGTTCTGCTGTTAACATACTTTTTATAGTTACGTCATTATTCGCCATATAGGATTTAACTATTTGCCAGCCTATAAATTGACCAACTCTACCTGGTGACTCATTATCAACTTGCTCCAAATAAAACTTGGAAAAAGGCGCAGGATTAATAAATCTGGATGGTAATTTGGCATTGGTATCATACAGCAATTCTTCGCCAATAAAATAATTCCAAATAAACCATTCGTTCTCAACGGCCCATTCTAATTGCATTTCTGTGTAGCCTATTTTATCAGCATCTGAAACAAAGGGAATCATCATATCTTTAAAATACAGCTGTTTACCATAATAAATCATTTCGTCCAACAAGGTTTTTCTCGCGGTTTGATAGGCCTGTTTTTCAGCATAAGCTGCAGCCAAATCT
The DNA here is from genome assembly GCF_042657385.1 of Bizionia hallyeonensis. NCBI lineage: Bacteria > Pseudomonadati > Bacteroidota > Flavobacteriia > Flavobacteriales > Flavobacteriaceae > Bizionia > Bizionia hallyeonensis. The sequence goes on along the minus strand of NZ_JBHSLA010000001.1, from coordinate 1,147,318 downwards.
ACCACCATTTGATTCCTTTCAAAATTAGCTTTTAGATAGGTTGAAATTCCATCATAAAACTTATGATCCTTCCCCAAATAGGTATCGATAGAAATTAACACCAAGGTATCTGTTACAATTACTTTGTTTCTATAATCTACAGATGATGTGGTTGTAATAACGCGCGGTATTCTAAATTCTGGGAAATAGTATTTTACATGCTTAAAAAGTCTGGTAATGTCATCTTTCTCTTGACTGAAATCATCAAAAATCTGACTACTTTCTGTCATTAATTGTTGTTGCAAAGTATCTTGCATTCGTGCCTCCCAAAACTCATCAGGATACTGCTTTGGAAACATAAATGGAAAAGCAGCTTTAAGTTTTGGCAATTCATCAGGGGTTGCATTTCCAAAAGCTTTATCAAAACGTTCTACCGTAAAATCAACCTCTATTTTTTCTATATCCTGTTCAACTTGACTTTCTTGTTGGCAAGAAAAGAGGCAGAAAACTAAAAGGAAACTTACTAAATACTTCATAAAAAACTTATAGGTTGTTAATTTTTATTAGTCCAACGATTGCCATATTTTTGTGAGGCAAAGGTACATCACTTTGTTTAAAAAATCCATTAAATGCAAACAGAAAAAATTATCGATTATATTGTAACATGGCTTACCAATTATGCTACAAACGCTAAAGTTAATGGTTTTGTTGTGGGTATTTCAGGTGGAATAGATTCGGCAGTGACCTCAACCCTTTGTGCCAAAACAGCATTGGATGTTTTGTGTATTGAAATGCCAATCCATCAAGCACAAAGTCACGTATCGCATGGACAAGAGCACATAGCCTTTCTTAAAAAAAACTATCCAAACGTACGCGATACCCAAACCGATTTAACGCCCGTTTTTGAAGAATTTAAAACCGAAGTTTCTTTAGAAGGCAATCAAGACATTGTAGATATGGCTCTTGCAAACACGCGCGCACGACTGCGCATGACGACGCTATATTACTATGCTGGACTGCAAAAATTATTGGTTGCAGGTACTGGAAATAAAGTTGAAGATTTTGGTGTTGGTTTTTACACCAAGTATGGTGATGGTGGTGTGGATTTAAGTCCCATTGCCGATTTAATGAAATCTGAAGTTTATACTATAGGTGAATTTTTAAACGTACCCGCTTCCATTATGAAGGCAGCACCAAGTGATGGATTATTTGGCGATTCCCGAAGTGATGAAGACCAAATTGGCGCCTCCTATCCCGAGTTAGAATGGGCTATGAACATGGATGAAGCCGGAAGAAACGAAACTGAATTTGATGGACGGAAGCACAGAGTTTTCAAAATATATAAACGCCTGAACAATGCTAATAAGCATAAAATGAATCCAATACCAATTTGTGAAATTCCAAATAATTTAAAATAATAATTAAAAATGTATCAGATATTTCCTATCTTTATGATATACTTTCAACAAATAGCAACGCCTCATTTGTATTAATTTTATAATTTAATAATTATGATCAAATTGTTGGTGGTAGATAATCACCCTATTGTTAGAAAAGGGCTCGAACTATTATTTGTAACATCACCACAGATTCAAGTTGTAGGAGGTGTCAATAATGGAGAAGCTATTTTTGACTTCCTAAAACAACACCCTGTTGATATTATTTTAAGTGAAATAGATTTACCAAAACTAAATGGTATTACGGCTTTGCGACGTTTACGGAAAGAATTCCCGAAAGTTAAAACCATCATGTTTAGTGCACAACCAGAAGAAATTTATGCCATAAATACTATTAAATCTGGTGCTGAAGGCTACCTGATGAAGAGTGTAGATATCATGACAATTAAAGAAGCTATTTTAAAGGTTCATGACGGAAGTGTTTATTTAAGCAATGATATTGCCGAGCAAATGTCCTCAAAAAAACGCGGTTCTAGATCGGGCAGTTATTACAAAAAGCTCTCCATGCGCGAGATTGAAGTTTTAAAACTATTAGCTTCAGGCCGTAAAAACAAAGAAATAGCGCAAGAATTGGACATTAATGAAAAAACCGTGAGTACTTATAAAGCACGACTCATGAAAAAATTAAATGTCAGTAATATTGTTGATTTAATTAGTCGCGCTAAATTATTAGAGCTATAAAACGCGATTAAGTTTTCTTGAAAGCAGCATTTTTAAACTCGAATAATCCTTGACTTCTTCTAATATGTTTCGGTTTGTTTCCTGCTTATTACTTAACGTTTCTTGTTGAAATTCACGCACTTTTAAATCTATTAAATAGCAGCGTAAGCTTAAAATAGTTTCACTAACTAATTGTGCAATAGTCGTGTTTTTAGCTTTAGGGAAAATATTTTTACGTTCCCAATCAGACAATGAATGACGCTCGTCTTCCATTAAAATTGTAGTGATTTCTGACGCCATTAAAGGTTCAACTGTATTGACTATGTTCTCAATCTGTAAATCTGGGTTTTGATTTAAACTTTCAATAATGGTATAATATAAGTCCTTGAAGGTGTCATTGGTAAATTGCATTTCATCTTCCTGTAAGTCTAAATATATTTTTTCAAACACTTTAGCTTGATGCTTTACAGGTTCTAAAACCAATTCATTCGTATCGTTTTCCTTCAGAATTAAATCTTCAAAATCTTCCGTTTTATTCCCATAAAGTAAGAGAATTTGAATAATTTTCCGTTCTAATTCATATTGAACATCCACTTTTTTAGCAGACTGTTGTTCATTCTTAATAACATCAAAAGCTTTTTGCTCTTGCTTAAGCTGTTTATTAGTTTCTTGGGTTTCCTTTTTCGTTATTTGTGCCAAAGTGCTAAACAAAACCGATTCACTGATGTCCATTATTCGGGCACATTCCTGAATGTAAATCTCCGTTTTTATCCGATCTGGAATTTTTGCAATACTGTTTACAATATCACGGATGGTTTCGGCCTTTTTTATAGGATCGTTTTTTGCTTCTTTTACCAAAAGCGAGGCTTTAAACTGAATAAAATCTTGGGCTTTATCTTCTAAATACGTGGTAATTTCCTCCAATGTATTTTGTTTGGCAAAACTATCTGGATCATCACCAGCAGGAAACGTACAAATCTTAACATTCATACCTTGTTCCAAAATTAAATCAATACCTCGCAAGGAAGCCCGTAAACCTGCAGCATCACCATCAAATAAGACGGTTATGTTTTTGGTAAGCCTATTTATTAATCGAATTTGCTCTGGCGATAAAGCCGTTCCAGATGAAGACACAACATTTTTAATACCACGTTGATGAAACTGAATAACATCCGTATACCCTTCTACCAAATAACAATTATCCTCTTTGGCAATACTTTGCTTGGCGTGAAAAATACCATATAACACTTTACTCTTGTGGTACAAATCACTTTCTGGCGAGTTTAAATATTTGGCTGCTTTTTTATCACTGGTTAAAATACGGCCTCCAAATCCTAAAACGCGACCACTCATACTCTGAATAGGAAACATTACGCGACCCTTAAATCGATCGAATTGTTTTTCGCCTTTAACAATGGTTAAGCCTGTTTTTTCTAAAAACTCTAATTGATAACCTTTTTTTAAGGCCTCGTCTGTAAAAGCCTGCCATTCATCTAAAGAATAGCCTAAATTGAAGGTTTTAATGGTCTCTTCTGTAAAACCACGTTCCTTAAAATAACTTAATCCTATGGCTTTTCCTTGATCTGTTTTATGTAAGATGTTTTGAAAATACTTGCTCGCATATTCGCTTACTAAATACAAACTTTCTCGCGCATCAGCCTGTTCCTTTTCCTCATTAGATTGCTGCGTTTCTTCAATTTCAATATTGTATTTATTCGCTAAATATTTTATAGCTTCTGGATAGGTAAAATGTTCATGTTCCATTAAGAAAGCAACGGCATTTCCGCCTTTCCCACTTGAAAAATCTTTCCAAATTTGTTTTACTGGCGACACCATAAAACTTGGTGAACGTTCATCACTAAACGGACTTAAACCTTTGTAGTTACTACCCGATTTTTTCAATTGTACAAAATCGCCAATAACCTCCTCTACACGAGAAGTTTCAAATACTTGATCTATGGTGGATTTTGAAATCAAAAAGAAAGGGTTTTAGTTTAAAAAATTTAACGTGCTACAAATATAGTTTTAATACTGAAAATATGTTAAATCATTCTAAAAGAAAGGTCAAATAATAAGGCATTTGGTTATCTTAAATTTTTAAATTCTAAAAATGACTCCAAAAAATAAAAAGCCGGTTTATCGTAGAAAGCGTTATACTATTCCCATTATAATAATTGTCCTTTTAGTCGCTTTTCGCATGTATTTGCCTACGTTGGTTAAAAACCATGTTAATTCCATACTTAAAGATTTACCGGGATATTATGGTCACGTTGAAGATATAGACATTGCACTTATTCGCGGCGCCTATGTTATTGATGGTTTGTATTTGAATAAAGTAAACGCAGAAACCGAAATACCGTTTTTAAAATTTCCTAAAAGCGATATTTCTATCGAATGGAAATCCTTATTCAAAGGTAAAATAGTGACGGAAGTTATCATGTCTAACCCAGAAATTAGTTATGTTTTTGAGGATCAAGAATCGGAAGCAGGCACACCGGAGGCTGATGCTGACGATTGGACTAATGCATTAACTGAAATTATTCCAATCGATATTAACCATTTTGAAATTCACAATGGAAAATTTTCATTTTTGCAAATGCAAGCAGAGCCACAAATTGATTTGAATTTCACAGAAGTTGAATTTACTGCTGATAATTTACGCAATGTGGTTTCTAAAGAAAAAACACTACCATCGCCCATTCATGCTACCGGAAGATCTATTGGTGCTGGCAACATGACATTGGATGGTAAAGTCAACTTAATTAAAGAAGTTCCAGATATGGATATTGCCTTTTCTTTGGAAAATGTAGATATGACTGCTTTAAATGATTTTACCAAACATTATGCAAACATCAATTTTGAACGTGGAAATTTTGGTCTATTTAGCGAAATTGCTATAGCTGACGGGTATTTAAAGGGGTATATGAAACCGCTTTTAGCAGACTCTGTGCTAATTGGTAAAGACGATAATTTTGTTGAAACATTATGGGAAGGATTTATAGGATTCTTTAAATTCGCATTAAAAAATCAGAAAACCGATACCTTAGCAACCAAAATTCCTATTGAAGGAGATTTAAATAACGTAGGGACTAAAGTGTGGCCCACAATTACCAGTATTTTTAAAAATGCCTGGATTGAAGCTTTTAAAGGTGTCGTTGATGATGATATTGAATTTCAAGATGCCTTTCAAGAATCTAATGATGAATAACCTAATTTTGATGTGCCAATTAAAATACTAAATTGGTTACTCTATTTTTTTTAAATAATTAAACGCATTTTTATTATGAAACAACACGTTCAATGGTTTGTATATAGTATACTCTCCTTATTTAGTATTTCCTTGGTGAGTGCACAAGAAAAAGCCATCCCTGTTTTTGAAAATGGCGAAGCGCAAATAGTTGAAGCCTTTAGTAATACAGAGGATTGGATTCGTCATGACTTATGGGTTGAAACTACTTTTGACACGGATGGCGATGGCAAGATGGACCGGATGCACGTAGCAGTTACACGACCTAAACAAACCGACACTGAAGGTTTAAAGCTACCTATTGTATATGAATCTAGTCCATATTATGCTGGTGTTGCTGGCGAAGTTGACGGCTTATTCTGGAATGTAAATCATGAACTTGGTGAGGAAGAAAAGCCAAGAACCAAAGTAGAAGTAAAACGTACAGGTGAACGCCCTATAATTTCCAATTCGCAAATTCGGACGTGGGTTCCACGTGGTTATATTGTGGTGCATTCCTCATCGCCAGGAACGGGATTATCACAGGGTGCACCTACCGTTGGCGGCATCAATGAGTCTTTAGCACCAAAAGCGGTTATTGACTGGTTAAATGGTCGTGCAAAAGGTTATACAACACCGGATGGTAACGAAACTGTAGAGGCCTTTTGGAGTACTGGAAAAGTAGGTATGACTGGAACCAGTTATAATGGAACTATTCCATTGGCAGCCGCTACAACAGGTGTTGAAGGTTTGGAAGCTATAATTCCTGTAGCACCAAACACATCATACTATCATTATTACCGTTCTAATGGTTTGGTACGCTCACCAGGTGGTTATCTTGGTGAAGATATTGATGTGTTATATGATTTTATTCATAGCGGTGACGAATCCAAACGCGCTTATAATAATAGGACTGTTCGCGATACGGAGATGAAAAATGGTATGGATCGCGTAACAGGCGATTATAATGACTTTTGGGCTGGACGTGATTATTTAAACCAAATGGAACCTATGAAAGCTGCTTTATTAATGTCTCATGGTTTTAATGATTGGAACGTGATGCCAGAACACAGCTACCGTATTTATCAAGCAGCTAAAGACATGGGATTACCGGTACAAATTTATTATCACCAGTTTGGTCATGGAGGTCCACCTCCAATGTCCATGATGAATCGTTGGTTTACTCATTATTTACATGGTGTTGATAATGGTGTAGAAAATGATGCGAAAGCATGGATTGTTCGTGAAAATGACTACAGACAAGAGCCTACTGCTTACAAAGACTATCCAAATCCTGATGCCAAACATATAACACTTCATTTAGGAAAAGGTGGCAAGACAGCAGGTCGTTTAACACCAATACCAGCAAAAAAACAAGGACAGGAAACCTTGGTTGATGATGCCACAGTTTCCGGAATAGATTTAGCACAAGCAACAGAATCTAACAATAGGTTATTATATACATTACCAACTTTAACGGAAGACCTACATATTTCTGGTTTAGCCAAAATATCTGTTACACTTGCTAGCAGTAAACCAGCAGCCAACTTATCTGTTTGGTTAGTGTCTTTACCTTGGAATGGAGAAAAAGGCGCAAAAATTACGGACAACATTATAACGCGTGGTTGGGCAGACCCTCAGAACCATAAATCTATTTCCGAGAGTGAACCATTGAAACCCGGCAAGTTTTATACAGTTAATTTCGATTTACAACCAGATGACCAAGTTATTCCTAAAGGGCAACACATTGGGTTAATGATTTTTTCTAGTGATAATCAATACACCATATTGCCAAAACCTGGAACGGAATTAACCATTGATTTAGATAAAACAACGTTACAACTTCCTATTGTTGGCGGTAAAGATGCCTTGGAAAAAGCAATTAAATAATAACAAACAAAAAGGCTTCAATTACATTGAAGCCTTTGTTACTAATTCAAATAACACTTAAATCTAATCCATGTCAAAGCGCAATCCTAGTGAAATATTGTTTTGTTCTATGGCTTGATCTTTAAATATGGTTGACAAATCATATTTAGCGTAAATACCAACATTTCCCCAAGACACATAACTACTTAAACCGTAAACAAAATTATTGGTGTTGTAATCCTTAAATTTATCTTTTTGCTTACTGCCATTTTCATCATACTTTAATTTTTGTAAGGACTGCATGACAATGCCACCGTAACCTCCTATTCCGAATTTGAATTTCTTATAAGTAGAATATCTAAAATAATCATCGCGTTCTATTTTCTTTGAAGGCCCAAATTCAAAATGCATTGGAATGACTAAATTGGTTGTTCTAAATTTTGATTTATTTAAGTTTAGTGGGTGTTCTTCCAATGTAACCACGTCATTTTCTTCCGTGAAATACAAATTATCTTTAATGTCTAATTTGTTCCATTGCACAGATAAACCGTATTTAAAACGAACGGCATTCGTGTTTTCAAAGATACGTGTCTTCCAAGCCCAACCTAATTCCACAAATCCTGAACCTCCTATTTTGTAAGGTGAATCGTTTAAGGATTGCCCTTCAATAATAGCATTATTAAACCCGATGGCAAAAACTAAATCACTCGTGGTTCTCCGGTCATAAACAACAGGCTTCTTTTTTGTTTTTGGTCCAATATAAATACTCTTCACGTCGTACTCATCAGAATCCTTGTTTTTGCCAATTTCCAATGTAAAACCGTCTAAATTAGCACCCGTATCCTGTGTAACATGCGCATTGCGTTCTAATAATGCGATACGATTTTCAATAATTGTTAAACGATTTTCAATATTTAATGCGTGCTTTTCCGCTGCAGCCGATTTTAATTTGGAGGCTTCTTCATAAGAAATTTCCTTATTATCCAAGCGGACATTAATAGCTTCCACAGCCTGTTTTAACTGTTCTTTTTCTTCATTTTGAACTAGCGTTTTCTGGTTCTCGAGCTGTTCAATTTTTTCGCTGTTATTTACTTCTTGTGCGTAATTAACATATACGACACAGGTGAGCATAAAGCCTACTAAATATTTAATACTGTTTTGCATAACTGTTTGATTTGAAATTGATGAATTATTAATTATTACGGTCGGCAACCGCTGTTTTTACAATGGTGAAGTTTGTTTTTATGGTTTCAAAAACTTTATCTCGAAAGGATTTTTCCAAATCCATTTCCACGTCTTCTAATAAATTATTGGGGTTAATAGTATAGTTTGTTTCATCTGAACCTGACACAGACGAAACCTTGGATGTTGCTTGTTTCAACAAGGCTTCTACTTCCAAATTTAAATCGGAATCAATAATCCCATTAGCAGTTTCGTTTTGGACAATCATATTTTCAGTCGCTTGGTTGTTAATTATTTGTTTGGCCTCTTCAGAGGTTTTTTCCACATCAGACGTATTGTTGGAAGTCACTTCACGCCACTCATCTTTATCCACAGCGGCATAACGTTTTGCTGATACTTTTTGTCTTTTTGAAGTTTGATAATTAGCGGAACTCTTCGTAGCTAAATCTTCAACTAGACTACTGTTTTCTTTATCAGAACTAGTAACCATTTTTGGTGTTTCTACTTTGGAATCAATCTCCAGATTATTTTCAGAAGATGTTTCGACTACCACTGGATTTGATGTCTTTTCTATTTCCTGAAAAGGTTGAAAAGTATTCACTACAAACAACAAACCAATAATACTGGCAGCAATACCGATAAACCAGATATATGTATTTGATGATTTTTTATCTTGCTTATCCAATGATTCCGATAACTGATTCCAAGCATTGGACGACGGTTGAATTTGACGTTCCTCCAATGTTTTCTTTATATTATTTTCAAATTTATTTGGTGCCATATTGCGATGAATTAAGTACTTGTAATTGTTGTTGAAGCTGCTTTCGCGCTTTAAATAATTGCGATTTAGAGGTGCCTTCCGTAATGTTAAGCATATCTGCAATTTCTTGATGTTTGTAGCCTTCAATAGCATACATAACAAAAACTATTTTATAACCTTCGGGAAGCTGATCAATTAATTGTTGAATTTGCGCCACATCCATATTACTATGCACATTATTATAACTCTCTTGGTATTGATTTGATTCTATATCATCTACAGGAAATTCAATTTTTTTAGCTTGACGCAAATAAGAAATAGCTTCGCGAACCATAATTTTTCGCAACCACCCTTCAAAACTTCCCGTATCCTGAAATTGTTTTAAATGTGTAAATGCTTTAAGGAAACCGTTAAGCATGACTTCTTCGGCTTTTTGGAAATCTTTTACATAATACCTACAAACACTCAACATTTTAGGCGCATGGGTATCAAACAGCACTTGTTGTGCTTCCCGATTGTTTTTAGCAGCCTTTTTAATTAGGGTCGTATTATTTTTATGTAGTTGAATAACCTTCAAAATCGCTTTCATTAGAGCTTCTATTAATTAAGACGCAAATTTTATACGAAAGGTTGCCTGACGTTAAAAAAAAATTATTTTTTACGTTGAATAACGTAATTCACCATAAGCTCTAAAGAATCACGAAAATCAGATTTGGGATAGGTATTAAGTATTTGTAAAGCTTCCTCTTGAAAAGCTTTCATTTTAACAATGGCATAATCTAAACCACCGTTTTCTTTAACAAATGCAATGACTTCGTTTACTCTTTTTTTATCTTTATTATGATTTTTTATGGAATTGATAATCCAATTTTTATCTTTTTTAGAAACGGTATTCAGCACATAAATTAAGGGCAAGGTCATTTTTTGTTCCTTTATATCAATACCTGTTGGTTTACCAATTTTCTCGGTACCATAATCAAACAAATCGTCTTTAATTTGAAACGCCATACCAATAAGCTCTCCAAATTTACGCATACGTTCTACATGATCTGAATCTGGTTTTACGGATGCGGCACCCAAGCTGCAACAAGCTGCAATTAAAGTTGCTGTTTTTTGACGAATAATTTCATAATAAATAGCTTCGGTAATATCGAGTTTTCGGGCTTTTTCTATTTGAAGCAATTCACCTTCACTCATTTCACGAACAGCAATAGAAATGATTTTCAATAAGTCGAAATCATTATTATCAATAGAGAGTAACAAACCTTTGGACAACAGGTAGTCCCCAACTAAAACGGCAATTTTATTTTTCCAAAGTGCATTAATAGAGAAAAAACCACGTCGTCTATTACTATCATCCACCACATCATCGTGCACTAACGTTGCTGTATGAATCAATTCTATAACGGATGCACCTCGATATGTACGCTCACTAATTTCGCCATTGGAAACCATTTTAGCAACCAAAAACACAAACATAGGTCGCATTTGTTTTCCTTTTCTATTAACAAGATAATGGGTAATCCTATTTAGCAGCGCCACTTTAGAAGACATAGCCAACTGAAACTTTTGTTCAAAAAGTTCCATTTCATAATCTACTGGCTGTTTTATTTGTTCTACTATTTTCAAAAGCAAATATGGCTATTGTGGAATGGCGAAATTACTAAAAAAGCCAGTGAAAAACTAACATTGATTCTGGTAGACACATATTTAAAAAAAATTCATAACAATTGTTTGTTAAGGGTGTTTTGAATATGAAGGTTAGAACCCAAATCTTATATGAAAATAGCATAACTAACACGAAATCAGTGAACTTCTGCTTTTCATTAACAAATTCTACAATAAAAGGACTGCAATAGCTTTTTAGAAATTTTTTTTGTAGCCAAAATCTTATAGGATTTGTGAAAATAAACAATACCTTTGAGGTTAACTTTTTTTAATTAAAATTAACAAACATGAAAAAAATTACTTTATTTTTATTTTTATTGTCTATTTCCTTTTCTTTTGGACAGGTTGTTTTAGACGAAAATTTTGATGCTGGTCTTTCTACACCAACAGGTTGGTCTAACACGGATTTAGCAGCTGGAGGCGTTTGGACTTTTGAAACAGGTGGAGAAGCGCCATTCTTCGGTGCGGCAAATGATGTTTTATACAGTGCGGCTGGATTTTCTGGCATTTATGCCATGTTCAATAGTGATGCTTATGGTAATGATAGTGCACCAGAAAATGCGGCTTTAATAAGTCCTGCTTTTGATTGTTCTGCATTAACCGTTATAAAATTAACTTTTAATCATCTTATTCTTACGGAATATGGCGGAGAAGGTTATGTAGAAGTGTATAATGGTACATCATGGGTACAAGTTGCTGTTTATGATGAGACTACAGTACCTGCGCCTGACTATTTTACTCTTGGCGCTGTAACAATTGATGTTTCTGCTGAATTGGCTGGTGTAACTAATGCACAAGTTAGATTTAGATGGGTAGGCGACTGGTCTTATTATTGGACATTAGACAATGTAATGGTTCAGCAGCCAACAGGTTCTGCTCCGAATCCAGTAACAACTCCAACACCTGCTGACGGCGCAGTTGATGTATTTGTAGACCCTACAAATGGCGACTATCTTGTAGCTTTTGATTGGAGTCCTGCTACAACTGGCGATGCTGCAACTTCTTATGATGTTTATTTAGGTGATGCTGCCAACAATCTTAACTTATTAGGAAACACACCAAATGATATGGTAAATATTACTGGAATGGATTATTCTACAGAATACTTCTGGCAAATAGTTGCTAAAAATCTTGCTGGAGAAGCTGTGGGATCTAGCACTTGGAGCTTTACAACAGAAGAAGACCCATTATTATCTGTTGACACAAACACGCTTGAATTGTTTTCCGTTTATCCAAATCCTGTTAACACTAATGTAACTATTAAGACGACTTTAAACATTAATGCTGTTGAAATAATCAATCAATTAGGTCAGCGTGTGTTACTTGTAAATGAAGCAAATATTGTAAATAATACAATTAATGTATCAACATTAAGCAATGGTATTTACTTTATGAATATTTCTGCTGAAGGCAAAAAGCAAACAATTAAAATAGTTAAAGAATAACGACTATTTTAATTAAACATAAAAGCGCTACTTTAATTATAAAGTAGCGCTTTTTTTATGGCTTTTTATCCGCCAACTTCAAACATTTACTATTAAATCAGATAATAAGCTATACCATGGTTTCCATGTTCTACTAATTGCAAACAGCCATTAGGATTATTGAAATAATGACGTAATTGAAAGAACTGCTTAAACACTAACATGATATAACTACTAATTAGGTGACATGTTAAAATCGTACAAAAATCGCTTAAATAATTTAAATTTTGTATTTTTATTGATTAATCTTGAAAATTATAATATTATGAAAAAAATTACTTTACTATTAACTATTTGTCTTACCATTTCATTTAGTGCCAAAGCACAATTATTCTCGGATGATTTTGAGGATCAAGACATTTCAGATTGGACACTTTTAGACGAAGATGGTGACGGCTTTAATTTCATGGCTTATGATCCTAGTGTTGCGCAAAACGGTATTAATAATTATATGTCGTCTGAATCATGGAACCCAACACCAGGTGCTTTATTCCCAAACAATTATGCCATATCACCTGCTATTGATGTAACTAATAATATTGATATGGTTTTAAACTATTCAGTAGGAGGTGCAGATCCAGATTATTCTGCGGAAGTGTATACCGTTTATGTCTCAACAGGAAATACCATTGCCGACTTTATGAATCCAGCCATAACTGTAAGTTTTAATGAAGATTTAGGTAACGATGCCGGAGCTGCTGGCGCATTCGTTAGTAGAAGTTTAGATTTGTCAGCACTGGATGGCTCATCAACTATATATATTGCCTTCAGACATCATGATGTTTCTGATCAATTTATTATAAACTTTGATGATGTCAGTTTAGTAGGCACTTTATTAAGCACTGATGAATTCGCATTAAACTCCATGTTTATTGGTTGTAAAGACAAAGTAGTAACCCTTTCTAATCTTCAAGGCGAAGCTAACTATCGCATTTTGAATATTGCAGGACAAGAAGTTCTTAACGGAAATACACGTTTAGAATCTCAAAACATTGATGCTGGTAATTTAGCTTCTGGAATTTATATTGTAGAGGTTACAGATGCGAATTCTAACGCACAAAAAAGAAAGAAAGTGGTTATTGAATAATTATAAATAACTACTATTAAATTAAAAAGGCTACTTATAATTAAGTAGCCTTTTTTTTATGAACTCTTATTGGCTAACTGCCCACAAGCGGCATCAATATCTTTACCTCGTGAACGTCTTACGGTAACTGTAATATTATTTTTTTCTAGCATGTTTACATACATATCAATAGCTTCATCATGTGCTTGTTGAAACATACCATCATCAATTGGGTTGTACTCAATTAAATTCACCTTACTAGGTGCAAACTTGCAGAATTCTATTAAAGCATCAACATCCTTTTTTTGATCATTAATTCCTTTCCAAACCACATACTCGTAGGTAATTCTATTTTTTGTCCGTGCATACCAATACTCCAAAGCTTCGCGTAAATCCTTTAAGGGAAACGTAGCATTAAAAGGCATAATAGATGTTCGCACCTCATCGATGGCGGAATGTAAGGAAACGGCTAATTTAAATTTAACCTTTTCATCTGCCATTTTTTTTATCATTTTAGGTACACCTGACGTGGATACCACAATGCGTTTTGGCGACATACCTAAACCTTCAGGTGATGTTATTTTATCAATGGCTTTCAGCACATTGTTGTAATTCATAAGCGGCTCACCCATTCCCATAAACACAATGTTGCTTAAAGGTCTGTCATGATAAAGTCTACTTTCATTGTCAATAGCAACCACCTGATCATAAATTTCATCTGGATTTAAATTACGCATACGCTTTAATCGTGATGTGGCACAAAACTTACAGTCCAAACTACAACCAACTTGACTAGATACACACGCTGTTGTACGCGTTTTAGTAGGTATTAAAACCGATTCCACAACTAACCCATCATGTAGCTTAACCGCATTTTTAATCGTGCCATCACTACTCCTTTGCATATCGTCCACCTTAATATGGTTAATGACAAAGTTATTTTCTAGCATAGCGCGTGTTTCCTTGGACAAGTTTGTCATATCCGCAAAACTATGTGCCGATTTACTCCAAAGCCATTCATAAACCTGATTGCCACGAAATGCTTGATTGCCTTCTTTTTCAAAAAAGTCTCGTAATTGGTCTTTGGTTAAAGCACGGATATCTTTTTTATCACTCATATAAGATCTATAAAACGTAAAAAAATAAAATGAAAAAGCCTTGTAAAAACAAGGCTTTAATCATGTTTATTATATAATTAGCATGGCATCACCATAACTATAAAATTTGTACTTTTCTTTAACAGCCTCATCATACGCTTTCTTAATAAAGTCATGACCAGCAAAAGCGGAAGCCATCATTAAAAGTGTTGATTTTGGTGTATGGAAATTAGTAATCATGCAATTGGCTATACTAAAATCGTAAGGTGGGAAAATAAATTTATTGGACCAGCCATCAAACTCATTCAAGGTTCCACTGGACGAAACAGCACTTTCTACAGATCGCATTGCTGTTGTACCAACGGCACAAATGCGTTTTTTATCTTTAATTGCTTTATTAATTATATCTGTTGTTGGTTTCTTAATAATGATTTCTTCACTATCCATTTTATGCTTGGATAAATCTTCAACCTCAACAGGATTAAATGTTCCTAAACCAACATGCAAGGTTACATCCGCAAACTTAACGCCTTTAATTTCTAGGCGCTTTAATAGATGTCTCGAGAAATGTAAACCAGCTGTTGGAGCTGCAACGGCACCTTCATTTTTTGCAAAAATAGTTTGGTAACGCTCTTCATCTTCTGGTTCCACTTCACGCTTGATGTATTTAGGCAGTGGCGTTTCTCCAAGTTCGGTTAATTTTACGCGGAAATCTCTGTAAGAACCATCATATAAAAAACGAAGGGTTCTACCTCTAGATGTGGTATTGTCAATAACTTCAGCGACTAAAGATTCGCCTTCACCGAAATACAATTTATTACCAATACGGATTTTTCTAGCTGGATCTACCAACACATCCCAAAGACGCTGTTCTTCATTTAACTCACGTAATAAAAATACTTCAATACGCGCACCTGTTTTCTCTTTATTCCCGTATAATCTTGCTGGAAAAACTTTGGTGTCGTTTAAAATCATGACATCATCTTCATCAAAATAATCGATGACATCTTTAAACATTTTGTGTTCAATTGTTTGATCTTTTCTGTTTAATACCATTAAACGTGACTCATCCCTGTTTTCAGAGGGATATTCCGCTAATAACTCTTCAGGTAACTCGAAGTTAAAATGCGATAGTTTCATTTTTTTGATAGACCTATATGTTTTAGAAGTTAATAATTTTACTTACAAAAGTTGCAAATATACAACCTGAAAGTAGGCGTTGTCAAGTATTTAGCCATTTATTATTCAGATAGCCTAATTCCAGTGGCTTTCAAGTCGTTCCAAAATGACGGATATGATTTTGAAACCACGCCAGCATCATGAATAACCAGGTCCGTTTTTAAAGCTAATGGCGCAAAAGCCATAGCCATTCTATGATCGTTGTAGGTATCTATGGCAATATCTTTTTTTATGGTGGACGTTGCTTTTAATTGCAAACTATCTTCCGTAATAATTACAGTAGCGCCTAATTTTTCTAATTCTGTTTTTAAAGCCACTAACCGATCCGTTTCTTTAATTTTGAGCGTATGTAAACCAGTTAAATGACACGCTATTCCTAAACCGAAGCAGGAAACAGCAATGGTTTGAGCAATGTCTGGCGCGTTAACTAAATCTAATTTTATGTTTACAGAAGAATTTATTTTAGCTACTTTTTTTAGTGTGATGCTTTTCTCCTGAAATGATGTTGAGACTCCAAATTGTTTGTAAATTTTAGCTAAAACAGAATCGCCTTGTAAACTATTCATGTTATACGATGTTAACGAAATTTCAGTTTCCATATGGCTTAAAGCTATTAAACTGTAAAAATAGGAAGCTGAAGACCAATCGCTTTCAACGGTTAATTCGCTGTTTTTTATTTTTTTTAATGGTTTAATTTCAATAATATTATTTTCAAAAAAGGTTTCCACACCAATCTGATTGAGTAACTGAAGGGTCATTTTTATATATGGAATGGACGTGATTTCGCCATCTAACGTTACATATAATCCATTTTCCAATTTAGATCCAATAAGTAATAAAGCCGAAATATATTGACTACTTACAGCTGCTTTAACAGTCACTTGATTGTTAGTTAGTTTCCGACCTTCTATTTGCAAAGGTGGAAATCCAAGGTTTTCAAGAAAAGAAACATCTGCTCCTAATTGATTTAAAGCATCAACCAGAATTTGAATGGGACGTTCTTTCATGCGCTTGGAACCTGATATGGTCACCGTTCGGTTTTCTTGAACCGCAAAATAAGCCGTTAAAAATCGCATGGCGGTTCCAGCATGATGCACATCTATAGTATTTGAATCTGAAGACAACGCTTTTGCCATAAAAACCGTATCGTCTGAATTGGATAGATTATGAATTTGAATTTCAGGATACAAGGCTTGCAGCAATAACAATCTGTTGGATTCACTTTTAGAACCCGTAATATTGATTGGAGATTGCTGGTTTTTGATTACTGACTTTTGGAGTTTGAGATTCATAATCTACTTCAACTTCGGGTTATTCTGATGACGCTCATGGTCGCGTTTGGTTTTGATATCCAATTTTTTATCAAAAGCAGCTTGCAAGTCAATACCCGTTTGGTTTGCTAAACATAAAACCACAAAAACAACATCGGCTAACTCTTCGCCTAGATCCTTATTTTTATCGCTTTCTTTTTCGCTTTGTTCGCCATAACGACGGGCAATAATTCGAGCAACTTCCCCAACTTCTTCAGTTAGTTGTGCCATATTGGTCAACTCGTTAAAATACCGAACACCATGTTCTTTTATCCATTCATCAACGGCTAATTGTGCATTTTCAATATTCATTAGTCTTTGTTTTTAGTATCTATAATAATCGTAACAGGGCCATCATTAATTAATGCCACTTGCATATCGGCACCAAACTCACCCGTTTGAATCTGTTTTCCTAAAACCGTCTCCATTTGCTTAATTAAATCCTGATACAACGGAATAGCCACATCTGGCTTTGCCGCTTTTATATAACTGGGTCTGTTACCTTTTTTTGTATTGGCATGTAACGTAAATTGACTGACTACAATAATATCACCTTGATTATCTAATATGGAATTGTTCATGACGCCTTCTGTATCTGGAAAAATACGCATATTCACAATTTTATTGGAAAGCCACGTAATATCTTCGGCTGCATCGTCATTTACAATGCCTAATAACACCACTAAACCAGTATTTATAGACGCTACTTTATCATCATTAATTGTAACACTTGCTTGAGAAACCCTTTGAATAACTGCTTTCATGTAAATAAGAAATTAATTTTTGGGGAATAATAGTGATTGGTTTTTAAATATTATTTC
Organism: Bizionia hallyeonensis; assembly: GCF_042657385.1. NCBI lineage: Bacteria > Pseudomonadati > Bacteroidota > Flavobacteriia > Flavobacteriales > Flavobacteriaceae > Bizionia > Bizionia hallyeonensis. The sequence goes on along the minus strand of NZ_JBHSLA010000001.1, from coordinate 1,129,560 downwards.
ATCCATTCTTCCGTTCGGAAATGATCTTCATCACCTTCTAGGATTTGTAGATAACTTCGGTAACGCGATGCGGCAATGTCATTAGCTTCCAAGGCATCTTTAACAGCACAATGTGGTTCTTCTACATGAATACAATTATTAAACTTGCAGTCTTGTTTTAAGGCGAAAAACTCTGGAAAATAATCACTAACTTCTTCCTTATCCATATCTACCACACCAAAACCTTTAATGCCTGGCGTATCAATAATTTTGGCATCAAAACTTAAGTCGAACATTTCAGCAAAAGTTGTTGTGTGTTGCCCTTGCGAATGTTGCGCTGAAATAGCTTTTGTTTTCAAATCCAATTCCGGCTCAATGGCATTGACTAAAGTAGATTTTCCAACTCCTGAATGTCCAGCAAACATGCTAACCTTCCCGGTCATTAAACCTTTAACCTTTTCAATATTTTTTCCAGTTGTTGCCGAAATACCAATACAATCATAGCCAATTTTCCGATATACATGTGCTAGATATTTCACCTCATTCAACGTGTCTTCGTCATAGGTATCTACTTTATTAAAAAGCAGAATCGTTTTGATGGAATACGCTTCAGCCGTCACCAAAAACCGGTCGATAAAGCTTGTAAATGTTGGTGGATTATCAATGGTTATTAATAAAAAAACCTGATCAATATTGGCAGCAATTATATGGGTTTGTTTGGATAGGTTAACCGATTTTCGAACAATATAATTTTTCCGATCATGAATTAGGGTTATCACACCAACAGGCTCTTCGTTATTGTCATAATCCAGATCAAAATCCACACGATCACCAACAGCTACCGGATTGGTACTCTTGATTCCTTTCATTCGAAACTTACCCTTAATACGACATGGGTAAACGGCACCTAAATCCGTTTTTACGGTGTACCAACTTCCTGTAGATTTATAAACGATTCCTGTCATTATTACAAAGATGCGATATTAATTTTTAGTGAAAAATTAATCGGTAAAAAAACACATGATTTACTTATTGATAATTTTTTCCTGATGGTTTATCGATTCTTGGTGTACGGCTTTAAAAACTCGTAAAATAAACTCTTCGCTTAAATTCTTTTCTTCGCCTTGGAGAATCATTTTACCTAAAATTTCATTCCAACGTTTAGTTTGTAAAACAGCAACGTTATGTGCTTTTTTAAGCGCTCCAATATCATCAGCTACTTTCATACGCTTGCCGAACATATCAATTAATTGATGGTCAATTACATCAATTTGCGTTCGCATGGTATTGATTTTATTTTTGAATTCGGTGGCTTCACCTGTTTCTTTTCTAATCTTTAAATCGTCCATAAACTGAACCAGCGTTGCTGGTGTAATTTGCTGGGCAGCATCACTCCACGCATTGTCTGGATCAAAATGGGTTTCTACCATTAAACCATCATAATTTAAATCGAGGGCCGTTTGGCATAAATCGAAAATAATATCACGACGCCCAGCAATATGCGATGGATCTAAAATTAGCGGTAAATCTGGAAACCGATTTTGCAAATCGATTGGTAATTGCCATTCTGGATTGTTTCTGTAACGTGTTTTTTCATAGGTTGAAAACCCGCGATGTATAACACCCAAATTTTTAATATCAGCCGTATAAAAACGCTCCACAGCGCCAAGCCATAAAGCCAAATCTGGATTCACAGGATTTTTTACTAAAACAGGTTTATCCGTTCCTTTTAGAGCATCTGCAATTTCTTGAACAATAAACGGACTAACGGTTGTGCGTGCACCAATCCATAGTACATCAACATCATGTTTTAACGCTAATTCCACGTGATTGGCATTAGCTACTTCCGTTGCAATTAACATCCCCGTTTCTTCTTTAGCTTTTTGCAACCATTTTAAACCTAAAGCACCAACACCTTCAAAATTCCCAGGTCTTGTGCGTGGCTTCCAAATTCCTGCTCTTAAAACTGTAGCATCTGTATCTTTTAATTGGTGGGCTATTTTTAAAACTTGTTCTTCTGTTTCTGCACTGCAAGGCCCAGCTATTACTAACGGATGATCTAATCCGAAGTTATGTAACCAGGTTCCTAATTCTTTTTTATTTTCCATAATCTTCTTTTTTTATTTCGAAAAAACAAACTCCAATTGCTATTAAAGTAAATCCGTTTTGGATTTTAATTTTTGGAATTTGATTTTAGCTTATTGTATTCCGTTTAATATATCTTTAATGTAATTTGTATCCGACATTTCTTTGTGAATTTCCTCAAAACGATCCGTTTCTAAATAGGTTTTAAACGTGGTTAAGTTTTGAATATATTCGTTTAAAGTTTCTATAACATTGGTTTTATTTTGCTTAAAAATGGGTGTCCACATGTCTGGCGAACTTTTTGCCAATCGCACTGTAGATGCAAACCCACTTCCTGCCATATCAAAAATATCGCGTTCATTTTTTTCTTTTTCAATAACCGTTTTCCCTAACATAAACGCACTAATATGGGATAAATGCGATACATAAGCAATATGTTTATCATGTGCCTCCGGATTCATATACCGAATGCGCATACCCATAATTTTGAAAATACTTAATGCACGCTCTTGCAATTGAAACGCTGTTTTTTCTACTTCGCAAATAATATTTGTTTTTCCTTGAAATAAACCAGCTAATGCTGCTTTTGGGCCTGAAAATTCCGTTCCTGCAATAGGATGGGTTGCTAAAAAGTTTCGCCGTTTTGGATGATTTTCAACAGCCTTACAAATAGCCACTTTAGTAGAGCCTGCTTCCATAACCAAAGCATTATCAAGCACTAAATCCAATACTTTTGGTAAAACCGTTACGGCGGCATCTACAGGAATGGTTAAAATAACGGCATCTGCATGTTTTACATCTTCAAACTCTGCTTTCTCATCAATTATTTTTAATGCTAAAGCGTCATTTAAATGGTCTTCATTTGTATCGATTCCAAAAATGGTAATTTCAGGATTCAAATGCTTGATATCTTTGGCTATACTTCCGCCAATTAACCCAACACCAATAATATATATGTTTTTCATAGTATTAAATTCTAGCTAACGCTTCTTCAATTATTTCGGTACTTGCACATAATGAAAAACGCACATAACCTTCACCATTACTTCCAAAAACGGTTCCTGGTGCTATAAAAATGTTTTTCTCTTTTAATAATAAATCTACAAACTCTTCCGATTTCACAAAAGGTGGTAATTTGGCCCAAACAAACATGCCACTCGTGTTTTTATTATAGGTACAATTTAGTGCATCAGCCAATTTCCAAATAAGTTGCCGTCGTTCTTCATAAACCTGATTCAGACTTACATGCCATAATTTAGAGCAATTTAAAGCTTGAATAGCTGCTTTCTGAATGCCAAATAACATACCAGAATCCATATTGCTTTTCACCTTTAAAATAGCGTTTATATATTCTGCTCTTCCAAGCACCATTCCTACGCGCCAACCAGACATATTAAAGGTTTTGCTCAACGAGTTTAACTCCAAACACACGTCTTTAGCGCCTGCAATTTGAAGTATACTTTTTGGTTCCTTGTTTAAAACAAAACTGTATGGATTATCATTAATTATTAAAATATTATGCCGTTTGGCAAATGCAATAAGTCGCGTAAAAAAAGCATTACTTGCATTCGTTCCTGTTGGCATGTGGGGATAATTAACCCACATAATTTTTACTTTAGATAAATCCTGTTCTTCCAACGCCTCAATATCTATAAGCCAATTTGAAGATTCCGTTAAATCGTAAAAAACAGGTTCCGCGCCTACTAATTTAGTGACCGATGTATAGGTTGGATAACCTGGATTAGGAATCAACACTTGATCTCCCGGGTTTAAAAATGCCATAGAAATATGCATGATACCTTCTTTACTTCCCATTAATGGAAGGACTTCTGTGGAAGGACTTAAATACACATCATACTGATCTCTGTAAAAAGACACAATGGCTTCACGAAATTCTGGCAACCCTTGATAGCTTTGATATTGATTAGCTTTAGGATGTTTAAAACTATCCGTTAAAGTATCTATCACTTTTTGTGGTGGATTTAAATCCGGACTTCCGATACCTAAATTAATTATAGGCTTTCCGTTTGCCATGAGTAATGCCACTTCTCGTAGTTTTTTCGAAAAGTAGTATTCTTCTACAGTTTGTAAGCGATTGGCTAATTCAATCATTATTTTGCGTGTTTGTATTGTCCTAAGATTTTGAAGTCTTGGGCCATAATTTCTAGTATTGAGCTTGCTTTTTGAAAATTGCTATAGGCATCAAAAGTGACATCCACAAAAAAAGCATACTTCCAAGGAGTTTCAATTTTTGGAAGCGATTGTATTTTGGTTAAATTTAATTGGCAATCGCTCATCACATTTAAAATAGTTGCTAAACTGCCACGTTTGTGTTCTAATTCGAATTTTAAAGACGCTTTATTGGTTTCTTCATTCGAAAAGTCTGCATTATCACGTTTTACAATCACAAAACGAGTTTCGTTATGCTGAATGGTTTGAATGCTTTTAGCTAAAACTTCTAACTTGAATAAATCGGCTGCTAATTGACTTGCAATAGCTGCAACACCTTTTAATTGCTGCGTTTGAATGCGTTGAGCCACTTCAGCTGTATCTTTATCTTCAATTAACTTTATATGTGGATGTGTTTTAAAAAATGCTTTACACTGCAACAAAGCCATAGGATGCGAATACACCTCTTTAATATCCTGAATTTCTTGTTTTGGCAAAGCCATTAAATGGTGTTGAATATCCAAATACTGCTCGCCTACAATATGTAAATCATGCGTATCAATTAATGCATAATTGGGAATAATAGATCCGGCAATAGAGTTTTCAAGCGCCATAACAACGGCATCTGTTTTCTTGTTTAATAAGGAGTTTACAGCTTCATCAAATGATAAACACTCCAATAATAGGACTGAATCTCCAAAATATTGCTGTGCAACAATATGATGAAATGACCCTTGTATTCCTTGTATGGCTACTGCCTTTGTCATGTTGTTTTCTTTATTACATTTCAAAACCAAACTAGTATAAACAAAAAAAGTCCCGATTAACATCGAGACTTTAAATAGTTTAATTTTATGATTAAAAATTACACATACAGCGTCTCGTTCCTTTTGTTAAAAAAGAAATAATACCAATTGTAATATGTGTTATTCGTACTTGTGTTCATAATTCGAAAGGCTAAAGTAGTTAATAAAATGAAAAAACAAAATCTTTTTTATTTATTTTAAGAATATAAGGTTTTCGTTGTACGTTCCATTTCATATTTATATGTTATTTTTGAAAAAACGAATTTACTTTATGTCTATTGAAGTTGAAAACATCAGCAAATTATACGGCTCTCAAAAAGCGTTAAATCAAGTTTCTTTTAAAGTTAATAAATCGGAAATTGTGGGTTTTTTAGGACCTAATGGTGCTGGAAAATCAACCATGATGAAAATTTTAACCACCTTTATTGAGGCCTCGGAAGGCAACGCCAAAGTAAATGGTTTTGATGTTAATTCTGAAAAACAAAACGTTCAGCAAAGTGTTGGGTATTTACCTGAGCACAATCCGTTGTATTTGGACCAATATGTGAAGGAATATTTGGCATTTAATGCATCAGTCTACGGTGTGGATAAAAAGCGTATTCAATACGTAGTTGAATTAACAGGATTAACGCCTGAAGCCCATAAAAAAATTGGTCAACTTTCCAAAGGATATAGGCAACGTGTGGGTTTAGCAAATGCCTTATTACACAATCCGGATGTGTTGATTTTAGATGAACCTACAACGGGTCTGGATCCAAACCAATTGGTGGATATTCGGAATTTAATTAAATCCTTAGGTAAGGAAAAAACGGTGTTCTTGTCTACACATATTATGCAAGAAGTGGAAGCCATGTGCGACCGCGTTATTATTATCAATAAAGGTGAAATTGTAGCAAATAAAACATTAAAAGAACTGCGCGACGATAAAGAACAGATAGTAATCGTGGAATTTGATTATCGTGTAGAAACCGTTTTTCTAGAGAAATTACCGCATGTAAAAGACGTTGTGAATGTGCATGATTTTATTTATGAAATTACTTTTGCAACCGCTGAAGATATGCGTTCTCATGTGTTTGATTTTGCTCATGATAACGAATTGAAAATTCTGCAATTAAATCAGAAAAATGCGAGTTTGGAAAGTTTGTTTCGGGAGTTAACAGCCAATAAATAATACTACTCCAAAATAAGACGACCCTGATAATGCTGTGTAACTTCAAGCGTTGGCGGCGTATTTACGGAAATAAGATTTCCTGTTCCATACAAATCACCTTTAAGTTCTTGTATAGGATTCACAATAATATCGTTACTACCACGATGATATACACGCATTTTTTGAGCCATTAAATCGCGACCTTCAAAACGGCCTATTCCAGAATAGAATCCAATAATAACATCTTCAGCGGTTCCAGATATATAAAAGGAGGATAAGTTATTGGACGTCACTATTAAATCTGTGGTGTTTAGCGTCATTCTGAAATTACCTATAGTAAACGCATCGGGTTCTTTAAAATTTTCAGAAATAAGTTTTAATTCAGGATAATTCAATACCCCATTTGATGATACATCAAACTGTGAGGAATTTCTAATTTCCTTAATATTTGGAGCCGACACATAAATTTTAGTTGTACCATAATCCCGAACCATATTACAGGTGTTATTGTCGGTTAATTGTAGTTGATTACCAACAACAATTGCTTCCACATCGTTTAATAAATTTTCACCCGTTTCAATAATTACGGAAAAATCTGGAGCTTCGTTTAAAATAAGTTCCACATCACGATTAACTAAAATGCGTTCAAAATCTGAAACAAACACTGTTTGCTGGATCGTTGTTCCTGTGTTTTGAAAACAATCGTTTGCATCTTCACTACTGCATGAAGAAAGTACAAATAATACAACGAGATATGTGAGTTTTTTAATCATAAATTACAATCGGATTCCGCCACCAAATTCAACAGCTTCGGCTTTAGCACCATGAGATTTTAAGGTTAATGCGCCAAACCATTTTTTGCCAAAATAGCGTTTCAATCCAATACGAATATAGGTTTGTCCTTCAAAATCATACGGATAATACACATAATAGCCCAATTGGGTTTCAATGGACATTTTATTAATAAATAATTCGTGACCTACAAATAATCCAACCCGCTTCCAATCTTCATCACCTGTAACATTCTCTTCAGGAAATGAAACGGATTTATAATAAATTAATTCCTCTAGAAATTTGGAAAAAAACACATCTGCACCAAACTGAATGGCACTTTTATGTCCTAAACGTTTATCAGCATAAGCCGAAACAATGTAAAATGGAAATTGACCACTTCCTACTACATCACTTTCATTAATTCCACTCCTAAAAGCAATGTTATACTTAATGCGTTCCGTAAATTTTTCTTTGGTAATGGTGTATTGGTATTCAGAATCTTCTTCATCTAAATTATAAGTAACACCTAGATTAAATGTAATGGAGTTAACACTGGTATTGGGCGCTTTCACGTTTGCGTTGGAATAGTGAATTAAACTAAATCCAGCTTGAAGACCAAACTTATCAAAAATCCGTTCGCGCTTGTAATTCAACATCAAATAGGTGCTACTTAAAAGGGATGTTCCAAAGGCATTGTTTCTAGGGTTCTCCACTTTATCATACGGATTGGTTGTATAGCCTAAACCTTGCCCAATGCGCAACATTAAATTCCGTTTTAAAAAGTAGAAATTATAATGGGCATAAAGCGAATAGTTAGTTCCTAAAACATCATTCTTTAAATCTTGGTAAGCAAATGACACACCATAATCTGGATAGCCATAGCGCTGTTCCCAATCTTCATTTCCAAAAGTTTTTTTATTCCAACTTAATATAAAACCTTCCGGATGTCCTTTAATAAGGTGTAAAATATCATTATTATGAAGGGCTATATTTCCTTTAAAATAATTTAAGTCGAAATAGGAATTCGTCGGTTTATCTTGTGCAAAAAGCGCAGCAAAACCAATACTACATAAAAAAGTAAACAGGTGCTTCATTCTAAAACTTGTGGCGCAAATGTATGTAATTTCTTAAAAGCATCTTATTTTAATTTCTGAAGTGCATTTTCTAGCAGTTCAAAAACCGTTTCAATATCTTCTTTTCTCGCTGTTCCTACTGATAATCTGAACCAATTGGAATCTGTAGAAGTCCCAAAAGCATAAAAAGGGACAATAGCTAATTTTGCTTCATGCAGTAGAAAACTTGTTACTTCTTGAATGGTTTTAAGGGTTGTCCCTTCTTGCGTTGTTTTTCCTATTAAATCAAACTGAACCGTTAAATACAAAGCAGCTTCGGGTTGAATGGCACGCACAGGAAATCCCTTAGTTTGTAGTGCGTTAAAACCTTGGTAGTAGGAAATTAATCTATCGTTCAATTCGGTTTTAATATGTGTTAAATAATCTTGAACTACTTCCGTCTGATTTAAATACGAGGCCGTTGCCAACTGTTCTGCTTTGGGAGCCCAAGCACCAATATGGCTCAATAAGGCTTTCATTTTATTAATAACATGCACAGGACCAAAAGCCCAACCAACACGGACACCTGTTGCCGCAAATGCTTTAGAAATTCCATCAATAAAAATGGTAAAATCCCGCATGGCAGGCACCAATTCTACAGGGTTGTAATGTATAGTTTCGCCATAAGTTAACTGCCAGTAAATTTGGTCGTATAATATGTAAAGTGGTTTTTCATCCTGGCTGGCTCGACGTTTGTTTTCTTCAATAACGAGTTCTGAAATTTCTAAAAGCGCTTCTTTAGTAAACGTTGTTCCTGTAGGATTTAAAGGCGAACATAAAGCAATTAAATTAACCTGTTGAATATGCGGTTTTATATCAAAAACTGTTGGCATAAAATTATTTTCAACCTTGGTTTCGACAACCACAGCTTTATTACGAGCTAAATAGGAATAGGCATCATTATTCCAAGAAGGCACAGGATACAAAACGGTATCCTCCAAATCTAAAATAGTTTGATAAACTGCGTAGATTAAAGGTCTTGCTCCTCCTGAAATTAAGATTTCATCTTTTGAATAGTCTAATTTTAAATTTCGCAACAAGTAATTAGAAACGCTAACACGCAAGGCTTCCATACCATTGGCCTGCGGATAATTGGTTTGGTTATCATTGTAGGCCGTAACAATTTCAGCTTTCAACTCATCAGGAATGGGAAAAATTCCTGAATCAAAATCGCCAATAGTTTGATTGTAAACCACTTCCCCTTGTGCTTTTAAAGCATTGACTTCACCAGCAATTTTAATAATCTCCGAACCTTTTAAACCTTCGGCTAATTTTGATATTTTCATAAATACGTCATGTTTCGTCAAAAATAAGGATTCTTAATCATATAAATACACATTATTTTTTCTGCTTATAAATTTGACTTATTAATTAAAAAATCAGTTTAATTTCCCTTTTTGGTAATTAATTCAATTCTGTTAGTTGCTGTTTTTAGCCAATCGTAAAATGTCTCCAAAGACACCTCTAGCCGTAACTGCCTTTCCAGCACCAGCACCTTGGATAACTAGAGGCCTTTCGCCATATGACTCGGTGAATATTTCGAAAATAGCATCCGAACCTTTTAATGCTCCCAAAGGTGAAGTTTTTGGCACAGAAACCAATTGCACGTCTAGCTGCCCTTTACTTTTAAATAAATCTCCCGACAAATCACCAATATATCTCAAGACGTGATCTGATTTTTGTGACTCTTTTTTATTTTGAAAAACTGTGTTTAAAGCATCCAAATTTCCTAAAAATTGAGAAGCAGGAATATCCCTAAATTCTTGAGGAATTAAGTTCTCTATTTGAATATCTTCAAATTCATTTTCTAAATCCAACTCACGAGCTAGGATTAATAACTTTCTAGCCACATCATTTCCACATAAATCTTCTCTTGGATCTGGCTCCGTGTATCCTTCATCAATGGCTTCCTGAAGAATTTCTGAAAAAGGTCTACTTTCAGATGAAAATGTATTGAACAAATAACTTAAGGAACCAGAAAAAACACCTCTTATTCTTGTAATGTTTTCACCAGATTCATGTAATAATTTAATGGTATCTATTAAAGGCAATCCTGCACCTACATTAGTTTCATATAGATATTCTTTTTTATTTTCGACTAATTTAGCTCTTAAGGTTTTATAGAAATTATGAGAAACCGTATTGGCAATTTTATTAGAAGACACCAAATCGAAACCAGCCTCCACTAATGGGATGTAATTATCAATAAAATCAGTATTTGCTGTATTATCTACGGCAATTAAATTTTCTAAATGATGTTTTTTCGCGTAATCAATAATGGTTTCTACCTGTGTACTAGTAAGACCTTCAGACTCTAAATCTTGTTTCCAATTTCCACTAATTCCTGAAGCATTCAACAGCACTTGTTTTGAGTTTGCAATGGCAAATATCTTTAACTGAATGTTCCTTCGCTTTAAAATAGACGCTGTATTTTCTAATAGTTGTTCAATAAGTGTTCCTCCAACCAAGCCTTTACCGAAGATGGCGATATTTATTTTTTTTGCTACGCCAAATACCTGCCCGTGAATAACATTTAAAGCTTTATGCAATTGATTTTTTTTAACCACCAAACTCACATTTTTGCCAGAAATGGTATTGTTGAATAGTAAAGGCACAATTTGGTTTTTTATAAGCGCATTATAGGGTTGATGAAATTTACTTAAATCCAATCCAATAATTGAAATAACGGAAACATCGTCTATAATTGAAATTTTATGCACGTCATTCGTTTGAAATTCAAGCTCAAACTCATGTTCCAAAGCAACAACCGCATCTTTTGCTCTATTTGCGGAAACAATAAAACCAATTCCACGTTCTGACGAGCCTTGAGCAATAATACTGACGCTAATACGATGTGTACTTAAGGTTTTAAATATTCTAGCATCCACACCTACTTTTCCCAAAAGTCCTCGGCCTTCAAAATTTATTAAAGATACATGATCTAAAACTGAAAGCGATTTAATGCCATCCACTGTTGATTTAGATGTTATTAAAGTTCCTTGGCCTTCCGAATTAAACGTATTTAAAATTCGAAGATTGATGTTTTTTTCAATTAAAGGTACAATTGTTTTCGCATGCAAAATTGTGGCTCCAAACGTAGCAAGCTCATTTGCCTCCTCATAAGATAATTGACTAATTGTTTTAGCATCGGCGACTAATTCAGGATTAGCCGTATAAATTCCATTTACATGTGTGTAGCTTTCCAATTCCTCGGCATCTAAATAATTAGCGAGTAAGGACGCTGTATAATTACTACCGTTCCGACCTAAAGTAGTTGTTTGATTTTTTAAATTGGAAGCAATAAACCCGGAAACAATATGAACAGTATCACCATTATATTTTTCAAAATGCGCTTTTACATTTTGTTCAGAAACAGCTAAAATAGGCTGCGCATCCCCAAAGTTAGCATCGGTTTTTATTAAAGTTCTAGCGTCTGTTGCATGTGCTTTTATGTGTCGCTCCTGTAATAATTGTGTAACAATTTTTGTTGCGAGTAATTCACCATGTGCTAATACGTCATCCTTAATTTTTTCGCTATAATCTTCAAGTAGGCTTACGCCTTCTAAAAGTGTATCTATTTTGGAAAATTCTTCAGAAAAATCAATAGACTTTAAAGGTTCCATTTGGTAGCTCTTAAATGCTTCCAATTCTGGTTTATATATTTGTTTGGCAGCTGCTTTTTCTAGAATAACTTCTAATTGGTTGGTGGCATTTCCTCTAGCAGAAACAACAACTGCTATATTCTGCTTGTTTTTTACTTTAGCTTCAATAATGGAAAGCACGGTTTCTAATCCGTTGCCATTTGCTAAAGATTTCCCTCCAAATTTTAATACTTTCATTCTATTTCTTTTTGTTTCAGGTTTAAAAATTCCTGAAATAATTTTTTCTAACTGTTCGAACTCTATTAAAAACGAATCGTGTCCGTGAATGGAATGGATTTCATTATAAGTCACATTAGGATGTGTTAAGGCTAGATATTTTTGTGTTTCGCGGTTTTCTTCAGCTGTAAAAAACAAATCCGAATTGACACCTATAATATAGATATTGGCCTGAATGCCATCTAAAATTTTTAAACTATACTCACCGCCGTTAGTAACATCAATTGTTTTTAATAATTGGTTCATTAATTTATAAGATGCCAGCTGATAGCGTTCTTGCAATTTTTTACCGTGGTGCAACAACCAACTTTCGACATTAAACATCTGTAAATCGGTATTTTTAGTTCGCTGAAACCGCTCCTTAAATGAGGCTGGCGTTCTATAGCATAACATGGCATGCATGCGCGCATCGTGTACCGGATTGCTAGAATTAACTAAAAACTGTTCTTGGATTTGACAATTGGCAATAAGCCAGTCCGTTGCTTTCCAATCGGTAGCTATTGGAATAAAATGTGATGCTAAATCTGGTTTCAGTACTAACATTTCCCAAGCAATACCACCACCTAAAGAGCCGCCAATAATGGCAAATAACTTATGGATTTTAAGTGCTTTTAACCCCACTAAAAATAGTGCTGCAATATCTTTGGCAACAAAACTCTTATAGTCTTCAATGATAAAATTATCATAACCATTACCCGGAATATTAAACGCTAAAACCGTATATACCTGCGTATCGATAACTCTAGCTGTTCCAATAAGATCTTTCCACCAACCATCGGCTCCAGACACATTACTATTTCCCGTAAGCGCATGGTTAACAAGCACAATTGGGGCTGAACCTAAAGGTTTTCCAAATAATTGGTAAGACAATTTTAAAGTAACTGTCTTACCAATCTCTAATTTGAAATGTGGAATTTGGATGTGTTCTAATTTTGACATGCTTTAAATGGCATATTGTTTTTCAACCTCCAAACTTACTGGCGTCGCGTTCAATAAATTATCCTTAACAGGACAGCGCTCTTGAACTATTTTCAACCAAGTTACCAATGTTTCAATGGGCGCTTCTGTATCTGGAATTAGCTTTAAACTAATTTGTTTAAATCCTGCTCTTTCAGCATTAGACCTTCCAAAAAGTTTATTTGGATTTATACTTCCTTCAACTTCTATTTTTAAGGTATTAATTGTAAACCCTAATTCTTTAGCCACCAAGTGTCCAACTACGTTTACACATCCAGCTAAACCCGCTAAAACATATTCAACAGGATTGGCATTTTCATCGGTACCACCTAAATCTTCTGGCTCGTCTATTATTAGTCTAAAATTCCTTGTTTTGGCAATGAATTTCGCAGGAGAAGCACTTTCTCCGTGTACTTTAAATATTAAATCGCTCATAATTAGTATCTATAAAAATTTAATTAATCTTGTAAAACGGCTTCGTTAATTATTTTAAAAGCAGCTTTTAAATCTTCTTTTAAATCCTCTAGATCTTCAATACCAACTGACAACCTAATTAAATCTTGACTTACGCCTGCCTTGGCTTGTTGCGCTGCATCTAATTGCTGATGGGTTGTACTCGCTGGGTGAATTATCAATGATTTTGTATCTCCAATATTGGCTAATAATGAAAATAATTTCGTGTTGTCAGCAATAGTTTTTGCCGACTCAAATCCGCCCTTAACACCAAAAGTCACTAAACCACTCTGCCCGTTTGGCAAATATTTATCTGCCAAAGATTTGTATTTACTACTTTCTAAACCTGGGTAATTTACCCAACTTACTTCTTCTTGGTCTTCTAACCATTTAGCCAATGCTAATGCATTTTGAGAATGTTGTTTAATTCTTATGGGCAATGTTTCCAAACCTTGAATAATATTAAAAGCATTGGTTGGACTTAACGCACCACCAAAATCACGCAAACCTTCTAAAATTAATTTAAAAGTATAGGAAGCAGCTCCTAGAGTTTCATAATACTTTAAACCATGATATCCTGCTGAAGGCTCTGTAAATTCAGGGAATTTTCCATTTGCCCAATTAAAAGTGCCCGCATCAATTATGGCGCCTCCTAGGGAAGTTCCTTGACCACCAATGTATTTTGTAAGGGAATGAATAACAATATCTGCACCATGCTCTATGGGTTTTACTAATACGGAAGTTGCCACAGTATTATCTACAATAAAAGGAACTTCAGCTGCTTTTGCATGTACGGAAATAGCATCTAAATCTAAAACATCAAGCTTTGGGTTCCCTAAAGACTCAACAAAGAAAGCTCTTGTATTATCTTGCACGGCTGCTGCAAAGTTGTCGGGATTATCAGCATTTACAAAAGTGGTTGTAATCCCTAATCTTGGTAAAGTAACATTTAGCAAATTAAATGTGCCACCATACAAACTACTAGAAGCTACAATATGATCTCCAGCTTTTAAAAGGGTTAATAGCCCTGTAGAAATTGCTGATGTTCCCGACGCGAAAACCACGGCGCCAACACCACCTTCTACGGCAGCCAAACGATCTTGTAGGATTTGATTCGTAGGGTTATTTAAACGGGTATAAATAAACCCTAATTCTTTTAATGAAAAAAGATTAGCTGCATGTTCTGAATTGTTAAAAACATAAGATGTCGTTTGATAAATAGGAACGGCTTTGGTTCCTCCATGTTGCTGAACATCATGTCCAGCATGCAACGCTTTTGTTGCGAAATTTTGAATACTCATTTTTCTAGTTTTTTTGAATTAATAAATAAATTAAACCAAAAGTCAAATAAGCCTCGTTAGAAGCGTACCTATTAGAAAAATGTTAAAAAGAAAATTGAAATCACAGATGAGTAATTTCGTTTGAGTTATCTATCCAATATTTCGATAAATGAATCGAAAATTAAGTAGAATTTAGCACCTTCATAGTATAGAACTAAGGGTTGCTAAGGCTTCAACGGGTCTAATCCCTCCACCTTTCTTGATAACATTTCAGTAAGTTTTTGAACTTTGTGAGCACAAATATTGCAATACAAATTCATAATAACCAAATTAAATGTGAAAAAAAGTCTAAAAAAATTTTGTTCCATTTAAATTTCTTATTTTTGCAGCGTAATAATTAAGAGGAAAAATTTGTCTGATTGCAACCTCATAAAAAAATGCTAAAGCAGTTCAATTCTACTACTCTAGCAGGCCACAGCAATCACATAATTTTTCACAGTGTTTAACGCATAAATAAGTGAAACTATGCCATATTTATTTACTTCGGAAAGTGTTTCTGAAGGACATCCAGACAAAGTTGCCGACCAGATAAGTGACGCATTAATTGATAATTTTTTAGCTTTTGATCCCGAATCAAAGGTAGCCTGTGAAACATTAGTAACAACGGGGCAAGTTGTTTTAGCAGGCGAAGTAAAATCCAACACCTACCTAGACGTTCAGAAAATTGCACGTGATACCATTAATAAAATTGGATACACCAAAGGCGCGTATATGTTTGATGGTAGTTCGTGTGGTGTGTTTTCTGCCATTCATGAACAGTCAGAAGACATTAATCGAGGTGTAGATCGAGCGAGTAAAGAAGAACAAGGTGCAGGAGATCAAGGCATGATGTTCGGTTATGCGACAAGCGAAACCGAAAACTATATGCCATTGGCTTTAGATTTATCGCACAGATTGTTATTAGAATTAGCAGAATTACGTCGTGAAGAAAAAGACATCACCTATTTACGTCCTGACTCTAAAAGTCAGGTAACTATAGAGTATAGTGATGACAATGTACCACAACGTATTGAAGCTATTGTCATTTCAACACAACACGATGAATTTGTATTACCAAAATCCAAATCTGCTGAAGATAAAAATGCAGCTGAAGAGGAAATGATAGCACGAATAAACAAGGACATTAAAGAGGTACTAATTCCACGCGTGGTTGCAAAACTTCCGGAGCATATTCAGGAATTATTTAATGACGATATCACCTATCATATCAACCCAACAGGGAAGTTTGTTATTGGAGGACCACATGGTGACACCGGTTTAACGGGTCGTAAAATTATTGTGGATACTTATGGAGGAAAAGGTGCCCATGGTGGTGGTGCGTTTTCAGGCAAAGACCCAAGTAAGGTAGATAGAAGTGCTGCTTATGCAACACGACACATTGCCAAAAACTTGGTTGCCGCTGGTATTGCAGATGAAATTTTAGTACAAGTTAGTTATGCTATTGGTGTGGTAAAACCAACCTCTATTTATATTGACACATATGGAACCTGTCCGTTTAATTTAACAGATGGTGAGATAGCACAGAAAGTGACTGAAATTTTTGATATGAGACCATTTGCTATTGAAAGCAGATTGAAATTACGCCAACCTATGTATAGTGAAACGGCTGCCTATGGGCATATGGGACGAAAGAACGAAACTATTACCAAGACATTTGAACAATTAAATGGTGAATCCATTACCTTGGATGTTGAATTATTTACATGGGAAAAATTAGACTATGTGGATAAAGTAAAAGCCGCATTCGACCTATAATATCACCCTTAAAAATCTCTAAAAGCCTTACATTTTTTTGTGAGGCTTTTTTTGTGTTAAGTCGTTTTAAGCATACGGCCGTATAAGGTTTTTAATTTTTCGGGCTTATAGCCACATTTGAATAAAACAACCATTAATAAATTACACAAGTTAACTTTTAGGTAAGAATTGTTTTGATACTTTCTAGCCGAAACAATTAAGTCGTTATTTACAATGGTGTAGGGTGTTTTGGCCTTCTTCATTCGTTTAAAAAACTCGAAATCTTCCATTAGAACTTGATCTTCATCAAAAGCACCTAAAATTTCAAAAACGTACTTTTTAATAAATAAACATTGATCACCACCCCCAGTAAATATGCCGTCGGATTTAGTGAAATGCGCATTTATTTTCAACCAGAAATTATCCGAATCAAATGTATAAGAGAAAAAACCAGCATCCATACCTGATGCAACTGTTTCTTGAATATTCTTAAAAAAACTTAATGGCGGTAAAACATCCGCATGAAGGAAAACTAGAATATCTCCCATAGCACTTTTAGCTGCTTGATTCATTTGAACGGCGCGACCTTTTTTTGCACACCTAAGTATAGAAACCTCATTCCACCGAAAATCTTTAGCACTTATACTCTGGGATTCCGCTGATAAGGCGATAATAATTTCAACATTAAATCCTTGAGAAATAGCTACTAAATGTGGTACTAAAACGAATAAGTTATCTCGTTCGTTATGCGCCGGAATAATCACTGAAATACTTTTAACTAAAACCATATATAAGAAATATACGTAAATTTATAGGATGTGGATTTATAACTAACTTACTTTTGTAGCTAAAATCCCATCATAAAAACAAATTCATGAAAACAACAATTTTAAAACAAGTCATCCTATTTCTTTCCGTTCTATTAATCTCTGTTCAGGGCGAAGCACAAACAGATACAAGTGAACCAACGAACTTTAATGCGCTTTCCGAACAACTGTTGACAAAAATAAAAAGTGGACAAAACATACAGGACATTCAGGATATTTTAAAGAATACCTCATTAGAAACGTTAAGCACAGCATTAAAAACGGATACTGAAAAACTAGCGTTTTGGGTGAATATATACAATGCCTATATTCAAATTATATTAACCGATAAACCAGAATTGTTTGAGGATCGAGGTGCTTTTTTCAAGAAAAAACAAATTGCTATTGCCGGCAACATGGTGTCTTTTGACAAAATTGAACATGGTATAATTAGAAAATCGCAATGGAAATTAGGACTGGGTAAAATTAGAAAATGGTTTCCTAATAAATTTGAGCGCGCATTGCGTGTTGACGAACGCGATTTCAGAATTCATTTTGTTTTAAATTGTGGTGCTAAAAATTGTCCACCTGTCTCTATTTATACGCCAGATAATCTAGAAGCACAGTTTGATATGAGCTCTAGAAATTATTTAATAAAAACAACCACCTATGATAACGAAAAGAAAATTGTAACCATTTCACCTTTGTTTAAATGGTTTCGAGGCGATTTTGGCTCTAAAAATGACATAAAAGATATACTGAAATCTTATGCTATATTAGCGACCACTGAAAAATTCTCGATAGATTACGGCGATTATGATTGGACATTAGATTTAGATAATTGGGCAGATTTTAATTAAAACTTTTATATAAAAGGCAGGATTAGCTACGCTGATCCTGTAATCCACTCCTTGAAAACATAAAAAGACACAAAACAGAAAAGTAAGCGTTACATTACAGGATTAGCTGCGCTGATCCTGCTTAACTCTTTTGGAAATTGAAAAATCAAACTGCAAAAGCAGTTTATTTTTTTGTGTTATAAAATACGCTTGTGAGTAAACTCACGCGCATTTTATAACACAAAAAAATCCACACGGCAGTGTGGATTTTTCGAGTTAAAGTGGGGAGAGCAGGATTCGAACCTGCGAAGACGTAGTCAGCAGATTTACAGTCTGCCCTCGTTGGCCGCTTGAGTATCTCCCCAAAACCGAGCGTAAATATATTATAGTTTTTATTTCTTTTTGCAAAAAACGGCTCCTTTTTTTCTATAATGTCCACATTAAAACACAAAAAACTCATAATGAATCCATTAGTTATTCATTATGAGTTCTTGTTACAATTTTCCTTAATACATTAAGAGGAAAATTGCTTTAAACTCGGCGTTTAATTAATCATTAAGACCGCCTTTACGCTGTGGTGAACGTGGCTCTGGCCAAGTACGTTGCTCACCTGTTCTCGCGTTAACTGGTAGTATTATTTTTTCGGAAGATGCTCTATTTGGATCTTCGCAAGCCATATAAACTAAAATAGCCGTTAAAATAGCATTACTTCTTACGTCGTCAAAGACAATTTTGTCATAGGTATCTCTATTTGTATGCCATGTATAATTCCAGTAAGACCAACTTAATGAGCTCAAGTTAAATGATGGCGCGCCAGCGGCTAAAAACGATGCATTATCTGATCCACCTCCACTAGGCGAACCTGGAAAATTAGTTTCAATATGCTTTGAAATATCGTTTGGAACTGGCTCTAACCAACGTGATAAATACTCATAAGCATGCAAAAAACCAGCACCAGAAAGATTCACAACACGACCTGTTCCGTTATCTTGATTAAATACGGCTTGAATGTTTTTCACAATTTCAGGATGGTCCTCCACAAAAGCCCGAGACCCATTTAAACCTTGCTCCTCACTTCCCCAATGACCAACTAAAATAGTACGTTTTGGATTTGGATATACCTTTTTTAGAATGCGCATAGCTTCCATCATAACTAATGTTCCAGTACCATTATCGGTAGCTCCAGTTCCACCATCCCAAGAATCGAAATGGGCTGACATAATAACATACTCGTCTGGTTTTTCAGAACCTTTTATTTCAGCTATAGTATTATAATTTGTAGCTACACCTAAATCTTTAGATTCCGCTACAATTTTTACACGTGGTTTACTACCGTATTTTGCTAAACGATATAACATGGTATAATCTTCCAGCTCAATATCTACGGTTGGAATTTTTTCAGTTCTTGCGCTAAAAATTTTGTTAGAACCAAATGCTTTAGACCAGTAGGACGTAATAATTCCGGCTGCTCCAACCGTTTCTAATGCTTGATTAATATTTCTTGAATTATAACCCATTCTCTTCAAGTTGGCATACCATTCTGTTGAGAGCGAATCGCGTTCTTTTTTCATGTTTTCGAATGATTCGTCTGTTGCGAACTCTTCCCAGTTATAATCTGGACGCCCCGTAGTTTGATACATAGATGTCATAACGAATTTGCCTTTTACACTTTTCATCCAATTATTAAACTCCAAAGAATCTTTAACCGTTGGAAGTATTATTACTTCTGCTGTAACTCCTTTGGATCCCGTGCTTGGACTCCAAGCTAATTGCATACCATCTAACGATTGGATTCTTGGGTGCACCATATCAATATGTGTGATACCACGATCCCATGCACGCCATTCTCCCCATTTTTCATTTCTAGCTGAAATATCCCATTCCCCATATTGAGCAACAGCCCAATCATTGGCCTGTTTCATTTGTGGTGTTCCCACTAAACGCGGACCAATTACATCTAACATTTCGTGTGCTAAACGTTCTAATTGTGAATTTTCAGTAGCTTCTTTTACAATATTTTCAACAACAGCATCCGTGTTTTGTGCATGAATAAAGCCCACGGAAACCATAACTAAAGCAGCCAAACCGTGTTTAAAAATGTTTCTCATAATTCTAATTTTAGTTAATAAATTGTGACCTATTAAAATACAACATTTCTATGAGACAGACCGTATAATAAGCTGGAAAAACAGAAGTGAAATACCCAAAAAAGAAAGCTGCCTGAAAAGTGAATTTTTATTCTAAATATCAGTATAATAACTTGTCAGGCAGCCTAATTAATCGTGTTGTGCTGATTAATTATAAGTTGTATATAACGCGCAATGTTACAAAGCGCGGTTGAATATAATAATCGTTAGTGCTTACAGACAAAGAACCTGCATTTGTTTGGCTTTGCGATTTGGTATTTAGCAAGTTAGTTGCCTTCATTTCAAATTCCCATTTGGCATCTGCATCTTTTCGGTAGGCTAATGATGCATCCCAGAAATCAAAACTATTAATTTTACCAGCTTCATCACTTAACAGGTTATACTCGTAACTGGATTTTAAGGTAAAGGCTTTCCAAATTAAGGCATCAAACTCTAATTTTGGCGCATTGGTATAAAACTTGGTTCGTCTCGTACCTTGGTCGTTATCTTGAATTCCGTAGGTATAGCTTACTTCAAAATTTGGTGCTTCCCGGTAATTTGACCGTAAAGAAGCTGTGTATGATTGGTTGTAGTTTTCATTAACCGAACGGGTAAGCTCGCCTGGATTATCTCTAGTGGAAATAAACTGATTAAACTTAGCATAACTAAAATTAGCTTGGGCAGTTGCACGAAGTTTTCCAAAAGCACGTTGAAAACGACCATTAGCTGAAAAGCTTTCGTCAGCATAATTAGAGTTAAAAGGTGTTCCAACATTAATTACACTACCAGATTGAAACTGGGAAGCGGTTCTAATTCTATCAATATTTTTTGTGTAATTCACACGAGCAAATACATTGGTATAATTGAACATGTTAAAACTAAAATACATTAAGCTTAAATTATGAGCCAATGAACTTTCTAATTCTTGATTACCCGTAAAGAATGAATTGTATCTATTTAACACCAATCCTTCAGCTAATTGATTAACGTCTGTAAACTGCGTTTGCATACGGTAGTTAAACGTTAAGGTTTCACTCTTTTTAAATTGAATACGCGTGTTAAAATCTGGTAAAACTCTGAAGAAATTATCTTTGTATTCCACACCAAATTGTTCATTCTTGGCACTATAAGCGTGAGCCGATAAACCAGGAGTGAATGTGAAAATTCCGGCTTTTAATTGGTAATGTAAACCAACATACAAATCGGTGAAGGTATAGTTAATATCATTCTCTGGATTATAATTTACAGGTTGATTATTGAAGATAGATCCATCATCTAGTGTTTGAAATATATCAGAATTAAACTTCTGATTACTTAAAATAGTTCCAAAAGTTACGTTTATATTACTCTTATTGTTTAGCACGTTCCAGTAATCTAACTTGGCATCCAATTGATTGGATTTAACGCGTTTGTTTTGAGATAAATCGTAAATAAATTGATTTTGATCCATCCCTAAATCTTCAGCCGTATCATCATAAGGATCGTTTGGCATATCGGCATTATTTGTTGGATCGTTGGCTAAAAGTGCATTATAAAATGGATCTTCGTCTTTTAAAAGGTGAGTGGCTTCAAAAGCAAAAATATTATTTTCATTTAAGGTGTAATAGTAATTTAAATTCTGATTAAGACTAAATGGGTTTGTCTCTTCATTTTGAGCAATTCCTCCAATAACGGTAGAAAACACATTTTGCTCTTGTGTTTCTTGAGACATACGTCCTAAAATTTCATAATCCAATTGGTTACTAGCATTCGGTTTGTATTTAGCACTTAATTTCAACATCCCCAAATCACTACGTTGTGTGGTATTACTTTCAGTGCTTTCATCAGGAATTCCTAGTTCTGGATCATTATAAATGACATTACTGTTTTCCTGTAATCGAATTTTATTTCCCGTATAAATTCCAAATCCGCTTAAATCTAATTTATCATTCGGAGAATAACTAAAATTTGCAGCACCAAAACGGGCATTTATTTCTTTGGCTCGATTATTTTGAAGGGATAAAAAGTCTAAACCATTGTCGCTTAAATTTAAATTGGTACCACTCGTTTGACTAGGTCGATTAAAACCACCTGCAAAATTAAAATAATCACGACGCGTAAAGGCTAGTTCACCAATATTGTTGATATCTCCAATAACATTAACACTGTATTTTGGGCTGTAATAAAACAATTTTGGCTGCGCTAAATACAAGCCATTATCATCTGCTACTCCAGCTCCTGCTGTAACAGTTCCGAACCAAAAGGCGTCTTTTCCTTCTTTCAGTTTAATATTAATAGCAATATTATCTTGATTGTTTTGAACCCCACTTAATTGGCCAACTTCGGCATAATTTTTAAGAACTTGAACTTTATCTACTGCATTGGCCGGAATGTTTTTGGTGGCTAATTTAGAATCGCCATCAAAAAAGTCTTTACCTTCCACCATCACTTTGGAGACAACCTTGCCTTCTACTTCAATTTGACCATCCGCATTTATTTCAACACCTGGCAAATTTTTAAGGACATCTTCTAGTTTCCGTTCGGTTCCTTTATTAAACGAATCGGCATTATAAATAAGCGTATCGCCTTTAACGGTTACAGGCATTTCGTAAATCAATTCAATTTCATCTAAAGCATTATCATTCTCTAGTGTGAAATCTCTTGAAATATCAGCTTCTTTGGTTGAAATGGATGCATCGGATGTTTTCATACCAATATAACTGACTTGAACTTTATAATCTGTATTTTTTTCTAAAGTCAGCTTATACCGCCCTTGATCGTTAGTAATTCCATAGGATTCCAATTTACTTGTTTGCTGGTTTATAGCAATGACATTGGCGAGTTCCAGTGGATTACCTATACTATCTTTTACAATACCTTCAATTTTTACTTGGGAAAACGTGGCAGATACTACTAGTAGCAATATTGCCGTAATTACATGTTTCATTTATTTGGTGATTGGTTTGTTGATTTTTTTTCTTGATTGTTTAGGGATGCTATTAAGCCTAACAACAGCAAGGGGGCACCTGTTGTAATTGGGTCCTTGAAATTGTAATATAAATGTGAATTGATAATTTTCAATAAAGAAAAAATCAATTAAAATGGCAGACTATAATTTGTAATTAACGTCCACGACCGCCGCCTCGGCCGCCTCTACCACCATACATTTCACGCATTTCTTCCATTTTTTGTTTCATAATGGCATTGTATTCCTTACGCGTTACTTCTTTTCCTTTTGTTGGTTTTTTAATAGTCTCTTTTTCTGAAGGGTTTAAAACAATTTTAGAGCATAACATAGTCGTTCTATCTGCATTAATTTCTAAAATAAGCCCTGGCAGACCGCCATATTCACCAGGTCCATTACTTACTGGTATTTGAGGTGTGTACCAAGCCGTAACCGTAATTTCTTTTGGCACTTCTATATCTGCCATGAAGTCTTTACTGGTAGAATCCGTAGCTGTAGAATCCGTTTCGGTTTTAACAGAGTCCTGACTTTTTTCTTTGTCTTCTTTTTTATCATCATCTCTGGACCTTCTTCTCATACTAGTCCAATCAAATTCATCAACTTTTTTTACAGCCGTTGCTTTAAAGCACATGTACTGACCTATTTGTCGGGTTTCACCGCTTAATTCCCAATCCAATTCTGTTATTTCGTCTACAATTAAGAACTGTTTTCCAAAAAATTCTTGTTCCTGAATCATTTGCTTGTCTTTAATGTTTTTGTATTGAGAACCACCTGTAAAACTACTCATCATTCCAAAACCTCTTCCACTTCCTGGCGCTTCTAACTTTTCTTCTTCTTTATAGGTAGATTCTGTTTGAGAAAATGTCAACACATAGGTTTTTTCAAGCATGGTTTTCATACGTTCCATGATTTGCTTTTTTTGTTGTTCGCTCATTTGGCGCCCACCCCAATTATCTAAATCCATAGTGGTTTTAGTTTGGTAATAAGCCTGACCCTGAAAATCCTGTTGCGCGTAATTGTAAGTAGATATTGATAAGGTTAGGCACAAGATTGCAAGTAATTTGTAGAATTGATTCATTTGGAATATTTTATATGATTTTTATAAATAATCTTAATTGATACTAGTTAGACTTAAATAAGGTTAAAACGTAAAGCCTTAAATTGTTAAAGTTTTCTTAAAAAGAAATTCCAGCTAATCCCGAACTAAAATATATAGTTTGGTTTGAATTTTGTACTTTTCATGCTTCATGAATCTACTCACCTTTATAATTAGTTTATTGTCTCTATCTGTGTTTGCACAAGATAGTATCTCTACGTTTAGGAAGTCTAAATTCCCCATAGAGGTTGAAACCATAATAGGTGTTGATAATTTTGGCACCAAATATTATGAGATCAATAATGTTTTCTATAAAAAAACTGCTGAAAAAACCATTAATTATAGCAATGTTCAATTAGGAAGATTAACCTCTGTTGATGTTTTTAACCCGCTAAAATTAATTGCCTTTTACAAAGATTTCAATACTGTAATTATTTTAGATAATCGATTGTCAGAAATTTTAAGGATAGATTTTAATACAGTTCAACCATACAAAAATGCTAGTTTTGTGTCCTTAGGAAATGACAATACCATATGGATTTTCAATCAAGATAACCAGCAATTGGAGTTGTATGATTACAAAGCAAAATCCGTGAGAGCCACTACTATCCCTGTTGTTTCTAATGCATTGTCTTTTACAAGTAATTACAATTACGCGTGGTTGTTAACGGAGAATTACATTTATAAATACAGTTATTTTGGTAGTTTACTTTTTAAAATTAAAAATACCGGTTATACCAAGCTCACAGAACGGAATGATGATATTATTCTTCAGAAGGGAAACAACCTTTATTTTTTAAATGATAAAACACAAGAAATTACACCAATTGCTTTACCAAATTTGTTAATAAATCAGTTTTTAGTAACGGGTGAAACGATGTATATTTACGATTCGAAAATTCTTCATGAATTCCAACTTAAAAATTAAAACGTATGCATGTTGCAGTAGCCGGAAATATTGGTGCAGGAAAAACTACACTTACCAAATTATTAGCCAAACATTATAAATGGGAACCGCAACTTGAAGATGTTGTAGACAATCCATATTTAGACGATTTTTACAACCAAATGGAACGTTGGAGTTTCAACCTACAAGTCTATTTCTTAAATAGCCGTTTTCGTCAAGTAAATCAGATTAGAGAAAGTGGTAAGGATATTATTCAAGACCGTACCATTTATGAAGATGCGCATATTTTTGCTCCCAACTTACATGCCATGGGATTAATGACAAATAGAGATTTTGAAAATTACCGCTCGCTGTTTGATTTGATGGAATCCTTTGTTCAAGGTCCCGATTTATTGATTTACTTACGCAGTTCTATCCCGAATTTAGTGAGTCAAATTCACAAACGTGGTCGCGATTATGAAAACACGATTAGTATTGATTATTTAAGTCGCTTAAATGAACGCTATGAAGCTTGGATTCATGGTTATGATAAGGGCAACTTATTAATAATAGATGTAGATAATATGGATTTTGTGGCAAACCCAGAAGATTTAGGGACTATTATCAATAAAATTGAAGCACAAATTCACGGCCTTTTTTAGGGTTTATTTTATAAAGCCACGTTCTCTTGCATGAATAATAGCCTGATCGCTACTTTCAACTAATAACGCAGGTGTTGTTTTATAGTTTTCAAACAAGGCTTTGATACGTAACATTTTCTTTTTATGATTAACGATTCGTAGGTAAATAGCCAAAATACGGTTCGGGTAGCTTTCTGATACTTCCATATAAATATCCGCATCATATTCACCACAATCACCAATTAGAATGAAATTCAAATTCGGATAAGCCTCTAGAATATGCATAATTTCATTCTGCTTCTGCGGCTTTTCATCTTGACTTTTCTTGTGAAAAACCCCATTAACACTACGCAATAAAATGGGTCCTTTTGGAAAATCATTCGTTTTTAGAAAGTACTTTAAATACCGATAAAGGTTCCAAGGACTGTGACTAACATAAAATAAAGGGTTTGCGTTTTGCCCTGATTTGCCCCGATGCAACTTATGGTAGAATTTGGCTGCTCCTTCAAAAGGAATCCGACTAAAGGCACCTTTAAAGGCCGTATTAAATATGACGCGCCATTTAAATAGTGAAACCACACCAGTATGCAAAATAGTATCATCTATATCACTAATGACGCCGAATTCTGATTCTTCACATGGAATTAAAATTTCAGCTGGAAATACATTATTATTGGTTATGTTTCGCTTCAAATTTACATCACTAAAAGATGCAACTATTGGTAACCAACCTTCATTATTAGCTAAGGCGCCTAAACCTTCTAGTTGTTTTTCGCATTTAAAATACCCCTTATTGTCCGTTTTAGTTTTTAAAATTGTCCCGTTGGGCAACTTTAAATTTATGTCAACATTTTTAATTTCATCACTTTCAAACCGTTTATAGGTGTTTACTAAAAGTTTAAACCAACCTTTATCTTCTAGGTTTATAGATTCGTCTTCAAGAGCTCTACCGCGCAGATAAAAATGCGTGTCACTTCCATAACTTTGAAACGTAATAATTTGAAACGGATCTTTTTTAAACATGTTTAAAAATATAAAAGATTTGATTGATAAAAAAACCACGCTGATTAGCGTGGTTTTGTAATATTATAGTACTATAACATTTATTTAACCTGTATTGGTCTATCATCTGTTACATCCATTTTGAATTGCGTAGACTCTTCTTTTAGCTTGGAAATTTTAGCATCAACTTCTGCTTTTGTCCCAGAGATTACTAATTCTTCCATATTAATGTTATTACCATTTACATTTGTAACGCTAACGACAGCTTTTGCAAAATCGTCTGATTTAATTACAAAATCAACATATACTTTTTTTGCCGTAAGTCCTACTACAACTTCTGTAGTTTCAGTAATAGCCAAACCAGTTTCAGCAGAATGACCACCTAAAATTGGTGCAATTACCAAACCAATTAAACAGGTTAGCTTAATTAAAATATTCATAGATGGACCAGAAGTATCTTTAAATGGATCTCCAACGGTGTCACCAGTTACAGCAGCTTTATGAGCTTCCGAACCTTTATAGGTCATTTCGCCATTAATTAATACACCAGCTTCAAAGGATTTTTTAGCATTATCCCAAGCGCCACCAGCATTGTTTTGGAATATAGCCCAAAGCACACCTGAAACAGTAACACCAGCCATATAACCACCTAACATTTCAGCAATTGCCATGTTATTCATTCCAAAAATCATAGGAACAAATGCAATTACTAACGGAAAACCAATAGTTAATAAACCTGGCAACATCATTTCTCTTAAAGACGCTTCAGTAGAAATTGCCACACATTTATCATATTCTGGTTTCCCAGTACCTTCCATAATTCCTGGAATCTCTCTAAACTGACGACGTACTTCTTCTACCATTTCCATAGCTGCTTTTCCTACCGCATTCATAGCTAAAGCAGAGAATACGACAGGCACCATTCCTCCTACAAATAACATGGCTAGAACGGGCGCTTTAAAAATATTAATACCATCAATACCAGTAAAGGTTACATAGGCAGCAAATAAAGCTAAAGATGTTAATGCTGCAGAAGCAATAGCAAAACCTTTTCCTGTAGCCGCAGTTGTATTTCCAACAGCGTCCAAAATATCAGTACGTTCTCTTACTATAGGTTCCTGTTCACTCATTTCAGCTATACCACCTGCGTTGTCCGCAATAGGTCCAAAGGCATCAATAGCCAATTGCATAGCTGTAGTTGCCATCATAGCTGAAGCTGCTAAAGCCACACCATAAAAACCGGCAAATGCATAAGACGCCCAAATGGCTCCAGCAAACAACAATACAGAAGGGAATGTAGAAATCATACCAGTAGCTAAACCAGCAATAATATTGGTTCCAGCACCTGTACTTGACTGTTGTACTATATTTAAAATAGGTTTTTTACCTAAACCTGTATAATATTCAGTTACCGAAGAAATAACAGCGCCAACAACTAATCCTACTAGAGTAGCGTAGAATACGCGCATGGAAGATATTTCTTGTAAGCCTTCACCAAAGAAATTCATTTGCATGGTTTCCGGTAACATCCACGTTACTAAACCAAAACAAGATAAGGCTACTAAACCAATAGAGGTCCAGTTACCCACATTTAAAGCGCCCATAACTTGAGCTTCTTTAGCCTCGTTACTTTTAATTTTCACCAACATAGTACCAATAACAGAAATAATAATTCCCGCACCAGCAATAGCCATAGGTAATAAGATTGGTCCAATACCGCCAAAGGCATCAGCAATATTTCCACCCATATCTTTTATTACATAGTTTCCTAAAACCATAGCAGCTAATACTGTAGCTACATACGAACCAAATAAATCGGCTCCCATACCAGCAACATCACCAACATTATCACCAACGTTATCTGCAATAGTTGCAGGGTTACGAGGGTCATCTTCAGGAATTCCTGCTTCTACTTTACCAACTAAATCGGCTCCAACATCGGCAGCTTTGGTATAAATACCACCACCAACACGGGCAAATAAAGCAATAGATTCAGCACCTAAAGAAAAACCAGCCAATGTTTCAAGAACAATAGTCATATCCATGGTATTTGTCCAAACACCTCCCATAAAGAAATGGAAGAACCCTATGAAAAATATAGTTAAACCTAAAACTGCCAATCCAGCTACTCCTAATCCCATTACAGTTCCACCACCAAAAGATACTTTTAGTGCATTAGGCAAACTAGATTTAGCCGCTTGTGTCGTTCTAACATTCGTTTTTGTTGCTATTTTCATACCTATATTTCCTGCAAATGCCGAAAAGACAGCTCCAAAAATAAATGCAACTACAATTAACCAATGTGTTGTTGGAACAATAAATGACACAGCTGCAAGTGCAATACTTACTACAAGTACAAATATGGCAAGTAATCTATACTCGGCATTTAAAAAAGCCAAAGCTCCTTCATAAATATGATCTGAAATTTCTTTCATTTTTCCGTCGCCAGCATCTTGTTTCATAACCCAAGATTTCTTTACGACCATATAAATTAATCCTAAAAGTGCCATGGCAATTGGCATATAAATCATCATTGATTCCATATATTAATAATTTTTTTAAATTGTTAATTAGCTCGCTAAAGTAGTGAAATACATTAAAACTAAAAAACCCTTCTATTTAATAATAGAAGGGCTTTATATTACTGTGTTTCTTACAACTATATGGTAAAATTACCATTTGCTTTATGCTCACTATTCTCGTAACGATCTAAACATTTGTTTAAAATATCATAGGCTTCACCTGCATTTCCCCAGCCTCCTACGTCAACTTTTTTCTTTTCTAAATCTTTATAAACTTGAAAAAAGTGTTCAATTTCTTTTATTTGGTGTGGATTCATATCTGACAAATCATTTAAAATATTCCAAATCGGATCTGAAACTGGTACACAAATTACTTTTTCATCTGGACCTTTCTCGTCTGCCATATGGAAAACACCAATTGGTTTTACCTCTACCACACACATAGGAAATGTTGGTTCACCACCTAACACTAAAACATCTAATGGATCACCATCTAATGCTAATGTTTCTGGTATAAACCCATAATCTGCTGGATACATCATGGATGAAAAAAGCATACGGTCAAAACGTATTTTTTTTAAATCGAAATCATATTCATATTTGTTTCTACTTCCTTTCGGTATTTCGATTAACACATCAAAAGTTAATTTTCCGTTTTTTGTCATTATATATTATTTTAACCTTTTATTCAGGCTTGTTTTTTTATTCCTATTAAAATTGAAGAAGGTTCATATTCAGAAGCCTCATTTTTACGGGCTGCAAAGATACATAAGTCTTTGGGTTTGGGCAACTAAAATTAATTTAGATCCTATAATTTCGAATTTGTCGATACCAATATGTTAAATACCACGTTTCCTAAAAAGGAATCCAAATCACGATCTGATAATTTTAAAAGTAAGCAAATGAATTAAATCTTTTATTTAATAAAAATAGCCTCTAGTAGTTAGAGGCTATATTTATATAATTATTTCAAAAATAGGTTGTCTGAATTTTAGAAATTAAAGCCAAAACTTCCGGTTACGCCAAAATTTCGGGCATCAGGGACCTCATGATAATTTCCACGGAAATTAAAGTCTATTCTAAATACTTTAAAAATATTACCAATACCAAGGCTGTATTCATAATAAATTTCGTCTGTTGGTGCTACCAATGGAATATTAGACGGTGCGCTTAAAGCTATATTATCTGCTGATATATCTCCCCAAACACCGCGAAAACCAACAATTTCTCGCCAATTTAACTTTCTTAAAAATGGAATTCTTGAAAACAATCGTCCATTAAAATTATGTTCTAAATGCAAAGAGGCATAGGTATCTGTTACAAACTCATAATAATTTAATTGCGAAAACGATTTGTATATAGAGAAATACGACTGGTTACCAGGTACCACACTTAATAACCCCAATGGAACCGTTCCAAATGTTTTACCTACTTCAATGGTAGAATACAGGCGGCCTAAACCACCTAATTGCCATGGCTGAATATAAGAAAGCTGTAACTTGGTATAATTAAAATCGCTACCAAAAATATTTTTATCACCTAAAGAATATTGTGCAAATATAGATGCATAGGTATCATTTCCATTACGACGTTCTACACCGTAACCTACCATTTTTCTACCTGGAAAATAAGATACTGCAAAGGTACTTTCAAATTGCTTTATTTCTGATGAAACACCAGTAGTGGATTCCGGATCTACATAATCTAAACTAAATGTTGGCGAAGCGGATGACAGCGTTCTATAATCACCTCCCACGCGAAACAATACGTTTTTAATGGGCTCCAGTTCTATAGCTAACGCCGTTAGATTAATATTGGTTAATTTATCATTGGTGGCTGTACTGAAAACCGCATTGGAAGCTAGACTTCGCCCTAAAACATCGGTTGATGTGGTTAAACTTGCCCCAATTTGTTCAATATCGCGCCTATGACCTGCAGATACAATTAACCGGTTTCGCTTGTTTAATAAATACTTGGCCGAAAAACCATATTTCATTTTATCATCTTTAAAACCATAAGCCAAAAATCCTTGTAAGCGCCACAAATCATTAGGTCCAAAATACGTTCTTGCACCTGCTCGTAAACGCACACCTTCTACATCATTATAACCTACAGTAGAAAAAATAGGGCCATAATCAAGGTTTAAATCGTCAAACTCAATATACCCAGACGCCAAAATACTTCCTGCATTATACAACCGCTTAAACTTTTTTACGGTTTTTAAAGTATCTAACATTTGGTAAATACCCTTTTCATCATTATTTAAAGCTTCCATTCGGTTTTCGTCCCAAAAATCATCTTCCCGATTATAGGCATCTAAATTGTAATCGAATACCTCTTCCTTATAAAACTTTTCGTCTTTGGATTTATTAAACTCGTAATTATCGTATAACGTTGTGCGTTTACCATAAACACCTCGCGACTTTTCTTTTTTATTAAACGTGAAATCGGACATGAAATAATCGCGTTTTATAAGAAAGACAGAGTCATTTAGCACGTCAAATTCTTGTTCAATATAAATTTCTTTTACCCAGTTTATATTGGCACTTTTAGAGGCTTGCATATTAATTTCCTTAATAGCAAATGTGGAATCATTCACCCAGAAGTCACCTTTAAAAGTTAGTTCGTTTTTACGTCTTGGATAGTAAATAATGTTATAACACCATTTATTGTCCCGATAAGCACTATCAGATAATACATAATTATAGGTATTGACACCTGTTCTGGAAATTGGACTCACGAAACTTTTATCAAAAAACTTTAGATAGTTATCATACACATCGTATTCCGAATATAAGTCCTTGATAAAAGCAATAATGCTTTGATTATTACTGAAGCCTGAATTTTTGTTTCCTTTTAATTCTACTTTCTCCTTGTTTAATAAATTATCGCCATAAACTTTGGCCACCTCTTCATTTAAAAATATTGGCAAATATGTTTTTCCTGTAACTTTAGATGTATCTACTTGCTCAAAAATAAACTCCATACCTTTAAAAAGGTTACTCTTTATCAGTGCGCTATCAATAGTATTTAAATCGAATTCTACTTTTTCATACCTATCATATTCATACTGCTTAAACTGACTCAAGCCATTTTGACGTTTGCGTTCCCAAATTTTTTGCAGAATTGCAATTGCTGGATTTTCTTCTGCTTTTTTAGATTGTTTTCCTGTTACAATAAACACTTCATTAAGCGCAGCTGCTTCTTCTTCAATAGTAAAACGTAAGTCGTAATTCACTTTCTTGTCTAATGGCAACTCTATGGTTTTATAACCTACGAAGGAGACAATTAACGTTGGCCACGTTTTATCAGATTCCATATAAAAACGACCATTTTCATCAGTTATGGTGCCTTCAAAAGAACCTTTAAAAATTATGTTAGCATAAGCAACGGGTTCATTGTTTTCATCAAACACGTAGCCACTAACTTTTGTTTGGGCGTAACCAACAAAAGTAGCAAGGGCAAAAATAAAAAGTAGTAAGTTAAATCTCATAGTTATAAAAAAACTTCATCAACAATCTAGCCAATGAAGTTTTATTAACGTAAAATATACGTATTTATTTATACATTACTTTTTTCACGGCCTTTATCACTTCTTTATGATCAGGCAACCATTCTTCAAAAAGAACTGGTGAATAAGGCGCAGGTGTATCTGCTGTATTTATTTTAATAATAGGTGCATCTAAATAATCAAATGCTTCAGATTGGACTAAATATGTTATTTCTGTCGCAACATTTCCAAATGGCCATGCTTCCTCCAAAACAACTAGACGATTGGTTTTTTTAACCGATTTTAAAATAGCCTCGCGATCCATTGGTCTTACCGTACGTAAATCGATAATCTCACATGAGATACCTTCTTTAGCTAATTCATCAGCAGCTATATAAGCTTCTTTAATAATTTTACCAAAAGAAA
The DNA here is from genome assembly GCF_042657385.1 of Bizionia hallyeonensis. Classification (NCBI taxonomy): domain Bacteria; kingdom Pseudomonadati; phylum Bacteroidota; class Flavobacteriia; order Flavobacteriales; family Flavobacteriaceae; genus Bizionia; species Bizionia hallyeonensis. The sequence goes on along the minus strand of NZ_JBHSLA010000001.1, from coordinate 1,096,345 downwards.
CAATAGTAACATCTGTACCTTCTCGTTTAATATCTGCAACACCCAATGGAACAACATATTCGCCTTCTGGCACTTCGCCTTTATCACCGTACATTTGCTCACTTTCCATAAAAATAACGGGGTCGTTATCACGAATAGCCGATTTTAATAAGCCTTTTGCATCATATGGATTAGAAGGAACTACTACTTTTAAACCTGGTGTATTAGCAAACCAACTTTCAAAAGCTTGCGAGTGTGTAGCAGCTAATTGACCTGCAGAGGCGGTTGGTCCACGAAAAACAATTGGACACGGAAATTGTCCTCCAGACATTTGTCTGATTTTCGCCGCATTATTTATAATTTGATCAATACCAACTAATGAGAAATTAAACGTCATATATTCTACAATCGGTCTGTTACCTGTCATGGTAGATCCTATTGCTATTCCAGCAAAACCTAGCTCGGCAATGGGCGTATCAATAACACGTTTTGGGCCGAATTCATCCAGCATACCTTTAGATGCCTTATAGGCACCATTATATTCGGCAACTTCTTCACCCATTAAATAAACACTTTCGTCACGACGCATTTCTTCGCTCATGGCTTCACAAATCGCTTCTCTAAATTGTATTGTCTTCATTTACTTATCATAATTACGAAAGACAAAAATAACAATAATTAAAAAACTTTAGTCCATAGTTCGATTTAAAAATTTACTATGCGTGCATAGCAAATATTCAAAATAAAATAATTAACTTCGTAACCTGAAAATAATATACTTTTTAATATAAATATATAGATATGAAAATATTAGTATGTATTAGTCATGTACCTGATACGACTTCGAAAATTAATTTTACCGATGGCGACACAAAATTTGACACCAATGGTGTACAATTTGTTATTAACCCAAATGACGAATTTGGATTAACACGCGCTATGTGGTTTAAAGAGAAGCAAGGCGCTGCAGTAACGGTTGTTAATGTTGGCGGACCAGAAACAGAGCCAACTTTACGTAAAGCACTAGCTATTGGCGCAGACAATGCAATCCGCGTTAATACAGAAGCTAAAGACGGCTACCAAGTTGCCAAACAATTAGCAAACGTAGTTAAAGAAGGTGGTTACGATTTAGTAATTGCTGGTCGTGAATCCATTGATTACAATGGTGGCATGGTCCCGGGAATGATAGCTGGTTTAATTGGTGCAAACTTTGTAACCAATTGCATTAGTCTAGAAATAGATGGTACCAAAGCAACAGCTATGCGTGAAATTGATGGCGGGAAAGAAACGGTTTCTACCAGTTTACCATTAGTAATTGGTGGACAAAAAGGATTAGTTGAGGAAAGCGATTTACGTATTCCAAACATGCGTGGGATAATGATGGCTAGAAAAAAACCTTTAGAAGTTAAGGAACCAGTAGATGCTGGAACTGAAACCGCTTCAGTGAAATTTGAAAAGCCAGCTCCAAAAGGCGCCGTTAAATTAATTGATGCCGATAATGTTGGAGAATTAGTTAACTTACTTCATAATGAAGCTAAAGTTATATAAATAACAATATCCAAATTCCAAATTCCAGTAAATAATCCTCTGGAGTTTAGTTTTTGGAGTTTAAAATTTAAAAATTTATGTCAGTTTTAGTATATACAGAATCCGAACAAGGAAAATTTAAAAAAACCGCTTTAGAGGTTGCATCTTATGCAAAAGCTGTAGCGGAACAAATGGGTACAACCGTAACGGCAATTACCTTTAACGCTGATGACACAAGCGTACTTGGAAATCATGGTGTTGACAAAGTATTGAAAGTTACAAGTAGTGAATTAGAGAAATTTAACGCAAACGGTTATGCAAGCGCTATTTCTCAAGCTGCTAAAAAAGAAGGCTCCAAAGTAGTTATTCTTAGCTCCAGCGCGGACAGTAAATATTTAGCACCTTTATTAGCTATTAATTTAGATGCTGGTTTTGCATCCAATGTGGTTGAAGCGCCATCAAATGTTTCACCATTCACTGTAAAACGTACAGCATTTACAAACAAAGCTTTTAATATGACGACTATTGATACCGATGTGAAATTGGTAGGTGTTTCTAAAAATGCGTATGGTGTTAAAGAAAATGCAGCGAGTGCAACTGCGGAAGATTTTTCACCTAACATTCCAGAACTAGGAGTTCATGTAGATTCTGTTGATAAAGTAACAGGTCAAGTAACCATTGCAGATGCCGAAATAGTGGTTTCAGCAGGTCGTGGTTTAAAAGGTCCTGAAAATTGGGGAATGATTGAAGAATTAGCTGAAGTTTTAGGTGCAGCAACTGCCTGCTCTAAACCGGTAAGTGATTTAGGTTGGAGACCACATGGTGAGCACGTAGGTCAGACAGGAAAACCAGTTGCTGCCAATTTATATATTGCTGTTGGCATTTCAGGAGCTATCCAGCATTTGGCGGGTATAAACGCATCAAAAGTAAAAGTTGTTATTAATACAGATCCCGAAGCACCTTTCTTTAAAGCTGCTGATTATGGAATTGTAGGTGATGCTTTTGAAGTTGTCCCTAAATTGATTGAAAAATTAAAGGAGTTTAAAGCACAACAGTAAATATATTTTTTTAAATTGTATTTATAAAAGGGCTGTTTAAGTTGGTATAAATTACTAAAACTGTTTCGTTCAGTTTGGTAAAGTCCTAATTTAAACAGTTCTTTGTTTTTTAAAATACTATGAGTTTAGTACGACTAAAGATAAAAGGAATTTCATATAGCCAAACACAAAATGGCGCCTACGCATTAATATTAAATGAGGTAGATGGTGATAGAAAGTTGCCAATTGTAATTGGTGCTTTTGAAGCACAATCCATTGCTATAGCTTTGGAAAAAGAAATTAGACCGCCTAGACCACTTACCCACGATTTATTTAAAAATTTCGCCGACCGTTTTGATATTGTTGTCAAACAGGTTATCATCCATAAGCTAGTGGATGGCGTTTTCTATTCCAGTATTATTTGTGAACGTGACAACGCTGAAGAAATTATTGATGCTAGAACTAGTGATGCTATTGCTTTAGCACTGCGGTTCCAGGCACCAATTTTCACTTACAAGAATATTTTAGATAAAGCAGGAATTTATTTAAAAATTAATCCGGAAGATGAAGACGAGTCGGAATCAGACAGTATTTTAGTAGATGATATGATTGCCGAAGAACTAGAAACCGGAAGTGTCCAGGAGAATTACAAAGCAAAATCGCTCGAGGAACTTCATAACATGCTTGATGAAGCTGTTGCCAATGAAGATTATGAAAAGGCAGCTAATATTCGCGATGAGATTTCTAAACGCTAACCTTATGATTAAAAATATACTACTAGCTATTACAGCTATTTTTTTTGGGATTACAACTTCTTTCGGACAAGATTTAGAAAAAAAATGGTCGTCTCAATCCACATCAAACCCTTATAAGAGTATCGAGTTTAAAAAAGGAGAATTCACCTTTTCTAACGATTCAATTCAGGACTTAAAAGGTGATTATTTGTATCAAAACAACTTATTGGTATTCTATTATAACGATTCTTTAAACTCCATTAAACGTTTTAAAATAAAAGAACTAACAGATTCTACCTTAATTTTTAAAGATAAGCAAGCTACTTATACCTATATATCATCCACATCAGTTTTAGCTGAAAATCCGGCGCCTACGGTTGCATCAAATTCAGAAAACGGTGTCATTATTCCCAGTCAAGGTTTCTCTATTAATAGTCTTTGGCGTGGTATTCTAGGTATGGTAACCTTAATTTTTGTATCCTTTTTATTTAGCAGTAACCGAAGAGCCATTAATTGGAAAACGGTTGGTTTAGGATTAGCCTTACAACTCATTATTGCCATTGGGGTTTTAAAAGTTGGTTTTATAAAAGGCATCTTCGAGTTTATAGGCAAAGGGTTTATCGAAATTTTAAGTTACACGCAAGCTGGAAGCGAGTTTCTATTTGGGGGCATGCTAGATGTTACTTCCTTCGGGTTTATTTTCGCATTTCAAGTATTGCCAACAATTATTTTCTTTTCGGCATTAACATCCGTTTTATTCTATTTAGGTATTATTCAAAAAGTAGTCAAACTAATGGGTTTACTACTAAGTAAGGTATTGGGCATATCGGGAGCTGAAAGTTTAAGTGTTGCAGGAAACATCTTTTTAGGCCAAACGGAAGCGCCACTTTTAATAAAAGCGTATTTAGAAAAAATGAACAAGTCTGAAATTCTCCTAGTAATGATTGGGGGAATGGCTACCGTTGCTGGAGCCGTTTTAGCAGCTTACATTGGTTTTCTTGGTGGCGAAGACGAGGCATTACAACTCTTTTACGCCAAACATTTATTAGCTGCCTCTGTTATGGCGGCTCCAGGTGCTATTGTAATTTCCAAAATATTATTTCCACAAACAGAAAAAATTAATACGGATGTTCACGTATCCCAAGAAAAAATAGGGTCTAACATTTTGGAAGCTATAGCAAACGGAACCACTGAAGGTTTGCGTTTAGCCGTAAATGTTGGTGCTATGCTACTCGTTTTTGTCGCATTTATAGCTATGGTCAATGGCATTCTAGGCGGTATTGCTGGTTTTGACGGTATTAGCATTCAAGCTTTAAACATTAACTGGCATTTCACTTCATTAAATGAAGTCATTGCAGCAAACACCCCGTATCAAGCGTTATCCTTAGAATTTATTTTAGGTTATATTTTTGCGCCATTAATGTGGTTAATTGGTATTGCAACAGAGGATATGGCTTTAATGGGTCAACTTCTAGGTATTAAGTTAGCAGCTAGTGAGTTTATTGGGTACATCCAATTAGCAGAATTAAAAAATGTAGCGAATGCCACACATTTAACGTACGAGAAATCTGTAATTATGGCAACGTATATGCTCTGTGGATTTGCAAACTTTGCATCTATTGGTATTCAAATTGGCGGAATTGGATCTCTTGCGCCAGGCCAACGCAAACAACTATCTAAATTTGGAATGAAAGCGTTGATTGGTGGAACTATTGCATCTTTAATTTCTGCAACAATTGCAGGAATGATTATTGGATAATACACTTCTGCAAAGGACGGAAAATCGATTTAAAAGTACTATTACAGTTTAGCGTCAGCTAGTTAATAACTTTTTATATCATTTTAAAGGTTACATCCGTTGTATTTAACCCTTTTCTTTATTTTAGCTTATCATTGTTGGGGGCAAACGCCCAAGTATAATTGAAATTTTTGTGTAATTAAAAAGAGATTTCCACTTTCGTGGGACATATTATGAAACAATATCACGACCTAGTTAAGCACGTATTGGAAAACGGAAACGAAAAAGGTGACCGTACAGGAACTGGAACAAAAAGTGTATTTGGATATCAAATGCGTTTTGATTTAAGCGAAGGTTTCCCAATGGTTACAACCAAAAAGCTACATTTAAAATCTATTATTTACGAACTTTTATGGTTTTTAAAAGGTGATACCAACATCAAATATTTAACAGACAATGGTGTTAGAATATGGAACGAATGGGCTGACGAAAATGGCGATTTAGGACCAGTTTACGGCCATCAATGGCGAAACTGGAACAACGACGAGATTGACCAAATTAAAGATATTGTTGAAACTTTAAAAACCAATCCGAATAGCCGACGCATGTTGGTTTCTGCTTGGAATCCGTCTGTTTTACCAGACACTTCCAAATCGTTTGATGAAAATGTGGCCAACGGAAAAGCAGCACTTCCACCTTGTCATGCCTTTTTTCAGTTTTATGTAGCAGATGGTAAGTTGTCTTGCCAATTATACCAACGTAGTGCTGATATATTTTTAGGTGTTCCTTTCAATATTGGTTCCTATGCGCTTTTCACTATGATGATAGCACAAGTTTGTGGTTATGAGGCTGGCGAATTTATCCACACCTTTGGTGATGCACATATTTATAATAATCACGTAGAACAATTGGAATTGCAATTATCTCGTGACATCAGACCTTTACCTAAAATGAAAATTAATCCAGATGTAAAAGATATCTTCGATTTCAAATTTGAAGATTTTACGTTGGAAGATTACAATCCACATCCTCATATTAAAGGAAAAGTGGCCATTTAAAACCCCTCCATGAAAAACTTACTATTCCTATTCTCGATCCTTTTTAGTCTCTCTATCTTTTCACAAGAAAACACAAATTCAGAAGACTTGAAAGATACTCAAGATACGTCTAATTTCGAAGGCTCTGTTGATTCGGATGTGACATCATTTTCTATCATAGAAAATGTTCCCATTTATAAAGGCTGTAGTAAAAATCTAGACAACAAAGCTCAAAAAGAATGTTTAAATAAAAAACTAAACAAACATATTGGCGCAAACTTTAACACTAAAGTCGCTGCAAAAATAGACCTGCCTGACGAGACTGTGGTTAAAATAAATGTTAAGTTCATTATTTCTAAAACCGGAGAAATTGTAGCTATTGAAGCTGGAACACCCTTTCCAGAATTGGAAGCCGAAGCTATTCGCGTTATTAAATTAATTCCGAAAATGGAAAGACCAGGTTACTTTAAAGATGAACCTGTAAGCGTTCCTTATTTTATTCCAATAAAATTTAAAATTGCAAATAGCGGTTTTAATTCTTCTAAAGACATGCAATATCCAACTTACAGAGGTTGTGAAAAATCGGTGAGCTTTGAAGATTTAAAGAATTGTACCATTGGAAAAATAATGGACTATTTAAAAGTCAGTATCAATTATGAGTTAGCAGACAAATTATTCCCATTAGATAAAAGCACACAATTTGAAGTTAGCTTTGTTATAAACGAGAAAGGTAAAGCCGAAGATATTTCTGCCAAAGCACACAAAAGAGAAATGGCTGCGGAAGCTATTCGCGTTTTAAAGCGTATGCCTAAAATGAAAGCACCTGGTTCTATAAATGGTAAGCCAACCAAAGTACCCGTCAAATTTTTAATGACCATTTATTTCTAATCTGTTTCACAATATGAATTCAGCAAAAAATAGCTAAATTTGTTTAAATTCAGTCAATCATGTTCGGAAAGAAAAAAGATACTACCACGGCAATAGATAAGGAACAATTGGAGCTTTTAAAAACAGCCCAAAACCGCATTAAACAAAAAAAGCGTTTGTATGCGCATTTTGTAATTTTTCTAATTGGGTCCGTATTTTTAATACTCGCCAACACGGCTCTAGGAATTGGAGAAGGTGTTAAACTATTTAACATAGATTGGTTTGTATATGCTATTGGCATTTGGTTATTCTTGTTTATATATCATATTGTGAATGTGTTTATTACGTCAAAATTGTTGAGTAAAAAGTGGGAAGACAAACAATTAAATTTACTTATTAATAAGCAAAAGCAACGCATTGCCGAATTAAAAACACAGGTAGAAAATGACTTACCGCTACCAGAAAAAAAAAACCGGATAGCGACTTCTAAAAATTCAAATATTACTATAATAGTTGCCGCTGGAGAGAATAATGCTATAGGAAAAGACAACCAATTAATTTGGCATTTAAGTGACGACCTCAAACGGTTTAAAAACTTAACTAATGGTCACCATATTATTATGGGTCGTAAAACCTTTGAAAGTTTCTCGAAACCCTTACCTAACCGTACGCATATTGTTATAACCCGTCAAGAAAACTATCAAGTTCCTTCTGGTGTTATTGTTGTTAATAATTTAGAAGATGCTCTAGATGCAGCGCGAGCAGACAGTCAACCATTTATAATTGGAGGCGGCGAAATATACAAGCAAGCTATGCCTTTTGCTAATAAGTTAGAAATAACACGGGTGCATTCCAGTTTTGAAGCCGATACATTTTTCCCAGAAATAGATCTATCTATCTGGAAAGAAGTTACCAAAACTACACATCCAAAAGATGATAAGCATGCTCATGATTTTTCGTTTATAACCTATACACGCCAATAAAATCCTGTTGTGAAGCTTAAAAAGAAACGCAAATTCATAACGTATCTTAATATACTAGATCAACCCATTCAATTTAACCCTTTTGTATTTAGCAGAAAATTTATTCTTTGGGCCTTATTGGGTTTAATAGGCGGACTAATTGCTAGTGTTTATTGGATTGTTTTAGAGTTTTTCACCCATCAATTAGCGTTTTTTGATGGTTGGTTGGTTATTCCAACCATGGCTATCTGTGGGCTTTTAGCAGGTTTTGTTATTCACTTTATTGGCGATCCAGGGGAAATTCATTTAATTGTAAACAACATTCGTTTTAATAAAGGAAAACTCGACCCGAAGAATAATCCATCCATGATTCTTTCTTCCTTATTATGTATTGCGTCAGGAGGTAGTTTGGGTCCCGAAGCGCCATTGGTTCAAGTTACAGGATCAACTGGCACTTGGCTTGGAAAAGTCTTTAGATTAAAAGGTGAAGACCTACGTTCCATGAGTATTGCTGGTATGGCTTCCGGATTTACAGCCTTATTCGGAGCACCTTTAGGTGGTAGTTTATTTTCACTTGAAATTTTGCATCATGAACATGCAGTCGAATATTACAAAGCCATTATCCCTGCCTTTGTAGCTAGCAGTTTTAGTTATATGATATTTGCTTTAATTATCATTTAGGCATTGGCCCAACTTGGGATTTACCAGCTTATGAAATGTTAAGTAAATTTGATTTTGCTTATGCTATTTTATTCGCAATTATAGCAACAGCCATTGGTTGGCTCTTTATAGTTTGCACAAAATTCTTAAAAAAATATTTGCTAAATTAATGGTGCCCATTTATATCAAAACCCTTATTGGAGGTGTTTTATTGGGTTGTATTGTTTACTACCTACCAATCACCCGCTATTTTGGTCATCATGAAATTAACACCCTTATTTTAAGCGACTTTTCTTTAAAAATGCTCGTCCTCATTCTATGCTTTAAAATAATTGCCATTGCCATAACCGTTACATCTGGTTGGCGAGGTGGCTTTATAATTCCCTTGTTTTTTACAGGCGCTACTTTAGGTTTAATACTTCATCAATTTTTACCATCTATCAGTCTGTCCTTAACAATTGTTAGTTGTATGGCTGCTATAAATGCTTGCGTAACTAGGACCCCCATGAGTACGACAATTTTACTATCAACCTTAACAGGGTTTACGTATTTTATCCCGATTCTATTTGCGAGTTTAACAGGTTATTTTTTAGCACCACCCATTCCGTTTATTGGATCTCAAATGAGCGAAGAAAAAGACGCGTAATATTCCCATTTTTTCTCTAATTTCGCAGTATGGTTAAAGACATTCAATTGCGCATTAGTTTAATAGAAGAAGAACGCGCTGATATTTTACTAATAAAGGCGTCTCAATTTCTTGAAATAAGTCGCGAAAAAATTTCAGGCGTAAAAGTGCTTCGAAAGTCTATTGATGCGCGAAAACCTAAAATAATTTTCAATTATAAAGTCGCCGTTTATATTAACGAACCTGTTCCAGAAACATCAGAATACACCTTTGACTATAAAGATGTTTCCAAAGCAAAACCCGTTCACATTATTGGTTTTGGACCTGCAGGCATGTATGCTGCATTACGCTGTATTGAACTCGGTTTTAAACCTATTGTTTTGGAACGTGGGAAAAATGTAAAAGACAGACGCCGGGATTTAAAAGCCATCAATCAAGATCATTTTGTAAACGAAGATTCCAACTATTGCTTTGGTGAAGGTGGCGCAGGAACCTATAGTGATGGAAAATTATACACCCGAAGCTTAAAACGTGGTGATGTAAGACGTATTTTTGAAAACCTCGTCTATCATGGTGCTACAGATCAGATTTTAGTCGATGCCCATCCACATATTGGCACCAATAAGTTGCCGAAAGTGGTCCAAAATGTTCGTGAAACCATTTTAAAATACGGTGGCGAAATTCATTTTGAAACACGTGTTACCGATTTCATAATAAAAAACAATACCATCCAAGCCATTCAATTACAAAATGGCAACGAGATGGAAGCCAATCGCGTTATTTTAGCAACGGGTCATTCTGCTAGAGATATTTATTATTTGCTGCATAAAAAAGAAATTGCACTCGAAGCAAAATCTTTTGCTATGGGTGTTCGCGCCGAGCATCCGCAAGAAATTATTGACAGTATTCAATATCATTGTAGCGGTAAACGCAGCGATTTATTACCAGCAGCTTCCTATAGTTTAGTGCAACAAGTTAACAATCGTGGTGTATATTCATTCTGTATGTGTCCCGGTGGTTTTATTGTGCCTGCAGCTACAGCTAATGGCGAAGTGGTTGTTAATGGCATGTCGCCTTCTAAACGCAATAATTTATTTGCTAATTCTGGGATTGTGGTTGAAATTGATGTCCACAAAGACCTGTATAAATATGAGCATTTTGGCGTGTTGAAAGGTTTAGAATACCAGAAGGATTTAGAGCGTTTAGCCTTTACGGCTGGCGGCAGAACTCAAACAGCTCCTGCCCAACGTTTAACAGACTTTGTTAATGGTAAACTATCACCTACATTAAACCCAACATCCTATCAACCTGGTTTAAATTCGGCGCCTTTACATTCCTTATTACCAAAATTAATTGGGAGTCGTTTACGCCAAGGCTTTAAAGCTTTTGGCGAAAAAATGCATGGGTATTATACCGAAGAAGCAAATATAGTTGGTGTGGAATCCCGTACTTCCTCACCTATTAGCATTCCTAGAAACGAAAAATTAGAACACACACAAATTAAAGGCTTGTATCCTTGCGGTGAAGGTGGTGGGTATGCAGGAGGCATTGTTTCTGCTGCCATGGATGGTGAGCGTTGTGCCGAAGCAGCTTGCTCTTAAAGCTAGTAAATTGTTTTCTTTAGCGTTGAACTTAAGACTAATTTTATCATTTAAGGGCAACGGTAAACTAATTTAAAATTTCCTATTTTTGCAGCAATCAAAATTTGATACACATGAATGCATATATATTTCCAGGACAAGGTGCCCAATTTTCAGGAATGGGATTAGACCTTTACGAAAAATCACCTTTAGGACAAGAATTATTTGAAACCGCAAATGATATTTTAGGCTTTAATATTACAGATACCATGTTTGAAGGATCTGCTGAAGATTTAAAACAAACCAAGGTTACACAACCAGCCATTTTTTTACATTCGGTTATTTTAGCTAAAGTTTTAGGAAACAGTTTCAAGCCTGATATGGTTGCTGGACATTCATTAGGAGAATTTTCCGCATTAGTTGCCAATGGAACCATGTCTTTTGAAGATGGTGTAAAACTAGTTTCTGCTCGTGCATTAGCCATGCAGAAAGCCTGCGAAATCCAACCAAGTACAATGGCTGCCGTTTTAGGTTTAGAAGATGCTATTGTTGAAAAAATATGTGCCGAAACCGAAGGAATTGTAGTTGCTGCCAACTATAACTGCCCTGGACAATTAGTGATCTCTGGAGAAATTGAGGCCGTAAATAGAGCTTGTGAATCATTGAAAACAGCAGGCGCCCGTCGTGCTTTAGTGCTACCGGTTGGTGGTGCTTTTCATTCGCCTTTAATGGAACCTGCCCGTGAGGAGTTAGCAGCTGCTATTGAAGCTACCACTTTTGGCAAACCACGATGCCCAATATATCAAAACGTAACAGCAAGTGCCGTTATGGATGAAGCGATTATTAAAGCCAATTTAATTTCACAATTAACAGCTCCTGTAAAGTGGACGCAGTCTGTTCAGCAGATGATAACGGATGGCGCCGCTCTATTTACGGAAGTTGGACCAGGAAATGTCCTACAAGGCTTGGTGAAGAAAATCAATAGAGATTCTCAAACGGCCTCTGCAACTTTTGAAACGGAAGCCTAATGAAACTATCACGTACAACTTGGATTATTCTATTAATTGTATTCAATATTGCTATTGATCAGATAACCAAAATTATTGTTAGAGCCGATGTTGTTCCAGGTAGTCAAACACCTATCATTGGCGATTTTTTTACCTTACATAATGTTGAAAATTCAGGGGCATTTTTAGGCATGGGAAGCGACTTCAATCCAACCTTGCGACTCATTTTCCTATTAATTTTACCAACCGTAGTTTTAGGCTATGTGGTTTATTACATTCTTAAAAATAAAGAATTGGATAAATGGTCTTTAATTGGATTTTGCTGTATCGTAGGTGGTGGAATTGCTAATGTATATGATAGAATTGTTTACGGATCAGTAACCGATTTCTTTCACATAGATTTAGGCGGCGTTTTTAGAACTGGTATATTTAATGTAGCAGATATGTCTGTGATGTTTGGAATGGGACTGTTACTAGTTGCTAGTTTTAAATCCAAAAAGAACGTTAAGGAAACGGCTTAAATTAAGCCATAGAAAAAGCGTGTCAAAATCATATATACATATGTTTTCGACACGCTTTTTGTTTAATAAATTAGAGTATTACACGTTTATCTTGCCAATTCGCAAGCTTCACAATCTTTAATTTTGCCATAATAGGTTTCACGATATTTGTGAACCGTTTTGACAGGAATGCTCAAAAATTGTTTCTTAATGTAAGTTACTCTGGTAAGTAATTCACCCATTTTTGGTGTGAATCTTTTTTCGACTTTCGTCTCACGTTTTACTGTAATCAATTTCATATTATCTCGTATCATTTGATACAAAGAAACGACATTTTAAAGGAATACGCAAAAATACATCATTAATACACTGTTAATCAATACAATAATATTGATACAATAATTCAAACGCTATTTCATTATCATATCCACAATGAAACTTACGTATAATTATGAGATAGTAAATGCTAAAATGAGAGAAATAACTTACAAGCCTCTAATTTTCTGTTCCCATTTCCATGCAGACAACATAGCTTCATCTAAACTTGATGCTGCTTTCCAACCTAATTCTTCATTAGCTTTTGTCGTATCTGCATAAGCCGAAATAACATCGCCTTCCCGTCTATCAGCAATTTTGTAATTTAAGCTTTTATTGGAAACACGTTCAAAAGAATGGATAACCTCTAATACAGAACTTCCTACGCCTGTTCCAATATTAAAGGTTTCATAATTTGAAGTATTCTTCTTATTCAACAAACGTTTTAACGCAACAACATGGGCTTTTGCTAAATCTACAACATGGATATAGTCTCGAATACAGGTACCATCTGGTGTTGGATAATCATCTCCAAACACGGATAAAGCATCACGTAAACCGGCTCCTGTTTGAGTGATAAATGGCACCAAATTTTGTGGAACGCCTATAGGCAACTCCCCTATTTCTGCAGTTGGATGTGCGCCAATAGGATTAAAATAACGCAAAGCAATCGCATTAAAATTCGATTTAACTTTACAAGTGTCTTTTATAATTTCTTCACCTATTTGTTTGGTATTTCCGTAAGGTGATTCTGCCGGTTTTATAGCCGCATCTTCTGTAATAGGCATATTATCTGCTTGACCATAAACCGTACATGACGAACTAAATATGAAGTTAGACGCCTTTTTAGCCGTCAATTCCTGCAATATATATATAAGTGTATTTAGGTTATTTTCATAGTAGAGGAGCGGTTCTTGTACGCTTTCACCAACCGCTTTACTGGCAGCAAAATGAATAACTCCTTTAATATCTTTATGCTTAGAAAAGAAATTTTGAACAGCTGATTTATCCTTTAAATCCAGTTGTTCAAAAAGCGGTGACTTTCCAGAAATAGCCGTAATACCTTCTAAAACATCTATGGATGAATTGGATAGATTATCTATTATTACCACTTCAAAACCTTCGTTCTGCAATTCGATAACAGTGTGAGAGCCAATAAAACCTAAACCGCCTGTAACTAATACTTTATCCATTAATGTATTCTAAAACTTTTGACGTAATAAAGTCGATTTGCTCATCATCTAATTCCGTATGCATTGGTAATGAAATAACACTTTTTATTAATTGGTTAGTTACCGGAAAATCGGCTTCATTATAACGATCGTCTTCATAAGCTTTTTGTTTATGAAGCGGAATTGGATAATAAACGCCACAAGGAATATCGTGAGAATTTAAAAATTTCACCAAGCCATCACGATCAACATTTTTGGTTTTTAATGTGTATTGATGAAATACATGACAATCACAAGTTGAACAACGGCCTTCACAATCAACGCTTTTTCTAAAAGGGATTTCAATATTAGCGTGATTTTTAAAAGCGGCATCATATTTCATAGCTGCCGTTTGTCTCGCTTTATTATAAGCATCCAAATGTGGTAATTTGGCATTTAATACAGCTGCTTGAATAGAGTCCAATCGGGAGTTTACACCAACCACATCATGATGATACCGTTCGTACATCCCATGATTTACAATTCCACGAATGGTATGTGCTAAAGCATCATCATTTGTAAAAATAGCACCACCATCGCCATAACAACCTAAATTTTTAGATGGAAAAAATGATGTAGATGCTACATGGCCTATGGTTCCCGCTTTCGCTTTTTTACCATTACTATATGTGTAATCCGCACCAATTGCTTGTGCATTATCTTCAATGACAAATAAATTATGAGCTTCCGCTAAAGCCATTATAGCCTCCATATCCGCACATTGCCCAAATAAATGAACAGGCACAATAGCTTTCGTTTTTGGCGTAATAGCATTTTTTATTGCTTCAATATTAATGTTAAAATCGTCCGGATTCACATCCACTAAAACAGGTGTTAATTGTAAAAGCGCAATGACCTCAACAGTTGCTGCAAAAGTGAAATCGGCTGTAATAACCTCGTCACCAGGCTTTAGCCCCAAGCCCATCATGGCTATTTGCAAGGCATCCGTACCATTAGCACATGGAATAACATGTTTTACATTTAAATAGGTTTCAAGGTTTTTTTGAAACTCATGAACTTTAGGCCCATTAATGAATGATGCATTATCAATTATTTCCTGAATATCAGGATTCACAACATCCTTTATCGCTTTATATTGACCTTTAAGGTCAACCATTTGAATTTTTCTCATATGCTACGAAATTACGAAATTCATTAACGCGAACCAATGAAATTATTTCAAAGAAATGTATTTTAGCATCAAAGAATAGCAATTGAGAATTATTTATAACATTGGAATGTTTTTAGCGCAATTGGTTTTACCACTTGTAGCGTTATTCAACAACAAAATAAAGCTAGGCGTTTCTGGCCGATCCAACAGCTTTTCAATTTTAGAAAAGGCTCTAAATAATTCTGACAAGACCCTTTGGTATCACTGTGCTTCTTTAGGTGAATACGAACAAGGCCTACCCGTTTTCAAGGAATTACGAACGCTTTATCCAAGCCATAAAATTGTATTAACTTTCTTTTCACCATCTGGTTATGAAATCCGAAAAAACACAGACATTGCTGATGTAGTTGTGTATTTACCTTTGGATACAACGCATAATGCGAAGCGCTTTCTTGAATTAGTTAATCCAGAATTAACCCTTTTTATCAAGTATGATATTTGGCCGAATTATCTATTGGCATTAAAAAAACGCGGTAGTAAAGCGTTTCTTGTTTCTGCATTATTTAGAAAAGAACAATCCTTTTTTAAATTTTATGGCGGATTTATGCGTCAGGCGCTTTTCGCTTTTGAGCATATTTTTGCTCAAGATTTCAACACGCAAAAATTATTAGCAACTATAAATTATAATGAAACCACCGTAACTGGTGACACCCGCTTTGATCGGGTTTTTAGTCAACTATCACAAAACAATGAATTGCCTTTTATAGACCAATTTAAAAACAATCAATTGTGCTTAGTTGCTGGTAGTACGTGGCCTGAAGACGAAGCGTTACTAATTGATTACATAAACAACACAGATTCCAAGACGAAATTCATAATTGCACCTCACAATATTAAAGCAAATCAGATTAAGAACCTGCAAGATGCTTTAACGAAAAAGGCGGTCCTTTTTTCAGATAAAGCAGATAAAAAATTAGATGATTACACCGTTTTAATTATTGACACCATAGGATTATTAAGCAAGATTTATAAGTATGCGGATATAGCTTATGTGGGAGGTGCCATGGGGTCTACGGGATTACACAACACATTGGAACCGGCTGTTTTTGGCATTCCCATTATTATTGGAAAGCATTATGAGAAGTTTCCAGAAGCTTCACACATGATTTCAGAAGGCGGTATGGTTTCCATTTGCGATAAATTTGAATTAAAGAACACACTTGACCATTTCACAAAAAACCCTTCAGAAATACAAAATTCTGGTAATCAGAATCTTAATTATATAAAAAAAAATACAGGTGCCGTAATCCAAATCTTGGACTACATACGTATATAGGTGAAACTGTGAATTTTTAACGGATGTTAAAAAATGTTAAAATTAAATGCATAATTTCATAATTTGTTATTAAATTCGCACAATTAAAATAAACACTAAAACTTTAAACTAATGAAAAAATTATTATTAAGTACAGCTTTATTATTGGCTTTAGGTGTAACTTTCACATCTTGTAGAGATGAGAAAAATGCTGATAGCGTAGAAGAAACAATGGACAACGCTGGTGATGCAATGGAAGATGCTGCTGATGATGTAGAAGATGCTATGGAAGATGCTGCTGACGAAACTGAAGGTGCTATGGAAGAAGCTGGTAAAGCTATTGACCAAGCAGCAGAAGACACTGGTGATGCAATTGACAATGCAGTTGATGAAACTGGAAAGGCAATTGACAATGCTGCTGATGCAACAAAAGATAAAGTTAACGACTTAACTGACGATAATTAATTAGATTTTTACAAATCTGATTTTAAAAGCGCTCCCAAAGGAGCGCTTTTTTTATTTACACCTTTAATATTTCTACATCATTAAGTTTCGGCATAACAACTATCCACTTTAAATTTGTTTGTATTTTTACACGAAAAGCATCCATTGCAGCAGCTTCACCATGCACTAAAAATACTTTTTCAGGGATATTTTTAATGCCACCCATCCAATGTAACAATCCGTTCTGGTCTGCATGAGCTGATAAACTTTCCAAATGTGCCACGCGCGCTTTAACAGGATAGTATTTTCCAAAAAACTTAATTTCGTGAGCTCCATCTAATAATTGTCTACCGCGAGTTCCCTCCGCTTGATAACCAACCAGCAAAACGGTTGTTGCAGATTCATCAATAAGTTGTTGTAAATATGTTAGCACCCGTCCACCCGTTACCATACCG
The DNA here is from genome assembly GCF_042657385.1 of Bizionia hallyeonensis. Taxonomy (NCBI): domain Bacteria; kingdom Pseudomonadati; phylum Bacteroidota; class Flavobacteriia; order Flavobacteriales; family Flavobacteriaceae; genus Bizionia; species Bizionia hallyeonensis. The sequence continues at coordinate 1,079,241 of NZ_JBHSLA010000001.1, read as the reverse complement.
CTTCCTGCTATAACAATTTTAGAGCGTTTGTCATCAATAGCTTTCCAAGTATCTCTATACGATTCTGTTATCGTTACATGCTGAACCATAGCCTGGTATTCAGAATGAGATAGTTTATGCCAATCTGGAAACTGGCTAAAAACATCTAAAACATTATGACCCATTGGACTATCTACAATTATAGGAATATTTGGTATTTTGTTTTCCTTGTACAATTTCCAAAGTACAAACATTAGAGTCTGTAAGCGTTCTACGGCAAAACTTGGAATAATTAAATTACCCTTATTATGTATTGTTTGTTTAACTAAATCTGTTAAAATAGCTTCAACATTTTCTTCAGGATGTAGTTTATTACCATAGGTACTTTCTACAAACAAATAGTCGGCCCATTCTGGTCTTTTTGGAGGCTGGAGTAAATAATCTTCTTGACGACCAATATCTCCTGAGAACACGAAGCGCTTCTCATTAATATCTAATTCAATAAACGTGGACCCTAAAATATGACCATTGTATTGAAAACGGTATTTGCATACTTCTGATAGCGCAATCCATTTATCAGGTAATTCTGGTTGAAACTTCCGAATGGCTTTTTCTGCATCCAAGGTCGTATAAAATGGTAATGCTGGTTCGTGCTTACTATACTTTTCTTTATTAGCTTTCTCGGCTTCTTCTTCGTGAATTTTGGCACTGTCTCTTAAAATAATTTCAGCAATAGCTAATGTTGGATTAGTGCCAATTATTTTTCCCGAAAAACCTTGTCTCACCAATCGAGGCAAATAACCGACATGATCCAAATGACCATGAGTTAATAACACCACATCAATAGCTGGAACATCTATAGGTAAATCTTGCCAATTTAACGCGCGCAATTCCTTTAAACCTTGAAACATGCCGCAATCTATCATAATATTTAAGTCGCCTGTTTCTAATAAATATTTAGAACCTGTAACCACCTGAGAAGCTCCTAAAAATGTGACTTTAACTTGATTTAACTCATTCATCATGATGACATAATTGTTTAATTTCGTTTAATATTTTTGTTTTTCTAACTTCTGAAATACCCAAATGGTCTAAATAAAAAACATCACCAATTAAATCCCGACAAAGCACCACATCTCGCGTTAATAAAAATTGCTTTTCACGTTTTGTTAGTAATGTTGATACCGTAATAGGATATAAACCCAATCTATCAATTCGGTCTTTAAGCCCATCATTTACAGGGTAATCCCAACTCAATAAATACAACCCGATACAATTGCCATATTGAAGCGCATCTTTTGTAAACCGTGTATTTGTAACTACCCAACCTTGATTTAACGACGTTTTATGTGGTTTCGAGTCCCAATGTTTCTTCACATCTTTAAATCGAGAGGCGATATAAAGTGGCACTTTCACATTGCAATTTCGTCCTTCTTCACTATGAAATTTACATTCTACAATAGTAGTATCGGCATTTTTATGAGCAACCACATCTATTTCATGAGGAACACATATACCTTGAAGAATCTGTCCAACTTTTGTTTCATAACCAGAATATTTAAGCAGTGCTGCTATAAAGTTTTCGAACGGAAAACCCGTTGGCCCTAATTCATAAATCGCTTTCTTTAATTTGTATTTTGAAGCATAATAGCGCTTTTCTTTTTTGAGTAAAGCAAAAGCTCTATTATAAATTTCTTTGGTGGAAATACCTTGATACAACTCATCCCGAACAACATCTACAATCCGATTTACCACCTCTTTTTCAGCACCTGATCGACTTAAGGATGTTCGTAATTTCTCTAATGAGAATTTAACACGTTCTCCAGAGGATTTTATGATACTTATACCTGAATTAGATGCATCCTGTTTCATAATTATTTATTTTAAATCTTATGATTTTGTGCTTACGATGGTATTACCAAAAATGGAATACCAATATGAAAACCGATTTGATTAATTCTAGATTTAAAAAAGAGGTTTTCAAAAAATGAATGCTTATTGTTTATCATAACTAACATATCTACAGATTGCTGCTTCTGAAAATCTACAATAGCCGCAGAAACGGCATCATTACGAATATCGTGAAAATCATGCGGCGTTTTTTCAAGATACCGTTTCAACGTTTCTTGATTCTGCCTTTGTTCATCAGTTAAATCATCACCAAAAGAGACGTGCATAACATGTACCTGGGAGTTATGTGGTTTGGAAATTTTAATTATAGGTTGTATGTTTTTGTCCTGATAATTAATACCATAATCTGTAGGAAATAGCAGGTTTTTAGGCGCTTTAAATTTGGTTTCTTTAGGAATAGCTAAAACCGGGCAGGTAGCATTTTTAAACACATGAACAGCGTTACTTCCAAAAAGCACTTCTTTAGCACCTGTAGCTCCTTGAGTTCCCATAACAATAAAATCTACATTTTTTTTGGCTACTATGTTTTTAACTTCTTGTGTTAAAGTATTAAATGATGAAATGCTCTCTATGGTATGGTTTGAATTTTTATAGGTTGCATTAATTTTAGCCTCAAAACGCTTCAAGCCATCAACAGAGGCGCTTCTAACAGCGTCCATGAGCTCAAACTGCGCTGTAGAACCTTGCATATAATCCATATTATAAATTACGGGTGTGTAGGTATGTAACAAATAAAACTTACAAACATCCTGTTCAAAAAGCTGCAAAGCATAGCCAATGGCTTGAAACGAATTGTCGGAAAAATCTGTTGGTAATAAAATATTTTTCATCTGAATTAATTTTAAGGGTTAAACATATTTATTGACGTCTTAAATTCTGCAACACCAGAAAAGGAATGTCAATTCGTAAGGAAATTTTATCAATTGGCGACTGCATAAGCAAAGCTTCAAAAAAGGACTGTCTGCTGTTTACCATAACGAGCATATCCGATTTTCGATTCTCTATATTATTATAAATTGCTGTTTTAATAGAGTCATGATGTTCCGTTATAACTTGAATGTCATTTTGACAAACAACATCTTTCAAAAAAGTTAGATTATCTTCCTGACGAATGGATAGCGTATCACTCTTTGATACATATAGCAAATCAATTTTAGAACGATATGGTGCTGCAATTTCACAAAGCAACTTGAGTTCCCTTCGTCTAAACGGGATTAATAAATTTGTTGGAAATAATATATGCTTGGGCTGCGTATATTTATAGTTTTCTGGAATAGCCAATACAGGGCAAGGTACATATTTTAATACTTGAACCGTATGACTTCCAAAGAGCACTTTAGGATCATTACTTTCACCTCGTGTACCCATAACAATAACATCCATGTTGTGTTCCTCAACTAGTCTGCCAGCTTCATCTACCAATGAGTTGTTAGCTGACAAAACGCGATAATCATGCCGTGGATTAGGTGAAATTTCATTTACAAAAGTTAAGGTTTCTTCTAGTTTCACATCAACTTCTGCCTTAATTGATTCCTCAATTTCTGAAAGTGTTTCTCGCGTTAGTTTTTCATTTTGATAAATAGCATCTTCATAGGTATGTAAAAAATAAAACACACTACGTTCATATTTAAATAATTCTAGAGCGTAACGAATAGCATTTTTAGCATTCTCTGAAAAATCTAATGGCATTAAAATTTGTCTCATAATATCCCTGTTTTAACTGTTTTGAATTTAAGAAATATCACGATGATAAACTATGACATTTATCACATTAACAAATATTTATACATCAGATTGATCTTATATTACATATAATAACTAACTTGATATCTCGTTCATTTGCCCTATTTCAATTTTCTAAATTACACATGAGAAGTTATTCACTTTTTACCATATTATTACTTTGTTTGGCCATATTTCTGGTAGATTTTGCTGCATTCTATTGGCTAAAATCCATAACGGATCTTCTAGATTCTAATATCCTTAAATACAGTATCCATATTCTTTTTTGGTTTTTTACTTTTGGGTTAATTGCAGCTATAATTATCTTGAAATTAAAATTAGATTCTATTACGCCAAAACGCAAGCAACTTTTAATTAGCTCGCTTTATGGATTGACTATTTCATCCTTTATTCCTAAAATTATTTTCATCATTGTTATTAGTATTTTGTTCGTGACTAATTATGCTATTACAAATAAAGAATCGCTTTTAATAATCCCGCTACTTGGATTATTTGCAGGTTTTTTACCTTTTTTTGTGATCGTCTACGGAATTTTTAAAGCAATTTATAATTTTAAAATCCATGAACATACCCTTTTATTTTCGCATTTACCGGATGCATTTGATGGCTTAAAAATTGTTCAGATTTCCGATTTACATTTAGGCAGTTTTAATCATCGGTTTCATATTTTGGATCGTGCTATTGTTAAGATCAATCAATTAAACCCAGATTTAATTTTCTTTACTGGCGATTTAGTAAACAACTACGCTTGGGAGCTGCGTGGTTGGAAAAAATCATTCCGGCATCTTTCAGCAAAAAAAGGCATGTATGCCGTTTTAGGCAATCATGATTATGGGGATTACAGTGCTTGGGAATCGGCAGAAGCCAAGCAAAAAAACTTTGAAGGCATCACTAATTTTTTCAAAGACAATAATTTTAAATTGCTTTTAAACGATTCAGAAATACTAGAAATAGACAATCAACAACTCGCTATTGTTGGTGTGGAAAATTGGGGGAATCCACCTTTTAAACAATATGGCGATTTGCAAACAGCTTTATATAAAGCCGAGAAGGTTCCATTTAAAATTTTACTCTCTCATGACCCCTCCCATTGGACGGAAGAAGTCCTAAACGAAACTGATATTGCTTTAACGCTTTCCGGTCATACACACGGCATGCAAGCTGGTGTAAGTTTTGGAAAAAAAGAGTGGAGTCCCATAAAATACAAATACAAGCATTGGGCGGGTTTATATCAAGAAAACGAACAATATTTATATGTTAATCGTGGTTTAGGCTGGATGGGCTTTCCTGGCAGATTAGGTATGCGACCTGAAATAACCTGTATCACCCTTCAGAAATCAGAAAAAAATTATTAAATTATAACTAAAATATAAAAATATGCCTTTTATAGATTATTACAAGGTTTTAGGTGTTCCAAAGAATGCTACCGAGCAAGCCATTAAAAAAGCATATCGGAAATTGGCGCGAAAATACCATCCAGATTTAAATCCAGGTGATGCGGAAGCCGAAAAGAAATTTAAGGAAATAAATGAGGCCAATGAGGTATTAAGTCATCCTGAAAATCGTAAAAAATACGATGAACATGGTAAGGACTGGCAACATGCCGATGCTTATAATCAAGCCAGACAAAACCAAAACAGAAGCCAGTATCAACAGTATTCAAGTTCTAGTCAATTTAACGAAGGGGATTTCTCTGACTTTTTCGAATCTATGTTTGGCGGTGCTTCTGGAGGCTCACGAAGCCAAACCGGTTTTAGAGGCCAAGATTATAATGCCGAATTGCATTTGGATTTAAAGGATGTTTATACCAGTCATAAGCGCACATTAACCGTAAACGGAAAAAACATTCGTATTACTATTCCCGCTGGTATTGAAAACGGTCAAGTTATAAAAATTTCAGGCCATGGAGGTCCAGGTGCAAATAATGGCCCGAAAGGGGATTTGTATATAACTTTCACTATCAATAACAACACAAAGTTTCAGCGCGATAAAGCTAACCTGTACAAGACAGTAGACTTAGATTTATACACGGCTCTTTTAGGTGGAAATATAACAGTGGATACTTTTGATGGCAAAGCAAAATTAACCGTGAAACCGGAAACTCAAAACGGCACACGCGTGAAACTGAAAGGAAAAGGATTTCCTGTTTACAAAAAAGCAGATGCATTTGGCGATTTATTTATTACTTACAACATAAAAACTCCTACCAATCTTACAGAAAAAGAGAAAGCATTATTTACTGAATTATCTAAATTACGATAACCATGGAAACAAAAAACGTTATTACGATCACTGAATTCTGTCAGCATTATAACATTCCCAAACAGTTTATTATAACCTTGAACGAATATGAATTAGTTGAAATTGCTACTGAAAATAACACACCTTGCATTTACGTTACCGAAATACAAACAATTGAAAAATTAATTCGATTTCATTTTGAATTAGATATTAATATTGAAGGCATTCACGCTATTTCAAACTTATTAAACAAAGTAGAACGCTTGCAAAAAGATGTAAAAGCGCTTCATAATAAGTTGACGTTTTATGAGAATTTAAAACTCTAAAACTAGGTATTTAGAAATTCAGCAAAACTACCTTCATAAAAACGCGGCAAATAGATTGATCCGTCTGGAAGCTGTTGCTCATCATCCTGCCAAACAATACGGATTCCCATTTGGGTGTTTAAAGAATAGCTATCAAGTCGTGAAATAAAAGCGCCATATAAATACTCGCGTTTTATATGCATGAAAAACCTCATAAGCTTACTCGCAATATAAAAGATGTTTTCATTACAGTCGCTATTTATATCATAGGCATAAAACACGGGATTATTCAGTTGCTTATAATCAACCAAATCATTTACCGTGATTGCTTCCTCCCTAATTTCTCTTTTCTTTAAACGATTATAACATTCCATGCTTAATGGCAGAAAAACACTGTGCCCCGAGTAATAATTGGAGTTGTCAAAAATTATTAAGTTAAGTTCTGGCAGTAATCTTAATGCTTTTTTAATAACATCTATTCCTATTGGTTTTTTAATATGGGGCTGTAAGCAAATACACTGAAGCGCATTTTTAATATCAGAATCATACTGTATAGTCCGTAATCGGTCTGTAGAAATACTTATTTTATCCTTCAACCAATTTGCTTCGGGAATATCATTGGACATTAAACTTAAGGAATACTTTCGCAACGTAAAATCATAGAATGTATGTATAGCTACGGGTGCATTTAAATTCCGTATAACTTGATATGGAACAAATGCAATATCAACTAAAGCCTCTTCTTTTTCTGGTTTTAGTAAAGTTTGATTTTTCTCCCACCTGATTATTGTCCGAATATCTACTTCTAATTTCGCAGCGAAATCAGCTTGAGACATGTTTTTATGCGCTCTGAAATCTATTAAAAACATCCCTAAAGAAGTATACTTTTTCATGTAAATGTATCCTGTTGATACTCAAATACAAACCTTTTTTTTATGGGTGACATGGCCTGTTATAAAAGATGTTACAGGCAGCAAATATCTTTGCCCTCCACAAATTATCTATACATGAAAGATAAAAGTATAACTCATACAGATAGATTATCTAAAACTAAATCAAGGGCAAGAATTTCAATTGAACAAGCCTTACAGGCATTGAGCTTATTGAATGACGAAGAACACAGTGGTATGATAAGTACTTTAGAATTTAATCTTCGTATAAACAAAATAATAAAAGCACTTTATTTGAGAAACCAATGAATGTAAAAGAAAAATTATTAATAATAGAGTATAGTATTGTAAATGCTTCTGTAATACATCAGGATAAATTAGAAGCTGTAAAAAGCCTAAAAATGCTATTGATACAAATAGATTTCAAAACTGAAATTGTACCCTTAAAAAATATAGAAACCTTAATAAGTTTATTTGAAACTTTAGCAGATAGAAAGTTAACATCTTCGGAAGTTTCTATTATTGAAGAAATCAAGGAACCTTAATATCTTTAAATTGATCCTGCCATGCAAAAATGGATTATACTACTTAAAATAAAAGGGTAAAGTCCGATTAAAATACAAGGAATTCACTGTGTCGCGTCCCAATATCAACATCTTGAGAAAAACCAATCCAAAAGTGTGGATTGCTCTTTTTTGTTTTAAAAATATGCTTGAAAGCGTGCTTTCGCAAATTTTTAAAACAAAAAAGCCGAAACTTTCGTTTCGGCTTTTCATCTGTACTGAAGACGGGACTTGAACCCGTACGTCCTAATGGACATTGGATTTTAAGTCCAACGTGTCTACCAATTCCACCACTTCAGCATTGGAATTTATCTTTAAAAAAGTTTTCAGAGCGAAAGACGGGATTTGAACCCGCGACCTCCACCTTGGCAAGGTGATGCTCTACCCCTGAGCTACTTTCGCAAATTTTTTAATGAACGTGCCTACATGAAGTAAGCGTGCAATATTGCTTATTGCGGTTGCAAATTTAAAATATTTATATGAATTGCAAAGCCTTTTTTGAAAAATAATGCAATTTATTTTAAGCCTGCTTTTTCTTGACCAACATGCGCTTAATTTCGTTCAGTTTCATGAGCGCTTCTACAGGCGTAAGTGTATCAATATCAATATGTAATATTTCTTCTTTGATATTTTCTAATAAGGGATCGTCTAAATTGAAAAAACTCAATTGCATCTCATCATCTTTCAAACTTTTCACTTTATCTGTCAATTCTTCGCTAGAATGTGATTTTTCAAGCTTCTTTAAAATCTTATTTGCTCTATGTAAAACCTGTTGTGGCATACCTGCCATTTTTGCTACATGAATTCCAAAACTATGCTCACTACCGCCTGGAACCAGTTTTCGTAAAAACAAAACATTGTCTTTCAATTCTTTTACCGATACATTATAGTTCTTAATCCGATCAAATGTTTCAGTCATTTCATTCAACTCATGATAATGCGTTGCGAATAAGGTTTTTGCTTTCGCAGGATGTTCATGCAGGTATTCACTAATGGCCCAAGCTATGGAAATGCCATCATAGGTGCTCGTGCCTCGACCAATTTCATCTAACAACACCAAACTACGTTCTGATAGGTTATTTAAAATGGAAGCTGTCTCATTCATTTCAACCATAAAGGTTGATTCACCCATAGAAATATTATCTGAAGCGCCAACACGCGTAAAAATCTTATCCACTAAACCAATTCTGGCCGCTTTTGCTGGAACAAAACTTCCCGTTTGTGCTAACAAAACAATAAGTGCCGTTTGACGTAAAATTGCCGATTTACCAGACATATTGGGTCCTGTAATCATAATCATTTGTTGCTTAACACGATCCAAATACACATCGTTAGCAATATAGGCTTCGCTTGGTGGTAGTTGTTTTTCAATGACTGGATGACGACCGTCTTTTATTTCTAATTCGAAAGAATCATCAATTACAGGATACACATAATTATTATCCATTGCCAGTTGTGCAAAACCACAAAGACAATCTAACTGTCCAATTAAAAAGGCATTCTGTTGAACCGGTTTAATATACTGTGTCATCCATTGGATTAAATCGGCAAACAGCTGTTGCTCAATGGCTAAAATACGTTCTTCCGCCCCTAATATTTTACTTTCGTATTCTTTGAGTTCTTCGGTTATATAACGCTCCGCATTTACTAATGTTTGTTTCCGAATCCATTCTTCAGGAACTTTGTCTTTATGTGTATTACGGACTTCAATATAGTAACCAAACACGTTATTAGATGCTATTTTAAGTGAGGTAATTCCAGTACGTTCACTTTCACGTTTTAGCATGTTATCTAAATAACTCTTCCCTGATTTAGACAAACCACGAAGCTCATCCAACTCTTCCGAAAAACCGTTGGCAATAGTAAAACCTTTTAGCACATTTACAGGTGCATCTTCATTTAAGGTTTCGGAAATTTTATGGCGCAACACCTCACAACTTTGAAGTGTATCTCCAATGACTTTCAAAGCATCATTATTACAACTTGACGCTATTTCTTTAATTGGCACAATAGCTTCTAAAGAATTTTTAAGTTGAATAACCTCTCGAGGATTTACTTTACTTGTCGCAATTTTTGAAATCAGTCGTTCTAAATCGCCAATTTGCTTGATGTGGTTTTGTATTTTATGTAGAATGGGTTTATTGTTACTCAAAAAATCAACCACCTCATGACGTTGCTTAATTTTAGCCACATCCTTTAATGGCAATGCCAACCAGCGTTTTAATAACCGTCCTCCCATAGGGGAAATGGTTTTATCAATAACCTGCAATAACGTAACCGCATTAGTGTTGGTAGAATGATATAGCTCCAGATTTCTCATGGTAAACCGGTCCATCCACACATAATCATTTTCGGCAATCCTACTAATAGCCGTTATGTGTTGTAATTTATTGTGTTGGGTTTCGGCTAGGTAATGCAAAATGGCACCCGAAGCAATAATCCCTTCATTTAAATCTTCTATACCAAAACCTTTTAACGTTTTAGTATCGAAATGTTTTATAAGTGTTTCATGAGTATAATCGGTTTGATATACCCAATCCTCTAGATAATACGTATGAAAATCAGGACCAAAAGTGTCATTAAAAAGCATGCGCTTTTGTTTAGAAACTAATATTTCACTTGGATTAAAATTCTGAAGTAATTTATCAATATACTCGGCATTTCCTTGAGAGGTTAAAAATTCGCCTGTAGAAATATCTAAAAACGAAATACCAATATGTAGTTTCCCAAAATACACGGAACATAAAAAGTTATTGGATTTGGATTTTAGCACCTCATCATTTAAAGCTACACCTGGCGTTACCAATTCTGTAACACCACGTTTTACAATATTTTTGGTGAGTTTTGGGTCTTCAAGCTGATCACAAATAGCCACACGCTCGCCAGCTTTTACCAGTTTAGGTAAATAGGTGTTTAAGGAATGGTGTGGAAAGCCGGCTAGTTCTATTTCGCTTTCGCTTCCTGCACCACGTTTGGTTAAAATAATGCCAAGAATCCCAGCCGTTTTAATGGCATCCTCTCCAAAGGTTTCATAAAAATCGCCCACACGAAATAATAATAAAGCATCAGGATATTTCACCTTGATAGCATTATACTGTTTCATTAACGGTGTTTCCTTTTTTGCTTTTTTTGCCAACGTTTAACTAATTTTTATGTGTTACTTTTGCCCAAGTTATAGGATTGCTAAAGTACTTATTTATTTAAGGTTTTTAAAGCCAAGTTTCTATAAGTTATTTACAATTATCACAAAATAAAATATGCGAAAGTTAAAAAATAGCGAGTTAGACCGATTGAGTGTTGACGAATTTAAAGACACCAAAAAAACACCTATTATTATTATTTTAGATAATATTAGAAGTCTGAATAATATAGGTTCTGTTTTTAGAACTGCTGATGCCTTTCTAATTGAAAAAATTTACTTGTGTGGCATTACCGCACAACCACCGCATAAAGATATTCATAAAACCGCTTTAGGAAGTACCGATACGGTTGCTTGGGAATATGCCGAAAACACGCTAGATGTGATTTCCAAATTGCAAAATGAAAATGTGCAAATCTGCGCCATTGAGCAAGCTGAAAATGCCACCATGTTGCACAATTTCAACCCGAAACCCGACACCAGATATGCACTCGTTTTTGGAAACGAAGTAAAAGGCGTAGCGCAACAAGTGGTAAGTGCGAGTGATGTGGTTTTGGAAATTCCACAATTTGGCACCAAGCACTCCTTAAATATTTCTGTGAGTTGTGGTTTGGTTATATGGGATGTGTTTAGTAAAATGAAAAAATATTAAATAAGCAGTTTCAAAAACAATTTATTTGAATTCAAACATCTGCTATTGTTTAGTAAACACTTATAATAGAACAAAATATTAGCGCTTGGCCTTTTTTTAGTAAAAAACCAGCCACTGAAACCTATGTCACAGCTATAAATATTTATTTTTTATATTTAGAATCTGACGTAATACTAACAAAACACAACATAATTCCCTATCTTACTTACAGAATTATAATTGTAGGTTATGATAAAAAACGTTAAACCACCAACTTCCTTTTGGGTAGTCGCTATTTTTTCTATTGTATGGAACCTCCTTGAGATTTATTTTAGTTCCATTGAATTAGATTTCCTACAGGAAAATTCTACGATTGAAGAATTTGAAAGAATCCAATCATTACCGTTTTGGTATGGCATTGTGTTTTTAATTGCACTGTTTTCTGAAATGCTAGGAAGCTTTATGCTTTTTATGAGAAAAAAAATTGCAGTTACATTTTTTGTTATAGCATTAGTTACCTTGATTTCTATAGAATTGTATTGGTTATTTGTTTTTGACATTAAAAAACAATCCATCGTATTTTCTATTATTATTCCTTTGTTGGTAATTTTAGTTGCTGGTTTTCTTTATGTATATAGTAAAAAAGCTAAAAAAAAGGGTTGGCTTAAATAAGTGCATCTAACTTTTATTGCAAACGATATTTATCTCTTAAAACATATTATACATTTTAACGATTTCTGATTACAACAATAAAGGATAGAAACTTCTTTTAAGCTTAATAACTACAACCCATTCACACAAATTTGACACTTTTTTTACATTTATAATTCGTGATAAAGCTTGGTCATGATCTACATTTGGAAAACAAATTAAATAAATCATGAAAAAACCTCTCCCCCTATTCAGTATTGCTTTAGTCCTTTTAAGTCTTGGAGCTTTTAGTTTTATAAATTGGAATCAAGACACATTAGACCAAACCGATCTTGTTGCTATACATGAAACCGTCAAGGAATCTGTACAAGAAGAAATTCCAGAAACGGAACCTGCTTTAAAGCGTGACGCTAATAAACCATTAGTGTTTGCATATAATATTGATAGTCGTTTTGAATCCATTACAAAAAGTAACATGACCAAGGCAACAACCATTCATGATTTTATTCCAGAGAAAGATTCACGAAACATAGCACATATAAATAGTACAGAAGTTATCCTTATTAAAAACGATATTCAAACGGAGATTCGTGCCTATGGAGATTCGGAAGCATTGAGTGATTCTCAAAAGGATTTACTAAAATCTATGGATTATTCAGAACACTTTTTATTTCGTGTAAATTACATCAAAGCAAACGCGATGATTTACAAAAATGAAGCGCCTCATTTTGGACCACATTACACCGTTGTTCCAGAGACTAAAGCAACATATGCAGATGGCTATAAAGCATTAATGACCTATATTGAAGCCAACAAACTAGAAAACACATATTTTATAGATGCAAAAAAAATCCAGGCTGTAAAAGTATCCTTTACCATTACTAAAAATGGCACCATTACTAATATAACGCTTGATAGAACCACCAATTACCCTGAAATAGACACCAATCTTATAGAACTGGTAAAGCAAATTCCTGGAAGTTGGATTCCTGCCAAAAATGCTAATAATGAAATCATGGAAGATGTGCTTGTGTTGTCGTTTGGCTTGGCTGATGGTTGCTAAAACATCTTATTTAATAGGTATCCAAATTTCCTCTTGGTTGTCAACACGCATTGGATTATAACTAGCTGGAAGTTTTTCAAAATGTGGTCTGTTATCTAATTGATATATTGAATTTGGCAACCATTCGTTATGGAGTTGTTGCCAAAATTCTATAAAATTGGACACAGAACCTTGAAATGGAAACACCAAAAAATCGCCTCCTGGAATAATTAACGATTCCATATTTTCTGGAATTGAATTTAGGTCTGATACGGCAACACCTATCCACTTTTCAAAACGGGTTTCGGGCGTCATGGTTTTTATATCGAAGGTATTATACTTCTGAATAGAAAAACTATAGGTTCCAACCCGATTGGTAATTTCCTGTAATCGCGGCATAAATTGTCTGGCTAAACTCCCTGTTCCTTCGCCATTAGTTCTAAAAGACAAATTAGCTTTATTGCCAATAATTAGGATGTCCTTGGTTGTTACTTTTTGGTAGTCCATATTTTTAGCGTTTAGTGTATTACTTCATGATATAATCGTGTCATTCAGAGCGTAGCGCAGAATCTCTTTTAAGATAACCACACTTTATACAGAAGCTATTAGTCTACTTTCGGCACCACGGAAGCAATTTCATTCAAAATCCATAAATAATCCTCACGACTATTTACAAAATCCCGATTGGAAATATCAATAATTTTCACGTTTAATTCCTCTTGATTTTTTAAGAAATTTAAATAGCCTGCATTAATTTTCTCCAGATAATCATCCTGAATATTTTGCTCATAATCACGTCCACGCTTTCTGATGTTTTCTTGAAGTCGCTGTGTATTTTGATAGAGATAAATATACAATTCAGGTTTGGCAATATCTTTATACATTAAATAAAACAAACGTCTATACAGCTTGAATTCATCTTCTGGAAGGGTGATTTTCGAAAAAATCAAGGATTTATAAATATCATAATCGCTAACTATAAAATCTTTAAATAAATCTAATTGCGACAAGTCGTCACTAATTTGCTGATATCTATCGGCTAGGAAACTCATTTCTAACGTAAATGCATACCGTTTAGCATCTTCATAAAACTTGGGCAAAAACGGATTATCGGCAAAGCGCTCCAAAACCAATTTCGCATTAAAATCAGTTGAAATCATCGTGGCCAAACTCGTTTTTCCAGCACCTATATTTCCTTCAATAGCAATATAATTATAGTTGGAAAGGTTATATTTTTTACTCGGGTTTTTTAACCAGATATTAATAGGTTCTATCGTACTTTTATCTTCGCAAATCTCCAATAGTTCAGCAATGGTTTTATGTAAGGTTGGGTGTTTTTCTTTTAAGGCAATATCATGCAATGGTTGCAATACAAAACGTCTGTTAGCCATTTGTGGATGCGGAACCATTAAAGTTGGGGTATGAATTATGGCGTGGTTATAAAGCAAGATATCCAAATCAATACTTCGGGATTCATAGGCTGCGTTTTCTGTCCGAACGCGTCCCATTTCTGTTTCTATCCGTTGTAAATCTTCCAAAACCGTTTCAACCGAATAATCCGTTTTAACAATGATACAGGTATTTAAAAAATCAGGGCCTTCAAAACCTAAAGCAGGTGTATTATAAACCTTAGCAATCATCTGCACCTTACCCACACGCTTGTAAATTACATCTACTGCGTCTTGCAAGTGCTTTAAACGGTCGCCTTGATTACTTCCTAATGATATGTAAACGGTGTTTGGTTGGGTCATAATAGATGCCAAAATAACTAAAAGAAATTCTAAAAGTTTAAAATTGCCACACCTTTTTATTCACAAAAATTCCTGATGTTAAAAGATTGGATGAGGACTGTAAATTTTTACGTCTCTAAACTCGCTTCACCATGTCAATTTTAATATGTATTGCGTCAATTTATATAGCAATAGGAATACGTTCTATTTAAATTTGGATGTATCTTTGTCCTAGCATGAATTATTTTTCAAGGCCAGCAAAAAAGCCACTATAAGTATTAAAATTATATTAAACTTTTGGTTTTCAGCAACCTTTCATATAATTTATACGTATATCCTTACAAACCCATCACTTAAAAATTTTTATGAAAAAAGTTTTCAAAATTATTGGAATTACACTACTCGTTATTATTCTATTACTGATAGCTATACCTTTTGTTTTCCAAGGAAAAATTAAGGACATTGTTAAGAACACCATTAATAACAATGTGAATGCCAACGTAGAGTTTAGCGATATTAATTTAAGCTTTATTAGAAGTTTTCCACAAGCTCAAGTAGATGTTAGCGATTTAGAAATTACCAATTTCGCACCTTTTAAAGATGAAAAATTAGCGTCTATCAAATCGATATCCTTAACCATGTCCATTAAGGAGCTTTTCAAAAAACCAAGCGATGGACCTGTAGTTATCAATAAATTTAATATTGATGAAGCTTTAATTGTCCTAAAAACGAATGAAATAGGGCAAACCAACTACGATATTGTGAAGGAGTCTGATAGTAAACAAGCAGATGTAGAGCCCAGTAACAGTTTTACATTAGATGTGCAAGATTATAGCATTGACGATAGTGCATTAACTTATATAGACGAAGGAGCCAACACCATTTTTTATATTACAGAATTAAATCATTCTGGACAAGGTACATTTTCGGGAAATGTTTCGGAATTAGATACAAAAACGTCAGCTCGAGTTACGCTAAACATGGATAGCACCGAATATTTAAGTAATAACACCTTAAAATTAGACGCTATAATTGGTTTGGATTTACCGAACAACACATACACATTTAAGGAGAATAAAGCTTATATAAATAAATTGCCTTTGGAGTTTCAAGGTTACTTCAAACAATTAGAAGACGGTCAAGAATTAGACATTACTTTTGAAAATCCAGGCTCTGATTTTAAAGAATTTTTAGCCGTTATTCCTAAAACATATTCCAAAGACATTGCCAATGTAGAAACAACTGGTAATTTTAAATTAACCGGTCGTATAAACGGGTTGATTTCTGAAGAAACGGTTCCGCAAATGGACATAAATATCCTATCCAATAATGCGTCATTTAAATATCCGGAACTACCAAAACGTGTTGATAATATTAATATTAACACCAGCATTAAAAATACAACAGGAAAATCTGAAGATACATACGTAGACATTAGCACCTTAAATTTTAAAATAGATAATGACCAATTTAATGCATCTGGTACGCTACGAAATTTAACCGAAAACATGACGGTGAGCGCCTATATTGATGGTATTTTAAATCTGGCCAATATTACTAAAGCCTATCCCATTGAATTGGACAATGAATTAAGCGGGATTTTAAAAGCCAAGATTAATACGGCTTTTGATATGAACGCCATTGAAACCAACGCCTATCAACGCATAAAAAGTAATGGTAGCGTTCAGGTTAGTGACTTTGTATATGCTTCTGAAGATATTGTAAATCCTATTAATATTTCAAATGCAGATTTAACCTTTCAAACAGGCCTTGTAATGCTGAATAAATTTGAGGCTAAATCTGGTCAAAGTGATATAAATGCTACGGGAACAATTACCAATTTATTAGGTTTTCTTTTAAGTGACAAAAAACTACAAGGAAACTTTAATATGACATCAAACACCTTTAATATAAGCGACTTTATGGTGGCTGATGACGGTGAAGTGGAAGGTGAAACTAAAAAAACAACAGATGCTAGCGTTCCTCTTAAAATTCCAGCATTTTTAGATTGCACCATTAATGCTGATGTTAATACTGTAATTTATGACAATCTTACGCTGAAAAACACCAAAGGAAAACTAGCAATTAAGGATCAAGTAGCTACATTAAATAATTTAACAACCAATTTATTTGATGGTACTTTAGCCGTTTCAGGAGATGTTAACACCCAAAAAGATACACCCAATTTTAATTTAAAATTGAATGCTAATGCATTTGATATTACGGAGTCCTTCAACACATTAGATTTATTAAAAGCATTGGCACCAATTGCCAAGATTTTTGAAGGAAAATTAAATACAAATATTGTATTAAATGGTAATTTAGATAGCTCGTTTTCACCTATTTTAAGTTCGGTTACGGGTAATGCTTTTGCGGAATTATTAGCGACAAAAACAAATATTGAAAGCAGTCCCTTATTAAATGCTTTAGATAATCAATTGAATTTTATAGATTTTGATAAATTAGATTTAAATGATTTAAAAACGAATTTAACGTTTGATGATGGTCAAGTAAATATTAAGCCTTTTATGCTAAAATATAAGGATATTGATATTGCCATTGGTGGAAGTCATGGATTTGATCAAACCATGAATTACGATTTGGCGTTTGATGTACCTGCAAAATATTTAGGAAGTGATATTAATCGCTTAATCGGAAAAATTAACGATCCCGAAGTCAACAAAATTAGCATTCCTGTAACAGCTAATATGAAAGGAACTTTTAAAAACCCTAAAATTTCGACTGATTTATCATCTAGTGTTACCAAACTAACGCAACAATTAATAGAAATTGAAAAGCAAAAATTAATTAACCAAGGCACAGATGCCATTAAAGATCTTTTAGGTGGTTTAACAGGCGGAAACAACACCAACAACAATAACAGTGAGAATACCACATCAACTGATAGCACAGGCGTTGTAACAGACTCAACTAAAACAGAAACACCTAAAGCTGAAGATGCTATTAAAAATATTTTAGGCGGTTTATTGAATAAAAATAAGAAGAAAAAAGATAGTATAAACTAACGGGTTTTAAGAGAAAAACTACCTTTCAATTAAATTTTAGAAAACATTCTAAATATAACAATAAAAGGATTACCTTAGCACCCATTAAATTTAAGAAAAATAATATGTTACGAATTGAAATTAAAGAAGGAGAAAATATAGAACGTGCTTTAAAGCGTTACAAGCGTAAGCATAGAAATGTAAAAGTAATGCAGAACTTAAGAGAGAAGCAATACTTTACAAAACCTTCAGTAAAAAGAAGACGTGAGGTTCAGAAAGCTGAATATATCCAAAACTTAAGAGACCAAGAAGATATTTAATTGTCTTTTTTAGATATATAAAAAAGCACGCATTTTTTATGCGTGCTTTTTTTTATGCTACAGAAAGTTTAACAACCAACCCTTCATTGGATCGGATATTGAAAACCGTATTATCTTCAAAAATAAGATACTGTCCTTTTACGCCTACTAGTTTCCCAGAGTAGGATTCACTTTTCACTATATTTAAACTTTTTGGTTTTACTGGATATTGATGCACCGGAAAGGTAATGTGCGTTTCAGCGTTATTAGCTATGTAATATTCTTTAGCTTCATCTGGAATATAGGCTTTCAATTTATCACGCCAGTCCACTAAATTTTCATCTTTCACATCGTTTTTAAGCATGTTGCGCCAATTGGTTTTATCGGCAACAAAATCTTTTAAAGCTACTTCTGTAATACCTGCTAAATACCTATTTGGCACCTCAACAATTTCAATAGCCTCGTGTGCGCCTTGGTCTATCCATCGGGTTGGCACCTGACTTTTACGTGTAACACCAACTTTTACATTACTAGAGTTGGCTAAATACACAATATGTGGTTGTAATTGTACGCGTTTTTCATAATCTAAATCGCGTTCTTCCTGATCTAAATGTGCTTTGCTTAATTCAGGTTTTATAATCCAATCGGCTGCTTGAGGTATATCAAAAAAACAGCTTTTACAAAACCCTTGTCTATAAATTGGCTTATTTAAACCGCAACTTAAACATTGATAACCAACAAACTCCAACTGAATCGTTTTATCTAACAACTGATTGATATGGATGAAGTCGTTTTCAAAAATGAGGTAGTATTGAATAGGTTCGGTAAACTCCGTTGTCATTTTTGTTAAAACACCTTGGTAGGTCATAAAAAAAAGTATTATTTTTAGTTCATTAAATATACTGCAAATATGCCAATTCCTATTGTAAATTCTATTGCTTCTTGGTTTTTAAAAAAGCGATTTCATCAAATTGAATTGTTTTTAAAATACCCAAATGAGGTTCAAGAAGAACTACTTATGCAATTACTATATAAGGCTAAGGATACTGAATTTGGTAGAACACATGGTTTTGACTCTATAAAGAGCTATCAAACATTTGCAGACCGTGTTCCAATTTCTTCCTATGAGGAATACCAACCCATGATTGAACGGTCTCGTTTAGGTGAGAACAATATTTTTTGGCCACAACCTATTAAATGGTTTGCTAAATCCAGTGGAACAACCAATGCAAAAAGTAAATTTATTCCTGTGAGTGAAGATGCCTTGGAAAACTGTCATTATGCAGCGAGCAAGGATTTATTGTGCATGTATTTAAACAATAATGAAAACGCACAATTATTTACGGGAAAAAGTTTACGTTTAGGAGGTAGTAAAGAACTGTATAAAGAAAACGGAACCGTTTTTGGTGATTTGTCGGCTATATTAATTGACAATATGCCATTCTGGGCAGAATTTAGCAGCACACCCAGTAACAAGGTGTCTTTGATGAACAATTGGGAAGAAAAAATGCAGGCCATTGTTAATGAAACCATACAGGAAAATGTGACCAGTTTGGCTGGCGTACCATCTTGGATGTTGGTTTTATTAAACAATGTTTTAGAAACAACTGGCAAAGACAATCTGCATGATATTTGGCCCAATTTAGAAGTTTATTTTCATGGAGGTGTTAGCTTCTTGCCTTATGTGGACCAATACAAGAAAATTTTACCAAAGACAGATTTTCGCTATTATGAAATTTACAATGCTTCGGAAGGATTTTTTGCCATTCAAGATCAAAACAAGTCTAGCGAATTACTATTAATGTTGGATTATGGCATCTTTTATGAATTTATTCCGATGGATACCTACGGCACTAAAGACGAAAAAATAATTCCATTAAGTCAGGTGGAAATTGATAAAAATTATGCTGTAATTATTACTACCAACGCGGGACTTTGGCGATACAAAATTGGCGATACTATTCGGTTTACGTCCATTAACCCATATCGCATAAAAGTTTCTGGGAGAACCAAACACCATATAAATGCTTTTGGTGAAGAATTAATTATTGAAAACGCCGAAGATGCTTTAAAAAAGGTCTGCAAAAAAACAAAATCTGAAATTGTAGATTATACTGCTGCTCCAATTTTTATGGATGGTAAAGAAAAAGGCGCACACGAATGGATTATTGAATTTAAAACACCACCCGAAAACATTCATTATTTTAATGAGTTATTTGATAATGCTTTAAAATCTTTAAACTCCGATTATGAAGCCAAGCGTTATAATAACATGACGCTTAATAAACCAACTATCCACATAGCACGTGAACGCCTATTTTACGATTGGCTTAAGGCAAATGACAAATTAGGAGGCCAACATAAGGTGCCCAGATTATCTAACACCAGAGACTACCTAGATGCCCTTTTAGAATTAAACAGATAATACTTTTTATCCTTTTTAATTGCAAAAAAAATACGGTTAACGAATTTAGCAGTTGGTTTATCTAAAAATAAAGCCTGTCTTGATTTTCTTACAGGAAAAGCACTAGTTTTACAGAGCTATTAATCACACAATGATTTGCACATAATGCCAAATTATTAATTGTAATCCAAAAACAACCAAAATAAAAAACCACGCAATTTGCGTGGTTTTTTTGTTGTATTGGGTTCCGAATTAATTACGAAACCGCCTTCAATTTCTTGATAGTTGTTTTGCTTATTTTATCTTCGGCGTAGGCTTTGGTGACTTTCAATTCTTTTTCATCCGTTCCTGGCATTTCAAACATAGCATCGGTTAGGATTTCCTCACACAAGGAACGTAATCCACGAGCGCCTAATTTGTATTCTATTGCTTTTTCAACAATAAAATCTAGAGCACCATCGGTAATATGAAACTCAATATCATCCATACTAAACAACTTTTTATATTGCTTAATAATGGCATTTTTAGGTTCGGTTAAAATAGCCCGAAGCGTTTTAGCATCCAATGGATCCATGTATGTTAAAACGGGTAAACGACCAATAATTTCAGGAATTAACCCAAAGTCTTTTAAATCCTTTGGAATAATATATTGCAATAAGTGGTTATGGTCTACACGTTCATCAGACATGGACGCGCTGTAACCAACGGCTTGCATATTTAAACGTTTAGAAATAACTTTATCAATACCATCAAAAGCACCTCCTGCAATAAATAAAATATTTTCAGTATTAACTTCAATGAACTTTTGGTCTGGATGTTTACGCCCGCCTTTAGGCGGTACATTAACAACGGTACCTTCTAATAATTTTAAAAGCGCTTGTTGCACACCTTCACCTGAAACATCACGCGTTATAGATGGATTATCACTTTTACGCGCAATTTTATCTATTTCATCAATAAAAACAATTCCTTTTTCTGCCTTTTCTAAGTTGTAATCGGCAGCCTGTAACAAACGTGTTAAAATACTTTCAACATCTTCACCCACATAACCTGCTTCTGTTAAAACCGTAGCATCTACTATAGCCAATGGTACGTTTAACATTTTTGCAATGGTTTTTGCCATTAAGGTTTTACCCGTTCCCGTTTGCCCAACCATAATGATATTACTCTTTTGAATTTCAATATCATCATCCGTTGGTGCTTGTAACAATCGTTTATAGTGGTTATAAACCGCAACAGACATTACTTTTTTGGTGGTATCCTGACCAATAATATATTCGTCTAAGAATGTTTTAATTTTTTGTGGTTTGCGCAGTTTTAATTCCGCCGACAAATCGCTATTATCTGTTTGCTTAGATTCTTCAATTACGATACCATGCGCTTGTTCAATACAACGATCGCAGATATGGGCATCTAATCCAGCAATTAATAAACTCGTTTCCGGCTTTTTCCTACCACAAAATGAACATTCTAATTCTTCCTTTGCCATAAATCAATAAATTTCTATTATCTAATTCCTTTTTAGTCCCGTTAAAGGGCGCTAGTTAAAAAGGATATATTCATTTGTATTAGCTACGAACCAATACTTCATCAATCATACCGTATTCTTTAGCTTTATCTGCTTTCATCCAGTAATCACGATCACTATCATGATAAATCTTGTCGTAATCCTGACCAGAATGCTTGCTAATAATTTTGTATAGTTCTTCTTTTAAGGTTAAAATCTCACGCGCTGTAATTTCAATATCACTTGCTTGACCTTGCGCTCCACCTAATGGTTGGTGAATCATGACACGTGAATGGGTTAAACCACTACGTTTTCCTTTTTCACCAGCACATAATAAAACCGCTCCCATAGAAGCTGCCATTCCTGTACAAATTGTGGCTACATCTGGCTTAATAAATTGCATAGTATCATAAATACCTAAACCAGCATAAACACCACCACCTGGTGAATTGATGTATATTTGTATATCTTTAGAAGAGTCAGTACTCTCTAAAAACAATAATTGTGCTTGAATAATATTGGCTACTTGATCATTAATTGCGGTTCCTAAAAAGATGATGCGATCCATCATTAATCGGGAAAAAACATCAAAAATAGCGATATTCATTTGACGTTCTTCAATAATATTAGGTGTTAAGTTTGTTGGGTACATATGACTAATAATTTTGTCGTAATACGTACTACTAATACCTTGATCTTTTATAGCGAATTTTTCAAATTCTTTTCCGTAATTCATTGTTTTTAAAAATTTTATAGGTTAAAATCCTGTATAAAAGCAGGAAGTGTATAGTCCCATTTTCTTAAATTAAAAATAATTTAAAAAAATAGGCGTTGAAGCTCTTTATTCCAACGCCTAAATATAAGGATTTATTCTTTAAAACTTGGCAACTTATTTGTCTCCGTAAACTTCTTTAACAAAGTCTTCGTAAGTAATATCTTTTGTTTTAATGTTTGCCTTTTCTTTATAAAGCGCTAATAATTTCTGGCTGATAATTTGTTCAGAAATACGACGTGCTTCATCTTGGTTAGATAATACACGAGCAGCAATATCTTCTAGTTCTTTATCCGTAGGATTCATCTGACCGAATTGCGCCATTTGAGCCTTAATCATTTGCTTGGCATGATCTTTAATATCATCCATGCTTACTTTAATATTATTTTCAGTAATTAATTTACCTTCAATTAATTGGTAACGCAAGCTTTTTTCAGATTTAGCGTATTCTTCTTGCGCCTCAGCTTCTGTTAATTCTTTTTCACCTGCAGTTTGCATCCATTTTTGTAGGAATGTTGCTGGTAAATCGAATTTAGTATTTTCTACTAAATGCTCTGTAACATCATTTAGTAATTTTTGTTCTGATTGCTGCTTGAATTGCTTTTCAGCATCTTCTTTGATTTTTTCTTTTACATCTTCAATAGAAGTGGCTACACCTTCACCAAACAACTTATCAAATAACTCTTGGTTTAATTCAGCTAACTCACGCTCATTAATTTCGGTAATGGTAAAAGTTACTTCAATATCTAAACCGTGAATATCATCATGAGATACTTTTAATGCATGCATTAATTCGTGATCATCTGCATACAATCCTTTAGTTTTTAATGTAATAACATCGCCAACTTTAGCACCAATAAATTTCTTTTCGGTGGCTTTTCCTTTGAATTTATCGAGTGTTAATGTTACTGTGTTTTCTATTTCACGTTCTTCATTTTTGAAAACACCTGTAATTTCAGAATCTTTAGAAACCACATCAGATGCGATTAATTTTCCGTATTGCTTTTGCACATTTAAAATTTGATCATCAATCATTTTATCACCAGCGGTAATATTATAATCGATAATCGCTTTTTTAGGCGATAAGTTTACTTCAAATTCTGGAGCTAAACCTAATTCGAATTCAAATGATAATAGTTCAGCATCCCAATCCAAATTATCTTGTGCCTTTGGTAATGGATTACCTAAAACGTCTAATTTTTCTTCTGTTAAATATTTATTCAATGCATCTTGAAGTAATTTATTAACTTCATCAACCAATACGGCTTTACCATATTGCTTTTTAACCATTCCCATTGGTACGTGACCTTTTCTAAAACCAGGAATGTTAGCTGTTTTACGATAATCAGTTAATATTTTTTCAACTTTACCACTATAATCTTCTTTAGCGATATCGACTTTTACTACAGCATTTAATGCATCAATATTTTCTCTTGTAATATTCATTGTATTATGACATAAAAATTGGAGTGCAAAAATACTACTTTTTTACACTCCAACAAAGTATTTTAACGTATTGTCTTTCACCTGTTTATTTGTACTGATTTTCAGTGGGACTAACGGATTTCAATTCGTTTAAAATGTTAAAAAAAAACTCACTTCTACTCGTTATCTTGACCTAAAATACCGTAAAATATGGATTGTAAAATCGTTAATAGAATACTAAATAATAGAGCGGTCCAGAAACTGGAAACTGTAAATCCATTAATTAAACTATCGGCTAATAAGATCATTAAAGCGTTAATAACAAACAGGAATAAACCCAGAGTGATAATAGTTGCTGGCAAGGTTAAAAAGATTAAAATAGGTCTGACTATTAAATTTAGTAATCCTAAAACAATTGCTACAATTATAGCTGTTGTATAACTTTCTACTGCAATACCTGGTAACAATTTAGCTAACAATACAACTGATACGGCTGTAATTAAAATTCTGATAATTAATTTCATAGTACGTGTTTTTTGGTGATTTGTTAAAATGCAACTTATTTAAGAAATGCCATCACGGCATCATAAAATTCTTCAGGATTTTCAGCATGTAACCAATGTCCTGCATTTGAAATTGTTATAATATCTGCTTTTGGAAAATGGGCGTGAATAATAGATTCGTCCTGATTACTGATATATTCAGATTTATCACCACGTAAAAACAAGGTGTCGCCTTCAAATTTAGCAGAAATTGGCAATGGTTCCCCTACTTCACCAACTTGGTCTGTTAAAACATCCAAATTCATACGCAGCGCTAATTGTCCTTTTTCTTTCCAGTATAAATTTTTAAGTAAAAACATACGGGTTCCAACGTCTGAAACATACTTCGCTAAACTTTTATCGGCAGCGCCACGACTTTTTAATGTAGAAAAATCTAGCTGACTTAACCCATTTAAAATGGCATCATGATGCACGGGATAAAAACGCGGTGAAATATCCGCTATCAATAATTTAGAAACCAACTCAGGAAACTGGGTTGCAAAAAGCATAGCTGTTTTTCCACCCATAGAATGCCCTAAAAGCACAATGTCTGAAAGTTGATGTGCATCACAATAATGCTTTAAATCGGCTGATAATGTTTCATAACTAAAATCAGCATCATGAAAACTTCTACCATGGTTTCGTTGATCTACCAAATGAACTTGATAGCCTTGTTCCGCAAATTGGTTACCCAAAGTTTTCCAATTATCACCCATACCCAAAAAGCCATGGAGAATAATAAATGGTTTGCCTTCACCTAATATATTGGAATATAATTTTTTATTGTCTTTCACGAATTTGAAATTTGCTTAATCTATTAACTTAAACGTTTCTTGAAAATTTATTTCAGTCGGTGTAAATACATTTGAATGACGTTTTCCACACCCAAATATAAACTTTCTGAAATCAACGCATGACCAATGGAAACCTCCAACAAATTAGGGATGTTTTCTTTAAAAAACTGAATATTATCTAAAGATAAATCGTGTCCTGCATTTATGCCTAAGCCCAAGCTATCCGCTAAAACAGCACATTCGGTATAGGGCAAAATAGCTTTTTTATTACCCAAACTAAATTGGTGCGCAAAAGCCTCCGTATATAATTCAATTCTATCTGTTCCTGTAGCCTTGGCGCCTTCAATTTGTTTTAAAACTGGATCTACAAATATAGACGTACGAATCCCATGGTTTTTAAATTCCTGAATTACCTCTACTAAAAAGGCCTTATGTTTTAAAGTATCCCAACCCGCATTACTAGTAATAGCATTTACAGCATCCGGAACCAAGGTTACTTGAGTGGGTTTAATTTCCAAAACCATATTCATGAATTTCTCTATCGGGTTGCCTTCAATATTGTATTCGGTATATACTTCTGGTTTTAAATTGTAAGCATCTTGATAGCGAATATGACGTTCATCCGGACGTGGATGAATAGTAACGCCTTCCGCTCCAAAACGCTGAACATCTTTAGCAAATTGAACTACATTTGGCAAATCGCCACCTCGAGAATTTCGTAAGGTTGCTATCTTATTAATATTTACACTTAACTTTGTCATATTCTAGTCGTTTGATTTACAAAAATACAAACTCAACTACCGGAATTATAGTATTTTTTAATTAATTTGCAAATACCTAAAAACACGCTATGAATTTAAACGAATTTGTTATTAACGATATAAAGCCATTAGTAAGCACCGATAAAATTGGTGATTTACAAATGCTATTTAATCAGTTAACTTATTCTCATATTCCGATTAAATCACCTGATGGTTTATATTTGGGATGCATGTCTGAAACAGATGTGTACTGTTTTGAAAAACATGAGGTTATTGCAGACCAAATGCACGCTATTGAAGGGTTTTTTGTTCGAGATAACACCAATTGGTTAGATGTTTTGGAAGCTTTTGCTCAAAACAGCACCAACATCATGCCTATATTGAACAGCTCTAATTCCTATATAGGATATTATGAGTTAAATGATGTGATTGGTCTATTTAACGAAACCCCGTTTTTTGCTGAAGCAGGAGGTATTTTAATTATTGAAAAAGGTTTAGTTGATTATTCCTTTAGTGAAATAAGCCAGATAGTGGAATCCAACAACGGAAAATTATTGGGTGCTTTTATTTCAAAAATTGAAAACGATATGATTCAAATCACCTTAAAAGTTGGAAACACGGGATTAAATGATATCATGCAAACATTTAGGCGTTACAGTTATAATGTTATTTCTGGACATGAGGAAGACAGTTACCTAGAGAGTTTAAAAGACCGATCAGCCTATTTAAATAAATACCTAAATATATAAGGTCATGAAAATAGCTGTATTTGGTCAAGCTTTTAACGCCAGCACGGAAGAAGCACTTGTTATTATTTTGCATTACCTAAAGAATAAGGACGCCGCAAGTGTATTTTTAATTTCAGAGTTTAATCAGAAAATTCAAGAAGAAAAAGAATCGTCGTTCAATGATGTTCCGCTTACTGACGTTTTAGATTCGAGTTTTGATTTACTCATAAGCATTGGTGGTGATGGTACTATTTTACGAGCCATTACCTATGTTCACGACTTAAATATTCCTATAATTGGTGTTAACACAGGTAGATTAGGATTTTTAGCCACCATACAAAGTCAGGCAATTATTCCTGCTATGGATGCTATTTTTAATAAGGCTTATAAACTTTCGGAACGTAATTTATTAGCTATTGAAACATTTCCTAAAAAAGATGATTTTAACACACTTAATTTTGCACTAAACGAAATAGCCGTTAGCCGGAAAAACACGACTTCCATGATTACTGTGGAAACACGATTAAATGATGAATACCTAACATCCTATTGGAGTGATGGGCTCATTGTTTCCACACCAACAGGATCAACCGGTTATTCATTAAGCTGCGGTGGCCCCGTAATTACACCAGATACAAATAGCTTTGTTATTACACCCATTGCGCCACATAATTTAAGCGCGAGGCCTTTGGTGATAACTGATTCTACTGAAATTCAATTAAAAGTAGATGGTCGTGAAGACAATTTTTTAGTATCCTTAGATTCTAGAATTGCCACCTTATCTAATGACACTATTATCAAGATAAAAAAAGCACCTTTTACCATTAAAATGATTGAATTATTAGAAGAAAGCTTTTTGGATACCTTGCGAAAAAAACTACTTTGGGGCGAAGACAAGCGCAATTAGGCAATAATTTTATTTAAAATCAGTTTAATTCAAATACATTTTGAATCAAATTGTTATAGGCTAATCTTAGTTTATTATATTTGCAAACTTTTAAACGTTTATGAGGTATTTAACCATCGTACTATTACTAATTTTAAGCAACCACGTCTGCCAATCGCAAACCCATGAATTGGGTGTGTTTCTAGGTGGTAGTAATTTTATTGGAGATGTTGGCAGCTCTAAGTACATTGCGCCTAACAAGCCAGCTATTGGTGCATTATACAAATGGAACCGAAGTCCGCGTCATGCATTTCGGTTTTCGGTAATTTATACCGAGTTAGAAGGTAAAGACTCAAAATCAGACGATCCAAGACGACAACAACGTGATTACAGTTTTACAAACCAACTTATTGAAGCATCTGCTGGATTGGAGTTTACTTTTTTCGATTGGGACTTGCATGACGGTAGAATTAAAGCAACTCCTTATTTATATTCAGGAATTTCTGTAGCCTATCATGATAATTTTTATTTTAGTAGACAAGGCGTTTTAAGAGATGAAAACACCTCTAGTTTTGCCTATGGAATTCCCATGGTTTTAGGCTTTAAAACTAATGTATTAGGAAACCTTATTATTGCAGCCGAAGTTGGTGCACGTTATACGTTTTCAGATGAAATAGATGGAAGTGTTCCTGATTATGACAATGAAGCCCCAGTAGGCTTTGGTAATACAAACAATAATGATTGGTATATGTTTACAGGTTTAACCTTAACATATACATTCGGCAAGAAACCATGTTTCTGCGTATTTTAAAAAAAGTGAACTTAAAAGACTCCATACATACCGATTATTTACCCAAGCACCTAGCCATAATAATGGATGGTAATGGCCGTTGGGCAAAACAAAAAGGTTTATTGCGCAGTATTGGACATGAAAATGGTTCCAAATCTGTTCGCGAGATTGTAGAAGCTTCGGCTGAATTGGGTATAGAAAATTTAACACTCTATGCATTTTCAACAGAAAACTGGAATCGACCAAAATTAGAAGTGCAAACACTTATGAAGCTGTTAGTATCCTCATTAAAGAAGGAAATAAAAACACTTCAGGAAAACAACATTCGCTTAGCGGCTATAGGTTGTTTAGACTCCTTACCCAAAAAAGCACATAAAGAATTATTGGAAGTTATAGAAAAGACAGAGAACAATAAACGGATGTGTTTAACACTAGCTTTAAGTTATGGCTCACGCGAAGAATTGCTAAATACCGTTAAGGAAATAAGTCTTAAAGTTAAAAATAATATAATTTCTGCGGAAAAAATTGATGAATCAGTTATAAATGAGCATCTTTACACGCGAAATTTACCAGACGTAGATTTACTAATTAGAACCAGTGGTGAGCAGCGCATAAGCAACTTTCTATTGTGGCAAATTGCATACGCTGAATTATATTTTACACAGGTGCTTTGGCCAGATTTTACAAAGCAAAATTTGTATGAAGCAATTATTGAATATCAAAAAAGAGAACGACGATTTGGGAAAACAAGTGAACAACTCCATTAATATCACATCATTGAAAACATATATAGGGCTATTATTTACTTTTTTATTTTTAGTAAGCAGTTTAAACATTCAAGGGCAAGAATTACAACCAGCACCAACCGGTAAGAAATATACCCTTGGTGATATTTCAGTTTCTGGTGACACACACTTTAGCCCGCAAACCATTATTACGTATTCGGGGCTTAGAAAAGGGGAAGAAATCCTCATTCCTGGTGATAAAATTAGCGAAGCCATTAGAAAGCTTTGGACATCCAATTTATTTAGAGACATTAACATGTATCTTCTTAAAACAGAAGGTGATGTTGCTTATTTAGAAATTCGTCTTTTTGATCTTCCAGAATTGAAGGAGCTGAAAATAAACGGTATTAAAAAATCTAAAAAAGATGATATTATTACCGAAAGCAATTTACAAAATGGTGTGAAAGTTACGGAAAACTTGGTCACGACTACTAAAAACTACCTAACAAATAAATACCAAAAAGAAGGCTTCTACAATACGAAAGTACATATTAATACAATTGAAGTTCCAGACTCTACAGGACGTCCAGGCGTAAACATGGTTTTAAATGTTGATAAAGGCAAAAAAGTAAAAGTGAGCGAAATTAATTTTGAAGGGAATTCAGCACTTCCAGATTCGAAGTTACGAAAAGCCATGAAAAACACGAAACAGAAAAATTTCTTACGCATTTTTAAACGATCTAAATTTATTGAAACAGATTATAAAGAAGATTTAGAAAGTGTTATCGATAAATTGAAGGAAAATGGTTTTCGTGATGCTCGTGTTATTTCAGATTCTATTTCCCGAATTGACAAGAAAAATGTTGCTATAAATATTAGGGTAGAAGAAGGTGAACAATATCGTTTTGGTGATATTAGCTTTATTGGAAACACCGTATACACTGATCAACAGTTAAGAGGTATTCTTCGAATTAATAAAGGCGACATTTATAATGGTGTCCTTTTAGAAAAGCGTATAGCAGACGAAACCAAACCAGATGCGTTAGATATTACCAATCAATACCAAAATAACGGTTATCTATTCTCTACGATAAACCCTGTAGAAGTTAACACAGAGGGTAATGTAATTGATATGGAGCTCCGTATTACAGAAGGTAAGCCTGTTTATTTCAATAGCGTTACTGTTGTAGGTAATGATGTTACTAATGACCGCGTTATATATCGTGAATTACACACTAGACCTGGTCAATTGTATAGTAAAGCTAATGTTGTTCGTACTATTCGTGAGTTAAGTCAATTAGGTTATTTCGATCCAGAGCAAATTGCCACCAATTTTAATAACCCCAATCCAAATGAAGGGACTATTGACTTGGAATATGGCGTTGTAGAAACAGGATCAAGCCAAGTAGAGCTACAAGGTGGTTATGGTGGTGGTGGTTTTATTGGTACTTTAGGCTTATCATTTAACAACTTCTCTTTAAAAAACATATTTAATCCTGAAGCTTACAAGCCAGTTCCTCGTGGTGATGGACAAAAATTAGCATTGCGTTTACAAGCCAGTCGTTTTTACCAAACCTATAGTTTCTCATTTACAGAACCTTGGATGGGTGGAAAAAAACCAGTTCAATTTTCAACATCTATTTCGCATTCGGCACAATTTTTATATGATCCAACAACAGGAAATGCCGATCGCGATAAACGTTTTAATATTTCAGGTATAACAGTTGGTTTAGCCAAACGTTTAACTATCCCTGATGATTATTTCACTTTATCACAAGCTGTAAGTTTTCAACATTATAATTTAAAAAACTATAACACCGGACTATTTACTTTTGGTGATGGATATTCAAACAACCTGGCTTACACAATCGGTTTAAGTAGAAACAACACTTATAATGACCCTGTTTTTCCAACAGGTGGATCTAACTTTAGTGTTACAGCTAAGCTATCTTTGCCATATTCATTGTTTAATGGAGTGGATTACGATATGCTTATAGAAGAGCGAGATGCGTGGTTAGAGATTCAAAACGATCCAAATAATTCTACAATTATTAGAAATCAAGCAGCCAATCAAGTAGGTGCCATTGATCAAGAACGTTTTAAGTGGTTAGAATTTTATAAAATTAAAATGAAAGGTGACTGGTACACCAGACTATTTGGTAAGTTTATTGTAAAATCTGGCGTAGAATTCGGGTTCTTAGGAGCTTACAACCAAGCAAGGGGTGTAATTCCTTTTGAGCGTTTTTTCCTTGGAGGAGATGGTTTAGGAAGTTACAGTTTAGATGGACGTGAAGCCGTTGCGCTGCGTGGTTATCCAAACCAATCACTTCAACCAATTGATGGCGAAAATAATATTACCAACGATGGTGGAACTATTTATAATAAGTTCTCTATGGAGTTACGTTATCCAATTAGTATGAGCCAAACGGCTAAAATATATCTTTTAGGTTTTGTTGAAGGGGGTGTGTCCTATAATGATTTTCAGGATTATAACCCATTCAATTTATACAGATCCAGTGGTGCAGGTGTTCGTATTTTCATGCCAGCATTTGGTTTATTAGGTATTGATTTTGGTTATGGATTCGATGCGCTTCCAGGACAAACATCACCTAATGGATGGGAAACGCACTTTATTATTGGACAACAATTTTAATTTTGGCACGATATTTTCTATAACACTTATAATTAATTAAATCCCGATTTAAATTATTTTCAAATTAAAATTCATAATTTTGAAAACAGTAATTTAAAAAGGATAGAATAATATAAAAAGTCTGTCGTTTTAGAATTTACACGTTATAAATTATAAAATATGAAACAGATGAAATTAAAAGTTCTTTTTTTAGTGGCTACAGTATTCATGTTAAGCATGTCCAGTTTTGCACAACGTGGTGTAAGAATTGGCTACATAGACACTGAATACATTCTTGAAAATGTTCCAGAATATCAACAAGCAACGTCACAATTGGAAACAAAAGTCCAAAAGTGGAAAAGCGAAATTGAACAACAATTAGGAACTATTGCGCAAAAGCGAAAAGATTTAAGCAATGAAAAAGCGCTTTTAACTAAGGAATTAATTGCCGAGCGTGAAGAGGATATTGCTTTTGAAGAAAAAGAAATATTAGATTATCAGCAAAAGCGTTTTGGTCCAAATGGCGACTTAATGATTCAGAAAAAGCAACTCATTCAACCCATTCAAGATCAAATTTTTTCTGCGGTCCAAGATATTGCAGAAGCCAAGAAATATGATTTTGTTTTTGATAAATCAGCTGATGTAGTGATGCTGTATTCAGCAAAACGGTATGATTTTAGCGAGCAAGTTATTAGAAGTTTAACCCGTAGTGCTAAACGTACCCAAGCAGGTTCTAGAGCAGAAAAACAGGCTGCCCAAGATGAAGATCTGGTTATTGAAGTGGATGAAGAATTAGAAGCAAAACAAGAAGCTGCTGACGAACGCAAAAATGAAATAATGAACGAACGTGAAGCACGTAAATTAGCAGCTCAAAAACGTCGTGACAGTATTATTGAAGCGCGTAATTTAGCGCGTGAAGAAAAATTAAACAGCCGTAATCAGGACAATGAAGCTGATGAAGCCGAAGATGAGGTAGAAGAAACAACTGTTACTGAAAATAACAAAAACAATACAGACTCTGAAGAGGTAAAAACCCCAGAGCAAATTGCTGAAGAGCGCAGACAGGAAAAATTAGATGATCGTGCGCGCAGAAAACAAGAATTAGAAGAACGTAAGCAACGAATTCTAGCCGAAAGAGAACAAGCACGTTTAGAGCGTGAAAAAGCTAGAAACAACACAAATGAAGACACGCCAGACGAGGATGAAGGCGATAATTAATAATTAAATTTATAACACACATTAATACTATTTTTAAAATGAAACAATTCAAAACCCTTTTATTTGCAGCAGCATTATTTATTGGAGCAACCAGTTTTACACAAGCTCAAAGCAAAGTTGCGCACATTAATACCCAAGATTTAATTAAATCTATGCCAGAAATGTCAACAGCACAATCTGAAATGGAAAAATTGGGCAAAACGTATGAAGCTGATATTAAAGCTATGGTAACTGAATACCAAAATAAAATGAAGCAATACGAAGCGGAAGCACCAACAAAAACGGATGAAGAAAACCAAAAACGTTTGATTGAAGTTCAAACTATGGAGCAAAACATCCAACAATATCGTGGTACTGCGCAACAAGACATGCAAAAGAAAGAAGTAGACTTATTAAAGCCTATTACTGAAAAAGCCAAAGCAGCTATCTTAAAAGTAGCAAGAGCTCAAGGTTTTGAGTATGTACTTGATTCTACACAAGGTGGTGGTGTAATCATGGCCGACGGTAAAAATTTATTAGACGATGTTAAGAAAGCGTTAGGTATCTAATCTTTTTTTAAAATATTCTACAAAAAGCCACTTATATCAAGTGGCTTTTTTATTTTTGGTATATGAGCACAAAACCCATTGGCATATTCGATTCTGGTGTTGGTGGCACGTCCATTTGGAACGAGCTCCACCTGCGTTTACCACATGAGAATACCATTTACCTTGCCGATAGTAAAAACTCGCCCTATGGTACTAAAACGCAGCAGGAAATTATTCAATTAAGTATCAAAAACACCGAACACCTAATGTCCAAAGGCTGCAAACTCATTGTTGTGGCTTGCAACACCGCGACAACCAATTCCATAAAAATACTTCGCGAAAAATTTCCAATTCCCTTTATAGGTATTGAACCTGCTATTAAACCAGCAGCTTTAAATACTAAAACCAAAGCCATTGGTATTCTTGCCACTCGCGGCACCTTGTCCAGCGAATTATTTCATCAAGCAGCAGATTTATATAGTCGGCATATACAAGTTATAGAACAAGAAGGCGAAGGTATAGTGCAATTAATTGAATCGGGTAAATTAAATTCATCTGAAATGACTGGCTTATTAAAACTCTATTTACAACCCATGATTAAAGCCAATATTGATTATTTAGTCTTAGGCTGTACGCACTACCCCTATTTACTTCCACAGCTATTAGAGTTATTGCCAGAGCAGGTTAAAATTATTGATTCAGGAGAAGCAGTTGCCAAACAGACGGAACTCATTTTAAAAGAGAATAATTTATTAAATAGCTCCATGACTAAAGGGAAGTGGCAATTTAACACCAATGCAAGTACAGAGGTTATTACCACGCTTTTAGGTGGTAATCATGATATTTCGTATTTGGATTTTTAAGAATCTACTCTTTAAACCAACCCGAATATGTCACGTAGTTTTCGGCTATTCTATTAATTTCACCTGAAATTAATTCTTGGCTAATATCCTTTACTTTTTTAGCTGGAATGCCTGCATAAATGCTATTTGATTCTATATGTGTATTTTTGGTTACCACAGCACCTGCAGCAATAATACTATTGCTTTCTACAACACAATCATCCATTACTATACTACCCATACCAATAAGTACATTATCATGGATGGTACACCCATGTACGATAGCATTATGTCCAATAGACACATTATTTCCTATGGTGGTTGGCGATTTCTGATATGTAGCATGAATAATGGCA
This sequence comes from Bizionia hallyeonensis, assembly GCF_042657385.1. NCBI lineage: Bacteria > Pseudomonadati > Bacteroidota > Flavobacteriia > Flavobacteriales > Flavobacteriaceae > Bizionia > Bizionia hallyeonensis. The sequence continues at coordinate 1,044,203 of NZ_JBHSLA010000001.1, read as the reverse complement.
CCATCCTGAACATTCACTTTATTTCCCATTTTAATATAATGGACATCGCCACGAATAACGGCATTAAACCAAACGCTGCAGTTTGATCCCATTGAAACATCGCCAACAATGGTTGCGTTTTCGGCAATATAACAATTAGTTGGTATGTTTGGTGCTTTTCCGTTTACGGGTTTGATAACAGGCATAATAATGTTGCTTTTATAAATTATGTTTTGAGTATTCGTTTTTATGAATTGCTAAAGTAGGATTATTTTTGAGATTAATATTTCTACTCTTACTGAATGGTTTTGAGAAATGCCTAAAAGACCTAAAAGGTTTCTAAAACCTGATAGGTTTGGAAATCTAGGGTGATATAAAAAATTTATTAGTTCTCGCTTCGCTTGAAATGGTTAACGCTTGTGTTAAATTTGAAGTGCTGTATTTAAAGCTATGAGATTAGCTCCTCTGAATCTTCGATTTCCTGCTTTTGCAGGAATTCTATTTAAAAAAAGCCAAAAATTCCGCTTTTCTAGAAGCCGAAACACTCACTTGCTTCCCATTACTCAACACAACACTTCCACCCTTTCCTTTCACGTATTTTAAAATCTCGTTGACGTTTACTAAATAGGATTTATGCACGCGTGAAAAGTGGCTATCCATCAACGCATCTTCAAAATACTTCAAGGTCTTACTTACCAATTTCTTTTTCTCATTATTTAAATAAATCTCCGTGTAGTTATCATCGGCTTTGCAATACAAAATATCTGCTGTGTTGATGACTTCAAACCCATCCTGCTGTGGTATGGTTATTTTTCCTGAAATCACCTGTATTTTAGGGACTAAAACCTGATCTTGAAGCGCGGATTCTTTCTGTTTAATTTCAGTTACATAATCCACCGCTTTAATTAATTCATCAATAGAAATTGGCTTCATTAAATAATACGATGCGTGAGCATTTAACGCATCCATAGCATAGTGATTATAGGCTGTTACAAATATGGTTTCAAAATTAATATCGCCTACTTTTTCTAATAAATCGAAGGCATTTCCATAAGGCATTTCCACGTCTAGAAATACCAAATCTAGTTCGTTATTTCTAATTAAAATGAGTGCTTCCTCCACGTTTTCTGCTTCACCTAAAACCTGGACATTTGGACAGTAGCGTGTTAAGTAGTTTTTTAAAATATCACGACTAGTATGTTCGTCTTCGACTATTATAGCTTTTAGTTTCATATTCTTATTTTTTTAGATTTGGGAATCTCATTCTTTTGTTTACAAATTAAGTTGTCTTATTATGCGATAATCAATCTTTTTTCAATTTGACAATCACTTGGGTTCCTGCATCTTCTTCATCCTGAAAATCGGAAATGCTTACATCTACTTTATCCTGATACATATCATTTAAAATAGACACCCGTTTTTGAATATTACTCATGCCTTGTGAGTTATGCTTTTTCTGATTATCAGTTTTTAATTCTTTAGAACGTTCGCGACCAATACCATTATCAGAAATGGTAATCGTTAGTTCTGTTTCGCTTGTTTTACAGATTCTAATGGACAACAACCCTTTGGTTGTTTTATAACGTAAACCATGCCATACTGCATTTTCTATATACGGTTGTAACAGCATAGGTGGAATTTGAAAGTCGGAAACAACCACATTATCCGCAATGGTTATCTCATAATCAAATTTATCTTGGAACCGGAAATGCTCCAATTTCGTGTAAAGCTCCAACAGGGCAATCTCTTTTTCCAAGGGAATAAAATCAGCTTCACTATTCTCTAAAACGGAACGCATGAGATGGGAAAAATCGGATAAATATCTATTAGCTGTTCGCTCATCATTAGCCGCTATAAAACTATTTACGGAGTTTAAGGCATTAAAAATAAAATGCGGATTCATTTGGCTACGCAATGATTTTAAAGCTAATAAATTATTTGCCAAACGTTGTTGTTTAATGTATTTATACATAAAATAAGCCGTAACCAAAAGCAACAATAATCCTCCAATTAAAGAGTAGATTATGAGCTGCTGACGCTTGTTACGTTCTGATGTTAATTGATACTTACTTTCTGATAATTGTCTATCGGATTCCAAACTGGTAATCCGGTTTTGTTTTTCAGCAATTTCTTTGCTAAAACGTGCCGCTTGAATTATTTCTTGCTCCTTTTTAATATACAAGGTTTCCACCAGATCTGTATATTCCTTGTAGGTTTCCAGGGCTTTATCATAATCGCCAGAACTACTATAAACCTCTGATAGTTTTCGCTTGGCATCCTTGGCAACCACTAAATCATTTTTTGCACTGGCTTCATTTATACTTTTTTCCAGATAGGTTTTAGCGCTATTATAATCCTTTTTTAAATAATAGGCATTGCCAATTTTATAGTTTTGTTTTTGAACAGTTAACGCACTTTCATTACCGATAGCCGAATCTAACTCAATATTTTGAATGGCTTGTATGGCTTGTTTTCGCAGTTCAATTTCATCAGAAAAATTTTGACTTCTATTTTTGAAATCGGCCACTTTCACTTTCTCCTCCACAGCACGCGAACCGGTTTCTTGAGAGGCTAATTTTAAAGCATTATCAAAGTAATCTTCTGCTTCTTTTTCATTCCCAGTTTCACTCAACACTTGGGCTATTTTCGAATTTAAATCGGTTATTTTGGCTTTTATTTTATAATAATTTGCTTTCTCTAAAGCTGAATTATAAGCCTTTAAAGCCTTTGGATAATCATGAATACTAGTATAAGTATCACCAAGTCCTTCATGTAAAACAACCTGTTGCCAATTACTTAAATCAGATTTTGAAACATTTTGATATGTCGCAATACTTTCTTGGTAACTTTTATTGTACCAATAGGCTTTGGCTAATTTTAACTGAACAGTATGAGATTTAACACTTTGAAGGCTAATGCGATAATTACTAATTGCTAAATCATATTGTTTCCAATGAATATATACATCACCTAAAACTTCATATACTTGCGAATTTTCGTTAATAGAGCGACTTTTGGAAAGCGCTTCTGTAATAAATTGCAAGCTTTTTTCTATATCTGTTTTTAAATAGGTTTCCGCAGAATCTATAGATGCATTAAAAGTTGACTCTTGATTTATTTTTGGCGCTTCAAACGTTAACTCATTTGCTCGCACTTCTATTTTTATGCGTTCGTTATCTTTTATGGTGTAGTAAACGGTTTGGAAATCTTTATGCCTTATCACTAATTCATCACCTCTTTTTGCCTGAATTCTAAATTCACCAGCCATATTTGTTGTGGTATATGCGCCACCATTTACCTCAATATTAACTTGTGGAATGGGCTTACTAAATTCAGCATCATATACCGACCCACGAACCGTAAAAACAGTTTGTTGCCTATTAGATGATGTTGACATTTCCTGCGCATAGACCATGTAGGGACTGACGTACAGGAACAGAAACAAAAGAGCGGTTAAAAAAGATTTCATTATTAAAATTTACATGTATAAACTTACGTACTTTAAGCGGTATTATAAAATACGTATTTGCAAATACGGTGAAGATTTTAAGTTAAAAAGTGTTGTTTACAAGCTGATTAAATTCATTCCCTAATTAAAATAGGGCTTTCACACATTCTGGGTTTTATTCAAATAAAATTAAACAACATAAAAAAAACTCGGAAGGTTATTCCGAGTTTTAAATTATTTGAATTGTATGTCTTAATTAATTGCAGGACAAGCACAGTGATAACGCTCTTTTCTGCAACCAAAGTTATAACCTAATGTTATTTGGTGAAAACCACCATTGTTGAATACAACTGAATTTGATTGGTATGAATAGGTATATGCAACCATAAAGTCTTTAAAATTAACACCTACAAGTGGTGAAATATATTGTAATTTTTGGCTATTAACACTTCCGCCATCAATATATTCGGCACCATCTAAACTACGACGGTAGGATAAACCTCCCCAAAGCTTTCCGAAATCCATTTCTTTGTAAACTTTCGCATTGATGTCAATGGACGATTCTTTTGTACCATCTTTATATTGAAACATGATGGATGGCTCATAAGTCCATTCACTACCAAACTTCCCTAAAACAATACCTGTAGAGAATAAATAACGTCTTAAATTACTAGTAATTTCGATATCGTTATTAATCCCTTCATTATTTAGAATATTTTTTACAGTAGCATGTGCGTAGAAATTATACAAGAAATATGAAAATCCGAAATCAATATTAAAGTTGGTTGAACTTTGTTCGATTCCTGAAATTATACGATCTGGTAATTCATTTAAGAAAGCTGTCTCGTCCAATTTATATTGGATAGCTCCAACACTTAAACCGAAAGAAAGCATGTTTAAATCTACTTCATTTCTAGAAAACATTAATTGGTATGCATACGTTAAATACGCACCATTTTGCGAGTGGTATCCGTTTTTATCCGTGTAAAAAATGGCGCCAATTCCAGAATTAGATTCACCTATTCTACCATTAGCACTAACAGTTAATAATTTGGGCGCATTTTCATGGCCAAACCATTGCTGTCTACCTGTCATACGTATTTTAGCACAATTGGCAACACCAGCCATAGACGGGTGAATTAAATAATAGTTATCTGTTAGATAATCGGTATAAATAGGAAGTCCTTCTTGGGCTTTTACAAACTGTGTAAAAAAGGCAACAACTGCTATTAAAAAAAACCTTTTCATTCTCATAGTATATTTTTCAAGGTAGATTGGTAAAACCACACTAAATCTTTATCCTTATATAAAACTCGGTTTTTACAATAAAATTATAAATCCGCGACCAAATATATAAAAATTACTTTTTATCACTCCATTACAAAAGTTAAACCTTATCAAATTTCATGAAATTGATAAGTTTTAAACTCTATTTTACCGAGCATTAAAACTCAAATATATGGATATCTATAGTTTTCTTTTAGTATTTTTGCAAAAAAAATATTTATCATGAATCCATATACAGTTTCCATTCAAGAAACTTCCAATAATACAATTGTAAAATTTGAACTTAATCAGTTTATAACCAAGCACCAAAGCTTTGAATTTAATAATATTGATGATGCTAAAAATTCACCTTTAGCACAGCAATTATTTTATTTACCTTTTGTGAAGAAGGTTTATATATCAAGTAATTTTATAGCTATTGAACGTTTTAATATTGTCGAGTGGCCTGATGTTCAAGAGGAAGTTGCAGAACAAATTACCGAATACTTAAATTCGGGTGGCGTTGTAATTACCGACACCACAACGGTAAAAAAAGTACCGATTACGGTTTATGCGGAAAGCACACCTAATCCTGCTGTAATTAAGTTTGTAGCCAATAAAAAATTAGTAACTGCAACTTATGAATTTACATCCATAGACGATGCTAAAGTGTCGCCATTAGCAACAGAATTATTCCATTTTCCGTTTGTGAAAAGTGTTTTTATGGAAGACAATTACATTTCTGTAACTAAATATGACATGGCAGAATGGGAAACTATCACCATGGAATTACGCGAGTTTATCCGAACATTTATTGAAAATGGTAAGGAAGTCGTAAATGCTAATGCGCAAGAAGTACTAAATATTACAAGTGAAAAACTGGACGAAACCTATGAATCACGCGATGATACGTCCAAAGAAATAATAAACATTTTAGAAGAATATATAAAACCTGCCGTAGCAAGTGATGGTGGAAATATTCAATTTGAATCCTACAATCCAGAAACGAAAACCGTAAAAGTTATTTTACAAGGTGCGTGTAGTGGCTGTCCATCGTCTACGTTTACCTTGAAAAATGGTATTGAAAATATGCTAAAAGAAATGCTTAAAGGTCGTGTGGAAACAGTTGAAGCCTTAAACGGATAATTTTATATTCCGAAATATAATTAGTAACTTAACAGCTAAACTTAAAAAAACAATATTATGGCTATTTTAAAAGTTATTGAAGTATTATCAAATTCTGAAACCAGCTGGGAAGACGCAACCCGAAAAGCCGTTAAGGAAGCATCTAAAACCGTAAAAAACATTCGTTCGGTTTATGTAAAAGAACAAAGTGCTATTGTAAATGGCGATAACGTAACCGAATTTCGAGTGAATATAAAAATAACCTTCGAGGTTAAATAATAACAACTATTTGAAGCGCCCTTTTTAGGGCGTTTTTTTATGCCCCATTCTTAATAGCTTGTATGCTATTCGTTGGAATTGGTAGTTTTCACCTATTAATTTGCTATTTAGTTTCATTCATCAATCCAAACCATACCTCACTTATTATCTAACTGTTAATCATTATTTTAAATTTCTATAATTTTTAGAACTGTGAGATAATACTTAAATTTGTCACTTAATTAATCTCACTAAGCACATTATGGATAAAAATTTAGATTACTGGATAGAACAAGGCATTGCATTTGTAACCACTTACGGTTTAAAAGTTATTGGAGCCATTGTTATATGGATTGTTGGTTCTTGGCTTATTAAAAAGATTCTTAAAGGTTTCAAAAAAATGATGGATAAAGGTCATTATGAAGTAAGCCTCAAGAAATTTCTTGTAGATTTAATCAATGCTATTTTAAAAATATTATTAGTAATTACCATATTAGGCACTTTAGGTGTTCCTACAGCGCAATTTGCCGCTATTATAGCTGCTGCGGGTTTAGCCATTGGTTTAGCACTTCAAGGTTCTTTAGGGAATTTTGCGGGTGGTGTACTTTTAATGGTATTCAGACCTATTAAAATTGGTGATTTTATTGAAGCCCAAGGTGAAAGTGGAACCGTTAAAGAAATTGAAATTTTTACGACTAAATTAAATACAACAGATAATAAAGAAGTCATAATTCCAAATGGCGCATTATCAAATGGCAATATTATTAATTATAGTACAGAAGATACACGACGTGTAGATTTTACGTTTGGTGTTGGTTATGATTCTGACATTAAGAAAACCAAAGAAATACTTTTTGGTGTAATTAATTCGCATCCATTGGTATTGAAAGATCCGGCTACGGCTGTAAATGTATCTGAATTAGCGGATAGCTCTATTAATTTCTTTACACGTGCATGGGTTAAGAAAGAAGATTATTGGACCGTTAAGTTTGATGTTATGGAACAAACAAAAGAAGCACTTGATGCGGCTGGAATTGATATTCCTTACCCACACCAAGTGGAAATACACAAAGAAGGCTAATACCTATCTTTTAGATTTTGGTTTAATAGCTACAAAATCTTTTAAATAATACGGCTCAAAATAAGCGACATCTTCGGTGTCGCTTTTTTTGTACTTATTAAAAGCCAAAACACCCATTTCATTAGCTGATGGTAACTTGTGCTCTATAAAAACAGCTTTTTTATGTGTAATGAGTGCTTTTGTTTTTTCAACACCATTACCTATAAAATGAACCTGACTTTTATCCAGAAATTCAGCATATGATGTTTCATCTAAAACTTCTGCTTCAATTCCACGAATAGGTTGATAGTTTGCATTGTAAATAGCGGCGTAAACTTCCATACGTCTGGCATCTAACATGGGAATGATAATGCCCTTGGTAATATTAACTTGATGCGCCATAGCTTCCAAAGTGGAAACACTAATCAGCGGAATATTTAAAGCAAAACACAAGCCTTTTGCTGCCGAAACACCAATGCGTAAACCGGTATAAGACCCAGGACCTTTACTAATGGCTACGGCATCAATTTCCGATTTATCTATATGGTTTTCTTTTAGAATGTCATTAATAAAAACATGTAAACGTTCCGCATGCGAAAAGCCATTATTATAATCTTCTTTTAAAGCAAAAGTCTCTCCTTCTTTTGAAAGAGAGACCGAACAATTTGTTGTTGCTGTTTCTATACTTAATATTATTGCCACGGCATTATTCTGTTAAAGGAATTCCTAAATAGAAATCTAATACTTTCGTTTTAAATACAAAATTATATTTCGCATTAATTACGTTTGCTTGTGCATTTACCAATCGGTTTCTTACTTGCTCAAATTCAAAAGCGTTCATCACGCCTAAATTATAACTGTCTTGTGCATTTCTAAACGATTCATCTTGCGCATTTAATGACGTTTCTGATGCTTCAAATTGTTTAAGAGCCGCTTTAGCATCGGCATAAGCTTGTTCAATATTGGTGCGTAAATCTTGTTTTGCTTGATCCATACCATATTCTATACGCTTACTATTAATAACTGCTCGACTCACATTTGCTTTAGTCTGAAAACCATTGAAAATTGGAATGTTTAATCTGAAACCTAAATTGTAACCTAAATTATCCTCTAATTGTTGACCAAATCCATTAGGTTCAAAAACAAAATTAGAAGGATCTGATGGATCAGGAAACACTAAACGCACATCATCTTGCCCTTGAAAATGCTGATAAGATGTTCCTAAACCAGCACCAAAAGTCAATGTTGGATAGTAAGCACTTTTAGCAATTTCTACATTTAATTGCGCATTTTCAATATTCAATTCCGCTTGTCTAATTTCAGGTCTATTTTGAACAGCAAAATCATAAATATCGTTGGCAGATTTTTCTTGAACCATAACTGCCGGTAGGGTTAAAGCCATTGGCTGAACATCAAAACCATCTTGAGAAACTTGTAATAACTGTGCCAGACTCAACAAGGCTAAATCTACACTGTTTTGGGTATTTATTAAACGCTCTTGATCACTTGCCAATTGGGCTTGTACTTCATATAAATCAGCACGCGGACGCACACCAGAATCAACTAATTCTGATAATTGATTAACCTGCTTTTCAGAAATAATTATTTGTTCCTCGGCTACTTTTAAATTTTCCTTATTTAATAGAATGTTTAAATATTGGTTTACAACATTCAATGAAATATTATCCTTTAAAATATCTAATTGCAACTGACTAGATTCAATTCCTAATTCTGCTTGTTTATAAGTGCTGGTATTTCGAAATCCATTAAATAAAACAATACCTGTATTTAAGCCAAAGCTATTACCTCTAGAATCCCTTGACACACGATTACCATCTTGCCCAATAAACGAACCGAAATTCCAATTTTGGGAAGCGTTTCCATCCAAAGTTGGTAGGAAATTTCCTTTAGCCGTAATTAAATCTTGGTCTGCTAATTCCGTATCTAGTTCTGTTTGCTTAATGCTAATATTGTTTTCCAAGGCGTAGTTTACACATTCTTCCAGCGTCCATACTTTTTCTTGAGCATATGAACTAACAGAAAAAACAACCGTTAAAAACGAAAGGGTTAGTACTTTATTAATCTTCATCATTGTTATCTTCTTTTGCTTTATTCCAAACTTTTATTTTATCAGTTTCTGAAACACCTTCAGTAATTTCAACATTTATTCCATCTGAAATACCTAACTCAACATATTTCTCTTCATAGGTACCATCTTCTTTTTGAACTTCTACAAATGGCTTTTCCGTAAAACGATTAAATTGTAATAAGGCTTCCTTTACAACCATTACGCTATCTTTACTTTCCATTTCAATTTCTGCATTAGCGCTGTAACCAGCCCTAATTTTTACAGACGGATTAACTTCTACGTCTGCTTTAATAGTAAATTGAACTGCACCATTTTCTTCAATTCCTTTTGGCGCTACAAACGTTAATTTAGATGGAAATTCTTGTTGATTAATAGCGCCAAGAACCACAATAATATCTTTCCCTTCTTCTAGTTTTCCTACTTCAGATTCATCAACTTTTCCTTCGAAAATCATTTTACTCATATCTGCAATGGTAGCAATGGTTGTTCCTGCATTAAAGCTATTAGATTCAATTACTTGATCTCCCTCACGTACCGGAATTTCTAAAACAGTTCCAGGAATTTGTGCTACAATATTGGTGTTGGCAGAACCACCTCCAGATAAGGAACCTTGTTTGATGATTTGAAAGTCATTTTGAGCCTGACGTAAAGATTCATTTGCTTGGTTTAAGGACAACTCACTGTTTTCAAAATCTTGTTTTGAAATAACACCTTTTTCAAAAAGGGCTTTATTTCTGTCGTATAAGGTTTTGGAATTATCAAAAGATAATTGTGCACTATTAATTCGACTTCTTGCACTTACTAAACTTTGTTCGTTAGGTACCACACGAATTCTGGCAATTAAATCGCCTTTCTTAACAACGTCACCTTCTTCAACCAAAATTTTATCAATAATTCCAGCTATTTGCGGTTTCAATTCAATTTCTTCTTCAGGGTTTAATTTCCCTGTGGCAACCACTTTTGTTTTTATAGAGGTGAAAAATGGTGTTTCTGTTTTAAATTCTTCAATAGCTTTAGAATTGGAGTCTTTAAAGTATTTAATTACCCAAACAAATAGTACTAGGACTACGATGCCAATGATGATTTTTACTGCTTTATTCATTTGATTGTGTTTATTATTTTAATTGATCGGTTGGTTTTATAATATCTAAATTTTATTTATTTATTCTTCGCGTAATGCTTCTATAGGTTTAATACTAGTGGCTTTAAATGCTGGAATTAATCCGATTAAAGTACCTAAAACAACTAAAATGATCAAGGCTATAAATACAACTGAAATGGAAACAGATGCATTTACCATGGTTGCGTCTGGACCTTGCCCAAATGCGGCATCTAATGCTATCAAAATCCATCCACCACTAATAATCCCAAAGAATCCCGCCAGTAAAGTAATGAAAACGGCTTCTACTAAAATCTGTCGTTTTATTTCGTAAGGCGTGGCTCCTAGTGCACGGCGGACACCAATTTCTTTGGTGCGTTCTTTGACGGTAATTAATAGAATATTACCAATGGCAAAAACACCCGCAATAAGGGTTGCAATACCTACGAACCATGTCAAAAATTGCATACCAGAAAGAAAACCCGTCATTTTTGCAAACTCTTTACCTAAATTAAAACTTCCAAAGGCACGTTTATCTTCCGGATGCACGTTATTTAAATTTCTTAAAATGAGCTTTGCGTCTTCTTCAATTTGTTTGATGTTGTATTCCGGTTTCCCAGTAATCATCATCCAACTGATGTTTTCGCCACGGTTATAAATTTGCTGGAAGGTGGTAAACGGAATATGCATATCCGTTGATGGCCCCATATTCATATTGCCTACTTCAAAAACACCAATCACCATAAAGTTCATACTGTTTATTTGGATCAACTCGCCAATAGCTTGAACATCTTTTTCAAATAGTTGTTTGTAAACATCTTCTGAAATGACTACAACTTTTCTATTCGCATCTATATCGTTTTGATTGATAAAGCGACCGTGAATTAACTTTTTCTTCTGCACTTTATCTAATAAAGGATAATCCCCATTTATACCAAAGGTTCCCGAAAGGAAATTCCGAACCACCATGGCTTGGCTTTGGCTTCTTGGTACTACAAATTCAATACCTTCTACATTCTCTTCTACTTTTTTAGCATCCGTTAATGTCAACTTTACTTGTCTTCCTTCTTGAAAGCCTTGAAATGGTTTGCTGGTGCTTTGTGCCCAAACGAATACACTGTTCGTAGCAAAATCGCCAAACAAACGATTAAATGCATTCTCTAATCCCCTGGCAGAACCAAGAAGACCAATAAGTAGGAGAATTCCCCACCAAACACCTACCATGGTTAATATAGATCGTAGTTTGTTTTTACTAAGACTATCAAAAACCTCTTGCCAAGTATCTCTATCTGTTAAAAATTTAAACATATTAGTCGTCTCTTAATGCTACAATGGGTTTAATTTGTGATGCTTTTTTAGCTGGTAAATAACCTGCAATTGCACCTGCTAAAATAAGTGTAATGGTTGCCGCAATAATTAGTGACGGTTGTACACTTGGATCCTTAATAAAATATGTTTCCAACGTTGGAGCAGCAAGTTCTAAAACACCGACACCTAATAACAAGCCAACATAACCTGCAATGGCAGTAATTAAAATAGATTCTATTAAAATAATAGATACAATAGATCGTGGTGTAGCGCCTAATGCTTTACGAATGCCAATTTCCTTGGTACGTTCTTTTACAATAAAAATCATTATATTACTAATACCAACGACACCTGCTATTAAGGTTCCAAAACCAATTACGAAAATGATAAATCCTAAGGCGGTTGTCATTTGCCCCACAGCTTTGGTACCTTCCGCCATGTTTTGAATACGAATTGCACGCTGATCGGTTTCCGCAACATCAAAGCGGTTTTTCATTTTATTAGTAAGTGTTCTACCAAACGCAATGGCTTGGTCGTAATTCATTTCAGGATTATAGGTCAAGTTAATTTGATCTACATAATCTGTATTACCATATAACCGTTGTGCGGTGGAAATGGGCATATAAATTAAGCGTTCCTCATTATCGCCGCCATCATCCGAGAAAACACCAACTACTTTATACGGAATACCATCTAGGTTAATATATTTTCCTAAAGCGGTTGTTCTTAAAAATAAATCTTCTTCAACCAAACGACCTATAACAGCCACCTTAGTGTGGTTTTGAACATCCAACTCATTAATGTATCGTCCTTGATCCATTATGGTCATTTCTAAATATTGATGGTCCGGGTGAACTGCGCGAACAGAATAACTACTTTTTTCGTTTCTAAAAGTAGCCGTTACATTTCTATAGATTCTAGAGGTTATAAATTGAACTTCATCTTTAAACTCGTCTTTAACATAGGAATAGTCTTCATTTTTAAACTGAATACGTCTACCTGCCTGAAGTCCTTTATTGGCCTTGGTAGTCATACCCGAATAAATCATAATGGAATTATTGGCATCGTCATTAAAGGCGTCTGAAAAAGTATTTTGAAGTCCGTTAGCTAATCCAAAAAGAACAGCAAATAGTAAAATAGCAAAAGCTACCGTAAATCCTGAAAGCAAACTTCGCGTTCGGTTTTTATTGATACTTTGAAATATCTCACGCCAAAGATCTAAATCAAACATATTGTTCGGCTCTAACTTGTTCTACAAAAACATCTTCCATAATAACACCATCTTTTAAACGGACAATACGCTTACACATATTGGCAATATCTTCTTCATGCGTTACCATTAATATGGTTTTTCCTTCATCATTTAACTGCTGAATAAAGGCCATAATTTCATAAGATGTTTTGGTGTCTAGAGCACCTGTAGGCTCATCGGCAAGAAGTAATTTTGGGTTTGCAGCCAACGCTCGTGCAATAGCAACACGCTGTTTCTGTCCACCAGACAATTCATTTGGCAAGTGGTGTGCCCAATTGGCAAGACCAACCTTTTCCAAATGAAACATACCCAATTCTTGACGTTCAGCACGCTTCATGCCTTGATAATACAAGGGAAGTGCTACGTTTTCAATTGCATTTTTATAATTGATTAGGTTAAAGGATTGAAAGATAAATCCTAAAAACTTGTTTCTATAAATTGCTGCTTTTTTTTCGGTTAAATTTTTAATGGGAACACCATCAAGAATATACTCACCTTCGTCCGCTTCATCCAACATACCAATAATATTTAATAAGGTAGATTTACCAGAACCCGATGATCCCATAATGGCAACCATTTCACCTTCTTTAACAGAAAGATCAATACCTTTTAATACATGTAAACTGGAGTCACCTATAGGATAGGATTTGTGCAATTTGCTTATAGTTAGCATAATTTACGTTGGTTGGTTAAATTATATTCTACAAGTTAGACTTATAAAACACAAAAATGTTACAACAAAAGTAAATATATTTTAATCGGAGACTTTTGAAGTGCTGTTAAATTTTTTATAAATAAATGATATCTAGGCTATTATTTCTCCAATTGTACGGTAACTTCAACCAATGGATTTGCATAATAATAACGTGTTTTCCCAAAGGCCTTCCACCTCATTTTGCGCTTTAAATGTGTCCACGATTGTCCACGAAAACTGGAATAGGTTAATGGTTCATCATCATAAGTCATAAGCAAATTAGGTGTTGTAATATACATACTTCCCAATGGTTTTTCCGGATTGGGATTTATGGTTTCAATACTCACAAAAATACCTGATTCTAAAAAAGGAATGAATGTATTCTCAAATTCTAGCGTAATGGTTTGATTTTTATTAAGAGGTTTTACAACATAATCATTAAAGGAAATTGCGGCGCCAGGACCTTTGGTGGATTTATTTATTTCGTAAAATTTAATTCGAAAATAAACAGGATAAACATCATAAATATCAGATTGTGTTTTCTTAAGCTTAAAGCTAACCGAGGTTACTTTCCCTGTTTTTCCAGTATCATTTTTAATAAAAATACTGCGTTCATAACCTATGGGAACGGAGGATTTATATTTGACTTTCTTGCGTTTAACACCTAAAGTTTTTGTTGCCGAATACTTCTTTTTCTTATAGACTAGGAGCACATTATCCAAATCCATATTTGCAACAGATAATAATATATCCAATTGATTTCTATCCTTTAAAAAAGGATGTAAGGCAATCGTTTTAGACTGATAACCCAGCATAGAAATAAATAAGGTATCATTAGGGTGCTTTTTTAAATGGAGTACAAAATTCCCCAAACTATCTGTAGATGTCCCGTATTTTGAATTTAAAACACTCAAATTAGCATACGCAAGTGTTTTTTTTGAAAGGCTGTCTGAGATGGTTCCATACAGAATTTGGGCATTGAGAGTTTGAAAATTAATTAAAACCCAAAAAACACCTAATATGAAACGCATTTAGTTCTTTTTAGATCTATAATTACGGTATATAAGAAAACCGATTCCACCAACTAAAATATAAGGCACAGCCATGAGATACACAATTCCATTGTTGATACCTTCGGCTTGAGCTTGACCTTCTTCACTTTCCAAAACCGCACGACACATGGCACATTGTGCTTCGGCTGGCAATGTGAAAAACAACATTAATATTCCGGTGATAATGAATGCTTTTTTCATGTGATTATATATTTAAGAAACATAATAGGGTGAAATCATAATAAAAACTACCACACCCGAAACGGCCACAAACAACCAAAGTGGAAATGTAATGCGTGCTATTTTTTTATGACGCTCAATATTATTAGTAATAGCACGCACATAGGTTATTAACACAAACGGAATAACGGCAACAGACAAAATGATATGTAAAATTAAAATAACATAATACACATATTTCATAACGCCATCGCCTCCGTATTTAGTTGAATCACTCGTCATGTGGTACGCCATATACATTAACAAAAAAGCAACCGAAAGTAAAATAGCAAACTTCATTAGTTTTTCATGCAGTTTAATTTTACCGTTGGTTATGGCCCAAAGTGCAGCGACCAAAACAAAGGCAGTTATAGCGTTTGTAGTAGCATAAATTGGAGGCAAAAACATAAGAGGCTCCACATTTGGTATTTTAACCCCAAATAAAACTGCTACTACAAGCGGCACAACAATAGAGAGAACTATAATCCACTTATTATATTTTTGTTCTGTTTTTAAGTTCTGATTCATTATTCTTTCAACAATTTAGCTATATCGGTTTTCAACATGCTTATTTCTTCTTTTTGTCCGTCTTCATCAACCTTTTCTTCCTCACTGATAATACCTGAATAGAAAATTTTTGGATTCCCAAAATCATCCTGTCTAGATCGGATAAAACCATTTTTATCTATTAATGCGAAATTACCAGAATGCTCAAAACCCGCTTCAACGGTTTCATCTTCGCCAACATAAATATTAAAACCTATGTTTGCCAATTCAAAAATAGCATCTTGATCACCTGTCATTAAATTCCAATTTGGATTGGTAATACCATATTCTTCAGCATACGCTTTAAGAACTTCTGGTGTATCCACTTTAGGCATAATTGTAAAGGATGCCACACCAAAATCTTCAATTCCTTCAAATTTATTTTGAATTTGAACCAAATTCTTATTCATTCTTGGACATATGGTTGGACAAGTAGTAAAAAAGAATTCAACCAAATATACTTTCCCTAAATAATCTTGTTCTGTAATGGTTTCGCCATGCTGATTGGTAAAACTGAAAGCAGGTACTTTTTTAGGTGTTCCATTTATATTTATAAAAACAAGATCTGACGATTCGTCTTTAGAGAAATTCGTTTTAGAAATTGGTTCGCTCCTGGTATCATTTCTTACGGTATCACCTTTGGTAATACGATCTACTATTCGTGGTACAAACCAAATTCCAAAAATTAGAATTACAAAGGCGATACCAACATAAGAATAATTAGCTTTTTTGCTCATGACTTGTAGGTTTTAATTCGTTAGCGCGACGTGTTTCCGAGTCGAAATTACCTTTACGTTTTTGACGGTATTCAGTAAAAAGAACACGTAAATCTTCGGCACTCATTTTATTTTTTATAACAGCTACTTGAATGCAATTGTAAGCATCTAAACCATAAATAGCTGCATTTTTTCCTTTTTCCTGATCTGTTCTATCATCCAGACGACCACGCTGATGACGCTCGGTATCTATAAGAAACACATTATCTGTAGCTAAATTATCTGATAAACTGAAGGATGCTTTTAAGCTATTAAAGGTTTTCTGAATAGCCGCTTCCTCCAAATGAACAAAATGCCAAAACCGTAAATCTTCATAACGTGCTATTTCTCTAAACAATTCCTCTGACTCTGCTTCAGAACCATTTGGAACCAACACAACAATTTGAAATTTTTTGAAGCCTTTAAATTTATCGTAAACTAGCTCCTTAAGATTGGAAGCTGCAATTGCCATATCCAAAGGTTTATTTCCAAAAAAGGCTAATACGGTAATATGATCTTGAAGAACAATGTTTTCTGCATTTGGAGGTAGTTCAGCAACATTTTTGTTAATGATATCCAAAGGGTTATAATTGTCTTCAGAAAGGGAAAGTACCAATACAAACATGACTGGTAGAAAAAATAAAATTCCCAAAATAAGATTCCTTTTTATTTGCTGCTTTCTCATAGTGCAAAAATAAAAAAAGGCGGTTTAAAAACCGCCTTTTGTAGAACATTTAACTTATATTAAAAATCGTGTTTTACAAAGCCATTTGTAAATATACTCTCTACATAACCACCTTCTTGAAGGAGGATGAATAATATATAACATATTAAAAACACACCGGTCCAAACACACATTCTTCTGAATGCTGCTGTTTCATCACGCATGTGCATGAAATCCCAAGTAATATAATAAGCTTTTACTATAGTTAAAATAATAAAAATCCAGTTTAAGAGACTCATGCCTAAAACTTTAGCCATCAACATTTCAGGTTTATAAATACCTAAAACTACCTCTATTGCTGTAACTATGGTCAGTAGTATTAATACTCCCCATATTTTTTGGGTGTTAGATTTAAACTTAACTAACCCTCTAAATATTTCTAATTTATGTGCGTCTGCCATTTTAACTGTATTATCTATAATTAAACAAGGTAGAAGAATGTGAATACAAATACCCATACTAAATCTACGAAGTGCCAATAAAGACCAACTTTCTCAACCATTTCGTAACTTCCTCTACGTTCATACGTACCTAAAATAACATTAAAGAAAATAATGATATTTAATAAAACACCAATAGATACGTGAAATCCGTGGAATCCTGTAATGAAGAAGAAGAAATCACCAAATAACGGTGGTCCGTACTCATTTTCCACCAAATTAGCACCTTCAACAACATGATTTCCTTTCGTTTTTAATTCAGTTAACGATTCATTTCTAGATAAGATGATTTTTTTGCCATTCTCATCGGAATATGTTGTTTTAACTAATATATTTGGGTTTGCTTCAAAACCTGAAACTACTTCGTTAAAGGTATAACTAGGTAAGTCTCTTTCACCAACATACCAAAGTCCATTTTTACGTTTATGCTGTTCACGACTAGAAGGTTGCGCTATAGCAAAATCTTTCAATGCAACACGTTTACCATCAGTATCTACAAATTGTATAATGTTACCACCATGCGTTGCAACTGCACCGTAATCACCTTTAATGAATGTTGACCATTCCCAAGCTTGAGAGCCCAAAAATATAAGACCTCCAATAACGGTTAAAAACATGTAAAGTGTTACTTTGGCCTTATTCATTTTATGACCCGCATCAACGGCCAAAACCATTGTTACAGAGGACATGATTAAGATAAACGTCATGAACGCTACATAAATCATTGGTAATTCTTGACCATGCAAGAATGGAACGTGGGTAAAAACGTCATCGGCAATTGGCCATGATTGACTAAATTTAAATCTGGAAAATCCGTAGGCCGCTAAAAATCCTGAAAACGTTAAGGCATCTGATACGATAAAGAACCACATCATCATTTTACCATAACTTGCTTTTAGTGGATCGTTTCCGCCACCCCAGGTTTTACCTTCTGTTCCAGTTTTTACAACTGTAGTACTCATATGTCTGGTTTAGTTAATAAAAGTTGCACAAAAATAATCAATTTATCTTTTTAAAGAAACATCCACTCTAAAATTTTGGACTCATTATGAAGATAATAAATAATACGGGTTTTTGGTCACGCTATTACTGGCGTAATTTAACCTACGAAATATAGGAATAAAAATAGATAGACCCAAAGTAAATCTACAAAATGCCAGTATGTTGCGATCAATTCAATACCCAACATTTGGTTGGAAGTATACTTCTGTTTAAAATGATTATAAATTACGACCAACAGGCAGATTAACCCTACAGCTACGTGTAAAATATGCACCACAGCTATCAAATAAATATAACTCATGGTAATATTACTGGTTGGCCCTGTAAAATTATAGCCTAATTCTATAATTTGCTGGAAGCCTACAAATTGATTATAAATAAAAACGATGCCTAAAACAAATGTGGTTAACAACCAAACAGTTGTCATTTGCTGATTGCTTTGAGACATACTGCGTTTGGCCATCCAAATTGTAATACTACTAATTACAATAACAATAGTACTTATTAAAAACGCTTGAGGCAGTTGAAAATCTGATGCCCAATCGGGCCTTGTGCTACTTACAACAAATGCACTAGTCCAACCGGCGAATGACATAATTAATGATAATATACCAAACCAAAGCATCATTTTTTTTGCTCTGCCTTTCTTCTCTTCTAAAGTTCCTTGGGTTAAATCCATGGTTATCTAATAAATTTGTCTACAACGTAGACTATTTGTAATAAGGTTATGTACAACACACTTGATAACATAAGTTCCTTAGCTGCTTGTACACTCATTTTTTTATAAAGTTGAATAGCATAATACAACATGCCTAATCCTAATATGAAAACAATTACAGCTGCCACTACAGACAATTGTAATTTTCCTGTAAAGCCAAATACCGGGACAATGGACACCAACAAGGTCCACACCGTGTACATAATGGTTTGTTTGGCTGTACCTTTATCCTGCTTTCCAGTTGGGAGCATGAAAAACCCCCCTTTTTTATAATCGTCAAATAAAAACCACCCAATAGCCCAAAAATGTGGGAACTGCCAAAAAAACTGCACGGCGAATAAGGTCCCTGGTTCAATACCAAAGTCGTTTGTTGCCGCTACCCAACCCAACATAAATGGAATAGCTCCAGGAATAGCTCCAACAAAAACTGATAAAGGCGTTTTTGTTTTTAAAGGTGTGTAAACACAGGTATATAAAAAGATGGAGATGGCTCCAAACATGGCTGTTTGCTGATTGATTGAATACAATATGCCAATTCCTAAAACAGTAAAAAGACAAGCAATTGCAAACGCAACATTTACAGACATACGTCCAGCCGCAACAGGTCTGTTTTTTGTACGATCCATTAAGGCGTCCAAATCTTTTTCAATAATTTGATTGAATGCATTTGAAGCACCTACCATAAAGTAACCACCTAAAGCTAACAGAAAAAGTGTTGTAAAGTCGACTGTTTCGGCACCTAAAAGATAACCTGCAATTGAAGAAAATACGACGCTTAATGATAAGCGCATTTTCGTGATTTCTTTAAAATCAGAAAGTATAGAATGTTTAACCGGTAAAGTGGCTTGCTTACTCAAAGTAATGGGTTGCTTTTTACGCGTTTATTGCGAGTGCAAAGATACCTTGAAAAGTTAATTCTACAAATCAAAATACCAATTAAATAAATCCGTTCGAATTCCGATATTAAACCAAACCGTATTACTTTTAAAAGTTGTTGCATTTACGGTATCTGGATTAAAGTTTCTAAAGGTAACATCTGCAAACAACTTTAAATTTGTTGCTGGATTTATTAAATAGCCCGCTTGCAAATTAGCAAACATAGTCGTTGACTTGTTTCCTTGTCCTACGGTAACACCATTGTCATAGGGTCTTTCGTTATAATCGCGGTAAATATCACCTCCATAACTAAAGTTATCTACACCATTATTAAAGTCCATACCACGCTCACCCATTACCAGTTTAGCATTTCCAAACCAACGTTTATAATGGTAACGACCAATTAACACCAATTCACTAAAATTAGCGCCCCATAGGTGCGCCATACTTTGATTATTATGCCCATAATTTAACACAACCGTATTATGAGAATACGTATAAGGACGCACACGATTATATTCTGCCTGTAACATTAGGTTTTTTACTTTAAAGGCTTCATAATATTTTATTCCTAATTGATAGCCGTATTTATTCTTCCAGCTTTTATTTCCACCAGTCATATCGGATAAGGAAAATTCATCTAAAATAAACTGACCATATAGGTTCATATTATCATTAAGCTTGTATTTAGCGGATAATCCCATAACAGCATTTCCAGCATCTTGCCCCGTTTCAAACTCAATGGCACGGTAAAAAATAATAGGGTTTAAATAACTAACATCAAATCCGCGATTATCAGATTTTGCCCAAATAACCGATTCAAAAAAGCCAATATTTAAACGCTTGGTAGCATTCCAACTTAAAAAATGCGTTGCCATATATTTGCTTAAATACGCACCTTCCGGATCAATTACATCTGGTCTTGAATCTTTTAACCACATCCATGTATTGGTGTATTTTATTTTCCAAAACGTGGTATTTAACTTTAAAAACGGATTTGGACTAGCTACATCACTCGTAAATAATGAGCGATAACCATCACCAATGAAGTTTTTACCTTGACCGAATTGAACATTAAAAAAATTCACAGGCGTAAAAGACACATATGCTTCGGCCACGGGATAATCATAAGAGTCTTTTTTAAAACGTTTTGCTATACCTCGTCCAGGGATAATAGCAACTTCATCTGCTGCCTTAATAGATTCGGCGTACTGATTATAATATTCTGCAAAACGCCCTTGACTTTCAAAGACAGACGCATAAAAACTAAACTTTTTTCCTAAACCTCCTTGAATGTTTACACCTCGTGTATTATTATAGGTTGAACTGAAATCGGCTTCGGTATCTTTTCCAACTTGAAAATCGAAAATAGGATCTACTGCAAACCAATAGTCCTTTCCTTCCACACGAACTAGACGTTCATTCCAAAGTTTTCGTCCCGCAAATGAGGATTTGTTTTTCGCCAAAGCGTCCTTTTCTGCTTCAAAATCGTAATATTTTGAAACATCTTCATACATATAAGGTTTAGAACTTGTATGACTGTTTGTTCCTACTAAATTAATATTTCTTCCAAAACGCGAATAATATTCATGCGTAAAGGGAATGTTTAATTGACTGGTATATTCCTTATTAGAAAACGGTTTTAAATTGGCGTTTACACTATCATATTCCTGTTTAGCACCACGTTCTAATTCGGCCATTTCTTCATCTTTTGACAAATCTTTGGTAACAACAGTTTGTTGCACCAATGGAATTTTTAAAGCGAAAGAATACTGTTTGAAAGTTGGATTGCCATTGTAGGTTGCTGGTTTAATTTTTGGAAACGCATTAAAAACACGTTTGGCTTCATCCTTCAGTTCCGCGTAAATCGCATCTACATAAATAACTCTGAAAGTTCCTTCTTTATCAACTTCGAATAAAATAACCACATCACCCTGATAGTTTTCTTCCGAAACTACATCAGGAACTTTAAAGTTGTTAAATACATTATTAAAAACTTGATTATCAAAACAGGTTTGAAGCGTATGGATATCTTCCGATTCACAATCTGGAAAAACGGGTGGTTTTTCGTAAAATTTATTTGTTTGTGCAAAAATGCTACATTGAAGTAAAAGAAGCAGAATAATACAGGAGTTCTTTATGTTCATTAAGTATGGATTTATGAGTGTTGAAAGATACTATTTTTTTAATAATACGCCTATAAAAAAGCCGTTATCATAGCTTCTATAATAACGGCATTCCTATACATAAATTGTGGCAATTAGTATTCTACTTTAAATGCAATGGGCAGGGTATAAAGCACATCTACACTTTTATTACCATGTTGTGCTGGTTTCATTTTAGGGAGTTTATTTACAACACGCTGCGCTTCTTCTTCCAAATTTACATGTGGTGCTCGTGTTTTTAAGATTTCAATATCACCATTTTTAGTGATTTTAAAATTGACATATATTTTCTGCACGCCGTGTAAACCAATTGCTTGCCCTTTTTCTGTATTAAATTGGTCTTTTACAAAGCTCTTTACTTTCGCATTTAAGCATGCACGACGTTGTTCATTGTTAGTTGCTGACTCACAACCGGGAAAAACTGGCACTTTTTCTACCAACATTATATTGATGGGATCTTCGGGTAAATCAACGAGATGAATATCACTAGAAGTCAAATCTGGTGTTGCATTGGAGGTGTCCGAACTTAAAAAGGTTTCTGTAGTTTCCGTTGTTGGATCCGTATTTTTTATTACATCTATAACGGGCGAATCGGTTGGTGCTTTCTTATTTTCAACAAGGGGTTCGTCCACAGGTTCTTTGTAAACCTGATAACTATTCATGGAAAATTCAGTGGGTGGTTCATTTACAACCCCCATTTCTGGAAGCGTTCGGTCCACCGTTTGAAAACTCATTTCCAACAAGCCATAGGCAACGAGCAGACAGAGAATTAAACCCACCTGAAAGTAAATAGTTGCGTTTTTTTGTAAATTTACATCATGCTTATGATGTTTTTTTACGGAAGGAACACTTTGCAGAGTGTTGACTTTCTTTTTGTTTAAAAAGTTCATAATACTACAGTTTAGATGCCTGCCTAATGGCAAGCAAGTTAATATTATGTTAAAAAAGCAATAAGCATACCAAAAAAGAAATCCCGTTACTAAAATAGTAACGGGATTTTAATTGTATATAAAAAAGCGGTTTTGCTTAATCTTGAACTTGGAACTTTATTGGTAAATAGTAAGGTACTCTTACCGCTTTTCCACGTTGTTTTCCTGGCTTCATTTTAGGTAACAAACCAATTACACGCATAGCTTCTTTTTCTAAACTTGGGTGTGGTGCTCTTGCTTTTACATCTACAATATCACCATTTTTATCAATTTTAAAGAAAACGCGAATTTGTTGAATTCCGGATAATCCCAATTCTTGCGCTAAATCTGTGTTGAATTTTTTCGCGATGAAATCATTCATCTTTTTATTCATACAGGCTTTTTTAGCTTCATTGTTTCCACTTTCACAACCTGGGAAAACAGGCACATTTTCAATAACTGCAAACGGAACTTCCTCTATTTCCTCTACCTCTTCTACTTCAACCTCTTCAATTTCAACAATTTCTTCTTCTTGACTTGTTTCCGTTGATTCGATTACGGTTTCTTCAACCTCTTCATCATCTTCCACAATTTCAATCACTTCTGGCGCTGCAGGTGGCGGTGGTGGTGGTGGTGGCGTAGCAATGGTTTCAGTAATTGGAACTTCTTCTTCCAACTCTTCTCCCATATCTAAAGTACCGATATCTATCAATTCTTTATCATAGGTTTTATAGTTAATAGCATAGTTTGTTAAAAACAACATTAATGCTAAACCAATGGCAAAGAACAGTGAGCTGTTTCTACCAACGTTTGCTTTCGGATTTTTTTTAGGTTCCATAGTTATCTATTTATTACTGCTTGCTAAAATAACCAATAAATTGGTAATTAAACAAACGATTAATATTATTTAACGTCACTTTTTTTTGTAGAAGAGCACTATAGAAGCCGCAATAACGACACCTCCCATATTTGCTGTAACATCATACCAATCAAAAGTACGCGTGTTTGTTAATTCTTTTTGTAACACTTCAATAATTGTACCAAATGCAATACTAGCAGAGGTTACAATGCGTAAAGCTTTAATTTTTGTAAAATTGAAATGGGCGGTAAGGGTATAAAACCAAACCAGAGTTAATAGTGCATACGCTCCGAAATGGAAAATCTTATCACTAAATGATGGCACTAAATCCTCAATCTTATCAAAATCTAATGTCAATAAACTTAACGCCAATAGCGAAACGGTATAGCCAATAGAAATTAATAAGGCGTACTTTTTAAGCACCAATAAGTTCTTTATATTCATCTGCAGACATAAGTCCGTCTACATCTGATACGTTAGAACATTTAACTTTAATCATCCAGCCTGCGCCATAAGGATCTGAATTTACCGTTTCTGGAGCATCCTCTAAAGCTTCATTAAACGCAATGATTTCACCAGCTACTGGTAAGAATAAATCAGACACTGTTTTTACAGCTTCCACAGAACCAAAAATCTCATCTGCGTCTAATGTATCGTCTACAGTTTCCACTTCAACATAAACAATATCACCTAATTCGCTTTGTGCAAAATCTGTAATACCTATGGTTACAACATCTCCTTCTAACTTAACCCACTCGTGGTCTTTTGTATATTTTAATTCGGCTGGAATATTCATAATTATTATATTTTTTTACAAATGTATTTATTCGCTTTATATTTTCAAACTAATACGCATTAATTACCAAATGTATATCTTAAAGTAATTCCTGAACGAATAGTAGTCTGTGGGAATGCAGTTGAAATTGCGTATTCGGAAAAAGCATAATCAAAGTAAAAAATTCCAGTTAGATTTTTACTAAACGCATAATCTGTTGAAAATTTTAATGACCAGATGGTCTGACCAGATGTAATTTGGTTATTATCCAAATCTAAATACCTAATAATAGTTTTGTTATCACGTACGGAAACATCTGCTTTCATATTTAAATCGCTAACAATACGTTTTTTCGGTCCTGCTAGTTTTGTTTTAATTCGGACATCTTTAATGCGGTAACCCAATCCTACAATATATTCATTTCCTTGAATTTCTGTCATTAAATTATTATCGAAACTCAATGAAAGAAGTCGGTCTTTTTTCATTTCAAGCAAAATTTTAATGGAGCTTTTCATTTCCATATCAATACGGAATAGCGGGCTAAACATTTCGCTTAAATTAATATTACTGTATAGTTTTTCGTTCTTGAAATTTCCACTCTGATCCACCGCTGTTGGGTTATCAGCATCGTAATCTAAATTGGAACGGAATTGGTTAATAGTATAATTAGAACGGTAACCATGAACAATAGAAAAACGCTTAAATTTATCTTTAAACCATTTTAAATTCATTAATCCTGTGTACTTAATATCCCAGTTTGGAATTGGCACATCCCTGAAAGCACTCAATGAAACTTTTTCAGCTTTCTGACCGGAATAAGCTGATAAGAAGGATGGTAACAAGACAGCCTGACTGTTTTTACCAAATCCTACCGGATAGCCTTCTGCATCTACTGCATAGCCAGCATTACCGTAAAATTCTTGGGCTAATCTGTTAGCTACTTTTAATCGGTTGGACCTGAATTCATTGAATGTTTGCGATTGGGTTTCATCACTTGCAGTGAATGCTGTTTTTATTAATACAGTAGAAATATTAAAGTTTCCAAAGGCATTTGGCGTTAAGGATTCATACTCTAATTCGCTCCCTAAATCATTCACACGGTAATTTTCAGTATAGTTTTCCGAGTACATTCTGTTACCTACAATATCAATTTTCAGGTCATTGAAAGGTTCAATATTTGCAGAAAAATCCAATTGACGTGTTTTATTTACACGATACTGATCATTAAAATCAGGATATAAGGTTAACCAACCACGTCTTGCTGCCATATTTCTAACATCATTTTGACTACCAAATGTAAAGCCAGCTGTTGGTTTTAAAGTACCAATAAATCCTGGAGTTTGTAAATATCCTGGTAAATATGTACCACTAGTTTCGGCATAATTAAACTGAATACGTTTAACTGCTGTAACAATGCCAATTCCTGTATTTAAAAGCTTGGTTCCCGTATTGTTTTTAGATACTTTTTTAGCATCTGCTACTGGGCCATCTTTTGCTAGACTCTCTTGGCCTGGAGGTGTTGGCGTTCTTTTTACATCACGACTATTAGCGGCCGTTTTACGAATAGTTTTCTTTTTCAGCCCAACATAATTATACAATTTGTTCATATTGAACGTTGTATTTAGATTGTGCTGATTGGCATTGGAAATGGTATTTCCTAAATCGTAGGTTATACCGTCCACTTCCAAATCGCCAAATAAATCTGATCCTTTTTGCCATTGGAATTCGCCACTATAGGAATAGGTGGCATCAATAAACGCAAAGGTTGGGATCTTGTTTATTGGTATTTCATAATTAATACCCAATTGTTGATACTGTGTGTTTGGATCTCCCACATCAAAGAAACCATCCCAAACATCTAAACTTGGATCTTGTTCTCCATTGCGAATATTGTTTTTGAAATAATTCCGAACAATATTCACGTTAGACGCCGTAAAATTCATAGTTAAGGACTTGGTTAAATTGTAGTTTATCGTGTAACCAAAATCAAAGGTATAATTACGTCTGTACAATTCTTGAAGACCAATATTTCCGCCTCCTAAATCTATCTCTCTAAACTTTTGTTTATTAAACTGCCTGTTAATATTAGAATTTACCGTAAAACTTGCAGGTACAGGATTAATATTAAAGTCTTTTAAGATTTTCCAATATTTACCCATAAATAAGGAATCATTCTTCTTGAAAGGTTCTATACTTAATGGTGCAAAATTATAGGCATAATTAACACCTGTTCTTACATTTTTATCAACCGCACTTTCAATTTCAAAATCGCGATGTTCTATTTTATTGAAGGAGTAATTAACGGTAAAGTTTTCCACATCATAAAAACGAGGTGCAGATTCCCCGGTTCTAATTTTACGAACACCAATGAAATTAATACTCTTTCGTTTGGTGAAATTTTCGTTGACATTTAAAATAGAATCTTGATCTACATTATTATCCAGTTGCGTTTGCAATTCTATATCCCTATAAAATTCATCATACTTAGGAGTAATGCGTTCTTCACCAACACCATAATTAAATGGTATTTGAATACCCCATTTTTCAGGAAGTAACTGACCAACATTAACATTGGTTACTATATCATACTGCTGAACATCTTCACGACTCCGTTCTTGAGGGCCTTGTTCTATACTTCCAAACCCTGATGTACTTTTACGTCCAGTTGCACTAACACTAGCAAAATCTGCTATATTAGAATCCATACTTAAAACGGCTGCCCAACCACCTTCGCTATCCATATCTGATAAACGCAATTCGTTAAGCCAAACAACGGCACATTTGTTAAGTGCAGATCTGTTTTTAACACCAACCATTAAAGTTCGGATATCGCCAAAATTTGGATTACCAACAATAGCGATACGATGATAATTATCGGCATCGCCAATTCCAACAGGCAATGGATCGTACTGATTGACAGCTGCTGCACTTAATTGTTCTCCAATAACCTCATAATAGGTTGGATTTAGACTGCTAATATTTCCAGCTGCTATTGATTTTGATTTTATATCTTGAAGTAATTCTAATGGTAAATTTATTTGATTGGCTTCTGGCCAAAGGGCTTCTCTTGAAAAGCCTTGTGAGACTTTAAGAGGCACCATGATTTCATAATAGTTTTGAGTTAAATCATTACCCATTCTAATAAAACCAAATAAATCATCATCATTTAATCCTGGCTGATCACTTTCCTCTGCGTGCATGTACATACGTAACCGTTTGTACTGACGCATATCCACATTTATATTTTTAAATACAGCACGTCCATCTTCAGATTCCAACCCACAAACATCTAATAATAAAGATTGTTCATTCTGTCTAACTACTGTATTATTATTAAAAAGCTCTTCTGGATCTACACCTGGAGGCGACTGGTAACTACCATCGTTTTTTAACGTACTAACAACTCCTACTGAAAATTCGGTGTTATCTAAAGAGGGATCACCTTCATCGGTATCTAATGTTTGTGAATAACGACGCCATTCGCTACGCACTAAATCTAATGTTCCAAAACGCAATACTGTTTTCTCGGTAAATTCTTTTAAAAACATTCTAGCAAAACGAATGGAACGTAAATCGGAAATTCCTCCTATTGCTGTTCTATCAATATCATCAACCGGGATTCTAAATTGATACCACTTTGGCACCACCGTTTGTCCGTTTGGTAGACTTCTAATTTGATTTTCTTTAATATCAACAATGTATGGATTGTTAATATTTAAATCGCCTGGCTTAATATCCAATTCATACTCATAATAACTATCTATGGTATTCATGGTATTATCTCGGTTTACATCTTCAACATCTGGTTGGGTTGTAGAACCACGATTGGTATCGGAAAACGTGTCTGGTGAGTTACCATCTACACCATTATAATTTTTATAGCGTTGAAAAATATCACCATCTACGTTTAAAAAGTAGGAATAATTGTCATTTGCTGGATCCGGTAAGGCCGAATAATCTGTAAAAACTGCGCGTTCATCATCATCACTCAAACCATCATAACCAACATCTTGATTAGTACGTTCGTCTCCAGTTGTATCAAAGGCATAAATTAAGGACTGATTTTGCGGATAAACCGTATTCCAAGAAGGCGATTGCGGTAAAACGCCAATAACGTTCCCGTCAATTGGTAAGCCATTTTCATATAATTTACGACCGTCTTTAACAACGTCTTCAGAGATATTACCTAAATTAAATACCAATTTACCTCCTGGATTAGTCGTGTTTTCTTGAAATGGATCTTGTAACCAAAATTCAATATACTCAACGTTTGCTTGTTCAAAATCTGTAGAGGTTAATCCTCTTGTAATCCCTGCCCAACTGTCTTGCGGATTGGTTAAAGTGCCATTTGGAATATCAACATTGTTTGTCTGGAAATTATAAGGACCACGTTCTGTTGGATAGTATGCTAAATCCAAAGTATAAAGAACGGTTGTTTGACCTTGCGCGATATCTTGGGCTGGAAACAATTCATTTATAAATACGCGACTGGTAAATAAATCAGAAATATCATCATCTGTAATCCCATCGGGACTTCTGTTGCTATAGAAAATAGGATCAATAGTATACCAGTTTAGCATGGCACGATCAAAACCTTGAGCAATACCGTTTTGGTCATCGTTATTACCGTTTATACCACGAGGTCTACTAGATAGAAACCACGATTGTGGTGATTTTAAATCGATATTATTTTGCGATCCTTCAAAATCATCCACGTACGAAGTGGCTTCACCTTGAAAATCAGTGCCTTTTGGAGAACCTGGTGCTAAATAAGCAAACTCACCACGAACCGATACGTTGGACATAACATCTGTATCAATATTTGGAAGTTTATTTACTAAACGGGTTAAAAATGGCACTTCAGTAGAGTAGTTTCCATTAAATCCGAAAATATGATTATTAATAGGCTCTTGACTGTAATTTGCCTTTTGCGTAATAGGTCGTTCGTTTAAGTGCAACCAGGCACCACCAATAACAAAGTTTTCATTAAACTTATGTTCCACATTTACACCCGTAAAACGTTTTGTTTGCTGGCCAAAAACCGCATTGTTTTCCGTTGAAACTTGAATAGGTGTATTGGACGCTTTTAAGGCTTCATCTAAAATTTGAACCGTTCCTGCACCATAGTTTACGGTATAATCTACACCTTCCACTAACGTTCTACCACCTGCCGTAACGGTAACCGAACCACGAGGCACATTAAATGCTCCAATTGGAATGCCATCACCACCTTCAGATTTGTAACGTCCTTTTAATAAAAACTTGTTCTTATCAGCTTCTTCTAAAGCTGCGGCCTTGGTTTGCTTATATAATACATCATAAACATATTTCGCCTGGTTAGCATTATAGGTTAAATCATTGTTATAATCTTCTGCATTGGATAATGATAAGGTGTTAAATAAATATTCACCAAATGGTTCTACTTTTGTAAAAACAATTTTACCATTTTGTGGTAAAACGGTAATTCCCGGTACAAAATCGAAAAATCCGTCACCATTAGTTTGCGGATCATTATTAAAGTTTAAGCGGTCTAAATTAAATAATCGTAATAACGTGGTTTCCTGAATAGGATTCCCTTCAAAATCTGGAAATGGTGTTCCAGCAACAGGGGAAATAAAATTTAATGGTGAAGCTTCACTATAAAAAATATTCAATTTAAAATCCTCTTGACTCAATTGATACGCGCCTGTATCATAAATGTTTTTCATCATTAAGTCCCAAATAGGCTGTTGCACATTTGTAATTGGACTTTTTAATAATTTTAAAACTAACGTACTATTTGTAACCGTTGTAATAGGCCCAGAATTATCAATTCCGGTTGGATCTACACCTCCATTGGCAAATTCACCAACTTGATATACTTGTCCGCCAACGGTATATTGGAAGGCTACAGCTACAACTTCGTCATTATTTAAGCGTTGATTTAAGGAAATATAACCTAATTGCGTATCAACAGTATATTCTTGACCTTCCGTTAACTTTCTGGCATTTTCTAATTTCGCATAATCAGAACCTTCATTAACAGCACTTGAAAGACTTCCAAAACCTTGTTGAGCGGTTGCAATGTCACGAATATTATCATTTAAAACAGACCCAGAACCAATGGCTGTAGGATCATAATCGTTATTTCCGTTATCAGGAAATGCATTAGGTCCTGCATTTAAAAATCCGGGAGGAATAGGGTTTAATAAAATATCATTAGCGGCTGGATTTGGATTTGATTCCCCTAAATCCTGAAGTGCGACAATATTTCGAACATTTTCCGTTCGATTGGTTCTATTGGTAACCCAAACTTCAATACGGGTAATTTGAACATTGGTATTAATAAACGGATAATTAGCTAAAGCGTCATCGTATTTATCTCGAAAGTAGTGCGCTAAAAAGAAGTGACGGTTTTCATCATAATCGCGCGCAAAGAAATCAAATTCTTCTAGCGTTCCACCTCCTTGAGCAACTACGGTTCGCCTGTCTGAACGTTGTTCAGAGAACACACCAGTAATGGTTGTTCTTCCAAATTGTAATTGTGTTTTAACACCAAATAAACTTTGTGCTCCTGTAATTAAGGAACTATTTAGTGGCATACTAACATTACCAACTTCTATTTTCTGAATAATATCATCCTCAGTTGGTGTGTATTCTAATTTGATTAAATTTTGAAAATCGAAGGTGGATTCGGTATCATAATTAGCTGTTACTTGCAACCTTGTTCCTACTTTACCGAGTAAACTTAAGCTGATACGCTGATCAAAATCAAATGTGAAACTACTTCTATTTCTGGGTGAAAAGGCTGGATTATCTTGTTTGGTAAATAAAACACCTAAATCCATTTCTACCGAACCCTGTGGAATAACCTCAATAGTATTACTTCCAAAAATAGTTTCGAAAAAACCGGAATTGATATAAAATTCAGGTAATAAATTTTTCTGTTCTTCCTCGCTACCTTCTTTGACACCATCAAAAGCATCAATTTTTTGTTTGTAATACGATTGTAAACTTTGCCTTACTATTAAATCCTGATACTCTTCTGGTGTTAAGATTATGGGATAGTTAATATTGAATTCGCCTACTGTTTCTGTATAAATATAACGATCCGTTATGGGATCATATTTATATTTAGACTCAATACTCGACGGATTTGGCATTTGCATATTGCCAAAATTAAACCCGGTTTGTGTTGAATCTTGTTCTACAGGTTCTGTTTGCGACCAGGCTAATACGGAACACAAAAGCGCACTGGCAACAAGTACGTAATTTTTTAAGGATTTATATAAATTAGGGTTGGTTGTATTCAAAATCTATTATAAATTTTTTAGCGCTTGCTTAATAATGGTTTCGACATTTGCTTGTGGCTCTTGACTTAAAAACTTGTCTATAACGCGTTCGGACTGTTTCTTGGTAAAACCCAAAACTTCTAAAGCAGATAACGCTTCATCTTTATTTGTATTGCTTTGTGCTGTTGAATTTTCATCAATATCATAGACTTTCAAAATTTTATCTTTCAAATCTAAAATAACACGTTGAGCCGTCTTGGCTCCAATACCTTTTATAGATTGTATTAATGCTACATCACCAACTGCAATTCCTTCGCGAACTTGCACAGGTGTTAAAGAAGACAACATAGTACGCGCGGTACTAGCACCAATACCACTAACTGATAAAAGCATGCGGAATATTTCACGTTCAGCAAGTGATGAAAAGCCAAACAAGGTATGCGAATCCTCCTTAACTTGAAGATGCGTATACAGCTTAAGATTTTCACCCTCTGGTATTTGCGAAAAAGTATGCAGTGATATATTTAAATGATAGCCAACACCATTGCAGTCTATTACAACGTCTGTTGGCCTTTTTTCAACAAGTCTTCCTTGAATATGTGTAATCATTAATTAACATTCTATTAACTCTCAAATGTAATAAAATTATTTTCAAAACAAAGGTGTTTACTAACCGAATCACCCATTTTGTGCTTCTGCTAATTTTTCTTTTTGCTGTGCATCAATAACGGCAATGGCTGTCATGTTCACAATTTCGTCTACACTAGCATCTAATTGTAGAATATGAACGGGTTTACGCATACCCATCATTATTGGCCCAATGGAGTCTGCTTGGTTCAATTCTTTCAATAGCTTATAGGTAATATTTCCAGATTCTAAATTTGGAAAAATAAGGGTATTTACTTTTTTCCTGGCTAGTTTTGAAAATGGGAAGGTATCTTGAAGCATTTCACTATTTAATGCGAAATCGGCTTGCAATTCACCATCTACCAATAAATTAGGATGTCTTTTGTGTAAATATGCTACGGCTTCACCAACTTTGGTTGCCGTTTGATTTTTTGATGAACCAAAATTTGAATATGAAATCATGGCCATTACAGGTTCCATACCAAACATTTTAACGACACCTGCTGTCATTTGGGCTATTTTAGTTAAATCGCTAGCCGATGGATTGATGTTAATAGCCGTATCACTTAAGAATAGCGGTCCTCGTTGTGTCATCATTACATTTGTTGTTGCCACTCGTGTAGAACCTGGTGCCAAACCAATTAATTCTAACATAGGTTTTACAACGGACGGATAACTTCTTGAAAATCCAGAAATTAACGCATCAGCATCACCTTCATTGACCATCATAGCAGCAAAATAGTTACGCTCACGCATCATTTTCTCGGCTGAATACAACGTAACACCCTTACGTTTGCGTTGTTGCCAATATACTTTTGCATAGGCTTTTAAGCGCTCCTCTTCTTCATCAGATTTCGGATCGATAATAGGCACATCGGCATCGAATTCAATTTCTTCTTTTAGTTTTTCAATTACGGAACGTCTACCTAATAAAATAGGCATGGCAATTCCTTCGTCATGTGCTATTTGAGCCGCTTTCAAAACATCTAAATGATCGGCTTCCGCATACACCACACGTTTCGGGTTTAATTTAGCGCGATTTAAAAGTAATCGTACAATTTTATTATCCGAACCAGAACGTTCTAAAAGGTCATTTTCGTATTTATCCCAATCGGTAATTGGGTTTTTAGCCACACCACTTTCTATAGCTGCTTTGGCTACTGCTGGTGGTACTTGAGAAATTAATCGCGGATCAAAAGGTTTTGGAATAATATAATCGCGGCCAAATGTTAGTCGTGTTTCACCATAAGCAATATTCACCTGCTCTGGAACAGGTTCTTTAGCTAAATTGGCCAATGCTATAACAGCCGCCATTTTCATTTCTTCGTTGATTTTAGTAGCCCGAACATCTAACGCGCCTCTAAAAATAAATGGAAATCCAAGCACATTGTTCACCTGATTAGGATGATCACTTCTACCAGTTGCCATGATAATATCTTTACGCGTAGCAATGGCTATATCGTATTGTATTTCTGGATCTGGATTTGCCATGGCAAAAACAATTGGATTGTCTGCCATGGATAACAGCATATCTGGTGAAACAATATCTGAAGTAGAAAGTCCGATAAATACATCGGCATTGTTCATAGCTTCTTCAATCGTGTCTATT
This sequence comes from Bizionia hallyeonensis, assembly GCF_042657385.1. Classification (NCBI taxonomy): domain Bacteria; kingdom Pseudomonadati; phylum Bacteroidota; class Flavobacteriia; order Flavobacteriales; family Flavobacteriaceae; genus Bizionia; species Bizionia hallyeonensis. The sequence goes on along the minus strand of NZ_JBHSLA010000001.1, from coordinate 1,010,079 downwards.
TTTCTATGGGTTGCAAACTCTGCTTTTTCAGGTGTTAAGGTTTCACGATCTTTGCGAATAACACCTTTACTATCTAGCATAACCATGTTTTCACGTGATGCTCCAAATGCTTGGTATAATCGTGAGCAAGAAATAGCAGCTGCACCAGCGCCACTAATAACTATCTGAACATCTTTTATGTTTTTTTCAGCAAGTTCTAGAGCATTCAATAAAGCGGCAGCTGAAATAATTGCCGTTCCATGTTGATCGTCATGCATGACTGGAATGTCCAATTCGGCTTTTAGTCTGCGTTCTATTTCAAAGGCTTCAGGCGCTTTAATATCTTCTAAATTGATACCACCAAAAGTGGGTGCAATCATTTTCACGGTTTGAATGAATGTTTCAACATCTTCGGTATCCACTTCAATATCAAACACATCAATATCGGCAAATATCTTAAAGAGGAGACCTTTACCTTCCATTACGGGCTTGGACGCTTCCGGACCAATATTTCCAAGTCCTAAAACGGCTGTTCCATTGGAAATTACCGCTACCAAATTTCCTTTGGTGGTATATTTATAAACGTTATCTATATCTTTTGCAATTTCCAAACAAGGCTCTGCAACTCCCGGTGAATAGGCTAATGATAAATCCCGCTGACTGGCGTATTTTTTTGTTGGTACGACTTTTATTTTACCAGGTGTTGGTTTGGCATGATATACTAAGGCTTCTCTTCTTCTGCTTTGCTTACTCATATATAAATATTTTATCGGACTTACAAAGGTACAAGTTTAGGAATAAAAGAAGTATAAAAAAGATGGAGACTTTAATGGCGTTCTAATCCTTTAAAAAATCAATATTTCGGGTAAGTCCTGAAAATTTGGTTCGCTTTACAGCCGATTTTTGAAATACTTTACGGAACGTGTCTTCGGTAATTTCTTCCCAATCTTTTTTGGTCATATCCAATAATTCTGGGTGTGGATTGAAAAGCGGCTCGCTATGTGCTTTTGAAAACCGATTCCATGGACAGACATCTTGGCAAATATCGCAACCAAACATCCAGTCGTTAAACTGACCTTTAAATTCTGTTGGAATATTTTCTTTTAACTCAATGGTAAAATAGGAAATACATTTACTGCCATCTACCACATAGGGTTCTGTAATAGCTTGGGTTGGACAGGCATCTATGCATTTGGTGCAGGTACCGCAATGATCCGTGGTAACGGTATCATATTCCAATTCTAAATCGATAATAAGTTCAGCTATAAAATAAAAAGAACCCACTTGCTGTGTTAATAAATTGGAATGTTTCCCAATCCATCCCAAACCGGATTTTGCGGCCCAAGCTTTATCTAAAACTGGCGCCGAATCTACAAAAGCTCTTCCGTTTATGTCACCTATTTCATCTTGAATGAAATGCGTTAATTCTTTTAATTTCGATTTAATAACGTGATGGTAATCATTACCATATGCGTATTTAGAGATTTTGTAAGTCTCTTCTGACTGGGTTTCAGAAGGATAATAATTCAGCAATAGTGAAATAACAGATTTAGAGCCTTCCACAAGTTTGGTTGGATCTAGACGCTTATCAAAATGATTCTCCATGTAGGACATTTCGCCATTCATGTTTTTGTTCAGCCAAGTTTCCAAACGTGGAGCTTCTGATTCCAAAAAACCAGCTTGACTGATGCCACAAGACAAAAACCCAAGACGTTTGGCTTCCGTTTTTATAATCTGACTGTATTTGGATGTATTGGTCACTTACCGGTTTTAGCTTTATGATTAGTTAGCTTTATGCTTAAAAATTTTGATTTTAATTATGAACGTCTTTCAAATGTAAGCAAAGCGTTTTTAGGTTTTAGCGTGATTAATGGTGTAATATCAATCGTATCAAATTTCGGATGAATTTTATACATAGCTGTTAATTCTGAAATGGCTATAATCATTTCAAACATAGCAAAATTGTTTCCAATGCATTTTCGTGGTCCTGCTCCAAAAGGGAAATATTGCGATGAGAATTTCCGACTTCCTTCAGTAAAACGTTCGGGATTAAAATGGTTTGGTTGTTCCCATAAATCGGGATGACGATGCATTTCATAAACCGAAAACAACAAATTAGATCCTGCTTCAAAATCTAATCCATTAAAACTATCTGCTTCTATATTTACGCGATCTATAAAATAAACCGGTGGATACAAACGCATGGCTTCTTCAACAACTTGCTGACAGATTTTAGATTGTGTAACCAAAGTCATTAAGTCGCTGCTTTGTTCTTGTATTTCTACCCGTTCGTTATAAATTTGTTCTTGCCATTCTGGATGTAATGCGAGCAATTGTGTTGTAAATGTGAGCGCATTGGAGGTGGTTTCATGTCCGGCTGTAAATAAAATTAAAATTTCATCAATCAACTGTTCTTCTTCCATGGAATTGCCATCATCATATTTGGCATCCAAAAGCATATCCAACAAATCGTTTTCTTTTACTTGTGATTCCCGACGTTCGGCAACAATTCGCTTTAATATTTGGCGTGCTTCGTCCGTTAATTTTAGGTGCTTTTCAATTTCGCCACTCCATGTAAACCACCAACCTAAATACGGTTGACGTAATTCTTTAACCAGCATTTTTTGAGCAGCTTCCGTGATATATTGCAAGCGATTAATATCACCTTGATTGGCGGCACTACTGAATAGTGATTTTACAACGGTTTGAAATGCCAAATCATTTAAAATGGGGAACACATCCATAACCTGATTCGGTTCAATTTTTTTATATTCCGAAAGAATGGCGTTTTTTATACTATCTAAAAGCGATTGTAATTGCTTCTTATGAAAAGCAGGCTGAATAAGTTTTCGTTGTTTTTTCCAATGTTCACCTTCAGCTGTCAACAAACCTTTGCCAACATATTTGACTAAATCTTCTGTTTGGATTTTAGATTTTTTATAATTCTTTTGATTGGTTTGCAACACATATTCGGCAAAGGCAGCATTGCGAACAAAAACAACGCTATTTGAAAAGCCAATTTTTAAACGGAAAACATCGCCTTGTTCGGTAAAATTCTTATGATGAAAAGGTAGGGGGTTTTTGAGAATCTCCAGAGAATTACCAATGAATTTACTAAATGGAACCGTCGGTATTTGCTTTTTAGATTTCAAAATTAAGAATTATTAGAATAGTCCGCCTTGAGTAGGCCCTTTTACCCGTCCTAAATGTTTATAGGCTTGTTCCGTAACTTCACGACCACGCGGTGTCCGCATGATGAAGCCTTGTTGAATTAAAAAGGGTTCATACACTTCCTCAATTGTTTCAGCACTTTCACTAACGGCTGTTGCTAATGTTGTAATTCCAACAGGACCACCTTTAAACTTATCAATTATGGTTGTTAAGATTTTATTGTCCATTTCGTCTAAACCATGCGCATCTACATGTAAAGCTTCCAAAGCGAAACGCGCAATATTAATATCAATATTACCATTTCCTTTAATTTGCGCAAAGTCACGAACACGACGCAGTAATGCATTAGCAATACGCGGTGTTCCACGGCTTCTTCCGGCTATTTCAACAGCAGCTTCCATAGAAATGGGAACGTTTAAAATAGAAGCACTTCTTTGCACGATGGTCGTTAATAATTCCGTGTTATAATACTGTAAACGACTTTGGATTCCAAAACGCGCACGCATTGGCGCTGTTAATAATCCGGAACGTGTTGTAGCACCAATTAAGGTAAAGGGGTTTAGATTTATCTGAACAGTTCTAGCATTTGGTCCAGACTCAATCATAATATCGATTTTATAGTCTTCCATAGCCGAATACAAGTATTCCTCCACAATAGGACTTAACCGATGGATTTCATCAATAAATAGCACATCGCGTTCATCTAGGTTGGTAAGTAGTCCAGCTAAATCGCCTGGTTTATCTAAAACAGGTCCTGATGTAACTTTAATACTCACGCCTAATTCGCTAGCCAAAATATGGGCTAAAGTAGTTTTTCCTAATCCTGGAGGTCCGTGAAATAAGGTATGGTCCAAAGCTTCTTCCCGACCGTTAGCGGCTTGAACAAATATTTGAAGATTTTCCAATACTTGATCTTGACCTGTAAAGTCATCAAATGATAACGGTCTTAACTTTTTCTCGACGTCATTTTCTTCCGGTGAAAAATTTTCGTTTGTAGGATCTAGGTTTTCGTTCATGTTCAGTTCCCATGAAAAGGGGAATCGTATTTATTAATCAAAATTAAAACTTCATAAACAAATATACGAAGTGTACAATACATTTATATCAAAAAACTAAAAAGCCTTTCTAAATTAATGGAAAGGCTTTGATATGATAAATGTTATTATGAGCTCCCTTTTTAAAAGGGAATTGTTTAGTGATGTAACTCTTCTTCACCTTCCAATAACGGAACGTTTTGAGGCACAAAATCGACATCGTGACCTGGCTTACTGTAATCATAAGGCCAACGGTAAACATGTGGAATAGCACCTGGCCAGTTTCCATGAATATGTTTTACTGGAGCAGTCCACTCTAAAGTAGTAGATTTCCATGGATTTTGTTCTGCTTTCTTACCATAAAACATACTAGCAAAGAAATTATATAAATAAACAATCTGTACAATTCCACCAATAATAGCGAAGATTGTAATGACCACATTCACATTTGCTAAATCATCAAATAATGGAAACGCCGAGTTCGTATAATAACGTCTTGGTAAACCTGCCATTCCAATAAAGTGCATTGGGAAGAAAACACCGTAAGCACAAATAGCTGTTATCCAAAAGTGGATATATCCCATTTTTTTGTTCATCATGCGTCCAAACATTTTTGGATACCAATGATAAATACCTGCAAACATACCATACAATGCTGATATACCCATTACCAAGTGGAAATGCGCAATTACGAAGTATGTATCATGAACGTTAATATCTAAAGCACTATCACCTAAAATAATACCTGTTAAACCACCAGATATAAATGTAGAAACAAATCCTATAGAAAACAGCATGGCTGTATTCATTTGAATATTTCCTTTCCAAATTGTGGTTATCCAGTTAAAGGCTTTAACGGCCGAAGGGATAGCAATTAATAGTGTTGTAAATGTAAATACTGATCCTAAGAACGGGTTCATACCAGATACAAACATATGGTGTCCCCAAACAATAGTTGATAGGAATGCAATTGCTAAAATGGAAGCAATCATGGCACGATAACCAAAGATAGGTTTACGTGAGTTGGTTGCCATAATTTCAGAAACTAATCCCATAGCAGGAAGAATTACAATATACACTTCTGGGTGTCCTAGGAACCAAAATAAGTGTTCAAATAACACTGGTGATCCACCTTGATAATGTAATACTTCACCTTGGATAAATATATCTGATAAGAAGAATGATGTTCCAAAACTTCTATCCATTATTAATAATAAAGCCGCTGCAAATAATACAGGGAATGATACGATACCGATGATAGCCGTTACAAAGAACGCCCAAATTGTTAATGGTAAGCGCGTCATGGACATGCCTTTAGTACGTAAATTAATAACTGTAACTACGTAATTTAATGATCCTAATAACGAGGAAGCAATAAAGATAGCCATAGATATTAACCAGATTGTCATACCCATTCCGGAACCACCTTGTGCCATTGGCAATGCGGATAGTGGCGGATATATTGTCCAACCCGCAGCTGCAGGTCCTGCTTCTACAAACAAAGAGCAAACCATTAAGATACTTGATAAGAAAAATAACCAGTAGGAAACCATGTTTAGGAAACCTGACGCCATATCTCGTGCACCAATTTGTAATGGAATTAACAGGTTACTAAAAGTTCCACTTAAACCCGCTGTCAGTACAAAGAATACCATAATAGTACCATGAATAGTTACTAATGCTAAATAAATATCAGCATCCATAACACCACCTGGAGCCCACTTACCTAGTAAAGCTTCAAATAACACATTAGGTTCTTCTGGCCAAGCAATTTGAATACGGAACATGATAGACATTAAAACACCTATAATTCCCATAAGTGTACCTGTAATAAGGTACTGCTTCGCAATCATTTTATGGTCCTGACTAAAAATGTATTTAGTCATGAACGTTTCCTTATGATGATGTCCGTGATCGTCGTCGTGAGCGTGAGTATCTGCGTGTGTTGACATAATCTTCTATATGCTTTTTTTTTAAAACCGTTTTTATTTACTTAATTAAAGAATCTTTAAATTCTTTTTGTTCTGCCATCCAAGCGTCGTATTCTTCTTGGGTTTCTACTACTATTTTCATTTGCATGTTGTAATGTGACTTACCGCAAATTTTGTTACATAATACTAGATAATCAAATTCGTAAGGATCCAAAGGTGCTTCACCTTTAGCTGCTAATTCTTTATTTTTTTCTTCACGAATTTCATTAATGTTGTCCACCTTTTTAATCATTTCTGGTGTTAACCTCATATCAGCTGTTGTAACTGTTGGTGTAAAACCAAATTGCGTAATCATACCTGGAACACAGTTCATTTGCGCTCTAAAGTGTGGCATATAAGCTGAATGCAGAACATCCTGTGAACGCATTTTAATTAATACCGGTCTACCTACAGGTAAATGCAATTCTGAAGTAATAACATCATCTTGAGCATTTGGATCTGATTCATCTACTCCTAAAATGTTTGCTTTATCAATATCAATTAAACGTACATTGGCTTTTCCAAGTGTATTATCGTTTCCTCCATATCGCGCTTTCCAGTTAAACTGTTGTGCATATAGTTCGACAATTAAAGGGTCGTCATCTTCATTAACATTCATAATACTGGTCCAAGTAAATAAACCATAAATAATTAATCCCGCTAAAACAATAACAGGAATAATAGTCCAAATAGCTTCTAATGTATTATTATCCGCATAGTATAATGCTTTTTTACCTTTTTCTCCACGGTACTTATAAGCAAAAAAGTGTAATAAGAATTGTGTGATAGTTTGAACGATAAAGATAACGATCATAGAGATAATCATTAAGTTATCAATTTCAGATCCGTGTTCAGATGCTGAATTAGACATTAATGGTAAATCACCCCATAGAACGAAACAAACGATTGTGATAGCATAAATGAAGATTAGAAAACCTATCATTAAATACGCATTCATTTTATTATCTGTCTCATTTGCTACTTGATTATCTGTTACACCTACTTGTGCCAGATCAAATATTTTTACCATTTGCCAAATAGCAATAGCAATAAAAAGAACTATTATAATTGTTAAAAAAGCTGTCATTGTCTTTTCTCTACTTTAATTAATTTTTAATAATGGAAATGTTCACTTTCTTTCATAAATGGATTTCCTTTTGCTAATAGTGGTGCTTTTGTTAATGACGTAAATACGACTAACATAAACAAACCAGCAAATAACAAAATAGCACTTATTTCAGGAATTCCAATAAACCATCTGTCACCAACTGTTGCTGGCATAATCATTACAAATATATCTAAATAATGACCTGCTAAGATAACAATACCACCCATAACAACAAACCATGGAATACGTTTGTAATCACTATTCATTAAAAGTAATAATGGGAAAATAAAATTCATAGCTACCATTCCTAAAAATGGCAATTGGTAATCTTGGAATCTTGTTACAAAGTATGTTACCTCTTCTGGAATATTTGAATACCAGATTAGCATAAACTGTGAGAACCATAAGTATGTCCAGAAAATACTAATACCAAACATAAACTTGGCTAAATCGTGTAGATGACTATCGTTTACAAACGGTAAGTACCCTCTAGATTTTAAGTAAATAGACATTAAAGCAATAACGGTAATACCACTTACAAACATACTAGCAAAAACATACCATCCAAACAAGGTACTAAACCAGTGTGGGTCCACACTCATTATCCAGTCCCAAGACATTATTGATTCTGTATAAATATAAAATACTAGGAATGCAGCGGCAATTCGAAATGATTTTTTAAAATTACGATTATCACCTGGTTCTGCCTGATCCTGAGCGATTGAAAATTTACGCGCAAAATGTCTGTATAAACTCCATCCCGCAATAAATATTAAGCCTCTAATAATAAACCAAGGTAAGTTTAAATAACTTTCTTTTCCTTGAATTAATTTATCTTGAGCTACCACCTCTGGATCCATCCATATAAATAAGTTGTAATGACCAATTGTACCGGATGCTACTGCAATGGCTAATACAATTAAACCACCTGGTAACACATAAGCTGTAAGTCCTTCCATGACTCTATAGAGAACTGGTGACCAACCCGCTTGAGATGCAAACTGAATTGCATAAAAAGCCAAAACACCTAACGCAATCATAAAGAAGAAAAATGCCGCAACATACAATGCAGACCAAGGTCTGTTTGCCATTTGATGTTGTACATGTTCTACATGTTTTTTGTGTTCGTCCACATGACTTTCTGAAGCGTCACCGTGGGCAGCCGTTTCGGTAGTCATATCATGTGTTGTAGCGACTTCGTGTCCAGCCTCTTCTCCGTGTCCTCCACCATGTGCAGCTTCTGCAGCCAACATCGTTTCAACGTCTTCAAAAGATTTATGAGATGTCATAAAACCATAAACAACACCTATTGCTCCAATTATAATTAGTGCAATAGAAAATGTCTTTAATCTATTTGAGAATGTGTACATATCTATATATAATCTTTATCTATCTTATTTTTCTAAATTGGCTTTCAACTCTAATACATAAGCGGTTACTTGCCAACGCTCTTCCTCATTCAATTGGTTAGCATATGAACCCATGGCATTTTTACCATAATAAATAGTATGGTAAATACTACCTTCGGTTATAGCTCTTCCCACATCGTCAAAGCTTGGAATACCAAGAATTTTTTCACGTTTCACTAAATTGCCTTGTCCATCACCTTTAGTTCCGTGACAAATTCCACAGTAAATATCATAAAGTTCCTTTCCTCTTATCTTATCAAATTGGAGGGAGTCTATAGGATTCTTTAAAGTAGCTTTAGCTTCATTAAAACCATCTAATGTATTATCAATATCAAAAGGTATATGACCTCTTGGTACTGATCCTTCTGCTGGCAATTGCGCTTCTACACCATTTCTAAATGCGCTAGTTTCAGAATACGTTTCATAGCCAACCGATTGATACATATTTGGCATGTATTCGTAATTACGAGAGGAATCATTTTTACACGACACAATCGTTACTAATACTAATGCTATAATTGTTATTTTTATTAAGGCCTTCATATTAATGTGCTTCTACTTTTTCAACAATGTTAATTTCAACTGCACCAGTTTCTTTCAGTAAATTTTCTAATTCAAGTTGATTGTTATGAATTGCAATTTCCATTAAGAAATGATCATCGGTTGTTCTTGGGTCAGGATTTTCTGCGTTTTTAAATGGCCACAACCTACTACGTAAGTAAAATGTAATTACCATTAGGTGCGCAGCGAAAAATATCGTTAACTCAAACATAATAGGTACAAACGCTGGCATATTTTCAATATAACTAAAACTTGGTTTTCCTCCAATATCTTGAGGCCAATCTTCAATCATTATAAAGTTCATCATTACTATAGAAACTGCTAAACCAATACAGCCGTAAATAAATGATGTTATAGCCAAACGCGTTGGAGCTAATCCCATAGCTTTATCTAGTCCGTGAACTGGAAAAGGTGTAAATACTTCTTCAATATGATGCTTTTCAGCTTTAACTCTTTTAACAGCCAACATTAATACGTCGTCATCTGTATAAATAGCGTGAATTACTTTTGATGTTTCCATTATCTACGCTTCGTTTATTATTTGGTTAGCTTGTCCAGACCAATCATCACGTTCTGCTCTTCCTGGGAATGAACCTGTAATTTCGTCCAACAAATCGTATTCTATTTTCGTCATTCTACTTACTTGCAAGTATGTGAAAATCCCGATACTATTAAGTACTTCTTCCATCTTTGGTCCAATACCATTAATTTTTTGAAGGTCATCAGCCGTTTGAATTGTTGGATCAAACTTACCAATGTTTTCTAGCAGATTTTTTGTTTTTTCTGTGTGATCCACTGGAGGCACTACAGGTGAAACTGGTTTTGCTTTAACAATACCAGATGTTCTAGCATCTGATCCGGTTCCAACAAGACTATCTCCACGCTCTCTAATATTCTTATAACGCTCACCTGATGATTTCAAGATTGTTTTTACTTCAGCTTGCGCAATTACAGGGAATGTTCTAGCATATAATAAGAACAACACAAAGAAGAACCCAATAGTTCCAATAAATATTCCAATATCAACAAATGTTGGTGAGAACATTGTCCAAGAAGATGGTAAGTAATCACGGTGTAATGATGTTACAATAATTACAAAACGCTCAAACCACATACCTATGTTAACGATAATAGAGATAAAGAATGAAAACATGATACTGGTACGTAATTTCTTGAACCACATAAACTGTGGAGAGAACACATTAAAACTCATCATGAATAGGTAAGCCCACCAGTAAGGTCCTGTTGCTCTGTTTAAGAAAGCGTATTGTTCATATTCCACACCAGAATACCAAGCTACAAATAACTCCGTTATGTAAGCCACACCCACAATAGAACCTGTAAGCATGATAACGATGTTCATTAACTCAATATGTTGAACGGTAATATAATCTTCTAAATTAGCTACTTTACGCATGATAATTAATAAGGTATTTACCATGGCAAAACCAGAGAAAATTGCACCTGCAACAAAGTACGGAGGGAAAATGGTTGTGTGCCAACCTGGGATAACCGACGTTGCGAAGTCAAAGGATACAATGGTATGTACAGAAAGTACTAATGGTGTTGCTAAACCTGCAAGTACCAAAGATACTTCTTCAAAACGTTGCCAGTCTTTTGCACGACCAGTCCATCCAAAGCTTAATAAGGAATAAATTTTCTTTTGAAAAGGCTTGACAGCTCTATCACGTAACATAGCAAAATCTGGTAGTAAACCTGTCCACCAGAATACTAATGAAACAGATAGATACGTTGAAATTGCGAATACATCCCATAGTAATGGAGAGTTAAAGTTAACCCATAAGGAACCGAATTGGTTTGGAATTGGTAATACCCAATATGCTAACCATGGTCGACCCATGTGGATAATTGGGAATAAACCTGCTTGAACAACGGCAAAAATTGTCATTGCTTCTGCGGAACGGTTAATTGCCATTCTCCATTTCTGACGGAAAAGTAAAAGTACTGCAGAAATTAATGTTCCTGCGTGACCAATACCAACCCACCAAACGAAGTTAGTAATATCCCAAGCCCAACCTACGGTTTTATTTAAACCCCAAGTTCCAATACCTGTTGATACTGTATATATTATACACCCAACTCCCCAAAGGAAAGCGATAAGTGCAATTGAAAATACAATCCACCAAGATTTATTTGCTTTACCTTCAACAGGTCTTGCCACATCGACTGTTACATCATGATATGATTTTTCCCCTGTAACTAAAGGTCTTCTAATAGGTGCTTCGTAATGAGACGCCATAATCCTTTTATAATTATTTTCTTAATTCGTTTTATTATGCTTCGGTTGTATTTCTCACTTTAGTATGGTAAATCACATTTGGTTTTGTGCCTATGTGCTCTAACAAATGATACATACGATTATCTTCTTTAAGTTTTGCAACTTGACTATCTTTATCGTTTATGTCGCCAAAAACCATAGCGCCAGTTCCACAAGCCGCGGAACAAGCTGTTTGGAATTCACCATCTTTAATTTCACGACCATCACGTTTGGCATCTAGAATAGTTTTCTGTGTTTTTTGAATACACATTGAACATTTTTCCATAACACCACGTGAACGAACAGTAACATCTGGATTTAAAACCATACGCCCTAAATCATCATTCATGTGGTAATCAAACTCATCGTTTTGGCTATATAAGAACCAGTTAAAACGACGCACCTTATAAGGACAGTTATTTGCGCAATAACGTGTTCCAACACAACGGTTATAAGCCATGTGGTTTTGTCCTTGACGACCATGTGATGTTGCCGCAACGGGGCAAACCGTTTCACAAGGTGCATGATTACAATGTTGACACATAACTGGTTGAAATGCTACTTGTGGATTAGCTGCAGCCGTTTCCATTTCGTCCAGTGCATTTATAATTGCCAATCCTTTGGTGTCATTCTTTTTCGTGTTATCGCCTTCAAATGTATCTTCTGAAGAATAATATCTATCAATACGCAACCAGTGCATATCACGACTCTTACGAATTTCTTCTTTACCTACAACTGGTACATTGTTTTCAGCATGACAAGCAATAACACATGCGCCACAACCTGTACAAGAGTTTAAGTCGATTGATAAGTTAAAGTGATGCCCAATTGAACGGTCAAACTCATCCCATAAATCTACTTCTGGAGAAGTTACTGGAGTTTCTTGATGATTTAATGAAACCACCGGCATAACATTCCAATACTTCTTATCCTTGGTATTAAATACCTCTAAAGTTGTTTCTTTTATAATATCACCACGACCCATTAATGTATTATGAAGCTGTACAGAAGCAAACTCATGTTCGCCACCTAAAACAGTCATAGATACATTTACTTGCGTTGGATTAAAGTCCATATATAATGGATAGGCATTTACGCCTGTTTGCATTTCTTCTTTTAAACCAGCTCTACGACCATATCCAAAAGATAATCCTATAGAACCTTTTGCTTGTCCGGGTTGAATAATTACCGGAGCGGTTACTGTTACACCATTTACTGATATTTCAACAACGCTACCATTTAATCCACCATCAGCTTCATGCCAGTTCTTAATACCTAAATCTTTAGCATCCGCTTGAGAAACGGTCACATAGTTGTCCCAAGTTGTTCTTGTTATTGGGTCTGGCATTTCTTGTAACCAAGGGTTATTGGCTTGTTGCCCATCACCCATTGATGTTTTAGAGTATAAGGCTAATTCTAATCCATTAGATGTAGACGTTGCGCCCAATTGTCTTGCTGCATCACCACCAGAAACCGCTACAGGCGCAGCAATTCCATTTGTAGTGGTAGTTGTTGTAGATGATACCATAGTTGCATCATCCTCTTTATCTTTTAGACCAATACCTTCGGCAACATCTTCTATAATACCACCAACCCAAGTTTTAGAATCCTTTTCGTTGGTAGAAGTTGTTGTTTCTGTTGTCGTAAGGCCGTCAGCATTTTTTAAAGCCGACCCTGCAACATACACGCCATCATGCAATGCTTGACTAAATGAAGTATTACCTAAAATACTTTCATTCCACGTTTGCTTCACATAATCATGATACGATAAATCGCTACCAATTAGCTTTAGTAAAGCTTCTTGAAACTGACGTGTATCAAATAACGGACGAATGGTGGGTTGCATTAATGCATAATGACCTTTTTTCAACTCAACATCACCCCAAGACTCTAAATAATGTGGTGCTGCTGCTTGATATTCTGTCTCTAATGCAGTTTCGTCTGCTTTCATAGTAAAAGAAACAGATAATTCTGTTTGCTTTAACCCTTCAGAAAAATCTCCTGCATTTGGTAATGTATATAGTGGATTAACGCCACTCATAATGATAGCACCAACTTTACCTGCATTCATATCCGCAACTAAAGTCATGACTGCCTTATCATTTCCTTGTCTTATTTTAATAGGTGTGTTTGGATCAAATGCTTGACTATTTAAATACTCATTGATTGCCAAAACAACGGTTTGCGCATTCACATCCTGAATACCCGTTACAACAACACCTTTACTTCCTGCTTTTTTCAATTGAGAAGCTGCCTTTTGAACAGCGTCTTCAATATGCTGTGGTAATTCGCCTGAAACAGAACCTCCCACTACAGCACTATATAATTTAGCTAAAGCTACTTTTTGCTGGCTTGGTGTTAAAGACACACGCTTATCAGCATTAGCTCCAGTTAAAGACATATTTGATTCAAACTGAATATGACGTGACATTTTTCCATTAGTAGGAACCTTGTTCTTTGCATAACCAGAATCAAATCCGCCACCTTGCCAATCACCTAGAAAATCTGCTCCAAAGGAAACAATTGTCATGGCTTTTGTAAAATCATAATTTGCTAAACCACGTTCTCCATAATTAGCTTCATAAGCATCTAAAGCTGCTGATTCGGATATGGCATCATATTGCACATGACGTACATTTCCAAATTTTGCTTTAAATTCATTTACTAATTTAGAAGTTGACGGACTCGCATAGGTTTGCGTTAATAACACGATAGCTTTTCCAGAACCACTTATACTAGTTAGTTTCTGACCAACTTCCGCATCAAATTCACTCCATGAAATAGGCTCGCCTGCTCTCATTGGACCTTGAATTCGCATACTGTCGTACAATCCTAAAACCGAAGCATTTACTCTAGCATTTGCATGACCATTAGCAGTAGCTAGTGTATTATTTTCAATTTTAATTGGACGACCTTCACGAGTTTTTACTAAAACAGACGCATAGTCATAACCATCCGCAATTGTAGTAGCGTAGTAGTTTGCTACTCCAGGAGTAATTACTTCTGGTTGCACCACATAGGGTATAGACTTAATAACTGGTCCTTCACAAGCCGCTAAAGATGCAGCAGCTGTGCTAAAACCAACATATTTTAAGAAATCACGACGTGTTGTTTTAGAACTTTCTAACGATTCTTTATTTCCTAAAAAATCATCCGTTGGAATCTCTTCAACAAATTCGTTTTGTTTTAGCGTCTCAACAATTGAGCTATTCTCGTTTAGCTCTTCAACACTTTTCCAGTATTTCTTGTTTGATGACATATTATATAATTGAATTACTTCTTATTAATTTATTTAAAGTTTTAAATCCCTATTTTGAGATTTCCACGCTTGTGGAAGCTACTAAATAATTAGTAGTGACACTTACCACATTCCAGACCACCCATTTGTGCAGCTGTTAGTTTATCAACACCATACTTTTTAGATAATTCTTCGTGAATTTTGGTATAGTATGCATTATCTTCTACTTTAACATTTGTATCTCTGTGACAGTTAATACACCAGCCCATAGTTAGCGACGAATGTTGATACATGATTTCCATTTCTTCCACAGGTCCATGACATGTTTGACACTCAATACCGGCAACTGAAACGTGTTGCGAGTGGTTAAAGTAAGCAAAGTCTGGTAAGTTATGAATACGCACCCATTTAACCGGTTGTGTGTCTCCTGTATACTTTTGGTCAGCATCATCCCAACCTACGGCAGCATAAAGCTTTTTAATTTCACCATCATAAAATTCTTTACTGTATTCTGCAGTTGCAGTTTCTGGCGCCACTTCATAAACGGATTTATGACAGTTCATACAAACATTTAATGACGGAATTCCAGATGTTTTACTAACACGTGCTGAAGAGTGACAATACTTACAGTCAATTCCATTATCACCTGCATGAATTTTATGAGAAAAATGGATTGGCTGAACTGGTTGGTAACCTTGATCAACACCTACTTGCATAAAGTAACCAAACACAAAGTAACCACTTGCTAGTAACAAAACAACTACAGAAACCAATACTAGAAATTGATTTTGAATAAAAGCTTTCCAGATTGGCGTGCCTTTAGTTTCTGAAATATCAACACCTTTTGCTTCTGCAAAACGATTTAGTGTTTGTCTTACTAAAATAAGCGCCATTGCTAATAAAGCAAATAACACGGCCAAAGCACCTAAGATAACTTTATTGGACATACTTGCACCATCTGATCCACTGCTCTGACCAGCGTCTGCAATCTGAACACCCGCAGGTGCAGCAGGCGCTTCCTCTGCAGTATAGGCCAAAATATCACTAATATCTTGATCAGATAATTGTGGGTACGCCGTCATGGCTGCACCTCCATATTCATTGAATATTTTATTAGCGTACGGATCTCCAGCTTTAACCATTGCTGAACTATTACGAATCCAACTGCTTAACCACTCTCTGTCAAGACCTTCGGCTTCAGCTAGTCGTTGCTCTACATTTCGTAGGGCTGGACCCGTCATCTTCTTGTCTAATTGATGACAAGCAGCACAGTTGGCATTAAATAAAGATTTACCGTTTACGGGATCACCTTCTTGGGCCGAAAGTGATGTTGAAAATGCTAATAAAATAATTAAACTTAAACGTAAAATGTTCTTGCCTAATTTTCGGTGATTCACCTGTTTCATATTATTGGTTGAATTAACTTCTAAACTTTGGTATGATTTTTTCAATTAACAAAAGAAAAAAAATACAATAATAAAATCTCTCGCAAAAGTAACATTTAAAGTCGATTTTAGAAATGTTACAGAACTGTTAATTGCTAATTTAGAGAAATTCTAAATAATAATTTGAAGTACTTTTAAGTTATAATCTTATACATTTGTATCAAATACTATTGAAAATGAATTTATTGAACCGATATTCCAAACCCTTAATAACAGTAAGCATGATGCTTACCGTTAATTTATTTTATGCCCAACAAGGCACAATTACTATCAATCAGGCACCTGAATTAGATACTTTATTGGCTTTAAAGAAAGAAATGAATGTTTCTGAAACCGATTCTGATCGTTATAAGATTCAAATATACTCCGGTGACCGCTCTGGGGCAAATTCTGCCATGAGTAAATTTGATGCAAAATTTGATAAAATTACTTCTATTTTAGAATATGAAACCCCAAACTATAAGGTCTGGGTTGGAAATTTTAGAAGTCGTTTGGAAGCCGATCGCGCACTTGAAAAAATTAAAAAAGAGTTTAGTGATGCTTTCCGTTTTAAACCCAAGAAAAAGGATAGAAACAAAGGCTAACAGAGCGTTAAGTGTTAAACAAAAAAAAGAGTGCCAATTGGCACTCTTTTTTATGATATATAATAAAATTTATTTCAATTTCTTTTTAACCTCTACTTCATGGTAAGCTTCAATGATATCGCCTTCCTTAAGATCGTTGTAGTTTTTAATTTGCATACCACAATCGTATCCTTTAGCAACCTCTCTTACATCATCTTTAAATCGTTTTAATGAAGCCAATTCACCTGTGTAAACTACCACTCCATCGCGAATTAAACGAATTCCAGAGTTTCTAAAAATCTTACCTGTTAATACCATACAACCTGCAATACTTCCAATTTTAGATACTTTAAAGATTTCTCTAATTTCAGCTGTACCCGTAATTTCTTCTTTAAGCTCTGGAGATAACATACCTTCCATAGCATCTTTAAGATCATTAATGGCATCATAAATAATGGAGTACATGCGGATATCAATCTCTTCCTTATCAGCAATGCTTCTTGCATTACCCATTGGACGCACATTAAACCCTATAATCACTGCATCTGAGGCCGAGGCTAGTAACACATCACTTTCCGTGATAGGTCCAACACCTTTATGTATAATATTGACTTGGATTTCTTCAGTTGATAGTTTCTGGAACGAATCTGTTAAGGCTTCCACAGAACCATCCACATCACCTTTAAGGATAATATTTAGTTCTTGGAAATCTCCTAAAGCAATTCGACGTCCAATTTCATCTAATGTAATATGACGTTGTGTACGAACCGATTGTTCACGTTGTAATTGTGTACGTTTGGTAGCAATTTGTTTCGCTTCACGTTCGTCTTCAAAAACATTAAATTTATCACCTGCTTGAGGTGCGCCATCTAATCCTAAAATAGATACTGGCGTTGATGGACCAGCTTCTTTTACTTCATGACCGCGTTCATCTTGCATGGCTTTTATCTTACCACTATTTTTACCAGCCAATACATAGTCACCAATTTTTAAGGTTCCTGCTTGAACTAAAATAGTGGATACATAACCACGACCTTTATCAAGGAATGCCTCGACAACGGTTCCAACTGCACGTTTATTAGGATTTGCTTTCAACTCTAATAGTTCAGCTTCCAACAACACTTTTTCTAGTAATTCTTTAACACCAAGCCCTGTTTTAGCCGAAATATCTTGAGATTGAATTTTCCCTCCCCAATCTTCTACTAACAAGTTCATTTGTGCTAATCCTTCTTTTACTTTTTCTGGGTTTGCACTTGGTTTGTCTACTTTATTAATTGCAAATACAATTGGGACACCTGCTGCCTGCGCATGAGAAATTGCTTCCTTTGTCTGTGGCATAATAGCATCATCCGCAGCAATAACAATAATAGCAATATCCGTTACTTGAGCTCCACGAGCACGCATGGCTGTAAAGGCCTCGTGACCTGGCGTATCTAAAAATGCAATTTTCTGACCACTTTCTAACTGAACACCATAGGCTCCAATATGTTGCGTAATACCTCCAGACTCACCCGCTATAACATTTTCTTGACGAATATTATCTAATAGGGATGTTTTACCGTGATCTACGTGACCCATAACCGTAACTATTGGTGCACGTTCTATTAAATCTTCTGGCTTATCTTCTACAACTTCAATAGACTCCTCAATACCAGCAGTAATAAATTCTACCTCATAACCAAATTCATCAGCTACAATAGCTAAAGTTTCAGCATCTAAACGTTGGTTCATGGTAACCATCATACCTAAAGACATACATGCCGAGATAATTTGTGTTACTTGAACATCCATCATGGTAGCTACTTCACTAGCTGTAACGAACTCTGTTACTTTCAGAATTTTACTATCTGCTTGTTCTGCTTGTAAATCTTTTTCGGTTTGTTCACGATGCTGATCTCGCTTATCACGACGGTATTTAGCACCTTTACCTTTGCTTGATTTACCTTGAAGCTTCTCTAGTGTTTCACGTACTTGTTTTTGTACTTCTTCCTCACTAGGTTCTTCTTTAACTATATTGCGACGTCCTTTTCCAGCAGCTGATTTACCTTTAAATCGGTCGTTACCACCTGTTCTTGGTGTACCAGAACCTGTAGAACTTGGTCCTCCAGCTTTACTAATTCGGCGACGTTTCTTTTTAGGATCTGACGTTTTATTATCCGTCTTTTTCTTGGGCTTTTTAAATTGTGATAAATCTATTTTTTCACCAGCAATTTTCGGCCCAGATAGTTTTTGATACTGTGTTTTTAAGCGCTCATCTATAGGTGCATCAGAATCAGTAGTCACTTCCGTTTTTGGAGTGTCTACTTTTGGCGTGTCCGCTTTAGAATCATCCTTTTTAGGTGTTTCAGCTTTTGGCGACTCTGCTTTTGGCGACTCTGCTTTTGGTTTATCAGCAGGTTTAGAAGATGGCGTGTCTTCTTTCTTTGCTTTAACCTCTGGTTTCTTCGCGTCTTCAGTTTTAGGTTTTTCTTCAGATTTTGGAGCCTCTTTAGCTTTAACCTCTGGAGTGGCAACAGGTCCGTCTTCTTTTGGTTTAGTCGCTTTTTTCTTATCAGCATCTAAATCGATTTTACCAACTTGTTTTGGGCCTGAAAGTGTAGATTTCGCTTTTACTACTTCCGCTTCTTTAGCTTTAGCTAGTGCTTCACGTTCTGCTTTCTCCTTTTCCTTAACCTCAATTTCTTGTTCACGCTGAATCCTTAATGCCTCTTTTTCCTTCTGCTTGGCTTCACTAACTTCTTGAGATGCCATTTTTTTATTAGCATCGGTTTGAAATTCATTGGAAAGCACATCAAAAGTTTCTTGAGAAATTTTTGTTGTCGGACGTTTCTCTATTTCAATGCCTTTAGAATCTAAAAATTCTACAGCACGATCTAAAGAAATGTTTAGCTCACGTAATACTTTATTTAATCTAATTGTTTCAGCCATAAATCGCCTTTAATATAACCTAATATATGTTAATCTTCGAATTCTTCTTTAAGAATTCTAATTATTTCAATAATTGTTTCTTCTTCTAAATCGGTTCTCTTAACCAAGTCCTGAACATCTTGTTCTAGTATACTCTTAGCTGTATCTAAACCAACTTTACTAAATTCTTTAATAATCCAAGGTTCAATTTCATCGCGGAATTCTGATAATTCCACATCTTCCTCAGCTCCCTCTCTAAATACATCAATCTCGTAGCCCGTTAATTGGCCTGCTAAACGGATGTTATGACCACCACGTCCAATGGCTTTACTAACCTCTTCTGGTTTTAATATAGCTTCGGCACGTTTATTTTCTTCATCAATTTTGATGGATGTTACACGTGCTGGACTTAATGCTCTTGTAATATATAATTGCAAGTTGCTTGTGTAATTAATAACGTCAATATTTTCGTTTCCTAATTCGCGAACAATTCCGTGAATTCTAGAACCTTTCATACCTACACAAGCTCCAACTGGATCTATTCTATCATCATAAGAGTCCACCGCTACTTTGGCTTTCTCTCCTGGAATACGCACCACATTTTTAATTGTAATTAAACCATCAAAAACTTCTGGTATTTCCTGCTCAAACAACTTCTCTAAAAATACAGGCGCTGTTCTAGACATAATAATAGCTGGCTTATTACCTTTAAGCTCAACACTTTCTATAATACCACGAACGTTATCTCCTTTTCTAAAGAAATCTGAAGGAATTTGTTTTTCTTTTGGAAGAATAATTTCATTCCCATCATCATCTAACAAAATTACAGCTCTGTGACGAATATGATGCACTTCTGCTGTATAAATTTCACCAACTAAATCTTTAAATTGCTTATAGATATTCGTGTTATCGTGTTCGTGTATTTTAGAAATTAAGTTTTGTCTTAATGCTAATATTGAACGACGTCCTAAATCAATTAGTTTTACTTCTTCTGATACGTCTTCACCTACTTCAAAATCTGGCTCAATTTTTCGAGCTTCCGATAATGAAATTTCTTGATTTGGCTCTTCTACTTCACCATCTGCAACAACTATACGATTTCTCCATATTTCTAAATCGCCTTTATCTGGATTAATAATAATATCAAAATTATCATCATCACCAAACTTCTTCTTAAGGGCGTTTCTAAAAACGTCTTCTAAAATCGCCATTAACGTTACACGATCGATTAATTTATCGTCTTTAAACTCCGAAAATGAGTCAATTAACGCAAGATTCTCCATATCTCTCTTTGAATTAAAATTTTATCATAACTTTTGCTTCTACAATATCTTGATAGGCTATTTCTGCCTCTTTTTGTACTGTTACTTTTCCTTTACCTACAGGTTTCGGCTCTCTTGCCTTCCACGCTAAAGTAATGTGTGTATCGGTTGCTTTTGTAAGCTGGCCGGTTACTTCTTCTTCTTTTGTTCTAATTTCTAAATCTCTACCAATGTTTTTCTTGTATTGTCTGGTATGAACTAAAGGCGCTGTTGCACCTCCTGAAGCTACTTCTAATGAAAAATCATGTTCTTCTCGATCAATATTATGCTCAATAGCACGACTAATAAACACGCAATCATCAACGGTTACACCATGATCGCCATCTATAATAATTGAAATGGAATTGTCTTCGCCCATGGTAAAATCGATTAGAAATAAATCTTCTCGCTCCTCAAGGGCATCATTCAATAAGGTTTCTACAGTTTTTCTTAACATATTTGATACAAAAAATTGGTATAAAAAGAGGGGACTTCAGGTCCCCTCATTTATTCTTTTTCTTACAACGCTGCAAATATACAATAATTTTATTGAATTCCATAATTAATGAAATATCAATTTTTATTCTTAAATTAGTGATTGAAACCAACAGATAAAAAAACCATCCTATGAAAAAAATTCTTGTTCCTACCGATTTTTCAAAAGAAGCAGAACAGGCTTTAAAAGTCGCCGCTCAATTAGCAAAAAAACATGATAGTGAAATTTATTTACTCCACATGTTGGAGCTTCCATTAGATCAGGTGGATGCTTTAAGCCAATATAGTGAGTTACCCGAAGCCATGTTTTTTATGAAATTAGCGCATCAAAAATTTGAAAAAACGATGTCTCAAGATTACTTAAATGATATAGTTATTCACGAAACAGTAGATTTTAATCAAACATTTACAGGCATTACAAACACCTGTAAGGAACATGGAATTGACTTAATTGTTATGGGTTCTCATGGTGCCAATGGTTTTAAAGAAATGTTTATTGGTTCCAACACTGAGAAAGTGGTGAGAACTGCCGAATCACCTGTTCTCGTGATTAAAAACGAGCATGACAATTTTGAAATAAACGATTTTGTTTTTGCTTCAGATTTTAAAAATGATAATAAAGGAACATACAAACAAGCTATTAAATTAGCGGAAGCTTTAGACGCAAAAATTCATTTACTATTTGTAAATACCGCTAACAACTTTGTAACGACAGATGTCGCTAAAGGCAGAATATTAGATTTTATATCGGGTAATGACTTTGAAAATTACACCATTTCCATATATAATGATGACAGCGTTGAAAAAGGAATCTTAAACTTCTCGCACGTTGTGGGAGCCGATTTAATAGGTATTAGTACACACGGCAGACAAGGTATTGCTCATTTCTTCAATGGCAGTATTAGCGAAGACTTAGTAAACCACGCCAAACGACCAGTGGTTACTTTTAAAATATAATGACCAAAATGTTATATAAACATAAAAGCCTCCGAATTAATCGGAGGCTTTTTGTTTAAATTATGATTGTACAGTCAGCAAAGCGTATGATTAGTTTCTATTAAAAAAAAAGAAGCGCATTAATCATTACCGACTAAAATCAAAAAATCCTAACCATAAAAATGATTAGGATTCTCTTTAACTAGTTGGCCCACTAGGTCTCGAACCTAGACTCTTTGGTACCAAAAACCAACGTGTTACCAGTTACACCATAGGCCAATCTCGTATTGAGGATGCAAATTTAAAACAATTATTTATTTGCGCAAGCATTTTTTGAATAAAAAATTATCTAAATACTTAACGTTTCCTTAAAAGCATGTCAAATTTGATATTTATTGTTAAATTCGCCTCATCTAAAAATTGCAATTACATGACACATATTAGCTTTAAAAAGTGGAATACTATTTTAGGATGGTTCGCTTTTTTAGTCGCATTCATCACATTCGGACTAACAGTTGAGCCAACTGTAAGCTTTTGGGATGCAGGTGAATACATCCTAACATCAGCCAAATTACAAGTTGGCCATCCACCTGGAGCACCACTGTTTCAAATGTTTGGTGCCTTCTTTTCTATGTTTGCTTTGGAGCCTTCGCAAGTTGGTTTTATGCTAAATATGATGAGTGCGGTAGCAAGTGCATTTACTATTTTATTCATGTTTTTTACCATCACACTTTTATTAAGAAAGTTAGTTGGCGAAGCAGAGACACTTAACAAAACTCAAAAAATTGCAATTTTAGGGAGTGCCTTAGTAGGAAGTTTAGCGTTTACATTTACCGATTCGTTTTGGTTTAATGCCGTTGAAACGGAAGTTTACGCCATGGCCACTTTAATTATGTCTGTTTTATTCTGGCTTGGCCTTCGTTGGGAACGTGATATGGACAACCCTAGAGGAAACCGTTGGCTCATTCTAATAGCTTTTATTATTGGACTGTCCTTTGGTGTTCACTTTATGGGATTATTAACCATTCCTGCTATTGGATTAATTTATTATTTCAAAAATTATAAAACGGTTACTATAAAAAACTTCATTATTGCCAATGTAGTATCTATAGCTATTCTACTTTTTATCTTTAAATTATTAGCACCTAATATTCTACGTATTTTTAGTGCAACTGAAATTTTCTTCGTCAATTCCTTCGGATTACCATTTCACTCGGGAACTATCTTTGCTAGTATTGCATTGATTGCATTAGTTTATTTCGGATTAAAATATACACATAACAAAAATTACAAACATCTTAATACCGGTTTACTTTGTATTACCTTTGTTATAATAGGTTTTTCGTCATGGCTTATGCTACCTATTCGTGCCAATGCCGATGTGGTAATTAATGAAAACGACCCTAGTGATGCACGCGAACTTCTGGCTTATTATAATTTAGAACAATATCCCGAAACCCATTTGTTTTATGGACCACAATTTACCGATCAGTATTCTGGTTTAGACGAAAACGAACCGTATATTGATGACAAGCCAAACTACGAAAAAGACTTAAAAACTGGAAAGTACGTTATTATAAACGACTGGGAAAAAGCTCGCCAGAATTATAATTCGGAACACGCCTCCATTCTACCACGTATGTGGAGTGGCGAAAATGCTGAAAATTATATGATTTTTACTGGGTATTTGGATTTCAAACTGAAACCTGAATACCAAATGGATAACGAGCTTCGCGCTGCCGTTAACAACTTCAAAAATGAAATTGCCAACGGCATGGTAGATTATGAGGATTACCACAAATTTTTGAGTCAAAATAGTCAGATTATTGATGTAGAAAAACCGTCATTAGGAAGCAATGTTGCCTATATGCTAGAATACCAATTAGGCTATATGTATTGGCGTTATTTTATGTGGAATTTTGTAGGTCGCCAAAATGATGTTCAAGGTAAACTTGATGATTTTAATGGCAACTGGTTAAGTGGCATTGGTTTTATTGACGAATGGCATTTAGGACTACCACAAACCGATTTACCTAGCGATGTAAAAAACAACAAAGCGCGAAACACCTATTTCTTCTTACCTTTTATACTTGGCCTCATAGGTTTATTCTTTCTTTACAATAAAGACAAAAAACTATTCTGGGTGATGTTGGTTTTCTTCCTATTTACAGGATTAGCCATTCAAGTGTATACCAATGTGAGACCGTTTGAACCACGAGAACGAGATTATTCTTTAGTTGGCTCCTTTTACGTGTTTGCGCTGTGGATAGGTTTTGGTGTTTATGCTATAGTAGATATGCTTAAAACCAAAATCAAATCGAAAGCCTTAGCGCCAGCTGTTACCATTTTATGTCTAATTCTTGTTCCAGGAATTTTAGCGGCTAATAACTGGGATGATCATGACCGTTCTGATAAATATACAGCGCGTGCCATGGCAAAAATGTATCTGGATTCTTGTGAAGAGAACGGTATTTTATTCTCCATTGGAGACAATGACACCTTTGCCCTCTGGTATGCCCAAGAAATTGAAGGCTACAGAACCGATGTTCGTGTTGTAAACACCAGTTTATTCCAAACGGATTGGTATATAGACCAAATGAAACGTAAAGCGTATGATAGCGACCCTATTCCTTCAACATTAACACATGAACAATACCGTTCGGGTACGCGCGACTATGTTCCTAAACAAATTGAATATAGAGATGCACAAGGAAGACTGCAACCCGTTATGAACAAGAATACCTTGCTTATTAAGGACTTTATGGATTTTGTTAGCAGTGATAATCCGAAAACAAAAATGAGTTACATTTTACAAATGCGAGGCGAGGATCCAAGTTATTATCCGATTCAATATCAGAAGTCGAATTATTTTCCAGTTGAAAATATTCGCGTGCCAGTAAACAAAGAAAATGTCTTGAAATACGGCATCGTTAAAGAGAAGGATGCCGATAAAATTGAAGACTATGTGAATATCAGAATTACCGATGGTGCCATTTATAAAAATCGTTTGTTAATGTTGGATATCATTGCTACCAACGACTGGAAACGTCCTATTTATTTTACAGGTGGTGCTTTTGGAAACGACGATTACATCTGGATGAAAGATTACTTACAATTAGATGGCATGGTTTATAAATTAGTTCCAATAAAAACACCAGTTAACAGAGCCAATCCTTTTGATATGGGTCGCGTTGACAGTGATTTTATGTATAACAAGGTTAAAAACTGGGATTGGGGAAATAGCGGAAGTCCCGATATTTATCACGATGTGGAAACACGTAAAAACTCCATTACCTATCGCGGAAATCTTGCCCGTTTAATTGAACAATTAATTAATGAAGATCAACCAGAAAAAGCCGAAGAGATTGCTGACATTGCTATGGATAATATGCCAGTAGATTACTTTGGTTATTATACCTTGTTAGAACCCTATATTAGTGCTTATTATGAGATTGATTCTCAAGAGAAGGCACGTAAGCTCTTTATGGATGTCGCTGAAAAATATCAAGAAAACTTGACCTATTATAGCAAGCTTGATGAAGAGCAGCAACGCTATGTGTTCGAGAAAATTTATACCGATATTGAACGCTATAAGAGTATTGTGGATGTTGTGATTACCTATGATAAAGAATTTGCTAAAACCGAAACCAAGACGTTTTCAAATTTCTTAAATCTATTTAGTCACTTTTATGGTGGTGATGACGTTCCTGATGTTGAACCCGAAATAGAAGAACGACCAGAACCAATAGATGTTGACATGCTGCAATCAGATACTATAAGTATTGCACCAGAAGAATAAACTATATGGGAATTGTTCCTGTTAAAACACCAAAGATTATAAAAAAAATACTCCCAGACTATGTTTGGGAGTTTTCTACTTCTGAAAAGGTGTTATACCTGACGTTTGATGATGGCCCAACACCAGAAATTACCCAATGTACACTAGATACTTTAAAGCAATATCAAGCAGAAGCAACATTTTTCTGTATTGGCAATAACATTCAGAAACATCCCGAAATTTTTCATAATATTCTGAATGAAGGTCATCGCGTTGGGAACCATTCGAATACGCATTTAAAAGGTTGGCGCACTACGGTAGAAAATTATATTTCGGATATCCGTGAAGCACAAACAATTATCAATTTTGAATTGGAAAAATCTGAAGTTGCTATGCAAGACGCTCATCCATCATGCTTATTTAGACCGCCTTATGGACAAATAAAACCAAGTCAAGGGAAAGCCTTGAAAGCATTAGGGTATACGGTTGTTACATGGAGTATTTTGTCTTTTGACTGGGAAAAAGAAACAGCTCCAGAAACCTGTTATAATAATGTTGTTAATGAAGCAAAGCCAGGAAGTATTATTGTATTCCATGATAGTGTGAAAGCTTCTAAAAACCTTATGCATGCACTACCTAAAGTACTTGCCTACTTTTCAGAAAAAGGATATAGCTTTAAAAGGCTACCTATTTAAATATATTCTTGAATAATGCCTATAAGCGTGTTGGCATCTTGTTCTCCACTATGGCGCCATTTCATTTCACCATTTTTGTAGATAATTAATGTTGGCAAGCCTTTAACGCGAAGCGCTTCGGCTAATTCCTTATTTTTATCAACATCAATTTTAATAACTTTGGCTTTATCACCAAGTGCAGCAGCAACATCTCGCAATACTGCATGCATAGCTGTTGATTGGTCGTTCCATTCCGTAAAAAAATCTAATAAAACAGGAATATTAACATCTATAAGTTCCCCAAATTTTGACATACAATATCAGTTTAAGCCAAATGTGCTATAACAAACCTACGTAATTTTTTTTATTTTGACTAACAATCAATAAAGCTAGATGCCCAAATACATCAGTTTAAGAGTTTTTTACGCCCTTTTTAAGCTCAATTACGGTTACTTCTGGCCAAATACCAACGCGTCCCGGAAACGCGTGATAACCAAACCCACGATTCACATTAATATAACGCCCAAACTCCTGGTATAATCCAGCCCATTGTTTGTAAATATATTGCGAGGGACTCCATTTAAACCAACCTGGTATTTCAATACCCATTTGCAGACCATGTGTATGGCCACTTAAGGTTAAGTGATAATTGAAATCGTCTGCTTTTACTTGATACTCCCAGTGCGATGGATCATGAGTCATCAAAATTTTAAAGTCCTCTTTGGATACATTTGCCGACGCCTTTTGTAAATCGCCAGCTTGATTAAAGCCTTTTCCCCAGTTTTCAACACCTATCAGAGCTAATCGCTGACCATCTTTTTCTATGTAGCGATGTTCATCTAATAATAAATCGAATCCAATTTTAGGATGAATATCTTTTACTGCTTGGAAGTTTTTAACTTTATCTTCAGCGGAGTCCCATTCTACATAATCACCATAATCATGATTTCCCAACACGGAAAATTTACCATAAGGCGCATCCAAGGTTTTAAACATATCTATCCAATCGTCCATCTCTGTTGCCATATTATTTACCAAATCGCCTGTAAATAACATGAGGTCTGTTTCCTGTTGATTGATTAAATCTACACCATATTGAATTTTTTCTTTACTAGTAAAACTTCCGGAATGAATATCAGAAATCTGTGTGATTTTAAAACCATCAAAAGCTTCTGGTAAATCGTTAAAAGTGAGTTGATATTTCAATACTTTATAGTTATATCGTCCTTGAACAATACCATAAATAAAAGAAGCAAATGGAATAGCGGCTAAGCCTAAAGCTATTTTGGCAATAAAAATCCGACGACTTTCAAAATCTGCCGTAACGCCTGGCGACACCCATGAATAACCTTTTCTAAATACACGAAATACATCTTCGCCAAACATAATGACTACTAAAAATAATTTCGGAATTAAAAATGTGAGCATAAATCCAGCTGCCAATTGAAACGTGTTGGTTTGACCAGCACTTCGGGGTGTTATATATAAAACATACAGGAAGTAGGCATAAATGGCAATTGCCGAAATAATCCAAATTCCCTTAATCAGCTTATTTTTAGTTATGGCCTTTAGTGCCTGAAAGGCGTAAAATTCCACAGCAAAAATGACAACTGAAAATATAATTAAAGCAATAATCCAACGCGACATACATTTTATTTTTTCAAGCGATTGCAAAGATAAAGCTAAAAACACCAAGCAATTTTTAAGGTGGTGTTAAAGTTTAGCGATCATTTAAACTTTTGATTTTCAAATCATTTAAAACTTTAGCATCTGTTTTAAATACGATTTGTTTTTCTTCATTAGGCAACAAATCAAAGTAATTGTCGGAAAAATGTCCGGATTCATTACAAAATAAAAAGACATCTTTTTGAAGTGTTTTAGATGATAGCCTTATTGTAAACCCATCACTAGTTTTAATAACTTCCTTTTGAATAGCTTTTGCAGGTAATTCCAAATCTTTAGGTTTTACCAAATAAAAGAGCGATTCGGATTTTTGAAACTTCGAAACAATTACCACTTTGTTCTTATTGAATGAAAACCCAGATAAACCTATCCGTTGTTTTATGGCACTTGAATTTGGCTTTACCATTATTTCTTGAGAATTTTCCCAAATTACTTCACCTGAAAAATTCAATATGTTTGTAGATAGCGTTCCTGAAAAAGTGTTAAATGTATCATTAATCAGATATATTTTAAGTGAATCCTGTTTTACTTCCGAAGAAATTAGGACATTCTCAAAACTTCGCTTCGCCTTATAATGCAAGGCTTTCCAATTCCCAAAGAAATCAATACTCGACCAAGAAATTGCGGGCCAACAATCATTTAACTGCCAATACAACGTGCCCATATTGTAGGGTTTTGCTCTACGCTGTGCTTCAATACCTTTAGTTATACCATAAGCTTGAAGCAGCTGACTTATATACACGTAATCTTCAGGGTTATTTGGCACCAAGTAATCGCGGGCCATATACTCATCAATTAATTGAAATCCTCTACTATGTTTTTGATGATTTTTAATGCCTTCTGAAGTAATACGTAAAGAATCTGAATCATTCTTATTGATATAATTAATGAGGTCATAACTCGGAAAGGATTGAAATCCAAATTCACTCATAAATCGTGGTACTTGATCTTCAAAATGTTCAAACGGATAGCCATCATGCCAAACCCACCAGTCATGTGCATCGCCTTGAAACTCGAATTGCGGATTACCACGTCCAAATTTTGGAGATGTTTCCCAATAATCTGTATCTGAATAAGTTGCAACTGTTTTGGGCAATATAGAATCGAATACCTTGAGATAATGATTCCAAATCTCTGTTTTTTCGGTTTCAGATCTGCCATCCTGCCAACCCCAACGATGCCAACCTTCAGAATTTTCATTATTACCACACCATAGTGCTATGGAAGCATGGTTTCGTAGACGCTTCACGTTATCAATGGCCTCTTGTTTTACGTTTTCTAAAAATTCAGCATCGCCAGGATACATAGCACATGCAAACATAAAATCTTGCCAGATAAGGATGCCTTTTGAATCGCATAAATCATAAAAAATAGAATTCTCATAAATTCCGCCTCCCCAGACACGTAGCATGTTCATGTTTGCTTCTACTGCGTCATTTAACAAGTTATTATAATGTGCATCCGTTACTTTGTTTTGCATACTATTTTGCGGAATGTAATTGGCACCTTTAGCATATACCGGTTTGCCGTTTACCTCAAAATAAAAAGATTCGCCCAAGCTATCTTTTTCCGTAATTAACTTAATAGTGCGCAGGCCTTTTTTAACGGAAACAGAATCTAAAACAGTATTATCCTTTTTAATTACCACTTTAATATCATACAAATACGGATTACCTAAATTATGCGGCCACCAAAGTTTCGGGTTTTTAATAGTAAAATTAAATTGCGGTATATCTTTATCAGACATATAACCAGATTGGATTAATGAATCATTTATAAAAAGATCATAGTCCAAATTTCCTATAGATGTATTTAAATTGAATCTAGCGTTGAGTTTTGCAAGCGAGTCATTTAAAACAGTCTGTTTAATATAAGCATCTTGAATTTTTAATGTGTTCCAAGTCACCAATTTTATAGGCCTCCAAATTCCAGACGTATTCAGTTTTGGTCCCCAATCCCAACCATATTGGAATTGGCCTTTTCTGGTAAAAATACGATTCCCTTCAGGTAGTGTATAGTTTAGTTGGGCTTTTGCGGCTTCTTCGTGTTTTGTTGTATTCTCAAAAAGAATGCGCAAGGTATTTTCCGTTTTTAGAAGTGGTTTCACATCTATAGAAAATTCACGGAACGCATTGGCCGTTTTTAGAATTAAAGAATCGTTTAAATACACGGAAGCGTAGGTGTCTAAACCTCCAAAGTTCAATTCAACATGTCTTTTCTGTAAGGTTTTGGAGTCTACTTGAAACGTTGTTTGGTATTCCCAATCGGTTTTAGAAACCCATTGTACAGAATCTTCATTAGTACCAATAAATGGATCTGGAATTTCTGCATTATCTAACAAATCAGAAAATACATTTCCTGGAATTTGTGCCGTTAACCAATCGGTTTTATCGCTAGATTTAAATTGCCAATTATCATGTAATAATCGAATTTCTGGCACATCCAATTGCTTTTGGCATCCCAAAACAATTAAACATAAACCAATATAGAGAACGTGTTTCATTACTTATCGTAAACTAGATAAGCCGAAACCATCCAGTAGTTTATGTTATCATTTTCAATAGCTTGTGCTTCCGGAATAGAAAATGTAAACGTATGTTGTCCTGCTTTAATAGTACCTAGTTCTATAATTTCCGGTTTTACGTCACTTCCAGGGCACCAATTGGATCGTGAGTAATCTGATGATGCAATCCGTTCTTCTATGTCTTCACCTTTCCAAGTTGTTTTTTCTGTCCAAACACCTGACGTTGGATTAAATCGCCTAAAGCTAGCACAATCATCTCGCCATGGTACAAATTGCTTCACAACTTTACCATTAAAGCTAATTATATTTTCTTTTTTTGTAAACTCATCACCTTCCGCATGACCACCATGGCCAGTGGTAATATAATATAATTTGGCGTTTTTAAGTGTTTCATTAACTGGTAAATCTACGTGCAAATCCCCTTTATGAAACGCATCATAAAATTGTTGCGCACCAGCATATTTACTGGTATTGACTACAGAAATGACGTCATGTTCTTTTTTTATGTGATTTGGAATATCGATTTCATCAAAATCTAGACTTACCGAAAGCTTATATCCTTCCTTGGTCCAAGTATCAATAAAAACACCAATATAAACCTCGTTTTCTAAAACGGGTAATAGTTGGGTAATATCCTGTTCCCACTGGACATTATTTTCCCAAATTGGAATATAAACGGGTTTTAAAGCTGCTACACGTTCGTTATCATTATAAAAACCTACACCAAAAGGCGTCATAAAACGCAACAATTCAATATTTGGTTCGTATAGTTTATCATCTATTTTTTTTGAAACAATTCCGGGAGCTTCATTTAGAAATTGTTCTTTTGTTAATGTCTCGCTTTCAAAATCTAATAAATTCAAATCGGAAGTCGTAGGAATCACAAACAACGAACCCGATTTATCCCAAGGATCACCATTGGAAGTCAGGGTCATTTTAACGGACACAGATGCCTGCTTCTGATAATCAGGCAAGGTGACTTTCTTTAATAAAACGCGACCAGCATCCAAACGAATAATAGAATCTGTTGGTTGAATACTATCGTTTTTAAAAGCCATATCAAAATAAAGATGGGTGTCTTTAAAAACAGTAATTTCCTTATCTCCTATTGGTTTTAAAGGCTTTTGACACGCTACAATTAGTAAAAAAAATAAAGGAAGATATCTTAATTTCATGAATGGATTTTATTTAATATGTTTTCTATAGTTTCTACGGAAGAAACCGTTTGTTGCGTATTTCCGAAGTAGGCATGATTATTTTTGGTTGAAAGAACTGTGGAAGCCGAAGCATGAATTTCATGTAATCCAGCATCTTTAAATTTAGACGCGTTTTCCGCATTGATTCCAGATCCTGCTAAAATAATGATTCTTTTTTCGGATTTTTCATTCAATTTCAGCAACATATCCAAACCTTTTTCTGCAGAAGGTTCTAATCCAGATGTTAGAATTCGTTGAACACCTATAGCGATTAATTGTTCCAAAGCTTCCATGGGATTTGGCACACAGTCAAAAGCACGATGAAAGGTGAATGACAGTGGTTTTGACAATTCAATTAACGCTTGAGTTCGTTGTAAATCAATAGTATTATTTTCATTTAAGACACCAGAAACAATACCGTGAACACCTAATTTTTTACAGATTTCAATATCCTTTTTTATAATGTTAAACTCGGCCTCTGAATAGGTAAAATTTCCAGAACGTGGTCGGATTAAGACAAAAACAGGAATAGAAAGCACCTCAACTACCTGTTTAATAAGTCCGTAACTAGGTGTTATACCACCAACCGCTAATTCGCTACAAAGTTCAATACGCTGTGCCCCTGCTTTTTCGGCATTTATAGCAGATTGGTAAGAATTGGCACAAATTTCTAGTAGCATATTAATTTACGATTATTTCATCAATAAATGTCCAAGCTGGATTTCCTGCGCCTTGTTTGCCTTCTGGAATAATTCCATAATTAGAAATTCTCAATTTTAAGAATTGGGTTGTAGCTTGTTGTTCAAACGAGACTGGTGCCAAGAGGCTTTCTGATGTTGGCACATCAACTTCAAAAATTTGATTATTATCCAGCTCAATTTCTATTTTTTCAGGTGCATAAATCCATTGTCCATTGCCGTTATGAAAACGTGTGGAAATAGAACTAATATCGGTTTCAGCACCTAAATCAATTGTGATTTCAACATTTTCGCCCCAAAACCCTAACCATTCTTTATCGCCATAACGTTCATTGCTTCCAGAAATACCATTAACTAAACCACCTGAACCACTTCCGGTATAAGCATGATGCGGATGTACATCCAAAGTAATTATATGCCCAAGTGCTTTATGCCAATTAATAGTTTGATTGTATGTGGTTCCTAAGGGTTTTTCATTGGCAAAAATTATCGCCTTTATGTTTTCACTTTTAGTAATAGGAATTCCTGTTTTATAAATTTCAGAATTGATGGTCGGTTCAGAACCATCCAAAGTATAATGAATTTCTTTTCCCGCGGTTGCCGTTTTTAATTCATACACCGCTTCATTACCATCAGTTACCATGTTACCTTCAATTTCATATAAGTGATTAGCATAATTAATATCTAGAGCGTCCATGCGTTTATGAAAATTCTCAACCCTAGAAACAAACTCCTTGTAATCTCTATTTTCAGGCCCAGACCAAACCACTTCCGTAAGCGCTAATATTCGTGGAAAAACCATATACTCCACTTTTTCGGGAGTTGGGATATATTCCGTCCAAACATTCCCTTGTGCTCCAAGTACATATTTGGCTTGTTCTTCTGTTAATTCATCTGGAATAGGATTTAAACTATACACTTTTTCTAATGGCAGGAAACCACCAATAGCAACGGGTTCATCCTTATTTTCCGATTGGTAATGGTCAAAATAAGCATGAGAGCCTGGAGTTAAAATAACATCGTGACCTTGTTTAGCAGCTTCAATAGCACCTTCAAAACCACGCCAAGACATAACCGTAGCATTCGGCGCTAAACCACCTTCCAAAATTTCATCCCAACCAATAATTTGGCGGCCTTTACTATTCAAGTATTTTTCAATTCTAGAAATAAAGTAACTCTGCAACTCGTGTTCATCTTTTAAACCTTCTTTTTTAATTAAAGCCTGACAGTGATCGCAGTTTTTCCAGCGTGTTTTTGGCGCTTCATCGCCTCCAATATGGATATATGTGCTCGGGAATAATTCCAAAACCTCATCAAAAACATCTTCTAGAAAGGTAAAGGTTTCTTCTTTCGGACAATAAATGTTCTCAAAAACGCCACCTTTTGTTGCTACTTTTACTTGTTCACCTGTACATCCCAATTCCGGATACGCAGCAATAGCAGCTTGAGAATGACCTGGTAATTCAATTTCGGGAATGACCGTTACAAATCGTGCTGTAGCATAGGCCACAATATCTTTAATTTCTTCTTGAGTATAAAACCCACCATAGCGTTTGCCATCAAATTTTTGTGGTTGTGTGTTGTAATGACCTATGAGTGTTTCATCACGATAGGCTGCAATTTCTTGTAATTTTGGATATTTTTTTATTTCAATACGCCAACCTTGATCCTCGGTAAGATGCCAATGAAAAGTATTCATTTTTAACAAGGCCAAGGCATCAATGTATTTCTTGATAAAATTGACAGAAAACATATGTCGACCAACATCTAAATGCATCCCACGATACACAAATTTAGGCTCATCTTGTATGCTGATGTTTTGGACAATTATTTCAGCATCTGAAAATGAGTTGTTTTCTAAACCAACAGGGAATAATTGGCGTAAACTCTGAACGGCATAAAAGGCACCTTTTCCAGTTTTCGCTTTAATCAGGATGCGGTTTGACGAAACGTTTAAAGTGTACCCTTCTTCATTTGTTATGGTTTCATCTTTTTCAAATACAATATCATTTCCTTGATTTAACTTGAATGCACTTCCAGATTCAATATAATCTTTTAAAAAATTTCCCGCTACGGAAAATTCTTCCTCAAAATTTAAGCCTGTGTCATTAGAGAGAATGAAATAACCTGGCTCCATGGTTTGATTTAAAGGGATAGGAATTATTTGTTGTAATGTGGGTTCTAGTGTTTTATTAGAACAACTAAAAATGACACTCACAAAAACTAAACAAACTAGGGATGACTTGAACTGCATTTTAGTATATTAGAGGTTTAATAATTCACTAATTTATTACTTATTTACTGTATTTAGATAATAATCTTGAAATAAGTTATTACCTAAATTGATTTCAACCGCAAATGAAACACTTCCAATTAACTCGTAACTTTTTTTCAGTTTTTTTACTCATACTATTAGTGACTTCATGTAAGAATGAAGAAAAAAAATTAATTAGTCCTAAAGGCAACAAACCTTTAACCAGTTTCGTTAATCCATTTATTGGAACGGGTGGCCATGGCCATACCTATCCTGGAGCCACCATGCCATTTGGAATGATGCAACTGTCACCAGATACCAGACTGGACGGTTGGGATGGCTGTTCAGGTTATCATTATTCAGATGAATACATTTACGGGTTTTCACACACGCATTTAAGTGGAACTGGTGTTTCAGACTATGGCGATATTTTATTAATGCCAACGAACAAGGTCGAATTTAACAATGGAGCCGATGGCAAAAAAGGCTATCGCGCACATTTTTCTCATGATAATGAAATAGCAGAACCTGGGTTTTATAAGGTGCATTTAGATTCTACGAATATTGATGTAGAGCTTACCGTTTCCAAACGTAGTGGTATTCATAAATACACATTTCCTAAAAATAGCAAACAGATCGTTATTTTAGATTTAGAGCATCGGGATGAAGTTCTAAACTCCAATGCTACCGTTTATTCCAACACAGAAGTTGGTGGTATAAGACATTCCAAAGCATGGGCAACCAATCAGATGTTATTTTACAATGTTCAGTTTTCGAGGCCGTTTAAAAACATGGTTTTTTTAAATGATACAGCCGAAGGTAAACACGTAAAAGCCGCTTTTGAATTTGACCCTAATGACGGCCAAGTCCTCGAGGTAAAAATTGGTATTTCGGCAGTTGATGAAGTTGGAGCCAAACAAAATCTACAAGAAGAAATTGGCACAAAAACATTCAACCAAGTCAAAACCGAAGCTCAAAAAACCTGGGAAGCACAGCTGAATAAAATTGTAATAGAAAGTGAAAATGTAGATTATAAAACCAATTTTTATACAGCCCTATATCATACCATGATAGCTCCAAACTTATATCAGGATGTGGATGGACGCTATCGTGGAATGGATTTAAAAATCCATCAAACAACGGATTTTGATTATTACACCGTATTTTCACTTTGGGATACCTATCGCGCCACACATCCACTTTACACCATTATTGAACAGGACAGAACAAACGATTTTATAAACACCTTCCTAGCCAAATATGATGAAGGTGGCATCATGCCGATTTGGGATTTAAGCGGAAATTACACAGGTTGTATGATTGGTTATCACGCGGTTCCAGTAATTGCTGACGCCTATTTAAAAGGGATTAAAAATTACGATATTGAAAAGGCTTTTACAGCCATGAAACATTCTGCCACACGTGATAAATTAGGTTTAAAAAGTTATAAGGAGTTCGGGTTTATTCCTGTAGAAGAAGAAAGCGAATCCGTTTCAAAAACATTAGAATATGCTTATGATGATTGGACCATTGCGCAAATGGCAAAATCGCTAGGAAAAGATGACGATTATAAAACCTATTTAAAACGTGCACAATATTATAAAAATGTATTCGACCCTGAATCACAATTTATGCGTGGTCGTTTTAGAAACACCTGGTTTGCGCCTTTTGATCCGTATGAAGTGAATTTTAATTACACCGAAGCTAATTCATGGCAATACAGTTTTTACGTTCCACAAGATGTATCAGGGTTTATGAAATTGCTTGGCGGTAAAGACCAATTAGAAGCACGTTTAGATGAATTGTTTGTAGCAGAATCCGAAACGTCCGGCCGCCATCAAGTGGATATTACCGGATTAATTGGCCAATATGCACATGGTAACGAACCGAGTCATCATATGGCTTATTTATACAACTTCGTAAATAAACCACATAAAACACAAGAGAAAATCCATCAGATTCTAACCGAATTATACACCAACACACCAGATGGTATTTCAGGAAATGAAGACTGCGGCCAAATGAGTGCTTGGTATATATTTTCGTCCATGGGATTTTATCCCGTAACTCCAGGAAGCAACAATTATATTATAGGAACACCTCTTTTTGAGAGAGCCACCATCAATTTAGAAAGTGGTAAAAACTTCACCATTCTTGCTGAAAATTTAAGCGACACCAATATGTATATTGAAAGTGTTACCTTAAATGATGTGGCGCTCAACCAAACATTCATTTCACATGAAGACATTATAAAAGGTGGTACCTTGGTTTTTAATATGACGAGTAAGCCAACGTCTTGGGGAACAGAAGAAGGTCAGGAACCAAAAACAAGCATTGACGAACATCTTATTGTAGCGTCACCATTTATTGCTAAAGGAGATGTCGCATTTAAAAAACAAACGGAAGTGGTTTTAGAAAATGCAGATTCGGAAGCAGCCATTTTCTATCAATTGAATGGCGGGAAATTTAAAACCTATGAAACACCTTTCACGATTTCAGAACCTGCCGTACTAACGGTTTATTCTGAAAAAAACAAACTTAAGAGTGCTGAAATAACGACGCAATTTTATGAAATAGATCCAAACATTTCATTAACATTAGAGTCTGAATATGCCAACCAATATAATGGTGGTGGACCCAACGCGCTTATTGATGGTATAGTAGGTGCTAGAGATTTCAGAACGGGAACTTGGCAAGGCTACCAAGATAAAGATGTAATTGCTATTGTTGATTTGGGACGTGAAAAACCTGTAAATTCTGTGACTACCAATTTTCTAAAAGACCAACGTTCTTGGATCTTTTATCCAACGGAAGTGATTTGTTTAGCATCAAAAGATGGACAAAATTATGAAGAAATTGGTACGTATACCTTTGGAGAAATAACACCGACAGATGAGGTGGATATGCAAAGTGTAACATTTAAACAATCTGGTAAAAACTACAGATTTATAAAAATCATCGCCAAAAAATTAGGCGAACTTCCAAAGTGGCATTTAGGTTATGCTGATGATGGTAGAAGTTGGTTGTTTGTTGACGAGATTCGTATTAAATAACAAATTCCTGCGAAAGCAGGAATCTAATAAATGTATTTAACTAAAATATAGATTCCTGCTTTTGCAGGAATATGAAACCTATGAACCATCAAAAATCCTATCGTTCCGCATTTATATTATTAACCATACTATTTTTCCTATGGGGGTTTATTACCGTTTTGGTAGATTCTTTGATTCCACGGCTACGAGAATTATTTACATTAACGTACTTCCAAGCAGGATTGGTGCAATTTGCATTCTTTGGCGCCTATTTTATATTATCCATTCCAGCCAGTTATATTCTTTCTAAAATAGGCTATAAAAAGGGCATTATTCTAGGATTACTAACCATGGCTTTAGCTTGCTTATTATTTTATCCTGCCGCATCATATCGTATGTTTGGTATATTCATGCTGGCCTATTTTATTCTTGCTGCAGGCATTACGGTTTTACAAGTAGCAGCAAATCCTTTTGTGGCTGTTTTGGGTTCAGAAGATGGTGCATCAAGTAGATTAAATTTATCGCAAGCATTTAATTCTCTTGGAACTGCCATTGCACCTATTGTTGGCGCCTGGTTTATTTTAAGCGATACTATTAAAACAGAAGTTGAAATTGAATCCTTAACGGGCGCAGCCAAAGAAACTTATTTAGTTTCAGAAGCCTCCGCAGTGCAAACACCATTTTTAGGCTTGGCGCTATTTATTTTACTTATAGCTGGTATTTTTCTATTTGCTAAACTTCCAAAAATGATTAGCGATGAGAATACGGGAACCTATTCTGGTGCCTTAAAAAACAAGAATTTAATGTTGGGTGTTTTAGGCATCTTCTTTTATGTTGGTGCAGAAGTTGCCATAGGAAGTTATTTAGTTAACTACTTTATGGATATGAATATGGTAGCTGTTATAAAAGAAAATAGCTTTATGAAATCCATAGCTGAAGGTATTCTGAATGCTGGAATTACTGAAAAAGACAGCAAAGCCATTGTTGGTGTATTTGTTACTTTTTATTGGTCTGGCGCTATGATTGGCCGATTTATTGGCGCCTATTTAACCAAAATTATGAAGCCAGGAAACGTCCTTGGCATATTTGCAACCATTGCTATTTTATTAATACTCATTTCAATTAGTTCCACTGGTTTGTTGAGCATGTGGAGCATTTTAGCAGTTGGATTGTTTAATTCGATTATGTTCCCAACTATTTTCGCTTTGGCAATCAATGGTATTGGCGAATTGAAACCTAAAGCATCGGGCTTACTCTGTATGGCTATTGTTGGAGGTGCTATTATTCCGCCATTTTTCGGTTTACTTACAGATAATGTGGGCTTCAAATCAGCCTTGCTATTTATTGTGATTTGTTATGCCTATATTTTATGGTATGGCTTTAAAAATTCTAGAAACAGATTGCAAGACATTAATTAACCAACACTGTTTTTCTTTTGTAGTGAAGAGAAACAATTATTATAAAAAACAACTCGTATGAAACGTAGAAACTTTATAAAAAACGCATCACTTACAGGTGTAGGACTCGCAGTTGGAAACTCTTTAGTGAGCTATGCCGAAACTCCTTTTAAAAACATTTCAAAAAGTTCAACCACTTTACCTTTAGTTATTGCCACATGGCATGTTGAAAATGCGACTGCCAAAGCCATGGAAATTTTACAAAATGGTGGAACTGCTTTAGATGCAGTAGAACAAGGCTGCATGGTGGAAGAAGCTGATGTTAAAAATCAATCCGTTGGTAAAGGTGGTTTACCAGATCGTGAAGGAAATGTAACTCTTGACGCCTGCATTATGAATAAAGATGGAGATTGTGGCTCTGTAGTTTACCTTCAAAACATTACCCACGCGGTTTCCATTGCTAGAAAAGTTATGGAGGACACGCCTCATGTTATGTTAGCTGGAAAAGGTGCCGAACAATTTGCTTATGAATTGGGTTTTAAAAAAGAAAATCTATTAACTGATTCTGCTAAAAAGGCTTGGGAGGAATGGAAAAAAGAATCCAAATACAAACCCATTATAAACATAGAAAACCATGATACTATTGGTATGCTAGCTATAGATAAAAATGGCGATATTTCTGGCGCTTGTACCACCAGTGGTTTAGCTTATAAAATGGCTGGACGCGTTGGTGATAGCCCAATTATTGGCTCTGGTTTGTTTATCGATAATGAAATTGGTGGTTGTGTAGCTACAGGTTTAGGCGAAGAAGTGGTAAAAACTGTGGGTAGCTTTCTAGTGGTTGAATTGATGCGCCAAGGCAAATCGCCCCAAGACGCTTGTGAAGAAGCCATTAAACGCATAGTGAAAAAACCAAAGAGCGATTATAAGAATTTTCAAGTCGGCTATATTGCTGTTAACAAGCAAGGCGAAACAGGCAGTTATTCCATTCATCAATGGTTTAGTATGACCAAATTTCAAGCTGGTGTAAATGAACAGATTCAGTCGGATTATTTTATGAAGGAATAGTAACTTCTCGATACATTCCGAGCGAAAAGCTCGGAACACTCGAAGTGACGTAAAAATTACTGCTCTGAAATGTAACCAGACATAGATAGAACAGCAGCTCCCATTTCAATATTACATTCAACTAACATTAAATTATTAACAGCATCGATTTTATCTTTTGTAGCAATAAATTTTGTTGAAATATATAACACTTGATTTTTTTGTAGCGGTTGCTTATTATATTCATAATCAATGCAATTACAATTAGAAATTACATTTGTCACAATTAAAGGTTCATCTGAAATATTTTTTATTTGATAGGTATAAGAAACCGTATCTTTAACCGAAATTAATCCAAAATCAAAATCTTGTTCTTCTATTTGAATTTGAGCATATATTTGTTCCTCAAATTCATCTTCTGATGTTTCTTCTAATGTTTCGGTTGATTTTACATTTTTAATGGTAATTATTGTAATGATAATTGCCAGCAAAACTAAAGCGACGAATAAAATTTTTTCATACATAGTTAATCTTTGGGCATTAAAACATCCAATCCTATCATAACATTCCCTTTTAAATTCTGATTATTATTATAATTTCCTCTTTTAAATTCAACAAAACCAGGCTTCCAATATTTACCTCTATATTTAGACCAAGTTAGTTCTTCTTCATTTGAGAATTTAAATCTGTACATAGGTCCTATTCTATCGTATTTCTTTGATTGATTATTTGGATCAATAAATTCAACACCTATACACATACCTTCTTCTGGTAAAAATATATTAAAATCTTCCACATTAATTTTAAGTGTATAATTTCTATTTTTTGGTTTTACAACTACATTTTTACTGTATAATTCGGTACCTGGCTTTTTGTTAATTACATCATACCTGTAAAATTTAATATTTAAAGATGCTATAAAATCAACTTCATCTCTTTTCATGAGCTTGATACGTATTGTTTTTAATTTTCCTTCTTTATTAAAAGGGTTTTCTATAAAAACACCTGTTTCGTAACCAATTAAGGAACTTACTGCTGTTATACCATTTTTTTTCTCTCCTAATCGATAACGATTCTTATATTCTAACTTTTTGGAGTTGATAATAACTTCTTCTAATTCTGTTATTTTTTCATTTAAAAGTACATTCAAATTAACAACTTCTTGATTTTTATACTTGTTAAGAGTAATAAATTTAGACGCGTAACCAATAGAAGAAATTTTTAAGGTGTCATACAAATGTTTTTTAATTTCAAAAAGAAAAGCACCTTTTTCATTCGTGTAAACGCCTTTATTTCTTGTCATTAAAGTTACATTCGCAAATTCCAGTGGTTTTTGGGTAAGCGAATCTAGGACGTTTCCTTTAATAGTTT
The DNA here is from genome assembly GCF_042657385.1 of Bizionia hallyeonensis. Taxonomy (NCBI): domain Bacteria; kingdom Pseudomonadati; phylum Bacteroidota; class Flavobacteriia; order Flavobacteriales; family Flavobacteriaceae; genus Bizionia; species Bizionia hallyeonensis. Next base: position 968,030 of record NZ_JBHSLA010000001.1, on the reverse strand, counting down.
GAGAAAAGGAAAAATTAAGAATTAATAGGAAAGCTATATTTATTATTAATCGCATAATATTTAAATAAAAAACATAAAGTGAATAGCTTTTAAAAAGTCTTATGATTTCTCGATACATTCCGAACTAACGCTCGGAACACTTGAAGAGACTTGAGAATTAAATGTTTATCAATTTCCAATTCTTGCTGGAGATTGCCGCGTCCTGCGTCCTCGCAATGACAGCAAAATCAAAACCACTTAATCGTTAAGTCTACCAACTTCTGTTTCCAGTTAGTATAAGGTGGCATCAGCAAATCCACAGCACCAATAGTATGTTGTTTTAAAACGGATCGTTGATTGGTAAATTCGCGAAACCCGAAAATACCATGGCTTTTTCCAATCCCACTATTATTGGAACCTCCAAAGGGTAAATTATGATTTAAAAACTGCAACAAATTATGATTGACACAGGTGCTTCCGGCTCGTGTGTTTTGAATAACATAATCCACTACTTTATTTTTTTTACTGAATACATAAAGTGCCAAAGGTTTTTCGTTTGAATTGACATAATCAACCGCTTCCTCGATGGTTTTATAGGTTTTTAGTGGTAAAATAGGTCCGAAAATTTCTTCCTGCATCAACGTGGCATCTTCTGGCAGCCCACTTACTAGTGTTGGCTCCATATAACAGTCTGATGCATTTGTTCTGCCGCCCGATTCAATAACACTTCCTTTTTGTTTTGCATCTTCCAAGCTGTTGGTTAAACGTTCAAAATGTTTACTGTTTACAATCCGACTGTAAGAATCTGAACTTTCAGGATTCTCGGAATAAAAAGCTTGAATTTCTTTTTTGAATAATTTTATAAAATCTGGTTTAAGTGACTCTTGGATTAACACATAATCTGGTGCAATACAAGTTTGCCCTGCATTGGTACATTTACCGTAAACGATTTTTTGAACGGCTTTTTCTAAATTAGAAGAATCATCAATGATAGCTGGCGATTTCCCACCTAATTCTAAAGTTACAGACGTTAAGTTTTTAGACGCCGCTTTCATTACAATTTTTCCCACCGCTGGCGAACCGGTGAAGAATATATGATTAAAAGGCAGTTCTAATAAAGCAGAAGCTGATTCTACTTCACCTTCAACCAAGGCAATTTCATTTTCTTCAAATACATTGGACACTATTTTCGCCATTAATTTTGACGTATTTGGCGTCATTTCAGATGGTTTTAAAATAACTGTATTGCCTCCAGCAATGGCCGAAACCAAAGGGGCAAACGTTAAATTAATGGGGTAATTCCAAGGGGAAATAATTAAACACACACCTTTTGGCTCATTAACAATATAGGAGCTACTCCCCAACAATGATACAGGTGTGGCTACTTTTTCATGTTTTAACCAAGATTTCAAATTGGAAATGGCAAATTTTATTTCATCTACAACCGGATAAATTTCGGTTAAATCGGTTTCCAAATGCGGCTTTTTAAAATCTTGATACAGTGCTTCGCGAATGTCTTGTTTATACGTTTTTTCTAACGCATTTTGTAAACGCTTCAATTTGGCAATACGTTCTTTATGAGATGTATTGCCAATCTTAAATTGATGTACTTTTTGCTTTTGAAATAATTCCAAAAAAGGATTTTCTTGACTCATATAATTATTAATCGGCATTAAAGGGTTCGCCTTTGGTATCTTGTTCTTTAAATTTCTGAACGAGTTCCAAAGCATCTGGAATGACATCGCTACATAATATAATTAAGGAATCTTTAACCGCATTATTAACGGCAAAGGTTATCGCTTCTTTTTCTGAAGGAATTATGGTTGTCTTCTTATTAGGATCTTTGGATTGAATACCTTCATTTAATAAATTAATAAGCTCTTCTTCCGTTCTTCCACGTAATCTTTTATCCTGACGGATGATAATTTCATCAAACATCTCTGCCGCAATACTGCCAATTTGGTTTGTATCTTCATCACGCCTATCACCTACGCCGGCAATAATGCCCACTTTTACAGAACATTCCATAGTATCTGTAAATTTCTTTAAAGCCAACATACCTGCTGGATTATGAGCATAATCTAACAAAATAGTAAAGTTTTTAAATTCGAATAAATTCAGACGTCCTGGTGTTTGTGTTGCTGAAGGTATAAAGGTTTCTAAACCAGCTTTCATATCTTCAATACTAATTCCTTGAACGTGTGCAGCCAAAATAGCAGCTAACACATTCTGAATCATAAATGGTGCTTTTCCGCCATAGGTTAATGGAATATTCTCCGCTTTCATGATGCGCATTTTCCATTCGCCACGACAAATAGTTACATAACCATCTTCATATATGGCCGTAATACCATTTAAGCGTTGCATAGCTTTAATTCGTGGATTATTTTCATCCATAGAAAATAGTGCCACATGACAATTTACGGTTCTACGCATATCATATACCAAATCATCATCGGCATTCAAAATAGCATAACCATCTGGCAAAACGGTTTCTGGAATAACGCCTTTGGCTTTCGCTAATTGCTCAATTGTATGAATACCTTTTAGGCCTAAATGATCAGCGGCCACATTGGTAACAATACCCACATTACATTTTTTAAAACCAAGTCCAGCACGCAATAAACCACCTCTAGCGCATTCTAAAACAGCAAAGTTTACGGTTGGATCTTTCAATACAAATTCGGCACTTGCAGGACCTGTACAATCGCCTGTCATGAGTAATCGGTTTTGAATATACACACCATCACTAGTAGTATAACCAACACGATAACCTTTCATTTTTGCAATATGTGCCATTAATCGTGTGGTGGTCGTTTTACCATTTGTTCCTGTAATGGCAACAATTGGAATTCGTCCAGTATCACCTGGATTAGGGAATAATTTATCAATAACATGACCGGCAACATTTCGTGGCAAACCTTTGGTTGGCGCCAAATGCATTCTAAATCCTGGACCAGCATTAACTTCTAAAACAGCACCTCCAGTTTCTGAAAGTGGTTGAGTAATATCTGTTGTCATGACGTCAATACCACAAATATCTAAATCTATTATTTTTGAAATACGTTCAGCCATACTCACATTTGCAGGATGCACAATATCGGTGACATCTTCCGCAGTTCCGCCAGTACTTAAATTAGCCGTATCTTTTAAAATGAGCATTTCATCTTTAGGGAGCACGGAATCTACTGTGTAACCAGCATCTTTGATTATGTTTTTGGTTAAATCGTTTATAGTGATTTGCGTCAATACATTTTCATGACCATAACCTCGTCTTGGATCCGAATTAACAATATCTACCAATTCTTGAACGGTTGATTTTCCATCTCCAATTACATGTGCAGGCGTTCGTTTAGCGGCTGCCACTAATTTATTATTAATGACTAATAATCGATAATCCTCTCCAATTATAAATTTTTCTACGATAATCGCCCCACTTTTGGAGCTTTCTTTTGCATGATGAAAAGCCACTAGTGCATCATCATAATTTCTTATATCTACTGTTATTCCGCGACCATGGTTACCATCAATAGGCTTAATAACCAAAGGATAACCAACATAATTGCAAGCGTCTTCCAAACTGCGTTCACGACGAATAATATCACCACGCGGCACTTCTACTTCGGCTTGTTCTAAAAGGAATTTGGTATCTTCCTTATCACATGCCAATTCCACACCAATACTACTCGTTTCAGATGTTACTGTTGCCTGAATCCGTTTTTGATTGGCGCCATAACCCAATTGACATAATGAATATTTATTCATGCGAATCCATGGAATACCACGTGCTTCGGCTTCTTCCACAATGGATCCAGTACTTGGACCTAATCTATCACTTTCACGCAATTCACGCATATGTTGAATATCATCTGTCATATCATAGTCTTCGCCAGCAATTAAAGCTTCGCAAATATCTACTGAAACTTTTGCTGCATAGCGTCCCACAGATTCCTCCATATAGGCAAAAACGACACTATAAACACCATCTTCACCATAACCGCGCGTTCTACCAAAACCTACATCCATACCTGCAAGTGTTTGAATTTCAAGGGCAATATGTTCTATAATATGACCCATCCATGTACCATCCTTTACACGTTGAAAAAAGCCGCCCGCTTCACCAACCGAACACCGATGCTCATACATAGTAGGAAACATTGCTGTTAGTCGCTCATAAAATCCATCAATTTTATTAGATGGCCTTTCCTCCATTTCTTGAAGGTCCAAAACCATAACTATTAATTTATGACGACGTATAGACCAATAATTTGGCCCTCTCATGGCATTGATTTCTCTTATTTTCATGTAAAGTGTTATTTAGGTTGGGAAAATGAATAGTGATAAATATATAATTTTTTAACTAAATAAGTTTAGTTTTGTAATCTGATTTTGTATAATCATATTATAACGACAAATTAATAGGCATGCAACAAATAAAAGGAACACTAATTCCGATTGGTGGAAATGAAGATAAGGGGTTTGAAGATGATGAAATCCATAGATTAGATTACGTAGAGGAAGGAATTTTAGCTCACGTGGTGTATGAAGCTGGAGGGAAGCAAGCTAAAATAATTGTGATCCCAACCGCATCTAGTATTCCTGTGGAAGTGGGTGAAAACTATTTAACAGCTTTTGCAACTTTAGGCTGCCGAAATGTTACAGTGCTAGATATTAGATCTCAAGCAGATTCTGAAAGAGCCGATTTTATTGATCATATTAAGACTGCCGACTGTATCATGTTTTCGGGCGGTGATCAATCAAAAATAGCGAAATACATTGGTGGCTCAACCATCCATACTATTTTAATGGAACGTTATAAAAATGACGAAGGCTTTGTTATAGCGGGAACGAGTGCAGGCGCCATGGCCATGTCTGAAGAAATGATTGCTGGAGGAAGTGCTGCAAAATCATTTGTAAAAGGCGCCGTAAAAATGCGCAAAGGATTAGGTTTAATTCCCGAATTAGTAATTGACACGCATTTTATTCAACGCGGACGTTTTGGCCGTATCACGGAGGCTATTGCTAAATTTCCTGAAAAAACAGGCTTTGGTTTAGCGGAAGATACCGGTATGATTATAAAAAATGGTGAGAACTGTACCGTTATTGGTTCCGGAATGGTTATTGTTTTTGATGGCAAAACACTCACCCTCAACAATCAACGTGTATTGGAAGAAGGCACACCAATGACCATGGCAAATTTAACCCTTCACATTTTAGCCAATGGTGACCAATATGATATTACCCATCATAAAGTAACGGTATTACCTATAGAAGCTGATTTTATTTAAATAAATTCCTGCGCAAGGAGGAATCTCGATTTTCAATGCATATAAATTATTAGGTTTATTCTAACTCACCGCGTTAGCGATTGAAGCGGCATCCTTTTTTGAGATACGAAAAAAAGATATAGCGGAAAGCGCGACCTTTAGGTAACGCCCAAAAAGGAATAACAATGTATGTTTCTTAAATACAGCGCGACCAGTTTGCTTGATGTAATACGGGTGTTTTGATTTAAATACTGTTTTAGTAAATACAAGATTCCTGCCTGCGCAGGAATTTTATTTATAAATAGAAATCTCATGAACACCTAACGAGGTTTTTTGCCCACGATACATGCCTTCTGTATTAAATGGCATCGCAATATTTCCCTTGTTATCTACAGCAATTAATCCGCCATCACCACCAATTTCTAGAATACGTTTGTTGATGACTTCATGCGCTGCATCCTGCAAACTCATATTTTTATGTTCTATTAAACAAGCCACATCATAAGCTACAACACCGCGAATAAAAAACTCACCACTTCCTGTACATGAAATAGCACAGGTTTTATTATTAGCATAATTTCCAGCACCAACCATAGGGCTATCGCCAACGCGACCCCATTTTTTATTGGTCATGCCTCCTGTAGATGTTGCCGCTGCAATGTTCCCATCTTGATCGCAAGCTACTGCTCCAACAGTTCCAAATTTGGAATCTTTCTTTTTGGCGTGATCCAACTGAAAACTATCTGTATCTTTTATTTCTAACCATTGTCTATGTCTAAAATCATCATGAAAATAGGTCGCATCTTCTAATTTATAATCCAACTCTTTGGCAAAACGCATAGCGCCTTCGCCAGCTAAAAACACATGTTCACTTTTTTCCATGACATCTTTGGCAAGGGTAATGGGGTTTTTTATTCCTGAAATTAAACTTACCGCTCCAGCATTTAAGGTGTTCCCATCCATAATACAGGCATCCATTTCGTGGGTTTCTTCAGCTGTAAAAACGCTGCCTTTTCCCGCATTGAATAATGGCGAATTTTCCAAAACCATAACCGCTTCTTCCACAGCATTCACCGCTGTTCCACCGGTTTCTAAAATGGTATATCCAGCATCTAAAGCCGCTTTTAAGGCCTGTTTGTATTTCGATTCTAACTCGGGCGTCATCATGCCTTTTACCAAGGTTCCTGCACCACCATGAATGGCTATTGAAAATGTTTTCATCTCTGTGTTTTTTAACTGTGGGAAATTACAAATAGAAAATGAAATGCCACCCAAAAAAGCATAAGTTTTTGTAGATTTGATGCGCTTGTCTTTTAGAGCGAATTCGGAATGTTTTGTCGGCTTATTTATGCTAACAGAAACCTTTCGACTGCGCTCAAGACGCTGTTTTAATTTCAATTTAAATCGTACTCATGTCAGATCAAAAACGTCTTTTTCTAGTTGATGCTTACGCCCTTATTTTCCGCGGCTATTATGCATTTATAAAAAACCCACGAATCAATTCCAAAGGTACAGATACCTCTGCTATTATGGGTTTTATGAACTCCCTTTTAGATGTTATAAAACGTGAGCGACCAGACCATTTAGCGGTTTGTTTTGATAAAGGCGGTAGCGCAGATCGTGTGGAAATGTACGAGGAATACAAAGCCAATCGGGATGAAACCCCAGAAGGCATTAAAGTGGCGGTTCCGTATATATTGGAAATTTTGAAAGCCATGCATATTCCTATTATGGTAAAGGAAGGTTTTGAAGCTGATGATGTTATTGGAACACTTTCCAAACAAGCTGAAAAAGAAGGTTATCAAACTTTTATGGTGACGCCGGATAAGGATTTCGCCCAATTAGTTTCTGAAAATATATTTATGTACCGCCCAAAATCGTTTGGTGGTGGCTATGAGGTTTGGGGAATACCTGAAGTTCAGAAAAAGTTTGACGTGGAACGTCCTGAACAAGTAATCGATTTTCTAGGGATGATGGGTGATGCATCTGATAATATCCCGGGATTACCAGGCGTTGGCGAAAAAACGGCTAAAAAATTCATCAAAGCATATGGCAGTATGGAAGGTCTTTTTGCGAATACCCACGAGCTTAAAGGCAAAATGAAGGAAAAGGTAGAAGCATCAAAAGAATTAGGTTTGTTATCTAAAAAGTTAGCAACCATTATGCTGGATGTTCCTGTAGAATTTAATGCGAAAGATTTTGAATTAGACCAACCTGATATTGCCAAAGTTACCGAGATTTTTCAAGAATTAGAATTTAGACGATTAATTGATAATTTCTTAAAAACATTTGCGGTTCAACCGGAGGAAACAGCCTCAGATACAACTGCAAAAACAACCGACACTAAAGCGACGCCTAAAGAAACAGCTTCGGCAGGTGCTGGACAATTTTCATTGTTTGGTGGTAATCCATCAAGTGCTTCAGAAGCCGAAATTACAAACGATTTCACTAGAAAAACAGCCGATACCACATCGCATTTCTATCAAAGTATTGCGCCTGGCATGGCTACAAAACTGTTTATCAAAAACTTAATGAATCAGACATCGGTTTGTTTTGATACCGAAACAACTGGACTCAATCCGCTAACAGCTGAATTGGTTGGAATTGCATTTTCATGGGAAGTTGGTAAAGGTTTTTATTTACCGTTTTCAGAAAACAAGGAAGAGGCACAAGAATTACTTGAAGCTCTGCGTCCATTTTTCGAGAATGAAGCTATTGAAAAAGTCGGTCAGAATTTAAAGTATGATATTAAGGTACTTGCTAAATACAACATTACCGTAAAAGGTAAATTGTTTGATACCATGTTGGCTCATTATCTGATAAATCCTGATATGCGCCATAATATGGATGTGCTTGCTGAAACCTATTTGAATTATTCGCCTATTTCCATAGAAACACTCATTGGAAAGAAGGGCAAGAATCAGAAAAGCATGCGCGATGTGCCTTTAGAAATTCAAACGGAATATGCGGTTGAAGATGCTGATATTACCTTGCAGTTAAAAGAACTTTTCACTAACGAACTCGGTGAAGCCAATACTCAAAAATTATTCGATGATATTGAAATTCCCTTATTACGCGTTTTAGCAGCTATGGAATTGGAAGGTATAAATTTAGATACAGATTTTTTAAATTCCTTGTCCGATCAACTGAATTCAGACATAGCCGATTTGGAACAAAAAATCTATAAAGAAGCTGGCGAAGAATTCAATATTGCGTCACCTAAACAATTAGGCGATATTTTATTTGATAAAATGAAATTGGTTGCAAAACCTAAAAAAACCAAAACAGGGCAGTATGCCACAGGTGAAGACATATTAAGCTACCTTGCTAAAGACCATGCTATTATTCAAAACATTTTAGATTTCCGAGGCCTTTCAAAATTAAAAAGCACCTATGTCGATGCGTTGCCGCTTCAGGTAGAACCTTCAACAGGACGCGTGCATACGGATTACATGCAAACCGTTGCCGCCACTGGACGCTTAAGCAGTAATAATCCGAATTTACAGAATATTCCCATCCGCACCGAACGCGGACGGCAAGTACGAAAAGCCTTCGTTCCAAGAAACGATGATTACACCTTATTAGCTGCAGATTATAGCCAAATAGAATTGCGCATTATTGCTGCCTTAAGCGAAGAAGAAACCATGATTGAAGCCTTTAAGAACGGCGAAGACATCCATGCGTCTACGGCTTCAAAAGTTTTCAATGTGCCTATAGAAGAAGTCAGCCGCGAACAACGAAGCAATGCGAAAACCGTAAATTTTGGTATTATATATGGTGTATCCGCTTTTGGGTTGAGTAATCAAACCGATTTAAATAGAACCGAAGCCAAGGAACTTATTGACACCTATTATGAAACCTACCCAAAACTGAAACGCTATATGGGATCGCAAGTGGATTTTGCGCGAGACCATGGTTATGTACAAACCGTTTTAGGAAGACGCCGATATTTAAAAGATATTAATTCTAGAAACGCCGTTGTTCGTGGCGCAGCAGAACGAAATGCGGTAAATGCACCAATTCAAGGATCTGCGGCGGATATTATTAAAATTGCCATGATTAATATTTACAACAAATTAAATAGCAATAATTATAAAACCAAAATGCTCTTACAAGTACATGATGAATTGGTTTTTGATGTGTACAAACCCGAATTAGAAGCCATTAAAACGTTGGTAAAGACCGAAATGGAAAGTGCGTTTACGCTAATAGTTCCTTTGGATGTGGATTTAGATACTGGCGATAATTGGTTGGAGGCGCATTAATAAATGGTGTAATAATATGGTAATAAAAAAACCAATTAATAAAAAAGTGCATGTTTACACATCAAGGTAAAAGCAGAACTGCCAAACATAATTTACATATTGCAACCATTCTGTCTGTTGTAGCAGGTATTGTAAATGTAACGGGGTTTTTATCTTTCAAACAATTAACCACACATGTAACAGGTCATTTTGCGCTATTTATTAATGATGTAGCCGAATTTAAAGTTTGGCAAGGCACAATTTATTTTTTATATATTTTCTCATTTCTATTTGGCTCCTTTGCCTCTAGCTTTTTAATTGAGAAGTTTAAAGGAAACAAAAAACTTAAAGTTTATGTGATACCGACAATTATTGAATGTGTCATTTTATTATCCATTGGGCTTGTTAGTAATTTTATTACAATAGAAACGCCCAACGTGATTGTATGCTTACTACTTTTTGCCATGGGACTTCAAAACTCTTTTGTAACGAAAATTTCAAATGCCGTAGTAAGAACAACACACCTTACTGGTTTATTTACAGATTTAGGTATTGACTTATCACTTTTACTCTTTAAGAAACACCATCAAAAAAGATTCAAACTCAAAGAAAATATTAAACTACGTTTTTATATCATTTCATCATTCTTTTTGGGCGGATTAATGGGCGGCTATGTGTATTCGCGATTAAACATGGAATTAAACACACTCTTTCTTGCAGCTTTCATTTTATTTATCAGTTTATTTTATGACGATGTGAAATATAGATTTATAAAAATTAAAAATTCCTGATTCACATTACCAATTCCTAATAGAAAACCCTTAATACACTATTTAACTGCGCATTGACAACTTCTGGGTATTCAATTCAACACCAGTTAATCCGCATGCGCACTTTTAAAATAATAGCTTTATTAAAAAGGCGCTTTACCCATTTTGGATAGTTTTTCATTTAATTCAAAAACACGACTTCTTATTCCTGAATACCCAAAACGCTCCAATCTTTTAGTGTGCATGTCTAAATAATTTTCAGCACTTTCTCTAGTTTCAAACATATAGACACCTCCAGCTTCTTCGGTTTCTTTATTTTCCGTCCAAAATTTCCAAATAAACCCAGGTTCCTTCGTGATACTTTCAATGAGCTCCGACATTTCACTTGCTAATTGATCTCCCCAAATTCCTTTGTGGGGAAAATCCACATACATTATAACGGCCATAAACTTCAATTTTAAATTTCCATAAAAATATAACAAAAACATATTTTTAAACAATATGAATGATGCAAGAGTTCAGAATAAAATGTTTAACCTAAGTCCTTTGAAATACTAATATATCTACTGCATTAAAATTGCATTTTTGGACAGACTACATACCAAGTCCTTTTACGATAGGAATTAAAACAGCCTAATAAAATTACGTATATAAAAAATGCGTACTTTAGTAATCCAATAATGCCCGCTTATAGAATTGAATTTATTAATGATAAAACAAATCACTAACAGTTAAAACATACTATCATGGCAAAAAGTCAAGACGCAAAAAAGAACGTAAAAAAAGAACCAGCTAAAACAGCTAAAGAGAAAAAAGCTGAAAAGCGACTGAAAAAAGCAAAATAGCTTTTAAAACATTGTAATACAAAAGATGGATTTTAATTAAAAGGAGGAAAACACGAACCAACTTTCAATCAAAATCCATCATTTTCTTCTCCTAATATATAGTGTCCTATATTAAAATATGTAAACACACATATTTACCACATAAACGAAACCCAAAAAAGATATAAACAAAGTTATCAAAAATAACTCCCTACTCTATTTGGTAATCAAATATATAATCGTAAATTTGCAAACTCTTTTAAAGAGAGGAATGTTTAATTAGAAAAATTAATAAGTGTGGACACATTAAGCTACAAAACGATTTCAGCCAACAAAGCTACTGTTAATAAAGAGTGGGTTTTAGTTGACGCTGAAGGTCAAACATTAGGCCGTTTAGCTTCTAAAGTTGCAAAACTTTTAAGAGGAAAACATAAGCCTAACTTCACACCACACGTTGATTGCGGTGATAACGTGATTGTTATCAATTCGGAAAAAATCAACTTGTCAGGTAACAAGTGGACAGATAAAACATATATCCGTCACACAGGTTATCCAGGTGGACAAAGAAGTTTAACTGCTACTGAATTGTTTGGAAAAGATCCAGCAAGATTAGTAGAGAAATCAGTAAAAGGAATGTTACCTAAAAACAAATTAGGTGCCGAATTATTCCGTAACCTTAACGTTGTTGTTGGTGCAGAGCATACGCATGCTGCGCAAAAGCCAAAAACAATTAATTTAAACGAATTCAAGTAAATGGAAGTAATTCACAAAATTGGCCGTAGAAAGACGGCTGTTGCTCGTGTATATCTTGCTGAAGGAACTGGCAAGATTACAATTAATAAAAAAGACATGACGGTTTATTTTCCTACTGCAACATTACAGTACAAAGTAAACCAACCTTTAGTTATGACTAACAATGATGGCAACTTTGATATTACAGTAAATGTATATGGAGGTGGTATTACAGGTCAAGCTGAAGCAATCCGTTTAGGTATTTCTCGTATTATGTGCGAGTTAGATCCTGAAAACAGATTGACATTAAAGCCAGAAGGCTTGTTAACTAGAGATCCAAGAATGGTGGAGCGTAAGAAATTCGGACAGAAGAAAGCGCGTAAGAAATTCCAATTCTCGAAACGTTAATATTATCGAATGTTACTTTATCTGGGGTTTAATACTTCATAGTAAAGTACATTTCAAACAAAAAAATTAAACAGTTATTGTTGTCCTAGTGTAAAAACAGGATTTAGTTTAGCATCTAAATGGTTCAGGCAATTTTTATTATAAAAAGACCACTAAATCATTGCTAATTCAACAGAACGTAAACTATTACAAAATGGCAGTAGAAGTAAAAGAATTACTTGAAGCAGGTGTACACTTCGGTCACCTAACACGTAAGTGGGATCCAAACATGGCGCCTTACGTATATATGGAGCGTAATGGCATCCATATTATCAATCTTTATAAAACAGCAGCTAAAATAGAAGAAGCAGGCGACGCGTTAAGCAAAATCGCAGCATCTGGTCGTAAGATTTTATTTGTAGCTACTAAAAAACAAGCTAAAGATATTGTTGCTGAAAAAGCAGCAGATATCAACATGCCTTACATCACTGAAAGATGGCCAGGTGGAATGCTTACAAACTTTGTTACTATTAGAAAAGCCGTTAAAAAAATGGCAACTATTGATAGAATGAAGAAAGATGGTACTTTCAATTCATTATCTAAAAAAGAACGTTTACAAGTAGATCGTCAACGTGCTAAATTAGAAAAGAATTTAGGTTCTATTACAGATATGACACGTTTACAAGCAGCATTATTTGTTGTTGATATTAAGCGTGAGCACATTGCTATTAAAGAAGCTCAAAAATTAAACATTCCTATTTTTGCTATGGTTGATACCAACTCTGACCCACGTCAAGTTGATTATGTAATCCCTGCAAATGATGATGCTTCAAAATCTATAGACAAAGTGTTAACACACGTTACAGCAGCTATTGCAAATGGTTTAGCAGAACGCAAAGCAGAAAAAGACGCTCCTAAAGCTGACAAAGATGCACCAAAAGCAAAAAAAGCAGCTAAAAAAGAAGTTGTAAAAGACGAAGAAGAATAAAAACTTAAGTAAAACAATACTAGAAAAGTCGTTTGATACCGTTTCAATTTTGAAAACACGTTAAACGACTTTTTTAAATTTAAAATACATTTTCAAGCTATGGTAAAAGTAACAGCCGCAGAAGTAAATAAATTAAGACAAGCCACAGGTGCAGGTATGATGGACTGCAAAAAAGCTTTAGTAGAAGCTGAAGGCGATTTTGATAAAGCAATTGACGTATTACGTAAAAAAGGTCAGAAAGTAGCAGAAAAAAGGGCCGACAGAGATTCTTCTGAAGGTGCTGCAGTAGCTAAAATTAACGATGCAAACACTGTTGGTGTTGCGCTTGTTTTAGGTTGCGAAACTGATTTCGTTGGAAAAAATGAAAGCTTTTTAGCGTTAGCTAATGAGTTAGCAGATGTTGCTATCAACTTTAATACTAAAGAAGACTTTTTAGCAGCCGATTTTAAAGGTATGACTGTTGCTGAAAAATTAGTTGAACAAACAGGTGTTGTTGGTGAAAAATTAGAAATCACTGGTTTCGAAAAATTAGAAGCACCTTATGTTGGACAATATGTTCACATTAATAAAATTGCAGCTTTAGTTGGTTTATCAAAAGAAGTTGATAATGCTGAAACTTTAGTAAAAGATGTTTCTATGCAAGTTGCTTCTATGGGAGCAACCTCATTATCTTACAAAAATTTCGATCCTGCTTTTGTAGCTTCCGAAACTGAAGCGCGTATTGCAGTTATTGAAAAAGATAATATTGAATTAGGTCGTTTAGGTAAAACACTTAAAAATGTACCTCAATATATTTCTATGGCTCAATTAACGCCAGAAGTTTTAGCCCAAGCAGAAGAAGATGCGAAAGCAGAATTAAAAGCGGAAGGTAAACCAGAACAAATTTGGGATAAAATTCTTCCAGGTAAAATGGAGCGTTTTATTTCAGATAATACGACGTTAGATCAAGAACAATGTTTATTAGATCAGCGTTTTATTAAAGATGATAAGCAAACAGTTGCACAATATGTAGAGTCTTTTGGCGATGTTGCCATTACAGATTTCAAACGTGTTTCTGTAGGATAATTTAAAATTATCAAGCATATACTAAAGCCTCTCAATTATTTGAGAGGCTTTTTTTTATACCATTTTTTATTAAAATGACCACCATAGAGAAAACCGTAACGGTTTTTTGGATTTTCGATAAACGGCACATAATTCACCAAAAAAGCTTGTTCTATTCGTTTTTTTTTTTGGTAGGTTTGAATTGTTAAGAAATAATTTGGTTAGATACCCTAAATCTTAATCGGTTATTTCAAACAGAATTTTATCATTTTTTACTAACTTTAAACCAGTTTAACCTATGAAACAAACCCAAATCACAAACTATTTAAAATTGGGAATTCTGCTCTTCGGAATTTCATTAATTGTGGCCAGTTGCCAGAAAGATGATTTTACGAATCAATCAAATGAAAGTTCAAAAACAGAATCGGATTTTAAAATTACTACGTTACGTAAGGATAAAATTCTTGAAAAGAAAAGTTTACTTACCAAATTGGAAAAAATTAAAAGTGCAATCTAAAGCAACATCTATTAATGGTCGCGAAGTTTATAGTGAAGAAAATGGATTCACTATAAATACAGACTATTGTAAAGAAATCTTTGATGGTATAAAATACTCTTATATATTTCCAGTTTACAGGGAGGAAGATAATGGTTTTTTAGAAAACCTTTGGTTAATTGAGGAAGTAGACAGCACCTATACAGCCTATTTAGTTCAATACGAATTTACCGCTGAAGACATTACAGCCCATAATTTCAGACAGCAAATAAACGTTGAAAATAAGATAACGTATATTGAACTAAATGCAGATGAATTAGTTGGTGATATATTCGGTAAATACTATTATAATGGTGCGTGTTACGAAGATTTATGGACTTATCAAGAGGGAACTAGGTGTCAGAGTACAAAACACACTTTTGCTCAAGGAAATGAATGTGATTATTGGGGCACAACCGATATGGCTACAAATGGCGGTTACGTTCTTTTACCTACTTTAGTTCCTTGTGGTGATGGAGGTGGCGGTCCAAGCAACGGCGGAAATCCTCCAGATTATAACCCAACAAATCCAAATAGTAATCCTAATCATGGAGGCGGTACTCAAAGTGGATCAACAACGCCTGTTACTTGTAAGTTTTGTCCTGAATTAGAGCCTCCGATTGATAGCAATGATGAGGGTGAAGAGGATGATTGTAATACATCCAAGGATGAATTAAAAAAAATATTTCCTAATATATCTGATACAAATGCAGAATTGTTAGCCTCAATAATTAATGATAAAGGAAAAGATTTTGGTATCAATAGTGATGAAGATTTATGGCACTTTTTAAGTCAAGCTGGACATGAAACGGGAGGATTTAATACATTGAATGTAACAGAAAGCACTTATTGGACTACAGCGAGTAAATTAGCTGGGACATATTCTTGGTTTACTATGGACTCTCTACAAGCTTCTTTAAATGAAAATATATATTTTGCTCCGGATTATTTACAAAATTCTTCTGGAGTGGCTAATGTTGCAATGTGTTGTAAATATGGTAATAGGGATGTAGCTAGTGGGGATGGTTATAAATATAGAGGGAGAGGTATTTTCCAACTAACATGGAAAGATAATTATACAGCTTTTAAAACATGGTATAATAATAATTATAATCCAGATATTGACCCTGTAACAGAGCCTGAAATAATTGCAAGCAACGACACACTAGCTGTATTAAGTGGATTATGGTATTACAAAACTAGAGTCATTAATGAGATAAATATTGATAGTAGTACAACTGTAGATAATGTAACTGTAAAAATAAATGGCAAAAGTAAGAAAGGATTAACTGACAGAAAGGAGCGTTTTCAAAAAGCGAAAGATTCAATAAATTGTTTGTAAACTTTAAAAATAAAAATGATGAAAAATAATAAAAGAGTTTCAAAAATATTAAAATTACTATTATTAATGGTAATTTCATATAGTTGCAAGGCACAAGTATTACCACCTATTTCACAACCTAATTGGGGAAATGAAATCATTGGTACTTGGATTTCTAATGATGATTTAGATTACAAAATTGAATTTACTAGCAATGGCGTACAAAAAGAATATATAGGGAATGTACTTCAGGATGGCACCTATAATTACGCTCTTACCATGTCTTGTGGTTCAAATATAAATAATGGCTTTGATGTATATTTGAAAAGAGATATTAGTTCCAATGATTTTGTTTGTGATGTAATAAATAATATTCATACAGATGATAATGGTGTTAAAACATTATCCATCACAACTGAAAGTGGAAAACTTGAAATTTATACAAAGCAATAAATAAAGTAAGTAGAAACAGCAGAAACTCTTAATTTCTGCTGTTTTTATACCTTACCAACATTAGTTTTAACAGAAATAAATGAAATCACCAATTTATTTAGTAATAGTATTTATTCTTACAACCATCTCTTGCAAAGCACAAATAATCCCCGTGGAGCAAGTAGTTAATAATTTCGAGAATGTTGAAGAAGGTGTAACCACCTATATAAAAGATGTAAATCATGTTTTAGATGACTATGTAGGTACATGGACCGGTAATACCAACAATAAAGAATATACATTTATAATTACTGAAAAAACGATTGTATTTGATGAACAGTACAATATAGATATTGATGTTTTGGTAATGAAATATTTAATTCTAGATGCTAGCAACTTTAATGTCATTGAAGATACAAGATCATTACCAGATGAAAATGCCCCATGCCAAGGTGTAGTTTTTAGACAATTTTCAGGCAGTGGTTTATCTTATGAATTCTATTATAGTGGTGAAGACTATTTTTGTGGGCAAAATGGCGAAGTATATGTGACGTTAAAAAATAATAATACCCAATTGTTTTTATCATTAGGATCAAATCATGAAAAGTATAGCCAATGTCAAACAGGTTGGGCCAATCAAGTACTGCCTGAAAACGGTATTTTATTAACAAAACAATAAATCATAATTCAACAAATATAAACAATATCAAACCCACAAAACCTCTCCAAATTCGGAGAGGTTTATTTAATTTCAAAAAATTACTACTATCTTACACTGAAACCCAAGTCTACATTTTCAAAACATGAAAACACCAATTTATATAATACTCTTATTTCTTTTTTCAATGAGTACTTGTAAAGCACAAGTACCGCTTATTGAAAAGTATGGTAATATTACTAACGGAATTTACTATCAAGACACCAATAATGATTTAGGCAAATTAGAAGGTGTTTGGTTATTTGAAAATAATAATGAAATACTTAAAATACAATTAATGAAAAAAGAACAAGATTTGGTGTCATATTCGAATGTATCATATTTGGAGGATGTGCTTTACGGCGAATACCAATATGTTAATGCCAACAATGTTCAAGTAGTTAATACTTTAAGTAATATATTTGCTTACACGGATGTTTCGGAGCATTTAATATACGGTAATTATATAATGGAAGCCACGCATGTACCCGTTTGTAATGACTGCTTGCCAGATGAGCGTCGTGTGGAAGTATCTATTCAAGACCCAGCGCGCGACTATTTTGATTATAATATGATAATCAGGCATGTTCCCGCACAACAATCTGGAACACCAGAGCATATAATAGTTCGTATTAAAATGTCAGATATGGGTTTGTATCCAGAAGGGCAACCCACAGATGATAGGCTACCATTAAGAAGAGAATTAATCTTATATAAACAATAAAAACAAATTACGCCAAGGCTAGTTATTAGCCTTGGTATTATAGGTATGAAAAATATAATATTTATAATAACCTTAAGTATTTCGACATTAGCTTGTAAAGCACAAACACCTATAATTTCTTTAGATGATAGAAACGAATTTGTAAATGGCGCTTATTACAAAGATTTAAACAACGAACTAAATAAATTTGTTGGTACTTGGGTATATACTAACGGTAACACCTCTCTAACTGTTATTTTTCAAAAAAAAGTACAAGTTTATAACGATGAATGGTATGAAGATTTACTAATAGGCGAATATAGTTATACAGTGAATGGGAGAGAAATTGTAAATACTTTACTAGATTTAAATATTGCAGACCCATATTACCATAGTATAGCAGGAAATGAAATAATATATAAAAACAATAGGCCAAGTTGTTCAGCATGTACTCCAACAGAAAGGCGAGTTTTAATGTTTTTCGATGATCCAGATCCAAACAGAAAACATTTGAGCAGCTATTTAGCAATTAGGTATATTAAAGAAAATGGTATAGAAAAAATTGAAGCAAAGCTAGTTAGTATAGGAACAAGAGCAATACCAGAAGGTGCGCCAACAGAACCAAGAGTGCCTTATGGAGACTACGTTTTGGTAAGACAATAAAATTGTGCTTCAATACATCTTCAGACACCAATTAACCTTCCAAAAATCTTGGGAGGTTTTTTATAATTCCTCTAAAATTTCGCAATTCAAAAAATAAAAAAATTATGTAGCTTTGCAAAACCGCAATTCCCATAATCGTGAGAAGCGCATATATCTAAAACAGCACATGAAATACAAAAGAATTCTTTTAAAATTATCAGGCGAAGCATTAATGGGTAATCGCCAATACGGAATTGATCCCGTTCGTTTAGCAGAATACGCGACTGACATAAAAGAAATTACAGATTTAGGAATTCAAGTTGCCATTGTTATTGGTGGCGGAAATATTTTTAGAGGTGTTGCAGGTGCTAGCAACGGTATGGATCGTGTTCAAGGTGACCACATGGGTATGTTAGCAACAGTTATAAATGGTTTAGCACTACAGAGTGCTCTAGAAAATGCAGATGTACCAACACGTTTGCAAACCGCTATTCATATTGAGCAAGTTGCTGAACCTTTTATCCGAAGAAAAGCTATGCGTCATTTAGAAAAAGGTCGTGTTGTTATTTTTGGAGGTGGAACTGGAAATCCGTATTTTACTACCGATTCAGCAGCCGTTTTAAGAGCTATTGAAATTGAAGCCGATGTTATTTTAAAAGGCACACGTGTAGATGGTATTTATACAGCAGATCCTGAAAAAGATTCGCAAGCCATTAAATTCGATCATATCACCTTTGATGATGTGTTACGAAAAGGATTAAAGGTTATGGATACAACTGCTTTTACCCTAAGTCAGGAAAACGAATTGCCAATTATTGTTTTTGATATGAATAAAAAAGGCAATTTATTAAAAGTGGTTTCTGGCGAAAATATTGGCACAAAAGTCAATTTATAATATTACATTTACGGTTTGGCTTGTTTTTTGAAACACGTTTAAAACTTATAAAATTCTTTAAAGATGGAAGACATTCAATTTATATTAGACTCGGCAAAAGAGTCTATGGATGCGGCAATTAAGCATTTAGAAAAACAATTAGTAAATATTAGAGCTGGTAAAGCCAGTCCAGCCATGCTTGGTAGTGTTATGGTAGATTATTACGGATCTCAAACACCTTTAAGCCAAGTAGCCAATGTAAACACACCAGATGGTAGAACCATTACCGTTCAGCCATGGGAAAAAAATATGCTTCAAGAAATTGAACGTGGTATTATGCATGCTAACTTGGGTTTTAACCCAATGAATAATGGCGATACGATTATTATAAACGTGCCACCATTAACGGAAGAACGCAGAATTAATCTAGCCAAACAGGCAAAAGCTGAAACAGAAGATGCTAAAGTAAGTATTAGAAGTGCTAGAAAAGATGCCAATACAGATATTAAAAATCTTGAGGACACCTCTGAAGATCTTCAGAAAAATGCTGAAACGGATATTCAAAAGATGACCGATAAATACGTTATGAAAATAGACAGTATTTTTGAGGTCAAGGAGAAAGAAATAATGACTGTTTAAATTTAAAAAGCGACACAAAACGTCGCTTTTTTAATAGAATTAACGTGCCAACTATTCATGTGGAAATATTTTCTAACTGTTTTTTGTATTCTATGTGTTTTGCGTGTGCAGTCTCAAACACCTATTGCATCTAAAGACACGGTTGTTGTTCAGCGAGATTCCATAAAAAAAAGAGATTTATTAAGGCAACTGGGTAATGGCTTTTTTCCAACCAAGTACTTTGATATAGATCTGCGTTATCTTATAAAATATAATCAATACGAAGGATTCCGAACGGGCTTTGGAGGTGTAACAAACGATGGGTTTTCTGAAAAATACCGCGTGCGTAGCTATGTTGCTTATGGATTTCGTGATAATCGCTTTAAATACGGTATTGGTGGTAGTGCGCGATTAAATGCCAATGGTCAAACTTGGTTAAATGTTAATTATACCGACGATTTGCAAGAAACAGGTAGCTCCAAATTCTTAACCGATAAGCGCTTCTTTAGCTTTTTTGAACCCCGATTGTTGAATATAGATTTATTCTATAAATTCATAAAACAATCCGTTTCCATTGAGCATGCTTTAACACCAAAAATCCTTTCGGAATTACAGTTTGCGGTCAGCAACATCAACCCAACTTATAATTATCAATATTTGGATGGTGGCAATACTTATTCGGAATTCAATTTAAGTACCGCTATTATTTCCTTTCAATTCAATCCGTTTAGCGAGTACACATTAGTAAAGAACCGGTTAAGAGAAACAACAGTAGGTTTCCCTAAATTTTCACTTCAATTTACTCAAGCGGTTAGCGGTGTTTTTAAAAGTGAATTAAATTTTTCGAAAATTGATTTTCGCACCCTTTATGAAATAAAACACCAACCGGAATCCTTTACGCGATTTGTACTAACCGCAGGATATGCCAACGGTAATGCGCCATTATCGCATTTATATCACGCCTACCCAAATAACATTAATAAAGAAACTATTTTACAGCGATTTTCAGTTGCTGGCATTGATAGTTTTGAAACCATGTTTTTTAACGAATTCTTTTCAGATAAGTTTACAACCGTTCAATTTCGCCATTACTTTAAACCCTTCCAAATTGCTAGTCGCTTTAAGCCACAATTGGTTTTAATATCTCGATTTGCCATTGGAAATATGAATAATATTGATAAGCACCAAGGTATTACCTTCGGCACACTAGATAAAGGGTATACGGAGTCTGGTTTTGAAATTAACAAACTCCTTTTTGGTTTTGGTTTAAGTGGCACCTATCGCTATGGTGGCTACCATTTACCTGAATTTGAAGACAATATTGCGGTAAAGTTCACTTTTAACGTGACATTATAAAGCAATATCATCTGTAATACATCGCTTTTCCTTACCTTTGCGCCTGTTTTTAATAGCGTATGTTTAAATTATTTTCAAAAAATTTCTGGGATGTTGTTGCGCGACTTATTTTGCGGAACAAAATCGGTATTCTTATTAGTATCCTTGCAGTAACTATCTTTTTTAGCCTGCAGTGGAAAAACATGCGTTTTACTTACACCGAGGCCAACCTGCTACCCGATGATCATGAGGTAAATGTTGTATATCAAAACTTTCTTGATATTTTTGGTGAAGAAGGCAACCTGATTGTTCTTGGTATTAAAGATTCAACTTTATTTACCGTTGAAAACATGAACGCTTGGAACGCTTTATCCGATCGTTTTAAATCCTTTGATGCGGTTGATGCTGTCATTTCTTTAAAAGATTTACAAAAGCTTGTTAAAGATGATGTTAATGAACGCTTTGGATTAGAACCGTTTATTAAAGACTCCATTCATTCGTTATCACAAATTGACACCCTTCAAAACGAGCTCTTCAACCAGTACCCATTCTACGATAATTTCTTGTTTAATAAAGAAACCAAAACAATCCGAACGGCTATTTACATGAATAAAGCTATTGTAAATACAGCAGCACGTAAGGATTTTGTTTTTGATGAGCTAATTCCAATAATTAAAGCGTTTGAGGAAAAAACCAATATGGACGTTCGGGTTTCTGGTATGCCATATGTACGGACCTTAAATGCCCAAAACATTGTAGACGAAATAGGTATTTTTATTGCTGGTGCGCTTTTAGTAACGTCGCTAATCTTCTTTTTGTTTTTCAGGTCCTTTAGAGCAACGCTCATATCCATGCTCGTTGTTTGTTTAGGTGTTATGTGGACCTTTGGTATCATTGGGCTTCTGAATTACGAGATTACGGTTTTAACAGCTTTAATTCCGCCTTTAATTATCGTTATCGGAATTCCAAACTGCATTTTCTTAATTAACAAATATCAACTTGAAGTTAAACTGCATGGAAACAAAGTTCGGTCCCTTCAACGTGTTATTACCAAAGTTGGAAATGCCACGTTATTAACTAACTTAACAACGGCATCTGGATTTGCTACCTTTATTTTAACAGAAAGCACCCTATTAAAAGAGTTTGGTATTGTAGCTTCCTTGAGTATTATTGCTATTTTTATTTTATGCCTTCTTATAATCCCTATTATTTACACCTTTCTACCCTATCCAAAAGATAGACATCTAGAACATTTAAACAAGCGTTGGATTGGTGGTTTTGTAAATTGGATGGAGCGTATGGTAAAAGAACGCCGTATTACCATTTACATTACAGCCATTGTTTTACTCGTTGTAAGTATGATTGGTATTTATCAGATAAAAATTTCTGGTAGTCTGATTGAAGATATGTCCAAGGAAGCTGAATTCTTCGAGGACATCCGCTTTTTTGAAGAAGAGTTTAGTGGTATTATGCCTTTGGAAATTTTAGTGGATACCAAACGTAAAAAAGGCGCAACTAAATTGGCCACGCTAAAACGTATGGATGAATTAGAACAGCTCATCCTAGAAACACCCGAATTATCAAAACCAATTTCTATTGTAGGGTTAGCAAAATATGCGAAACAAGCCTATACAAATGGAAATCCAAAATATTATCAATTACCGACGAGTCAGGAAAATTTATTTATTTCATCGTATATAAAAAATTCGTCTTCCAATGTTAATCTATTAAAAAGTTTTGTAGACAGTACAGGTCAATACGCCCGTATCACAACCTTCATGAAGGATATTGGCACGGATAAAATGGAACGAATTGAGGAAAATCTTCAAACCGAAATAGATAAAACATTCCCTGAAGAAAAATATGAAGTCACCATAACCGGTAAAGCACTTGTTTTCTTGAAAGGAACCAAGTTCTTGGTTAAAAACTTAGCTATTTCATTATCATTAGCCATTTTATTGATTTCTCTTTTAATGGCATATATGTTCCGATCCTTTAAAATGATTATTGTATCATTAATCCCAAACCTATTGCCTTTGGTCATTACGGCAGGATTAATGGGTTATTTAGGTGTCCCAATAAAACCATCAACTATTTTAGTATTTAGTATTGCGTTTGGTATTTCGGTGGATGATACCATTCACTTTTTGGCAAAATACAGACAAGAACTTCAAGCCAATAACTGGAAAATCAAGAAATCTGTTTATGCCGCTTTACGTGAAGCTGGTGTAAGTATGTTTTACACCTCCATTGTATTGTTTTTCGGGTTCTCTGTATTTACCATTTCTAGTTTTGGTGGAACTGTTGCACTAGGCGCATTAGTATCTGCAACACTCTTGTTTGCTATGCTATCCAACCTATTATTATTACCGTCCCTTTTATTATCCTTGGAACGAAGTATTGCCAATAAAGAAGATTTAAAAGAACCAAGTATCAATATTATTCCAGATGATGATTATGATGATGAAGAAGATGCCATCGAAAAAAATGCTTCTGGCTTAAAATAAATAGCGAAACAATTTCAAAAATTGCATTTGATTTTTGACTTGTAAAACTAGTATCTTTGTACCCTCTAATTTTTTATAAAAATGAAAATGCAAACCGTTGCTGAATTATTAAAAAAAGGAAACACCCTTCAAGAAGTTACTATTAAAGGATGGGTAAGAAGTTTCCGATCCAAACGATTTATAGCCTTAAATGATGGCTCCACCTTACATAATATCCAATGTGTTGTTAATTTTGAAGAAACAGAAGAAACGCTATTAAAGCGTATTACAACAGGTGCTGCTGTTTCCATTACCGGTGAATTAACGGAAAGTCAAGGGCAAGGTCAAAGTTTAGAAATTCAAGTGAAAAAAATTGAAATTTTAGGCGATTCGGATCCGGAAAGTTACCCAATTCAACCTAAAAAACACTCCTTCGAGTTTTTAAGAGAAAATGCCCATTTACGCACCCGTACAAACACTTTTGGGGCCGTTATGCGTTTGCGTTCATCCTTATCATTTGCCATTCATAAGTATTTTAATGAAAATGGCTTTTACTATATGCACACACCAATTATTACAGGGAGTGATGCCGAAGGTGCTGGCGAAATGTTTCGAGTAACCGGTTTAGATCCTAAAAATCCACCATTAACAGACGATGGTAAAGTGGATTACTCCAAAGATTTCTTTGGAAAAGAAACTAACTTAACGGTTTCTGGTCAGTTAGAAGCTGAAACCTACGCCATGTCTCTAGGTAAAGTGTATACATTTGGTCCTACCTTTAGAGCTGAAAATTCCAACACGTCACGCCATTTGGCCGAATTCTGGATGATTGAACCAGAAGTCGCTTTTATGGATTTAGATGGCAATATGGATTTAGCTGAAGATTTTATGAAATCCGTTTTAAGCTACATTTTAGAGCATAATAAAGAAGATTTAGAGTTTTTGGACCAACGTCTTTTAGACGAAGAAAAAACAAAACCACAAGCAGAGCGCTCCGAAATGTCGCTTATTGAGAAAATTAAATTTGTGGTTGATAATAATTTTAAACGTGTAAGTTATACGGAAGCTATTGATATTTTAAGAAATAGCAAGCCTAACAAGAAAAAGAAATTCAACTATATTATTGAAGAATGGGGTGCTGATTTACAAAGTGAGCACGAACGCTTTTTAGTTGAGAAACACTTTAAATGTCCTGTTATCTTATTTGATTATCCGGCAAACATTAAAGCATTCTATATGCGTTTAAATGAAGATGGAAAAACGGTTCGTGCCATGGACATCTTATTTCCTGGTATTGGAGAAATGGTTGGTGGCTCGCAACGTGAGGAACGTTTGGACGTTTTAAAAGAAAAAATGAAAGCCCTAGATATTGACGAAGAGGAATTATGGTGGTATTTAGATTTGCGTAAATACGGAACTGCCGTACATTCCGGTTTTGGTTTAGGCTTTGAGCGTTTGGTCATGTTTGCAACAGGAATGGGTAACATTCGCGACGTGATTCCATTTCCAAGAACACCTCAAAATGCGGAGTTTTAAATTTAGGTATGTCATTCAGAACAAAGCGAAGAAATCTTCAGATTCAGCGTAGCTAATCTTATTTTTAAAGACTTCGTTATAAAATTGAACTCAAAATAATTTTATAAAACAATCTGCGTTAATCCATAAATGTAGATTGTTTTTTTTATTTTTATAGAAACCCAAAACACACGCATGCTCAAGCAATTTTTACAATTTAAATTATCACAGAAGCTTTCGCCGCAGCAGATTCAATTAATGAAATTGATTCAGTTACCTACGCAGGCATTTGAGCAACGCTTAAAACAAGAGTTAGAAGAAAACCCAGCACTTGAAAGTGGTAAAGAGTCTTTAGAAAATGAGTACGATGATGATTTTGACAACAGTCAAGACGATTATGATGATACTGAAACCATCAACACCGAAGACATTAATGTTGATGAGTACTTAAGTGATGACGAAGTTCCCGATTACCGTACCCAAGCTAATAATTACAGTGCTGATGATGAGGAAAAGACCATGCCGTATGCCGCAGGAACCTCCTTTACGCAACATTTAAAAAACCAGTTAAACACGTTTCGTTTAAATGACGAAGAGCGTGAAATAGCGGAGTTTTTAGTAGGAAGTGTTGATGAAAGTGGTTATATCCGACGGGAATTAATAGATATTACAGACGATTTAGCCTTTACACAAAATGTGTACACCACAGAAGATAAAATTGAAGCCGTATTAAAAGTGGTCCATCAATTGGATCCTGCAGGTGTTGGTGCGCGTAATTTGCAAGAATGTTTAAGCATTCAATTGCATAGAAAACAAAAAAATCCAGATGTAGAATTGGCCATTGAAATTATTGACACTGCCTTTGAACAATTCACCAAGAAACACTACAAAAAACTAATTCAAAAGTTTGATATTACAGAGATACAACTAAAGGATGCCATTCATGTGATTGAGCATTTAAACCCAAAACCTGGTGGATCTTATGCAGGAAATAACCGCATAGTGGAACATGTGGTACCCGATTTTGCGATTCGTATTGTGGACGGCGAACTCGAGTTAACACTTAATGGCCGAAATGCGCCTGAATTACACGTTTCGCGCGAGTATAGCAACATGATGAAAGGCTATAAGGAAAGTAAGGAGAAATCTAAATCACAAAAAGATGCCGTTCAGTTTATCAAACAAAAATTGGATGCAGCCAAATGGTTTATAGAAGCTATTAGGCAACGTCAACAAACGTTATTTGTTACCATGAGTTCTATTATGCATTACCAAAAAGAGTACTTCTTAACAGGTGATGAGCGCAAATTACGCCCAATGATCTTAAAAGATATAGCTGACGAAATTGAAATGGATGTATCAACCGTTTCGCGTGTAGCAAACAGTAAATATGTGGATACACCGTATGGAACAAAATTGATTAAGGAATTCTTTTCGGAGTCCATGACCAACGATCAAGGTGAAGAGGTTTCAACCCGTGAAATTAAAAAAATATTGGAAACGGTTATTGAGGAAGAAAACAAACGCAAACCGATGACGGATGATGCGTTAGCCAAAATTCTCAAAGAAAAAGGCTATCCTATTGCCAGACGAACCGTTGCTAAATACCGTGAACAATTAGACATTCCTGTGGCTAGGTTACGAAAGAAAATCTAATGAACTTTATATTAAGAAGTGTTTCGTTTATTTTCCACCCTATAGTGATGCCATTGCTTGGTGTAATTTTCTATTTTTCAAAATCACCAAGGTATTTACCTATGGAAATCATTCAAGCAAAAGTGGTTTCCTTATTTATACTTACCATCTTACTGCCTATTTTGTTATATTTCTTATTAAAGTCTTTAGGTAAAACGGATTCTATTTATTTACAATCTACAAAAGAGCGCATTTTGCCGCTTATTTTAAACGCTATCATAACACTCTTAATTGTTATTCGCGTTTTACCGAGTCATGAAATAATAGAATTGTACTACTTTTTTGTAGGTATATTACTTTCCACTTTAAGTTGCCTCATTTTAGCTGTCCTAAAATTTAAAGCTAGTATTCATATGATGGCTGTATCTGGGGTGTTTATGTTTTACTTGGCCTTAAGTATTCATTTCAGTATAAATATTAATGGCACGTTGGCATTAATGGCCATCCTCATGGGCGCTATAGCCACTTCTAGATTACATGTAAAGGCACATACCTATCCTGAATTAATTACAGGCATATTCATTGGCCTTGTTCCTCAAATAATACTAGTGAATTATTGGTTATAGAATATAAAATATGAGTCCCACTTTAACGGCGTTCATATCAACCGACTCATTATTTACTCGTGCATTATTGAAAATAGGGTTCAAACCATAATACACAAATATATTCCAGGTATTATATCCTGCACTCATAGTAAGACCGTATTGAAAATCGTTAAAGGAATCAATTTTACTATTTTTAATAGTTCCCAAATCACCACGAAATTTAGAGGAATTGTATAATACATAACCTACATTAATACCTGTGTATATGCGCCAAAATTTATATTCTTCAGCTGTAGAGGTTCGCCAACGCAGTTGTAATGGCATTTCTACCATATACGTAGTGAACTTATTTTTACTATAATTAATATCACTTTTATCCAACACCAGATAATCCAAATTACCAGAAGCATCTTTGGTAATTAAAAAATTATGATTAAAGGAGTTAGAAGACAACCCTAAACCTACTCCAAATGCCACATTACGACGTTTGTTAATAGGTATATCCCGAATAAACCCCAAATGAAAACCACTTGAAAAACCACTTTGAGATACACCTTCTGGCCTATTGCCTACCAGGTTATAGGTAATACCTAAATAGAACTGATCTTCCCGATATTTGCAATCTACTTCTTGAACTAAAGAGTCCTGTACTTGTTCTTCCACCTGCGAAAACATCATGTGCAGTGACGTAAAAAGAATTAAAAAAAAAAGGCGGTTTTTCATGAATGCATTAAAAAAAGTGTCGGGTATAATTTACAAAAAAAGGCGTTTAGATTTCTCAAAACGCCTTTATTTATAAAATTAAGAGTACTTTATTGATTTAGACTTTGTAGGGCATCGCCTTTTCTAGTCTTATAATTTATTTTAAGAGCGTTTACTTCACGCAATTTTTGTTTTACATCAGATACAAGACCCATGTTGGTTTCCTTATCTACGCTTAAAACAGTTGTTAAGAAAGGAATTTCTTCCTCACGTTTACTGTCACGTTCGGCTGCTATAAACGCTGGAATCTCTGAAACATCAGCAAACTTATCATTTAACTGAATACGTGCTTCTGATCCAAACTGCTTATAGGCACTACTTGGTTTTCCTGCATAGATATACATTAATAAGTTTCGTTTCGCTAACTTTTCAACTTGATCGGCTGCGGGTAACGTATTTTGAATTTTTAATGTATTCTGACGCATAACCGTAGCAACCATAAAGAAGAATAACAACATAAATACAATATCAGGTAATGATGCTGTAGATATAGCTGGTACGCCACCATCTTTTTTCTTTTTAAATTTAGACATAAATAATATGGTTTATCTAATTAGATTTTTTAGGTTCTGCTTCTGAAAATTTCTGCGGTATTAAAAGTTTAATTTCTTCAATTTTATCTTTTAATTGTGCTTTTCTTTCAGACGATGTTCTAGCATCGTTAAATTCAATATCGGCTTCTACAAAGTTAATACCTAAATTACCATAACGTTGTTCAAACTCACGATTACGCAACACATTATAGGCTGCTATAATCTCGTTTTGAACCGCTATATAGGTTTCGTAACTTGTACTTCTATCATTTTGTAAAGAAATAATTGCTTTCTGGAAATTATCTGAAGATTGCGGATTACGCTTTCCTTTACAAGCTTTACAAGCATCTTCTCCTGTTCCACCACCATTGTCTAAAAAGGCAACAGCAGCTTTTCGTAAATCTTTAAGCTTGATTAAATCTCCTTCACTTCCCGCTGCTTTCAAAAACAATTCATTGTTTCCATTCACGGTTAATTGAAAAATATTTCTTTCTTTAATAATAGGTGGTTCCGTTTCTTCAATTGGCGGCAACTTTCGGTTAAGACCAGAGTCTATCTCGATGGTTGTTGTTACCAAGAAGAAAATTAATAGTAAGAAAGCAATGTCGGCCATGGAGCCTGCATTAACTTCCGGTGCTGCTCTTTTTGCCATAATTATTTATTCGTTAGTTTTTTAACGCCCGATAATAACATAATTACCGCAGCTGAAGCTATTAGTATATAAAACGCTATTAATCCAGCGCCTACCAATTGCGATTCTCCCGAAGTTGCTTCTACGCCATTATAAAAATAAGGCGTTGTATCACCACCTGAAACCACATAAGCCACTATTAAAACAGCTGCAAAAATACCCACACTAATTAGGGTGTTTTTAAGCGTAGCTGTATTTGTAAATAGGTTCTTTAAAACGAAAACTACTACAAGCAGAACGGTTATAAACATAATAACATATGCTATATATGCCAGAGGATCTACAATACCAGTGTCGCCACTTAATGCGCCAGCTTTTATCGCTTCATCACCTTCAGATATTATTCTTACCAAGAACACCACACCTAAAAGGCCAAGGATTCCTGCTAAGATTTTTAAAATTTTGTGTAAATTCATAATTTAAAAAATTATTGCTGTTAATTATTACTTCTTGTGTCTAATCAATAAATCCATTAAAGTAATGGATGCATCTTCCATATCATTAACAATACTGTCAATTTTGGCAATGATGTAATTGTAGAAAACTTGAAGAATAATAGCAACAATTAAACCGAATACGGTTGTTAAAAGTGCTACTTTAATACCACCAGCAACTAAAGATGGTTGCATATCACCAGCAGCTTGAATTTTATCAAATGCTTGAATCATACCAATTACCGTACCCATGAATCCTAACATAGGAGCCAATGCGATAAATAATGAAATCCAAGATACATTTTTCTCTAACTGTCCCATTTGAACACCACCATAAGCAATAACCGCTTTTTCGGCAGCTTCTAAACCTTCGTCTGTTCTATCTAAACCTTGATAGAAAATAGAGGCAACAGGTCCTTTTGTATTTCTACAAACTTCTTTTGCTGCTTCAACACCACCTGATTGTAATGCATCTTCTACGTCTTGAGTTAATTTTTTTGTATTTGTTGAAGAAAGGTTTAAAAAGATAATTCTCTCAATAGCTATTGCTAAACCTAGAATTAAACATAATAATACAATTCCCATAAATCCTGGACCACCTTCTATGAAACGTTTTTTTAGTTCCTGATGAAATCCTAATGACTCTTCTGCTGCAACATCTTCTGTTGCATCGTCTTGAATTGAAGTAACAACTGTGTTTGCACTTGAAATTGCATTTGTAGTTGCGTTAGCTGTTCCGAATGCCACAAAACACATGATGGCGAGGATAGAAAATAATCTTTTCATTTGTTCTTGTTCTTAATTTTATTAGTTAAAGTGTTAAAGATATAAAAAAATTGTAATTAAAAAATTAAAATTAGAGCAGAGTTATTCGAGCTATTTTGTTCTAGCCCATTAAAAACACTACAAAAACCAAAGTAATTTATGATTTTTACCTGACAATTCACAACATTATTGTTTGTAATTTTTCAATAATTATATGCATTTCAAATTGTTACCAAAAATACTTTTGCAGAGAGGAAGGGATTCGAACCCTCGATACCCTTTTGAGGTATACACGCTTTCCAGGCGTGCGCCTTCGACCGCTCGGCCACCTCTCTGTTTTAAGTTTTCTTTTACAGGCAGCCAAATAACGAAAAATCTTTAAAAGGCGAAAATTTTGTAAGTTAATTTTATGCCATTTCTCCTCTTAATGCCGTTTCGAAAACCGTTTTAAAGGTTTTATTGGATATTTTCTCACCTAAAAGATACATTAACTTGGTAATTGCCGCTTCGGTTGTG
The DNA here is from genome assembly GCF_042657385.1 of Bizionia hallyeonensis. Lineage (NCBI taxonomy): Bacteria > Pseudomonadati > Bacteroidota > Flavobacteriia > Flavobacteriales > Flavobacteriaceae > Bizionia > Bizionia hallyeonensis. The sequence goes on along the minus strand of NZ_JBHSLA010000001.1, from coordinate 936,693 downwards.
ATATCTTTTCCCGAAATAACACCAATTGTTTTTAACTGTGAACTGGTTTCATATTGACCCATATTAACACTCCCTCCTGAGCATTGGGTAACATTAATAACTTGAACACCTTTTTTAATGGTATCTTTTATCAATTGTACAAACCAATCTTCTGTAGACGCATTTCCTGCGCCATAGGTTTCTAAAACAACACCTTTAATATGAGGATTGTTCAAAATACCTTCTAAAATGGCATTAGAAATACCGGGAAATAGTTTAATAAGTGCAATATTGGTATTAAAATTTTTATGTACCAGCAGTTTTTTTCTAGCATTCGGCACAAAAAGCGCATCGTGGTTAATAGTAATATGCACACCAGATTCTGCTAAATGCGGATAGTTTAAACTTTCAAACGCTTCAAAATGCTCGGCATTAATTTTTGTTGTTCTATTTCCTCTATAAAGTTTGTATTCAAAATATAAACCAACTTCTCGTATAACTGGACGGTTTCTTACTTGTAAGGACGCCATTTGTATAGATGTAATTAAATTCTCTTTAGCATCTGTCCGTAAATCGCCAATAGGCAATTGCGATCCGGTTAAAATTACAGGTTTTGCTAAATTCTCCAACATGAAACTTAAAGCTGAAGCCGTGTAACTCATAGTATCACTACCATGAAGTAATACAAATCCATCAAAAGCCTCATAATTGGTTTCAATAATTTCTGCCATTTGCACCCAGTATTCTGGACTCATATTAGATGAATCTATAGGGTCATCAAAGGATATGGTTTCAATATCGCAAGTAAGTAGCTTTAATTCGGGAATCCGTTTAAGGAGATTATTAAAATCGAACGTTTTTAAAGCGCCCGTATTGGGGTTTTTAATCATCCCAATGGTACCTCCTGTATATATTAAAAGAATTTTTGGACTCGTGTTTTCCATAATTATATATTAAAAATGGCTTTTGAATTTTGGGTTGTTATCTCAGCAATTTCCGCTTTTGGCACATTATACAATTCCGACAGTTTTTCTAATACCTTTATAATGTATCCACTTTCATTGCGTTTCCCACGGAAAGGTTTTGGAGCAAGATAAGGCGAATCTGTTTCCAAAACAATGTGTTTTAATGGGATTTGATTCAGGAATTGATCTATTTTTCCATTTTTAAACGTTACTACACCACCTATTCCCAACTTCATATTATAAGAAATGGCTTGTTTAGCTTGGTCTAACGTTCCGGTAAAACAATGAAAAATCCCAAATAAATCATCCGATTTTTCGGCTTCAAGAACTTCAAAAATTTCATCAAATGCATCACGACAATGAATAACGATTGGTAATTTATATTTTTTGGCTAGTTGAATTTGATGTTTAAAAGCTATCTTCTGGATGTCTAACGTAGACGCATCCCAATACAAGTCAATGCCAATTTCGCCAATAGCAAAAAAAGAGCGCTTGGACAATAAATCTTCAATATGAGCTAATTCGTCCTGATAGTTTTCTTTAACAGATGTTGGGTGCAAGCCTGTCATTAAATACACGTAATCTGGATAATCCGTTTCCAATTGTAACATGGCTTTGGTATAAGACGAATCTATTGCAGGAATAAAAAATCGTGAAACGCCAGAATCTAGAGCGCGTTGTATCATTTGGTTTCTATCGTCATCAAAAGCATCACTATATAAATGCGTATGTGTATCGGTAACTATCATGTTGCAAAAGTAAAAAAGTAACCACCAATGTGATTACTTTCTACTTTATAATTTTAATTTCTTCTGAAACGCGTCGGAAAGCATCTACTACTAATCTAATTTATGTAATAACTTTTGTGCTTGCTCATAATCTTCAGCATCTTCAGGAATTGATTTTAATATCTGGATACAGGATTCTTCATCCTTTTGTTTCAGTTTACTTAAAGCCAAATACCATGTTGCTTTGTGCTTATAAACGGAAGGTGTTTTCATAATTCCGTTGAAAAGGGCATCTGCTTGCTTATATTGATTCAACTCTACCAATGAAACAGCTTTATACAGTTGGTATTCTATATTATCAGGATCTGATTGTAATAGTTCTGAAAAATAGGTTTCAGCATCTTTATAATTATGATTATTAAAAGAGGACTCTGCCTTGGTTAACACCTCATCTTGATTGCCTCTAACGGTTAAGCTAATTGTGCCATAGTTGGCGAAATCATCATAAATAGGACTTGAAAATTGCTGACCAATAAAAAACCCGATAATTAAAATAGCTGCAGCCGATACCGAATAAAACCATGGGTTTATACGTCTTACTTTAGACTTTGAACTTGGCTTATCTTTAAAATAATTATTTGAAACGGTTTCTAACGTCTTCTTAAAGGCATCCGTTTGTTCGGCATTTTTATAATGATTTTCTACAAATTGGGATGTTTTTTTATAGATTTCAAAGGCGTCATTATAAATAGGGTCTGTTTCTAATTGCTGTTCAAAAGCTTGTTTGCTTTCGTCATCCAGGTTTCCAGAGAGATAGTCTTCAAATAAAATATAATCTTGGTCTTTCATGGTTACGATTTTAGGTTGTTAAAACGAGGCGCTTCTTGAACCATTTTGCTAAGCTTACCAACACATAAAGATTTCTTTTTTCTGGCATAAGCGTAGCTTACACCTAAACTTTCCGCTACTTCCTCCATGGATTTAATTTTAAAGGTAGCTTTTAATAAATCTTTACAGGCTTTTCCTAATTTTTGAAACATTTCAGTAAATAATTCATGTTGTTGTTCAAATAATGTCGTTTCAAAAGCCAGTTCTTGTGCATCATCATCTTTAGATAACACCTCTTCATTAATTGTTACCTCTTTATTGCCAATTTTTTTTAATTGATTGAGCCATTTGCGTTTACAAAGCAGAAAAAAATAGGCATCAAATGGACAGGTTAGTTTTAAATCCTTTTCAATAGCTTGATTATAGATAGTAATTATGGTTTCTTGAATAACATCTTGTGCATGCGACTCATTACCACTATTCATTTTAATATAGTTTATCACTTTAGGCGCAAACGTATCATATATAGATTGAATAATGAATGGATTGTTTTGTACCAAACCATCAATATATTTTTGATCTTCATGAATTATTTTTTGGCTCATAAACCCTTGTATTTTCTACTAAAGTAAAAAAACTTTCAAATGTACGGGTAACAAAATGAAAATGATTTTGATATAAGGTTGTAAGCGTTAAAAAGCTTGCAAGCAGAAATTAAAAAATTTATTAATCCATTAAAACTATAGGTCATGAAAAATTCAATTTTAATTATCGCACTGGTGGCTTTTTCCATATTGCAAGTGAATGCCACTGACAAAAAACCCTTACTAAATTTAGAAACTGCCATTGCTACGGCAACATTAAAAAAAATAGTTCAAGTTTACGATTGGAGTGTTACAACTACTAAAAATAGCTATTCAGGAACATCGCCAAATTTAGAACACGCCAACAAAATGATTGGTTTAGTAAGTTCTGGGGAAGTTGTTTTAAACAAAAAAATAGAAAGCTATTACATGTTTCAAAACCAAGCTAACAACAACAATAACCGCCTTTATTTCTGGGAAGTTACCAGTAGTAAAGGATACGCTCGAGGCTTCTCCTCTACAGAAGCAGATGCATACAACATGATAAAGCTTGTGGCTTCGGGTGACATTATTACGTCAAAAGTTATAATAAGTGGTGTTATAGAGTAAAACCAAAAACATATAAAGATGCTATTAATTGAGGGAGCTGAGAACTTCAACTCAGCTAAAAAAGAGCCTTTCATTCATTTGAAAGGCTCTTTTAATTGACGGCTCATTTCCACAAAAATATTAACGATAAGCAGTTTTTAAGGTTTTTAAGGTAGCATTAAAAAAAATTATAATTAAAGTTTCAACTGAAAACCACTGTAAAACATACACTTTTAAAAATAATTTTAAAAATAGGGTAACAAATAACAGACACTGTTTATATAAGTATGAATAACAATTTTAAAACTCAATGTATTATGAAAACAACAAATCAAAATCACGAATATTTATACACTTTAAATAACGTGAGCAAACAAGTAAAAACATTTTTTGGCATTGCAGCCATTGCATTATTAACCTTATCAAGCTGTACATCTAATGATGATAGCGAAATAACACCAAGTTCTGTTTTAGAAATTCCATCAGGACAAGATTTTGCAAATATTAGAAGTGAAGCTTTGAGCAACATAACCCAAAACTTCCAATTTAATTCAGATGATGGTCTAATTTCTTTAACATCAGAAAATGGTGTAGCCATTTCAATCAATGCAGGATGTTTAACTAAAAATGGCAATCCTGTTACCGGAATGGTAGATTTAGAATATGTTGAAATATTTGAAAAAGGTAATATGTTAACAACCAACAAACCAACTATGGGATTGCGGGATAATGGTAACAAAGCCCTATTAATTACAGGTGGCGAATTTTTCTTTGAAGCAACACAAAATGGTGTGGCTTTAGAAACAACTTGTGCCATGCAATTACAAGTTCCAACTAGTTTGACAGGATCTGACGACCCAGACATGATTTTATGGAATGGTGTTATTGATGAAAACGGGGACCTTACTTGGGAAGAGGAAGCATTGGACGGTCAGCAAGGTGTTTTTGCCGAAGGTGGTTTATACTATGCTTTTTTAAACAATTTTGGCTGGACAAATATTGATCGTTTTTATAGCGACCCTAGACCAAAAACAACTATTTATGCGCAAGCACCTATAGGTTATAACTTTTCAAATAGCGCCATTTATTTATCTTATGATGGTGAAGGGCCAGGACTAGCAGCTTTAGATACCTACGCAAACGGATTGTTTAGTGAACATTACGGTGAAATTCCAATTGGATTAGAGTGTCACGTTATATTTGTAACAGAAGTCGAAGGCGCTTGGAGATATGCCATAAAACCATATACTATTGAAGCCAATCAAGTTATTACGTTTTCTATGATGGAAACTGCCATAGCTAGTGAAGCCGATTTGATATCTATGATTAATGATTTGCCTTAATTTAACCTAGAGAAAGGCGATGGTTGTAATGACCATCGCTTTTTGTATTTTAGCAAGTACCTAACCCATTTTACTATGAGAACCTGTTTAACACTTTTCGTTTTTAGCTGTTGTTTTCATTGGCTTTCTGCACAAGAGATCCAAGCTCCAGATAGTATTCTGCGTGTAGCAACTATTAAGCATCGTGTAGAGAATAACGCCGTACAATTTACACCAGAAACACCAATTTTAGAACAAATTGCAGGAGCTCCAAAAGCGTTCTATTCTTATTATTGGGAGTTTGATGATGGGACTTACAGCAAAGAAGAAAACCCAAAACACAACTTTAAAAAACCTGGCGATTATGAGGTAAAACTTTGGGCAACCAATCATTATGACACCGGAAAACCACCAAGCACACGACCTAAAAAAATAACAGTTTCCCAAACCAATAACGATTTTCAAGATGAAGCCTCCATGAGTGAGGATTTACTTTTAGAGCGCAATAGAGAACCTATGCCAAATGAAAATATGGTGGTAATTATGCGTTATAAAAACTACCTAAATTATAAGACTAATGGGAAACTCTATTTATTTTATAATGAAAAAGCGTATAAAACCGATAATTTTGAATTATTAGAAACCCGAACCTATCATAATGAAAAGCAACTCATTACTCCTGAATTTGCTTTTACAAATACAGTGGATGATGCCGATCAAACCTTAATGGCTTCAGCAGAAAATGGATTGTTTCACCTCAAAGCCAAACCACAAGATTCTACTATTAAAACCAACTTACCTCTAACGTTGGAAGAAAGCAAATCTTATTATAGAAATTCACAGCAATTGGCGTTTAATGATATGGAACCTAATGAGGAACGCAATGTTTTTTTCACCTTAAGAACACCGCCTGAAATGTTGAAGGATACGAGCGCCATAATTTCTATTCGCGGTGTGTATGTCCCAGACTCTAATTATGACAATCATAAAGTGAAAGACATGGAAATGGAAATTGTAACATCTCATGACCCTAACAAAATGGCGAGTAATGGCACCTTTATGAATTACCGTTTAGTCCGTTTTAAAACCTTAAAGTATAAAATAAAATTTCAGAATAATGGCGAAGGTCCAGCCAGAACCATCCGCTTGGAAACAGATATTCCAGATATGTTAGATAAATCTACCATTGAAGTTACCGATATGTATCCAAAATGTAAAATTTGCCCTAAAAACATAGAAGTACGCTACAGTTGTTTAGATACAACGTTTACAGATACGCAAGCAATCTTTACTTTTAAGAATATATATCTACCAGGAAGTGAACAAAAAAACGTGAAGGAATATGATTCTACCAAAGGATTTGTAAAATACAATATCAAGTTTGCTAAAGATTTTCACAAACAAAAAACCAAGAGTAAAACAGCTATTATCTTTGATAAAAACGATCCGATTATAACTAATTATTCTACCACCAGATTTGTTCCTGGCATTTCCATTGGCGCCAAAGCTGGATATAATTCGTTTTCTGATTTAAAAAACTCTGAAAGTTATTTTGTGGGTGCTACCATTTCACCATATAAATCGTATCGCTGGTATTGGCAAGTGGAGTTATTAAACAGTTTTCATAGCTACGATGCCGAAACCCATATTTCCGAACAATTTGTTAGAGAGGCTCAAGGATTTGAGTTTTTAGAACGTACTACTACCAACGCAAGTTATCAAAACATAGACTGGGAGATCCCTGTATTAATGCGTTACAACATTAATAATTATATTGGAATTGGTGCTGGTTTACAGGGAATGTTATCTATCAGCGAAAAAGAAACTGAAGCCATTTTAGTAGAACAATTTGAAGGTAGAACAGATGATTTTGTTATTAATAGTTTCTCAACTTCCAACAAGGAATCCAATTCCTTTACCAATTTTAAAGCAGGCTTGTTGTTAGATGTTACTGCGGGATTTGCCCGAATTGGCCCTAGTATTGGCGCACGATATGTTATTAATTTCAAAGACGATTTCAACTATTTACAATTATACGCCATCTGGAAGTTTTAAAAATCATTCAAGAATCTATTAGAATTAATGTTTCAGTATTTGCAAAATTTCAAAAACAAGCAGCCGTTTGCAATTCCAAAATTTTGGATTTTTGCTGTGTTTTTATGGTTTCAAGTTCAGGTACAAGCCCAAAGTTTAGAGGATGCCATTTATTCGGCAACTGAAACATTTATTGCTAATAAAAACGAACAAACTTTTCAAGTTTTAAGTACGAAAGAAACCACTTTCAAAAATCAGATATCTTCAAAAAATGAGGAATTGGCCTATGTATTTCTACTTTGCAATAAAGCCTATTATTTAAACGAAAACAACCAACTACCAGATGCTATATTAAATTACGAAGCAGCAAGAACACGCTATAATAAAAATCAACTTTACACCATTTCTGATTATGATATTACAGAGTACTGCTTAAAACCATTGGGTAATTTATATACCAAAACAAACAATTACACCAATGCAGAAAATACCATTAAGCAATATGTTGCTTTGGCAGAAAAAAGCAAAAATAACACACATTATATTTCGGGCATTATTAATCTTTCGGTGTTATACCAAACGCGAGGCATGCATGAATCCGTTTTAAATTTGATTAAAAAAACAGCTAGTATTCCTAACATATCAGAAACGCAAAAAAATAAACTGAATACTTTAAAAGCTTCCAGTTCCATAGCTATAACTGGCACTTCCAATTATAATTTGGATAATGATGTGATATTTTCAAAGCACGATGGGCTGTACAATACCAATCGTTTGGCCTATGAATTAGCTTTAAAAAAAGGTGATTATGAGTCGGCTTTAAAACATTTAAATCTTTCCACAATATATCAAAAACGGGATTCGCTTACTTTGAGGGAAATAGCTAAAAACCGTTTAGAAAAAGGGCAATTACACTATTTATTAAGCGATTTTGAACAAGCAAATCAACAATTACAAGTAGCCTTACATACCTTACTCCCAAATTTGGAACGTAAGGCTATTCCTGCCAAAACAACTTTATACCCAGAAAACACCTTTATAGATATTTTCGATTTGTTAGCTAGACTTCAATCGGATTCAAAAAAAGCGCTTCAGTATTATGATTTAAGTTTTTACGTTTCGCGTTTACTTACTTCAAATGTAACATCTCAAGAATCTAAAATTGCGAATCAATCTGCCAACCGCAAACGCAGTGAGAATTGTTTGGAGTTACTTTATAAAATTTATCAAAAATCATCTGATCCAACCGTTTTTGAGCGCGCCTTGCAATATTCAGAAATGCAAAAAGCTTCGGTTTTAAAAGATATGTTTCAGAAGAAAACACTTTTAGAAGAACATCCAACCGATTCATTACTTCTTAAAGAACAAGCTCTTTTACGGGAACAAGAAGAATTAACTACTATCATGATTAAAAAACAATTGGGTTACCAAGCTATTAAAAATGATAGCCTAAACACCCAGCTTTTAGATATTAGTGTCCAACTAAAAAGACTTCAAAAAACAATTGCAGATCGGTATCCACAAATTGAAAATCGGGTTTCCAGTTCGGAGATTCATAAACAATTACAACAGGATGATGCCAACCTTATCCTATATTTTTATGGCCAACGTGCGGTATATCACTTTATCTTTTCCGAAGAAAATACCGCTTTTATTAAAACGCCTATAACAGAAACCTATACGAGTAGCATAACAAGCTTTATTCATTTATTTGATGACCCTTCTTTTATTAACAATAATATTAAGGCATTTACCAACCAAGCACACACCTTATACAAGCAGCTTAATTTAAGTGAAATATCACCTTCTAAAAACCTCATCATTATTCCAGATGGCATCCTCAATTTTATCCCTTTTGAAGCTTTACTAACAGAGCAAATGGAAACGAATAGTTTTAAGGATATGCCATTTATTGTAACGCAACAAGCGGTTGTTTATAATTCTAGTTTGGCATTTTATCTACAACCAAAAAAAACTTCTAAAAACACGAGTTTACTGGGCATTTTTCCGGTTTTTGAAAACACAAATCAACCGCTCACGTATTCCATCCAGGAAGCGGAAGCCATAAAAAAGGAAACGCATGCTTCGCTTTATATGCATACACAAGCTACTAAACAGCGTTTTATGGATGATGCTTCAAAATATAGTATCTTACATTTATCGACACATGCTACTGGTGGCGATTTTAGCAATCCAGCAAGTTTAGCTTTTTCTGATGAGCCTATGCTACTAAATGAATTGTACAGTTTAAATATACGTCCAGATTTAGTGGTTTTAAGCGCTTGTGAAACAGGAATTGGCAAACTTCAAAAGGGTGAAGGCGCCATGAGTATTGCCAGAGGTTTTCAATATGCAGGAGCTAAAAATGTGTTGTATTCATTATGGCAAATTAACGATGCTTCCACAGCTACATTAATGTCATTTTTTTACAAATCACTTCAAGAAACAAACGCTGTCTTTACCGCTAATAGGCAATCCAAATTAATGTATTTACATGATGATTCAATTAGTAACATTAAAAAATCGCCTTATTATTGGAGTGCCTTTGTATATTACGGTAACGTTGTAGCACCAACAGCACAAGACCAAACAGTTTATTACATCCTTGGCATTTTAGCGTTTTTAATTATTGTATTTTTGGTAATCAGAAAAGGAAAAACGAATGAGCGAAAAACCAGAAACCAGTCTTAAAGACTTTCTTTTAGAAAAAGGCTACACCAAAATAAAATTAAAGTTAACCAAAACCAATCACTTTGAAATCAAATCGACTATCAACGGTATAAAAGGTAATTTTATATTAGATACTGGCGCTTCTAGTTCTTGTGTGGGTTTTGAAGCTATTGAAACCTTTAAGCTAAAGGTTATTGATTCTGAAGTCAAGGCTGCAGGAGCTGGTGCCATTGATATGTTGACGCAGATTTCGAAAAAAAATCAAATTAAAATTGGCCAATGGAAACAAGATAAGGTTCCGCTAATTTTGTTTAATCTAACCCATGTAAACACGGCATTAATCAATCATAATGCGCAACCAGTGGATGGTATTATAGGTGCTGATATTTTAAAGAAAGGAAAAGGCATAATTGATTATGAAAAGAAATATTTATATTTAAAACTGTAAGATAAAACTTCAACATCTTAAATTTACTTATCTTTATCCTAAAGACCTATTAACTAACCACCACATGCAATCTTCAATTATTATAGCGGACGATCACCCACTCATGTTACGTGGGCTTCATGATTTTTTGAAGTCCAAGGGTTATAATATTTTGGGTAGTGGGAAGGATGGTAAAGAAGCCTATAATTTAATTGTTAAACACAAACCAAACATTGCTATTCTAGATATCAGGATGCCTTTTTTAACGGGGCTGGAGGTAGCGGAAGAGTGTTTAAAAAATGGGATTAAGACTAAAATTATTTTAATAACCTTTGATAAAGGTGAAGAGTTGTATGATAAAGCTCAAGAATTAAACATTTTTGGATATATTTTAAAAGAATTTGCCATTGAAGAAATTGAGCTTTGTATTGAAAGCGTAACCAATAACAAACCCTATTTTAGTGCAGAAATTGCTCAATATTTGAATTCACAAACTAACACCCAACGACCGCATTCCTTAAGCGAATTAACAAAAACAGAGATTAAGGTGTTATCGTTAATAGCTCAAAACAAAACGGCTAATGAAATTGGCAATGCCCTATCTGTATCTGGTAGAACTATAGAAAAACACAAGAGTAATATTATTAAAAAACTAAACCTGGAATCCAAGCACAATAGTCTTTCTCTATTTGCTAAAGAAAACGAACAGTTTTTAGAGTCCTAATAAAAATACGTAGAACTACGTATTTCACAACACAGAAGGATGGCGTATATTTACAGTGCTATTAATCGGAGACCTTGTTTTACAGTAACAGGTTGAATATCAAAAGGCTTTAAAGGTTTTACCTTTAAGGTCTTTTTTTTGCGCTATAAATGAAAAGCAGCAAAAATACGTAGAACTACGTATTTTTTATATGGTTTATGTAACATACCTTTACCATGCTATTAGTTAGTTATTTGAGGGGATTTAATAGAGGGCTTTTAATCATCTGATTAAAAGCCCTTTTTTTTGGATTCTAATGTAAAAAATCAAAAAATACGTAGTTCTACGTATTTCTTAAATGATTCTTTAGTCTTACCTTTATCATGCTATTAATCAAAGATGTGGAGTTTTCTATTTTTAGATTATTTCTTCTTTAAAAACAAATAAAATGGAACATTCCAATCTACCAAACAACCTTGAAATCATGCAAAATTCAAACATGAGTAAATTTTTCATTTTCGGGATTATCGTCCTAGTCGTTATTGTTATATCGCTAAATATTCTTGTTTGCTTTTTTTAGTAAGTTAGTTATTATGTATTCAAGAAAAAAGCGCTACTTCTTTTAGAAGTAGCGCTTTCGTATTATATAGAATTGTATTTTATTAAAGCTCTAAAGCTTTCATAACATTATTATCCATTAATAATTCTGTTGGATTTTCTAATGCTTCTTTTACTGCTACTAGGAAGCCTACTGATTCCTTACCATCAATAATTCTATGATCGTAAGATAAGGCTACAAACATTATTGGACGTATTTCAACCTTACCAGCAATAGCTACAGGTCTTTCAACAATGTTGTGCATTCCTAAAATTCCACTTTGAGGTGGGTTGATAATTGGTGTTGAAAGCATACTTCCAAAAACACCACCATTAGAAATGGTAAACGTTCCACCTGTCATTTCATCTACCGTAATTTTCCCATCTCGTGCGCGAAGAGCCAAGCGTTTCACCTCATTTTCAACACCTCTAAAGGTTAAATTTTCAGTATTTCTAATTACAGGAACCATTAATCCTTTTGGACCAGAAACAGCTATTGAAATATCAACGAAATCATAAGTAATCATTTCGTTTCCATCGATCATAGAGTTTACATCTGGATACATTTTCAAAGCTCTAACAACAGCTAAAGTAAAGAAAGACATAAAGCCTAATCCTACACCATGCTTGTTTTTAAAAGCTTCTTTGTATTCATTTCGCAATGCAAAAATTGGCGACATATCTACCTCGTTAAACGTAGTAAGCATAGCCGTTGTATTTTTAGCTTCCACTAAACGTTCTGCTACTTTACGTCTTAACATAGACATTCTACTTCTAGTGCTTGATCGGTTTCCACCTGTTGGTGTTCCCATAGAAGGCACTGCTTTTACAGCATCATCTTTAGTAACGCGACCGTCTTTTCCAGTTCCTGAAATTTCTGAAGCATCCATATCTTTTTCAGCTAGAATCTTTTTAGCTGCAGGACTAGCAACACCAGATGCGTATGATTTATTAGCAGGATTTGATGCTTTATCATGATTAGATTTCTTCTTATCTGAATCCAAATCTTTAACTAATTCTTCGGTTTCTTTTTTTGTAGCGCCACCTTCATCGCCACCACCTTTATAGGATTCTGGCGCATCCTTTTCTGATCCGCCTCCTGGCTTTTCAGCTGACGTATCAATTAAACACACAACCGCTCCAACTTCTACAGCGTCACCTTCTTCTGCTTTAAGTGTTATGGTTCCACTAGCTTCGGCAGGCAATTCTAAAGTTGCTTTGTCACTATCTACTTCTGCAATAGCTTGGTCTTTTTCTACGTAATCACCATCCGCAACTAACCATGTTGCAATTTCTACTTCTGTAATAGATTCTCCTGGCGAAGGAACTTTCATTTCTAAAATCATCGTGATACTGTTTTAGTTTTTAATATTTTAATGTTGGTTGTTTTTCGTTTTGTCAAACACGAAGTCTATAACTTCTTTATGACGTTTTTTAGAACGTACAGAACTACCAGCTGCTGGTGCTCCATAAGGTCTACGCGATACCGCTCTAAATGTTTTGGCTTCGTCTAAATGCATTAACATGTGGCTATATGCGCCCATGTTTCTTGGTTCTTCTTGAGCCCAAACAATTTCTTCGGCATTTTTATATTTCTTCATTATCGCTCTAATAGCTTCTGTTGGCAACGGGAATAATTGTTCTATTCTTACCAAAGCTACATCTTTACGATTTAAGTTTTCGCGTTCCTCTTGTAAATCATAATAGAACTTACCAGTAACAAATACTAATGATTTTACATCAGTAGTTTTAATTTCCTGATCGTCTATTACTTCTTGGAAACTTCCATTTGCAAATTCGTCAACGGTTGAAACCACTTTAGGATTACGCAACAAACTTTTTGGTGTAAATATAATTAAAGGTTTACGGTATTCAGCTTTTACTTGTCTGCGCAATATATGAAACATATTGGCTGGCGTTGTACAGTCGGCCACAAACATATTATCCTTGGCACACAGTTGCAAATAACGCTCCATACGTCCGGAAGAGTGCTCTGCTCCTTGCCCTTCATAACCATGCGGTAAAAGCATAACTAATCCGTTTTGAAGTTTCCATTTATCTTCGGCTGCCGAGATGTATTGATCCAACATAATTTGTGCACCATTACTAAAATCGCCAAACTGGGCTTCCCAAATAGTTAAAGTTCTAGGGCTTGCCATGGCATAACCATAATCAAAGCCTACAACACCATATTCTGATAGCAATGAGTTATAAATATAGAATTTCCCTTGATCATCACTTAATTGATTGTGAAGGATAATTTCTTCCTCACTATCCTCTACTTTTACAACGGCATGTCTGTGAGAAAACGTTCCACGCTCCACATCTTGACCAGAAATTCTAACATCGTTACCATCTAATAATAAGGTTCCATAAGCTAAATGTTCTGCCATAGCCCAATCCAGTTTGTTTTCATCAAACATGGTTTGTCTAGACTGTATTAAGCGTTCAATTTTACGAATGAATTTTTTATCCTTTGGAAGATTTGAAATAACTTTCGTTACTTTTTCTAGATCGGCTTTGCTACAAGTTGTATCAACCGGTTCCATCATTTTATTTTCGTCCGCAGTTGTGTAATCTTCCCATTCGTTTTGCATGAATGGTGTGATTTCCGTTTTATCTTCTTTTCTAGAATCTTCTAAATTTTCTTCTAGTTTATTTTTATAGTCTTCTTCCAGTTTTTTAACATAATCCTCATCAATAATTCCTTCAGAAATAAGCTTTTCAGCATAAATATCTCTTGGGTTATGATGTTTTGCAATAGCTTTATACAATTTTGGTTGTGTAAAACGTGGCTCATCCCCTTCATTATGACCATATTTTCTATAGCCTAATAAATCGATAAATACATCGCGTTTAAATTTCATTCTGAAATGCAATGCGAATAACATGGCGTGAACAACAGCTTCCACATCGTCTGCATTAACATGTAATACAGGAGATAGTGTTACTTTGGCAATATCTGTACAATATGTACTAGATCGTGCATCCAAATAATTGGTAGTAAAACCGATCTGGTTATTAACAACTATGTGAATGGTTCCACTCGTTTTATAACCATCTAATTGCGACATTTGAACAATTTCGTACACCAAGCCTTGACCTGCAATAGCAGCATCACCATGAACAACTATTGGTAATACTTGCGATGGATTATCGGCATATTTATCATCTTGTTTAGCTCTAACTATACCTTCAACTACGGCGCCTACGGTTTCTAAATGCGACGGGTTTGGGGCAATATTTAAATTAATTTTATTGCCGTTATTGGTTTCTCTATCACTGGTCCAACCTAAATGATATTTCACATCACCATCAAAAACCTCCTGCTCATAATCTTTACCGTCAAATTCACTAAAGATATCTTTAGCCGATTTTCCGAAAATATTTGTCAATGTACTTAAACGGCCACGGTGTGCCATTCCCATTACAAATTCTTTCACATCATAATCCGAAGCACTTTCAATTAAGGCGTCTAATGCTGGGATTAAAGACTCACCTCCTTCTAAAGAGAATCGTTTTTGTCCTACATATTTGGTATGTAAAAAGGTTTCAAAGGAAACGGCTTCGTTTAATTTTTTAAGAATATGTTTCTTCTGATCTGCATCAAAATTTGGCAGATTGTCATTAATACTCAATTTTTCCTGAAACCATTTAATTTCTTCAGGTTTTCTGATATACATATATTCTACTCCTATTGAGTGACAATATATATTATCTAAATGCTTAATAATGGCGCGCAATGTTTTTACGCCAGAACCTATGGTGTCTCCCGCATTAAAGGTGGTATCCAAATCGGATTCTGATAGTCCGAAATTTTCAATAGCCAAAGTAGGCGAATACGTACGTCTGTCACGAACAGGGTTTGTTTTTGTAAACAAATGTCCACGATTACGATACCCATCAATTAATTGTAATACCTGAAATTCTTTGGTGACACTAATAGAAACATGTTCGCAGGAAACATCCGTTCCCATAACTTGCTCTGTTTCCACCTTGTCTGTTATGCCAAAGCTTTCACTACCAAAGTCGTAACCTTGAAAAAAGGCTCTCCAACTTGGCTCGACAGAATCTGGGTTTTGTAAATATTGGTCGTATAAATCAGCAAAGTATGCTGAATGTGCTGCGTTTAAAAAAGAATATTTATCCATAAATGAATTAAAACTGAATCGTTCAGACTAAATTTACACAAAAGTACAACTTTTAGTAAAAATAGATATGCTTTTCTTACTTTTATAACATGTAATTAACTAAAATTTTGAAAATGAAACAAGATTTATTATTCTCCAAAAAAAATAGGATAATCATTGGATTCTTTTGTCTTTTTATAACGAGTGTGTCAGCACAAAATAATACCAATGATTTTTGGAGTCACGTGCGTTTTGGTGGTGGAATTGGATTGGGTTTTTCTGGCGATTATTTTAGTGGAACCTTGGCTCCAAGTGCTATTTATCAGTTTAATCCGCAATTTGCAATGGGTGTTTCATTGAATGGCACCTATGCCAGCAGAAAAGATTTTTATCAATCCACTATTTTAGGCGGAAGCATCATAGGGCTTTTTAATCCTATTCCACAGTTGCAGCTATCCGCTGAATTTGAAGAATTAAATGTGAGTCGGAATTGGGAAAATAGACTTCTAATTGCAGACGAGAACTATTGGTATCCAGCATTGTTTTTAGGCGCTGGTTACACCATAAGTAGTGGGCGCGTGTCTACAGCTATTGGAATTCGTTATGATGTGCTGTATGATAGAGATAAGAGTATTTATGGAAGTTCTTGGATGCCGTTCTTTAGAATTTATTTTTAAAAATAAATTTATGAATACCTATTCTTAAACCAAACCTTTTGCCACTCGCGCTGTAACACTAAAAAAGCCACCTGTTCTGCCATAATAATGGTATCTGAACCGTCCAACTCGCGAACTTTGGTTTCAGAAACATCAATAATGTAGAGCAGATTTAAATAATCCATGAACTTTTCTTGGATTAATTTATAAACCATTTCATGCAACATGAATTTTAAACTAGTTGGGAGTATTTCCAGATCCAATTCCAAATCCACATTTGCCAAAGCTAAATCCTTATTCAATTGCTGAATTAACTTCTGATAGAGTTCGGAGTGATTGGCTTCATCAATTAAATCGGTAAAAGTTGTAGGTAATTGCATTATACATTCCTGTTCATTAACTGCTGACCAAACGTTTTTAATAACATCTTTTTTTCTTCAGAAATTTGTAGCTGCTCTAAAATACCAAAAGCTTTATTGGTATATTCCTCTATAACCTGCTTGGTTGCTAAACTAGAGCCAGAGGTGTTAAAAATATCTTTAATGGTTTCTATTTTATTGGTCTGGTCGGTAGGTTTTAAACTGAATAAATGTAAAAGCTGCTGCTTATCATCATCACTAGAAAACTCCAAGGCTTTTAAATATAAATAAGTTTTTTTGTTTTCAATAATATCACCACCAACTTGTTTTCCAAATGTTTCGGGATTGCCAAATGCATCTAAATAATCATCTTGTAGTTGAAAGGCAATTCCTAAATTTAAACCAAACTCATACATATAGCGTTTATCTTGCTCCCGAACCTGCGCAACAATTGCTCCCATTTCCATAGCAGCACCAACCAAAACGGCTGTTTTGTATTCAATCATTTTTAAATATTCAGGAATAGACACATCGTCACGAGTTTCAAAATCTACATCATACTGCTGACCTTCACAAACCTGTAAAGCTGTTTTGCTAAATAATTTAGCAAGTGCTTGAAACGTTTCGGGATCATAGTTTTCAAACAACTGATACGCCATAATTAGCATGGCATCACCGGATAAAATCCCCGTGTTTAAATCCCATTTCTCATGAACGGTTTCTTGACCCCTTCGCAGAGGTGCATCATCCATAATATCATCATGAACCAATGAAAAATTATGAAAAACTTCAATACTTAAAGCCGCATTTAACGCTTTGGTATAGTGACAATCAAAAATCTCTGCAGTCATTAAAGTTAAAACAGGACGCAAGCGTTTTCCACCTAATTGTAATATATAATTAATTGGATCGTATAACGATTTTGGTTCTTTTTCTTGAATATACGCATCCAAGTAATCCACAAATGCTTGCTGATAATAAGGTGTGTTTTGCATAAAGCAAAAATAAGGCAATTCATTTAATTATTACAACACCTTTCTCCAATATTAAGAAAAGGTTAATACTATGGAAACTTTTTTGGTTTTTAAAGTTTCCTTTGATATATTTGCACCTTATTATGAAAGATAAAATTCTTAAAAGTTCGGCTGATTTGTTTTTAAACTACGGGTTTAAAAGCGTGACTATGGACGATATTGCCAATGAAATTGGTGTATCGAAAAAAACCATATACCTACACTATGCAACGAAAACGAAATTAGTTCAGGCAACAACCTTATATATGTTTGAATTTATTTCGCAAGGTATTGATTGTATTTGTGCTTTAAATCAAAATCCTATTGATGAAATTTTTGAAATCAAGAAATTCACCATGACCCATTTAAAAGATGAAAAATCATCACCACAATACCAACTAAAAAAATATTATCCTAAAATTTTCGAATCTCTAAAAAACGATCAATTTCACATCATGCAAGATTGTGTAAAAAATAATTTAATTCGTGGTGTATCAGAAGGACTATATCGTGAATCCATTGATGTTGAATTTGTATCCCGACTCTACTTTAATACCATGATGAGCTTAAAGGATGTTGATATATTTCCAACCAATGATTTCCCCATGAAACAGTTAATGGATAATTATTTAGAATATCATATTCGCGGGATTAGCACCAAAAAAGGAATTGACAAATTAGACACCATATTAAGTGACAGCTCAAAAATAAAAATAGACTAAAACAAACAATGAAACATAAATCACTATTAATAGTCAGCCTATTATTTTCCACTTGGTTAATAGCTCAAGAAACGCCAAGTACATTAACCTTACAAGAAGCGATAGATTATGCCTTAATAAATAACCGATCCATTAAAAATGCTGTTAGAGATATTGAAGCTGCCGAAAAACAAAAATGGGAAACCACAGCTACAGGTTTGCCACAAATAAATGGCGCTGTAGATTACCAAAATTGGATAAAACAACAAGTTTCCTTACTTCCAGCAGAACTTGCAGGTGGTACGCCAGGCACATTTGTACCTGTTGAATTTAGTCCAAAGCAAAGCATAAACGCTACGGCTACTTTAAGTCAGCTACTTTTTGACGGCTCGTATTTGGTTGGGTTACAGTCTGCAAAAGTGTTTCTAGAAATTTCAGAGAATGCTAAAATCAAAACCGATTTAGAAGTAAGAAATGCCGTAATCAACGCGTATGGAAACGTGCTTTTAGCCGAAGAAAACTTGAACATTGTCAATAAAAACATTGAGGTGCTTGAAAAAAATCTTTTTGAAACTACCAAAATATATCAAAATGGTTTAGCGGAAGAAGAAAGCGTGGAGCAATTGCAAATTACTTTAACGGGTTTAAAAAATTATTTAAATAATGTCAAGCGTTCTAAAGATATAGCCTATCAATTATTTAATATTACGTTGGGAATTGATTTAAACACGCCCATTTCTCTAATAGATAGCTTAGAAACTCTCACGCTCCAAAACATATCATTAGAGCTCTTGGAGGCAGATGAAAATATTGAAAACAGTATTGATTACCAAATTGCAAAAAACCAAGAGGAATCTCAAGAATTACTTTTAAAACTTGAGAAAAGCAGCTTTCTACCAACCTTAAGCGCATTTATAAACGGTGGATATAGTGGTTATGGTGAAAAATTTAATTTTGCTAACAATAATCAAGAATGGTATGGGTCTTCTCTTTTTGGTGTAAATATGTCCATTCCCATATTTAGTTCTGGTATGCGGAGTGCCGCAACCCAGCGCGCTCAAATAAATTTAGAAATAGCTCAAGAGGAACTAACAGAAACCGAACAGCAGTTAAAATTTCAAATATCAGCTGCAAAAAGTGACTACCAGTTTGCCATTGAAGAATATCAAAACAAGCAACAGAATTTAAATTTAGCAGAACGCATTGAAGAAAAGAACCAAACTAAATTTTTTGAAGGTATAGCTTCCAGTTTTGATTTAAGGCAAGCACAAACACAACTGTATACGGCTCAACAAGAATATTTGCAGTCTATGTTTAATGTTATTACCAAAAAATCTGAACTAGAAACCGTACTAAACACACTAAATTATTAAGCCAATCCATCACAATAAAATCATGAAAAATATAAAAATCCTAATTATTCTTGCCCTTATCATATCGTCTTGTGGCAGTAAAAATGAAAAATCGCTTGATGCTGTTTTAGCCTCAAACAATTTATCTGAATTAAAAGAAAGACGTTCGCAAATTGATACCAAGCAACAAGAGCTTAATGATCAGATGGCCTTATTAAATGAAAAAATAGCAAAACTAGATACTATTAAAAAAGTACCTTTAATAACTACTTTTAAGGCAAAAGAGGAGGTTTTCAAGCACCAATTAGAAATACAAGGTAATGTTACCACTAAAGATTTATTAGTTGTAACGCCAGAATACAATGGTATTTTAACCAAGGTTTATGTAAAGGAAGGTCAGCAGGTAAAAAAAGGACAAATTCTTGCTAAAATTGATGATGGTGGTTTAAGCCAGCAACTAGCACAATTAGAAATTCAAGCAAATTTGGCCAAAACAACCTTTGAACGTCAAAAGCGTTTGTGGGATCAGAATATTGGCAGTGAAATCCAATATTTACAGGCTAAATCTTCTTCAGAATCGCAAGCAGAAGCAGTGAATCAACTAAAACAACAAATTTCAAAAACCACGGTTACTGCACCTTTTTCTGGTACCATAGACGATATCATTACCGAACAAGGAAGTGTGGTTATGGCAGGACAAAGTCAACTAATGCGTATTGTAAATCTAGATAATATGTATATAGAAACGGATATTCCTGAAAGCTATATTGGTAGTGTAACAAAAGGCAAAGATGTTACGGTTGAATTTCCAATTTTAGGAGAAACCATTGAGACTAAAGTGCGTCAAGCTGGCGATTATATTAATCCTGCGAACCGAACCTTTAAAGTAGAAGTGAGTGTGCCAAATACGGACAATAATATTAAACCAAACTTAACAGCGCGTCTTAAAATTAACGATTACACAAGTGAAAAAGCCATACTAATTCCACAAAGTATTATTTCTGAAAATGCAGATGGCGAACAGTATATTTATATTCTTTCTAACAAAAACAATAATGGTGAAGGAGACGTTAAACGCGTTATTATAAAAACAGGAAAAACACAAGGAGACGTTATTGAGGTTTTAGAAGGCATAGAAGATGGTGCTGAAATTGTTCAAGAAGGCGCCAGAAGTGTTAAAGATGGTCAAACCGTTAGAGTTGTAGATATGCAAACTGAAAGCACTAACAACTAAAAAGAAACTAATGACTAAAAAGAAAAAACAAGTCGATAAAGAATTTGGTTTATCATCATGGGCAATCAACAACAAGACCACCATGTATGTCCTAATTCTAGTGATGTTTTATTTAGGTGTTGCTGCATTTTTTGAAATGCCTCGTGAAAATTTTCCTGAAGTAAACGAAACTAAAATATATGTTAGCTCAATATACCCTGGAAATACAGCAGAAGATATTGAAAAACTTATTACAGACCCACTTGAGGACGAACTAAAAACCGTTAGTAATGTGGTGGAAATAACCTCAACATCACAAGAAGATTTCTCCATGATTATTGTGGAATTTGATGAAAATCTTACCGTTGAGCAAGCCAAACAAAAGGTAAAGGATGAAATAGACACCAAAACGGCAGGTGAAGATTGGCCCATGTCCAATGGTGCCAAGGTAAAACCTGATGTGTTTGAATTAAGCCTTTCTGAAGAAATGCCCATTTTAAACATTAATATTTCGGGCGATTATCCTATTGAAAAACTTAAAGAGTATGGCGAAGTACTTCAAGATGAGATAGAAGATTTATTAGAAATCAAGAAAGTGGATATTCGTGGTGCTCAAGATAAAGAAGTTGAAGTTGCCGTAGATATTTATAAAATGATGGCTGCCGATGTTACTTTTAACGATATTATAGGCGCTATTAATAACGGAAACGTAACCATGTCTGCTGGAAACTTAATAGCCAGTGGTCAGCGTAGAACCATTCGTATCCTTGGTGAAATAGAAACACCAAATGAGTTAGAAAACTTTGTAGTAAAAGCAGAAAAAGGTAAAGCCACGTATTTAAAAGATGTAGCAACAGTAACATTTCACGAAGAAGATAAAACAACATATGCGCGTGAGTTTGGTGAACCTGTTGTTATGCTAGACGTTAAAAAACGTGCTGGAAAAAACATGGTTGATGCTGCTGAACAAATTAGAGTTATTGTTCAAAATGCCATTGACAATAAGTTTCCACAGGATTTAAAGGTGAGCATCGCTAATGATCAATCGCCGGTAACTATTGGTCAAGTAGACGACTTGGTAAACAACATTATTTTTGGTGTGATTCTAGTCGTTCTGGTATTAATGTTCTTTTTAGGATTTAAGAACGCCATATTTGTTGGGTTTGCCATACCTATGTCTATGTTTATATCTCTTATGATATTGAACCTTTTAGGCCAAAGTTTAAATACCATGGTTCTTTTCGGATTAATTATGGGTCTTGGGATGTTGGTAGATAATGGAATTGTGGTAGTAGAAAACGTGTATCGTTTAATGGACGAGGAAGGCATGAGCCGTATTGAAGCGGCTAAAAAAGGTATTGGAGAAATTGCTTTTCCTATTATTATTTCAACAGCCACAACGGTTGCCGCATTTATACCTTTAGGTTTATGGCCAGGCATTATGGGACAGTTTATGATGATATTGCCCATAACACTTTCCGTAGTTCTAGGTTCATCCTTATTTGTTGCTATTTTCTTTAATTCGGTTTTAGTCTCGCAGTTTATGAGTACCGAAGATAAGGATATGGAACTTAAAAAAATTATCCGTAACACGTCTATAATAGCAGGTTTCGGTATTTTGATACTTATTTTTGGTGGCGAATATCGCGGTTTAGGAACACTAATGATTTTCACCGCTATAATGCAGTGGGCTTATAGATTATTCCTTCGTAAGTGGGCCAATAACTTTCAAACTAAAACCTTGGTACGTTTAGAACGTTGGTATGAAGGGCAATTGCGTTGGGCTTTATCTGGATGGCGTTTATACGGTTTAACCATTGGAACTTTTGTGCTATTAGTTTTTTCTTTTGTGGCTTTCGGGATATCCTTATCTACACAACGAACCAAAGTAGAATTTTTTCCAGACAATAAGCCAAATCAGATTATTGTTTATATAGAATATCCACAAGGAACAGCTATTGAAAAAACAAACGCCATAACCAAAGAAATTGAAAAGCGCGTTTACGCCGTAGTTAATGATGAACAATACCGTGATGGCGATTATAACTACATGGTAGAAAGTGCGGTTTCACAAGTTGGTGAAGGTGCAGGAAATCCACAAACAGATAGTGGGTCATCGGCTGAAATGCCACACAAAGCAAAAATTACAGCATCCATGCGCGAGTATAAATATCGCCAAGGTGAAGATAGTGAGTTGCTGCGCCAAAAAGTTCAAGAAGCATTAGTTGGTATTTATCCTGGTGTTCTTATTTCTGTTGAAAAAGATGCCAATGGACCACCAGCTGGATCTCCAATTAATATTGAAATTGAAGGCGATGACTATGACGAGCTGATTAATACCGCTGAAAGCATGCGCGAATTCATTAATACTAAAAATATTTCGGGTATTGACGAATTGAAAATTGATGTGAATAAAGATAAGCCATCTATGCGTGTTATTATTGACAGAGAAAAAGCAGGAGAATTAGGTATTAGTGCCGCTCAAGTTGGCCAACAATTACGTAATTCTATTTTCGGAACCAAAGGAGGTATTTATAAAGAGGATGGCGATGATTTTGATATTTACGTGCGTTTTAATGAAGAAAACCGCTACAATACCAGTGCTTTATTTAACCAAAACATCACGTTTAGAGATAACACCGGGCAATTAAAAAGTATTCCTGTATCTGCGGTTACTAAACATGAAAACAACTCTAGTTTTAGCGCTATAAAACATAAGGCTACTAAACGTGTGGTTACCGTTTATTCAGCCTTGTCCCCAGGCTATACCGATGCGGGCGCCATTGTTAAGCAAATTCAGAATGAAATGAAGGGTTACAAAAATCTTCCAGCAGACATTCACATAGATTATACCGGTCAAATTGAAGAGCAAAATAAACAAATGGCATTTTTAATGGGTGCATTTGGTACAGGTTTAGGATTGATTTTCTTTATTTTAATATTTCAATTCAACTCCATTTCTAAACCAACCATTATTATGCTCGCCATATTTTTAAGCCTGATTGGTGTATTTGGTGGTATTGTAATGACGGGAAGTGCTTTCGTTATTATGATGACCATGGTTGGTATTATTTCTTTAGCTGGAATCGTTGTAAATAACGGTGTGGTATTGCTCGATTATGCGCAATTATTAATTGACAGAAAGAAACACGAATTAGATTTAGAGGACCATGAGTATTTGAGTAAAGAAGATTTATTCGAAAGTATTGTAAGAGCGGGTAAAGCACGTTTACGTCCAGTTTTACTAACGGCTATTACAACTATTTTAGGATTAATTCCATTAGCAATTGGGTTAAATATCAATTTTTTCACGTTATTTAGTGAATTAGACCCAAATATTTACATGGGTGGAGATAATGTGGTATTTTGGGGTCCATTAGCATGGACGGTAATTTACGGCTTGCTAGTTGCAACATTTTTAACCTTGATTGTGGTTCCAATTTTATTCTTTTTATCCATGCAATTAAAAATGTGGTATCGGAAGAAAACAACAAAAACAGAAAATATTTAAGGCCAATTCTTGTACCCTCAAATAAAAGATTGGCTAATAGCGGGAAGCCTCAACAAATGTTGAGGCTTTTTTTATTTGATAATCGGTTAACTTGCTTAAATTTGCATCCGCATATACCTGCTAGGTATAAAAACAACAAATTTATGTATAGAAGTCATACCTGTGGTGAATTACGAGCATCACATATCAATACCGAAGTAACCCTTTCTGGTTGGGTTCAAAAATCACGCGATAAAGGTTTTATTGTTTGGGTCGATTTACGCGACCGCTATGGTATTACCCAACTCGTTTTTGATGAAGAACGCACGCCTAAAGCCATGATGGAAAAAGCACAGAAATTAGGGCGTGAATTTGTTATTCAAGTTACAGGAACCGTTATTGAGCGCGCTTCTAAAAATGCCAATATCCCAACAGGTGATATTGAAATATTGGTGTCTAAAATGGATATCTTAAATGAATCCTTGTTACCTCCTTTTACAATTGAAGATAAAACGGATGGTGGCGAAGATATTCGCATGAAATATCGCTATATAGATATTCGTCGTAATCCCGTTAAAAACAACCTGATTTTTCGTCATAAAGTGACACAAGAGGTTAGGAACTACTTATCAAAAGAAGGTTTTATAGAAGTGGAAACACCGTACTTAATCAAATCAACGCCAGAAGGTGCTCGTGACTTTGTGGTGCCTTCTAGGATGAATGAAGGGCAATTTTATGCACTTCCGCAAAGCCCACAAACCTTTAAGCAATTGTTGATGGTTGGAGGTATGGATAAATACTTTCAGATTGTAAAATGTTTCCGAGATGAAGATTTACGAGCTGACAGACAACCCGAATTTACACAAATTGACTGCGAAATGGCTTTCGTAGAACAAGAAGATATTTTAAATGCTTTTGAAGGTTTAACCAGACACCTTTTAAAAGAAGTGAATGGTGTTGAAATTTCAGAATTCCCACGCATGCTTTATGATGATGCCATGCGTTTATATGGAAATGACAAACCAGATATTCGTTTCGGAATGGAATTTGGCGAGTTAAATGATGTTGCTCAACATAAAGACTTTGGTGTTTTTAATGATGCCGAATTAGTAATTGGTATTGCTGTTCCTGGTGGAAATAGTTATACGAGAAAAGAAATTGACAAACTGATTGATTGGGTTAAACGCCCGCAAATTGGCGCTTTAGGCATGATATATAGTCGTTGCAATGATGATGGCACCTATAAATCATCAGTAGATAAATTTTTTGACCAAGACGATTTAGCTAAATGGGCAGAAAAAACAGGAGCCAAAGCTGGGGATTTAGTCTGTGTACTTTCTGGACCTACAAATAAAGTGCGTGCACAATTAAGCGCACTACGTATGGAATTAGCAGAGCGTTTAGATTTGCGTAAACCAAATGAATTTGCACCACTTTGGGTTATGGATTTTCCACTTTTGGAATGGGATGACGAAACGGAGCGTTACCATGCCATGCACCATCCGTTTACATCACCAAAACCTGGACAGTTAGAATTATTAGAAACCAATCCTGGCGAAGTAAAAGCCAATGCTTACGATTTGGTATTAAACGGAAACGAAATTGGAGGTGGCTCTATACGTATTCACGATAAAAAAATCCAAGCCTTAATGTTCGATTATTTAGGTTTTACAAAAGAAGAAGCTAAAGCCCAATTCGGCTTTTTAATGGATGCCTTTCAATATGGTGCACCTCCACATGGTGGTTTGGCATTTGGATTGGATAGATTGGTTGCTATTTTGGGTGGTCAAGAAACCATTCGTGATTTCATTGCATTCCCGAAAAACAATTCAGGACGTGATGTCATGATTGATGCGCCTGCGCCACTAGACAATAAACAACTAGAAGAATTGAGTTTAAAGCTGAACTTAAAATCTTAAAATTTATAATTTGTCCCGATAGCCTATCGGGACAATTTTTTTAGTAGTTTTAACTAATGAAGTGGAAACGCGTTTTTAAAATTATTATGTATGTTGTTTTAGGGCTTACCATTGCCTTATTTGCTTTATATGGTTATGCCTATTATGTGTTTAATTATAAGTTTGTACCTGAACAAAAATATACACATGCCGTTGAGTATATTGAACCTGAAACAGCTTTGTTAAGCAACGGTTTTGAAGTTTGCAATGAAAACTATATTTTACAATATTATAATCCAGAACGCGCAACTTATAGCAAAGGTAAAAATGGTTTACGCACCTTTATTCTTTCAAATTATAAAAACGAGAATTACACAGATTCAGGATATTTAAACATCCGATTTGTTATAAATTGTAAAGGGGAAGCTGGACGTTATGTTATCCATGAAAATGATTTAGACCTACATCCTAAAACCTTTAACAAACGGTTGGTAGACCAATTATTTCAACTTACAACAGAACTTAAAATATGGAATCCAAATTATGTACATGATGATTTTAGAGATTCCTATATGTATATATCCTATCGAATAGAAAATGGCGAGATTACGGAAATTATCCCTTAGTATCTTTGTAGTTCTTTGTCTGTTTTCATGTAAATCAAAGCGTGAGAAAGCCGAAGAAGCCTACAGTTTTGGTGTTACCAATTTTGGACAAGGTTCAGCTGGTAGCATTAACGGTATTGCACGCGCTATTGAAATAGATTCTACGTATGAACAAGCAGTTTATGAACTTTCCGTTGGGTATTTAAAACGTGGCATACCTCATAAATGGAAAGAACAATATGATAAAGCTATTCCATTAGATTCTGTGACCCGTATTCCTTGGCGAGGGTATTTATATTTGTGGTTTTATAGAGATTATAAAAAAGCCATTGCCGATTTTGATGCCTCTGATACCTTAACACCAAATTTTGTGGATCAGCCGCAAGGTCATAGTGTAGACTATTGGCGAGGCATTGCCTATTTAGGCCTAAAGGATTATGATAATTCTATTTTTTATTTTGACACATACATTAATCAAGAAATAGAAGAGTCAGGCGAAGACTGGGTAGAGCTTACCGCATTTTTATATCGTGGCATTGCCTATTACGAATCTGGAGATTATAATAAAGCGACATATAATTTTGAAAAACGCCTAGAGCACGGTCGAGACATTAGTGCCGACGCAAATTATTATTTAGCTTTAATAGCCCAACAAAAAGGAAATATAGCTTTATCAGAAACGTTAATCAATACGGCTATTGAACAATTCAAACAAGGCTATTATAACAAAAGACCGTATGTGGAAACCTTACGACAAAAATATTTAGAGGATTTACTAGTCACAAAAGCGGAATTACTACAATAAATGAATATTAAATCGGCCATAAAACACGCTATGATTTGGAGATTTAAATATATCTCTCAAAAAAACTTTGTTTTATTGTTAAGTATTTTTGTTGGTTTATCTACAGGTATCGCTGCTTTAACCTTAAAAAACATCACCTATTCTATTCAACTGTTTTTAGACAAGGGAATTGTTTTTTCTGAAAATCAACTCTATTTTATTTTACCATTTATAGGTTTATTTCTGGTTTATTTATTAAAAAAATATGTGTTTAAAAAAGCCATGACGCCATCTGTCCCTCCTTTTATTAAACGTGCTGTGCCATCGCTTTTATATTCGCTTTTAAGACAAAAAGGACTGTTATCCTATAAGTTAATCTATCATCCAATAATCATGGCGCCTTTAACCGTTGGGTTTGGTGGTTCTGTTGGTTTATTGGGTCCAGCTATTACGTCTGGTTCGGCCATCAGTTCTAATTTAAGTAGATTGATGCATATTGATAAAAAGACACGAACATTATTAATAGCCTGTGCTACTGCTGGCGCGATAGCTTCAATGTTTAAATCACCTATTGCAGCTATTGTTTTTGCTGTTGAAGTATTCAGTTTGGATTTAACTTTTGCTTCATTATTACCTTTGCTTATTGCTTCTATTTCTTCGGTTTTAACCTCGTATTTCTTTTTAGGAGATGAGGTGCTTTTCGATTTTACAGTTACTGATAAATTTACCATTAGAGATACCGCTTTTTATATCATTTTAGGTTTGGGTACGGCCATTGGCTCCATTTACTTTACTAAAATTTATTTCGCTGTTTATGCATTTTTTGATCGATTTAAATCCAAATTCACGAAACTACTTGTAGGTGGTTTTGCAATTGGTGTTATGCTTTACTTTATTCCGCCGCTTTACGGTGAAGGTTTAAGCTTTACTAGAGACCTTTATGATGGAAATTACCTCCATGCATTGGGTTCTACTTTTTTTGACAAGTATCTTGATAACATTTGGGTTGTAATTGTCTTATTAATTGGCTTTACTATTTTTAAAGCTATTGCTATGACCACGACATTTGCCGCGGGTGGTGTTGGAGGTGTAATTGTTCCAACTATGGTTATGGGAAGTGCTCTGGGGAATGTCGTGGCTAAAATAATCAACAATATAGGTTTCGGGCATCAGGTATCTGAATCAAACTTCACATTGGTTGGAATGGCCGGACTTATAGCAGGTGTTATTCACGCCCCTTTAACTGCCATTTTCTTAATTGCTGAAATTACCGGTGGATATGTTTTATTTCTTCCCTTAATGATTACCGTAGCCATTTCATATATGATTACGAAAAACTATATGGAACATACTATTTATACCCGAGAATTAGCTGAAAGAGGTGATTTGCTTACCCATGATAAAGATCAAAATGTGCTGACATCTATGGATATTGATAGTGTTATTGAAAAAAACTTTATAGCGCTTCGTCCGGACATGTCTCTAGGAGAGATGCTTCATGAAGGTGTTGCCAAATCGAATAGAAATATGTTTCCTGTTATAAACGAAGACAACAACCTTGTTGGTATTATTTTGTTAGATGATATTAGGAATATTATGTTTGATCAAGCATTGTACAATACTACTTCGGTTGAAACTTTTATGCATCTACCTCCAGGCTATATTGATTATAAGACTGATAGTATGAGAATGGTTATGCAAAAGTTTCAAGACACGAATGCTTGGAACTTACCTGTTATTAAAGACGGAAAATATTATGGATTTGTATCTAAATCAAAATTATTAACCGCATACCGAACTAAACTTATTAATATTACTAATTAGTTATGAAATACATTATTATAGTTTTACTAATCACCACATTAACGGCTATTATTTGTGGTTTAACACTGGATTTAGAATACGCTCCTAAATTAGTTGGAGGCGGCGTATTAGGCTTGTTTTTTATCGTTTTTCCGCTCTTTTCTTGGTATCGATGGAAAGATAAGAAAATGAGTGACTACATGCTTACACAAGAAAATCTAGATAAAATGCGCGAAAGCCAAAAGCGAAATAAGTTTTAATTTAAATTTCTTCTTTCAATAAAAAAACGCTTTAATAATAAAGCAGCTTCATCTGCCAAAACACCTCCTTTTATAAGTGTTTTAGGATGTAGTTTGGTTTGTAAGTTTATGCAACCACGTTCTTCATCACGAGCGCCATAAACAATATTACTTATTTGACTCCAATACAATGCACCAGCACACATTTGGCAAGGCTCTAAAGTAACATATAATGTGCAGTTGTGTAAATATTTACCACCTAAAAAATTTGCAGCGGCTGTAATGGCTTGCATTTCGGCATGAGCAGTAACATCATTTAGCATTTCGGTTAAATTATGACCTCGAGCTATAACTCTATTATCAATTACAATAACAGCACCAACTGGAATTTCGCCTTTATCAAAAGCTATTTCAGCTTCCATTAAGGCTTTCCTCATAAAATAAGCATCATCAAAACGTATCTCCATTTTACAAAAATAAAAAAGGCAACTAAATTACTAGTTGCCTTTTTAAAATATCATTTAAAAATTATTAGTTTTTAATAATTTTATGGTTAGCATCAATATTCTGGCCTTTCATGTTTAATATATAAATACCAGATTGTAGTGTATTCATGTTAACTTCAACTGTTCCAAATAAATCAACTTTCTGACTGTAAACCTGTCTTCCGTTAATATCTGTAATCGTCATAGTTACTTGACCAAAACTCTTATTCGTTTTAATAAACAAGTTATTATTTGTTGGGTTTGGATACACTTTGTAATCGCTTTGTTTAAATTCGTCCACACTTAAGCTAGTACAGTTTTGTAACGTAGGATCTGTTTCTAGAGGCATATCGAAATTCTCAACTTGATCTGTTCTACTAAATTTACTACCACCAGATGCATTAACACCTAGACCTCTATTAGAGAATATTTCCCAAATCATACATTGGTCTTCACCTCCTGTAGTTGCCATATCGGCAGCTAAAATCGCATCACGTCCTTCAATAAAATCAGGGTTACAAGGTTGTAATTTAAGTGCATCTATTACTAATTGCATTACTTTATTATTTCCGCCTGTTCCATTGTAAATATCGTCATCAAAACCATATTTAGAAACATAAGCCTCCGTTAAATCATATAACATCGTACCCCAAATAAAGCCAATACCATGTGGTTGCGACACTTGAGCCGTATTATTGGTGTCTCCATACGTGAAACCATTTACAGAAAAATCAGTTGCATATTTAGCATTTCTAATACCTATTCCATTTACGCCTTGCCCAGAAGCATAAGTTACCATACCACGTCCAGCAGCATAGTCTTCAGTTCCTTGTAAGGTAATCATCATAGCAAACCAATCAGACCAACCTTCACCCATCTGAGTTTCGTTTGTTAAACAACCTGCTTGGCTAGGCCCACCTGTTAAACGATTTGAAATACCATGACCATATTCATGTGCTACAATCATGTTATCCAAGCTGCCATCAAGCATAAAAGGACTTGGTCCTTGCAAAGTAACATTAACGGTTTCTGTTTGCATTGCTGCTAGTAGAATTTCACCATCATCAAAATTCATAAATACAGATGGAATTGAGAATACTGGATTTGCTTCTCCTGCCATGTTTACATACGGAACGTAAGCTGGATCATTAGTTGGGTTGTTATGATTAATAACTATAACCGCAACAGCACCTGCATCTTGAGCATTTTGAATTTTATCTACAAAAGGACATGTACCTCTTCTGATTACGGCAATTTTGCCGGCTACACTTGCAATAGGATTACAGCCTTCTGCTGGGTTTGCAGAGCCATCATTAACTAATTGTAAATCAGCTGTAACAGGTGTCACGCCAATTCCTGGTATGTTGTTTGGTGCTGCGGTTGCTGGATTAACGGCTGTATATGTTCCAGCTACAGCACTATTATTTACAGTAACTAAATCTTGTAAACCTGCAACAGGTGACCATAAAAACATACGCATACTTGGATTAGAACCATCTGGTGGTGTTCCAAAAAAGGCATTGTTAATAGAATTTCCAACACCATTACCATCTTGCCCATCAGCACGAACATAATCATTACCTGCACCACCATTTCCATAGTTATTAGCTTGGAAGTTTCCGCTTGCTTCATCAAAACCATACTGATACCATATATCATGCATCACATTATTTATATAAAATAAGTTGGTTATGGATGCATCTTGGTACCCTTCAGGCTCCTGATTAAAATCTAACGGAAAGTCAAAATTTAGTGTAGCTGTTCCATTTGGAGAATATCCAAAACCATCATTTCCATTTCTATCCTCCATGGCCCAAACATTATTTCCACGTGCATTGGTAAACTCCGCACCAGAAATGCCATCCGTATCATGCCATCCAAAAGGAGAAGCATTAAGGTTAGCTGGTTCAGATAACAAAGTTCTATTACCATGGTTTGGACTTTCTACTGGAAGTGCATACACATTATATTGAGAACCATCAGCCATAAAAGAAGCGTCCTTAAATAATGTAAATTTAGATTCTTTTTGAACTACAGGGTTTGAAGCATGACCGTGATTCTCATGTTGGGAATCACCAAAATCACAAGCTAAAATCCAATCGTTTTGATTAATAATTTCACCTGTAATTGCATCAACACGAACACTGTACCAATTAGCACCATCCAAAGTATGAATACTTAAATCCCATGAAAGGGTTAAGTTTCCTGCTTCGTTTTGAAAATACACTAATTTAACTGGAATGGTAGTTTGAGAAACAGAACCATTTGAATACAGGTAGATATTATTATTCTTTTCAATTAAATCTAAACCCTGTACAGCGCCCAAATTTAATTGTGCCGCAACATTATGAATTGCTTGTTTTGCCGTTAATTGTGGAGATGTTGTATTAACTCTTTGATTAACATTACCTGTAAATCTATTAGCATAATAAAAGACAGCATTCCCTTTAATAGCAACACTTGACAGAGCATTTAAAATCGGAATACCTTGGTACCTTTGATTAATATAAACATGCGTAATTTTGCTGTTTTTTGAAAGGAATTCATTATCTACTGATAAATCTGAAATATCACTTACTGTTAAGCCGTATTTTTCTTTATTTTGATTCAGATAATTTTGAATTACAGAGGCGTAATTCGATTCCATTAAGTTACTTTGCGCATAAACCACATTGGCGAACACCAAAACGGCTAAAAAAAGCAACTTTTTTGCGTAGTTATTTTTCATTTTTCAGAATTAAAAATTAGAGATTTTAATTTAATTCATCAAATATAAGGAAGTTACTATGAGTAATTATTCTAAATAATCAGAAAAAATAAAAATATATGGGCTATTTTAATAATTTTACAACATATTCCTCATAAATGAATTCAATTATTCTTGATACAATTAATAATCCAGCAGATTTACGCGCATTAAATCAAAATAAACTACCTGTTTTAGCTAAAGAATTACGTCAATTTATTATTGATATTGTGGCTACCAAAGAAGGCCATTTAGGTGCTAGTCTAGGTGTTGTGGAATTAACTATTGCCTTGCATTATGTATTTAATACACCAGATGATGTATTAATTTGGGATGTTGGACACCAAGCTTATGTTCATAAAATACTAACGGAAAGAAAAGCCAATTTTGACACCAACCGCCAACTACATGGCATTAGTGGCTTTCCCAAACGTTCTGAAAGTATCTATGATATGTTTGGCACAGGACATTCATCTACCTCTATTTCGGCAGCATTAGGCATGGCTATTGCAACACAAATTCAAGGTGATTTTAAAAAGCATCATATTGCCATTATTGGTGATGCCTCCATTGCCAGTGGAATGGCTTTTGAAGGTTTAAACCATGCAGGCGTTACCAATGCCAACTTACTCGTTATTTTAAATGATAATGCCATAGGAATAGACCCAAGTGTTGGTGCATTAAAACAATATTTAACCAACGTAAAAAAGGGCACTCAAAAACAAGATAATATTTTTGAAGCCTTAAATTTTAATTATTCAGGACCTATTGATGGTCATGATATTTTTAAAGTGATAATAGAATTAGAGCGTTTAAAAACCATTGAAGGCCCTAAATTCCTTCATATAATTACAACTAAAGGCAAAGGCTTAAAACAGGCTGAAGAAAATCAAGTGGTTTATCATGCGCCTGGAAAATTTGACGCTGTTACGGGAGATATTCCTGCTAAAACGAACACCTTACAAGCTCCAAAATACCAAGATGTTTTTGGTTTAACCCTGGTAGAATTAGCAGAAATAAACAATAAAGTTGTTGGTATTACACCTGCTATGCCAACTGGAAGTTCCTTAAAATATATGATGGATGCTTTTCCCAATCGCGCATTTGATGTTGGTATTGCCGAACAACACGCCGTAACACTTGCAGCTGGTATGGCCACCCAAGGTATGATTCCGTTTTGCAACATCTACTCTACTTTTTTACAACGTGCTTACGACCAAATAATTCATGATGTAGCCTTGCAGAATTTACCAGTTATTTTCTGTCTAGATCGTGCTGGTTTGGTTGGCGAAGATGGCGCCACACATCATGGTGTTTTTGATATAGCCTATTTACGTTGTATTCCGAATATGATTATTGCAGCGCCAAGAAATGAAATTACCTTAAGAAATTTACTTTTTACGGCACAGCTCGGAAAACTTTCAAATCCTTTAGCTATAAGATATCCAAGAGGTCGAGGAAACAATGTAAATTGGCAAGTACCTTTTGAAAACGTAATAATGAGCAAAGGCGAACAATTAAAACAAGGTGAAAAAATAGCGATTTTAAGTATTGGTAGCGTCGCCAACAACGTATGCGAAGCGATTTATGATATATCCATTTCCCATTACGATATGGCGTTTGTTAAACCACTTGATATAGATTTATTACATACTATTTTCAACAAATACGAAACTATTATTACCGTAGAAAACGGAACCATTATAGGTGGATTTGGAAGTGCGATTGCCGAATTTAAATCGCAATTTAATTATAACAATACGCTGAAAGTATTGGGTATTCCAGATCAGTTTATTGAACAAGGTTCTGTAGAAGAGCTAGAAGATATAGCAGGCATTAGCCCTAAAAAAATTAGAGCCTTTGTATTAAAAAATTATGGTGATGTAAACTAGTAATCTTCTGCGTAGAATTGGGTTGAATCAATGTCAGAATCATTGTTATTTGATAACTCACTTAAGGCTAATAAACTAGCAAAGGTTACAAAAAATATAACGATAGCACCTAATATATTTTTTCTCATTTTAGTTAAGTTCAATTAATTTTATAAGCTAAATATAAAAAACACATCGTTAATATGCAAATAATTTCGACTAATAGCTGATTTTGAGAGTATTATCTTACTAAAAAGCCATTCCCTTTATTTTCTTATAAATTAGAATTGCGCGACTATCTGATAAAGACGCTACATAATTACAAACATTTAAAAGTCGTTTATAAATTAAATCTTCTTGAATATTGATACTCTCGGATAAGGTGTTTATAATTAATGTATCGTAATTGGAAGCTTTGCCATTATGAGCATTGTTAACAGCAGACACATAAGTTTCCAATAACGTATTTATAACACGGTATCCCATTATTTCCTTTTCTACAACTTCCTTGGATTGATAGACGTTTTTAATACTAATATTAATAATATCGGTAATTTGTGCTTCATACTTACTTTTATCCAATAAGGCAGTTTGGAAGGTATCATTTAAAATAGCTTCCTCATTTTCAATAAATACAGAAACGGCTTCATTTATCAATGTATTTATTGCCAATGCTCGTAAATAACTAATGCGGTCTTGGGTGGTTGATAATTGGTAGTATTTATTGGTTTGTATATTATCTCGAACCAATTTAATTAAATATTCCAAAGCAAACTCCTCTTGAATAAGACCTAAATTAATACCATCTTCAAAATCGATTATGGTGTAGCAAATATCATCAGCTGCTTCTACCAAAAAGGTTAATGGATGCCTAGCATAGCTTATATTATCATCCGTTCTCCTCGTAATTAAACCCAACTCACTTGCCACATCTTCAAAAGCGGTTTTATCTGCTTGAAAAAAGCCATATTTCTTATCGGCAATATGTTTAGTTGGCTTTTTAGGCAAGGATTCTTTAGGGTATTTTGTAAAAGCACCAAGCGTAGAATAGCTTAAACGTAAACCACCTTCGCGACCAATACGGCTTTCCGTTAGAATTTTAAACCCATTGGCATTGCCCTCAAAATCACATAAATCTTGATATTCTTTATCAGTCAATTCCGACTGGAATGTTTTGCCTGCACCTGTTTTAAAAAATTCACCTATGGCTTTCTCTCCTGAATGTCCAAAAGGTGGATTTCCAATATCATGAGCCAAAGCGGCAGCGGCTACAATAGCACCAAAATCGTTTGGTTGATAGCCATGAATATTTTGTAAATGTGGATATTTTTCAATTAACTGTTTGCCTGCTAGTCGTCCAAGTGTTCTTCCAACCACACTGACTTCCAAACTATGGGTTAATCGTGTGTGAACAAAATCTGTTTGGGATAAGGGAATAACCTGCGTTTTATCTTGTAAACTTCTAAATTCTGAAGAAAATATGATACGATCATAATCAACTTCAAAACCTAAACGTGTTTCATCTTGCTCTTTTCGCAAGCGTTTATTCGTATCGCCAAAACGCTTTAATGATAATAATTGTTCCCAGTTCATTGTACAAATCTATTGACTTGCAAGATAGTATTTTTTCAATGTTAAGAAACCGTTTCGAAATCAGATTATTTAGAAAATCTCATAACTTTTAGGTAATGTTTTTATGATACAGGTTTAATACCTAGTTAACCGTGACTTTACATCTCTACAGTTTCTTTGCCGTAAGAAATTTTGTAAAAAACCACATGAAATATTTACTTCTTAATCTACTATTATTTACAACGCTAATAACCTATTCTCAAAATACGGGTTCTTTAGCTGGCAAAATTGCTGACAAAGAATATAACAATGAGCCGCTTCCTTTTGCCAATGTTTTAATTAAAGGAACTACAAAAGGTACTACAACCGATATGGATGGTTTATATCTAATAGACAATTTAGAAGCTGGCACATACACCATTGTTTATAGTTTTGTTGGTTACAAAACTCAAGAGGTAGAAGCAACTATAATTGCCGGAAAGGTTACTGAAATAAATTTACCTATGGCTGCAAACGCAGCATCATTAGATGAAGTTGTTATAACAACTACAACCAAACGAGAAAGTGAAGTAGCTTTATTATTAGAACAGAAAAAAGCCGTTGAAATTAAACAAAGTATTGGCGCCGAGGAGTTATCACGTAAAGGCGTGAGCAATGCGGCAGGAGCTGTTGCCAAAATATCAGGGGTTTCTAAACAGGAAGGTTCCAGCAACGTATATGTTCGTGGATTGGGCGATCGTTACTTAAATACCACCATGAATGGTTTATCGCTTCCATCCAATGATGTGAATAAGAAAAACATGGATTTAGACTTGTTCTCTTCCGATATTATTGAAAACGTTTCTATCAGTAAAGCCTATGCGGTTGGTTTTTATGGTGATTTTTCGGCGGGAAATGTCAACATCAACTCTAAGGACTACAATGGAAATGGGTTTTTAGATGTTTATATGGGAAGTGGTTTTAATACCAATGCTATTGATAAAGATTTTGTGAAAAGCGAAGGAACTGGATATTTCGGATATTATGGTCGCTATGATCACAACCCGTTTGCTGTGGTATTATCCCATGGTATCGATCCTGTTTCTGCTGGAACACCTATAAACGTAAGCTATGGTGCTTCTACTGGAACATCGTTTCATTTTAAAAATGGTTCGCGCTTAAGCATTTTTGCTACCGGTTCTTTTGAAAACAATTTTGAATACCGCCAAGGAACTACAAGAGATTTTACGCTTACCGAGAAAAAAGCCTTTGTGGATAGTGCTGAAGAATATGAATATGGCACAACAACAACAGCTATGGCAAACGTAAACTACAAAATAGACGATGCCAATTCCGTTAAATACAGCTCGGTTTTTATTAATAACGCATCCGATGTCGTTGGGTATTTTGGCACCAATGGAAATGGAAAAAACAGAGATGCCATTCAAAATACAGATGAAGGTTTCTACCAAATGAATGTACAGTTTGACCAAACTAAAATGTTTGTTAACCAATTATTAGGTAATCATAAATCGGGAAAAATTGAAGTGGATTGGGGGTTTGGCTATAATTATGTAAATGCCGATCAGCCAGACCGTAAACGAATCAGTTTAGAAAACTACCATTTAGCTTTTGATAACAATCCCAATACAAACCCAATTTTTTATAGCAATGTGGATTATGATAATCAACGTTACTTTCAAAGTATTACCGATGATGAATATAACGGAAACTTAAATTTCGCTTATCAAGCTACCGAAAAACTCACATTAAATATTGGTTATAATGGTAAAAGCAAAACGCGTAATTTTAATAACATTCGTTATGGTTATGATATTGTTCAAGGTAATTATCCCGTTACGGATGTCAATAATTTCAACAGCATATTTTCATTAAATAATCTTCAAGTTAATGAAAACAGCGGTGGACTTTATGAAATAAAAGTAATTAAACCCATTCCTGGATACACCAACACCAACAGACCTGGACTTCCAGAAAACACCTACCAAGGCCGATTAGATATTTATGCAGGTTATGTAAATGCCGAAATTAAAGCAGGCGATAATTGGTTGTTTGTTCCAGGTGTCCGTTTAGAATCTATTGAACAAACTATTGCTTTTGATGTGATAAATTTAGGATTACGAGGCACTGATGAAATTACTTCCAAAAACAACTTATTCCTGCCAAGCTTAAATATTAAGCATAGCCTGAATGAAGACCAAAACTTACGGTTTTCGGCCAGCCAAACAGCATCCCTGCCAGAGTTTAAAGAAGTAGCTCCATTTGTTTACGAAGATATTTCAGTTCGTGTTGGTGGAAATCCAGATTTGCTAGAAGCAGGCTATTCTAAAATTTATAATTTGGATTTAAAATACGAATGGTTTTTCAGCAAAAGTGAAATTTTATCGCTTGGCGCTTTTACAAAAATTATTAAAGACCCTATTAATTTAGTTGTTGGTGCGGATGCTACAGGAACACAACGTTATTTTAGAACTGGTGATAAAGCTAATGTTTACGGCATTGAATTGGAAGTCAGAAAAAATTTGATAACCAATGAAAATGATGACACCGATTTATCTATTGGACTAAATGCCACGTATATGTACACCACTCAAGATTTGTATGAGCGTATTGATGGCGATTTTTACGATGTGAGTTTTAATAGAACAAAAGACCAACTTCAAGGTGCCTCACCTTTCTTACTGAATGCAGATATTAGTTATTCTCCAACATTTAAAAACTACAAACCCGTTGCCAATTTAGTATTCTCATACTTCTCGGACAGAATTGATGCTTTAGGTTCTGGACAATTAGGAAATGTAATTGAACAGGGTGTTCCAACGCTAGATTTTATTTGGAAAAACACATTTAGCAACACGTTTGAAGTCAACTTAAGTGTCATGAATTTATTAAATCCAACCGTTACATATATTAGAGAAACCACTTTAGGAGATGTTGTGGTTAATTCAGCAAATGGCAAAGGCGTATCAGATTACAAACGCGGCATGGATATAAGCTTACAACTTAAATACACATTTTAACAATCACTTTAACAATAGAAATTAATTAAACAAAAACACAATGAAAAACAATGTAATTTTAGGATTAGCAATTGTAACCATGCTTTTCTCTTGCTCATCAGATGACACCGCAGATATTGTTATTAATGACAGTAGCAGTGTGGTAAATAACAATGGCAATGGTAATGACAATACGAACGATTTATGTACCACTATTCCAGCTGCCGAGTACACGTCAGATTTAGAATTAGAAGCTAACAAATGCTACCGTATTAGCGGTCCTGTAATCATGGCTTCGGGAACGAACCTCATCATTAACGAAGGTGCAACAATTTATGCTGAAGCTACAGGTGCTGATGTATATATTGCTATTTCCCAAGGCGCAAAAATTATTGCAACTGGAACGGCAAATAATCCAATTGTCATGACATCTAATGCGCCATCGCCAGCTGCTGGAGATTGGGGTGGATTAATTATTTTAGGTAAAGCGCCTATTAACTCCGTAACAGGTTCTGGAACATCAACATCTGAAATTGCTAGTTTACCTTACGGTGGAAATATGAGTAATGATTCCTCTGGAACGTTACGTCATATGCGTGTAGAATATTCCGGTGGTGCGGCAGACGGTCAATCTGAAAATAACGCGTTTTCATTTTATGGTGTTGGAAACGAAACCGTTGTTGAGTACATTCAAGCCTATGAAGGAAAAGATGATGGTGTTGAGTTTTTTGGCGGAACGGTTAACGTAAGCTATGTATCCGTGATTAACGCCCAAGACGATTCTATTGATTGGACTGAAGGTTATACGGGAACCATTACAAATGCCTATATTAAACATGGTTCTGAACATGACAAAGGCATTGAAGCCGATGGGTATAACACAGACTTTAGTAATGAAGGCGGTTATTACTCAAAACCAACGGTTACCAATTTAACAATTATCGGTTTAGGAACTGCCAATGATCCAGATAGCGAAGCCATTCGTTTAAGAGCTGGAACACAAGGGATTTTTAACAATATACTTATTCAAGGTTATGGAGAGGGCTTTGATTTAGATGGTGATTTAGGGGATAATCCAACAGGAAATGGCGTAATAAATGGTAATTTACAGGTTACAAGTGTCACATTTACTGACGTTACCCTTACCATGAAAAACGACACACAAGTTCAATTTGAAGAAACTGATTTTATATCAGGAGCCACAAACGGAACAGGAACAGATTATGCTGCTTGGGGTGCACTATGGACTGCTGAATAAAAAAACAGAATTAGTTTAGAGTATGGAAAGACTGCCTGAAACTTTTAGTTTCGGTCGGTCTTTTCGGGTTATGCACCTTAACTTATTAAGCTTTAACCTTGTTTTACAGTTTTCTGTTTTCAAAAATATTTCACATCAAAAAATATGAAACGCCTAAAAGTTAACATTTAGGTAACATTACAATTCCAAACACTATAGATATTTGCAAACTATTTTAAAGTAACGTATGGATAATATATACTTATTAATGATTATTGCCTTGGCCGTATTAGCAGTTGCTGATTTGGTGGTAGGTGTGAGTAATGATGCGGTGAATTTCTTGAATTCAGCCATAGGCTCAAAAGCCATTTCATTTAAAACAATCATGATTGTTGCTAGTGTTGGTGTAGCCGTTGGAGCCGTTTTTTCTAGTGGTATGATGGAAGTTGCCCGAAAGGGTATTTTCAACCCACACGAATTTATGTTTGATGAAATCATGATCATCTTTATGGCTGTCATGATTACAGACATCCTATTGTTAGACTTTTTTAATTCAGTTGGGATGCCAACATCTACAACGGTATCCATAGTATTTGAATTATTAGGAGCTTCCGTTGCAATGTCTTTAATTAAAATTGGTCATGATGGAGGAAGTTTCACTGATTTAGTAGACTACATCAACACCTCAAAGGCGGCAGAAATTATCTTTGGAATACTCCTATCCGTCGTCGTCGCATTTTCTATTGGTGCA
The DNA here is from genome assembly GCF_042657385.1 of Bizionia hallyeonensis. NCBI lineage: Bacteria > Pseudomonadati > Bacteroidota > Flavobacteriia > Flavobacteriales > Flavobacteriaceae > Bizionia > Bizionia hallyeonensis. The sequence continues at coordinate 895,364 of NZ_JBHSLA010000001.1, read as the reverse complement.
GCTGTTCAGTGGGTTGCAAGGCTATTGTTGTCTTATAACTTTGAGAAAAAAGCTAATTGGGTAGGTGCCTTTTTTGGAGGTATAGCTTTATCATCTATTACCTATTTTATTTTTATCAAAGGTTTAAAAGGTACTTCATTTGCAGATGATGCTTTCGCAATTCTAAATGGCGATACGATAAACGAATTTATTGAACACCAACTTACCTATATTTTACTTGCTAGTTTAGTACTTTGGTCATTAATATCATATCTATTTATCACTGTTTTCAAAGCAAATATTTATAAACTCATTATTTTAGTCGGAACCTTTGCTTTAGCATTGGCTTTTGCTGGAAACGATTTAGTTAACTTTATTGGTGTTCCAATTGCTGGCTGGCTTTCTTACAGTACTTGGGTCGCTTCAGGTCTTCCTGCAGAAACATTTAGTATGGGCTTCCTAGCCGATAAGGTAGCAACACCTACTTATTTATTAGTTGGTGCAGGTTTAATTATGCTTGCCACATTATGGTTTTCTAGTAAGGCGAAAGGTGTTGTAAAAACCTCATTAGATTTATCAAGTCAAGGTGAAACAAAAGAACGTTTTCAACCTAACTTTTTATCGCGAGGGTTTGTGCGTTTTGCCGTTTTAGCATCGCAAATGTCATCTTATATTTTACCAAAATCATGGCAAAAAAAAATTGATAAGCAATTTGAAATACCTGTTTTAAATTTAAAAAAGGATAAAACCTATGAGTTACCAGCTTTCGATTTAGTTCGTGCTGCCGTTAACCTTATGGTTGCTGCTGTATTGATTTCTATTGCAACCTCTATGAAATTACCGCTTTCTACCACTTATGTAACGTTTATGGTTGCTATGGGTACATCATTAGCGGATCGTGCTTGGGGAGCAGAAAGTGCCGTATACCGAGTAGCTGGTGTTTTAAATGTTATTGGAGGTTGGTTCTTCACGGCGTTTATTGCATTTATTGCTGCAGCCTTAATTGCTTACTTATTGAATTGGAACGTGAATGTTATGGTTCCTGTTTTATTACTTTTCGCTACGGTTTTATTAGTAAGAAACTATATTTCTCATAATAAGAAATCTAAAGAAATAAAAGCTGAAGATAGTTTAACGCGTGCTGAGAGTAGCTCTATTCAAGGTGTAATTCATGAAAGCACCAACAATATTGCCAACGTTATAAAACGTGGTAACCGTATTTATACCAATGCAATTAATGGTTTAGCAAAACAAGATTTATCCTTACTAAAGAAGAACAAAAAACAAGTTGTTAAACTTGGAAATGAAATTGATGAATTGCGTGATAATATCTTCTATTTCATTAAGAATTTGGATGAATCCAGCGTAGCCGCTAGTAACTTCTATATTAATGTGTTAGGTTATTTACAGGATATTACGCAGTCTTTAGAGTACATCTCTAAAATCAGTCACAAACACGTTAACAACAACCATAAGAAACTGAAATTTAGCCAAATTAAAGAGCTGAAGGAAGTTGATGAGCGTTTTGAGCGTCTATTCGTTAATACCAAAGCCGCCTTTGACACCCGTTCTTTTGAAGAAATTGGCGTTATATTAAGTAGAAAAAAGGAGATTATGGATATGGTAACGCATAAAATCCAGAAACAAGTAGAGCGTACTAGAACCGAAGAATCTAGCCCGAAAAATACCACTTTGTATTTTAGTGTACTTTTAGAAACGAAAGATTTACTAAATGCTACTATGAATCTGTTAGAAGAATATCATAATGCACATGATAGCTCTGTAGAACCTGCAACGGTTCCGGATTCTGAAAGTTAATTTAAACCTATAGTAATTTTATAAAAAAGCATCTCCAATGGAGATGCTTTTTAGTTTTTATGAGTTCTGGTTATTAAAAATGCAGGCAACTATTTAATCAACTTAATTTACCATATTAGTTTTCATATACAAACCGTTTCAGTAACATTTAGATATTGAGAAACTGATAAAATTTCGGTTTGGCAAAAGCAATTTCAATAAATCCTCAAATAAAAAAAGCACCTCTTTCAAGGTGCTTTTCAATATGGTAATTACATCTTTTAAATCATTAAGATCCACACATCAAGCAATCATCACCTTCTGCTTCTTTTGCTTGGGCAATAAGCGCTTTCATTTCATCTGCAGACATGGGCTCCACCTCTTCCGGTGTTTGCTTTTCAGCAAATTTAGCAGCTGTTTTTACGGCCTGCTGTTTTTGTTGAGCCATAACTGTATCAACCATTGGTGTGGACTCTATAATGGCTTCAGCAACTGGTTGTTCCTTTTTCTTATTATCCAAGGTAAACTTAATAGCATCTACCGCACTTTTCGTTCTTAAGTAGTACATACCTGTTTTTAAACCACTCTTCCAAGCATAGAAATGCATAGATGTTAATTTTGCCATGGTTGCACCTTCCATAAACAGGTTTAAGGATTGAGATTGGTCAATAAAATAACCTCTATGGCGTGACATATCAATAATGTCTTTCATACTTAATTCCCAAACCGTTTTATAAAGCTCCTTAATATCTTGAGGAATAGACTCAATACCTTGAATTGATCCATTAGCACGCATGATATCTTGTTTTAAACCTTCGTTCCATAGACCAAGTTCTACTAAATCTTCCAGTAAGTGTTTGTTGACAATAATAAATTCACCCGATAGCACACGACGCGTATAAATATTAGACGTATAAGGCTCGAAACATTCATTATTACCCAAAATTTGAGAGGTACTTGCTGTTGGCATTGGTGCAACTAACAAGGAGTTTCTAACACCATGTTTTTTAACCTCTCCACGCAGTTTAGCCCAATCCCATCGACCACTTAATTCGTTATCATTAATTCCCCAAAGGTTGTGTTGAAATTCCCCTTGACTTATTGGCGATCCTTCATATGTTTGGTAAGGACCATCAGCTGTTGCCTCTTCCATACTAGCTGTTACTGCTGCAAAGTATAGAGTTTCAAAAATTTCTTGATTTAATTTTTTAGCAGCATCACTTGTAAAAGGCATGCGTAATTTTATAAACGTATCAGCCAATCCTTGAACACCTAAACCAACGGGTCTGTGACGGAAATTAGAATTTTCAGCCTCTTTTACAGGGTAGTAATTTCTATCAATAACACGGTTTAAGTTTTTGGTAACGCGTTTGGTAATTTTATAAAGTTCTTTATGATCAAACTCGCCATTTTTAATAAACATTGGCAACGCAATAGATGCTAAATTACAAACAGCCACCTCATCTGGGGAGGTGTACTCCATAATTTCCGTACATAAATTAGACGACCGAATGGTGCCTAAATTTTTCTGATTGGACTTGCGGTTAGCGGCATCTTTATACAACATATACGGCGTTCCCGTTTCAATTTGCGATTCGAGGATTTTTTCCCAAAGCTCACGAGCCTTAATGGTTTTTCTACCTTTGCCTTCCGCTTCGTATTTTAAATATAAGGCTTCAAATTCTTCACTGTGCACTTCATCCATTCCTGGACATTCATTAGGGCACATTAAAGTCCATTTTCCATCTTCTTGAACACGCTCCATGAACAAATCAGAAATCCACATCGCATAAAACAAATCGCGTGCACGCATTTCTTCTTTACCGTGATTTTTCTTCAAATCTAAAAAATCGAAAATATCAGCATGCCAAGTTTCAAGATACATGGCAAAACTTCCTTTACGTTTTCCACCACCTTGATCTACATAACGTGCTGTATCGTTAAAAACTTTTAACATAGGAACAATACCATTGGATGTTCCATTGGTTCCAGAAATATAACTTCCTGTAGCACGTACATTATGAATAGCTAATCCAATTCCACCAGCAGATTGCGATATTTTAGCCGTTTGCTTTAACGTATCATAAATACCATCAATACTATCATCTTTCATGGTTAATAAAAAACAGGATGACATTTGTGGTTTTGGTGTACCGGAATTAAAAAGTGTTGGAGTAGCGTGTGTAAAATATTTTTTAGACATCAGCTCATAGGTTTCCAAAGCGGCATCTAAATCATTTAAATGTATACCTATAGAAACACGCATCAACATGTGTTGTGGTCTTTCAGCAATTTTACCATTTAGCTTTAATAAATACGAACGCTCAAGTGTTTTAAACCCAAAATAATCATAACCAAAATCGCGATTATAGATAATTGTAGAGTCTAATTTATCTTTATTATCCATAATTACTTGGTAGACCTCATCTGATAATAGTGGCGCATCTTTTCCTGTTCTAGGATTTACGTAGTTATACAAATCATGCATCACCTCACTAAACGTTTTTTTAGTGTTTTTGTGTAGGTTAGACACCGAAATTCGTGCAGCCAAACGTGCATAATCAGGATGAGCCGTTGTCATGGTTGCTGCAATTTCAGCGGCTAAATTATCTAGCTCGCTGGTTGTGACACCATCATAAAGTCCTTCTATAACTCGCATAGCTACCTTTACAGGATCTACTAATTCGTTTAAACCGTAACACAGTTTTCTAACTCTTGCTGTAATTTTATCGAACATCATGAGTTCTTTCCGGCCATCTCTTTTTAATACATACATAATTTTACACGTTTTTTGTTTCCTGTTACACCTTACAGGAAAATGGATTAATTAGCTAAAAGGGTAGTCTAATTGTATAAGAAATTAGAACTTTGAATTTATATAAAAGTCTAGCAAGAACACAGGTAGATGAACATCCACACCATTGTTGCTATTAACTATTATTAATGGTTGTTATTTAAAAATCAGCGTCAAAACTGAACTTATCTTTATCTTCCTCTTTATTAAGAACACCTGCTTTTTGATATTCCGACACACGCTTTTCAAAGAAATTGGTTTTTCCTTGTAAGGATATCATATCCATGAAATCAAAAGGGTTGGCTGTATTGTATTCTTTTTCACAATCCAACTCACTTAAAAGTCTATCAGTTACAAATTCTAGATACTGCGACATTAATTTGGCATTCATACCAATTAAACTAGCTGGCAATGACTCGGTAATAAATTCACGTTCAATATCTAAAGCATCTATAAGGATTTCACGAATACGTGCTTTTGGTACTTTATTTATTAAGTGGTGGTTGTGTAAATGCACAGCAAAATCACAATGCACACCTTCATCGCGAGAAATTAGCTCGTTAGAAAATGTTAAGCCAGGCATTAAACCACGTTTTTTTAACCAGAATATAGAACAAAAGGCACCAGAAAAGAAAATACCTTCAACGGCCGCAAAAGCAATTAAACGTTCACCAAAACTAGGCGATTCTATCCATTTTAAAGCCCAATCTGCCTTTTTCTTAATAGCTGGAAAATTATCTAAAGCATTAAAAAGCTGATCCTTTTCAACTTCATCTTTTACATAGGTATCTATTAATAGTGAATAGGTTTCGCTATGAATATTTTCCATCATTATTTGAAATCCATAAAAAAACTTAGCTTCACTATATTGCACTTCGTTAATGAAATTTTCAGCTAAATTTTCATTTACAATGCCATCACTAGCAGCAAAAAAAGCAAGAATGTGTTTAATAAAATAACGCTCATCATCATTTAATTTACCTTTCCAATCGGTTAAATCTTGATGTAAATCAATTTCTTCAGCCGTCCAGAAACTGGCTTCAGATTTTTTGTACCATTCCCAAATATCGTTATGTTGAATAGGAAAAATAACAAAGCGATCTTTATTTTCTTGTAGAATAGGTTCAATTTGTTGAGACATTGTTAGTGTTTTTTTAGAATTAATAATTTGAATGGTAATGTGACTAACAAATATTGAAAATAGTATCTGTAATTGAAAGGTAAATTCAGAAACATTGTCAACAAGTTTTTAACAAACCAGCATTGACGCAGTATGACATACTTTTTTGCCAAAAATCCATTAAATTACTGATTTTCAATAATTTAAATAAACAAGATATGCGATAAAAATGTAAGATTTAACCTGTTAAAATCACTCTAACAATAGGCGAAACCTATGTAATAAGCACTAGAAAACAGCTCAATAATTTCCATAAAAAAAGAGCGAGAAATTCGCTCTTTTAATAACTAATTAACTAAATAACTAATGAGATTAAAGTCAAAAAGCTAGAAAAATCTAGCCTTTTGTTGATTAATAGCATATACCCTTTAATAAATGCTTAATCGTATAATAATTTAATAGCAAAGCTAATATCTGAAATTTCTCACCACACCAAGAACACTTTTGTATAGTTGGTATTGAATTATGTGTAATTGGCAAAAAACCAATTTTCGCCCTTATATTTTACGAATTTCCTACTTTTTAAGATTAATTTACTCATCATTTATAACCATTTCAAGTTCAAAATGTTAGAATATTATTATATTTGAAACCATGATACGAGCAGTAATTGTAGATGATGAGCAAAAAGCAATAGAAAGTTTGTCTTGGGAACTCACAAACTTTAGTGATGAAGTTGAAATAATAGCCACTTTTAACAAACCTGAAGAAGCTATTAGTTATTTAACCACCAACAAGCCTGATTGCGTTTTTTTAGACATCAATATGCCAACCATGGATGGATTTCAGTTTTTAGACAAATTAACTGAAAGAGATTTTTCTGTAGTGATTACTACCGCTTATAATGAATATGCCTTAAAAGCATTAAAACACGAAGCCATAGATTATCTTTTAAAACCTATTGACTCTGATGATTTAAAAGAAACCTTGGCGCGTATAAAAAAGCATAATTCTACAGCGTTTCCAGTGGCTAAAATTGAAGAAATCCTTATTAATTTCAACAAGAATTTTAATCAGAAAAAAATAACCTTAAATACCGATGGGAAATTAATATTTTTAGATACAGATAACATTATTTTCATAGAATCAGACGGTAATTACAGCACCTTTGTTATGGCAGACAACCAAAAGATTTTAGTTACCAAAAAACTAAAAGAGGTGAATGCACTTTTACCCGAAAATTATTTTTTCCGAATCCATAATTCTTACATTATAAACCTTAATAAAATTAAGGAATTTATTAAAAATGATGGTTATGTTGTTATGCAAACCAACGAGAAAATTCCAGTGGCCAGACAGCGCAAATCCGATTTTTTAGACAAAGTTTAAGCTACAATGAACACCAAAAACCACTATAGGCTTTTTAAAAACACCATTTTTATTATGCTTTGCTTTGCAACTACAATTAGTAGTGTAGCGCAAGAACTAGATTTAAAATCCTTTTACAAAAAGGTGGATAGCATTTTGATTGAAAGACCAGACAAACCCGCTATTCTGGATTCTGTTTTTCATAATGTGAAATTTGACACCATTAAACTTTCGTATTTAGTTCATAAAAGTCACCAGAAGGATTATTTGGAAGGCGAATGGTTTGCCTTAAATTCACTAGGTAATTGTTTTAGAAACATTTCTGATTACGAACAATCTATTGGTTTATATAAAAAAGCATTTGCCACAGCCAGACAAAGTGGGAATTTGGAAATGGAGGTAATTAGCCTGAACATGCTTGGTGTTGTTTACAGACGTATGGACGCTATTCGTTCTGCTTTGGATTACCATAAACAAGCACTCAATTTAGCCGAAAATGCACCAGAAATTACTTTAGGTTTAAAACGAAGTATTGCCGTTTCTCAAAACAGTATGGGAAATATTTATTTGGCTTTAAAACAATATGATTTAGCACTTATTCAATTCTATAAATCATTAGCAATTGAAGAAGCATTAGACAACAAGCTCGGTCTAGCTATTAACAATCATAATATAGGGTATGCCAAAGAAAAAACGGGTCATTATGAAGAGGCGTTGGAATACTACAACAAATCTTTAGATTATAATTATCAAATTGAATCTGAAATAGGCATTGTTATCTGTTTTAATAGCATTGGTAAAGTTTACATTTATCAAGATAAGTTTACAGAAGCGAACACCATAATTAAAGACGCCTTACAACGAGCGATTAAAGAAAACGATCAGTTTTACATTGCTATTTCTTATGTTAATTATGGCTTATCGGAATTAAAACTCAACAACTTAGAATTTGCCAAAACCCAATTAAATAAAGGACTAGAAATTGCCAAAGAATTTAATTTGAAATCTTCAGAAATTGAAGCTTATAAATATTTATCCGAAATTTATGAATTGTCTGGGCAACATGATGCCGCTTTAGATACATTCAGGAAACACGTAATTTTAGATGAAAGCCTAACAAACGAACGCAACATTCAGTATGTTAATGATTTAATTATAAAATATGATACGGAGAAAAAAACCAATCAGATTAAAGAATTAGCCAGTGAGAATGAAATAGTGAAACTCCGACTAGAAAAAAACAAACGAACCTTATTGTTAAGTTTGTTAGGTGCCGGTTTGGTTTTTATTACCTTATATGTTTTATACCGTCAACGTCAACTTAAAAACGAGAAGAAAATTTTAACGTTGGAACAAGATATGTTGCGCAATCAAATGAATCCGCATTTTATTTTCAATTCCTTGAACTCTATCAAACTTTACATTATAAATAACGAAAAGGAAAATGCTGTTTATTACCTCAATAAATTTTCAAAACTAATCCGAAAAATACTCATTGCATCCACCGAAAAGGAAATATCGCTTCAAGATGAAATTGAAAACATGTCACTCTACATGAATATAGAAAATATCCGGTTTTCCAATGAAATTGACTACCAAGAAAAAATTGATGAAAGCCTAAATACATCCTCTATAAAAGTACCTTCACTTATTTTACAGCCATTTTTGGAGAACGCCATTTGGCATGGATTATCAAGTAAAACTCAAAATAAAAAGATAGAATTGGTTGCTAAAAAAACCCATGATAACCATGTATCAATTACCATAACAGATAATGGAATTGGACGCGTTGCTTCAGAGAAAATTAAAAATGAAAAGAAAATAAAACGACATTCTGTTGGTTTAAATATTACAAAAGCGCGTCTTGAAAATTTTTCAAAAACTTTTAAAGAAGATTACAGTATTGATATAATAGATTTATATAATGATGATAATGAGGCCTGTGGTACACAAGTGGTTTTAAATATTCCTATAAAGTAGGTTTTAGTTTTTTATTTTTATAATCTGATTATACCATTTTAGCTTAACTATATAATTTAGGCTTGTTAAAAAAACTTTTAATTAGTTTTTAGTCTTTAAAAGTAATAGAAGTCTGATCAACTTTTAAAAGATAAACTTCCTCTATTCTTTTTTAATCTTTTCTGCTATATCTTCCCATGTGGCTAAACATTTTAGAACCTTTGCTATGGCCGTACTCTGATTTTCATTTAGTGCAAACGCTCCAAGCACAAATAAAATAACACTACTGATTTTTTCATATAATTATAGTTTAAAGGCTATTTTTTGTTACACGGTTTTTATTACCTAATTTTGAATGCTATCCCAAAATAGGATTAATTAGTAGCATATTAAAACCGGATTATACACGCTTTGAAGCTATATTTTTAAAAAGGTAAACACCATTTTAATTTTTTATTAGAATATCTTGTTTACTTTTGAAATCCCAATGACATTAATATGATAGATGAAGACATTGTCAAAGCTTTAAAAAAAGGCCATATAGAAACTTTAGAAGCCGTTTATTTGGAGCATAAATCTGCCTTTATTGGATTTGCTAAAAAATATACCTCGGACGAAGACTTGATAACCGACATGTATCAAGATGCCATTATAGCGTTGCGGGAAAATGCTATTAATGGAAAGTTGGATAATTTAAAAAGCGAAGTTAAAACCTACCTTTTCAGTATTGGAAAATATAAGATTTTTAAAGCCTTAAAACAGCAACAAAAAGTACATTTAGTAAGTGAGCCTGCATTATTTGATAGCTTAAAGAATGAATATGATCTCTCTACAGAATTAATAGGCGAGCTAACCGACGAACAAAAGCAGTTACAAGCAGCCTTTATTAATTTAGAAGGGAAGTGTAAAGAAATATTGACTTTATTTTATTACAGAGGTTTTACCATAGACGATATTACGGCCGAATTAAATTATAACAACAAAGATGTTACCAAAAGTCAAAAATCACGTTGTTTAAAAGCTTTAAAAGCAATGATCTTTAATTAATAGCATGAATAAAGAGAACTTAATAGAACACTATTTTTCTAAAACACTTACTGAAGAAACTCAGAAAGCGTTTAACCATTTAATGGAAACAGATCCTGATTTTGCAAAAGCGGTTGCATTTGAAAAAAACCTTAAAACGGTTATTGCCAAAGAAGAGCAAACACAACTGAAAGAAAGGTTTCAAGCATTAGACAACACTGCTAAAAGCGCTTTAAAAAACACGGGCTATCCATATTTAAAATGGGCAATTGCAGCTGTAATTATTATTTTATTAGCAATTCCTAGTTTCTGGATTTACCAACAAAACAATGTGAGTAATCAGGCGCTCTATGCTTCCCATTTTGAACCTTATAAAAATGTGGTACACCCTATTGTAAGAGGTCAAGATACTCATGATTTAATGTCCCAAGCTTTTATTGCTTATGAAGCTAAAAATTATGAGTTGGCGTTAAAGCATTTCAATACAATTTTAAAAGATAATCCAGATACAGTATTATATTTTTATAAAGCAAATGCCCTTTTATATTTGGATAAGAATAAGGAAGCTATTACCATATTATCCGACACCAAAAATATTTCTGAAAATTTTAAAGCGCAACAGCTTTGGTATTTAGCACTTGCATATATTAAAACAGAATCTAATTTAAAAGCAGCAACCACCTTAAAAGCCTTAATTAGCAATGGTACGTTTAAGAAGCAGGAGGCCGAAAAACTTTTAAAACAAATTAATTGAATATTAAGCCGCTTGCTTTTTCTGTTTTCTATAGAAGAGTACAACTAATAAAATTAGAGCGCCACCTCCTATTAGATACCAGATTGTATTATTTTTCTTGTCTACGATAGGCGAAATATCTCCAGACATTACAAATCCTGCCCAATAATAAGGATGATCCAAAGACATGTTTTCATTTGCGCTTAAAAAATCTTGTTTCGCCTTTTGTAAAGCTTCAGCTTTATCATTTCCATCTTTTAAATGCTTATAAAATGAAACCATAATTTCTTTAGTAGCATCATCCGGTGCGCTCCATAAACTGGACAAAACCGAAGGTACTCCTGCTGCCGTAAAGGCGGTGTTCATAGATACAATGCCTTTTCCTGTTTTAAATTCTCCAACACCTGTATTGCACGCACTTAAAACCACCATATTGGCATTTAGGTTTAAGCCATATAGTTCAGAAATATACAATTCGTAATCGGCCTCCGTATCTGAAAAAACTAAACTACTCAACTCGGAGTCCGCATCATTTAAAAAGGAATGCATAGACAGATGTAGAATAGAATAGCCGTTAGAAAGTGATTTGAAAGCTTCTTTAGAGGCATTATTATTGGTGTAAACATCACTGTTTTCAAATAATTCTGAAATGGAATTCACTTCTTTAATAGCACCATCCAAATAATAAGGCTCACCTCTTACAGCCAACTGCGTATCTGTAGGCGCAAACAGATTGTATGATGGTGCAAATAATGCAATTTTGTCATTCTCTTTATTAATTTCTACAGGCGAATCGATAAAGCTTAAAGCCGAAACATAACTAATTTTAGTTTGGTTTAGCAAATAGTCATTGTTGGAAACTAAAAGCTCAAAAGGCAAATAATGCAAAATACCATCTGGAATAATATAGATGTTGTTAATACTAGCCAAATTAACGTCGGTAAGTAAAACACCCTGCAGATTTGCTCCGTATTTTTTAATTTCCATTACAGGAACATTAATATCTTTTATGTTAGATAGCATTTTAATGACTTCTGGTTTTATGTCCAAATAACTACCCAGGTTAGTAAATTTAATATCATTGTTATTATAAATAATTCTGAATACTTGATTGTTTACTATTTTATACTTTATTATATAACGATCTTTAAAAATCTGTTTTTGCTTTTGCGAATCCTCTGAATTTATAATTTGAGAAATATAAAAATCTTGCTCTTTTATTTGATCTTTTATAGCATCCAACTTTAAATTTTCTTCAAAAATAAGTTCACGCAAGCTATCCGATTTTTTTTCAATATTTTTCTTTTTCAGATAGGTAATATTAGACCGTAAACGCTGCTCATCATGAATGAGTTCATCCGTTTCATTCAGATTAGATTCCGCCCTGTTGGCAATAAATGTATTCAGCAAATATTTAGCTTCAATAGTTTCGGTAAAATTTAAAAATAAATCAATGTCGCTTTCTGCTAATTGGTTGTTGGATGCTTTTTCAAGAAAGTAAAAACTTATTTTATCGTAGGTCTTTTTTAGTTTTTCATTTAGAAACTCATGATGAAAATTAGATTCAAATTGTTTTAAAGCTATGAGATATAACGTATGTCTTACGGTATCATCTTTAAATGATGATTTTTCAAGATTTTCTATAAGTTCTAAAAGATACTGGATATCATTCAAAACGAGACTTGGTGTAAAATCCTGATAAGCCATTGTTTTAATATCTAAAGCTTTATTTTCTTCAGAAAACCCATAAATTAATTTATTGATATAAGTATAAGCTTCGTTATTCTTCTTTTTAAAATTTAATGAGGCATGAAGAACTAATATGTCATTTTCAATGGTTGGACGTAATTTTTCTTCACCTTCAATTTCCTTTAAAAGTTTTTCTGCTTCTACATATCGCTCCTCATCAATTAAAATCTTAATTTTTTCTATTGTAAATTGATCTTCAAGCTTCTTAAAATTTATTTTTTTATGAAATTCTAAACCTTCATTGAGATAGGTCAAGGCTTTTTCATTATTTTTAAAACGGTAATATCTTGCTACGATTAAATAAGCAGTTGCTATAAAATCTGTTTCAATATCGTCCAGTGTGTTTTCTGCATTAATGGTTTTCATTTCCTGAAAAAGCGACAACATATTATCTTCCTGTCCTGTTTCGCGATAAATTTTTAGTAAAGATGCCTTAAACTGCAAGTCTCTTTTAAAACCTATTTTTCCTCTTCTAGATTCCTGTGCTAAAGCTGCATTATCTTTATATAGTTGAATAGCTTTTTTTAAATAGTTTTCTGCTTTCTTATAATTTCCTTCAAGCTCTTCGTAATCGGATAGATTGGTATAAACACCTATAAAGTAGTCCATATTTGGTTTGTCCACACTTTTAAATGTGGCTTCAGACTTTTTAAGATATTTTAAGCGTTTGGATGGAATGTTTAAAAATTCATAGTTGTAAACCATGGCCAAGTCTAAATAAATACTAGCCATATTATTGGTGTTTCTCACTTCAGGATCAATATGTTGATACAGATCTTCAGCCTTCTTTAATACCGCAACAGATGCGTTAAGCCTACCAACCACACGAGACACGACACCAGAAGTATGCAAGGTTTTCATTAAAACGACAGAGTCTATTTCTTGACATTTGTAATGATAATCTATAGATTTAGCCACGTATTTATCCGTGTCCCGCATGTTCCTCATGTAATTATGAGCAAAAATATACATGCGTCTATACGCTTGGTAAAGTCTTTCTGGTTCAGCACCAGACTCTTCTAATTCTAAAATTTGTGATTGCAGACTTTTATAGGCTTCAGATTTCAGTTCTGCGTTAGAAGTGGCAAGTTCATTTTTACTCATCTCTAACAATAAATTTAGAAATGGAACCGTATCTTTTTGCTGTGTTTTTGCTATATCAATGGCTTTTTGTCTAGGTTCAATAACATCTTTAAACTGAAAATTAAGCTGTAATGAATCTGCATTTTTGGTGTAGTCTTGCCAAGTAGTTTGGCTAAATAACGCGTGAAAGGTTAACGAACTAATTAAGAAAAAAATTACTTTTTTCATAAGGTAAAGGTCTCATTTGGGTTAAAAATATTAAACGCAATTAGTCTCTAATATAGGCGAGTCTATATTAGAGAATAGATGGATAATATAATATATTTGAGTAAGTTATGACAACTTTTCGGCTACCTTTTCTAAATCGGTATACCAGTCTTCACCAAATTTTCTTATTAACGCCTGCTTAACAAACTTATAAACAGGCACTTGTAATTCTTTACCTAGAATGCAAGCATCATCGCAAATTTCCCATTTATCATAATTTACCGCAGAAAACTCGGAATACTCTTTAATTCTAATAGGATATAAATGGCAAGAAACGGGCTTCTTCCAATCAATAGCACCTTGATTATAGGCCTCTTCAATCCCGCACAAAGCCGTTCCCTTTTTATCAAAAGTTACATAAGCGCAATCCGCACCATCAATAAGTGGTGTTTCTAATTCACCAGTTGCTGTGGTAATAAAAGTACCTTGAGCTTCAATAGCATCTATCCCAATTTGACGTAAAAAGGGTTTTACTTTTGGGTAAATATCCTCCAGGATTTGGGCTTCCGCCTTTTCAAGTGGTGCACCTGCATCACCATCTATACAACAAGCACCTTTGCACGCCGACAGGTTACAGACAAAATCTTTTTGGATAATATCCTCCGAAACTATGGTTTTTCCTAATTGAAACATGCTGCAAAAATAGAGAAACTTTCGGTTACTATAATGATGGAACTTTAGGAATAATGGTCTAATTTTGTAAAAACTATTAATTACGTCATCTTTGTTAGATTCTTTTTGGAATGTTCTTTCGAAAAAAATTCAGAAACGTAAATGAAAACTATTTTTATTATGAAAATACTCACGCTTGTCCTATCCATTTTAGCCATTGTTTTAATTGGATTTAATGTGACTAAAATTAATTTTAGCGCACCTTTTGAAGGTGAAAGCATGGTGGCGTTGATTACTATTTTTGCTTCGCTTTGCGCAATTGTACTTTTACAGATTTTATCTATTTCAAAAAAAATTGATCAAAAAGCTAAAAACAATAACTAATGTTTGATGTTTTAATTATTGGTGGTGGTGCAGCTGGTATGTCCTGCGCATTAGTTCTAGGTTCAGCAAAAAAACAAGTGTTTGCGGCAGATAAACATATTGGTATTATTCTTCATCAGAAAACATCGCATTTACAAAACGCCTTATTTAATAATGTTTTAGGTGTAACACCTGGCACTACAGGCGCAGATATTTTAGTTTCCGGAAAAGAACAGTTACACACCTTATATCCACATGTGGATTGTATTGAACATGAAAAAGTACAAACTATAGCCAAAACTACTGATGGTTTTTCCGTTATTACTAACAAGGCAACCTACATATCTAAACTAGTAGTTGTGGCTGTTGGATACACGAATTTACTCACTATTTCGGGTTTGGAACCATATATTAAACCACACCCACGAGCAAAAACGGAGAAAGAACGTATTTGGTTACAAAACGATAACCATCTAATAGAAGACGGGTTATATGTGGCTGGAACGCTTGCTGGTTGGCGCAGTCAATTCGCCATAGCTTCAGGAAGTGGTGCTCATGTGGCAACGGATATTTTAACACTATGGAATAACGGAGAACACGTTAAAGTTCATGATAAGGTTTAGTGGTTAGTGGTTAGTGGTTAGTGGTTAGTGGTTAGTGGTTAGTGGTTAGTGGTTAGTGAGACTATGAATAATCACAACCAAAATTGATAACTTTAACTAAAAGTTAAACGGCTATAACTTGGCATCCAATTTTAGAACTTCTTCAATCATCACATCGCTTTTATTGAGCACTTCTTCAAAAGCACCTTTGGTATAAAGTTGTGCCGCCAATGTTGCTTTAATGTACTGTTTTACCTCATCATTATAAGCTACAAAAGTTATATTGGCACTTGTTTTAGAGTTGAGATAATCTTGAAAAGCTAATACAAAATCGTCCGATACGATGAAATTATCAATAAAATCCTTACGCGAAAAATCATCATAAGCATGGCGATTTTTCTCCAATTCTTCAAACACAAAATTACTCACAAAACCACGACGTTGTAAAAAGGTTAAGGTTTCGTTTTGCATGCTTAAATCTAGTGGCACAAAAACGTCTGGAATAATGCCACCACCGCCATAAACCACTTTACCTTTTGGTGTGGTAAACTTCAAGGAATCGGCTACTTCTATTTTTTCAGGATCTAGGAATTCACCACTGCTTAAACGTTCAAAATAATCATCGTAATAATCTTTATTACCATTATTATAAGAACGTTGAATGGAGCGTCCTGTTGGTGTATAATAGCGCGACACGGTTAAACGTACCGCACTACCATCTCCTAAATTCATTTCTCGCTGCACTAGGCCTTTTCCGTACGATCTTCGGCCAACAATGGTTCCTTTATCGTTATCTTGAAGTGCGCCAGCTACTATTTCACTTGCCGATGCAGAATTTTCATCAATAAGCACATATACTTTACTGTTTTCAAAATCGCCTTTTTTGGTAGCATAACTTTCTTGAATACTTCCACGTTTATTTTTTGTGAATAAAATAAGCTTATCATCTTCTAGAAACTCATCCACTATTTGTTCGGCAATGGTTAAAAATCCACCTGGATTACCACGTAAATCCAAGACCAAATCCTGAACATCTAATTTTTTTAAATTTTCTAGTTCTTCCTTAAACTCTTTATAAGTAGACTCTGCAAAACGGTTAATTTTTATATAGCCCAATGTTTCGGTAAGCATGTAAGCCGCATCCACACTCCGAATAGGAATATGATCGCGCTTTACTGTAAAGGTCAGTAATTTTGGTTCGCCTTTTCGGTAGACTTCTAATTTAACTTTGGTATCAATTGGTCCTTTAAGCTTCTTAATTATATCTGAATTGCTTAAATCTTTACCAAAAATGGAATCGCCATCGGCGGTAATAATCCGATCGCCACCTTGAATACCCACTTTATCACTTGGGCTTCCTTCAATAGTTCGGATTACAGTAATGGTGTCATTATAGGTGTAAAAACTAATACCAATACCCACAAAATCACCTTTCATGTTTTCGGTAACCCGTTGCATATCGGCTTTTGGAATATAAACCGAGTGTGGATCTAGATTTTCTAGAATACCGTTAACAGTAATATCTACAATGCTGTCTGTATTAACATCATCTACATATTCATAATCAATATAATCAATTAGCCGATTTAGCTTTTCCTTTTTACTATTGGAGCTAAATAAACGATCTGGTTTATCAGAAAAATTTAATTTTCCACCTATAAAAATTCCAGTCGCAATTCCTACGCCTAGTATCAGTGGTAAATATTTCTTTTTAAATGTCATTCAGCTGTTAAATCTGTAATTAATTTTAATTCTATTCCTGCTTTTTGTAAAAACTGTAAACCCGAATCATCTTTATAAGCATCCTTATAAACCACACGTGTTATACCTGCTTGATGGATTAATTTACTACATTCTTTGCATGGAGAAAGGGTAATATAAAGGGTTGCACCCATACAGGACTGTGTAGATGCAGCAACTTTTAAAATGGCGTTGGCTTCGGCATGGAGCACATACCATTTGGTATACCCTTCGTCGTCCTCGCAAAAATTTTCAAATCCGGTTGGTGTACCATTGTAACCATCGGAAATAATCATTCTATTTTTTACAATGATGGCACCAACTTGTTTGCGTTTACAATAGGATAATTTTCCCCATTCTGAAGCCATTCTTAAATACGCTTTATCATATTTAAGTTGTTTTTTCTCTTTCATAAACATACTTACTTATAACGAAGATAGTGGCTTCGTATTTTAATTACAACCTCACTATTAAAGATTTATGAAAACTTTAGGCATCAGGCGTTTTTAGGCTATTAAATCGCTATTTAAAATCATAGGAATTACCAATCCAACGACGACTGCTGAAATAACCATAACCCAGTCGCGCTTTGAAAAACGGAAAACAGTTTGCATAATATAACCCAAAAATAGCACCACAAATACAATGATTATTTGGGCCAATTCTATACCAAGAGCAAATTCTAATAAGGTAAGAAGTTTGTTATCCGATTTTCCAACCATCATTTGAAATTCTCGAGCAAAACCTAATCCGTGAACGAGTCCGAAAAAGAGGGTCGAAAAAAATAGCACACCAATTTTCTCTTTTTGGGCGCCTTTTCCTGCAGTAAACACATTAAAAAGAGCAACAATTAAAATGGTAATAGGAATTAAAAACTCCACTAACGCTCCATTAACACTCACAACACCATAGGCAGCAAGCACCAAAGATAAGGTGTGACCTAAAGTAAAAATGGTTACTAAAACTAGAACACGTTTCCAGTCTTTAAACAGATAAGGAACTGTAAGTACAATAAGAAATAGTACATGGTCATAGGCATTAATATCTAAAACGTGATTGATGCCATATTCAACATTAAACCAGAAATTTTCAAGCATTAGTTATGTAGTTTTTAGGGTGTTTTCAAAGATACAATTTAAAATGAATTGATAAAAAACAACACCTAATATTACGCAAATTTTAAAACCAACATTTACCTGTTTTAACGGCGTTTATTCTTTATCCTTATTTTTATAATCAACCGTTACTGGAATACTAGTTTGCGAACCATATAATTTAATTTCAGTAATATCAGCAGGCATATTTAAACCATTTTCCATAATTACTTGTTTCACATTTCTTACAACGGTACTTTTTACTTCCAAGGCGCGTTTTCTATATTCCTTTGTTTGAGCCCAAAAGAGAATTTTTAAATTCACGGTACTCACACCTAACGAATCGACTACCACAAAACACTCGTGTTCTCCATCCTCAAAAACACCTTCAGAATTTCTAACTGTATCTAAAATAACTTTTTTAGCCGTATCAATATCGTCTTCATAATCTATACCTACCATAAAATCTAGTCTAAAAAACCCATCTTCGGTATAGTTATAAACGGCTTTTTTTATAATATCGCTATTGGGAATATACACATCGCGACCATCAAAAGTTTTTACCTTGGTATATCTGAATTCTAACGATTTAATTTTACCAAAAATATTATCGACCATAATGGTATCATCCACATCAAAAGGACGGTTGAAGGACAAAATAATTCCGGATATAAAATTCTCCCCAACATCCTTGAAAGCAAATCCTATGATAACGGCTGATGCTCCGGCAGCTGTTAACAATCCTGTTGCTACACCTTGTAATCCAGCTACTTTTAACGCCATCATAAT
Organism: Bizionia hallyeonensis; assembly: GCF_042657385.1. NCBI lineage: Bacteria > Pseudomonadati > Bacteroidota > Flavobacteriia > Flavobacteriales > Flavobacteriaceae > Bizionia > Bizionia hallyeonensis. The sequence continues at coordinate 876,289 of NZ_JBHSLA010000001.1, read as the reverse complement.
AACCAATGTTAAAACCGCCAATTTGACCGTTTTTGATAAGAAATTAACCATTAACGGGTCTTGTGTTTTTAATAGATAGGTTTTTTTAAAAAAACGTGAAATAATATTAGCCAGCAGAAACCCAACAATTATCATTATTATGGCCAGAATAATTTTAGGAACACCCATAATGAAAGATTCCCAATAGGCTTTCAAAGATTCTTTCATAAGCTGAATTGATTCATTCATAAGATTTCTGTTTGAGAATTAATAAGAACTAAAAATACGGTTTTACCAGTAATATATTGAACCATTTGAAAATAATACGGACGGTTACGAAGCGGTCTATAAAACTCGTATCCCCAAACCTGCTTTTAAAATTATAAAAATGGTGATAACAAACGCACCATTTTCTCCCACAAATGAATATATTTTGGTCTATCTAACCAAGCTTGTGCATCCATTAATTCAGAATCTTTTAAATCATTTTCAAAAGCTTCTGTAAGTTGTGTAGCTATATTTTTGCTATAAATCATGGCATTGACTTCAAAATTAAGATCAAAACTTCTATAATCCATATTGGCCGATCCTACGATGGCCAAATCATCATCTACAACCATTGTTTTTGCATGCACAAACCCTTTATTATACTTGTAAATTTTTGCACCAACTTGCAACAACTCTGTATAATAAGCACTTGCGGCGGCATTTACCATTCTAGAATCTGAAACACCTGGGATGATGATTTTAACATCTAATCCGCCTTGAACGGCAATAAGTAACGCATCCATTAAACTTTGGTCTGGAATAAAATACGGACTTGTAATATAAATGCATTTTTTGGCAGAACTAATGGCTTCTAAAAGGGAATAAAAAATAACAGGCTGTAAACTATCTGGGCCGGAAGCGGCAATCTGAACCACTTCGTTAGAGATGACTTCTTGTTGGGTGCTATCTATAAAATAGGACTCAGAATACTCAAATGGCGTTGTGCTACAAAAGTTCCAATCACCCATAAATAAATACTGTAAATAGGCCGTGGCTTGACCTTTGATTACGACATGCGTATCTCTCCAAAATAAATGATTTTTAGTATTTAAATCATTTCGGTACTTATCGCTCATATTAATACCACCTACAAAACCAACAACTCCATCAATAACAACAATTTTTCTATGATTTCTGTAATTGATTCGGTTTGCAAATGCATACCATTTTATTTTATAGAATGGTGCCGTTTGCACGCCACCATCTTGTAGTTTTTTTATGAATGACCGCCCTAAACCATGACTTCCAAAATCATCATACATAAAACGAACTTCAACGCCTTGACTCGCTTTTTTTATAAGCATATCGGCAATTTGATTGCCTGTAATATCATCTTCATAAATATAGTATTCTATATGAATGTGCGCTGTTGCTTTATCCAGTTCTTTTAATAATTCCGGAAATTTTTCATCGCCATTTATTAAGAGTTTTACTTCGTTATTTGCGGTTAATGGGCTACTTCCTGCACGACGAATAAACTCAATCAACGTTTCACTTTTTCTTGCAATTAATCCAGAATTACTTATAGCTTCAGAATAGGTGTTCATCCTATTTCTAATGCGTTCTCGCAGCGGTTCATCTTCCACTATTTTTTTTGAATAGAGTTTTCGTTTTCTGTAGTTTGTTCCCACAGAAAAGTAAAAAATCATACCCAAGAATGGTACAAATACAATAAATAATATATAGGATAAAGCTTTGGTACTACTACGTGTATCGTACAATACTCTAGAAATAACTAAAATAACTATAATGATATAAGCAATTTCTCCAAGTAAAATCCAATTCATATAACAGGTGTTTATGATGCTGTTAAATTAACAAAAAAATAGGCCTTATGCCCATTTGGATAAAGAAAAAAGACCTTGCACTAGTATAAAGTTGCAAGGTCTAATTCTTAAAAATATATGCGACTATGGATTTTTAAAGCCTAAATATGTTCTTTTTCAAACGTTTCCTCCAGGGCTTCTTCACTTTGCTCTTGAAACAAATACCGTTCTTTACTATCATCTAATTCATCCATCCATTCGGTATGATGGGTTTCTGCCATCGTACCAGTAACAACGCTTTGGAAAGTTTTATCTCTGTAGGTCAAAATATTTTCATCTTTATCCTGTAGCCATTCTTTAAACATTTCCGCTACTTTTTCTACATTAAAATCCGGATAATCCGATAGGTTTAATAAGTCTTTAATATATGCGGTTTGAAAATCAACATGATCAAAACTCGATTTTAATTTTTCGTTTTCTATTAACCATTTATTTATATCCAAACGACGTTCAGCTTTTGATGGTAATTTATAACGATCCATCATAAAATCTCGTGCTACCCAAGCTTGAGTATCAAACATATTGAAGGTGTAGTATTGATCTTGCATTCCTAAATAAATCATGTTAGGCACATCATTAAAGAAAACACCTTTATACAAATGATCTGGGTAAAGATTATTTTTTGTCTTCAAGCGTAATTCATCCGGAAGAAATGGGAATTTATGCTGATAGCCTGTACACATAATTACGGCATCAAAACTTTTGGACGTTCCATCTTTAAAATAAGCCGTGTTGCCTTCAAAATATTTTAACAAAGGCACTTCTTCAATTCCTTCGGGCCAATTTACACCAATAGGATTACTTCTATAACTTAAAGTTACTGATTTTGCACCGTGTTTATGGCATTGTACACCAATGTCTTCGGCAGAATAACTACTCCCAATTATTAATAAATCTTGATCTTTATATGGATCGGCACCTCTAAAATCGTGGGCGTGTAATACTTGACCAGGAAATTGTTCTATGCCTTCAAAATAAGGCATATTTGGTGTTGAAAAATGACCAGATGCTACAACCAGATAATCAAACTCTTCTGAATAGGTTTTATCAATTTTTAAATTATCTAAAACAACTTTGAATTTTTTACTGTCTTCATCATAACTTACCCATCGTACCGTAGTATTAAACCGAATATAATCGCGAACATTATTCTTTTTTATTCTGCCTTGAATATAATCGAATAACACCGGTCTTGGTGGATATGAAGAAATAGGTTTCTTAAAATGCTCATCGAAAGAATAATCTGAAAACTCCAAGCATTCTTTCGGACCATTGGACCATAAATATTTATACATACTCCCATGAGCAGGTTCACCATACTTACCAACACCTGTTCGCCAGGAGTAATTCCACATACCACCCCAGTTACTTTGCTTTTCGAAGCACACAACTTCTGGAACTTCTAAACCTTGTTTTTTTGCAGCTTCAAAAGCCCTTAACTGTGCTAATCCACTGGGACCAGCACCAATAATTCCTACGCGTTTTTTATTCATAATATAGTATTAATTTATAATTGCGCATCCATCTAAAAAATTAGATTGAGCGCAAATCGTTATTATTTAAAATTTATTAAAATGCTGCGTTTTTGCAGCGGGGGAAGCAATAAGCACGCAATAATTAGAAACGTAATTTCTAATTTAGGACTGTTATTGGTGTTATTTTTCCGAGGCAAATAATATAAGGATTTTAAGTGAGGATATCTAATATTTACACCATTTAATCAGGTAAATTAATGCGTTTCCTTAATATCCCTTAAAGTTAATTATTGAATAACACATAGTCTGAATCCGTAGGTTCCATTTCATAAAATGAAGAACAATAAACCTACGTTCTTGGCACTAGTTTAGGATTTACTTTCTTCTCACGTATGAGATAAATACCAATTAAAATCAAAATACCGCCAAAGACGTACCAAATTGTGAATTTTTCGCCATCAATAATTCCCCAAATTACGGCAACAACAGGTAACAAATAACTTGCTGTACTTGCGAAAACTGCAGATGTGTTTTGAATTAATTTATAATACAGTAACATGGCAATTGCTGTTCCAAATATGGTTAGAAACCCTAAATAACCTAGTGGTTCTACATATTCTGGTTTCATTTCAAAATTTTGGATAAACCCTGTAAAATACAATATAACCATAGCCGGAATAGCCCAGATAGTATACACAGCAGCTGTTAACTCTACTGCTTTTACTTCTGAAGTCCGCTCTGTAATTACAACGGCGTTTATGCCATAAGATGCGCCTGCTAAAACAATGAGCATTGTATATCCAAATTGCGAACCTTCTGTATTTGCATCTGAAAAATATATTAAACTTGCGGCTCCTAAAAAACCAATAACGGCGCCAATGACTTGTGACATTTTACTTTTTATTCCGAACAGTAAAAATCCAAATATTAGAACAAAAACTGGCACTAAAGAGTCCAATATTCCCGCCAATGAGCTGCTTACTTGGGTTTGCGCTATTGGAAACAGAAACATAGGTAAGAAATTACCAAAAAAACCAACTATAGCCACCCAAAGCAATGTTTTTTTAGTCATCTTTTTAATTGCAGGGATCCCAATAATTGCTAATAATATACCAGAACCAACAATTCTAATAGCTCCAATCTCATAAGGTGTAAATGCCACAAGTGATTTCTTTATAAGCATAAATGAACTTCCCCAAGTTAATGTGATGACTAATAATAAAACCCAACGATTATTGAAAAATTTTCCCATATTAAAAAATTAAAGCAGCCATTAAAAACAACTGCTTTTTTAAAACCTCTAGCATACCAAATTAAACATTTTATTGCATGTTTTAATTGGTATTATTTTAATTCTACTCTAATGTTTGTTCGCCGCCTCCATTTACAAAAATGGTTTGTCCACTCACCCATTCTGATATAGGTGAGGCGAAATATAACATAGCTCCCGCAATGTCCTCGGCAGTTCCTAAACGCTTAATTGGTGTGTGCTTTAACATGGTTTTTTCAATTTCAGGTGTTAAAACACTTTCTAAAGCTGCTGTTCTTGTAGCTCCAGGACCAACAGCATTAATGCGTACTTCTGGACCAAAATCGTGTGCTAAATTGGCAACGGTATGATTTACAGCTGCTTTTGAACCGCCATAGCCACTCATATTAGGACTTTTGTTGATACTAGACATAGATGTTGTAAAAACAATAGAACCATAACCTTCTTTTTTCATATATGGCACAGCCAATTGACATAATCGCCAGCCACTAAACACGTTCAATTCATAATCGCGTTTAATTTCATCTACCGAAATTTTAAAAGGATTTTCGCGTCCACCGCCACCTCCTCCAGCGTTATTAATTAAAATGTGGATTCCACCTAATTCTTTTACGGTTGTGTCTACCAAATTTACCAAATCTGCATCTTTTAACACGTTACATTCTACAGCAATAGCCCTTACACCTAATGCTTCAATTTCTTTTGCTGTATTCTTCGCATCTTCTAAATTAAAATCGCCAATCGAAATATTAGCACCATGTTTTGCCAGTAATTTAGCAGTAGCTTTTCCTATGCCATTTGCACCACCAGTTACAATAGCTGTTTTCCCTTTTAAGTTGAATAAGTCTGATGTATTCATCATTGTTTTGTTTCTATTATCTTAATTTGATATCTCCCCCATCTGCCATTAGTGTTTGCCCTGTCATATACTGACTATCTTCACTTAATAAAAAGGCGACAATGGGTGCCACATCTTTTTGTGGATCTCCAAAACGGCCCATGGGATTTTTACTGATAATTTCTTCATATTGCTCTGGAAAATTTTCTTTCCAATGTTTTACACCATCCGTAAATGCTAACGGACAAACAATATTTACACGAATACCATCTTCCGCCCATTCATTAGCTGCTACACGAGATAATCCACGAATAGCTTCTTTAGCTGCCGCATAACTTCCTTGATTTTTCTGGCCTAATAAGCCTGCTCCAGAACCAAAATTAACAATAGACCCTCCGGTTTTTTTTGAGCTCGGGATAAGCCGCCTTCATGAAGTTTAAGGTTCCTTTTAAACCTGTGTTCATCGATAAATTCCAATCATCTTCTGTTAAATCCAATATTGGTTTTTGGCGAGATGCATGTGCATTATTTACCAAACTTGTTAGTTTACCAAATTTAGAAAGCACTAATGCAACGGCTTCCATTGCAACCGTTTCCTTCGAAATATCACCTTTTAAAAACGCAATTTGTTCCGGATTTGAGGCTACTTTTTGCATGCCGGCGTCTTCATTTAAATCTACAGCAACTACGCACGCGCCTCTTTCTGTTAATTCGGTTGTCATAGCGCCACCAATTCCTGCTGCACCTCCTGTTACAATAATTACTTTATCTTTTAAATTTTTCATAATATTCTAATTTATGATAATTCCAAAGATAACGATTACAGCTGCTAAAATTAATTTAACTCGTTAATATTAAGCATATTTTAACAGCTAAATACACCAATTTAGGCGCATTAATACAATAAGATTTACAAGTAATTTATGATGATAAATTATTTAACTATATATCAATAGTCACAAAAAAATTAAGGAAATAGTTTGGGAGAGCTTCGTGTTATCCCTAAATTGTATTTTTCCAGATAAAACTATAAAAATCAATGTTTAAATCACTACTCCTTCTTTTTACTTCATTTTTTCTTATTTCGAGTCTAAATGCTCAAAATGACCTTAATGAAATAATAATTAGTGTTGAATTAAACAATCCATCTTCAGAAATAAACAACGGAGCGGCTCAACTAATAGTTAAAGGTGGCAAACCGCCTTACCAATACAAGTGGAGTAATCAAAATACATCTTTAAATTCCAATAGCGCAATTGGTTTAATTGAAGGCATGACGCACTCGGTAATGGTTATAGATGCTAACGGTATGTCGACTTCAAAACCTTTCAAAATACCTGCTGAATCTATTACTGAAATTTTTAATAGTAATGTACAACCTGCAGTAGATTTTCTTGGTGCCATATTATTTTGGGATCCCTTCGCTTCCTTCGGAATATACGACCCCGTGGTTTATATTTCAAAAGACGATATTGGACTCCCACATATAAAAAACACCAATCAAGACTATTTTTTAAAAGAATGGTTAGTTCCTGATGGAGTTACGGTGCAACAGAATCAGGAAATTGCAATCCTTGAAATTAATGGCAACGAAACAGTTGTACGTGCCAATTTTGACGGAAACCTTAAACATCTCGTCAATAAAAACGCACACATTTCCATAAGTAGCAAACCAACTTCTACTGATGAGCCTTTAATAGGAACAATTCAATTTAAAAATCCACAACCTTTGTTACACCCCAATGGTGATGTAGTTGAAAACACCATTCCGTTTATTGTAATTTGGCTTATGATGGGAAGTGTTTTTTTCACCATACGCTTAAAATTCATCAATATTCGAGGTTTTCGCCATTCTTTAGGATTGGCTAGCGGTAAATATGACGATCCTAATGCGCCGGGAAGTATTACACATTTTCAAGCTATGGCAACTGCCGTATCTGCAACCGTGGGACTAGGCAATATTGCTGGCGTAGCAGTTGCTATTTCTTTGGGTGGAGCTGGCGCTACATTTTGGATGTTTATGGCTGGTTTTTTTGGAATGTCTTTAAAATTTGCAGAATGTAGTATGGGTGTAAAATACCGTTTTATTGATTCGGAAGGTAGAATTTTTGGAGGCCCGATGAACTATTTACGCTATGGTCTTGAAAAGCGTAAGTTAAAAAAACTAGGCAAATTTCTAGCAGGACTTTTTGCGTTTTTGGGTGTTGGTGCTTCTTTTGGTGGTGGAAATATGCTCCAATCTAATCAAGCATTTAAAATAATGTCCGAGCAGGTACCCATTCTTCAAGGTCAAGGTTTTTTATTTGGTATTGGTTTTGCTGTGCTTGTTGGTATTGTAATTATTGGCGGAATAAAGAGTATTGCTAAATTCACAGGAAAAGTTGTACCATTTATGGCCATGTTATATATTATTGGTTGCTTGGTGGTAATAGGCAACAACATCGATAATATAGGCGGAGCTTTTATGGCAATTTATGATGGTGCTTTTTCTGCCGATGCCCTAAAAGGTGGTTTTATAGGCGTACTAATTGTTGGATTACAACGTGCTGCATTTTCCAATGAAGCAGGTGTTGGATCTGCGGCAATAGCCCACAGTGCATCCAAAACCAATAATCCGATTGCGGATGGTTTTGCTTCTTTAGTTGAACCTTTAATTGATACGATGTTGGTTTGTACCATGACTGCTTTGGTTCTAATATTTACGGGTATTCATAAAGATGGTGGAGGAATGGGAGGTGTAGAATTGACGTCTGCTGCTTTTGGAAGCGTGGTATCTTGGTTTCCTATGGTTTTAGCTATTGCTGTATTTTTATTCGCATTCTCAACCATGGTGTCTTGGTCTTATTACGGCATGCGTTCATGGACTTACCTCTTTGGGCGAAGCAAAAAAGGAGAATTACTCTATAAATTTATGTATTTAGGCTTTGTGGTTTTAGGAGCTTCTGTAAGCCTTGGTGCCGTATTGAGTTTTGCTGATATGATGATTTTAGCCATGTCGTTTCCAAATATTGCTGGATTATACATTCTAGCACCCGAAATATATGCCGATATGAATGTTTATTTAGATAAACTTAAAAAAGGAAAACTCTACATAGCAGAAAAGTTCGTTAAGGCGTAACGGCACAACCCTTAACTATTTATTTATGAATGAACGTTTAATAAAAAATCAGTTTTTAAAACTATAGGTATATATCGTTTTACCTTCCTTAATGGTTTCTAACACATGAATATCTTTAATTTCTATTGGCTCTACTTTTAACGGGTTCTTGTCCAAAATGACAAAATCTGCTAATTTTCCTTCAGTTAAAGTGCCTTTTAAATTCTCATCAAAAAGCTCATAAGCTGCATTGGCCGTAATTGCTTTTAGGGCTTGATACGGTGTTGTTCTTTCATTTTTGCCAATGACCACGCCGGATCTTGACACGCGATTTACCGCTGTCCAAATTGTAAAAATAGGATCGATTGGTGTTACAGTAGCATCCGAATGATTGGTAGGTTTTAAACCTAAACGCGCTGCACTTACCATAGGGCTTAAAAATTCCGCTCTTTCTTTTCCTAAATTCTCGACGTGAATATCTCCCCAAAAATATGCATGATTGGTAAAAAATGAGGGCTCCATTTTATATTTCACAAAGGTTTCTAATTGATCTGGTCTTGCAAATTGTGCGTGAATAATAATGGTTCTTCGGTCGTAATCTAAAGGCTGATTTAATGTTTTGCACGCATTTTCATGTGCTTCAATAATCATATCAACAGTGGCATCGCCATTACAATGCACAAATAATTGGTTATCCCTCTCATAAGCCATTACAAATAAATCGTTTATGACGGCTTGTGTTAAACTTGGCAAACCTCTGCAATCGTGAGCGCATCCTGGCACTTCAGTTAAAAAAGGCTTGGTGAAAAATGCCGTTTTTCCTTGTGGCGAACCATCGGCAACTATTTTTGTGCCTTGTACCTTAAATCTGTTTTTGTAGGTTTTAAACTCCAGTGTTGAGTCTTTTAAATTAGATGCTAATTCCGCATAACCCGCTAAAGAAATTAAATCGATTTTAAATTTCCCAGCATCTGCTTGACTCTGAAAGAAACGAATGGTATTTCTGTCCGTCATACCATCATGCGCCGTAGTAATACCGTTTGAGGCATAATAGTCTTGAGTGGTATTAAAAAACTCTTCTTGCTTAGAGGCTAGATTTTCAAGCAACAACCTTACAAAAGGATACATGGCTGTTTCTTGAACTAGGCCCGTTGGTTCATTAGAATTTGGAAATCGTGCAATGGTGCCACCTTCCGGGCTTTTAGTCTTTGCCGACACTTCTAATTTTTCTAGTCCTAACGAATTTGCAACGCCCATGTGGCCGCTTGTATGCTGTAAATACACTGGATTATTTGGTAAGACTTTATCGATGTCGTTTTTAGTAGGATGCCGTTTTTCTGCTAACTGACCATCGTCGTAACCCCAACCATAAATCCATTGGCCATCGGGAATGTTTTTATCTTCTTTATGCTGTTTTAATTTTTTTAAAATATCATCAATATTAGTGATGTCTCCAACTGGTTCTGGATTCAAATCAACTTGTCCCATAGTGTTAGAAACCATCCCGAAATGACTGTGCGGATCTATAAAACCAGGCAATAAAGTTTTGCCGTTAAGATCAATTTTTGTTGATCCGGGAAAGTGTGATTCGGCTTCGGTTCTCCTACCAACGAAAACAATTTCACCATTTTTCTCAACGACAGCCTCGACATATTCCGGTTGTTCAGAATCCATTGTTAAAATATCACCATTGAAAAATAGTTGCGACGTTTCAATTTCGGCATCCATTTTATCCGTTGTTTTTTCATGTTTGTTACAACTGAAAAAAGCACATAATGCAACTATGGTAAGTCCTATTTTTTTCATCATTGATTGGTTTTTAAGGTCATAATAATTCGGTCTTCATTATCTAAAAAATAGTTATCTAAAACTACATCACCTTCAAAGCCTAAATGCTTGTAAATTTTTATGGCTGCTTCATTATCTGGATAGACCGTTAAGGCAATTTCTTTCGCATTTGCCGTTTTTAAAACCTCAACTAATTGCTCCGTTAGTTGTTTTCCCAACCCTTTACCGCGCCCATCTTGATGAACACCTAAAGACAAGACCCAACCTTGCATATTCTCTGTATTTAATCCACCTAGAACATAACCCAAAACGCTGTTGTCTTCTTTGGCGACTAGAAAATAGTGACCAGAAATATCAAATAATTGGCGAATTACAAAAGCTGGATAACTATCCGTATCAAAAACATGCTGTTCAATGGCAATAATAGATTCCAAGTCTTGTAATTGTGCTCTTTGTATCGTAATCATAACGTATTTTTTGTTTGTAATTTAATTAAATATCCACTTCCAACCATAAAATGGAAATCTGTTTTTAGTCTAAATTGAATGCTGCTTGATTGTTATTAGAACGCTAAAATATAGAAGCCTGTTGATTTAAATAAAATACAAACACGTTTGGTAAGATATTTCATAAACCAAACGTGCCGTATAAAAATATTGTTTTAAAATTTAGAGTAAATTAATCATCCCATTCGTCTCGAATTTCCTCCATAAGGTCATCATAACGTTCTTTTAGTTCTGCTGAAATAGATTTAGACGATTTATGAATTTGGCGTAATTGTAAACCCAGATAAATACTGAATAATCCACTAAATAAGAAACTCAATGCCACAAGAATAACAACACTCATTCCGGCAAATATGGGATTCCAAATTAAAATGAATGAAAAGATAATTCCTAAAATTCCAAGTCCTAATAAAATACCCCAATTTTTACTTCCATATTGTTTAATATCGAGCGCAAAACTGATAGCTGCCACGGAACGGAATAGAATAATAAATCCAATATAAAACGCCAGAACTGTTATAGATAATGCAGGGTGAATAAGTAATGACGTACCTACAATAAAAGTAATAATTCCAAACGCTAAAGACCAACCCCAATTTTCTAATTGATGCCTATTGACTACTGAAAATATAATTTCTGATAACCCGCCAAATAAAAATGACAAGGCAAATAAAATGGACAAGGTTAATAATGAACCTGCTGGCGACATAAACACAATAATGCTTACGATAACAAAAAACAGTCCAACAAGCACCGGAATGTACCAATGTTTAATGGCCTCTTTAATAGATTTTAAAAATGTTGCTTCCATAATAATAGTTTTAGTTAGTTAGTTAGTTAATTCTATGACGATTATATATTCAATTATTAATCCACTAGCTTGATATTCAAAACTTGATCCCCGATTAATGAAAACTTACAATCCACAAATTTGGGTGCCGAAAATTTGGGTTTAAAATTATTTGAAAAACCATACGGCTCTTTTGGAATCCCTATAAAATTTAGATTACAAATGCCATCCGAGTTTTCATCATGATACATAGAAATAGCATAATCACCCTTTGGCAAATCATTGATAATAAGGCGTTCTACATTTTCTTTTACAGTTAATTTATAGTGTTTAATTTCTGAATCTTTTTCCAGAAACCCTTCTTCTGCGTTGTAAATACCAATAATAATATAGCCTTGAATTTTTTCAATATTTTGAATATTGATTGTTAGTTGTGGTGCATCCGAGGACAAAAACCCAAATATAATTGAGATATACGCTAATAACATGTTCATAGGTTTGGGTTTTAATTAAAATAATGTTGCATCTGTTTTTTATCTTGAGCTTTGTAAGCATCATAAGGTTCAGATTGTTTTAATAAATACCATTTTATAGGTTTTTTAAAAATACAGGCTGCTGCTTTTTTTAAGGACGATACTTTTTCAGCTTCCATACTAAAATAATCTTCTAATGTATCTTCTCTAAAGTTAACAATTTTTTCAAGAGCATCACCATCTGCATAATAACCACAATGAAAATTTTTATCGGCAAAGGCATGTTTTGGGAAATCAAGCTCTCCTAATCCAAAGATAGCAAAGGAACGTTCTAAAAAATGTTCGTAGCTAATGCGGCAGGTTTCACCACCACCTAAATTAAAAATCTGTTTGGACAACGTGTTTTCCCTTTCAATACCATTTACAAAAGCACGTGCTGTATCTCGAGGTGTTGCAATTTCCAAAGCTGTATTTAAAGGTTGATGAAACATGAGTTTAGACATTTTATGATTTCCCATAATAGCTGCCAGTCTAAAAATAGTCCAATTTAATTGACTGTTTAGCAAGGCTTTTTCTGCAGCAATTTTTGTTTCTGCATACGCGTCACCTTCACTTGGAATGAGCGGATCGCCCACATGTATAAACGGATTCTCAATACGATCTCCATATACAGAAATACTAGAACTATACATAAAGAAAGCATTTGGCGACTCCTTTTCCAATTGAGCAATTAAATTTTGCGTGCCTACTGTGTTTACTTTGTGTGCTAATTCAGGCATCTCATCTGCCAAAGGTGGAATAATAGCTGCCAAATGAATAACAGCATCTATATTAAGGATAGACTCTAAATTTAAAGGATTTGAAATATCACCATATATAATAGTAATTTGATCTTTAAAAGGTGCAAACTTTTCAATCGTTGCTTTGGATTTTTTGTCAAAAACCGTTACCTGATAAATACCTTTTTCAAGGAGTTGTTTTAGTGCTTCAAAACCAACAGTTCCTGAAGCTCCAGTTAGTAAAACATGTGTTTTGTTCATAGGGCGTTTTATTGTTTACATATTTAACAAGCAAACCTTAAGCCAAAAGATACTTTACATATCATTTTAAGATAATTTTATGCATGGTATTTTTTGGCTTGACACGTTTTTCTATTTAATACATGTTTTTAATGTTTTGAATAACACCACCATCTACCAAAATATCATTTCCCGTGATAAATCGTGCCGCATCACTAACTAAAAAGTTCACCACATCAGCAACATCTTCAGGCTGACCATTACGCTTTAAGGGTGTAGCTTGTTTAATCTTTGCCATGCGTTCTGGGTGTTCTTCAGCTGCTTTCATGGCATAGGTGTTTCAATAACGCCTGGGGAAACCGTTACAATTCGCGCCGCTTTTTCACCCCACTTATCTGCATTTTTATGACTTAACAAATGCACACCCAGTTTGGCAAAATTGTACATAATATCTGAATCACCGTTTACAAATTGACTTACGGTTTCAAAAGAATTCTCGGCTTGTGGATTTTTCAAAGCCTCATCATAAGCTTCATTTGGAGGAACGGCATGAGCCATCATGGATGATAACAGAACAGCCACCGAACCTTGACCAGCAATTTTATGAAACGCATCTATTAAAAGTTCTGTAGCAACCAAATCTATTGTGTACACCTTCTTTAAGTCCTTAACCGTTCCGCTGACGCCTGCTGTATGAATTAGCGCTTTAAAAGATCCCTTTTCTGAAACATAGTTTACAAGCTTTTCAATATCACTTGTATTGGTAATGTCGCAGGCAATACCTGAAACATTAAAGCCTTCGTTTTTAAGTGTTTGAACAGACTCATCCACCTTTTCTTGCGAATAATCCGTAAGTATTATGGGCTGATTTTTAAATGTTCGCGCACAAGCTTGACCAATACCACCAGCACCTCCTGTTATTACAATACTATTATTTTGAGTTTTCATATAACTTATTTTTAAAATGATTAATTACAATCTAAATTTAATAACGTGTTACGGCACCAAAGCCATTAAATTTTTTCAATTCACCTTTAGGAAGAAAGACCACATCGCCTCCGAAATTCATGTTTAATTCAATCATTTCATCATAAATATCGTCAATCACATCTTTGTCTACGCGTTGATCTTCAGAAACATATTGAATGTCATCGTTTTCTATAACTGCAGGTTGAAATAAGCCTTGCTCAATAAAAAGTGTTTGGATTTTTCCATCATTAATGGCACGCCAAATTTCATTGGTGTCACTTAAAAATTTGTTTTCAGTTACAGCCTTTAGTAATTCAGATTTTCTTTTGGCGTTCATTTTACTGTTATGTGCTTCCACTATTTTCCATGCCTCGGTTACAATAGCATGATCCTTCTCATTGATTCTATTTTTATTTAAAAAGGTTTCAAAAATGCTCTGTTTATTATCAGCTATTTTTAAGTATTCTGGGTAATTTTCTTCAACTGTACAGATTAAAACTGGCAATGGGTTTTTTGCTCTAATAGCATTTACCTCTTTATCAACTTGATTGAAAAATTCTGCTATTAAATTTCTTTGTCGGGATGAAACAACAGGTTCCATTGTGTTTTTATTATCAAATTGTGTATTTACCATTGGGAATGCCGACTTAAACTCTTTAACAACCTGATCATTTAAAGCCTCAATTAATCGGACATTTTCCTGACTTAAAACAAGCACATAATAATGAGACTCGTTATGCATGGCTCTAACTAAATCTCGGGTTGCAAACGTATTATCTATAATAACACGATCGGTAACTCTAATAGGTAACCTTGTATATTCTGCTACATCCTTATTTACAAAAAGCAACAAACTATCTAGATTCATAGCATGATCAATTTGCTTTACTAGCGCGTGCAGTTTTTCAATTAACACAGCAGCATCGCGTTTGGACAAATCAGTAAGTAAGCGTGTTTCAACTTCTTTAACATGGTTTTTAAGCGCAATTTCATCCTTTAAAGCATCGGGTCTTGTACGATGCGAATTCATGATAATTGTTATACAATTTTCTGAACGAATGTCTTTTAATCTTTTTAATGTTGTGTTCATAACTTCAAGTTTTAGTTAATTAATAAATAGCTTATTGAAAAAACCTTTAGAGACATTTTAAGAAACGCTATTAAGGCACTAAATGGTTAACTTGGTAAACGTTAATCCATATATACAGCTTCAAAAACCGCTAAAGGTGCTCGTCTACCAACATTTAAGGATAGAATGTCATCTTTAATTGTATAGTTGTCCGTTAATTCAAATATTTTTAAAAATTCAGATTCATTAACATCAACATCGGGACATGCTTTTAGTGTTGTTGCCATATTAACAAAGCGAATTCTATTACCTTCTTCTAACACAAATTCACCACTCATTGTATTACAACCTGCAAAACCTGTTACTTGGTTGTTATTATTTTTTAAGGTGAAAAATATTTCGCGTTCTTGATTATCGGCCATTGTAACCGCTTGTCCTCCTAACGTTTTTAGTTTCCAATATTTTTCAGTAACTAGATTATCATCCATTTTTACCTTTTTAAATTCTGCTAAAGGTGCTCGTTTTCCTTTGTTTAATGATAAAATATTGTTGGCTATTGTAAAATTATCTGCTGTTTCAAAAATGTTCAAAATTTGCGCTTCATTAATTTTAGCATCTGGACACGCCATTCGCGTAGAACCCATTTGCGAAAAAATAATACGATTTCCGTCGTCCAACTTGTAAGCACCTATAAAATTATTACATCCAGAAAAACCGCTAATACTCTTATTTTCAAAATCCAAAATGAAATAAATAATTTGTCCATTTTTTTCCCTATCGGTCATATCCCGACCTTCTAATTTAGTTATAACCCATTTCGTGTTTTCAATAGTAGTCAACTCATTTTCTGATTCTTGTAGTTCTATCTGATTATTTTCTACTTTAATTTCCGATGGAACAGGTGCATTGGATTTTTTGTCTTGATTACATCCTACAAGGGTTAATAAGAAAATGGCTAATGTGGTAATTTTGGTTTTCATAATTATAGGTTCTATTTTATTAAATAAACATTTAGTTCGTAACATTACGAACTAAATAAGGCTAAAGTATTGTTAAAGTTTAATTACTGTAAATAAACCAATTATAGGTTATAATTCCTTTTCGTTCTTACGAAACTGTGAAAGCGACTGTATGGTTTCTTGAACTAGAGATTGGGTTTTTCTTAAATAATCTTGAGTAATTATTCCAACAGACTCTTCTAAAGCAAATTTTTCAGGATGTTGCGCCTTATTGTATTCATTAATTTTCTCTACCAATTCAATTTCTCGGGTAAGCGATTGATTATAGAGTTCTAAAGATTCTAATTGGTAGTATTTAGCAACTTTAAAGTATCTTTTTCTATCACCAGGCTTGGTATAAAACGTAATATATCCTAACTGCGTTAACACATTTACATTTACAGAAGTAGAACTTTTACTAGCTTCAATAGTTTCTCGAATTTCTTCAAAAGTTAAACCATCAGAAGCTGATAATGTTAATAAGGCATATATTCTAGACGCTAAAGGTGAGATATGAAGGCGTTCTTCCATACGTATCCCAATATCCTCAATAAGCTGTTTACTATCTTTCGTTATTTCCATAATACTACAAATATAGGTTTAGTTCATAACAACACGAACAAGTTGATGGTAAAGTTTTGTTATTTTTTAAGTTGGTATTTAATCTAATTTCAACCAACATAACCTACTATCAACCTTATTGTTATTGCGTCAATTATAAATTTAATAGCACTAAAAAAAAGTGTGTATACATCTTAAATTTATTGAAAAAACAGAAAATTATGAATGTACAAGCATATTTAGCCTTTAACGGCAATTGTCAAGAAGCATTAACCTTTTATGGTAAATTATTTAATGCAGAAATTAAAAACCGCCAAACGTATGAGGATCGTAAAATTGATGTACCATCATCTTACAGGCAAAAATTACAACACGCTGAATTAAAAGGAAGCGGAATTCGTATAATGGCTTATGATGCCGCTCCGGACACACCAATTAATCACGGCAACCAAATACACATGAGTGTAGATTGCGACTCCAAAGCCGAAGCCGAAAATCTTTTCAACGCGCTATCCAATGGAGGCAAAATACACCATAACTTCAGAGAGCGTGAATGGGGTTATTTTGGTAGATGTTCAGATGAATTTGGAATTAACTGGATGGTGAATTTTAATAATTAAACCAGATATCATTAATCATAATTTATCCATTAATACTAAAAACAATATACATGCAAATAATATTTGAATACCACGATGTGGCAAGCAGTGAGGCTTTAGAAAATGAAGCGCGAGAAAAATTAGAACAATTAGGTCAGAAATTTGATATGGTAATTCGTGCCGATGTATTTTTTAAAACAGAAAACACCACGTCTGACGAAACCGGAAAAATCTGCAATATTAGATTAAGTTTACCAGGTCCTAGACTCTTTGCCGAAGCGAGTCATGATAATTTTAAAGACTCTCTATTGGAATCTGTTCAAGATTTAGAGCGCCAATTGCGTAAGGTTAAAGAAAAGATGAAAAATTATTAACGATTAAAAACTGTACCTTATGAAATCTTTATTATTAAATGCAGCCTCTATTTTAATACCAGGTAGAAAAGCAAAAATTATTATCGTTGGATTACAATTGGGTTTTCAGGTGTATAAAGTGCTAGAACAGAAAGATGAAAACAAACATATTGAAACACGAAACTGATTCTTTAGCTATCATTTACAACCCCTTTTTTATAAAAGCACTGTTTACAATACCTAACAGTACCGTATTGTATAATCGTGATTTGTTTCGTTTTTTTCATTTTACTTTTGGATAATGGACTTATCACTCATGTTTTTACGAAACCCTTATTCATGTTAAAGTCTATATATCTTTTCCAAAAAACACCACATAATTAAAAAGCCGTAAAAATCTATAAATTAGATTGTTACGGCTTTTCTAGTACTCAAGGCGGGAATCGAACCCGCACTCCGAAGAATCGGATTTTGAATCCGACGTGTCTACCAATTCCACCACTTGAGCATGCTTAAAATTATAGTAGGTGGCAAAATTATAAAATAAAATGCTTCCAAGCATTAAAAATACACCCTTTTATGCTTTTGGAGTTGAAATAAATTCCTAAATTTGCACCTCGTTAAGACGAACTGAATATAATTAGTTATAATACAACCAATTAAACATGCCAAACGTACAAACAGAAGCAAAAATTTTTACCTGTACTCAAAGTAGAGCGCTCGCGGAAAAAATCGCTGATGCCTATGGTATTCGGATGGGTAACGTTATTACATCCACCTATAGTGATGGTGAGTTTCAGCCGTCTTACGAAGAATCTATACGCGGAACGCGTATTTTTATTATTGGCTCTACCAATCCAGGACCGGAAAACCTGATGGAAATGTTGTTAATGATTGATGCAGCAAAACGCGCTTCAGCCAGACACATTACCGCTGTATTACCATACTTTGGTTGGGCCAGACAAGACAGAAAAGATAAACCTCGTGTGCCAATTGCGGCAAAACTAGTGGCAAAAATGCTAGAAGCTGCCGGAGCAACACGTATTATTACCATGGATTTGCATGCGGATCAAATTCAAGGATTTTTTGAAAAACCAGTAGATCATTTATTCGCATCTACTATTTTTCTACCGTATTTAAAAAGTTTAAATTTAGATAATTTAACCATTGCGTCTCCAGATATGGGCGGCTCCAAAAGAGCCTATGCATATTCCAAAGCATTAGAAAGCGATGTGGTTATTTGTTATAAGCAACGTGCTAAAGCTAATGTTATATCACACATGGAATTAATTGGTGATGTTACAGGAAAAAACGTTGTATTAGTAGATGATATGGTGGATACCGCAGGAACTTTAACAAAAGCAGCCGATTTAATGATGGAGCGTGGCGCTTTAAGTGTTCGTGCAATTTGTACGCACCCTATCTTATCAGGCAGCGCATATGAGCGTATTGAGAATTCGAAGTTGGAAGAACTAATTGTAACCGATTCAATTCCTTTAAAACAACAAAGCGACAAAATACGGGTGTTAAGCTGTGCTAATCTATTTGCTGAAGTGATGCTAAACGTACATTACAACAAATCTATTAGCTCAAAATTTATTATGTAGTACCCTTAAAGTACTACCAAAATTAGAATATTAATAACAATTATATATAAACAATGAAGTCAATTACAATTAACGGATCTAAAAGAGAAAGCGTAGGCAAAAAAGCAACAAAAGCCTTACGTAATGCTGGACAGGTGCCTTGCGTATTATACGGAGGTGACAAACCAGTACATTTTAATGCTGAAGAACTTGCATTTTCAAAACTGGTTTATACGCCTAATGCGCATACAGTTGTGATTTCTTTAGATAATGGTGATGAATTTAACGCAGTTTTGCAAGATATTCAGTTTCATCCTGTAACAGATAGAATTTTACATATCGATTTCTATCAATTATTTGAAGACAAGCAGATTTCAATGGAAATTCCTGTACACTTTGTGGGGAATTCTAAAGGAGTTAAAGCTGGTGGTGTTTTACGTAAAAACGCGCGTAAATTACGTGTGAAAGCATTACCAAGTAACTTACCTGATTTTATTGAAATAGACATCACAGATTTAAAAATCGGTGCTAAATTATATGTTACTGCTTTAGAAAACGAAGCATACAAAATTTTACATACTGATAACACAGTTGTTTGTCAAATTAAACGTGCAAGAGCTGCTATGGTTATTGCTACGGATGATGACGAAGAAGAACTTGAAGAAGGTGCAGAAGCAACTGAAGGAACTGATGCTCCAGAAGCAGAAGGTCAAGAATAAATCTAATCTTAGTATCAATATATTTAAAAGCATTCTGATTTTTCAGGATGCTTTTTTATTTTTTCTATAAATTTGAAGCATGTGGAACCTATTTACATTTTTAAATAAACGCCAAGCTTTTAAAACAGCCGAAACAGATAGCATGAAAAAATTTCTAATTGTAGGTTTAGGTAATATTGGTGATAAATACCATAATACCAGACATAATATAGGCTTTAAAGTACTAGACTTTCTAGCGCATAAAGAAGACCTCACTTTTACTACCGATAAATTAGGAGATTTAACCACCTATAAATTTAAAGGACGCACGTTTATATTATTAAAACCGAGTACTTATATGAATTTGAGTGGCAAATCTGTTTTATATTGGTTAACGAAAGAAAAAATTCCTTTAGAAAACCTGCTTATCATTACAGACGATTTGAATTTGCCTTTTGGAAGTATTCGCCTAAAAACCAAAGGAAGTGATGGTGGCCATAACGGACTTAAAGATATTCAAGACAAATTAAATACCACGAAATACAACCGTTTCCGGTTTGGAATTAGTGATGAATTTAGCCAAGGTCGTCAAGTTGATTATGTGTTGGGTGAATGGAATGAAGACGAAAACAAACGCCTACCTGAACGTTTGGAAAAAGCCGCTGAACTTATTAAATCTTTTGGAACAGCAGGCATTAGCAATACGATGAATAGTTTTAATGGAAAATAAAAAAAGGGAAGCCAAATGAGCTTCCCTTTTTTATAAATTTAATCGCAAAATTACTCAACAATTATTTTCTTGGTTGTCCTTTTAGAACCTTCAGAAACTTGTAGTAAGTACATACCTGATTCTACATTTCCAATATTAATAACTTCGTTAAATTCCGAAATATTTTTATAATCATTGGTATAAACACGACGTCCGCGAATATCAAAAACAGTAATGGTAATAGCATCTGTAACGTTGGACATTTTCACATTAAACGTTCCGTTATTTGGATTTGGATAAACACTAAACTCGGAAACAGCAAACTCATCAACAGATAAAGACGTTAAAACATTTACCGAATAATCTTCAACTTCTCCATCATGACCGTTTTGACATGGTGTTGCAGCAGAACTATATTTAGTTACAACGCGCATAGTAGTCGTTCCTAAAACAGCATCAGCCGGAACTGTTACCGCTAAAGGCGAATTAGCTGCTGGTCCATTTGCAGTGCCAATAGCAGACCCCATATCATACATTTCAGAGCCATCAAAAACACAATCTTGATTCCAATCTATCCACACTGTAGAAATACAAGTAAAGTTTCCGTCTGTATTCATATTTACTACTAAATCATACATACTCTCCCGATTAACATCCGTGGAAATAGCTGTATAATTACTATAACCAGACGGTTTTCCTGAAGCATTATCTATAGTATTAAATTGAACCAAGGTTGTACTAGTTTGATATGAAGTATTAGCAATAGAAGCACAAACTCCATCTACCAATGTTAAAATAACATCAACATTCTTTACTGTACTCCCTGAAGTACCAGACACCGTAATTGTATAGTCGCCAGCTGGTGCTCCACCTAAATTATTAACATCCACTATAAAAGAGCCAGACACATCCAAACTGTTAGGTGTTATTACTACATTACTTCCTGCAGGATTTCCAGAAACGGTAAAACCTGTTGTGTCTGTAAATCCATTAATAGCAAAGTAATCAAATTCATATGAAACAGATGTTCCACCACAAATGGCTTGATCGCCATTTGTGTTTACAAAATAGAAATCTGGGTCATTGGTATTAATATTAAAGTTTGAATTAGAAATGTCATAAAAAATATTATCAGCCGCCTCAACCATTACTCTTGCGGTTGTAGATAATGTTCCACTTGGAACGTTTATATTTTC
The DNA here is from genome assembly GCF_042657385.1 of Bizionia hallyeonensis. Taxonomy (NCBI): domain Bacteria; kingdom Pseudomonadati; phylum Bacteroidota; class Flavobacteriia; order Flavobacteriales; family Flavobacteriaceae; genus Bizionia; species Bizionia hallyeonensis. The sequence continues at coordinate 854,442 of NZ_JBHSLA010000001.1, read as the reverse complement.
AGTACCATCATTAGGTGTTGCAGCTGCTAAAGTGTACGGGTATGTGAAACCGCCATCAGTTGACAATAATATATTTACAGTTTGACAATTTATGGTTGCATTATCAGTTTGCCCAACATTCCACGTTACAGTTTGCGTGGCTCCTTCTGTCCATACATCTCCACCATTAGGTCCAGCAACTGTAAAAGGATCAACATTTTCTACAGTCACAGTCATTAAATCTGCGTCTGTTTGACCAATGCCTGCTGCAAAACCACTACCATTATCTCTTACTATAAAAGAAAACTCCATGTTTCTAGCAACAGAAGGTGTTACTTCCCATGTTGGCGTTAAATTACCAGCAACAACATCACTTAATTTTGGCATATACCGATTTGGTGAATCGCTTGGTAGAATAGAACGATATAGTGGCCCAACGGTCCATGCTGACTGCGGCGCACCATTTCCTGGTGCACGCTCTGGATCATTTTGACTCCAATTATAAGTAAGAGACGCTTCGCCATCTGGATCTGTTGCCGTACCTTTCAAAACATAAGGTGTGCTTTTAGGGATATTATAATCCGCTCCTGCATTTGCTACTGGAGGCTGGTTAACTAAATCTGTTTCAACATCACAAGTACTACTAACTCCAGTTTGAATATTTGCTGAAATATCCCGAATATTTACATAATTAAAGTGCGCATCACTATTGTTTTGCACATTAGTTGCACAAATACCCGCGTAACCCATAATTGAGCTACCGGAAGCTGGTTCTACTTCAGTAGAGCCATTTCCAGAACGACTGCAGGTATTCATAGAATGCCACCCATCAAATTGATGACCCATTTCGTGTGCTACATAATCAATATCAAAAGGATCGCCTGTTGGATCTGGTCTTCCAGTATAACCCCTTCCTTTATGAAAATTGGTTTGGGACTGACTAGCGCATACACACCCTAAACATCCAGCACTCCCGCCACCTGACGTATTAAAATTATGACCTATATCATAATTATTAACACCAATGACATTGTCCAAAGTTTGTGCTGTAGTTGTGTTAAATTCGCCGTTCCATGGATCTGTGGCTGGATTTAAATAAATAACAGCATCATTATTAGCAACAAACACAAGCGTAATAGCTAAATCGCGTTCGTAAATTTCATTAACACGATTTATCGTTAATACCATTTGAGCTTGAACATTAGCCTTTTGCTGTGCAACAGTTCCCGAACCTGCAAAAATCTGTCCATACTCACCATTACAGGATTGTGCCAATCTGTAGGTCCTTAATTTTCTATCGTCTGTATCGGCACGACTTGTAGAACGTTCATTGGTTAAAGAGCCTAAATCTATATTTTCGTCTACAAGGCATTCAAAACCCTGTAAATCTTCACCTAAAGTATTTCTACTATAAACCATATAGGAATTTCTGTTTTCCGTGTATGGATCAATATATACCGAGCTTCTTTTTCCAGATAACATCATGGCGTGTAGTCCAAATTGGGTCACACTAAAACGCATGGTGGCTGTAGGATCATCAATACCAACGGCCTTATAAGTTTTAATCATTGGATATCTTTCGGCTAATCCTGGCGCCATAATAGGGGATTCAGACACCATAAATTTCTCAAAAGTGCCATCGGCAACAGGAAATTCAACAACAACATTAGAACGTCTGGAGTTTTCACTTCTTAAAGGCGCATTTTCAATTGCATTTTTAAATGCTTGCAAATCTAAATTAAATACTTCAAATTTTGAAGGTTGTGACGCTCGATGAACTTTATCCGCTTTATTAAAACTGCCTTCCTTTGTTTTACTCCAATAGCTGTTTTTTTGTTGCGCCATCACGGCCGGACCAAATGCTAAAACGAAGACTAATAGTAAAAGTTTAAGCTTCTTAAAATAATAATTTGTAGTTTTTCTCATAACACACTTACTTAAGTTAATTTTGTGAATAAATTTAGTTAAATAATTGCGAAAACAATAATTTTCATCATTTATTTTGAGGAATTAGAAATACAACACTTATTTTATACTAAAACTTGATTAGCCAACAAACCCAAAATATTGCACTGACTTTAGTGTTTTTTTTGCTATTTTTACTCCAATTATTTAATCTCTAAATTATAATCATGAAACAAAACAACTTTAAACTAGTTTTTTTATTACTACTGTTTGTAAGTGTTTTTAGTTTACAGGCGCAGCAAAAATCTGCCTTGACAACTTCAATCTCTAACGAACCGCTTCAATTAACTGAAGAAAACCAAAGACATTTTAACGAAACTGGTTTTGTAAGGTGCGCCACGGTAGAAATGGAAGCTTTACGCAGACAAAGCAATACAAACATACAATCGGATCAAGAATTTGAAAACTGGTTAGCGCCTTTAATTCAAGAACGTCAAGAACGTATTGCTCTAGAAAAAGCTAATGGAACTTACAGACGTGCCGTGGTTAATATCCCTATTATTTTTCACATAATAACCGGTTCTCAAGGCGATGCTAACGATATTTCAGCCGCTAGAATCCAAGCACAAATAGATCAATTAAATTTAGACTTTAACAACCTTTCAGGAAGTACAGATCCTGTTGCAGAATCTGCGGAAATAAACTTTATTCCAGCAGCTGTTGATCCTAATGGAAATGTTTTACCAGAACCTGGTATAAATAGAGTTTATGGTTATACTGGTACAATTGCTACTAATACCATGAACGCTACTATTAAGCCAGCAACTATTTGGGATCGTTCTTTATACGCTAATATATGGAGTGCCAATTTAGGAGGTGGCGTTTTAGGATACGCACAATTTCCATCTAACTCAACACTGCCTGGTTTAGACCCAAATGGCGGTTCAGCACTTACCGATGGCGTTGTTGTCATTCCAGGTAGTATTGGCTCTTTAACTAACCCAGGAACTGCAGCACCTTATAATGCTGGTCGTACGTTAACACACGAAATTGGTCACTGGATTGGACTAAGACATATATGGGGAGACGAAAATTGTGGAAACGATTTTTGTGCGGATACTCCAGAAAGTTCAACTTCCAATTTTGGTTGTCCAACAAACAACCAAACTACTTGTGATGGTAATAGAGACATGGTTGAAAATTATATGGACTATACGGATGACGCGTGTATGAATATTTTTACAGCAGATCAAGTAAGTAGAATTTTAACTGTTCTTGAAAATGCGGATGGTATTTCAAATTTACCAAATTCTACAACAGGTAGTGCAGAACCTACTATTCTTATAAGTACTACCCTACCTTCTGGAATTTTAGAAGGTGATGGCTGTGGTTTTCAAGACATTGAAATTACATTAACAGCAAGCGAAGCTGGAAATGCTTCGGCAACAGCAACTTTATCACACTCTGGTACGGCAACCGAAAATATAGATTTTGAACTTATTAATAACTCCGTATCATTTCCTCAAGGTGATACAACGGGAAGCAATACTATTACATTACGCGTATATGAAGATGGTATGGTTGAAACTGATGAAACCATTACTTTAAATGTTAATGTATCAACCACTGGCGATTTAGTGGCCACCACAAATACATACGTTATAACTATTACTAATGACGATACAGCTCCAACTAGTTCAGGTAATACCGTTTTATTTAGTGACGGTTTTGAATCGTACACAGATTGGCAAATTACACCTGTTGGCGCTTGGACTATGTTAGACAATGATGGCGATACAACCTATGCAGCAGATAATAACGATTTCCCAAACGAAGGGTATACAGGAACATTTATTGTTTTTAACCCTAGCCAAGGCACACCTGTATTTGGTGACGGATGGAATCCTCATTCCGGAACAAAAGGCTATTACTGCTTTAACTCAACAGGAAGCTCTAGTGGTACACCTGAAAATGATGATTACATTTTTACGCCTCAAATTTCGTTAGATGGAACGAATAGTGAACTCAAATTTTGGGCACAAAGTTTAACCGATAATTACGCGGGAGGCGAACGTTTCCAAGTAGGTATTTCTACTACGGACACTAACCCTGCTAGTTTCACCATTATTACACCTGCACCATACGTTATTCCACCATTAGAATGGACAGAATACACGTATGATTTATCAGCTTATGATGGTCAAGATATTTACATCACGTTTCATGTAGTTTCCGCCGATGAGTTTGTATTTATGTTGGATGATGTTTCTGTTACTGCAGACACAACTACGGGCGCTCAAACACTAGTTAATACAGCAACTACAGCTGGAATTAATGAGGTTGGAATGGCCTATTTTACAGATACAAACACTGGAAACGTTATGATTGACGTGGACAATACAGGTGGCTTTAACTATGCATGCGTAGACGTTTCAGTTTCTAGAGATGTTGCAACTGCAGGAGCAGCAGCAGTTATGTATGGCGCTAATACCGATCCAGATTCTTTTGTTACCGCGAAAACATTCAATATTACTACAACTAACGTTAGCACATCTGATACTTCAACTATCAACTTCTACTTCAGTGAAGCCGAACTTGCGGGTTGGGAAGCACTAACAGGAAATTCTAGAAGTGAACTTTTTGTGAAAAATGAACTCACTAATGAAGTGGCAGCTATTACTATTTCTGCTTTTGGATCTGATTCCAAATTAGCAGCTTCCTTTACAGCAGGTCTTGAAGGAATTTATGTTTTTGGTACACAATTAGCGTTATTATCTGTTGATGCATTTGAAATGGCTTCCACGTTGTCCGTTTATCCAAACCCAACAACATCTGTTTTAAATATTAAAACTACAGATGCTAACTTGCCTGATAGTTATGCTGTATACAACATGCTTGGTCAAGTTGTTAAAACGGCTACTATTTTAGGCGCTTCAGATTTACAAATCAATACATCTGATATAAGTAATGGCATGTACTTTATTAAAATACGTAAAGACAATTCATCACTTACAATACCATTTATTAAGAAATAAAAAAACGTTTCTTTTAAAACTTAAAAGCGGATTGGTATTTATATCAATCCGCTTTTCTATTTTTGTACAAATACTTTTTTCCATTGAAAATAATACAAACGCATCATAGCGACTTTGAGAATGAAACTGTTGTTACCATTGGTACATTTGATGGTGTTCATATTGGACATCAAAAAATAATAGAAAAACTAGTTACATCTGCTAAAAATAATGCTCTAAAATCAGCTATAATGACCTTTTTTCCACACCCAAGAATGGTGCTGCAGAAAGATACCACCATCAAATTACTCAACACTATAGATGAAAAAGCAGCCATCATGGAAGCTCACGGGTTGGATTATTTGGTTATTAAAAAGTTTACTAAAGCATTTTCCCGACTAAAGGCGGAAGATTTTGTTTCAGACATTTTAGTAAAACAACTGCGAGCTAAAAAAGTTATTATTGGTTACGACCACCATTTTGGAAGGAATAGAACAGCCAATATTGATGATTTACGCCAATTTGGTATTGACTATCAATTTGAAGTTGAAGAAATTTCAGCACAAGATATCAATGATGTTTCTGTTAGTTCCACAAAAATTAGAACAGCACTATTAAATGGAGACATAAAAACAGCCAATAGTTATTTAGGTTATAACTACATGTTGACCGGAACCGTAATTCACGGTAAAGGATTAGGTAAAGAAATAGGTTTTCCAACGGCTAATCTGCATATTGAAGAACACTATAAACTAATACCAGCAGATGGCGTTTATGTGATTAAATCTAAAATAAACAATCACATCTATTTTGGGATGATGAATATAGGCACAAATCCCACGGTAAATCCAGATAATAATCAGTCCATTGAAATAAATTTCTTTAATTTAGAAGCATCGTTATATGGTTCTAAATTAAAAATAGATATGCTTGAACGCATCCGAGACGAGCAGAAATTTAATTCCGTGACCGAATTACAGGCACAATTAGAAAAGGATAAACAAACCGCTTTACAGTATATAAAAAATCATGCGACTCACTAATTTTCTTTTTAAACAAGTAGATAATTCGGCCTTAATAGTTTTTCGGATTATTTTCGGTCTTCTTTGTTTGTTGGAATCTATTGGTGCCATTTTCACTGGTTGGATTAAGCGAACATTAATTGATCCCCAGTTTACATTTTCTTTTATTGGTTTTGAATGGCTGCAGCCGTTACCGGGTAATGGCATGTATATTTACTACACCATTATGGGTCTTTTTGGCCTATTTATTATGCTAGGATACAAATATCGTGTGAGTGCTTTTATGTTTACACTGTTATGGACCGGCACGTATTTAATGCAAAAATCATCGTATAACAACCATTACTATTTATTGGTTCTTTTAAGTGCTATCATGATTATTTTGCCAGCACATAAAAATGTTTCAATAGATGCCAAATTAAATCCGAAAATTAAGGAAATAGCGATGCCAAATTGGTGCAGGTATATTTTTGTTTTACAGATGTTTATTGTTTATACCTACGGTTCCGTTGCCAAATTATATCCAGATTGGCTAGACGCTTCTGTTATGGCTATTTTAATGAAAAGTAAGGAGCATTATTTTTTAATTGGTGAATTCCTACAAAATGAATGGATGCACTATTTTCTAGCTTATGGTGGCATTCTATTCGACGGTTTAATTATTCCTTTACTACTTTATAAACCAACACGAAAACTCGCGTTTTTTGCTTCTATATTTTTCCATCTGTTCAACTCCTTTGTTTTTCAAGTTGGAATTTTCCCATACTTATCCCTTGCTTTCGCCTTATTCTTTTTTGAGCCTAAAACAATACATCGCATATTTTTAAAACGAAAACCTTTTTATGAAGGTTCTGAAGTAATTATTCCACCCTATAAAAAACCGATGCTTACTGTTTTCGGCATCTACTTTTTAGTTCAAATTTTATTGCCTTTACGTCAACATGTTTTTCCTCAATCGGTTTTATGGACGGAGGAAGGCCATAGAATGTCTTGGCGCATGATGCTGCGCTCAAAAAGTGGCCATACCCTTTATCATGTTGTGGATAAAAAAACACAAGTGAGAACCACTATTAATTTAGACTATTATTTAACACCTAAACAAAAGCGTTTAGCCAGTGCTAAAGCAGATGTTATATGGCAGTTTGCGCAAATATTAAAAGAAGATTTTGCAAAAAAAGGACAAGATGTTTCTGTTTTTGTGGACTGTAGAATAAGCGTGAATGGACGCAGTTATATTCCGTTTATTAATCCAAAAATAGATATAGCCGCAACCAAGTGGTCCGCATTCAAGCATAGCGAATGGATTTTACCACCAAAACAAGATTATTTCACACGGTAATTACGTAAATTTGCCGCTTAAAATTTTATCACATGTTACAAGTACCTTTTATTAGAGAGCATAAAGATTTGGTTATTGAACGTTTGGCAAAACGCCAAATTGATGCTACCAAAATGATTAATGAAGTCATTGCGCTGGACGAAAAAAGACGCCAAGAACAAACCTTACTGGATAATACACTATCAGAATCCAATACGCTTTCTAAAGAAATTGGTACCCTATACAAATCTGGTCAGGCTGAAAAAGCAAATGCGCTTAAAGCCCGTACTACCGATTTAAAAAGTCAATCCAAAGAATTAACAGATACATTAAATGAAACTGTTGAAGCTTTAAATCAATTATTATATCAAATTCCAAATGTTCCCAATGAACTCGTTCCAACTGGAAATTCTGAAGATGATAATGAGGAGGTTTTCAAAGAAGGAACCATTCCAACACTTCACGAAAATGCCTTACCTCATTGGGAATTAGCGAAAAAATATGATATAATAGATTTTGAATTAGGCAACAAAATTACTGGAGCTGGTTTCCCAGTATATAAAGGAAAAGGCGCCAGATTACAACGAGCATTAATTGCTTATTTTTTAGATAAAAATACCGAAGCTGGTTATACCGAATATCAATTACCACTTTTGGTTAATGAAGCCTCTGGATTTGGAACAGGTCAATTACCTGATAAAGAAGGACAAATGTACCATGTAACAGAAGATAATTTATATTTGATACCAACTGCCGAAGTACCGGGAACCAATATTTTTCGCGATGTTATTTTAAACGAGAGCGAATTACCAATTGGTATTACAGGTTACACACCTTGTTTCCGTCGTGAAGCTGGGAGTTATGGTGCGCATGTTCGTGGTTTAAACAGATTACACCAATTTGATAAAGTAGAAATTTTACGTATTGAGCGCCCTGAAAACTCATATGCGGCTTTAGATACTATGGTGGAACACGTTAAAGGCATTTTACAAGAACTTAAATTACCTTACCGTATTTTACGCCTTTGTGGAGGCGATTTGGGCTTTACCTCGGCTATGACTTATGATTTTGAAGTGTTTTCAACAGCACAAGATAGATGGTTAGAAATTTCATCGGTTTCTAATTTTGAAACCTTTCAGGCTAATCGTTTAAAATTACGTTTCAGAAACAGCGACGGCAAAAATGAATTAGCACACACACTTAATGGTAGCTCATTGGCATTGCCGCGTGTATTGGCAGGTATTTTAGAAAACTATCAAACACCTGAAGGTATTGTTATTCCAGACGCATTAATACCTTATACAGGTTTTTCTATAATTGATTAAAATTGTAGGTTTTATCCTACTTGATATTCAGTAGTATTTATAAAAAATCGTTAAAAAGCAAAAATTACCTGCTGTTTAACGATTTTTTGCTGTTTTATTTTGTTAATTAACAAATATTGTTGAAGTTCGTGTACCCTAAAGTTTTAAACCTACTTATCATGAAAAATCTTACACGACTTTTTCTTCTAATTGTTTTAGCAGTCATAGCCGGCAAAGTCCTTGTTTCAGATTTCGATTTATCCAAAAAAGATCATGCCAATGCAACGGCTTCCGTTGTTTCGGAATAATATTAGTTAAATTACCCAATCAGGTAACTGAATCATTTTGTAATTTACAATGGTTAATAGCACATTTATTTTGGTTGGTAAATGCCTGAAAACTCTTCAGGCATTTTTTTTATAAAAACATTCACATCATCTCCAGCGCACTTTTGCTATATTTACACAAAGTAATATTATGCGTCTTTTTCTTTTATGCTTTTTTCTATTTTCGGTCAGTATGTTTTCGCAAGAAGACTTGCTCGCTAAAGAGTATTCTAAAAACGGTGAGTTTGAAAAATCGCTCTTGGCATATCAAGAATTACATAGAAATTCGGCTAATAATAATGCCTATTTTTTAGAGCTTATTAAAACGCATCAGCAGCTAGAACAATTGGATCAGGCTGAAGCTCTTTTAATCCAGCAAATTGAACGGGTAAAATACCCCGCGCTTTATGTAGAATTGGGTTACAACTACCAATTAAAAAACGATTTAGAATCTGCCAATGCCAATTATAAGAAAGCCATTTCCTTTTTAGACGAAAATCCAAATTTCGCGTATTCAATTGGTAAGTTTTTCGAAAATCGCTCCCTTTTAGATCAAGCTATTACCACTTATGAGAAAGCCATGGCCCTAAAACCAGCCATGAATTTTAACATTCAACTATCACGTATATATGGGGAGCAAGGCAATGTAGAAAAAATGTTTAGTAGTTATTTAAATTTTGTGGATGTTAATAGTTCCTATTTAAATACCATTAAACGCGCCATGAGTGATTTTATAACAGATGATTCAGAGAACGAAAACAATCTCATTTTAAAACGCTTATTGCTCAAAAAAATACAACAAGAGCCTAACTTGCTTTGGAATGAATTGTTGAGTTGGCTTTTTATTCAACAAAAAGATTATAATAAAGCGTTTGCTCAAGAAAAAGCCATCTTTAACAGGCAACCAGAAAGTTTAGAGCGCATTGAAGAATTGGCCTTTGTAGCAATGAACGACCATGATTTTGATGTATCTAAAACCATTTTCACCTACTTGGCAGAAACAGCTCAAAATCTAGATGTTAAAATTGGGGCGCACTATAATTTACTGCAAATTGCGTTAAAAACTGAAACCGATTTAGAAACTATTGAAAACACCTATTTAGAGCTTTTTGAAACTTTCGGAAAATTTAACCAAACCATAAATTTACAGGTTGCTTACGCACACTTTTTGGCATTTTACAAGCATGATCCACAAGCCGCAACGGTGTTCTTAAAAGAAAGTTTAAAACTCCCTTTATCCGATTTAGATGAAGGAACGGTAAAATTAGAGTTGGGTGATATTCTAGTATTGCAAGAAAAATTCAACGAAGCTTTAATTTATTTTACCCAAATTCAACGTAATTTAAAAAATAGTACTTTGGCTCAAGAAGCACGCTTTAAAGTTGCCCAAACCAGTTACTATAAAGGCGATTTTAAATGGGCAGAATCTCAACTTAAAATTTTAAAATCATCAACATCTCAACTTATTGCTAATGATGCATTGGATTTAATGTTACTAATTACAGATAATAAATTTGAAGATTCCACGCAAGCCGCTTTAAAACTTTACGCCAAAGCCGATTTAATGGCCTTTCAAAACAAACCCAATGAAGCCATTGCGCTTTTAAATACCGTTTTAAAAAATTACAAAGGGCAATCCATAGAGGATCAAGCACTTTACAAGCAGGGCAAACTGTATGAGTCTAAAAATCAATTTGAAAAAGCAGTCGTTAATTATCAAATCATCATTGCTAATTTTAAAGATGATATTTTAGCCGATGATGCTTACTTTGCTTTAGCCGAATTGTATGAAAATCAACTTCAAGACCCACAAAAAGCCAAAGAAAACTACGAGCAAATTATTTTTAATTATCAAGACAGTATTTACTTTGTGGATGCACGCAAACGATACCGTGTTTTACGAGGAGACGATTTAAATTAGAAAATAGTACCTTAATTCAGGAAAAAAGGCCAAAACCTTTTGATGATGAGCGCGAACTCCTGTAATTTGCACAACTAGGTATTTAAACAGCAAATTTTACACGCATGATTATTTATAATGTGACTATTAACATAGAAAAAAATCGCCATCAAGAATGGTTAAATTGGATGAAAACAGACCACATTCCAAAAGTATTAGCTACAGGAAAATTTAAAGACGCCAAACTAACACGTGTTTTAGTTGAAGAGGAAATGGGTGGTGTTACTTATTCTGTTCAGTTTTGCGCGCACTCTAGGCAAACACTAGATAGCTATTACAATAACGATGATGACGGATTGCGATTAGAAGGACTCAAAAAATTTGGAGATAAAATGCTTTTATTTTGCACCGAATTAGAAGTTATAGAAGAATTTACCATGAGTGCCAAATAGAGAGCAACTCATTTAAAAAAAACAAAAAACCAAACATGTCTGTAAAAGCAAAAAAACATTTAGGCCAGCATTTCTTAACGGATGAAACCATTGCAGAAAAAATTGCCGATTCCTTGTCTTTTAAAGGCTACAAGCACGTCCTTGAAATTGGTCCTGGTATGGGCGTTTTAACCAAGTATCTTCTAAAAAAAGATATCACAACCCATGTTATAGAAATAGATACCGAATCTGTTGCGTACCTTAAAAACAACTATCTCAATCTAGCCGATCGGGTTATAGAGAAAGATTTTTTAAAATATGATTTAAAAGAAGTTTTCCATGATGAGCCCTTCGCTATAATTGGAAATTTCCCATATAACATTTCTACACAAATCGTTTTTAAAACTTTAGAAATGCGGAACCAGATTCCGGAGTTTTCAGGGATGTTTCAAAAAGAAGTTGCCCAACGTATTTGCTCCAAGGAAGGCAGCAAAGTGTATGGTATTTTATCGGTTTTAACGCAAGCATTTTACGATGCAGACTATTTATTTACCGTTCCGCCAACGGTTTTTAATCCACCACCAAAAGTGGAATCTGGTGTGCTTATACTAAAACGAAAAGAAAATTTTTCGCTTCCATGCGATGAGAAATTATTTTTTAAAGTTGTAAAACAAGCCTTTCAACAACGGAGAAAAACACTGCGAAATAGCTTAAAAACCTTCAATCTGTCTGATAATTTAAAAGCAAATGTTATCTTTGACAAGCGACCAGAACAGTTATCTGTAACCGCTTTTCTGGAACTTACACAACTGATAGAAACTGATGAAAATGACTAAATCTTTGTTGTCTTAACAAAGTAACTTAACAAAAACGCATGTCCGAAGAACAAGAGAATATCCAATTTCAGCTTACAGACGAACTTATTGAACAGGTTGAGAATCTTATCGAATTTAAAAATGATAAGGATCTTAAAACTCTATTGATGGATTTTCACCATGCCGATATAGCCGAGATTCTTGATGAACTTAATCTGGAAGAAGCCGTTTATGTTATTAAATTATTAGATTCTGATACGACAGCCGATATTCTAATTGAGTTAGATGAGGATACGCGTGAAAAAATTCTTAAAAACCTATCGGCTAAAGAAATTGCCGAAGAAATTGAAGAATTAGACACCGATGATGCAGCCGATATTATTGCGGAACTTTCTGAAGAACGTCAAGCCGAGGTTATTTCTCATATTGAGGATACAGAGCATCGTGATGAAATTACCGAACTTTTAGCCTATGATGAAGACACAGCTGGTGGACTCATGGCTAAAGAACTCGTTAAAGTTTATGAAACTTGGACCGTTGCAGGTTGTTTACGCCGCATTCGTGGTCAGGCAAAAGATGTGAGACGTGTACATTCCATTTACGTAGTAGACAGACAGAATAAATTAAAAGGGCGCTTATCTTTAAAGGATTTAATTGTTGCTAAAAGCGACCAAAAAATTGCAGATATCTATATTACTAGTGTGGATTATGTTTTTGTAGACGAAGATGTTGAAGAAGTGGCTAAAGTTATGCAAAAATACGATTTAGAAGCCATTCCTGTAGTCGATAAAAATTACACCTTATTGGGGAGAATTACCATTGACGATATTGTAGATGTTATTCGTGAAGAAGCCGATAAAGATTACCAATTAGCGGCAGGTATCTCACAAGATGTAGAAGCCGATGATAGTATATGGAAACTCACAAAAGCACGTTTACCATGGTTATTAATTGGAATGTTTGGTGGTCTTGGAGCCGCTGGAATTATCGAGCAATTTAACGACCATATGGGAGCCTTCGTGGTACTGTTAAGTTTTGTACCATTAATCCAAGCAACCGCTGGAAATGTTGGTGTACAATCGTCAGCTATTGTTGTTCAAGGATTAGCAAATGATACCATTGATGGCAATATTATTAAACGCTTATTGAAAGAAGCCTTACTCGGTTTAGTTAACGGAATCGCGATTGCTTGTATAGGTTTAGTCATTACACATTTCGTGTTTAGCACACCATACATTGTTTCTATAACTATTAGTATTGCACTAATAGCCGTGATAATAATGGCAGCAATAATTGGCACCTTTATTCCTATTTTTCTTAATAAACGAGGCATTGACCCAGCCGTAGCAACAGGACCATTTATTACTACCAGTAATGATTTATTTGGTATATTAACGTACTTTCTCATTGCCAAACTCATTTTAGGTTTTTAAAATATTTAAATAATTTGTGGTGTTCCTATACAATCGCACTATACAGCTTAATTTTTTCTTGTTTTAAACGAAAGGATGCCGTTTCAACTAAAAAGAAATATTGAGTCCTTATTTGCCAAATGAAACATGGACTCTTAAGTATGAGCACGAACAATATCTTGAATTGAAAATCGGGAGTTCATGTTTAGGTTTTATATATTTGAAGTAAACTAATCTGTTGTTTTTATACACATGAAAATACTCCACCTAGATACCAATCACCCATTAATGCTTGAGCAATTAAATGCTTTAGGCTTTCAAAACGATGAAGATTACACGGCTTCTAAATCCGAGATTGAGACCAAAATTCATGCCTATGATGGTGTCATTATACGCAGTCGTTTTAGTATAGACAAGCGGTTTCTAGATGCGGCCACCAAACTAAAATTTATTGGTCGTGTAGGTGCTGGTGTGGAAAATATTGATGGTGAATACGCGCTACAAAAAGGTATTCAACTTATTTCAGCACCAGAAGGTAACAGGAATGCTGTTGGCGAACATACTTTAGGCATGCTGCTTTCTTTATTTAACAAACTCAACAAAGCAGACCATGAAATTAGAAAGGGCCAATGGTTACGGGAAGAAAACCGAGGTATTGAGTTAGATGGAAAAACCGTAGGCTTAATTGGTTATGGAAATATGGGAAAAGCCTTTGCTAAAAAATTACGAGGCTTTGATGTCACCGTTTTATGTTACGACATTCAATCCCATGTGGGCGATGAAAATGCCAAGCAAGTGGATTTAAAAACACTTCAAACCCAAGCCGATGTGTTAAGTTTACACACGCCACAAACTCCCCTAACACTATATATGGTGAACACGGAATTTATAAACGCATTCCATAAACCATTTTGGCTGATTAATACGGCTCGAGGCAAGAGTGTTGCAACCGATGATTTGGTAACCGCTTTAAAATCTGGTAAAATTTTAGGTGCTGGATTAGATGTTTTAGAATACGAAAAAGCATCATTTGAACAGTTATTTTCATCCAAAATGCCAGAGGCTTTTCAGTATTTAATTAAAGCCGAAAATGTGCTTTTAACACCGCATGTGGCTGGTTGGACGGTGGAAAGCAAGAAAAAATTAGCACAAACCATCGTGGATAAAATTAAAGTAAAATTTTGTTAATTCATCCTTATGAAAAAAACCGTTTTTATTTTCTCTGCACTTATTATTGCTTTACTTTCATTATTTCAATTGAGCCAGTATGCCGTAATTTCTGGAGACTTAAAAATTGAAATCGCCATTGCGTTTAGCGCTATTGTATGTTTCTTTGTTGGCGTTTATATCAGTAAGAAAAATGCTACGCATCAACCTATACTGACCAAAAAAATAAACACGCACAAATTAAAAGAATTAGAAATTACAACGCGTGAATATGCTGTTCTAAAACAAATATCAGAAGGCTTATCTAATAAAGAAATTGGCGAAAAATTATTTGTTTCTGAAAGTACTGTAAAAACACATGTATCATACTTATTGGCAAAACTACAGGCTAAAAGACGAACGGAAGCACTAAAAATAGCCAAACAACTCCAAATTATTTAATTTCCCTACATTTATAGTAAAGTAAGTGGGTTTTGATACTTTAGTATGAGCGCTAAAAATAACAAATCTTCTATTTTTGATTATTAATTTTAAACTATCATATTATGGAATTAGGAGCTTTTTCAGTTAGCTTAAGTGTTAAGAATTTATCAAAATCAAAAATATTTTATGAAACTCTCGGATTTAAAGTTTTCGGTGGTGACATGGAAAAAAATTACCTGATTATGAAAAACAATAAAACCTTAATAGGCTTATTTCAAGGAATGTTTGAAAATAATATTCTAACTTTTAATCCTGGTTGGGATGAAAACGCTAACACGCTAAAAACATTTACAGATGTTCGTGACATTCAAAGCCAACTCAAGAAAAAAGATGTATCATTTATATCTGAAGTAAAAACCAACACGTCTGGTCCAGGTAGCTTTGTTATTAGTGATCCTGATGGGAATACGATTCTAGTAGACCAACACACCTAATTGATAAACTATTAAAAATGAAATCCACGGTAAAAAAATTTGGTATCTACAGCAGTACCTTGTTAATAATACTCTTTAGCTTTTCTTTTCTTATTGAAGATTACATGAACTACACAATTAGTGAAGTTTTTGGATACGTTAGCATTATTTTAGCATTATCCGTTATTTATTTTGGAATAAAAAGTTATCGAGACACTATAAATAATAAAACTCTTAAGTTTTCGAAAGGGTTAAAAATTGGTCTGCTTATTTCCGTTTTCACCGCGTTAACATTCGGACTCATTAATGTGGTTTACACCTCATTTATTAATCCAGATTTCACAACAGAATATTATAATCATTCTATTGAAACCTTCCGAGAAACATTATCTGATGCTGATTTTCAAGCAAAATTAATTGAACTAGAATCGCAACGCGAAATTTTCGGGAATCCTTTTTTCAACTTTTTTCTTATGGCATTGACGGTTTTTGTTATTGGATTTATAATATCCGTAATTTCAAGTTTAATACTACAACGTAAAAGCAAATAGAATGCAATACAAAGCAACATCGGCTGAAGATTATATTAATCAAACGCCTAAAGAACGCCAAGAAACACTAAAAAAACTTCGTAAAACTATAAAGGATAATTTACCCAAAGATTTTCAAGAAGGTATTCAATATGGTATGATTGGTTATTTTGTACCACATAGCATTTACCCGGGCGGTTACCATTGCAATCCAAAAGAACCCTTACCATTTATGAGTTTTGCGTCACAGAAAAACTCAATTAATTTATATCATAGCGGTATCTATGCGGTTCCAGAAATTCACGATTGGTTTGTTTCCGAATATCCAAAACATGGTAAACGAAAACTGGATATGGGCAAAAGCTGTATCCGATTTAAAAAGATAGATGAGATTCCCTTAGAGCTTATTGCGGAACTTTGTAAAAAACTCACCGTAAAAGAGTGGATTTCTATTTATGAAACAAACATTAAAAAAGCATAATTATGAAAAAACGCGTTACAGGAATTGGTGGTATTTTCTTTAAAGTAAAAGACCCTAAAGCGTCCAAAGAGTGGTATAAAACCCATTTAGGTTTTAATACAGACAATTATGGCAGCACCTTTAAATGGAAAGATCATGAGGGTAATGATTGCACCACACAATGGAGTCCATTTCCCGAAGACACAACATATTATGAGCCTTCTAAAAAAGACTTCATGTTTAACTATCGTGTTGAAAATTTAGTTGAACTTTTAAAGACCTTAAAGGAAGAAGGTGTAACCATTGTAGGTGACATGGAAGAATATGAATACGGTAAATTTGGTTGGATTTTAGACAATGACGGAAACAAAATAGAACTCTGGGAACCCATAGACAGCGCATTATAAATAAACTAGCCAAGGTTTTAGATTATTAAAGCAATATTAATCGTCCGTTTGTTCAGACAATTTACGTTCCAATTCAGCCTGAAACTCTTCCATTACTGGCTTTACTGTGCTTTCGGGTAAATCGGCAATTTTAATATACATTAGTCCATCAACGGAATTATTAAATAAGGGATCCACATTAAATGCCACTAATCTGGCGTTTTGTTTTATATATTTTTTCAATAATACTGGTAAACGTAAAGCACCTGGTTCTACTTCATCAATAATTTTATCAAATTTATTTAAATCGGCTTCCGCTTCATCAAAGACAAAATCCTTATCAGCATCTTTCAGCTTAACTTTAAACTCTTTTTTAGGGTGTACATATTGCGCCACATAGGGATCGTAATAATGAGATTTCATAAACTCAATCATCAACGATTTAGAAAAATTAGTAAACTGATTGCTAATACTTACACCGCCAATTAAATATTTATGCTCGGGGTAACGCAACGTAGTATGTACAATACCTTTCCATAGTAAAAATAAAGGCATCGGTTTTTGCTGATAACTTTTTATAATAAACGCACGACCCATTTCAATGGATTGGCTCATCATTTTATGTAATTCTGGCTCAAAACGGAACAAATCTTGCAAATAAAAACCATTAATTCCAAACTTTTTAAAAATCTGGGAGCCTAAACCCATTCTATAAGCACCCACAAGAATATTGGCTTCAGAATCCCAAAGAAACATATGGTGGTAATAGGTATCAAAGGCATCTAAATCAATAGCCTCATTGGTTCCTTCCCCAACTTCACGAAAGGTTATTTCGCGCAAACGACCAATTTCTTGTAAAATATTTGGAACTTTATTGGCTGGCGCAAGAAACACCTCGTAGTTTTTACTTTGAAGTAACCGGAAATCGTCTTCACGAAGCGCGTCTACTTCTTCGGTCATTAACTTTTTATCAACCTGACCAACAATACGTTTTGGTGGTTTTGGTAATTTCAGTTTATTTGGAAAATTGCTTAATAAATTATCCTTTTCATCAAAAGAATTGGATAACATATAGGTTTTTCGTCTTAAAAATTCTGAAAAACCCTCTAAAGTGGAATGTTCATTTTGATCAGCAACGGAAATAGGCCTACCAATTCTAACTCGAATGGTGCGACGTTTTTGTGTTAATAATTCCGAAGGCAATTTAGCGGTTCTAAACGTATCGCTAATTTTAGATAATTTATAAAATAGCGAGCTGTTTTTGGCATGAAAATAAATAGGAACAACCGGTACATTGGCTTTTTGAATAAGCTTAATTGCTGCGGGTTCCCAAGGTTTATCTACCACTAATTTGCCATCACGGTAGGTGGAAACTTCGCCGGCTGGAAATACGCCTAAGGCATGACCATCCCGTAAATGAAGAATGGCATTTTTAAATCCTGCAATGCTAGATTGTGCATCTTTTTTATCCTCGAAAGGATTTACAGGCATAATGTATGGTTTTAAAGGCTCAATTCTATTCAACAAAAAATTAGCAATTATTTTAAAGTCTTTACGCTGTTCTAACATTAACTTTAAAAGTAGAATACCATCAATGCCACCTAAAGGGTGATTGGAAACGGTAATAAAAGAACCTTCTTTTGGAAGTCGTTTTAAATCTTCTTCAGGTATTTCAAATTTTATTTGAAACTCATCCAGAATAGCATCCAAAAATTCTAAATCAGACAAATGTTTATTGCGATTGTAGATTTCATTTAGCGTTGAAATTTTTAGTAATTTCATTAAACCCCAACCTGCTAACGTACCAATTACGCCATACTTATCAAGTTGTATAGCTTTTGAAACTTCCTTTGCGTTTACTAATCCTTTATCTGATTGTTTACTCATTTAAACAAATGTAATTAAAAAATTATTTGGTTATCATTTGCATGGTTTCCTGTGCTAATTGCTTCATTAAAACAGTTTTACCTTCTTCCAACTGCGCCACTACATCTAAATTATAATGCCTGATAGTGTATAAAGATACATTTTCATGGCAAGTTACCTTAAATTTTGCTTTTAAATGTTGTAGTAATTTTTCAAGATTCTGATAAATATCATCCACACATACCGAAAAACTAATAGCGGAGTTTTGAATAACGTCCACCTTCATTTTATACAAATGCAATAAATTAAAAATATCACTAATGTTTTCTTCAACTATGTAGGAGAAATCTAATGATGACAATGAAATTAAAATCTGATTGCGTTTTAAAATAAAACATGGAATTTCAGGTTCAATTCCTTTACCTCTTCCCACACAGGTTCCCGCATTTTTAGGATGCAAAAACGACTTTACAAACAACGGGATTTCCTTGCGCTGTAATGGCTGAAGAGTTTTTGGGTGAATTACTGATGCCCCATAAAAAGCCAACTCAATAGCCTCACGATAGGATATAGAATTTAGTAATTGGGCGTTTTCAAAATACCGTGGATCCGCATTTAAAACACCGGGAACATCCTTCCATATGGTCACACTTTGGGCATTTAAACAATACGCAAAAATAGCTGCTGTATAATCACTTCCTTCACGACCCAAGGTGGTGGTAAAATTATTAGCATCACTACCTAAAAAGCCTTGGGTAATGTTCAGTTTATTTTTATTAAAATGCGTGGTGATTTGGGTTTGTGTGTCCAACCAGTTCACATTGGCGCGTCTGTAATAGCTATCCGTTTTTAAAAACTCACGAACATCCAACCAATTGTTTTCAAGTCCTACATCATTTAGGTAAGCACTAATAATGGCAGTCGAAGCTAACTCACCATAACCGATAGCCTGATCGTAAACAAAATTATAATCTGGCGATTTATTCCGATCGAAAAATGCAGCTAATTCATCAAAAAGTTTAGAGATTTTTTTAAAAATAGCATGGTTTTCATTTTCAAATAAATCGAGTAAAATAGCATTATGAAATTTCCTAACCTCTTGCAGTGAGCTCTGTAATTCCGCTTTATTGTCAAAATAATTGCCAATTACACCTTCCATGGCATTCGTTATTTTACCCATAGCAGAAACGACAATCAAGGTGTTATCATGCCCAGCTTCACGCAAAACGGTAACTAAATTTCTTACCCCTTGTGCATCTTTTACCGATGCGCCACCAAATTTAAATACTTGCATGTTAAATGTTTGAAATATATTTCTTTATTGCAGCTTCATTAAGTTGAACCACATCCCAATCGCGCATAACGTTAGCTCCTTTTTGTTCATAAAATGCTATAGCAGGTTCATTCCAATCTAGGACTTCCCAACAAATTCGCTTTACACCTAATTTATAACCATATTTAACAACCTCATCCAATAAAATAGTACCAATTCCATGGCCACGCATTTCTTGACTAACCACTAAATCTTCTAAATGTAAAACGGAACCTTTCCAAGTTGAGAAACGCATATAAACTAACGCAATGCCTATAATATTATTTTGGCTTTCGGCTACAAAACAATGAAAAACGGGGTTTTCACCAAAACCTCCAAGTTCTAAATCGGTAACTGTAATTTCAACGGCATTGGGTTCTTTTTCATAAACGGCTAATTCGTTTATCAATTTTAAAACCGATTCCATATCTGCTTTTTTAGCGTCTCTTACTACAATATCCATAAGCCTAATTTTGGCGTAAATATAGTTTAAACTTGGGTATTTAGCCACATTAAAACCTATTGAAAAGGTTGTAGTTTCCTAAAAAATACGATATTTGCATAAACCATACATACACTTTTATGTCTAGAAAAAATCAAACACTCGGTGAATTTATTATTGAGAATCAATCGTCTTTCAAATACACATCTGGCGAGTTATCAAGACTTATAAATTCCATTCGTTTAGCCGCTAAAGTGGTAAATCACGAAGTGAATAAAGCCGGTTTGGTTGATATAATTGGCGCTGTTGGAGAAACCAATATTCAAGGTGAAGACCAACAAAAGCTAGACGTTTATGCCAATGAAAAATTCATTCAAACACTAACTAATAGAAATATTGTTTGTGGAATTGCTAGTGAAGAAGAGGACGATTTTATATCCATTAACAGCCAAGATGAAAACAACAACAATAAGTATGTTGTTTTAATTGATCCGTTGGACGGCTCGTCCAATATTGACGTGAATGTTTCGGTTGGAACTATTTTTTCTGTTTACAGACGTGTAACACCGGTTGGAACACCCGTTCAATTAGAAGATTTTTTACAAAAAGGCAGCCAGCAAGTCGCGGCTGGATACGTCGTTTACGGCACATCCACCATGTTGGTTTACACGACAGGTGCTGGTGTAAATGGGTTTACATTAAATCCTGCTATTGGTACTTTTTACTTATCGCATCCTAATATGACATTTTCTGAAGACGGTAAAATTTATTCCGTAAACGAAGGGAATTACATTCACTTTCCACAAGGCATTAAAAACTACATTAAATATTGCCAAATGGAAGAAGGAGACAGACCTTACACGTCCCGATACATTGGCTCGTTAGTTTCTGACTTTCATAGAAATATGATAAAAGGCGGTATTTATTTATATCCAAAAAGTTCTAAAACCTCAAACGGAAAATTACGTTTATTGTATGAATGTAATCCTATGGCACTATTGGCAGAACAAGCCAAAGGTAAAGCCAGCGATGGCTTTAACCGTATATTAGATATTGAACCAACGGAACTTCACCAACGTGTTCCTTTTATTTGTGGCAGCAAAAATATGGTAGAAAAAGCAGAGGAATTTATGCGTTTAGCTGAATAAAACATGCTCATTTAAAGCTAAATAGATTGGTGAAATTAACAATTTACAGGATAAACAAAAAATAAAAAAAGCCACTTAAAAAGTGGCTTTTTTATTCTATTTCAATTCAAATCTTAACGATTCATATTTTTCATTTCTTCGATAAACGTATCTAAATCTACACCATTATCCACAAGGGTTAAGGCTTTGTCTACAACGTATTTAACGTTTTCAGATGAAAACCCAAGACCAATGGCTATTTTACGCATAACAATTTCTTCATGATCCCCTTTAATGTGATCTACATAAACCATACGTGCCAAATCAAACAAACGCTCTAAACGTCTATCATAGGATGTTGGTGGATTAATAGGATGCGATTGATAATCTTTCAAAATCGTTTCGTAATCGCTTTCACTTATATCTAAGTTTCTTGCCAAACGGTCCAAAAAAGCTTTCTCTTCATCGGTAATAATACCATCATCCATGGCAACTCTTACAATGGATGCAAAATGATCTTCGTTACGTTTTTTAAATCCGCTATCGAATAAATCTGAAAATGACATATCTTTCTATTTTTAATCCCAACATTTAGGGACTGCAAATATAAATAAAGTTAGCACTCTTTAAAATATTAATTTCGCTTTTTTAAACGGGCAATTATGACTATTAAAACTTTAATAAAACACCAAATTATCAAACAAAAAACAGGTTAACATCCACAGAAAAAAGAAAGTTTAAAGTCTGTAATTAGTATATTTGCACAAAATAAAATTGCTTTTGAGTAAATCCATCCTCTCGCAAACATACGCACAGGCTTTGCAAACGCAAAATCTGCAAACTGCTATTGCCCAAACTGAAAATCGCACACATGTAAAAGGCCTTGTTGGCTCGGCATTTTCTCTCGTTATTAGTGAAGCTTTTAAACAAGCGGACAAACCGTTCTTACTCGTTTTTAACGATAAAGAAGAAGCGGCTTTTCACCTCAACGATTTGGAAGCCATGTTGAATGATAAAGATGTACTTTTTTATCCAGGTAGCTACAGAAGACCGTATCAAATTGAAGAAACGGATAATGCCAATGTTTTATTACGTTCTGAAGTTTTAAACCGCATCAACTCCCGGAAAAAACCAGCCATTATAATCACTTATCCAGATGCGCTTTTTGAAAAAGTAGTAACGCGTAGAGAGTTGGACAAAAACACGTTGAAAATTTCGGTTAATGACAATTTATCCATTGATTTTGTTAACGAAGTCCTTTTCGAATACAAATTTAAACGTGTTGATTTTGTTACCGAACCTGGGGAATTTTCAGTGCGTGGTGGTATTGTAGATGTGTTTTCATTTTCCCATGACGAACCCTACCGAATTGAATTTTTTGGTGATGATGTTGATAGTATCCGAACCTTTGATGTGGAAACACAATTGTCCACAGATCAGATTAAAAAAATAAGCATCATTCCAAACGTTGCAAATAAATTTCTTGACGAAAGCAGACAAAGTTTCTTAAAATACATTGCCCAGAAAACCGTTGTTTTTACAAAAAATGCCGATCTGGTTTTCGATAGAATTGACGATTTTTATAGCAAAGCCGAAGAGGCTTTTAAAAATCTAACGTCAGAACTCAAACATGCTGAGCCCGAAACCTTGTTTTGTAATGCAACCGAATTAAAAAAGCAAATACTGGATTTCAATTTAGTAGAATTTGGTAGCAAAGCCGTTTTTGCTTCACAAGACAATATAATTACATTCAACACCACACCACAACCGGCTTTCAATAAGCAATTCAACTTATTGATAGACGATTTAAACTTGCATCATAACAAAGGCTACACCAATTACATTGCCTGTGTTAGTGAACAGCAAGCCAAACGGTTTCATGATATTTTTGATGATGCGGAACAAACCGTTCATTATAAAACCATCGTCCTGTCCTTATACCAAGGATTTGTAGATCATGATAATAAAATTACCTGTTATACGGATCACCAAATATTTGAGCGCTATCATAAATTCCATTTAAAGAATGGCTATGCTAAAAAGCAGGCTATAACTTTAAAAGAACTAACTAATTTAGATATTGGCGATTATGTAACGCATATTGATCATGGAATTGGTCGCTTTGGAGGTCTTCAAAAAATAGATGTTGAAGGCAATAAGCAAGAAGCCATTAAACTAATTTATGGCGAACGCGATGTGCTGTATTTAAGCATTCACTCGTTACATAAAATCACCAAATTTAATGGTAAAGATGGTAAGCCGCCAAAAGTTTATAAATTAGGAAGTAAAGCCTGGAAAACGCTTAAAGCAAAAACGAAGTCGCGCGTTAAGGAAATTGCGTTTAATTTAATTCAAGTTTATGCCAAACGAAAATTAGAAAAGGGCTATCAATATCAGCCAGACAGCCATATGCAACATGAGCTAGAAGCCTCTTTTATTTATGAAGATACACCAGACCAAAGTACCGCAACGGCCGATGTAAAAGCAGATATGGAAAGTGAACGCCCTATGGACAGACTGGTTTGTGGTGATGTGGGTTTTGGTAAAACGGAAGTCGCTATTCGTGCTGCTTTTAAAGCCGTTGACAATGGAAAGCAGGTTGCCGTTTTAGTGCCCACAACTATTTTGGCTTATCAACATTCCCGTACATTTAGAGAGCGTTTAAAGGATTTCCCAGTTACGGTAGATTATCTAAATCGTTTTAGAACGGCTAAAGAAAAACGTGAAACATTAGCTAATCTAGAATCTGGAGCTGTAGATATTATTATTGGCACACACCAATTGGTGAATAAAAATGTCAAGTTTAAAGATTTAGGTTTGCTAATTGTAGATGAAGAGCAGAAATTTGGCGTTGCCGTAAAAGAAAAATTAAAAACCTTAAAAGACAATGTAGATGTCCTGACCTTAACGGCAACACCAATTCCAAGAACCTTGCAATTTAGCTTGATGGCTGCTCGCGACTTATCAGTTATTACAACGCCTCCACCTAATAGATACCCAATAGAAAGTCATGTCATTCGATTTACCGAGGAGAGCATTCGCGATGCCGTAACCTATGAAATTCAGCGCGGTGGACAGATATTTTTCATCCACAACCGCATTGAAAACATCAAGGAAGTAGCAGGTATGATTCAACGACTAGTTCCTGACGCTAAAATTGGCATTGGTCACGGCCAAATGGAAGGGAAAAAACTAGAGCAATTGATGTTAGCTTTTATTAATGGTGAATTTGATGTATTAGTTAGTACCACCATTGTAGAAAGTGGTTTAGATGTTCCGAATGCCAACACTATTTTTATTAATAACGCGAATAATTTTGGCTTAAGTGATTTGCACCAAATGCGGGGACGCGTAGGGCGAAGCAATAAAAAAGCTTTATGTTATTTCATTACACCAGAATATTCGGCTATGACCGAAGATGCTAGAAAGCGGATTACAGCTTTGGAGCAATTTAGCGAATTAGGCAGCGGTTTTAATATTGCCATGAAAGATTTAGAAATTCGTGGTGCTGGCGATTTATTAGGTGGTGAGCAAAGTGGTTTTATAAATGATATTGGTTTTGATACCTATCAAAAAATTCTAAATGAAGCCATTGACGAACTGAAAGAAACCGAATTTGCAGATTTATATGAAGATGATGGTAAAGAAAAAGAATACGTTAAAGACATCACGATAGACAGTGATTTTGAATTACTATTTCCAGATGATTATGTGAATAATATTGCCGAACGTTTAACGCTGTACACCAAATTGAATGAGGTTAAAACAGAAGATGAACTTCTAAAACTAGAAAGCGACATACGTGATCGTTTTGGGGAACTACCAACCCAAGTAGAGGATTTAATGAATAGTGTTCGGATAAAATGGGTAGCAACCAAAATAGGCCTTGAAAAAGTAGTGATGAAACAAAATAAACTGATTGGGTATTTTATTACCGATCAGAAAAGTGGTTTTTATCAAAGTCCCAATTTTACACGTGTATTACAATTTGTACAATCACATCCGCAAGCTTGTAAAATGAAAGAAAAGCAAACTAGAAATGGCTTGCGACTATTATTAACCTTTGAAAACATTAAAAGTGTTGACAAAGCTTTACAGGTTTTAAAACCTATTGTGGCATAAGCTTTGTTAATTTAAATGAAACTCAAATCATGAAAAACCATCTTTTCCTTCTGTGTCTGTTTGTATCTTTTACAACGTTTGCGCAACATCATATTCAAGGTCGATTTTCGCCAGCCGAATCCTTCAATTTTGCTTTACTTTATCATGTAACACCTACTGGAACAAACTATGTAGAACAGGCAAAAACCGATACTGACGGGTATTGGTCTATAGAATTGCAGGCAGGTTCTAAAATCGGAATTTATAAAATAGTGTATGCAACTCCTGTTGAAGACAATAATTTTGATTTTTTTTACAACGGTAAAGAATCTATTTCTTTGCTATTCGATATAGAAACAGGATTGCATTTTACAGCTTCCGAAGAAAATAAATTATGGCACACTTATACGGATAGTATTTTAAAAATAAACAGTGCGATTGGCAGATATTATATGTCGCAAAAAACAGATTCATCTGAAATAACAGCCATTTTCAAAAACCTAAAGAGCACACAATATTTTTACGAAAAAGCATCGACTAATATGATGATTTCGCCTTTTGTAAAATCGAATAAAACCTATATTCCTAGCGCTTATGAAGATGTAAGCACCTATTCATTAAACTTAAAAAAGCATTATTTTGATTATATGGATTTCAGTAATCCTTTGTTGCAAAGTTCTGATTTTTTAAATGAACGTGTTACGGCCTATGTGTTTGCTATGCCGGAAGATGCTAACTATTACAAAATGGCTGTGGACGATGTGGTAAAAGCAACAAACGATACCGACGAAGCCAAAATTATGGTTTTGGAAAATCTGTGGAAAATCATGATAGATAAACAGCAACCCGACGTGGCAAATTACATTAGCGACACCTATTTATTACCCCTTGCTAAAACCTTTAACAGAACCTATTTACTGGAAACTTTGGAAGATTATAATAAATCTGCTATAGGTAAAAAGGCTATGGATTTCAATTTTACATATTTAGAAAATAGCAAGGCTATAAAAACCAATTTACACCGTTTTAATCCAACAAAAAGTACGCTTCTAATTTTCTGGAGTAGTGGCTGTGGGCATTGTTTAGAAGAATTACCAAAAGTAAAAACTCTTATGGCGCAACATCCCGAAATTACCGTTTTAGCGTATGCTTTGGAAGATGGCGTTAGAAACTGGAATCAAACTATTGAGCATTTTCCAAGTTTTATTCATACTTACGATTTAAAAAAATGGGATAGCCCATTAATTAAGGCCTACGGCATTTCTGCTACGCCATCCTATTTCGTTTTAGATAGCGATAAGGTTATTTTAGCAAAGCCAGAACATGTTGAAGATTTGGAAACTTATTTTAATAAATAATTTCAGAAATCAGAAAATAATCATTTTTGATGGCGACTTAAAAATGATAAAACGCATTTTCATAATGCGTAATGGTTTCCGTGGTTTTATTTTTCAGAACAGCTATAATATCAAACCGACTATCTAAATCAATATCATTTTCGGTTACATAAGCATCCATAGCTTTTACGAGTAATTTAACTTTTCCAGGTGTAACAAATTCTTGTGGATCGCCAAAAAAATCAGAGTTACGGGCTTTCACTTCTACGCAAATCATCTGATTATTATGTTTGGCAATAATATCTATTTCGGCTTTTTGAAATCGGTAGTTTCGCGCGAGAATAACATAGCCTTTAGCTTGCAAATATTCTGCCGCTAGTTGTTCTCCTAATTCACCTAATTCGTTATGATGTGCCATGACTACTTCCCATATAAACCACTATTAGTTACAAGATAGTAAATTAGCAGAAATTAAATCTATGTAAGTTCAAGCTTATAACCTACGCCATGTATGTTGGTGATTTTAATGGAGGTGTCATCTTGGAGTTTCTTACGTAACTTCGAGATATACGTATCCAAACTTCTGCCAACAAAAACACCATGATCTTCCCACACTTTTTTAGTGAGTTCATCACGTTTTATGATTTGATTTGGGTTGGCTGCAAATATTTCTAATAGCTCACATTCCTTTTTAGAAAGACTGATTTCTTCAGCATGTTTGACCAGTTTGTTCTGTTCCGGATAAAAGTGAAAACTGCCAATTTCTGAATAATTCCCAACTTCTTTAGTGCTTAAAACAACTTCTTTTCGTTTATAAAAACCAAAAAACAATAAGCCAAAACCACTTAATAACAAGCTATAAAACCCAGCTTTTTTTAAGGATGCATGCGGTTTTAAATCCGTAAATACCACCTCGATGGCGTAGCAACTTTCTGGTAAATATCTGCCACTACAAGGTACAATGCTATTTTCTACATTATTTAAAATTTGAAAACTATAAGCCACTTCTTGAGCTTCGCAAGCAATAGTTTCAACTATATAATTATTTGGAAGTGCTGACTTATGAAATGAGGCGTCAATTATGGACACTAACTGACTAGGCTCGAAAGATAAGGGCTTTTCAAAAGTTAATTGGAAAGTATTATTTTTAAGCGCTTTTACAGGTAAAACCAAGGATGTAGAATCTTGGTTTATAAGCAATAATTGGTTGCCAACTTCACGTAATGACACTTTAACGCGTTCAGAAAATAAGGTCGAATCATCTTTGGTAGTGAGTAGTAATACAATTGATAATAAGACAATTAGTAAGCCACTAATTTTAAAAATAAATCTTTTTGCCATAACAGGTGTAAATTACTAACATTTTGAGGACTTTTTACAACTGTTCACACTTCTTTTACAATTTTTTGACACTTTTTACACGTGTTTCAGGTAGTTTTACTAAACAATCAAAACGAATCAATTATGTATAAATCAATTATTTACAGTCTTATTTTTTTAGGCACATCTTGTGGTCAAACAAAAATTACAGAAACGGAAACCATTCAAAATCTAGCACTAAAAACTAAAACTGAAACTTCAAATTATATGGAGTTTAACGGTAATCCCCTGTTCATTTCCGATCCTTATGATTTAGAATTATCAATTGAAAAAATCGGAAATAACGGCTATCAGTTAGTAACCGAAATCATATTAAAAAATGATTCTTATTTTGTGTCTCCACATTCAAAGGTTGCCTACAAAGGCCGGTTTAGTTCTGGTTTACAGAAAAACGCGAACCTAGAAATGACAAATAATATTATAGAAATACCGCGTTCTGTTGAAGAAATAGATCCGCATCCCTTTGTAAACGGCCCGGTAAATTGGGTACGGGAAAACACCACCTATACCCAACCTTTAAAACTTAATACAAATTCAGATTTTGAGGTTTCTGGTTTAATAAAATTCACCATTGAACCACGCAGCTCACTAGAAAAAATAGGTTATACAATACGTTATAAATCGGGAAATATGACTGTGCAAATTTTACAAGGCTGTCAGATTATTGAGCTGTAATGCTAGTTAAAACATAAGCATTTAGAAATTTAATATTGCTAGATTAAGTCGTACCTTTGTGTTTACTTTAAAAACGCGGTATGGCAAGTCAAATAAAATGTCCGAATTGTGGAGTTTACAATACAAATCAAGATTATTGTACAAACTGCGGCACGTTATTATCCTACCAGAAGCGACGAGAATTAGCGTTTGCGCAAGATGAAAAAGACCGTAAAGAACGTGAGCGCATCCAAAAGGAAGAATCGCCTTCCTTCTACGAAAAAAATAAAGACCACCGCTTTTTAGTGGTTCGTATATTTGCTAAAGTTACACACTCCATCTACGTGGCATTTATGGCTATTGGCATGTTCATTGCCTGGTTGATATCTTCCATTGTAGCATGAAAATTTTAAAACACCCATTTTTTTTTATCAGTGCCCTAATTGCAACGTTAATTTATTTAGCTCAAAGGTTTCAGGTGTCACTTCCAGATTGGATTAATTTTTACGTGAATGATTTTTTATGCATGCCTATCGTTTTAAGTTTGTGCTTGGCCGTAATTAGGCACCTGAAACAAACCGATAATCTCTACGTTCCGTTGTTGGCTGTTTTGGGATTAACAACCTATTTTGCTTTATATTTTGAATGGTTTATGCCACAAATCAGCACACGATACACAGCGGATATAATAGATGTTGGTTTATATTATTTAGGAGCCATGTTGTTTTTCAAAGTTCAGAAACGCTTATTTTGAAAATTGTACTGTAGATTGATCTTTACCAACCACCAATTCCACGTCTTGCCCTAAAATCATGGCGCGATTATCATCTTCATGACCAGCAGGCATATTAAAGGAAATTGGAAAATCATAGTCTGATAAAGCATCTAAAATTAATTGTTCAATAGAACTTCCCCAAACCGTTGTGTTTTTTCGCATTTTAGTCATATCACCAACTAAAACGCCCGCGCAATTATTAAAATAACCAGCGCGCTTTAAACTTTGTAACATACGATCTACATGGTATTTGTATTCGCCAATTTCTTCAATAAACAAAATTTTACCCGATGTATCTATACTACTTTTAGAGCCTAACATGGTATGAAGCATGGTTAAATTACCACCAACAATAGGTGCGTTTACGACGCCCACTTTATTATAATTAGAACCCTTTAAAGTATAAGCAATGGGCTCGCCAAACAGTGCTTTTTTAAAAGTAGCAATCGTCTGGTCTAAACCGGTTTCATCAGCTGTTAAACTAGTGCACATCATGGCATGAATGGTTTCAAAACCTTCATTATGAAAATCGTTATGTAAGGCTGTAATATCACTATAACCTATTAACCATTTTGGATTTTTTTTAAGTTGTGTATAATCTAATTTATCTAAAATCCTTACGGTTCCATAACCACCTCTTGCAGCCCAAATAGCACTAACCGTAGGATTATCCATCGCTTTTTGAAAATCTTCACAACGTTCCAAATCTGTACCTGCAAAATGATTGTCTTGACTAAAAACATGCTTACCAACCAAAGCATGCAATCCCCAACTTTCTAATAATTTTACAGCGCGTTGGACTTCGGCTTGACGGTTTTTTAGAATTCCCGAGGGAGCTACAATAGCAACCGTATCACCTGCTTTTAAATATGGTGGTTGTATCAATTTTTGCAGTTTTTGAGTTGATGATTCTACCTGTTTTGCGGTATCTGTTCCAAAGAACAAAACCGAACAACACAGCACAATTAATAATGAGATTTTTGACATAGTGTAAATGTACATTTTTTTTCACATGTTATAAATTTTAACAACCATAAATCAGAAACAAGTTATCTTAAAAAAGCCATCTAAAATTTATAATTTCACACGTTTAAATAGACCTTAAAATGCGTACTTTTGTGACTTCAAAATAATAATTAAAAACAGTAAGGCATGCATAGGCTTACTGTTTTTGACATAAGTTTATTAATATCATGAATCAACCAAAACGATATACTATTACAGCCGCTTTACCGTACACAAACGGTCCTATCCATATTGGCCATTTGGCTGGTGTGTATGTACCTGCTGATATTTACGCACGTTATTTACGTTTAACAAATAACGATGTTGCCTTTATTTGCGGCAGTGATGAACACGGTGTTCCTATTACTATTAAAGCTAAAAAAGAAGGTGTTTCACCTCAAGATATCGTTGATAAATACCATGCGATTATTAAAAAATCCTTTGAAGATTTCGGAATTACCTTTGATAATTATTCCAGAACGTCTGCAAAAATTCATCATGACACGGCTCAAGAATTTTTTAAAACCTTGTATGATAAAGGAGAATTTATAGAAGAAATTACCGAGCAGTTATACGACGAAGAAGCCAACCAGTTTTTAGCCGATCGTTTTGTAACAGGAACCTGTCCAAAATGTGGTAATGAAGAAGCTTATGGCGATCAATGTGAAAAATGTGGAAGTAGTTTAAATGCTACAGATTTAATTAATCCGAAATCTGCTATTACTGGAAATGTTCCAACAATGAAAGAAACCAAACACTGGTTTTTACCTCTAGATAAACATGAAGCTTTCTTAAAAGAATGGATTTTAGAAGGTCACAAAAAAGATTGGAAACCTAATGTTTACGGACAAGTTAAATCGTGGATTGATGATGGTTTACGTCCAAGAGCTGTAACCAGAGATTTGGATTGGGGAATTCCTGTTCCTGTTAAAGGTGGTGAAGGCAAAGTGCTTTACGTTTGGTTTGATGCTCCTATCGGTTACATTTCTGCTACTAAAGAATGGGCAGAACGTGTAGGGAAAGATTGGGAACCGTACTGGAAAAGTGATGACACCAAATTGGTACACTTTATTGGTAAAGACAATATTGTGTTTCACTGTATTATTTTCCCAAGCATGCTAAAAGCTGAAGGTTCGTATATTTTACCAGATAATGTGCCAGCTAACGAATTTTTAAATTTAGAAGGTCAGAAATTATCAACCTCAAAAAACTGGGCCGTTTGGTTACCAGATTATTTAGTGGATTTTCCAAATCAGCAAGATGTGTTGCGTTACGCCTTAACAGCCAACGCACCAGAAAGTAAGGATAACGATTTTACCTGGGCAGATTTTCAGGCTAGAAATAACAATGAACTCGTTGCTATTTTCGGGAACTTTATTAATCGTGTGGTCGTTTTAACCAACAAGTATTATGATGGTTTTGTTCCGGAAGCATCTGAATTTTCAACAGTAGATGAAGAAACGCTTGCAGCAATAAAAGCCTATCCAGCCGTGATATCTAGTTCTATAGAACGCTATAGATTTCGTGAAGCAAGTCAAGAATTCATGAATTTAGCGCGATTAGGTAATAAATATTTAGCAGATGAAGAACCTTGGAAACTGGTTAAAACAGATGAAGCGCGAACCAAAACAATTATGTTTGTCGCTTTACAAATTGCTTCCGCTTTAGCCACTTTAGGCGAACCATTTTTACCGTTTACATCTGCAAAATTGAAAAAGATTCTTCGCGTAGCTGAAAATGATAGTGATAGTTCAGGTGAAGTTAAGAACTCATGGAACGATATTGCAACCAAACCAACTCTAATTCCAGCAGGACATCAAATTGGTCCAGCCGAATTATTATTTTCGAAAATAGAAGATGAAACCATTCAACTGCAATTAGAAAAATTAGAAGCCAGTAAAAAAGCCAATGAAGCTTCCAATAAAGCCGTAGAGCCTGAAAAAGAAACCATTAGTTTTGAGGATTTCTCGAAACTCGATTTACGGGTAGGAACAATTTTAGAGGCCGAAAAAATGCCAAAAGCCAATAAGCTTTTAGTGTTAAAAGTAGACACAGGTATTGATGTTAGAACCATTGTTTCCGGAATTGCCGAAAGTTTTAAACCAGAAGATATTATTGGTAGAAAAGTTACGGTTTTAGTCAATTTAGCTCCTAGAAAGTTACGAGGGGTGGAAAGTCAAGGCATGATTTTAATGACGGAAAACCCGGAAGGCGCATTGGTATTTGTAAATCCTGATGATGCTTCGGTAACAAATGGCTTACAGATTTCTTAACCATAACCTATGAAAAATAATTACCTACTACTTATTCTTTTTTTGTTTCAAATCAGCCTATTCAGTCAGAAAGCTGTTATGACTTTCAAAAATGAGGACGTTTCCAGAAAAACGAATAAAGATGCTGTTATTCTTTCCAATTCCTTAACCCATGATTTAACTATACTGTTGGTGGAACGTAAAGACGTGCATGCTTATTTGTTTAATTCCGATTTTGAATTACAATCTCAATTTCAAACTGAATTAATTAAAAGTAAATATGACGAACCACTGGGTTTTAAATTAAGTAACAACAAGCAACATATTTTATTTTCAAATAGTAAACGCAAGCAATTTGGCGTTTTAACCTTAAATTTTGAAACTAAAAATAGTACAGCTACCGAATTGGATTTTAATTTTGAAGATGAACTTTTTATTGAAGCCCTTCCTTATAAAAACAAACTATACGTTTTATCAAGCACAAAAGATCAAGACATCCTAATTCGTGAAATGACTGATAATTTAGATTTCAAATTGGTTAACACCATGAAAATAAATCATGAGGATATTAGTTTAAATGAGCGTAAAAATCATAGTGCCTTTTCATTATTCGGAACCAGCAATTCTAATATTCAGAAAATAGATCCACGTGTTCCTAATTCTATTGAACAAACCTCGCATGCCAATAAGCTTTATCAATATGATAATTTGACTTATTTGACCTTCGAAATGGAAGAATATGGAACTTTAATCTACACCTTAAATTTGGACGATTTATCCTATCAAGTTAAAACCTATGAATATCCAAAGGGCAAGTTAGATGATTTAAAGCGTTTTAATTCCTACATCAGTCCAGACTATTTTTATCAAATAGCCAGTTCTAAAGATGAAATGCGTTTCTTAATTAATGATTTATCTGGCGTGCTTATAACAGACTATTTTGTAAAAAGAGATGCTTCTATTTCATTTAAAAATACGCCAATTATTCAAGAAGGTGCTACGGCAGTTCCTTTTGTAAACCGACGTGAACTGGAGGAAAGTTCCAAATATTTACGAAAAATTACATCTGGCGATTTGGGTATTACAGTCTTGAAACAGGATAATCATTTTTATATAACCCTTGGCGGTTACAAGGAAGTTAATAACAGTGGTGGTGGCATGATGATGACGGGAGGCGTATCAACCGTAGGTCCAACCCACGTAATGGTTATGAACCCTACGTTTTATAGTTACAACGCCTATACATCGTCAAAATCTACCTATTTTACATCTAAATTAAATTCAGAGTTTAAGCATGTTAAAGGCAAGATTTCAGAAAATGTATTCGAAAAAATCAAAAAATTCAGTAGTAAGTTTAAGTACATAACGGCTGAAAATGTGTTTTTTCACAACAACCAACTTTACTTTGGTTATTTCGACTTGAAGAAAGCAACGTATAGCTTGAATGCGTTTTAAACTTGGTTAGACTTTTCAAAATAACGTTCGCGTTTCAACCTCTATATTAAAGTAACAATCAATTCTATAGCAGTCACTTTTTATAATTTATTATATCAATAACACGCTGTTTTTATTCGTTTGAATTAAGATGCATCCGTTTTAAAGCGTATTTTTGAGTTACTAAAATTTAACATTTATGAGACATATTATAGTATTAGTATTAACCTTAAGTTTATTATCCTGCGGTACAACCAAAGTTGTGCGCGACTCGGAGAAAGATTTGAAAGGCAGCTGGACCTTAAACTCCTTTAATTATAGTAAAACAGGATCTTTTGCGGTCGATTTGTTTAACGACACCTCAACGGATTGTTTTGAAGGCAGTACTTGGAATTTTGTTCCAAACAATAATTCGGGAACCTATGTAATTAACAGTGGAAATTGTGCGACAGGTCCACGGAAATTTAAATTTAGCATTCAAGAAATTGATCCGACTTCAGGTTTATATGATTTTTTATTAAAACCAGTAGATGCTAAAGGTAATTCAGATACCAACCAAGGCTATCGCTTAAAATTAGCTGGAATTACAGCAACAACCATGCAATGGCGCCAGACCGTAACTTTAGACGGAAGCCCATTCACTATATTTATGAATTTTACAAAACAATAAAATAATGAGAAAAGTAATTAATAAAATAACGTTAATAGCGCTTGCAGGTGTTTTGGTAATTAGTTTTACCAACTGTAAGGCTGTAGAAAATTCGAATAACAGACAGAAAGGTGCTGCCATTGGTGTCGCTGGAGGTGCAATTTTAGGAGCCATCATTGGAAACAATGTTAAAGGTGGTAGTTCTGAATTAGGCGCTGTAATTGGTGGTGTTGTTGGTGGTGGCGCAGGTGTCATTATTGGAAACCAAATGGATAAACAAGCACAACGTATTGAAGAAGAAGTTCCTGGCGCAACCGTGGAACGTGTAGATCAAGGTATCGTTGTGACATTTGATGAAAATAGTGGTGTTCATTTTGCCACAGAAAAATACAATATTAACGCACAATCGCGAGAAAATTTAGATAAATTAGCTGGCGTATTTAAAGAATATCCAGACACTAACCTTTTAATTGTTGGTCATACAGATAGTAACGGTAATGATGCGTATAATATGACCCTATCTAAAAATAGAGCTATGGCTGTAACAGATTATTTAAGAGACGTTAAAGGCATTAGCAGCTCTCGTTTAACCACACATTGGTTTGGAGAAGAGCAACCTATAGTTGATAATTCAACACCTGAAGGTCGCGCTAAAAACAGACGTGTAAACATTGCTATTGTTCCTAACGAGGAAATGGTGAATCAAGCACAACAACAATCAGGAAATTAAAAACACCTATTATGAAAAAACACATTGTAGCCTTTGCTGTTTTAGCACTCCTATTTTCTATGAGCTGCAAATCAGACAAACAAGAAAACACAGAATCAACAGAAGTTGAAATAACTAAAGCTGAAACGAAACCAGATATGCATACCAGTCAAAATTCATTGGACTGGAAAGGC
This sequence comes from Bizionia hallyeonensis, assembly GCF_042657385.1. Classification (NCBI taxonomy): domain Bacteria; kingdom Pseudomonadati; phylum Bacteroidota; class Flavobacteriia; order Flavobacteriales; family Flavobacteriaceae; genus Bizionia; species Bizionia hallyeonensis. The sequence continues at coordinate 818,340 of NZ_JBHSLA010000001.1, read as the reverse complement.
ACGTATGTTGGAACATTACCTTGTGCCGATTGCGAAGGTATTAAAACAACGATTCGATTAAATGAAGACATGTCTTACGAGGCAGTTATGGATTATTTAGGCAAAAAAGATGGTGTCTTTGAAACCCGTGGATACTACAAATGGGAAGATAATGGCCAAAATATTTTGCTGTCTGACGATAATGAAACCAAATTTAAAGTGGGTGAAAACAAACTCATCCAATTAGATAAATCTGGCGAAGTTGTAACAGGCGAATTGGCAGAATTTTACGTACTGCAAAAACAGAATAGGAATAACACTGGTGAAATAGCATTTACTGATACCAAATGGAAATTAGTGAAATTAATGGGTCAAGATATTACCGATTCTGAAGCATTTATTTCATTTGCAACCGATGAAAATAAAGTTTTTGGACATGCCGGTTGCAATAATTTTAATGGATCTTTTGAAGTAGCCAATAAATTACAGTTGAAACTGTCTAAAATGGCTACTACCATGAAATCGTGTTCCGAAGAAGATATGAAGATTGAGCAGAAATTTTTAGAGGTTTTAAATACCGTAGATAATTTTTCCTTAAGCGGAAATACCATGACATTAAACAAGGCAAAAATGGCACCTTTAGCAGTATTTGAAGCTGTAGAATAGTCCATTACATTATTATAAATGAAAAACCTCGCAGACTATGTACTGCGAGGTTTTTTTAGTAATTTACAGCACTGAAAAAACGGCGTTACGTATCACGAATCGGTAACGTTTCAAATACGATATATTATGTCATCGGAATTAAAATTGCATTGGAATACCGCTTATAATAAAACCGATAATCAATTGGGTTGGTTTGAAGAAAACCCTGAACAAACCATGAAACTGGTTTTAAAAACGCAACTTCCCAAAGATGCCAGAATTCTTAATGTTGGCGCAGGAACAACCACCTTAATCGATGCGCTTTTGGATGCCGACTATACAAACCTTATTGTAAATGATTTGAGTAATCAAGCACTTGAAAAACTGCAAACACGCATTAAAAACTCACACAATTATAATTTGAATTGTGTGGTTGATGATTTAACAAAACCAAAAAAATTAAACCAATTAGAACCCATAGATTTATGGATAGATCGTGCTGTGTTACATTTCTTTCTTGCCGAAAAGGACCAACAAGCATATTTCAATCTCATTAAGCAAATAGTTGCTAAAAATGGGTTTGTCCTCATTGCCGTTTTTGCAACTAATGGCGCTGAAAAATGCTGCGGACTGGATTTGAAACGCTATAACACTAACATGCTTCAAGACGAATTAGGTTCGGATTTTGAACTTATTTCCAGCTTCAATCACACCTTTATAAATCCGTTTGGTGGCGAACGTCCTTATATTTACACTTTATTTAAACGACTTACATGCAATTAGTATCCTATATTATTTCCCATACTCAATTACCAGAAACATCAGTAAAAAATACGGTTGAATTATTACATGAGGCCTGTACCATTCCGTTTATTTCGCGCTACCGAAAAGAACGCACCGGAAATTTAGATGAAGTTCAAATTGGTGACATCGTTAAATACAAGGAGCAGTTTGAAACGCTAGAAAAACGAAAAATCACTATTTTAAAAGCATTAGAAGATCAAGATGTTTTAAGCGCTGAATTGAGACAAAAAATAGAAGCCACTCAAGATATTACCACTTTAGAAGACATCTATTTACCATATAAAAAAAGCAGAAAAACCAAAGCAGAAACGGCCAGAAAAAACGGCTTGGAACCTTTGGCTAAAATAATCATGAGTCAAAATGCTTCTGATATTGAATCCATTGCTCATAAATATATAAAAGGCGATATTTCTTCTGCTGAAGACGCTTTGGAAGGTGCCAGACATATTATCTCGGAATGGATTAACGAACGAACCGATGTTAGAAATAATATCCGACAGCAATTAGAACGTTTTGCTATGATTTCTACCAAGGTGGTAAAATCTAAAAAAGATGATGAAGCAGCGCAGAAATTTCGTGATTATTTTGAATGGGAAGAATCGTTAAGCCGCATTCCATCACATAGATTACTCGCCATTCTTCGTGCCGAAAAGGAAGGATTTATAAAAGCAAAAATCTCCATTGATGACGAAAAAGCCTTATTTAAAATTGAAGATCGCATAATTAAATCCAGAAACGCATGCGCATCTCAAATTCAATTAGCCATCCAAGATGCTTACAAACGCTTATTATTTCCGTCCCTAAGTAATGAAGTCCTTCAAAATGCCAAAGAAAAAGCCGATGCTTCCGCTATTACTGTATTTGCCAAAAACTTAAAACAATTATTACTCGGTTCGCCACTAGGTGAAAAACGTGTTTTAGCCATTGATCCTGGTTTCAGAACGGGTTGCAAAATTGTGTGTCTAGACGCACAAGGCAATTTAAAACACAACGAAACCATTTATCCGCATCCGCCAAAAAGTGATGCCATTGGTGCCATGAAAAAAATAAGTTCCCTTGCGGAAGCTTATCAAATTGAAGCCATTGCCATTGGTAATGGAACAGCATCTCGGGAAACCGAAGCGCTGATTCGAAAAGTCCATTTTAAAAACGACATTCAAGTATTTGTAGTGAGTGAAGCTGGAGCGAGTATTTATTCCGCTTCAAAAATTGCGCGTGAGGAATTTCCAAATTATGATGTTACCGTTCGTGGTTCTGTATCTATTGGAAGACGTTTGCAAGATCCACTTGCCGAACTTGTGAAAATTGATGCCAAATCTATTGGCGTGGGTCAGTATCAGCATGATGTAGACCAAACAAAACTCCAAAGTGAATTAGATACGGTTGTGGAAAGTTGTGTAAATGCGGTTGGTGTAAATATTAATACGGCTAGTACATCGTTATTAAGTTATGTCTCTGGAATTGGCCCGAAATTAGCCGAAAATATTGTTAATTACAGAACAGAACATGGTGTTTTTAAATCGCGAAAGGCTATTAAAAAAGTGCCCCGTTTAGGTGATAAAGCTTTTGAACAAGGTGCTGCTTTTTTAAGAATAAAGGAATCTAAAAACCCGTTAGACGATTCCGCAGTGCATCCTGAAAGTTATACCATAGTAGAAAAAATGGCTAAAGATCTAGGCAAACCTATTTCCAATTTAATTGGAAACTCTAAAGTGCTTCAAAAACTGAATTTATCAGATTATTGTTCAGATTCTGTTGGTTTACCCACACTTCAAGATATTATTAAAGAATTAGAAAAACCCGGTTTGGATATTCGTGAGCAAGCCAAAGTATTTACATTCAACCAAAACATCAAATCCATTACAGACTTACAGGAAGGGCAACTGCTTCCCGGCATTGTTAACAACATAACCAATTTTGGGGCTTTTGTAGATGTGGGTATCAAGGAAAGTGGATTAATCCATGTTTCTAATTTATCGGATAGTTTTGTAAGCGATGTGAATGCACATGTTAGCTTGCATCAACAAGTTATTGTTAAAGTATTGGAAGTGGATGTACCCCGAAAACGCATTCAATTAAAACTACATAAATAATTAGCTGTTTAATTGATCTTGCAAAGCATTTCGGGATTCACTACCATAAATACCATCGACAAAAATATGGGAATCGGTTTGGAATTTAATGAGGGCTTGTTCTGTTTTTGGTCCGAAAACACCATCGGCATGACCGTTTAAATAATCTAATTTTATTAGGATTTTCTGAAGCAGTTTTACGTTTTCATTACTATCACCTTTTCGCAAATAACCTGTTGGAATAGTTAGTGATTCATCAACCGCATCCGTCAGACTTCTGAATTCCAAAATACGATCCAAGGGAAAGGTTTGAATATTCACTTCATCATTTTGATTTCCACCCAAGCAGTAAATAGATTTTCCACTTTTGGTATAACCCAAAAAGAAACCCACATGACCGAATATACCATTAATATCTGTTCGCCAAAACACGACAATATCACCAGGTTGTGGCCAATCGGTTTTATTACCAATTTTAAGCCAGCTTCTAGCCATAGCACTATTAGATCTTGGTAAATTGGCTTGAAGCGCCACCCAATTTGCAAAAATACTGCACCAAGCTACTTCGTCATTTCCGAACTTTAAACCCGTTGTTTCTTGATATTCTAAAATGCGATCGTTGTGGGCATTTTCGCCTTTAATTTCTTTCTGCCCCAATTCACCAAAGGCAATTTTTAATGTTTCTCCTAACATAATGTATTGTTTATAATGAATAAATACGCTATCAATCAATATGTTATAACAGGAAGTAATAAATATACACAAAATAACAACATGTTTATAAAAAGCTTTTTTAGGCATGTATTCCTACAAAAAGCCGCATAAAACTATTACATTGCTGCTTTCAAATTAATCAAAAAATTGCATGCTTCAAATTGCCTTCCACCCTATTTACAAACATCCATTACCAGAAAGGCATCGGTTTCCCATGTTGAAGTATGAGTTGCTTCCCAAGCAATTACTTTACGAAGGAACGTGTACAAATGCCAATTTCTTCGAACCTGAAATTCCCGATGATTCCCATATTTTACGTGTGCATACCGAAGCATATTATCATGATTTATTGAACCTGACATTAGATGCAAAAGCCATCCGGAAAATTGGATTTCCATTAAGTGATGCATTAGTAAAGCGCGAAGTTATGATTGCCGATGGCACCATAAAAGCGAGCGAATTTGCTCTAAAACATGGCATTGCCATGAATATTGCTGGCGGAACGCATCATGCCTATTCCAATAAAGGCGAAGGATTTTGCATGTTGAATGACCAAGCCATTGGCGCACGGTATCTCCAAGAAAATAAATTAGCAACCAAAATTCTAATCGTAGATCTAGATGTGCATCAAGGCAATGGAACTGCCGAGATTTTTCAGAATGATTCCTCCGTTTTCACATTTTCTATGCACGGAAAAAGCAATTACCCCTTTAAAAAGGAAACCAGTGATTTGGATATTGCTTTAGAAACGAATACGACAGATGACACCTATCTAACAATTCTAAAAGAAACGCTACCCAAACTAATAGCTTCAGAAAAACCAGATTTCATCTACTATTTATGTGGTGTGGATGTAATGGCTTCCGATAAATTAGGAAAATTAGCACTCACCATAACAGGTTGTAAAGAGCGTGATCGGTTTGTATTGCAGACCTGCCATGACCTAAACATTCCTGTTATGTGTAGTATGGGTGGTGGTTATTCGCCAGATATAAAAACTATTATTGAAGCACATGCCAACACCTTTCGTTTGGCACAACACATTTATTTTTAATACAAAATTCGCCTGTTTTTCATTCATACTCAAATAAGGGATAATATAGTATCAGAAATAGCCTATTTAATATCATAATAATCACACGTGAGGCGCTACTTTTGCGGCTTGTTAAATTGTAAGGTTTGATATTATGAAAAAGGCTAGAATTGCTCTTGTTATTGGTATTATTTGTATTTCTGTTTTCCCTATTTTGGTTAAATTAAATTTAACGCCAGGTGTTATTTCGGCATTTTACCGCATGGCATTTTCGTTTGTGCTATTAGTGCCATTTGTTTTATGGAAAAAGCAGTTTAAACTTCCCAATGTAAAAATGGGACTTTTAGCTGTACTCTGCGGTATTGTTTTTGGGAGCGATGTGGCCGTTTGGAATATTGCTATTCAGGAATCTACAGCAACACAAGCTTCGTTGTTAACAAACTTATCCCCAGTTTGGGTTGGTGTTTTAGCCTTGTTTTTTCTGAAAGATAAACCACGAGGCAATTTTTGGATTGGCACATTAGTGGCTGTTTTTGGCATGATGTTATTAGTCGGTTTTTCAACGTTTAGAAACTTGGATTTCGATTTAGCTTTTAGTTTTGGTATTCTGTCTGGTATATTTTATGCGTTCTACATGCTAATTAGTAAAGAAGTATTAAAACAATTAAACGTACTTACATTTATGACCATTAGCCTTGGCGCATCATCCATATTTTTAGGGTTTTTAAGCTACGGATTAAACGAACCGTTTTCCGGATTCTCCAATATGGGTTGGTTTGTATTGGTTTTGCAAGCCGTTATCTGTCAGCTAGCTGCCTGGTTGCTCATTAGTTTTGCCACTAAAAAAATGCGTGCTACACGGGTTTCTGTCAGTTTATTAGGACAAGGAATTTTGGCGTCTATTTTAGCTTGGTTGTTTTTAGATGAAACTATCACCTTGCAAATGGTATTAGGTGGATTCGTTTTACTTTTTGGCATCCGATTGACATTTTACGAAAAACAACTTCATAAAAATTTACTGCCAAAACGTTTCATAAAACAGTCCGTATAACGTCATAGAAAATAAGTATTTTAGAGCCAGTTTATAACTATTTTAGAAAAACGTATGAATTGGATTTTATTAATTATTGCTGGTTTATTTGAAGTGGCATTCGCGGCCTGTTTAGGAAAATTTAAGGAAACCTCTGGAAGCTTGGCCACCTATTGGTTTATAGGTTTTCTGGTGTGTTTAACCATTAGCATGGTACTTTTGGTAAAAGCCACACAAAGTTTACCTATTGGAACCGCTTATGCCGTTTGGACAGGCATTGGCGCTGTAGGAACCGTTTTAGTTGGCATCTTTATTTTTAAAGAACCTGCAGATTTTTGGCGTTTATTTTTTATAACCACTTTAATCGTTTCCATTGTTGGGTTAAAATTTGTTACCAACTAAACGGGGTCAGAATAGCTACTTATTTAGGAGTATTATAACTTTAACTCCTCAAGAAATTATGTAACTTTACTTAAAAGCATAAATTATGGTATCAAAAAACATTGAAAACGCATTAAACGAACAAATTCGTGTAGAAGCAGAATCGTCTCAAATATATTTAGCCATGGCCTGTTGGGCGGAAGTAAAAGGCCTTGAAGGTGTGGCAAACTTTATGTACAGCCAATCTCAAGAAGAGCGCGACCACATGTTAAAACTTATAAAATTTGTCAATGAACGTGGTGGACATGCCCATGTTTCGGAATTAAAAGCACCAAATGTGACCTTTAAATCCTTCCAAGAAATGTTTGAAAAACTCTATGAACACGAAGTGTATGTTTCAGAAAGCATAAATGAGTTAGTACATATTAGTTTACAGGAAAAAGATTACGCCACTCACAATTTCTTACAGTGGTATGTAGCTGAGCAAATTGAAGAAGAAGCTATGGCACGCACCATTTTAGATAAAATAAATTTAATAGGAAACGATAAAGGCGGATTGTATTTATTTGATCGTGATATTGAACAATTAACCATTAGTTCAGCAGCCTCAACGGGAACTGTTTAATTTTAACAGATAATTTTATTTAGAATCAATAAAAATAATTAATTTTGTCTTATCATCTACAAATGAATCCATTGTGGGCAAAAAGAAAGACAAGAAAAAACAGAAAAAGGCTTTAAAAGCGTTACGCGAAGCAGGTATCATTTCTGCGGAAAAGAAAGTAAAAAGCAAATGCTGTGAAAAATATTTAAAAAGCGAAAAAAAACGATGTGGCAAATGTCCGTGTTTTGATTTGCTTCAAAAAGTTGCATAAAAAAAGCCGCGAAGGTCATTCGCGGCTTTTCTTTTTTTATGGCAATTATTACTTGCCAAACATTAGCAATTCGTTGCATAACACTTCGGTAATGTAATGCTTCTTGCCGTCTTTATCATCCCAAGATCTGTTGGTTAATTTGCCTTCTATAGCAATTTCTTGTCCTTTGGTAACATACGCCTCAACCACTTTTACCAAGCCATTTTTTACTATCACATTATGCCAGTAGGTACGTTCTACTTTTTCGCCATTTTGGTCTTTATAGCTATCGTCTGTAGCTAATGAAAATTTAGCCATTTTATTACCATCTTCAAAACTGATGATTTCTGGATCCTGTCCAAGTCTTCCAATTAACTGTACTTTGTTTCTTAACGTATTCATAAGATAAGGTTTTAATTATGTTGAAAATCATTAGGTCAAATCAACACGGCAAAGATGCAACCCCTTGCAAGTATTAGTCGGTAGTTACCTATTTAAATTCGTTTGTAAATGTTTGTAGTCGTTTGGAAACGGTTAATTTTGAATTTAAGTGTATATTTATACTTATATAACACGTTGGGCATAATACAAAAAAATGACGTTTGAAATTGAAAAATCGGGTCCGCCATACTTATTCAGGTATAGGTCAAATGGCGAATTTACAATTGATGAGCTAGAAAATAGCTATATCTATTTCTCTGATAGAAAGGAACTAAATGACCCATACGATTCAATTCCCAATTTAATAAATCTAACGAATGATGTAGAGGAATTGAAAAATTCATATAATCTTATCCTTGAGAATATTAACGATTCGATTACAAAATCCTATTTCACTAGAAAATTTTCAGCTGATAATGTTAAAGATTTGATTAATGAAAGTTTGGAACCTTTTTTAAATCAATTTGGAATTGCTTGCTTTTCAATAAACCCATTGAATTTACCATTATGGGCTAATTATTCAAATAATAATAAAGGTATTTGTCTTCAATTTAATATGGATAAAGACATTAATTTCTTTAAAAACTGGAGACCTGTAACCTATGAAACCGACTTAAAACAAACAATTTTTAATCCAAGTACAAATCGCAGTGGAATTATGGATGTTTTTTTTAGAAAATCAAAACTTTGGAATAATGAATATGAAATTAGACTAGTTAAGCAAAAAAAAGGCAAGATTAAATTTAAAAAGGAAGCACTTGCAAATGTAATTTTAGGATATAATATTGAACCAGATTATAAAGATAGAATTATAAAAACAATCGAGAAAAACTATAGTAACACAAATATATTCCAGATGAAAAGACCAACTGAATTAAAAACAATAAGCTTTACAAAAATATAAGTACTATGCCCAACAGCGCATATAGTTTATGGCGGAATTAGTGCAAAACCCAAAGTTTTTGTAATTTTAGAAACGTAAAATCTTAACTGAAATATTTGCGCATTTTTCCCGCCACAAACCATATACGCAAACCGTTGTAACACATTTGACCAAATCAAGGAAATGCAGGAATTTAAAGATTGGAAAGAGTTTATTAACCGAATTTTAATTGACAGCGCACAATTTAAAAATCCAACTTCTGATATAACAAATGCAACGGAAATCGAAACATTCAAATCGACTGACAAAAACTCTCTGACTGAAATACGAGTTGGATATTTTACAGAAGAAAATAAACTGATTTATCTTCATATTTTCAATCCTACAGTTCCAGGTTATAATAAATATGTTTACGGAGAATATTTTTATCAATATCATTTTAGCGAACCGCCAGATTATGGAGACCCAGCTTTGGAATTTAACGAGCGGAATCGAAACGGAATTATCTCAATTCTTGAAAAAGGACTGATAGGAAAAGAAGTTCAATTCGTGAAAAACAACAAAATCCTGAAATCCAAACTATTCATTGCGGAACCTGACTCGAACTTTAGCTATTCTTATGACTTTATAAAGAGAGGTTTTTGGAATAAAATATTCGGACAGAAAATTGACAAAATGGACGGAATTGAAAAGAGAGAAATAGAACTGAATAAAATATTTAGCGGAATAAAAAACGTGTTACAACAAAGTACTGTGGTAAAAAAAAAGTAAAAACGCATTAACGTTTCACCAAAGTACTTCTATGAGTATTCTCATATATTAATCCTGATTTTGTACTAGCAAAAGCCTGTTTTAACGGCTTATTACATACTGCAATTAATGCTAATTTTGGTTTTCCTAGAACAACTATGCGCTCATAAATTTCGCTATCTTTGTTATCTACCAAACAAGACACCCCTTATGATTTTCATAGACAATGAAGGCCACACCAATCCAAAACTAAACCTAGCTTTAGAAGAATATGCCTTAAGGCATTTTGATACTTCCACAGATTATTTGCTGTTTTACATTAACGAGCCATCCATTATTATTGGAAGAAACCAAAATACCTTGGAGGAAATTAACCAGGAATATATAGATGATAACAACATCCATGTGGTGCGTCGTGTTTCTGGTGGTGGCGCGGTTTATCATGATTTAGGAAATTTAAACTTTAGTTTTATTACCAATCATGATGGAAAACGTATAAGCAACTTTAAAAAATTTACAGCACCCGTTATTCGGGTTTTAAATAATATGGGCGTTTCGGCTGAACTCAAAGGCCGAAATGATATTTTGGTAAACGAGAAGAAAATTTCTGGAACTGCGCAGTTTTCTACAGGAAAACGGATGATTAGTCATGGTACCCTTTTATTTGATACAGATATGAGCGAAGTAACAAAAGCGCTTCAAGTAAAAATGAGCAAAATAGAATCTAAAGGTCATAAATCGGTAAGAAGTCGCGTGGCTAATATTAGCGAATTTTTAAAAACCCCCATATCTATGGAAGCTTTTAAAAATCAGCTACTGGTTGGATTATATGAAGCCAGTGAACCTTTTGAAACCTACAAATTAACGGAAGCGGAATGGCAAGCGGTTTATAAACTGAAAGCCGATAAATATGATTTATGGGATTGGAATTTTGGACGATCGCCCAAGTTTAATATCCAACGCAACAAGCGGTTTTCTGTAGGAGAAATTGATTTGCGCATTTTTGTTGAAAAAGGCCATATTTCGGAATGTAAAGTCTTTGGCGATTTCTTTGGTAGAAAACCCGTTTCAGACATTGAAAGCTTGCTTATTGGTGTGCCTTATGATAAAGTTGAAATCACAAAGGCATTAAAAAACTTGTCTGTTAAAGAATATTTTGGCGATTTAGAAAAAATGGAGTTTTTAAATCTCATTTATGGGAATGATTAATGCTATAAGCCATCACAATAAAGTGCTACCTTTACACCCATGGCAAAACTTTTAAGCTATTTATATCCTATTACCAAAAAAGTAAAATCGGAAATTAACGGCACGTTAGAAATTACTTGGTACAACGGAAAAAAACATTTAAATTCTAAAAACGCTAACTATTCGTATGGTTCATTACAGCGCATTTTAAAGTTTGGTTTGGAGAAACTAGACCTTAAAAATGTGAATTCCATTCTTGTTTTAGGACTTGGTGGCGGCAGTGTTATTGAAACACTGAGAACCGATTTTAATTACCAAAATCAAATTACAGCTGTAGATATTGATCCACAAATAATAGCCATTGCGAAGCAAGAATTTCAGATTGAAACTTCTAAAAAATTAAATATTATATGTGATGATGCACTGCATTATATTGAAAACACACCAGATACGTTCGATCTCATCATCATCGATTTATTTATAGACCTCACGGTTCCCGAACAATTTCTAGATCTATCATTTTGGGAGACCACTCTAAAACGCAAATCGGCAAGTGGTTCCATTTTATTTAATGCCTCATTAGACAAAGAGCTTTCTCAAAAACTAGAGCATATTATTAGTTATTTAAAATCGCATATCTACCAAGTGGATGTTTACAAAAAAGTGAATCAAACAAATACGGTGGTTATTGGAAAAGCTTTGTAATGGCTTCTTAGAGAATAATTTATATATTTAGGCAATAACTTGGCTATTTATTCTACTTAAGAAATGAAATAAGTTGAAAGTTTAGTCAAAAAGTAATTTCAAAAATCAGCAGTATGCAAAAACAATGTCCAGAATGTGGTGATAAAATTGTTGGCCGAATTGATAAAAAATTCTGTAGTGATGCCTGTAGAAATTCGTTTAATAATCGCGTGAATAAAGACTCCAAAAACCTAATTAGAAATACCAATAACCGTTTACGTAAAAACTACCGCATTCTGGAAGAGCTGAATCCAGAGCAAAAAACCAAATCATCCAGAGCGAAACTCATTGAAAAAGGTTTCGATTTTAATTATTTCACCAGTATCTACACAACCAAAGCTGGTACGGTTTATTATTTTGTTTATGATCAAGGCTACTTGCCTTTAGAGGGCGATTATTATGCTTTGGTGAAACGGGAAGGCTAACTTTACAACCTTAACAAGCCCATTATCAATAATTTAAGAAAATTTTAACTTTTATCCCATTATATGATTAATGTCATGTTTTAGGTTAATCCACTCTTTTATTTTGCATAGAAGACTAAAAGGTCTTTTTAACTAATTAACGACTAATCATATGCTATCAAAAAAACAAGCACGCGCGTTTTTCTTGGGAGGAACTGTGGTAACATTCTTAATATTTATAGGATTAACCATTTTCTCCTTAAGCAAAGGGCAAGATCAAACCAACCATGAAGGCATTACCGAACAAGTAATTCACGGCAAAGTTTTATGGGAAGAAAACAATTGTATGGGTTGCCATACTATTTTAGGTGAAGGTGCCTACTACGCTCCCGAATTAACAAAAGTACTAGACCGCAGAGGCGAAGGTTATGTTAAAGCCGTTTTAATGTCGCCAGTTCCGTGGAATCCCAACGGAAGACAAATGGTTGCCTATGGGTTCACCGCCGAGGAGGCTGAAGATTTAATAGCCTTTTTTGATTGGATTGGCGGTATAGATTTGAATGGTTTTGATACCGTTATATCCCCTCTAGCTAAAGACAGAATTGAAAGAAAGAAAAAAAACAACTAACCCAGAATTACACTTTTAAACACGTTGATACTATATAACATGTTTACTAGGTATTGCTTCTGGCTTCTAACATAATAAAACTAAACCAATGAAATATAAATCTCAAAAAGTAGCCTACTGGTTTTTTGCCTTTTCCATGCTACTCCTCGTTTTACAAATCACCTACGGGTTCATTATGGGTTTTGCTCGTATTGGATTTGATGGTCTTCACGAATTCATCCCCTTTAACACAGCAAGAGCTGTACATACCAACCTTTTAGTCGTTTGGTTGCTTTCTGGTTTTATGGGCGCTGCCTATTATATTATCCCTGAAGAAGCACAACGCGACTTAGTTAGTGTTAAATGGGCTTATGTTCAATTAATTTCACTTGCCGTTGTTGGTGTTGCTGCAGTAGTTGGCTACCATTTTAACTGGTGGGAAGGTCGTAAATTTTTAGAAATACCCAGACAATTAGATTATTTAGTTGTAGCAAACGTATTACTGTTTTTAGGAATCATTTTAGCCACCCTTTTTAAAGGAAAACGCAAAACCACAACAGCGCTCGTTCTCACCATGGGCTTGGTTTTTGCTGCTTTACTCTATATTCCAGGCATGTTGCCTTTTGATAGTCAAGTAACCGATTCTTTTTTCAGATGGTGGGTTGTTCATTTATGGGTTGAAGGTGTTTGGGAGTTAATCATGGGCGGTATTCTATCCTTTTTATTAATAAAACTTACGGGTGTTGATAGAGAGGTTATTGAAAAATGGTTATATGTTATTGTTGGTTTAACCTTCCTATCAGGAATTTTAGGAACAGGACATCACTACTATTATATTGGAGTAAATAAAATCTGGTTAATTGTAGGTGGCATTTTCTCTGCACTGGAACCTTTAGCATTCTTGGCCATGGCCTTATTTGCTGTAAATATGTACAGAAAAGGCGAAAAGAAACACCCTAATAAAATAGCACTCTTCTGGACTTTAGGCTCGGCTATTGTCTCTTTTGTAGGCGCTGGTTTATTAGGATTTGCCCATACGCTACCACAAACCAATTTATACACACATGGAACTTTAGTAACTGCCATGCATGCACACCTAGCTTTTTGGGGAGCTTATGCCATGATTGTTCTAGCCATTATTAGTTATGCCTTACCAAATATGACCGGTAGAAAGTTTTACGACAGCCCTATTGGACGTGCCGCTTTCTGGATGTCTAATGTAGGTATGGTAGGTATGACGGTTGCCTTTGGTGTTGCAGGTGTAGCTCAAGTATATTTGGAACGCAAATTTAAAATGGACTTTATGGAAGTACAAGCCGAAGTAAGCATTCACTTTGTTGTACTAATTTTATGTGCAACACTCTTTTTTACGGGTATTATTTTTTACATCTGGGACTTCTATAAGCATGGATTACCTACAGATGAAGCATTAGATTTAGAATCAGATTTATAACACTGAATTGCAAAAAAGGGCCTTTTAGTTACCCCGAGTTATTGAAGCTTTATTTGCTCATACCTGACAACCCACAACTTCAAAAGTCTTATACTAAAGGCCTTTTTTAAATTTTACAAACCATGAACAACACATTAGAGTCATCCGATATAAAGCCTTCTAAATTGAAAACAGAAAATCAACAAACAGCAACTACCATTCCCTTTTACAAACCTATAGCAAAAGAAGTAGAAGTATTTGATCACGCTTATAAAAACAAAATTCAGGTATTATTAAAAGGGCCTACAGGAACAGGAAAAACACGTTTTATAGATTTCATGACGCATCAATTAAACAAGAAACTAATTACTATTTCCTGTCATGAGGAGACGTCCTCCACCGATTTAATTGGTCGCTATATAATTCAAGGTTCCGAAACCGTTTGGATTGATGGTCCCCTTACTCAAGCAGTAAAAACAGGCGCTATTATTTATTTAGATGAAATTGCCGAAGCCAGACCCGATGTTATTGTAGCCATTCACTCGCTTACCGATCATAGAAAAGAACTTTATATTGATAAACTAGGCGAAACCATAAAAGCACATCCCGATTTTATGTTGGTTGCGTCCTTTAATCCTGGTTATCAAAAAGGCTTTAAGGAATTAAAACCGTCTACCAGGCAACGTTTTATTGCCTTGGCTTTTAATTATCCAAATGAAAAAGACGAAGCGGAAATCTTAAGCAATGAAACCCAAATTGATGCGGCAACAGCTAAAAAATTAGTATCTATTGCTACTAAAATTAGAAACCTAACAGAACTTGGTTTAACTGAAACCGTTTCAACACGTTTATTGGTGGATGCCGCCAAATTAATTCACACCGGTTTAGGAAAACGTTTAGCAGTTCGTGTGGCTGTGGTTGAACCCTTAACAGACGATCTTGAAATTACGGAAGCTTTAGCTGATTTATGCGATTTAATGATTTAAAAAACGAATCATGTTTGAACCTGATGAATATCTCTTTTCCAAAGTTGCCAAGTTTTTAAAGCGTCGTAAAAAAAATGCTCAAGAAACATTGGAACATGCGGTTAAACTAAAAGATATAAAGCAACGGCTCACTATTTTTTCTAGAGCAATTACCGGTCAAGCCATTGAGATTTTTGAAGCGGAACGTGAAGGTGGTTATAAAAACAATAGCTTCTTTTTACCGACACAATTTTCTGAATTTGCCACTTTTGAACAAAACACCAAATTCTATATTTTTCGAATTGTATATCTATCCATTCAAAAAAATCAGCATTTAAATTTTATGTCTGAAGATGAATTTACTTTGGAAGACGCTCGAGAAAAAGCCCAGGAAACTTCTAGTTTAGTTTTAAATGAGATGTTTCAACAATTTCCAATAAACAAGAAAATTCATCAGGAATTAATTACCTTATACTTCAACAAATCAACCGAAAAAACCCCTGAAGATTTAAGTTTTATTTACGGAAAATGGATGAAAAATGATCCAGAAACCTTAAAGAAATCGGTGTTGAAAAATATTTCAGAACAGGTAAAAATAGCCATAGACCACGAAATAAATACCATTTTAAAGGCGAATGCTGTCGAAGAAATTTCCACGTTAGAAATAGATAAAAAGCAACAGGAAGATTATGTGCTACTGCATAATTTTGAAAAAGCCGAAACAGCCGAAGAATGGGAAGGAGGCTGGAGAGATTTTGATGGGGATGATGATTTGGACGATCATGCAAACGCTTTGGAAGACCTCAACATGAAACATACCGTTCGTGTGGACGATCCCGTTCATTCCATTTATCAAGCAGAATTTATAGAAAACACCACCATTTCTGAAAGTACCGAATTAGACACAGAAGCGCCACATATTGCTTATGACGAATGGGACTATTCCAAGCGTGCCTATAAACCGAATTTCTGTAAAGTATACCCTAAAAAACAACTAGAAACAGATGCGGCATATTATAAAAAAACACTTCAAAAAAATGCGTCGACCTTAACAGGTTTGCGTAAAATGTTGACGTCTGTTAATAATAAATATCAGCAACAACGCAGTCAAACACAAGGTGACGATTTTGACTTAGATGCTATAACAGATTTATATGTGGATATAAATTCGGGACGAACACCTTCGGAAAAAATTTACCTATCAAAACGAAAAAAAGACAAAGATTTATCTATTTCAATCTTATTAGATGTCAGCTTATCTAGTGACGGATATGCTGGAGGCAATAAAGTAATTGATGTTGAAAAACAAGTTTCCATTATTTTCGGAGAAATTTTAAACGAATTTAATGTGGATTTCTCCATAGATTGTTTCTTTTCCAAAACAAGGAATTACGCAACCTACCTCACCTTAAAAGGTTTTGACGATAATTGGGACACGGCCAAACATAAAATTGGCGCGGTGGAACCTAGTGGATACACCAGAATTGGTACAGCTTTACGACATTCTGGCGCTTTGCTAGACGCTCGAGACACCAAAAACAAATGGGTTATTTTAATTTCCGATGGTAAACCAAATGACTACGATAAATACGAAGGCAAATATGGCATTCAGGACGTAAAACAAGCCTTACGCGAATTAAATCAGCGTAACATTAATTCATACGCCTTGGCAATTGAAGCGGAAGCCAAATATTATTTGCCGCAAATGTTTGGACAAAACCATTATCAAATATTAACAACACCTGTCGAGTTATTAGAATCGTTAGTAAAACTCTACGAAAAAATAAAACACCAAAGTTAGAATGAATTCATTTTTACCAGAAATAGAACAGTTAGAGCAAGGTCATCCCTTGCAAGTATACTATCAAGAAAGTGCTTTAATTCAAGATTTAATTTTAGAATTATATGATGTAAACGTCTCCGAAGATTTTCAAAAGTACTTTAATATTTTTAATCAACTATCAACCATTGAAAAACGGTTTAAACGCAAAGAAAATCAGCTCTTTCCTTATTTAGAAAAACACCATTGGAATGGACCAAGTCAAGGCATGTGGTCATTTCATGATGTTTTAAGAGATCAAATTCGCTTATTAAACAGCCATAACGAAACAAAAGATATCAAGAAGATTACTGAAAACCTACCTTATCTATTGGAAGGAATTAAACGGTTAATGCTTATTGAAGATCAAAATTTATTCCCCAATGCTAAACGCTTATTAAGCAAAGCAGATTGGGACGAATTTTATGAAGGTGATGAGGAAATTGGTTGGATGCTTAAAGAAAAGCCCGCGCCATTTCCTGCTATAGAACCTAAATATATTCATCCTAGTGAAGATGTTACTGAACGCACCCAAAGCTTTTCATTAGAAAACACATCACACTATGATGAAGGTTATATGACTCCTGAACAAGTTAATTTATTGTTGAAGTTTTTACCCATAGACATTACTTATGTGGACGAAAATGACAAGGTAATATTTTACAACAGAGGTGAGGATCGCGTATTTGCTAGAAGTAAGGGAATTATTGGAAGAGAGGTCCGGTTTTGTCATCCACCAAAAAGTGTCGATATGGTTTTAAGAATCCTAGAAGAGTTTAAAGCTGGCAATAAGGATACTGCCGAATTTTGGTTCAATTTTAAAGGACAAATTATCCATATCCGATACTTTGCTATTCGCGATAAAAACCTCATCTACAAAGTTGTAATTGAGATGTCGCAAGATATCACTGAAATTCAGAAGTTAGAAGGACAAAAAAGACTATTAGATTGGGATTAAAAATTACAACATGAATCAACATACAACCAAACCGTCCGTATATTATCCGCCAGGAGGAATTTTAATGTGGATCATTATTTACCTCGAGCTCATTACCTTTGGTGGTGTACTAATTGCTATGGTTTTATTTAGTAAAGACGAACCAGACGTGTTCCATCAATCCAGATTATTATTAAACACCAGTTTTGGCACAATAAACACCTTGTTTTTATTGGTTAGTGGGTTTTTTATGGCGCTTACAGTTAGTGCGCTGAAAGCTCAAAACATCCAAAAATCAAAATTATATTTAAAACTAACCATGCTTGGTGGCTTGCTGTTTTTAGGATTGAAAACAGTAGAATATATGGGGAAAATTGATGTAGGTTTAACCATGGATTACAACACCTTTTTCTCATTTTATTGGATGCTTACCTTATTTCATGTCATTCACGTACTCGTTGGATTGGTAATTTTAGCTTCAGTATTACGCACTATGATAAAAAAACCTGAAACACTTATTCTAGAAGATGTAGAAGCTAGTGCTACGTTTTGGCATATGTGTGACCTAATCTGGCTTTTATTATTTCCATTAATCTATTTAGTATTTTAATATGAAACAGAAATCGTTTTTTTACGTACTAGCGGTATTACTTATTTTAACCGTTATATCTGCTGTTATATCCAACCTGGAACTGGGAAATGCTACTGAAATCATTATGATTTTAGCTGCTATTAAGTTTTTAATAGTTGCCTTTTATTTTATGGAACTTCGCGAAGCTCATGTATTATGGAAAGCTTTACTAATTGGCTGCTTAACTCTTTTTACAGGCTTGGTTATCATTATTTAAGATGGTTCTTCTAAAATATCAAACGCTTTTAAGGAAATATAACGTCCTTTTAGTTTAATATCATCAACAAATTCGGCCAATGTTTTTTCTTCAAAATCTTTAAGTATTTTTTGTTTGAAGGCAGAAACTGTAAAATGCACTGGACATGGATTATCATCGCCACATTTAGAAAGCCCTAAAAAACATTGATTAAATTTATCATGCCCATCAATAACTTGTACAATATCCCAAACGGTTCGCTGTTTATTGGTTTCACTTAAATAAAAACCACCATGAGGACCTTTAACTGAGGTTACTAATTGATTCTTATTTAATTGCTGAAGCAGTTTGGCTAAAAATGGTTGTGGCACTTCCAGTTCCTCCGAAATAGTTTTAACACCAATTTTATGGTCTATATCAGAACACATTCCTAAATACAGAATGGATCTAATAGCGTATTGACAGGCATTTGATAACACAGTTTTTTTTTCAAAGATATAAAAAAGATATTTTAGTCCTAATTTTTGCAAATGGCTCCAGATTTATGATTTATGTCATGATTTATAAATCTCATTACCCATAAATTTGCGTCTTGTATAACCTGTAAATACGTAAACACCTTGAACTTAAAAGAAAATATCCTACGTTTAAAAAAGGAGAAAAATGCGGTTATTTTAGCACATTATTATCAAATACCAGACATTCAGGATGTAGCTGATTATGTTGGTGATAGTTTAGGGTTATCACAAAAAGCTGCAGAAACAGATGCCGATATTATTGTTTTTGCTGGTGTGCATTTTATGGCAGAAACAGCAAAAATTTTAAACCCTAATAAAACGGTTGTTCTACCGGATTTAAATGCAGGTTGCTCCTTGGCAGATTCTTGTCCGCCAGATGCTTTTAAAGTTTTTAAGGAACAACATCCCAATCATAAAGTTATAACCTACATTAATTGTTCGGCTGAAATAAAAGCCATGAGTGATATTGTTTGCACCTCATCCAATGCGCTAAAAATAGTAGAATCTGTTCCAAAGGAAACACCTATTATTTTTGCACCAGATAAAAATTTAGGCCATTATATTAGTAAAGTGTCTGGTCGAGATTTAGTGCTTTGGGATGGCGCCTGTATTGTGCACGAAGCTTTTTCAATTGATAAACTTTTAAAGCTATATCAAGAAAATCCAGGGTCCAAAATTATTGCCCATCCAGAATCTGAAGCTCATATTTTAGATGCTGCCAATTATATTGGTTCTACAGCCGGAATGATTAATTATGTGAAGGCCCATCCACAAGGAAAATTTATCGTGGCTACCGAAGCTGGTATTCTGCATAAAATGCAACAAGAAGTGCCAGATGCCTTATTAATTCCAGCTCCTGCCGTAGAGGATAATACCTGCGCTTGTAGCGAATGCGCGTTTATGAAAGTAAATACACTGCAAAAATTATATGATTGCTTATTGAATGAATCACCACAAATTGACGTTCCAGAAACCATAAGAAAACAGGCATTAATTCCTATTGAGCGTATGCTGGAACTTTCAAAATAAAACCATGAAAACCGAATTATTAATTATTGGTTCGGGTGTTGCTGGCTTAACTTTAGCTGTAAAATATGCCGAGACGTTTCCGAAGAAAAACATCACAATTGTTACCAAAGGAACCGAAGACGAATCCAACACCAAATACGCACAAGGCGGTGTTGCCGTGGTATTGGATGACAAAACGGATTCGTTTCAAAAACACATTGAAGACACCTTAATTTCTGGCGATGGTTTATGCAATAAGGACATTGTAGATATGGTTATTACAGAAGGACCTAAACGCTTAAAAGAATTGATGGTTTGGGGCGCCCAATTTGATTTAGACTCAACTGGAAACCTAGATTTAGGCAAGGAAGGTGGTCATAGTGAATTTCGTGTGGTTCACTATAAAGATATTACAGGTTATGAAATTGAACGTGCGTTATTGGTACGTGCGCATCAACTTACCAATATTCAAATTTTACCACATCATTTTGCCATTGATCTAATAACCGAACATCAGCTAAATCAAAACGCATCATGTACAACCTGTTTTGGTGCCTATGTATTGAATGAGAATAACAAGGAAATTATAACCATTCAAGCAGATAGTACGGTTTTGGCTGCAGGTGGCATTGGTCGCGTTTATGGTCACACAACCAACCCAAGTATTGCCACAGGTGATGGTATTGCCATGGCATACCGAGCAAAAGCACGCATAAAAGATATGGAGTTTGTGCAGTTTCACCCAACGGCATTATACACAAAACAGGAAGGTTCTGCTTTTTTAATTTCAGAAGCCGTGAGAGGTTTTGGCGGCTATTTACGCACTAAAAATGGTGTTCGGTTTATGCTAAATTATGATGATCGTGCTGAACTAGCTTCCCGAGATATTGTTTCACAAAGCATAGATACGGAATTACATAAAACAGGTGATTCTTGCGTGTATCTAGATTGTACACATTTGGATTTAGATGGTTTTAAGAATCATTTTCCTAATATTTATAATACCTGTTTAGAAAACAAGATTGATATCCGTAAAGATTGGATTCCAGTAGTTCCTGCTTCCCATTATGTTTGCGGTGGTATAGAAGTAGACCGAAATGGAAAAACGTCTATTACTAATTTATTTGCTTGTGGCGAATGCAGCCGAACCGGACTTCATGGCGCTAACAGACTAGCATCAAACTCACTTTTAGAAGCGTTAGTATATGCCCACAATATTTATAAATATCATGTTGATTTTCCCGTTTCGGGAAAAAAACTAGAGATTCCAGATTGGCAAGATCATGGCACCAACAATTTAAAGGATGGCGTTTTAATAGCAGACAATTTAAAAAAATTACAGACAGTAATGCGTGACTATGTAGGAATTGTAAGGAGTAATCAACGGCTACTGGAAGCCATTAGTTTATTGGATGCAATTTACACCGATGTAGACGCACTTTATAAAACATCACAAATTAGCACAGCTTTGTGCGAATTACGCAATATGGTAAATGTGGCACATTTAATTATCGGGCAATCTTTGGAACGAAAAGAGAATCGTGGTGGTTTTTATAATAAGGACAATGTGTAACTATTTCCAATTATGGCCTTTGAGCTTCATGGCTGCTTTTAAAATATCTTTCTGACTAATTTGCCCCACTAATTTACCTTCTTCAACAATAGGAAAACGCCTAATTTTAGAGTCTAGAAACTTTTTGGCCGCTTCAAAAACATCCATATTTCCATCGATAGTTTCCACCTTTTTTATCATTCGTTTATCAACGGTATCTTGTTCAATTGGCATATTGTAATAATGACTTTCGCAAATTTGTTTTAAACAATCTCCTTCCGAAATAATACCAACTAACTCATTTTGTGAATTTACCACAGGACCACCTGAAATTTTATTTGAAATTAACAAATGGATTACTTCATCAACCGTTTGTTCGGGGTTAAACGTAATTAAATCGCGTGTCATGTAATCGCTAACTTTTAATTGCTGATTGTCTGTTGCGTTATGTTGCTGCTTTCGCGCACCTTGAAAACTTTTAATGCCCATATTTTTAGATATTTAGAACCTTGAATATAGGAAATTTAATACTATTTTCCTAAAGTTTAAGATTGCTCATAATTTGCGTACTTTTATGTTCTCAAACTAATTGTACATCCTCATGTTAAAAAAATTACTCGCTTTAATTCTTATTGCTTTTGCCGTATACTGGAGTTTTTCAGTGTTATTACCTCAAAATATTTCAACATTAGATACTCCCGAAAACGAGTTTTCTACAGAACGTGCTTTGGTACACTTAAAAGAAATTAGTAAAGCTCCACATTACTTGGGAAATGCGGAGCATACACGCGTTAGAAATTACATCATCCAACAATTAGAAGCTTTAGGGTTAGAAACAGAAGTGCAGGAAGCGTTTTCAATCACGAAATGGGGTAATTTATCGAAACCAAAAAATATTATTGCACGATACAAAGGTGAAGAAAACGGCAAAGCCTTGTTATTACTCACCCATTATGACAGTCAACCACATTCCTCTTTTGGTGCTAGTGATGCCGGATCTGGCGTTGTTACAATTTTAGAAAGTCTTCGGGCATTTTTAAGTGAGAACAAACAACCTAAAAACGATATTATTATTGTTATTTCTGATGCGGAAGAATTAGGGTTGAATGGTGCTGATATTTTTGTAAATAAACATCCATGGGCAAAAGATGTTGGTTTGGTTCTAAATTTTGAAGCTCGTGGTACTGGTGGACCAAGTTATATGCTTATTGAAACCAACCAAGGAAATGCAGAATTAATGAAGCATTTTGTAGCTGCTAACCCAGAATATCCGGTAGCCAATTCTTTGGCCTACAGTATTTATAAAATGTTACCAAATGATACAGACTTAACCCGTTTTCGGGAAGATGGAAATATTGATGGTTTCAATTTTGCGTTTATAGACGATCATTTTGATTACCATACTGCTCTAGATACTTACGAACGTTTAGATAGAAATACTTTGGAACATCAAGGCAGTTATTTAATGCCGTTACTCCATTATTTTTCAGACGCCAATTTATCTTCAGTAAAAAGTAAGGAAGATTATATCTATTTTAATGCACCCCTTTTTAAGACGGTTATTTACCCGTTTTCATGGATTTTTCCAATGCTCATTTTAGGGTTTTTAGGATTTATAGCGCTCTTAATTTATGGTTTTAAACGCGAAGCATTTATAGGTTCTGAAATTGGTCGTGGTTTTGCAGCTTTCTTTTTGGCCCTCCTTTCAGCCGGCGGAATAGGTTTTGGTTTATGGTTTGTAATAAAACTAATATACCCACAATATGCCGAGATGCTTCATGGCTTTACTTATAATGGCCATGTGTATATTTTTGCGTTTACATTTTTGGCTTTAGCTATTTGTTTTTGGGTCTATCATATATTTCATAAACCAGAAAATACGGCTAGTTTATTTGTAGCACCTTTATTTTTCTGGCTGTTAATCTGTACGCTTGTGGCTTTTGTATTGCCAGGCGCAAGCTTTTTTATTCTTCCTGTTTTCTTCGGATTAATAACCTTGTTTATACTGATAAGACAGAAAAAACCAAACCTGATTTTAATGGCACTTTTAGGTTTTCCAGTCTTGACCATTATGGTGCCATTTATAAAAATGTTTCCTGTGGGACTCGGACTAAAAATCCTGTTTGTTTCCTGTATTTTGGTAGTTTTAATTTTTGGTATGTTGGTTTCTGTTTTTGGCTTTTTCAACCATAAAAAACTATGGTCTTATGTGTTTTTAGGAGCAAGCATAATATGTTTAGCCATGGCCCATTTTAAATCTGATTTTTCAGAAGATAGACCTAGACCTAATAGTTTAAATTATGTTTTAGATAGTAATACCAATACAGCTGTTTGGGCCACTTATGATGATGCTTTAGATAGTTACACACAACCTTTTTTAACGGACTCACCCGATGATGCTTCACTATTAAATCAAAACACCATGGGCAGTAAATATAAATCGGGTTTTACTTTTACTAAAACAGCGCCTGTTAAAGCACTTGAAAATCCAGAAATAATAATTATTTCAGATACTATTATTGGTGCAAACCGAAATATCACACTGCTATTTAAATCCAATAGGCTTGCTGAACGCGTGGAAGTTTTTGCTGATAGTACAAATATTCTCAAGGATGCCATTATTAACGGTATTCCCGCTATAAAAGATGACGCATCTGCTCATGCTTTTGATGACCGCTACAATAACAGATTATTTAGTTATTATGTATCCGAAAATGAACCGTTAAGTATGCAATTGGTGGTTCCGAAGAATCAAAAAACAACTTTACAGTTTTACGAAGCTACTTATGATTTACTAAGTAATAATCATTTTACAATTCCAAACAGAACAAAAGCCATGATACCGAAACCATTTGTGCTAAACGATGCGGTTATTATTAAAAGTACAGTGACAATTAAATAATTAGTATTGTTTTAAGATATTCATTAAGTATTTTTTTTAGCTTTGAAACCTGTTAAACGACTATTTTTTATGAAGAAATTACTTATTGTTGCGTTATGTGTTTTAGGATTTCAAGCGCAAGCACAAACCAGTCAAGAATTGCTGAATCACTACCGTGAATATTACAAGCAAATGAAAATTCAGGGAGACTCCCAAGGTATTATAAACGGGTTAACGCATTTAATTTTGTTATCACCTTCAGAAGCACAAGCACATAAGGACACGTTAGCTATGGTATATATGAGCGAGGGCAACCATATACAAGCTTTAAATACCATAGGCATTGATAACAGTCCTACAGATTCTGATATTGCAATTGAGGTAAAAGCGGTTTCCTTAAAAGCCCTAAATGAACCAAATCGCGCACTTATTCATTTTGAAGAATTGTTTAAGCGCACGCCAGACCCTTCTATAGCTTATGAGCTGGCTGAACTTTATTTACAAACAAATAACTTGGAAAAATCTAACAGCTATATTGAATATGGTTTAACCAATTCAAAAGAAAATATGGGTAAAACATTTTATGAGAGTCAACAGCCTTATCAGGTTTCAATGAAGTCTGCATTTTTATATTTGAAAGCCTTATTAAAATTTAATGAAAACAAGGTAACTAATATAGATGCTGCAATTTCTATTTTAGATGAAGCCATCAAAACAGCACCCAATTTCAATTTAGCTATTTTAAGTAAAAATGCTTTATTAAATCAGAAAAAGGAAGCTAAACCAAAAGAATAGATTTCTTTTTTTAAACAACTAGTAGTTTTTAAAGCATCCATTTTATAATAAAAATGGATGCTTTTTTATATCTTAAAACAACTAATTACCAACAAAATAATGATGTCCAGTTGCTCTTAATCAAATTACATCTTGAATGATCTGTAGCGAACAATGCACGCGGTCAAAATTCATTAGGACCCTTTAGTTTTAAAAAAAAAGTATTTTTTTGACAAAGAAAAAGCAGCTAAAAATTTAGCTGCTTTTATATTTTAAATACTAAATATTAAGAATAATTACCAGATTCTTACACGTTGGTCTGGAGCAATATACATGCTATCACCTGCTTTAATATTAAATGCTTCATAAAACGCATCTATATTTAATAAAGGTTGCACCGCACGATTCATTCCTGGCGAATGTGGATCTGTTTTAATGCGTGTTTTTAACGCATCGTCCCGCATTTTAGTTCTCCATACAGTTGCCCAACTCATAAAGAAACGTTGCTCTGCTGTAAAGCCATCAATATCTGCTGGTCTGCCGTTTTCCTTAAAACTTAATTGTAAGGCATCATAAGCTGCTAGAACACCACCTAAATCACCAATATTTTCACCCAAAGTGAATTTTCCATTAATAGTAACATCTGGTAATACTTCAATCGCGCTGTACTGATCGGCTAATTGGTTTCCTAAAGATTCAAACTGCTTTAAATCTTCATCTGTCCACCAGTTATTTAAGTTTCCATCTTTATCGTAACGCGATCCAGAATCGTCAAAACTATGCGATATCTCATGTCCAATAACTGCACCTATTCCACCGTAATTTACAGCGTCATCCGCTTTATAATTATAGAAAGGTGGTTGTAAAATAGCTGCTGGAAACACAATTTCGTTATAAGCCGGATTAAAATAGGCATTTACAACCTGTGGCGCCATATACCATTCACTTTTATCAACTGGCTTCCCTAATTTATCAATATCCTTTTTAAAATTCCAAGCACGTGCATTTAAGGAGTTCTGTAAATATGACCCACCTTCATCAACACCTTTAATTTCTAATGCTGAATAGTCTTTCCACTTATCTGGATATGCAATTTTAATGGATGTTGCTTGTAGTTTTTCAATTGCTTTTTTCTTGGTTTCTGGACTCATCCATTCCAAATTATTAATACGATTTTCAAAAGCTAAAATTACATTAGCAATCATTTTCTCTGCTTTGGCTTTAGCCTCTGGCGGAAACATTTTATCAACATATAGTTTTCCTAAAGCTTCACCTACTGTTCCATTTAAGGATCCTAAAGCACGCTCATCACGTGGACGTTGCTTTTTGGCACCATTTAATTCACGACCATAAAACTCCCAACTCGCAGTTTCTAGTTCCGTACTTAATTGTCCAGCAGCCCCATTAAAGGCATCCCATCGCAGGTATGCTTTCCAATCGTCTACATTATTTTCAGCTAAAACTTCCTGCAAGCGGGTAAAATAATTTAAGTCTCCAATAATAACGGTATCTAATTCCTTAACACCAATTCCGCTTAAAAAGTTTTTCCAATTAACGGCTGGTACCATTTTTTGTACTTGTTCAATAGATCTTGGATTGTAACGCTTTCTAGCGTCACGTCTATCCACTTTATCCATTTTAGCTTCTGCTAAACGTGTTTCAAACGCTAATATTTGCTTAGCTTCTGCATTTGCCTCCGCTTCGGTTTCCCCTAAATATTGTAACATTCTGGTAATATGTGCCACATATTTTTCACGTTTTTCTTTAGAATCTGCATCATCTTTTACATAATAATCACGGTCTGGCAAACCCGTACTTCCTCCGCCTAAATAAGCAACGTTTCTATTGCTGTCTTTTGGATCTGAACTTACACCAAAACCATATAATCCACCACCTCCAAGTGGTTCCATCTCGATCATATAATCCTGTAAATCATCAATATTTTCAATGGCATCAATTTTGGCTAAATAAGGCTTTATTGGCTCTAAACCTTGCTTATTTCTACCAACGGTATCCATTATAGTTTGATATAAAAATACGGCCTTCTCCTGATCGGAACCCGGAAGCACCTGTATCTTATCTATATCCTTATCATCAGACATGGCAGCTTCCAAAATACTTAAGGCATCAGCGTCTGTTTTTTTTCGCAGTTCATTAAAACTTCCCCACGTAGATTGGTCGTCTGGAATTTCGGTTGTCTTTAACCAAGTACCATTTACATAGTTAAAAAAGTCGTCATTTGGTTTAACATTGGGATCCATATATTCCAAATTAATCCCCGGATTGGATTCCGTTTCCACAAGCGCGGTTTCTTCTTTAGCCTCATTCTTACAAGCCATTAAACCCATAAAGGCGGCTGCACTCAATAATGATGCTTTTTTTAAGTTTGAATTCATAAGTTTTGTGTTTATTTTAATGTACCAATTTACTACTATTTGATTTTGTTGTTTGTAAACAAACATATATTAACAAAATATTAATAAAATAAGACTAGAGCTAATAGGGTTTCTGAATGCGTTGCGATTCTTTTTCTATCTGCTTATTCATTTGAAGATTTAAATTTGAAAAAGCAACTAATAATTCTTTTACGGTTTCTAAAATAGCTTCTTTAGTTGGCGCCGATAAATTAATAACACCTTCCAATTTGAACATTTTAGTTTCCACAGCTATCACACGTGAGAGAATTAGTGGTGACGCTATAGCATCTGGAATCGTAGACTTTAGCTCATTATTTAAAGTTGCTACAATTTGTTGGTTGGCTTTAAAAAATGACAAATTTCCAGATTTCACATCTAAGATAACGTTACTTAACTCATCATATTTCGTCCAAGCGCTAATGGCTTTTTCCACTTTAGGATCAGCAATATAATCCGTGTATTTTAAAGCTTCTACATCCGCTTTTGTTACTAACTCACTGATAGCTTTTTCATTAGACAGCTGACTTGTTTCAGAATCTGTATTCTGACAAGAAAAAAAGCACAAAACAAGTATTAAACCAATGTTCCTCATATTTTTTTTTAACTCGAATTACAAATATATTGTATTCGTGGGTTTTAGCTATCAATTATAATAATACTTTATTTTCTAGACATTATTTTAAGTTAAATTAATCATTTCATCAGTAAATTCTTGTTATTTTTGAGTGATTTTTTAAAAAACTACTTAATGAAATCTAAAATTTTAATTATTGGAGCTTGTGGGCAAATAGGCTCAGAGCTAACCTACAAATTACGAGAAATTCATGGGCATGATAACGTAATTGCTAGCGATATAAGCTATGGAAATTTAGATATTGTTAACTCTGGTATTTTTGAAATTTTAGACGCTCAAGATTCAACGAGCCTCAAAGTTTGTATTGAAAAATATGAAATAAACACGGTGTACCTTATGGCTGCCATGTTAAGTGCTACTGGCGAAAAATTCCCGATGAAAGCATGGGATTTAAACATGAGCACACTATTTAACGTGTTAGATTTAGCTAAAAACGGACAAATAAAAAAAATATTCTGGCCCTCCAGTATTGCTGTTTTTGGACCTACTACACCTAAAAAAGAAACACCACAGTATACCATTATGGAGCCTTCAACGGTATATGGCATTACCAAACAGGTGGGAGAACGTTGGTGCGAATATTACTTTAATAAATATGGCGTTGATGTTAGAAGTATTCGCTATCCGGGAATTATTAGCTGGAAAACACTACCTGGAGGCGGAACAACAGATTATGCCGTAGATATTTATCACAAAGCCCTTGCGGACAATCATTTCAATTGCTTCCTCTCCGAAAATACAGAACTTCCTATGATGTATATGGAGGATGCTATTAAGGCAACCATCCAAATTATGGAAGCACCTGCTAGCTATATTCATATTCGTTCATCATATAACTTGGCTGCTATTAGTTTCACACCTAAAGACATGGTGCATTCTATTAAAAAAGAATTGAGTGGTTTTACCATAGAATATAATCCAGATTTTCGTCAAGAAATTGCTGATTCATGGCCAAACACTATTGATGATAGCCATGCACGTAAGGATTGGAACTGGGAACACCAGTTTTCTTTAGATGATATTACCAAAGACATGCTTGCTAATTTATCAGAAAAAGTTAAGTCCTAAATCAAGATTGTAACCTCCTATTTATTCCCATTACTAAAAATACGTATTTCATCGTATACTTTTTATGTTGAAGTTTTGCTATTTTAGCCGCATAACTAACACATAAATTAATCATTATGAATAAATTACTATTAATTGCATTTCTTGTTTCATCCTCTTTAGTTTTTTCACAAAAAGCGAAAGTCACTAAAGGCGATTGGTCCGATTTAAAAGGCATCACAGAATACAATGTGGTCTTTGATTATTCCAATTTAGAAATTCCAAAATTCGATTCGGAAGAAGAATTTCTAAAAGACAAAATGGCCAAAAGAGAAGAAAAAGAGCCAGGTTCAGGAGAAAAGTTTAAAGAGTCTTGGCTTTCAGATCGCGAAGAATTTTATGAGCCACGGTTTATTGAAACTTTTAATGATCGTTACAAAGATAATTTAGTAAAAGTTGACAAAGATTTAGAAAGTGCTGAATACACCATGAAAATACACACAACCATGATTTATCCTGGTTACAACGTTGGCGTAGTTAGACACAACTCTAAAATTGAAGTTACTTTAAGTGTTTATAAAAATGACAGTCCAGAAAATATTATTTTCTCTGCAGATTATACGAAAATCCAAGGCCAAGGAAATGGTGGTTTCGATTTTAATTCGGGACAACGTATTGCAGATGCCTATATTATATTTGCTAGAGCATTAACAAAACACATGTACAAAAACACAAAATAATTAAAAGGTTAGGATTTATCCTAACCACTAAAACACCTTAAAAAGCGTTTCTAAACAGAAGCGCTTTTTTCATTTTCCATATTAATTAAATGCGCTAATGTTTTTACTATTCGGTTATGTTTAGTAACAAACGGATTTGTTTTATCCCAAACATAGCCTGCTAAAACAGCACAAATTTGTCGTTTTACTTCAGGATTTTCAGGTCTGTGGAAAAATAGGGTTTGTAAATTTCCCGTATACCATTCTTTCACATAAGTGGCAAAAACATCCACACCAGATTTAATATAATTAGCATAGTCTTCTTCCCAATCAACTGGTTCACCTTTTAATTGCTTACTAATTAATTTGGCAGATTTTAAAGCTGATTCTGTAGCAAACGTAACACCAGATGAAAACACAGGGTCTAAAAATTCCGCACTATTTCCAGTTAACACAAATCCATTACCATAAAATTTTGTAACCGCTTTGGAGTAGTTTCTAATACTTTTTGGCTCAAATAATAATGGTGCATCTTTAAAACGCTCATAATAGTAATCAGATTGTTTGAACATGGTTTTTAAACGCTCGGAGGTGTCACCTTCAAATGAATCTATAAATTCATTTTTTCCAACAAAGCCTAAACTTGTATCCCCATTGGAAAACGGAATCACCCAAAACCAGGTGTCTTTATCTAGAACATCAAAAGTAATTAAAGTCCCTTCTTCGCCTTCTGGTCTATTTACATCCTTAACATGACCGAAAATTGAAGAATGCTCTGGAATGCTGGATGGTTTATCTAAATCTAACAATCGTGGTAAAACCCGACCGTATCCACTAGAATCTACAATAAATTTAGCCTCTACTTGATATGGATTTCCATCGGCATCATGAATAGTTGTGGTAGATGTGCCGTTATCCGCAATGTCAACTGCTACAACTTCATGTTCAAATGAAATAGTAACACCCATTTTTTCAACTTCTTTAGCTAAAATAGTATCAAATTCCGCTCGTGGCACTTGCCAAGTCCAATCCCATCCTTCAGAGTGTTTATCACTAAAATCAAAATTACAAACAATGTCATCTCGTAAAAATCGAGCACCGCGTTTTATTTCAAAATTCGCTGCTTTTAAAGCTTCTAGCAAGCCTACTTCTTCAAAATGCTCCATACATCTTGGCAGTAAACTTTCCCCTATAACAAACCTTGGAAATGTTGTTTTTTCTACTACTTTCACATTCAATCCTTGCTGATGTAAATAAGCTGAAGCCACACAACCGGAAGGTCCTGCACCAATAACTAAAACATCTACTTTCATATCACTTGTTCCCATAGTAGTATTAATTCATTAATTATTATAAATTTGCAATCCAAAATAACTACTTTAGTAGTAATTATTTATACAAATTTATCGAAAAAAAACATTATATCATAGATGCTTGAATTTAAAGGAAAATTAGGAATAGAGGATTTTTATAAAGTAATTTTTAAAAATGAACCTATTCAAATAGACAAAGCAGTTCTGGAAACAGTAGAAAATAGCTTCAATTTTTTAAAAGAGTTTTCCGAAAACAAAGTCATATATGGTGTCAATACAGGTTTTGGACCTATGGCACAATATAAAATTGAAGATTCAGAGCGTATTCAATTACAATATAATTTAATTCGCAGTCATGCGTCAGGAACTGGACAGCCTATTGCTCCTATGTACGTAAAAGCAGCTATGCTTGCCCGTTTAAACACCTTATCATTAGGACATTCTGGAGTTCATGTTTCGGTTATAAAACTCATGGCAGAATTAATAAACCGTAATATTACACCATTAATTTATGAACATGGTGGTGTTGGTGCTAGTGGAGATTTAGTACAATTAGCACATTTAGCACTGGTTTTAATTGGAGAAGGTGAAGTGTTTTATAAAGGCGAACGCAAAGACACAAAAGATGTTTTTAAAAGTGAAAATTTAAAACCTATTTCTGTCGAGTTGCGTGAAGGCTTAGCCTTAATGAACGGAACCTCTGTTATGACAGGTATTGGTATTGTAAACACGCTTTATTCGCGTCAATTATTAGGGTGGATGACTAGTAGTTCGGCTGCCATTAATGAAATAGTAAAAGCTTATGACGATCATTTATCATTTGAGTTAAACCAATCTAAACGACATGTTGGACAACGGCAAATTGCTGAAAGTATGCGAGAGCATTTACAGGACAGCAAACTAACACGAAAAAGAGAGCATCATTTATACAGTAAAAATGCCGATATTTCTGTGTTTAAGGAAAAAGTGCAAGAATATTATTCGCTACGTTGTGTACCACAAATTCTAGGTCCAGTTTTAGACACACTTAATTCAGTTGAAAATATTTTAATAGAAGAAGTAAATTCAGCAAACGATAATCCCATTGTAGATGTTGAAAAGAAACATGTATATCACGGCGGAAATTTTCATGGCGATTATGTATCCTTAGAAATGGATAAGCTTAAAATTGTGGTAGCTAAAATGAGCATGTTATCTGAACGTCAATTAAATTACCTTTTAAATGCAAGACTAAATGATATGCTTCCGCCTTTTGTAAATTTAGGTAAGCTTGGTTTAAATTTTGGAATGCAAGGGGTTCAGTTTACGGCTACATCTACGACTGCCGAAAACCAAATGCTATCAAACCCCATGTATGTTCATAGTATTCCAAATAATAATGACAATCAGGACATTGTTAGTATGGGAACCAATTCAGCTTTAATTACTAAAAAAGTTATTGAAAACGCCTACGAAGTAATTGCTATTGAGCTGATAACCATTGTTCAAGCCATAGAGTTTCTTGAGGTTCAAGATAGTATTTCCTCAAAAACCAGAAAGATGTATGAAGCCATTCGTGAGCTAGTCCCTGTTTTTAAAGAAGACGTTATTATGTATCCGTATGTTAACCTTGTCAAAGATTTTATCACTAATAATAAAACATAAAGCAATTTTATTATAAAACGAGCATGTTAAAAGCCGCATTGTCTCAAAAAAAGACTAACAGCAAATAACATGTGACATTTAAAAATCATTAAAAACAAAGACATGAAAACAACAGCACTCGTTATCGGCCTACTTTTTTTAGGTATTTTTAGTCATGCTCAACAATTAGCATTAGCTAATGAAAAAGGCGACTTTGGTTATATTACAAAAACTGGAACTTGGCAAATTAAGCCCCAATTTAAAGTAGCAAAAAACTTTTCTGATGATTTAGCCGAAGCCTCTTTAGATAAAAAAACTTGGGGTTTTATTAATCGAAAAGGGGAATGGGTTATCCAACCACAATTTGACAAAACTAAAGCGTTCAACTCTGGAATAGCCGTTGTTTTAAAAGATAAAAACTGGATGTACATCAACAAAAAAGGCGAACAAGTTTTACAAGACGTTTCTACTGATAAGGTTTATGATTTCGAAAATGGGTATGCTATTTTCAGAAAAGAATCTGGTGTTGGATTTATAAATACCAAAGGAGAAATAGTCGTAGAACCAAAATTCACCAAAGCTTTTAATTTTGAAAATGGTTCCGCCAAAGTATTAGAA
Organism: Bizionia hallyeonensis; assembly: GCF_042657385.1. Classification (NCBI taxonomy): domain Bacteria; kingdom Pseudomonadati; phylum Bacteroidota; class Flavobacteriia; order Flavobacteriales; family Flavobacteriaceae; genus Bizionia; species Bizionia hallyeonensis. The sequence goes on along the minus strand of NZ_JBHSLA010000001.1, from coordinate 784,727 downwards.
AATGATAAATGGGGGCTAATTGATGCTACTGGAAAATATGTGGTTAAAACAGAATATGATGGTATTAGCAACGCATACAACGGTCAAATTGTAGCTAATATTGGCGAACGCTACGGACTGATTATCAATGGTGAGTTTAAAGAAGTGTCTGGAGCTGAAAAAATTTGGGATTTTTCAAATAATAAAGAAAACACCTATGCAAAAAAGGATGGCAAAATAGGTTTCATTAACACAAAAGGAGAATGGATTATAGAGCCAAAATTTGATAAAGCGCGTGCGTTCTCAAATGGACTAGCCCCCGTTAACGAAGGTAAAAAATGGGGGTATATTAACACCTCTGGCGAGATTATCATTCCGTTTCAATATAAAGATGCTGAAATTTTTAGCGCAAGTGGTTTAGCGCCTGTAACAACAGGTAAAGAATGGGGTTTTATCAATAAAAAAGGGGATTTAGTAATTCCTGAAGACTATGAAATTACAGCTGGTGGGTTTTCAATTTTTTCAAAAAACAACCCAAAAGGCTTTATTGATGGTCTTGCTCGTGTTAAAAAGAAAAAATCTTGGACATACCTAACAACAAAAGGCGAGCCGTTAAATAACTTATGGTTCGAAAATTTAGAATTATTTTACTAGTTTGAAAACACAAACTAACAATAGCCTGAAAAATACAAATACATGAAATGTGCTTTAATTACTGGCGGTTCTCGAGGAATTGGAAAAGCAATTTGCAAACAACTTGCAGAAGATTCGGATTACCATATTTTAATAAATTATAACAGCAACAAAACAGCTGCATTGGAAACCAAAGCAGACATTGAGTCTCTAGGTAAAACAGCTGAAATAATCCAATTTAATGTTACAGATGCCAATCAAGTAAAGTCTGCTTTAGATGCATGGCAAGAACAAAATAAAGACGCCATAATTGAAGTTATTGTTAACAATGCCGGAATTACAAAAGATGGTTTATTTATGTGGATGCCTCCCGAAGATTGGCAAGATGTGATAAATACGTCCTTAAACGGATTTTATAATGTAACCAACCATTTAATTCAAAAACTGTTGCGTAATCGCTATGGTCGGATAATCAATGTCGCATCAGTTTCCGGCGTTAAAGGTACAGCTGGGCAAACCAATTATTCGGCAGCAAAAGGCGCCTTAGTAGCTGCTACCAAAGCATTGGCTCAAGAAGTTGCTAAACGAAATATTACTGTAAATGCAGTAGCACCTGGTTTTATAAAATCGGATATGACAGCCAATTTAGATGAAAAAGAATTAAAGGGCATGATTCCTGTAAATCGTTTTGGCGAACCGGAAGAAGTAGCTTACGCCGTATCCTTTTTAGCATCAAAACGCGCATCGTATATAACCGGTGAAGTTATTAATATTAATGGAGGGATTTACTCTTAAACGTTTTATAAAATGAGAAGAGTTGTAATTTCTGGAATGGGTATTTATTCCTGCATAGGCGAAAATTTAGAAGCTGTAAAAAAATCATTGTATAAGGGTGAATCTGGAATTATAGCTGACAATGAACGTCTAGAATTTGGCTACCGTTCTCCATTAACTGGAATGGTAAAACAACCAAATTTAAAAAATTTATTATCGCGCAGACAGCGAATTAGTTTAGGCGAAGAAGGCGAATATGCCTACATAGCAACTCTGGAAGCGCTTGAAAATGCGAAAATAACACAAGATTTTTTAGACAAAAACGAGGTTGGAATTTTATATGGAAACGATAGCACAGCAAAATCCACTGTAGAGGCCGTTGATAAAATACGCGAAAAAAAAGACACGACTTTAGTTGGTTCTGGTGCTATTTTTCAAAGCATGAACTCGTCTGTAACCATGAATTTATCCACCATTTTTAAATTACGAGGTATAAATTTTACCATCAGTGCCGCTTGTGCTAGCGGATCTCATTCCATTGGAATGGCATATCAGCTAATAAAAAGTGGACTTCAAGACTATGTTATTTGCGGAGGCGCTCAAGAAATAAATGCCATTGCCATGGGAAGTTTTGATGGATTAGGTGTTTTTTCTGTAAATAGTGATCCCAAAAAAGCATCCTGCCCCTTTGATAAAAATCGGGATGGATTAGTTCCAAGTGGTGGGGCAGCAACACTTATTTTAGAAACCTATGAATCTGCTGTAAAACGCGGAGCTACTATATATGGCGAAATTATTGGCTATGGGTTTTCCTCCAATGGCGATCATATTTCAACACCAAACGTAGATGGTCCTGCACGTGCTATGAAAATGGCCATTAAACAAGCAGAAATTAAAGCATCAGACATTGAATATGTTAATGCTCATGCAACCTCAACACCTGTTGGCGATGCTAATGAAGCGTTAGCTATCCTTGAAGTTTTTGGTGAAAACGGACCCTATGTTAGTTCAACTAAATCCATGACAGGACATGAATGCTGGATGGCTGGTGCAAGTGAAGTTTTATATTCTATTTTAATGATGCAAAATGATTTTATTGCACCCAATATAAATTTGGAAGAACCGGATGAAGCTGCAAGTAAATTAAATTTAGTTAACAAAACGTTAAACAAAAAATTTGATGTATTTTTGTCTAATTCATTTGGATTTGGCGGAACAAATTCAGCTTTAATTATAAAAAAATAATTTTGTGGAAATGACTAAAGAAGTTATTATTGAAAAAATAAACGACTTTCTTATTGATGAGTTTGAAGTAGAAAGCGATGATATTTCTCCAGAAGCAAACCTTAAGAACACCCTAGAACTTGACAGCCTAGATTTTGTAGATTTAGTAGTTGCTGTCGAATCTAATTTTGGTGTAAAATTAATTGGTGAAGACTTTGTAAACGTTACAACACTTCAAGATTTTTATAATCTTATCGAACGAAAGTTAAGCTAAACCATATTACATTTTTATGGCTACAGAATGGCAGGGAAAATCAAGAGGAACCGTTCTTGGATATAAAATATACGTGTTTATTATGAAGCATTTAGGCATGGGAACTGCCTATCTTGTGCTTTATTTTGTAGCTGCCTATTTTTGTTTTTTTTCTAAAGATAGCACCAAAGCTATTTATTACTATTTTAAAAATCGTTTAAAATATTCGTCCTTTAAAAGCTATAGAAGCATCTTTAAAAGTTACTATGTCTTTGGACAAACGATTCTGGACAAAATTGCTATTTCATCTAATTTGAGTGATAAGTTTACCTATGAGTTTGATGGCGCAGAAACCATAACTGAAACCCTTAAAGAAAAAAAAGGTGGCATTTTAATTAGTGCTCATGTTGGTAATTTTGAAATATCTGAATACTTTTTTAATCAACTAGAAGACAATGCCTCCATTAGTTTATTAACAACCGATGTAGAGCATACAGCCATAAAAAATTATTTAGATAGTGTTCGTGAAAAATCAAGCATCAATCTGATTATTATAAAAAACGATTTATCACATATTTTTGAAGTCAATGCCGCATTAGCAAGAAATGAAATAGTATGTATCACTGGCGATCGCTACACAGAAGGAACCAAGCATTTAACAGAAACCTTATTAGGTGAACCTGCTAAATTTCCAGCAGGCCCTTTTATGCTAGCTTCCCGGTTAAATGTACCGGTGTTATTTGTTTATGTTATGAAAGAAACAAATAAGCATTATCACTTATATGCAAGACGCTCTCAAGCTAAACACCGTGATGCACAAGGACTTTTAAAAGAATTTACGGAAAGTGTTTCATGGATGTTACAAAAGTATCCGTTACAGTGGTTTAATTATTTTGATTTCTGGGATTCAAAAAACGCATAACATGAAACAGGTTTTAGTCATCTATTATTCGCAATCAGGCCAACTAACCGAGATTTTGAACAATATTGTTGAGCCCATGCAAAACAACGAAACGGCTTTCACCTATTTAAATATTGAAATGGAAGAAGCCTTTCCATTTCCTTGGAATAAAGAACAGTTTTTTGGCGTATTCCCGGAAACCTTTCGCCAAGAACCAAGATCTATAAAACCCATTCCAGATGCTATTTTAAATAAAAATTATGATTTAATTTTATTTGGATATTCAGTCTGGTATTTAACACCATCTTTACCAACCACGTCGTTTTTGGCTACTCCAGAAGCTAAAAAACTTTTTAATAACACACCTGTAATTACCATTATTGGCTGTAGAAATATGTGGATTATGGCTCAAGAAAAAATAAAGCATAAGCTTCACGAGCTTCATGCCAATTTAGTTGGAAACATTGTTTTAGTAGATAGGCATATTAATCATATAAGTGTTATTACCATTGTTCAATGGATGTTTACGGGCGTCAAGAAACGCTTTTTAGGTATCTTTCCCAAACCTGGCGTGTCTCAAAAAGATATTGATGAAGTATCAAAATTTGGTAACATCATCGCAAAACATCTTGCCCAAAATGATTATAAAAAGCTTCAAAACAACTTATTACATATTGGAGCGGTAAAAATTAAACCCTTTCTAATAACTGTTGATAAACGTGCCAATGCTATATTCTCAAAATGGGCACACCTTATCACCACAAAAAGTGACAAAAACACATCTAAAAGACGGTTTTTTGTTAAAATGTTTAATTATTACTTATTAATTGCCATTTGGTTAATTTCACCACTAGTTTTTATCTTATTTTTGTTGACTTATTTACCTTTTTATAGCCAAATAAAAAAAGATAAAGTATATTACGCATCTGTTGCATTAAAAGAGAAGGAAGTTTAAAATGAAGGAAGTATACATTACTAAAATATCAAAATTTTTACCAAATCGTCCCATTAGTAATGATGAGATGGAAGATAAATTAGGAATTATCAACGGAAAAGCGTCCAAAGGACGTCGGATTGTTTTACGCAACAATCAAATTAAAACACGTTATTATGCATTAGATGATAACGGCAATGTAACACATAACAATGCGCAACTGGCCAAAGAAGCCATTATTAAACTTTTTGATGAAAATTTTAAATTTTCAGATATCGAGCTATTATCCTGTGGCACATCAAGCCCAGACCAAATATTACCGTCTCACGCTGCCATGGTTCATGGATTTTTAAAGTGTGATAATGTTGAAATTAATTCACCTTCAGGCGCTTGTTGCTCTGGAATGAATGCTTTAAAATTTGGTTATCTATCCGTAAAATCTGGCCAGTCAAAAAATGCAATTGCATCTGGTTCAGAACGTATTTCCTCATGGATGAAAGGACATATTTTTGAGAATGAAATTAAACATTTGCAAGCCTTAGAGGACAATCCAATTCTAGCTTTTAATAAAGATTTTTTACGTTGGATGCTTTCTGATGGTGCAGGTGCCTTTTTATTAGAAAACCAACCAAATGGCGACACCCCTTTACGTATTGAATGGATGGAAGGTTATTCTTACGCACATGAATTAGAAGCTTGTATGTATGCTGGAGGTGATAAACTAGAGAACGGTTTTTTAAAGCCTTGGAGTGAATACAGCACAAGCGATTGGAGTGAAAAATCCTTGTTTGCCATTAAACAGGACGTTAAATTATTAAGTGCTAACATCCTTAAAAAAGGTGTTGACAGCCTAAAACGCGCCATAAACAAACACGATTTAAAACCTAGTGAAATAGATTACTATTTACCTCATATTTCATCTCATTATTTTAAGGATAAACTCTACCAAGAAATGGTAGATAATGATGTTGAAATCCCTTGGGAAAATTGGTTTATGAATTTAAGTAAAGTTGGCAATGTAGGTTCCGCATCTATATTCCTAATGTTAGAAGAATTAGCACAATCAGGAAAGCTTAAAAAAGGCGAAAAAATATTGCTTTCTGTTCCTGAAAGTTCTCGTTTCTCTTATGCTTATGCACTTTTAACCGTATGCTAAATAATGGCCACGCACGTTTTACCAGTTACTAATATTACGCATTTAATTCCGCAAAAGACACCGTTTGTAATGGTGGATACTTTAGTTGCTTTTTCTCCCGAAAATTTAGTGTCTAATTTTAAAATTTTAGAAAACAATATTTTTGCTGAAAACGGATATTTATCGGCACCTGGCTTGGTTGAAAACATGGCGCAATCTGTTGCATTACATACTGGATACGATTATTTTTTAAAAGGTGAAGCGGCACCAATTGGCTATATCGGCTCTATAAAATCTATTAAAATTCAACAGCTTCCTAAAATAGATGAAAATATTACAACTAAAGTTACCATCCTTCATGAATTTATGGGCGTCACTATGGTTGAAATCGAAGTGTTAAATGAAGCACACGAGATAATTGCCCAAAGTGAAATGAAAACCATTATTGCAAGCTAATGAGCCTTAGCCATCTAGATATCGCTAAATTTCTACCACATAGACCACCCTTTTTAATGGTGGATCATGTACTTTCTATTGATGATGAGCACGTATCAACTTCGTTCACGATAAAACCAGATTGCATTTTTAATGAAAACGGAGTTTTTAATGAAGCTGGCCTAGTAGAAAATGCCGCACAAACCTGTTCTTCTATTGTTGGGAAAAGCTTTTTTAATGAAGACGACATTGAAGGCAAAGGCACTAAACTCATAGGTTTTATTAGCGCTATCAAAAAAGTAAGCATAAAATCTTGCCCTAAAGTAGGTAGTAAAATTGTTACAAGTGCCACCTTAAAATCTCGCTTTGACACCGATGAATATAGCATTTGTACCATAAACTGTATTATTACATTAGAACATATAGAATTACTATCTTGTGAACTAAATTTAGTTATTCAAGAACTTAAATAACTTCGGCATGAAAAAAGATGAGGTTCCACAAGACTCTAGTAATTTAGAATCCGCCAAGCTTAAAGAATTATGCTATGCCGTTGATGAGGATGGCAACTATACAACCGTTAATAGTTCCGGTTGGGATCCAAAAACTATTGCATTAAATCAAGCTATCGAAGAAATTAATGCACGCATTGCAAATGCTAAAAATCGTGTGTTAAAAAAAGAAACGAGTCCTATTGAATATTATATGGAGTTTCATAAAATGGATCTTTCTATTTTAGCTAGTTATGTTGGTATATGGTCTTGGCGAATAAAACGTCATTTTAAACCAACCGTTTTCAATAAACTTTCTGAAAAAACACTTCAAAAGTATGCCGATACATTTGATGTTTCTATGGAACAATTAAAAGATATTACCAAACATGGAAATTAATTTTACACATCATCAAACAGCTCATTGTGAAAACGGTGTGATTTCCAATTTAATGAAGCATCATGGCTTCCAAATTAGTGAACCTTTAGCCTTTGGTATCGGTTCAGGTTTACTCTATTGCTATATTCCGTTCTTAAAAGTGAATCATGCACCAGCTTTAACATACAGAGCCATGCCTGGTTTTATATTTAAGCGTTTTGCTAAACGTGTGGGTATTGAAATTAAACGTGAAAAGTTTAAGAATCCGCAAGATGCTAAAGCGCGATTAGATCAAAATTTAGAAAATAAAAACCCTGTTGGTTTACAAGTTGGCGTGTATAATTTGGTTTATTTTCCTGATGAATACTGCTTTCATTTTAATGCTCACAACCTAATTGTTTACGGAAAAGAACAGGACAGATATCTGATTAGTGACCCGGTTATGGAAACCGTAACAACCCTAACAGAAAAGGAACTTGAAAAAGTGCGTTTCGCTAAAGGTCCTTTTGCGCCAAAAGGACATATGTACTATCCAATTGCCTTTCCTGAAAAATTAGACATTGAAAAAGCCATTATAAAAGGAATTAAACATACCTGTCGTGATATGTTGGCGCCTATGCCAGTTTTAGGAGTAAAAGGCATTCGCCATGTAGCCAAATTAATCCGTAAATGGCCTAAAAAGAAAGGTGTTAAAGTTGCCAACCATTATTTAGGGCAAGTGGTCCGTATGCAAGAAGAAATTGGAACAGGTGGTGGCGGATTTCGTTATATTTTTGCCGCGTTTTTACAAGAAGCAAGTGGTATTTTAAACAATCCTAAATTAGCCGATTTATCAAAAGAAATGACCGTTATTGGTGATTTATGGCGGGATTTTGCTTTAGATGCTTCCCGTATTTACAAAAACAGAAGTGCTAAAGAGGATGCTTACAACAATGTCGCTTCTCAACTGGAAACCATTGCAGATAAAGAAGAAGCATTCTTTAAAAAATTAAAAAAAGCCATTAAATAAGTGATAGATATTCAGCAAATTTCCAAAAAGTATAAAGGCGCCGATAATTATTCGGTGTCTAATTTCGACTTGACCATTGCTGAAAAAGAAATTTTTGGTTTGTTAGGACCAAATGGTGCCGGAAAAACCACTTTAATCTCTATTTTGTGTTCGCTCATTAAACCAACATCTGGTAGTTTTTCAATTGCAGGACTTACCTATCAGAAAAATAAAAATCAGCTCAAGCAAATTATCGGCATAGTGCCCCAAGAGTATGCATTGTATCCATCTTTAACCGCTTTTGAAAATCTAAAATACTTTGGAAGTATGTACGGCTTAAAAGGAAAAAGTCTAGATACCAAAATTAATTCGGCTTTAGAGCATTTGGGTTTACTAGCATTTGCTCATAAAAAAATAGACACCTTTTCGGGTGGCATGAAACGACGGATCAATTTAATTGGTAGTGTGCTTCACAATCCAAAAGTCTTATTTTTAGATGAACCAACCGTTGGTGTTGATGTGCAATCAAAAAACGTAATTATCGCTTTTTTACAGGACCTTAATAAAAACGGAACGACAATTATTTACACATCGCATCACTTGAATGAAGCCGAAACGTTTTGTACACGTGTAGCCATTATTGATCACGGTAAATTGGTAGTAAAAGGAAAACCTCAAGAACTCATTACACAACATTTAGGTGCCAATAACCTAGAAGATGTTTTTATAAATATAACTGGAAAAGCCTTACGAGATCATGCATAAACTTTGGGCTTCCACATACAAGGAATTTTTATTACTTACCAGAGATTTTGGCGGTATAGCCATACTTTTCGTTATGCCTTTGATACTAATCATAACCATAACACTTATCCAGGACAGTACGTTTAAATCGGTTACCGACATACAAATCCCCATTCTAGTCGTAGATAATGACCAAGGGAATGTTTCTGAAATTATACTAAAAGGTCTGAATGAATCTGGATCATTTCAGGTCATTACAGAAACGGATGAAAACACAGCACGCGATTTGGTTTTCAAAGGAAAGTACCAATTAGCCATTGTTATCCCTAAAGATTTGTCCGTAAGCCTATCCGAAAAGGTAAGCCAAAATGTCGATGGAATTATTGCTAAGTTTGGTTTAGAAGAAACTTCCGAAACCATGGAAGTTCCTGAAATTGAAAGCAAACAAGTTACCTTATACTTTGATCCAGCTACACAACTGACTTTTAAAAGTTCGGTTAAAAATGGCATTGACAAAATGATTTCAAAAATTGAAACCCAATCCATTTATAAAGCCTTTCAAGAACAAATTTCGGACGATCCAAACGACGTTATATTTGAAACCGATACCTTTATTACGTTTAAAGAAGTATTGCCCACGGATAATGATAAGGAAATGATACCAAACTCCGTGCAGCACAATGTACCTGCTTGGACATTATTTGCCATATTTTTCATCATAGTACCACTATCCATTAATATTGTTAAGGAAAAGAGTCAAGGTACGTTTGTACGTTTACGGACTAATCCAGTTTCATACGCGACAGTTTTAGGCGGTAAAACACTAGTATATTTAATAGTTTGCCTTATTCAATTTATTTTGATGCTCTTAGTTGGCATTTTCCTATTCCCAGCAATTGGTTTACCAACATTGGATATTTCCGGTAGAATCCCGTTATTGTTTGTAGTAGCCACATTTGCAGGATTGGCAGCTATTGGATTAGGGTTACTATTAGGAACTATTGCCAAAACACAAGAACAATCAGCGCCTTTTGGTGCAACCTTCGTGGTAATATTGGCTGCTCTTGGAGGCGTTTGGGTACCCGTTTTTGTTATGCCAAAAATTATGCAAACTTTATCGCATATTTCACCAATGAATTGGGGCTTAAATGCTTTTTACGACGTATTTTTACGAAATGGATCCTTTCTTGATATTTTACCAGAAATAAGCCTGTTGCTCTTGTTTTTTTTAGCAACAACTATAATTGCAATTATTTACAATGAAAAAAAGAATGCCGTCTAAACAAAAAGAAATTGTTCATACCAGTGAGGTTCGCGTACGTTTTGTTGAAACCGATCCGTTAGGGATAGTATGGCATGGCAATTATATTCAATATTTTGAGGATGGCCGTGAAGCTTTTGGGCGTGCCCATGGCATATCCTATTTAGACCAAAAAGAATATGGCTTTGCAACACCAATTGTAAAATCTAGTACAGATCATAAATTACCATTACGTTATGGCGATATAGCAACGGTTAAAACAATTTACATAGACAGTCCTGCCGCTAAAATGGTGTTCCGTTATGAAATATACAATCAGCACAATCAATTAGTTTGTACAGGTGAAACCACACAGGTTTTTGTAGATAAAATTGGTGAAGGCGACTTATCATTAAACATTCCGCCGTTTTTTACAGCATGGAAACAACAAGTTGGATTATTGGATGGCTAAAGTGTATGTTTCATATAATACTATTATTTCTGCTTTAGGGTTTACTAGCAAAACCGTTGTGGAAAATATTCACAACGAAACATCGGGTTTACAGCGTATTCATGATGCTGCAATTTTACCAAATCCTTTTTATTCCGCATTAATAGATTCTGAAGTTTTGGAAACTGAATTTCAAAAACTAGGCCCAAAATCAGACTTTACCAGATTAGAAAAAATGATGCTTACAGCCTTACATGCGGTTATTGCTGATTCTAAAATAGAGTTAACGGATCGTGTAGGCCTTATCATTTCTACCACAAAAGGTAATATTGATGCTTTAGATTCAAACAATCCGTTTCCTCCAGAACGTGCATATTTACATACATTAGGGAACACTATTCGCGATTTTTTTCACTTTAAAAATGATGCCATTGTTGTGTCCAATGCTTGCGTATCAGGTATTTTAGCCGTTGCAATTGCCAAACGCTATATCTTACAAAATACCTACGATCACGTTTTTATTGTGAGTGGTGATATGGTAAGTCAATTTATTTTATCAGGTTTCAATTCCTTTCAAGCCTTAAGTAGTGAACCTTGTAAACCTTATGATGCCAATAGAAAAGGAATTAACATTGGCGAAGTTTCAGCAGCTGTTTTAGTAACAAAAAATGATACCAATTTAGTAGAAGAAGCAGTTGAAATTTTAGGTGAAAGTTCATGTAACGATGCCAATCATATTTCTGGACCATCACGAACTGGTGAAGGGTTGTATCGCAGTATAGAATCGGCCTTATTACAATCCGGATTAAAGCCATCTGAAATCGATTTTATTTCGGCTCACGGCACGGCCACACCGTTTAATGACGAAATGGAAGCAATAGCATTCAACAGATCCAATTTACAACAGGTTCCCGTAAATAGTTTAAAAGGCTATTTTGGTCATACCCTTGGCGCTTCAGGTCTTTTGGAAACTATTGTTGGAATGCACAGCCTTAAAAACAATATTTTATACGCCTCAAAAGGATTTGATTCTTTAGGCGTATCACAACCCTTAAATATTATAAAAAGCACTCAAACAGTCAGCAAATTACACACATTTCTCAAAACTGCTTCTGGTTTTGGTGGATGTAATACGGCTGTTGTTTTTAAAAAAATAACCAAATAAACTATGACCAAAAAGCCTATCAGAGCCATTGATGCTGTTCAAGAAGCTGAAAAAATTGCATTTGCACCATTTGTATTTCAAGCCGTTGTAGCTTTAAGAAAACTTGGAATCTTTGACCTTATATTTCAATATCGTAAAAAAGGTGGTATTTCTTTAGATAATATTGCAAAAGAGCTAAAAATAAGCAACTATGGCATTGGCGTTCTACTTGAAATTGCAGAAAGCTATAATATTGTTAATAAGGATGAAAATAATCAGTTTGAATTAACCACAACAGGATACTTTTTAGCTTTTGACAGAACCGTTGATGTCAATATCAATTTCACTCAAGATGTATGTTATAAAGGGTTATTTCACCTAACCGAAGCCATAGAAACTGGAAAACCAGCAGGATTAAAAGAATTAGGCGATTGGGAAACAATTTATCAGGGACTTTCAGTTTTAAGACCTGATATTCAAAAGGCTTGGTTTGAATTTGATCATCATTATTCTGACGAAGTATTTCAGGAAGCATTAGAATTTGTTTTTAGAAACAACCCAAAAACGATTTATGATGTTGGTGCTAACACGGGGAAATTTGCCATTAGTGGAAGTAAGTATTCAGATTCTGTTTCTATTAAAATGATTGATTTACCTGGTCAATTACAAATTGCACTAAAAAACGTAGAACTAGCCGGGTTTAAAGATCGCGTAACACATCATGAAATAGATTGGTTATCGGGAAACCCGCAATTACCAGTTGGCGCTGATGCCATTTGGATGAGTCAGTTTTTAGATTGCTTTTCAGAAGATGAAATTCTCGTGATATTAAAAGCCTGCGTCGCAGCGGTGAATGACGATGGTGAAGTGCTTATTATGGAAACGTTTACAGACAGACAGCGTTTTGATAATGCTAAATTTATTTTAGAAGCTACATCACTCTACTTTACCGTAATGGCAAATGGAAACAGTAAAATGTATCCATCCACCGTATTAATGAAGTTGATAGACCAAGCGGGCTTAAAATTAATTGAAGATCGCGCTGTTGGAGAATATCACACTATTTTTGCTTGTAAGAAAAAATAATTTATGACAACTAATTATCACATAACATCCTATTGCCATATTAAGAACCAAAAGGTTTCACTTAATGGGCATGAGGTATTTCATGATAATTCAGAATTGTTTCCCGATTTTATAAAAAATGCTTACAAAGCTTTAGACACAAAATACCCCAAGTTTTTTAAGATGGATAATTTAAGTAAGTTGGCTTTTTTAGCATCTGATACCCTTCTTAAAAACGAAAATTTAAACCCTGAAAAGGAACACAATATAGCGGTCGTTTTTTCCAATAAGGCAGCCAGTTTGGATACCGACCGTATGCATCAGGAAGCCATTCAAAACACCAGTGATTATTTTCCAAGTCCTGCCGTATTTGTTTACACATTACCAAACATTTGTATTGGAGAGATAAGTATTAAATATAAGCTGTTTTCTGAAAATAGTTTTTTTATCTTTGACAGCTTAAATGCTGAACATTTAGCTAGTTACTCCAATAGTTTATTGGATATGAATAAAGCCGATCAAGTGCTTTGCGGTTGGGTGAATTTTGATAAAAACCACTACGAAGCTTTCTTATATTTGGTAGCCAAAAATGGGAAAACAGCACATAATAAAAAAGAGATAATAACCTTATACAACACATAATATGGAGGCACTAAAACAAGAATTGAAAGAAAACATTATTGAACAGTTAAATCTTGAAGATATGACAGTTGCTGATATTGGAGATGACGATATGCTTTTTGGAGATGGACTCGGTTTGGATTCTATAGATGCATTAGAATTAATTGTCATGTTAGATAAAAACTATGGTATTAAATTAACAGATCCAAAGGAAGGTCGTCACATTTTTGAATCGGTAAATACCATGGCTACATACATTACGGAAAACCGTTCAAAATAATTTTTTAGTTATAAACTAATATTTCTATGAGTCAAGGTATTGCAATTACAGGAATGGGAATAATTTCTGCCATTGGAAACAATGTAGCTGAAAATTATAACGCACTTATCAATGAAAATAAGGGCATTTCGCGTATTTCTAAAATTGATACCATTCATAAAAATGATATTATGGTTGGTGAAATTGCGTACACCAATCAAGAGTTGGAATCCCTTTTAAATTTACCACCTGATAATAATTATTCCAGAACCGCATTTTTAGGAGCTGTTGCTGCCAAAGAAGCTGTTACGCATGCTGGTATAACAGATATTACCGCATATAAAACTGGTTTAATATCAGCTACCAGTGTTGGCGGGATGGATATGACTGAAAAATACTATTATCAGTATTTTGAAGATAAAAGCAAACAAAAATATATTGCGGGTCATAATGCAGGCGACTCTACTCAAAAAATTGCCCAGCAACTGGGTATTGAAGAAAGCTTGGTAACCACAATCAGTACAGCGTGTTCATCGGCTGCCAATGCTATTATGCTCGGCGCCCGCTTAATCAAAGCAGGCAAACTGGATCGTGTGGTTGTGGGTGGTTCAGACTGTATGTCTAAATTTACAATCAACGGTTTTAAAACACTCATGATTTTATCGGATACCTACAACACACCTTTTGATGACAACCGTAAAGGTTTAAATTTAGGTGAAGCTGCTGCTTATTTAGTGTTAGAATCAGATGCCGTTGTAGCCGCCGAAAACAAACCGGTTTTGGGGTATGTAAAAGGATATGGAAATGCTAATGACGCGTATCATCAAACAGCATCTTCTGAAAATGGTGATGGTGCTACCATAGCTATGGAGAAAGCGTTAGAAGTTGCCAATTTTAAACCAGAGGATATTGATTATATCAATGCACATGGAACAGCAACGGGAAATAACGATTTATCTGAAGGTCGTGCTATTATTCGTGTTTTCGGTGATAAAACACCCGAATTCAGTTCCACAAAAGCTTATACAGGACATACATTAGCTGCTGCTGGTGCTATTGAAGCAGTGTATTCTATTTTGGCACTTCAGCATAATATTATTTTTCCAAATTTGAACTTTAAAACGCAAATGCAGGAATTCTCAATAACCCCTGAATTAGCGCTAAAAGAAAAACCACTTAAATCGGTTATGTCCAACTCGTTTGGATTTGGAGGAAATTGTTCAACTGTAATATTTTCAAAAGACGCCTAATGAAAAACGTGTACATAAATAGTTTTGGTTCCGTTTCGGCGCAAAATACGACAGATGAAGCTGATTTTCTAAAAGACATCATTTCATATAATGCCACAACTTTTCCTGCTATAAATCCGAATTATAAAGATTTTATTCCGCCTGCTGCAGC
Source organism: Bizionia hallyeonensis (assembly GCF_042657385.1). Lineage (NCBI taxonomy): Bacteria > Pseudomonadati > Bacteroidota > Flavobacteriia > Flavobacteriales > Flavobacteriaceae > Bizionia > Bizionia hallyeonensis. The sequence goes on along the minus strand of NZ_JBHSLA010000001.1, from coordinate 769,676 downwards.
CAGACGCATGGCAAAAGGAATTAAAATGAGTATTATAGCCTCCAAATTAGCTTTAAAAAGAGCACATTTGGATAATGTTGACGCCATTATTACGGGAACAGGAATGGGCTGTTTACGCGATTCGGAAAAGTTTTTAAGTGCCATAATTGATGATAACGAACAGTACTTAACACCAACACCTTTTATTCAATCTACACATAATACCGTTGGTGGACAAATTGCTTTGGAAATTCAATGTAAGGGCTATAATTTTACCTATGTGCATGAGAGCAACTCCTTTGAGTCTGCGCTATTAGATGCCAAATTACAGTTGGAATTAAATGAAGCCCAACATATTTTAATTGGTGGTGTTGACGAAATAGGCGATTATACCATTTCACTTAACAAACTCATAAAACACATAAAAGAAGTACCTGTTGAAAGTTCACAAATAGTAGACACCAAAACTAAAGGTGCTATTTATAGTGAAGGCGCTAACTTTTTTGTAGTTTCCAATGAAAAGCAAGATTCTTCTTTAGCCATCGTTGAAGACTTACAAACCTTTAATACCTTGCCATTGCACTCCGTAGCCGAAAAGGCGCGCGAATTTTTAAAAGCAAACAACTTAAATCCATCAGAAATAGACACCCTTATTTTGGGGAATAATGGTGATGTTGATTTTGATTCTTACTACGAAACATTAACACGAGGTGATTTTCAAAACACACAGCAACTAGCTTACAAACCTTGGATTGGGGAATTTAACACAGCTTCTTCGTTTGGGCTTCTTTTAGGAGCTCATATTTTAAAAACACAAACCGTTCCTGAAGCTTTTCAGATGAATACTATTACGCCTTCTCATTATAAAACCATACTTTTATACAACCAGTATCGTGGAGAAAATCATAGTTTCACCTTACTTCGTCAATGCTAAATTTTAAATTAGTAACATTAACAACCAGTGTTATTTTTATAGGTTTATTAGTTGTTTCTCTGATAAATCCTATAAGTATTTGGTGGTTTGTTTCACTTTTTTTTATTTGGTTTATACTTACAGCTTTGGGTTCGGGATTGGTTGGTTGGAACTACCATATTAAAATTTTAAATGCGAATAAAAACGCTACTAAAAACCACATAGCCATCACCTTTGACGATGGACCAAACCTAGTGTTTACGCCTCAAGTTTTAGCCCTTCTAAATTCATATCAAGCTAAAGCCACATTTTTCTGTATTGGAAAACATATTGAAAATCATCCGGATCTTTTTAAACAAATTATAGCGGAAGGTCATACCATTGGGAATCACACCTATTCTCATGCCAATAATTTTGGCTTTTTTAAAACGAAGAAGGTTCAAGCGGAATTGGAAAAAACAAATCGTATTATTAAGCAATATAGCGGTTTAAGTCCCAAATTATACCGTCCGGCATTTGGGGTAACCAACCCACGTATTGGTCGTGCAGTTCAAAACTTGCATTTAACCACGATTGGTTGGAATAAACGCTCATTAGATACCACTAATCTATCTGAAGAACAGATACTAAAACGTACCATTAAAAACCTTAAACCTGGCGATGTAATTCTTTTACACGACACGAGTGATAAATCTGTTAGGGTTTTGGAACAGTTATTGTTATTTTTACGTGATAATAATTTTCAATCCGTTACGATTGATGCCTTATTCAACACCCAAGCTTATGCGTAATATCTCTATACTGTGCTTCTTCTTTATTCTGAATTTACATGCACAAAAACCCATGAATTCAGCAGAGGCAGATGCCTTAAAAAGCGTGGTTAAACAGCAAGCCAAAACCACAAAAACCATTACAAGTGCCTTTACGCAGTACAAACACATGGATTTTTTATCTAATGATATTATTACCAAAGGTAACCTGCATTTTAAAGCGCCAAATTTGGTAAAATGGTCTTATACCGACCCCTTTGTTTATTCTGTTATCTTTAAAGATAACAAGCTATATATTAATGATGAAGGCAAAAAAAGTGATATTGACATGAGTTCAAGCAAACTTTTTAAACAACTGAATAGTCTCATTATTAACAGTATAAAAGGCGATATGTTTGATGCAGAAGAATTCCATATAGAATACTATAAATCTGGAAACAACAGCCTCGTTTATTTTAAGCCGAAGGACAAAAAATCGGCTTCATTTATTGAAGTATTTCAATTAACCTTTAATGCACAAGGTGATGTTGAAATTGTGAAAATGGTGGAACCGTCTGGCGATTACACCAGAATTGTTTTCAGTAATAAAGTATTAAACAACCCGGTTTCTGATGCGTTATTTAATCATTAGTTGTTGCTTTCTAATATTGAGCTGCGGGTCTTATAGTAAGAAGAACCAATTAACAGTACAGGAAGTAAAGAAGCAATTTATAACCAATCCGTATTTCTCTGATGCCAATCAAGACTATGTTTACAAGGCCAGTATTCAGGTTTACGACAATAGTTTTGGTGGTTTATTAATTATTAAAAAGATTGAAGATGGCAATCATCGAATCGTTTTTACAACAGAAATGGGTGCAAAATTATTCGACTTCTCCATAACCGAAACGGAGTTCAAGGTTAATTATATTTTGGATGAGCTCAATAAAAAACTACTAATAAATCTTTTAAAAACCGACTTTAAAGCTTTGGTTCAAGAGCAAAATTTGGTTTCTAAAAGTTTCATAAAGGATACGATTCACATTTATCAAACGGCTATTTTGGGTAAAAAACACTTCTATTATGTTTCCGAACACCTAAATCAAATAATTCGAACGGGTTATCAAAAAGAGAAAGTTCACTTTTTGTTTACAGATATAAGTAATAATATTGCAAACCAAATTACTATTAAACATCATAATATTAAACTAGAAATTAACCTCAAATCAATTTCCAAATGAAAAAACTATCATTAATCATTTGCTTAATTTTTACTTCAGCAGTTTTTGCTCAAGTACAAGTCCGTCCTGGTTTTAAAGCAGGACTAAATGCAGCAACTGTTACTAACATTGATAATTCCACAAGAAAAGTAGGCTTTCAAGGTGCAATGTTTTTAAACATTCATTTTCCAAAGATTTATGAATTGCAGATAGAAGCATCCTATTCCAACCAAGGCTTTGGCCGTGACAACTTTACAATCAGCAATCCTTATGATGGTGAAATTTATAGATATTCTGGAAATGATGTGAGCATTCACTATATTGGTGCTGCCATCTCAAATAAATTCTTTTTTATTCCAGATGTTGGCTTGCATTTTTTAGTCGGACCTAGTTTAGAAATTAATGTGTCCGATAACACCTATGGCGACATTATTCCAATAGATATTGCTTTTTTTGCAGGTATTGGTTACGAATTCCCAATGGGCTTAGGTTTAGAGGCTCGCTACAAACAAGGGTTTGTTGATGTACGCGATGATTTTTATAACAATAATTACTATGACAACGATTATACTTTTGGAAATGAAAATGACTACTATTATAACGGCAATAATAAGCTAAATTCCGTATTTCAATTAAGTGTTTATTATAAATTTAAATTTTAATAAAACCCATGTTACTAAAAGATTTTTATAAAGTTAACTCACTAGAATCCACGGAAGGCAAGGCTATTGCTAACATTACTATCAATAAAGAACATGATGTTTTTAAAGGCCATTTTCCTGGGAATCCTGTAACGCCTGGTGTCTGTATGATGCAGATTATTAAAGAGCTGTCAGAAGAAGTTCTTTCAAAAAAACTCTTTATGGAATCCGCTAGTAATGTGAAATTCATGGCGATTATTAATCCATTTAAAACACCAGATTTAGAACTTACTCTGGATTTTGAAGATACCAAAACAGGATTTCGCGTTAAAAATATTACCAAGTTTAACGATACTGTGGCATTAAAATTGATTACGTCATACAACGTAATATAGGCACCTATGAAATTCATACTTATAAGTTTTGTCCTACTCGTTTTTAACGTACAAAGGTTAGAGTTAAATCAGGTACGTCAATCTTATAAAGAAGCGGCTCAAAGTCAAGAACTTGTAGATGCGTTTTATACGGCCATGCAATCAGTTTCTAAAACAGACGCTATGGCTTTAGTAGCATATAAAGGTGCGGCCATAGCTTTAAAAGCTAGAAGTGCAAAAACCCTAAAAGACAAAAAAGATGGTTTTATAGAAGGTGTAGGCTATATAGAATATGCCATTGAAACTGAACCCAACAATATTGAACCGCGATTTGTAAGATTAGGAATTCAAGAGAACACACCCAAAATTTTAAAATATAAAGATGCTATAGTAGAAGATAAGCAGTTTATATTAAAACAATATCAGTACATTTCCTCGAAAAATTTAAAGAACCATATTAAAGATTTTATTTTACAATCTGCCGTGTTTACAGATGAAGAAAAACAAAGTATAACATCTAAATAACGTTACCAAATATGAAAAAAATTACCTACCTACTACTTTTCCTTTTTACCATTCCAATGTCCGCTCAAGACATTATTTTAACAACCAATAACGAAGAGATTTCCTCCAAAGTTGAAGAAATTCACATTGAAACCATCTCCTATAAAAAATCAGATAATCTTTCAGGACCATCCTATCATATAAAAAAGTCTGATGTTTCGAAAATTACCTTTGAAAATGGTAAAGTGGAAACCTTCCATTCCGTTGCTCCTGCCAATTCTGGCGATATTTCATTAATGGAAACGAAAGCTTTTTTAATTGAAAAATACGGTTATGAACACAACAGTCATTTAAAAAAGGGATACAAAGCAACTTTTGAAGGAGACTATTTAAGATTATCCGTTATGAATAAAAAGGGTACCAAAGCTATAAACTCCATGCTTTATGATTTTGAAAATGTTTATGCTTATAAAAACATTGATAAAAGAAAAAAAGATCAAGCATATTTAAACATTTTTGTTCCATTTTTAAAGTATGAGAAGAAAAACAAGTGGGATAAAATAAAATTAGTAATGAGTGTTGATGGTCATGATCATGCCGAATCTATTTTAAATGCATTTAAACATTACACGGAACTACTGAAAGAACAAAGCAAAAAACCGGGACAAAAATTTTAGTTACTGCTGATTAGATTATCATAGTCCATTAAAAATCAGTATTTTTCAGTCACTAACTCCAAAAGGCTTTTAGTACGTGCAAAACCAAAGTATCACACAAAAAATTACCGATTTAAACGTTTGTATTTTAATTCCAACGTATAACAATCAGCATACTTTAAAGCGTGTGGTGGACGGAGTTTTAACCTACTCCAACAATATTATTATTGTCAATGACGGGTCAACCGATGCCACGACAGACATATTAAAAGATTATCCAAATATTCAACAAATTCATTTCCCCAAAAACAAGGGTAAAGGAATTGCATTACGAACCGGATTTAAAGCAGCAATTGCTTTAGGCTATGAGTTTGCAATAACTATTGATTCTGATGGGCAACATTTCCCGAGTGATATTCCAAATTTCATCACAGAATTAGACCAACACAACACCAAGAACGTGTTGATTATTGGTTCCCGAAACATGAAACAGGAAGGTGTGCCTGGAAAAAGTAGTTTTGGAAATAAGTTTTCCAACTTTTGGTTCTGGTTTGAAACGGGTATTAAATTAAAAGACACCCAATCAGGATTTCGTTTATATCCGTTAAACGTTATTAAAAACCTGAAGTTTTACACCAATAAATTTGAGTTTGAAATTGAAGTGATTGTCAAATCGGCTTGGAAAGATACCGAGGTTAAAAACATGCCAATTCAAGTACTTTATGATGAAACCGAACGTGTCTCTCACTTTCGCCCATTTCAAGATTTTACGCGGATTAGCATTCTAAATACATGGTTGGTTTTTTTAACACTTATCTATTACAAACCACGACAACTATTCCGAAATATTAAAAAAAAAGGCTTTAAACGATTTTTTGTTGAAGACTTTCTAGGCAGTAAGGATTCACCAAAAAAGAAAGCACTTTCGGTTGCATTAGGGGTTTTTATAGGATTTTCGCCACTTTGGGGATTTCACACACTGATTGTATTAACACTCGCTGTGTTTTTAAAATTAAATAAAACCATTGCTTTTGCTTTTTCCAATGTTAGCCTACCTCCTTTTATACCATTTATTATTATTGCCAGCCTAGAATTAGGGCAATTTATTTTACAAGAACCCATTTCCTATTCTCTTACGGATTTGTTAGATAATTTTGAGGTTTTACAGCATCTTAAAACGTATATTGTAGGAAGTTTTGCTCTAGCAACACTTGGAGCCATTTTGTTTGGTTTTGCTGCCTATTTTTTCTTCGGCGTATTTAAAAAGAAGAAACGCGTTTTACAACATGACTAACTTTTTTTATCAAATATATCTTTGGGTTGCTTCTAGAAAATTAATCAGTTTTCTGGGATTACTTGTCGTGGTTTCTGGACTCATAGTTTTGGCTAGCCACATTACTTTTGAAGAAGATATTACCAAACTTATTCCCACAAGCAGCGAAAATGAAGATGCTCAAAAAGTTTTAAAAACTGTCAATTTTGCGGATAAAATTATTGTCAATATCACGCGTGAATCTGGTGCTTCCGTTCAAGATTTAACTCGATACGCTGCTCAATTTATTGATAGTCTAGAAAAACATTCACAACCGTATTACACGAAAATTCAAGGACAAATTCCCGATGAAACCGTTTTAACCACATTGGATTTTGTTTACGAAAATTTACCACTTTTTTTAGAGACTGAAGATTACCAAACTATTCAAGGTAAATTGGATGCAGACAGTCTGCAAGCCATAACCCAAGCACATTACAAAACATTAATTTCCCCTTCAGGTTTTGTTGCAAAAGAAACCATTCTACGCGATCCTTTAGGATTATCCTTTATTGCGTTAAAAAAACTTCAGCAGTTAAGTTTTGGCGATGCATTTATTTTAGAAAATGGCTTTCTATTAAGTAAAGACAAGCAGCATTTATTATTGTTTATTTCACCCAAACATAAATCCAGTGAAACATCTGAAAACGCTCTTTTTGCCGAACAACTTTACAAGCTACGCGATAGTTTAAATAGCGATTTCGAAAACACCGTTAACAGTGCGTATTTTGGAGGTGCTTTAATTGCTGTTGCCAATGCACAGCAAATAAAACGTGACATTACTATTACAGTAAGTATTGCCATGAGTGTTTTGCTTTTAATACTGATTGTGTTTTACAAAAAAATATCCATTCCACTTATTTTATTTACACCTACCGCTTTTGGTGCCTTGCTGGCAGTTGCCATGTTGTTTGTAATCCGCACGAATATATCTGCTATTTCATTAGGTATTGGCTCGGTTTTATTAGGAATTACTTTGGATTATGCCCTTCATATATTAACCCATATTAGGAGTAACAATAATATTAAGGAATTGTATCAAGAGATTACTAAGCCTGTTTTAATGAGTAGTTTAACGACTGCTATGGCGTTTTTATGTTTGTTGTTTTTAAAATCGCAAGCTCTTCAAGATTTAGGAATATTTGCCGCCATTAGTGTTTTAGGTGCTTCGGTATTTTCATTAATTTTTATTCCTCAAGTGTATCGAATTAACAAAAAATCACTTCAAGGGAAAACAATTTTAGATACAGCTGCCAAATATCCATTTCATAAAAACAAATGGCTCATTAGCGGATTAGTTGCACTATTTGTGTTGAGTATTTTCACCTACAGCAAAGTAGGTTTTAACAACGATATTTCGCAATTAAACTATGAACCCGAAGAATTATTGCAAGCACAACAACGTTTAGATGTCTTAACCAATATTCAATCCAAATCGGTTTATTTAGCAGCTTACGGCTCTAATACGGAAGAAGCTATTACAGCCAATGATGCCGTATTTTCTAAACTACAAACGCTTAAAAAGGAAAATCAAATTATTAATTTTAGTTCCATTGGCGCTTTGGTACAAAGCCAAGACCAGCAACAGAAACACGTAGAAGCTTGGCGAAATTTCTGGCAGCCAGAAACGATAGCGTTTACCAAACAAGAACTAATTTCTAGTGGCGAAACGCTTGGGTTTAAACCAAGCACATTCCAGCAATTCTACAACCTAATGGAAGCTGACTTCAACACTTTAAATTTGGACGGTTTTAAAACCTTAAAAACGGTTTCTATTGAAGATTATATTGGCGAAGCTGATGGTTTTTCAACAGTCACATCATTAGTGAAATTAGAAGACAATCAAACCGAAAGTTTAATAAAAACCTTTAAAGACCAACCACAAACCTTGGTAATTGATAGAAAGCAAATGAATGAAACCTTTTTAGGTGGACTAAAAAATGATTTTAATCGGTTGGTTGGCTATTCGCTTTTAGTTGTTTTAGTTTTGTTATTACTTTTTTACAGAAGCGTGTCTCTCACCTTAGTGACGGCATTGCCAATTGCATTAACCTGGCTGTTAACCATTGGTATAATGGGTGTAACAGGTATTGAATTTAATATATTTAACATTATAATATCGACCTTTATTTTTGGTTTGGGAATTGATTATAGCATTTTTATTACCAACGGACTATTACATGAGTTAAAAACAGGCGAACGCGTTTTACCAACCCACAAAACGTCTATTATATTATCTGTAATCACCACTATTTTAGGTGTTGGTGTACTTATTTTCGCCAAGCACCCTGCACTTTTTAGCATTTCAATGGTGTCTATAATTGGTATTATTTCCGCTTTATGTATCGCCTTTGTTCTGCAACCCTTGTTTTTTAAATTTTTTATTGGAAGTAAAACAAGCAAACCGGCTCCTGTAGTTTTATTTATTTTCTCTAGTATTTCATTCACCTATTATGGTCTTGGTGGTTTGTTTTTATCCATCTTCGGAATGACTATTTTACGCGTGATTCCGGTTAGTATGAAGAAAAAAATGGGCTGGTTTCACCGCGTAATGTCCAAGTTTATGAAATCGGTTTTAGATTCCTATCCCTTTTTTAAAACCCAAGTTATAAACCCAACCAACGAAACCTTTAAAAAACAAGCTGTAATAATTGCCAATCATACGTCATTCCTTGATATTTTGGCTATTGGCATGCTGAATCCAAAAATTATATTTTTAGTAAATGATTGGGTTTACAACTCACCGTTTTTTGGTAGAGCGGTTAAATTAGCTGGATTTTATCCTGTTTCTAGTGGTATTGAAAATGGCGTTACGCATTTACAGAAAAAAGTGGATCAAGGCTATTCGCTTATGGCTTTTCCTGAAGGAACACGGTCGTATACACACAAAATGAAACGTTTTCATAAAGGCGCATTTTATTTGGCCCATCAATTTAAATTGGACGTTGTTCCTATTATTATTCATGGGAATTCTGAAATATTACCAAAAGGGAATTTCGTTATTAAACGTGGTCGTTTATCTGTAAAAATATTAAAGCGTATTGCTTTTGATGACACCAATTTCGGAATTAAAGATCGGGAACGCACCAAACAAATTAGTGCCTATTTTAAATCGGAATTTAAAGCCTTTAGAAATGCTCATGAAAATGCAACCTACTTTCATAATATGGTCTTGGAGGAATTTCGCTATAAAGGTCACGAACAATATCTAACTATAAAAACGGACTTAAATACTCATCAAGATACCTATAAATATCTATTAGACACCTTGGAGGATGACGAAAGCATCACACATATTTCAAATGCCCATGGTCAATTAGATTTTCTATTGGCTGTAGATAGCCCAAATAGAAAAATTACGAGCTTTCTAGAAAATTCTGCATCCCGCAAATTGGTACAAAACAGTTTTATTCCTAATAACCATTATAAAATTAATAGTGCTGAATCAATTTTAAAAGCCCTAAAAACGCCTAGCAATACACTCATTATTAATTCAGATGTGTTAACAAATACGCAATTAGAATCATTAAGTGCTCAAAACACAGCACGTGTTGTTCTTCTTTTTGAAAGTACAAAACGCTATTTAGCTATATTTGAAAAACTTAATTATCATATTAGCCATCAAACACAAAATTTAATTCTTTTAATTAAGCACTAATTTGAAACCAAAATCACATTATGACATTGTTATTATTGGCAGCGGATTAGGCGGTCTGGTGTCTGCTATTATAATGGCAAAAGAAGGTTATAGTGTGTGTGTTTTGGAAAAAAATCAGCAATTTGGTGGAAACTTACAAACCTTCTCCAGAAACAAATCTATTTTTGATACAGGTGTCCATTATATTGGGAGTTTGGGAAAAGGTGAAAACCTCTACCAGTATTTCAATTATTTGGGAATTATGGATGGCTTATCTCTCAAAAAAATGGATGAAGATGGGTTTGATATTATTAGTTTTGATGATGATGAAAACGCCTATCCATATGCACAAGGTTTTAACAATTTCAAAGCCCAATTAAAAACCTACTTCCCAGACGAATCAGAAGCTATAAATACCTACTGCGAACAAATTCAGGAAACCTGTAATGCCTTTCCTCTTTACAGATTAAAACCAGGAAGACCTTATGCTGATGGAGTTTTTAAACTACAAATTAAATCCTATTTGGAATCCATAACCAATAATAAACGCTTACAAGCTGTTTTGGCCGGCTCCAATTTCTTGTATGCGGGCGATGGTTATAAAACGCCCTTTTATGTACATTCACTTTCCGTAAATTCTTATATTCAAAGTGCGTACCGTTGTATAAATGGTGGTAGTCAAATTACTAAATTGCTTATTAGACAACTAAAAAAGTATGGTGGTGAAGTTTATAAACATCATGAGGTTGAAAATTTAATCTGTGCAGATGGTTTAATTAAAGCAGCTGTTTGTACCAACGGAAACAAGATAGAAGGCAACACGTTTATTTCTAATATTGAGCCGAAAATCACTCTGAATTTAGTAGGGAAAGAACACTTTAGAAAATCATATACTAACCGAATTGAAGGTATTGAAAGTACCATTTCAGCCTTCAGTTTGTATATTGTTTTAAAACCAGATTGTTTTAAATATATCAACAAGAATTATTATCATTTTAAAACACAAGATGCCGTTTGGAATGCCCAACATTACACCCAAGAAACGTGGCCAGAAAGCTATATGTTATCTATGGGAATCAAAAAAGACAACAACATATATGGCGATAATATAACCATTATGACCTATATGCGTTATGAAGAAGTGGAACCTTGGGCTGACACCTTTAATACGGTTGCCCATAAAAATGAACGTGGCCAAACTTACGAAGCATTTAAAAAAGAAAAAGCGGAGATTATTATAGACGAATTAGAGAAAAAATTTCCAAATATTCGCAATTGTATTGCGGAATATTATACCTCATCACCACTTTCTTATCGTGATTATATTGCAACAAATCGTGGTTCTATGTATGGCTATACCAAGGATGTAAATAAATCCATGCAGTCTTTTATTTCACCAAAAACAAAAATAGACAATTTGTTATTTACAGGTCAAAGTTTAAATATGCATGGAATTTTAGGCGTTACCATTAGTGGTGTTGTTACCTGTTCCGAATTATTAGGTCAGGACTATTTGTTAGATAAAATTATTGCGGCAAATCAAACAGAAAATTAATGCTGAAAACCTATTGTAACATACTCGTATTTATTTTGCTTATCACTTCTTGTGGTGTAAAAAAGTCGCTACATGATATTCCAGATGTTTCCAATTACAACCAAACCATTCCCGAACGCAACCAGATTTCCGATTCTACATTTACCACAGAAAATGGTCTGCTAACTAAAAATAAATATGGGCAATGGGAATTATATGTTTCTGGCGATCCGTATCAAATTGGTTTGCAAACAGGCAGTTTAAGTCAAGAGTTAATGGCGAAACAAGAAACGGCCTTTTTAGGAAAAGTAGAAGAGCTCGTCCCATCCAAAACCAAACAATATCTATTACGTAAAGTGTTAGCTTGGTACAACCGAAAAATGTATTTGCACGTTCCTGAAGAGTATAAAAGTGAAATATTAGGGGTTTCAAAATACGCAGGAGATAGTTATGATTATGTGGCTGATGATTATCTGCGATTACTCTATTTTCATAGTGCCCACGATATTGGACACGCCTTACAGGATTTGGCACTTGTTGGGTGTTCATCTTTTGCCGCTTGGGGAGATAAAACCGAAGATGGCAGCTTGATTATTGGTAGAAATTTCGACTTTTATGCTGGAGACGATTTCGCAAAAAATAAAATCATTTCCTTCATAAAACCTACAAACGGTTATAATTTTATGTCCGTTACTTGGGCTGGCATGATGGGTGTGGTCTCAGGCATGAACGACCAAGGATTAACCGTGACAATTAATGCTGGAAAATCAGATATACCGTTAATTGCCAAAACACCAATTTCCATTTTAACACGCGAAATTTTACAATATGCCAGCACGATAGATGAAGCCATTGCTATTGCTAAGAAACGCCAAGTATTTGTTTCGGAATCTATATTTATAGGAAGTGCCAAGGATAATCATGCGGTTACCATTGAGGTGTCGCCAAATAATTTTGGCGTTTATAACGTTGAAAATTCCAATCAATTAATTTGTTCCAATCATTTTCAAAGTGACGCCTATGCAACTGATGAAAATAACTTGAAACAAATTGCTGAAAGTCACTCGCAATATCGTTTTGAACGTATGGAAGAGTTACTTTCAGAAACGCCCAAACTAACGGTTGAAAAAGCGGTTTCTATTTTAAGAAACACAGAAGGATTAAAAAATAAAGCCATAGGCTATGGAAACGAAAAAGCCTTAAACCAATTATTAGCCCATCATGGTGTGGTTTTTAAACCTGAACAAGGCTTGGTATGGGTATCCGCTAATCCGTATCAACTAGGCGAATTTGTAGCCTATAATTTGCATACGATTTTCAAAAACGAACCATCAGAAACTGCAGCCAAATCATTTCATAATAGTGAATTATCTATTGAAGCCGATCCATTTCAATTCACGCAGGCGTATTTAGACTATGAAACATATCGGGTTTTAAGTCGGGAAATTTCCAAAGCTATTTTAACAGACAATCATGTAGAACAAAACGTTCTGGACGAACTAATTGCTGTGAACCCAAATTATTGGGAGGCCTATTATTTAGTGGGAACCTATTACTATAAAAAGCACTATTACACAGCAGCTTTACAAGCTTTTGAGAAGGCGCAGACCAAAGAAATTACCACTGTTCCAGATCAAGAACAAATAGATTGGTACATTAAAAAGATTAAAAACAAACTGAAATAAAATAGAATCCTTACTTTTGGATTTAAATATGGCTACAAATATGAGAAAAACCACAGCATTGTTTTTCATAATTTTGAGTTTCAATTCTCTTTTAGCACAATTCGAAAAGAATATTTATGAATTAGATTCGATAGAGAGTCTACTAACCAAAGAAGTTAAAGAGATTTTAGATACTAATTTGACTAATAAAAAAGTTGTTTTTTTAGGTGAGTCTCATCATAATTCTGGTTCAGATTTTTTGGCCAAAACTGAATTTGTAAAGTATTTAGTATTAGAAAAAAACTATAAAGATATAGCCTTTGAAAGTGATTTTTTTGGACTCTATTTCGACCATAATAAGGATAATATTTTTGGCTTTTGGTCTTATTCTATTCAATGCCAAGAACTATTCAATTTTCTAACTGAAAATAATGTGACCCTTTGGGGTTTTGATAACCAATTTTCGGGGCCTTATTCATATTATAATTTCACAAATAAACTTACAGCTTTTCTAAATGATAATGCTATCAAATACGAAGAAGATTTTACCAGCTTAATAGAAACCTATATTAAGAACAGAAAAGAAGCAAATAAAGTTCTTACAAAAACAGAAATTAAATATTTAATCAACGAAATAAGCGAATTATTAGTAAACAAAAATGTCATGAAAAATGCATTATGGTTTCAAATTTTAGAAAGCTTTAAAAGCAATATATTAATAAACACAACTCATAAACCAAGTAAAAAAGGTATACCAATTAGAGATAGTCAAATGGCTAAAAACCTAGACTTTTTAGTCAAAACAATGCCTGAAAAAAAATTCATTGTTTGGTTAGCAAATGCACACATGGCAAAATACGAATATGATTTTATGAAGGGTCAAACAATGGGTGGTCAATTTGTGAATTTAAACCCAGGTATTTCATACCACATAGCCTTTTCATCTATATTCATACAAAATAGAAAAAAGAAATGGATAGAAAAAACTAATAATGATGAGAACAATTTACTTCACTTTTTATCTTCACTTGAAAAAAATTATTTTATGGATTCAAAACAAATAATCAGTGATAATCCAGAATATGCAGAAAAAGAATACGAAGGGATGTTTAATCTAAAAAAAAGCAAAACCAATTGGTTTAAGCACTTTGATGCTTTAGTTTTTATTTCAGAAGGAGAAGCCGTAAAATATCCAAATTAAAATACATAACAAATCAAATAAATGAGGTTAAGTAAAATACTATGTTTAGAATTACTAAATTACCTCAAGTTGCAGACACAAACCTCCGAAAAATAATATGATTCCTAAAATAGAACAAGCTACTAAATCAGAAATTAAAATTTTTCAAGAAGAAAAGCTGGCTGAATTATTAGTGTATTTACAAGAAAAATCAAGCTATTATCAGCAGGTTTTTAAAAAGCATAACCTTGCTATTTCCTCTATAAAAACCTTGGAAGATTTAACAAAAATACCAACTACTTCCAAAGACCAATTGCAAGCATATAATGATGAATTTTTATGTGTTCCTAAAAATCAAATTATTGATTATGTTACCACATCTGGAACTTTAGGCGATCCTGTAACCTTTGCTTTAACCGAAAAAGATTTAGAGCGTTTAGCCTATAATGAGGCCTTATCTTTTGCCTGTTCTGGTGTGACGGAAAATGATGTTATGCAACTCATGACCACTATGGACAGACGCTTTATGGCTGGATTGGCCTACTTTTTAGGATCCCGAAAATTAGGAGCTGGCATGATTCGCGTTGGTGCAGGAATCCCAGAATTGCAATGGGATTCTATTATAAAATTCAACCCAACCTATTTAATTGCCGTACCGTCATTTTTATTAAAATTGATTGAATATGCCAAGCAACATGATATTGACATCAACAAATCGGGCGTAAAAGGTGCCATTTGTATTGGTGAACCTTTGCGAAATTTAGATTTTTCACATAATGCATTATCAAAAAAAATAACAGATGAATGGGATATTCAACTGTATTCCACCTATGCTTCCACCGAAATGAATACGGCTTTTAACGAATGTGAAGCGCAACAAGGTGGACATCATCATCCGGAATTAATTATTGCTGAAATATTAGATGATGCTGAAAACCCGGTGTCTGCTGGACAAGTGGGCGAGTTAACCATTTCTACATTAGGCGTTGAAGGTATGCCCTTGTTACGTTTTAAAACGGGCGATATGGTTCAAGCACATCATGATGCCTGTACTTGTGGCAGAACAACCATGCGATTAGGCCCTGTGGTTGGACGTAAAAAGCAAATGATTAAGTATAAAGGCACCACCTTATATCCACCAGCAATGGATAATATTTTAAATGATTTTAATGCCATTCAGAGCTATGTTATTGAAATTTCGCACAACAACATTGGTACGGATGAAATCTGCATTAAAATAGCAACAGATACACCAACGGAGAAACTTCTCTTGAATATTAAAGATCACTTTAGAGCTAAATTACGTGTAGCGCCTAAAATTGAATTTCACGATAAGAAAATCATTCAAAAATTACAGTTTCCAGCCATGAGCAGAAAACCGGTTATGGTTATTGATAATCGTAAAAAGGACTAATTGTTGTATGACTTCATGAAAAATTTAACCATAAATTATACCAAAAAAAGGCTTTATATCCATTTGGTCCTGGGTGTTTTTTGGTTGACTTTAGGTGCTTTTATTATATGGGAGAATACGGAGTTTAGATGGTATAATTTAGGTTTTATTGCTGCTGGCTCATTATATTTAGCACAGTTTATTTGGGATATTTCTTATCAATATTTAAACATTACCGACACGTATATTAGAAAAAACAACCTTTTCGTTAAAAAGTTACTACTAAAAGATATCACTCAAATTGAAAAATTAGTTGGTGGTTATATGCTAAAATCCAAACAGAAAGAATTAACCATAAAATCACATCTGATTGATAAAAATTCCTTGGTTGCATTAGAATCATATTTAAACAACTTTGAAGTGGTAGGAACCGAATACTACGAACTAAAATTATAGATTTTAAACCCCAAACAATGAGTCTACTAACTATTAAATACAAGAAAAAAAGACTCTATGCTAACCTAATTCTAGGGTTAGTATGGACAGGGTTAGGCGTTTTTAATATATGGGAATCAGACAATACACGATGGTCAAATATTCTTACTTTATTAATTGGTATTATATATATTGGAATGTCACTTTGGGAATTTAAAAAACAATATTTGACTATAACTGATATTTTTATCAAGGAAAATTCGTTATTCGGAAAAAAGCTATTATTTAAAGATCTGACTCATATTAAAAAATTCACAGATGAGTACACCTTGAAAACTCAAGACAAAACATTAGGAATTAATTCGAGTTTAATGGATCATGAATCTAAAATTGTTTTTGAAAATTTTATTGCAACTATTGAATTTCCTAAATAAAAAAAACATGTTCAAATCAAAAATGTTAAAGCTAAAACACAAAGCTAATTGGTTATTGACTTTTGGACTTTTTAGTATTACACTAGCGATAATATGCACTTTATATTTGTTAGTTTACCCATCCAATCAAGATTCGTTTGCAGGAAGTGAATACTTTAAAGTTCCATACTTTTTGTTTTTGTGTATTACCATATTTGTTGCACCTATTACAGAAGAATTAAGTTTTAGAGGAGGGTTTAATAAATCTAAAAGTATCAGAATAATTTCTATTATTGGTTTATTTGTTTTTCTACTAATTTCTGAAAGTTTACTACTCAAAACATTAATGATGATATATATAGCATTATTAATAGTAAGTTTTTATAAAAGACCAAACACACTAGTAATTAGTTTGTATGTTGGAAATGCATTATTGTTTTCTCTTTTTCATTTAGACCTAGATCAACTTTTTACCATATCATCTCTTCAAGGTTTTCTTTACAGGTTTGCTTTTGGTTTCTTCTCTATTTGGATTTGTATTAACTTCAATTTATTGAAATCAATTATATTTCATGCCGCATGGAATTTTGTATTAATGACACTTTTATCCATCGGTTTATTTTTTCCAGATGAAACAATAAATCAGTATGAAAATGATATGATTAAAGTTACATGGCAAAGAGCTTCTAAAACATCAAATTCTATTGTAAATTTTAATACCACGAATGGAAATGCCTTGGAAGCTCAAGATTGTGATATTATATTTTTACTAAAATCTACTGAATGGAGTTTAAGTTCTAAAGACAGTATAATAGATTTTGTGCCTACTGAACCTTACATGGATTATAAAATAGATATGAAAATAAAAGACACCAGTAACACAAATCAAAATCTTTATTCTTTAGTCAGACAGTTTTTATCAGAAAGTGATTTAATTAAATTAAGACCAAATTAAATACTGTTAATTTCACAAAATAAAAAAGCCAACTCATAAAGTTGGCTTTTTTATTTTTATAAATTCCTTGACTTAATCTAAAGCTGGAATACGCAATACTTGTCCTGGATAAATTTTGTCAGGATCAGTTAACATTGGTTTGTTAGCGTCAAAAATCAATGGGTATTTCATAGCATTTCCGTAGAATTCCTTCGCTATTTTCCCTAATGTATCACCACTAACTACGGTGTGAAATTGTGCTTCTGGCTCCTTGTGTTCAACCGTCATTTGGTCGTCCACAACAGCTATACCGTTAGAGTTTCCTACCACTAATATAATTTTTTCGCGTGTAGCTTGATCATAAGCCATTCCGCTAATGGTTGCTGTATCACCATCAATTTTTACTTTTAAGTTTTTAGCTTCCAGTTTTAAATCGGAAACCGTTTCTTCCATTCGGCTTGCTGCTGCCGATTCACGTTTTAGTTTGGCTGCCGCTGCATCTGCTTTTGCTTCGGCTGCTTCTTCAGCATCTGTTTTTCCGATACCAAATACTTTCGCGCCTGCATTTTTAATAAATGAAAATAATCCCATAATTGTTTACTTGTTTTTTAATGTTAATAGTTGATTTCTTGAAGTCATAATTTACAAAAATAATGCTTGATACACTTGCTTATTTTGAGTTTTTTAACACAAAAAAGAACCGCCTTTTTGATTTCTCATCAGGCAGTTCCTCAAAATTTTAGACTAATTAAATATTTTATATTTTCTCACGAATGGGTTCACGTGGATTATCTTGCTTTTCAGCTTTAAACTTTCGCTTTTTAAGCTGTTCCGTTTGTTTGCCTTCAGCATTTTTCAAAAACTGAATATACCCACGACCTGTAAATTCATAAACCGTTCCGGATGTTGGCTGATACAATTCTATTTTCGCATCATTTAAAACGCGAAGTTCAAAAAATTCATCCGCAAAATAATCATAATCTAATGTCAGGGTTTTTAAATATCTATTTCCAGATATGTTTCCAACATTATAAAGTCCGGTGTAATCCCAAAAAATATTATTCGGATTGTACACATTAACATCTTGCGAGCTTCTAAACTCCGAGTCATTTCCACCGGCTAAAAACTGCAAATAGTTTTCATAATCAAATTCGTTTGGTGCTCCTGTAGGACTGGTATATGTTTTTTCCCAAGCTTCATATTCCTGTAAGAAATAATGAATATTATCATAAAACACATAGTCATAATCAAAATTGCTACGTTGGTAACCATCTAAAAAGTAGGATGTATCGTTATTCGGGTTGTACAATTCAATAGTATTACTATCTATTTGGTACACATCAAAGGTTTGGTATCCATCAATAACGTGGTAGACATCCAAAATATTATTATAGGCATCATAGGTTCCTGTTTGAATACCAAATCCGTTTCCTTGATCGCCAAATCCTACCAAGTTATTATTAGCAAATAAATTGCCGTTTCTAAAGGATATGGTAAATGCTATTTGTAAAAATGGCGTTTCGTTATAACCAATAGTTTCATTAATATCCACATACCATAGCTCATAACGATTCAATAACTGATTTAAAGATATGGAAGGCGCTGGTCCTGGATTGTAATTATCCACAATAATTGGATCGGTATAGCATGACGTAAAAAGCGTTGCTGAAATTGCAAATGCGAAAAGTAGTTTTATAGTCCTCATAAGTCCATCATTTTAAAGTTATTATTACTAGGATTTCAAAACACGTGCCAAAATGAAAAAAGCATGGACTTTACATATCGATAAAGCATAATATTTTATGTATTTTTGAAATACTAAAGACTATACAAATTATGAGTAAACCTTTAAAATACGCTGTTTTCGGTTCAGGAAGTTGGGCAACAGCTATTGTAAAAATGCTTTGTGAAAATTTAGATGAAGTAGGATGGTATATGCGCAGTGTTTACACCAAGGAGCATTTACTAAAAGAACAACATAACCCAAGTTATTTGAGTTCGGTTGAGTTTAAAGTGGACCAATTAAAATTAAGCAATGATATTAATGAAATGGCTGAATATGCCGATGTTTTAATCTTTGCCATTCCCTCTGCTTTTATGTATAGTGAATTAGAAAAACTAACAGCTAATGTTTCCCAGAAAACCATTGTTTCTGCAGTAAAAGGTATCATTCCAGAATCCGGTTTATTGGTTGGTGAACATTTTCATGATATTTACAAATTACCATTTGAAAACATAGCGGTTATTGCAGGACCGTGTCATGCCGAAGAAGTTGCTTTAGAGCGTTTATCATACCTTACCATTTCCTGTGCTGATCCAGAAAAAGCAACAGAAATTGCCAATGCATTAGCTAGCGATTATATAAAAACAAAAATTAGTGACGATATTATTGGTACGGAATATGCCGTCATGCTGAAAAATATTTATGCCATTGCAGCCGGAATTGCTCATGGTTTGGGTTATGGTGATAATTTCCAGAGTGTGTTAATGAGTAATGCCATTAGGGAAATGAAGCGTTTTATTAAAAAGATGCACAAGATGAAACGGAACATTAATAACTCGGCTTATTTGGGTGATTTATTAGTTACGGGGTATTCGGTATTTTCTAGAAATCGGATGTTTGGGAATATGATTGGAAAAGGTTACACAGTAAAATCGGCGCAAATGGAAATGAATATGGTGGCTGAAGGCTATTACGCCACAAAAAGTGCGCATTTACTCAACGAGAAAAATAAAAGGAAAACAAAAACACCTATTATAGATGCGGTTTATGCCGTTTTATATGAAGGAAAGGAACCTAAAGCGGTGTTCAAAAAATTAACGGAAAAACTAGATTAAAAGAAACCCCCTCAAACGCCGGCAAGGCGAATTACTATGGAAGCTTGCTTTCCATTAGGTAGCACTCTGGGTTTGAAAAGATGTAGGTAGCTTGTAAGGATAAATCCATTTCTGATTTATAAATCTGAATACTGAATTTTTACCCTATGAACTTGACAAGAAAGCACTTAATAGAAAAACTTCCGAATACCTATAAACACAAAAACCATAACAGTATATCCTAAAAAGAAAGGCAGAATAAACGCTTTTAAGCCTAATACCAACATGATGGATATAACGAGTAATTGAAACCCTAATCCAAAGGTAGAAATACTCGTCATTAAATAATTAGGCATGGTTTTACCTTGGTCTGCTTGACGATCTAATGCGTAAATAGTCTTATCAAAAACACCATAAAACAGTTTGTACAAGCCAAAAAGAATATCCACATGTTTCTGCTTTTCGCCGTGTAATGCAATAGGCGTTTCATATTCAAAAACGCGACTCGTGGTATCACCGTCAAATTTATTTCTTAAAATAACATAGTAGTAATTGTACAAGGTGCCTTGTAATTGCAAGCCTAAAAACGCCAATAGGCAGATCCAAATATTGGTGGTACTAACCGACCAAATGGCCACAAAGATTAAGGCGTTTAAAACAATATCGGCAACCGAATCTAAATAACGACCTGTATAGGAAGGTTTTTGTTTTACACGTGCCAATTCGCCATCCGCAGCATCTAGAATAGACTTGAAAATTAAAAAGAAGGCCGCCAACCAATAATATCCTTGGGTAATACAGTAAACCCCTATAAGCCCTGATATAATAAAACCAATAGTAACATGAACAGGCGTAAATGCGGTGTGTTGTAAAGCGTTTGCAATAACGCGTGCTAGTGGTCTTCCATAATCTGAAAGATCCAGAAATTTATGCGCTTTTGGTAATTTGGACATCTAATAACATAGAAAAAACTCTTCTGCGGAATATACCATTGAATACTGCAAAGATACCACTAAAACCTAAATGCGTACCAGTGCTTTTAAAAAAGGCTGTTGTTTCTAATTATTTTCTATTTGTGCTTAACATTATGTTTTATGCGTTCAGTTCTGGCGGCTGATTATATCTGCCAGATTTGTATATTACTTATGGATTTGTGGACCATAAAGCAGCACTTTTAAGCATGGCTCTTCTGGGTAGTTTTAAACCAGCAACAAGTAATTCTGCAAAATCTTCAGGCTGTAAAACACGTTCTTCAGAATCTTTGTTAGCAATTCCTAATCCAATAGACATATCGGACACGATCGTGCTTGGCGTAACGGTACAAACGCGAATGTTGTTTTTACGCACTTCTTTCATCAAGGATTCAGACATTCCAATAACGGCAAATTTGGATGCTGAATAGGCAGAAGTGCAAGCATTTCCACTCAATCCAGCTGTAGATGAAACATTAATAATATCACCTTCATTTTGATTTATTAAATACGGTAAAACTTCTTTCGTTACGTAATACATTCCCATGACGTTGGTTTGAATTATTTGCGTCCATTGGTCAACTTCCATGTCATTCAACGTTCCAAAGGCTGCAATACCAGCATTATTTACTAAAATATCCACCGAACCTAATTCATTGATAATAGTTTTAATCCCATTTTTAACAGATTCATAATCACTGATATCAAATACGGAATAAATAGCCTTTACGCCCAATGCCTCTAGTTCTAAAACGGTTTCTTTTAAAACAGCTTCATTTCTACCTGTTATGGCAATATCAATTCCTTCATTGGCAAATGCCAGAGCCGTTGCTTTTCCAAGTCCTCTTCCGCCACCCGTAATAATGGCTTTTTTATTTTTTAATTTTGTCATATTAGTTTTTAAAATTGGTGATGTATTTAAATATTACCAAAAATGTTATACGGTTAGTCACATGCAAATTAACGAGAACATTATAAATCAATGCTTCGCAGGAGCCCGTTTATTTAATCATTTTATGAAACTGCTCAATTTTACTCTGATTTCCTTGAATGTACAACACATCGCCTTGGATCATAATTTCATCTGGTTGAATGCTTTCTAGCATATTATTTTTGCGTTTGATACCCAAAACATTAATACCATATTTGGCTCTTAAATTCAATTCACTTAATGGTTTCCCGATAAATTTATTACTATCAGAACTCATCCGTAAACAGGTAATATTAAAATCGGCTAATTCCTTGTTCGGCCTATAGGTTTTTGGACGTTTTAATTCGCCTTTGAATAGTTGGTAGTTATCAGCTCTAATATTTTCAACCAGATGCTCAATATCATCTTCTGGTACCAGGAAATTTTGAAGTACGTGGGTAAATATTTGCACGGATGTTTCAAACTCTTCCGGAATAACCTCATCGGCACCTAATGCGAATAATTCAGACGTTTGCTTAACATATCGCGTTCTAACCACCAGATACAATGAATCCGAATGGGACCGAATACTTTTAATAATGTTTTGGGTAGCCACATGATTTGAAATGGCTATTACGGCTACTCTAGCATAAGAAAGTCTGACCGTTTCCAGAATATGATCTTCCGTGGCATCTGCAAAAATAATAGGAACACCCTTTTGTTTTTCACGCTTTACTTTTTCGGCATCTATTTCAATAACCACATACGGAATATTGTTAGCTGCTGCGGCTTTTGCCAAGTTGCTACCATTAACACCATAACCAATAATAACCAAATGGTTTTCTAAATCCTGATTGTCCAATTCTTCGTAATCAATTTCTGGATCAGTCGTGCCATTCAATCCTAATTTTTTGCTGACACCTATAAGCTTGTCCGCAATTGTGCCCGAAAAAATAATAACAAACGGCGTTAAAATCATGGATAGGATAGAAACGGATAGAAAATATTGGTTCGTTTCCGTTGTTAACAACCCGTATTCAATGCCTACTTTGGAAAGTATAAAAGCAAATTCACCCACTTGAAAAAGCGATAAACCTGTTAATATTACCGTTTTAGCAGGGTATTTCAGAATGGCAACGGCGCCTGCTGTAATGGCTGATTTAAGAATCAAAACCGTCACTAATAACAGGAGAATAATAGGTATATTATTTAAGAAAAAGTTTAAATCCAATAGCATCCCCACGGACACGAAAAAGAAACTTGTAAAAAGCTCACGAAACGGTAAAATAATACTGGTAGCTTGATGGCTATATTCAGACTCTGAAACAATAAGACCTGCTAAAAAGGCTCCTAGTGCTAATGATAATCCGGCTTCCGATGTTAGGAATGCCACCGCAAAGCAAATGGTAATGGTCACTAACAAAAACAGTTCCTTACTATTGGTTTTTGCCACAGCATGCATTAACCTAGGAACAATATAGCGCGCGCTGACATAGGTAATAACCACTACAATACCCGATTTTAACAAGAGCGATAAAATACTTACACCTATGTTGGAGGATTCTCCTGCTATCATTGGTGTAACAAGCATCATAGGCACGACAATAATATCCTGAAAAATTAAAATGGCCAAGGCATTTCTGGCATGAGGTGCTGATATTTCATGCCTATCTTGCAAGGTTTTTAAAACAATGGCTGTACTGGATAGAGAGAACAGAAAACCGACAAATACAGCTTCATTCCAAGAAAATCCTAATAGGTAATAAATAAGGGCTGATACGGCTACGGTAATTCCTACTTGGAAAAATCCGCCTATAAAAACCGTTTTTTTGATGGAGACTAATTGCTTGATGGAAAGTTCCATTCCTATAACAAACAGTAATAAAATAACGCCAATTTCAGAAAGCGTTTCTACTTGTTCAACGGCCTCAATAAGACTTAATCCATAGGGTCCAATAACGACTCCTGTTAACAGAAAACCAATTATAGAAGGAAGTTTGAGTTTTTGTAGACCAAAAACAATAGCTACCGAAAAAACTAAAAGAATTAAAATGTCCTGTAATAATGGTAAATGCATGAGTTTTACTTGGTTTTTTGATGGTTATTTCAAGGTTTTAGTTATTCTCCTTGGTCACAAAACTGAATTTTCTATGGTCAAAGCTAATACAAAAAGGTAGTGAATCAATACGTTTTTTTTACCGGAAGTAAATATTTATTCACAGTACTTCAGTTTATACCTTCTTAAGAATAACCCACAACATAAATACAGGGCTGTTTTTAAACGGCTATTATTAATAAAAAAATTCTTATCCGAATTACTATTTTACCAAAACACCTTTAGCTTCCATTAATGGAATGGTTTGCAAGGCTTTTAAATTAATGGTGTTTTTTCGGAAGAGATAGGTTTTATCAAACATGGTATTACCTTCAAAAAACGTGACTTGAAACTGATTGTTCAATGCAAATAAGTCTTCCTGCATGAGTTCAATTTTCGCATAGCTTTTGGCTGGAAGTTTATCCAGCTTTTTTCTGAATATTGACGTCGCTTTATCTTGAGAATAGCCACTGGTAACAATAATTACCATTTCCAAATCCACCGCCTTATCGTTTATAATATACGCGTTCCAATCTTGAGTTTTATAGATGTCGTTATATTCATTTACAATCGCCACATAAACACCATCTACTTTTGGAATTATAATATCTTTTTTCATAAGCTAAGTATTCCCTTGTGGAACGATTAAATTAATGATGTTTGTATTACTAAACCTTTGTGTATGCAAAAATAAAAAACTATTCAAAAAAAGCGTTAGAATAACCAGAAACTGTAATGCCACGCAGATTATAAATAATCAGGTGGTTTAAAACGGTAGATAAACTGTAGGTTTTAAATAAATTATCGTCCTTAAAGGCCACATTATCTACGCGCAACATGTATAATTTGGCAACCAAAGCTACATCTACCCGTGGTTTAATTATTTGCTGTTGTTGGGCCTTTACTAATAGGGTGTATATAATGGTATTGACTAACCGATCTGAAAATGCTGTAAAAACCCCATCGGCTTTGGGATAGTATTTTTTAATACCAAATAAAAACGCGGGCTTGAAGTGTTTTAAATATTCAAACCCACGTTTATAAATGGTAATTATTTTTTCAATGGCATCTAAATCTTCACGCTCTTGAATAGCCTCAATCTCTTCCACGTAGTTATCTAATAAGTAGCTTAAACTTTCAGCTACCAAGGCTTCTTTACCATTAAAATACTGGTAAATTGTTTTTTTTGAAATGCCTAATTCCAAAGCCAGATCATCTAATGTAAACCGTTTGCTACCAAACTTGGTGAAGTTGGTAATGGAGCACAAAAGTATGTCTTGCTTATTTATCATAACATGGTGGTCCTTCCGTTATTTCCAACCACCACCTAGTGCTTTGTAAAATCTAACAACAGATAGCAATTGTTCTAACTTATTATCAATGGTATTCAATTCTGCTACCAACACACTTTGTCTAGCCGTTAATAAATCTAAATAGTTAGCATACCCATTATCTAATAAGGTTTCTGAATTAGATTCTGCACGACGCAAGGCTTCCACTTCATTTTCACGGAATTCGAACTTATCTTCTTCTGCCTTATAGCTATACAAGGCATCGGATACTTCTTGTCCTGCCACCAACAGAGTTTGCTTAAAGTTTAATAAGGCTTGCTCTTGTTGCGCTTGAGATACTTCGAATTGCGTTCTAACTTTACGCTGATTAAAAATAGGCTGTGCTAACCCACCTACTAAATTTGCGAAAAGTGAACTGGTATCAAACCAATTCTGAAACTCCAAACTTTGAAATCCACCCGATGCACTTAAGGTTAAGGACGGATAAAAGTTAGCTTTGGCAACATTAGTCATTTCAAAAGCTTGAATGAAATCATTTTCAGCGGCAATTACATCTGGCCTGTTGCGCAATAAAATGTAAGGCACACCAAGTTTCATTTCGGTTGTAATTTCCTGTTCGCTTAAGGTGCTTCGTTGGTACGTTTGCGGTTGTTTTGCCAACAAAATACTTAACGCATTTTCCGTTCTAAAAATTTGACGCTCAATCTCAATTTGAAGTACGCGCGCATTGTTGTATTGGGCCACGTTTTGGTCTACGGCCACTTGGGTTACTTGTCCAGCTTCTTTTAAAGACTCAATTGCCGTAACCGTTTTTCTACGAGTTTCAATGGTTTCTTTGGTAATTTCCAATTGAGCATCCAAAGCCACTAATGTATAATAGGTGGTAGCAATACTTTCAATAAGTTTGGTTTTTACAGCTTGATGTGCTGCAATACTTTTTAAATACCCAGCATGAAAGGCCCGTTTATTACTCCGGATTTTCCCCCAAATATCGGCTTCCCAAGATAAGTTAGCTACGGCTTCATACTGATCAATAGAACCATTTGTAAATGCCCCAAACTGACTATTATCAGACAATTTCTGATGTGCCACCGATGCGCCAGCACTTAAGGTTGGCAAGTAACCCGCGTTTCCTTGTTTCATGTAAGCTTCACCAGCAATAATTTGTTGAATAGCTATACGAATATCAATATTATTCTGTAAACCTTCTTCTATATATTGGGTCAGATACGGATCTGTGAAAACTTGTTTCCAAGACACATCTGCCATAGACATAGAATCCGTTTCCAACTCATCCGTACGGAATAAATTTTCCGTTTGATCTTCTAAATCTGGACGTTCATAATCTTTTGAAACCAAACAGCTTTGCATGGTTATGGCGAGCAACGCAAACACCATAACACGTGAAATCCATTTTTTATTTATACTTGCTTTCATTTTTATTATTCTTTAATTTCTTTATTTACAACTACTGGTGCTCCAGATATTTTTTCTTGTAACCATTGGAAAAAGATGAACAAAATTGGAATGACAAAAACACCTAAAATGGTTCCTATCAATAAACCGCCAACAGCTCCTGTACCAATTGAACGGTTACCTGCTGCACCTACACCACTTGCAATAACTAATGGCGTTAAACCAAGTATAAAGGCAAATGACGTCATTAAAATAGGACGTAAACGCGCTTCTGCTCCATTTATGGCTGCATCCAAGAGCGACTCGCCATTTCGACGCCGCTGCAAGGCAAACTCCACAATTAATATGGCGTTTTTAGCTAACAGACCCAATAACATAATAAGTGCAATTTGGAAATACACGTTATTTTGTAAACCTGTAAGCTGCGTGACAAAATACGCACCAAATACACCTAATGGCAGGGATAATAAAACCGAGAATGGTATTAAGTAACTCTCATATTGTGCTGCTAATAAGAAATAAACAAAAACAAGAGACAAGATAAAAATAGTCGTCGTTTGGTTTCCTGCGCTAACTTCCTCACGGGTTAACCCTGAATATGCAATGGTATAATTACTTGGTAAGGTTTGAGACACTTCTTCAATAGCTTTAATAGCATCACCAGAACTAAAACCAGGACTTATGGCCGCGTTTAAGGTTACGGAATTAAATAAGTTGAAACGTGTTACAGACTGCGGACCATATACTTTTTTCAAATTAACAAACGTAGTAATCGGTGTCATTTCACCAGCACCTGTGCGAACATAGAGTTTGCCTAAATCACTTTCTTGAGCACGATCTTCAGGTAAAGCTTGTACATACACACGGTATTGTTTACCAAATCGCGAGAAATCGGCAGCAAAGATACTTCCAATATAACCTTGAAGGGTTGAGAAAATATCGCTAATTGGAACGCCCAACTCTTTAGCTAATTCCGCATTTAGTTCTATTTCATACTGTGGATACTTCGTATTAAAGGACGACTGTGCATATTGAATTTCCGGACGTTGAGAAAGTTTAGCCGCGTATTCTTGGGTAACTTGATCTAAATCGGTAAAACTACCGCCTGAGCGGTCTAATAAATTCACTTCCACACCAGCCGAGTTACCAAAACCTGGAATACTTGGCGGCAAAAAGAAGATAATATTAGCTTCTGGTATTTGTGCGGCTGCGGCAAACATTTTTCCTGTAATACTCGCAACAGAAAGTGAATCGGCTTCACGGTCTTCCCAGTCATCTAAACGGATAAACCCAAGTCCAAAGTTACTACCAGCACCACCTAAAAAGCTTCGACCTTCAATAAGAGATCCACCTTTAACACCTGGAATTTGTTCAAGTTTTTTATATAAATCTACGTTTACTTGGTGCGTTCTATCAATAGATGATCCCGCAGGAAGTTCCACGTTTACAAACATAATACCTCTATCTTCATCCGGTACAAATCCTGTTTTTAATACAGAAGACGACCACCAAATGGCACCAACTGATATTACTAATACAACAACTGTAATCCATTTGTTTCGGTATAGAAAGTGAACCGATTTTCCATATTTTGTAATGGTAGCATCAAAGCCTCTGTTGAAACCATCAAAGAAGCGGCCCATAAGATTTTTCTTCTTTTTGGACTGTTTTTCATCATGACCTTTTAAAAATAACGCACATAATGCTGGACTTAAGGTTAAGGCGTTTACGGCAGAAATTATAATAGCCACAATAAGCGTTACACCAAATTGTTCATAGAAAACCCCTGTTGGACCTTGAATAAATGTTACAGGAATAAATACGGCGGACATAACCAAAGTAATAGAAATAATGGCGCCAGAAATATCATGCATGGCATCTTTGGTCGCTTTTTTAGGGTCGTGTTCACCTTCATCAATCTTCGCATGCACCGCTTCTACTACCACAATAGCATCATCCACTACAATACCAATGGCTAAAACCAAGGCAAATAGGGTTAGAAGATTAATGGAATATCCAAAGAGATTCAAAAAGAAAAAGGTACCAATAATAGATACGGGAACGGCAATTGCCGGAATTAAAGTAGATCTAAAATCTTGTAAGAAAATAAATACTACGATAAAAACTAATAGGAATGCTTCCGCCAACGTGATAACTACTTTTTCAATGGATGCATTCAAGAAGTTATTGGTATTATAAGGCACAAATATTTCAACACCTTTAGGTAAATCGGCTTTTATATCTTCCAATTTTGCTTCAATCTCAATAATAATGTCGCGCGCATTAGAACCTTTAGTTTGGAAAATACCCATGTTTACTGCGGGTTTTCCTTTGGTAATGGAACTACCGGAATAGGATTGTGCTCCTAATTCAATATCGGCAACATCAGATAATTTTAGAAATTGTCCGTTACCAAGCGCTTTAATAATAATGTCACTATACTGCGCTTCCGTTTTAAAACGGCCACCATATTTAATAACATAACTAAAGGCTTCACCATCATTTTCACCGAAAGATCCGGCAGCAGCTTCTAAACTTTGCTCACGCAATGCCGCTGTAACATCTGTTGGAATTAAACCATAAGCTGCCATTTTTTCAGGTTGTAACCAAATACGCATGGCGTAATCTTTAGAACCAAAAACGTTAACATCACCAACACCATTTACCCTTTGTAATTCAGGGATGACATTAATTTTTAAATAATTCTGTATAAAAGTATCATCGTAATCTGAATTTTCACTGTAAAACGACATAAACATCAAAGCACTCGTTTGTTGTTTTGACGTGGTTACACCTGTTTGAATTACGGCTTGTGGCAGTTGTGAGGTGGCACGAGCAACACGGTTTTGTACGTTTACCGCTGCAATATCTGGATCTACATCCTGATCAAAATAAACGGTAATGGAAGCCGTTCCTGTATTGGAAGCGTTGGATGTAATGTACGTCATCCCTTCAACGCCGTTAATTTGTTCCTCTATAGGAATAACAACACTTTCCAAAATAGTTTCAGCATTCGCTCCAGGATAACTGGCGTTTACCGAAATAGTTGGTGGTGCAATATC
Source organism: Bizionia hallyeonensis (assembly GCF_042657385.1). Lineage (NCBI taxonomy): Bacteria > Pseudomonadati > Bacteroidota > Flavobacteriia > Flavobacteriales > Flavobacteriaceae > Bizionia > Bizionia hallyeonensis. The sequence goes on along the minus strand of NZ_JBHSLA010000001.1, from coordinate 739,575 downwards.
AGGATATTGGGTAATTGGTAATGCGGTAAGACCAAGGACACCCAAAATCACAATGATAATGGAGATAACCGTTGAAAGTACAGGTCTTTCTATAAAAGTTTTTAACATGATTTTTTATCTTGATTGATTATCTGAATACTTTGTCAATAGGTTTTGCAATGCTATCAAAAGGAACTTCCATAGGTTTAATTTTGGTATCACCTCTTAATTTTGAAACGCCTTTTGCCACAATTTTATCACCTTTTTGAAGGCCTTCAGAAACGACATAAATATTTTCTACATCTGCCAAAACAGTAATTTGCGTGGAAACAGCCATATCATCTTCACCTAGCTTATAAACATAATAACTTCCTTGTTGCTCATAAGTAGATTCTTTAGGAACTACAACCACATCTTTATAAGTTCTTGGAAGTCTTATTTTTCCACTATTACCATTAGTTAATAAACGAGAATCATTATCAAAAACCGCACGAAACGAAATAGAACCTGTTTTTGAATTCACTTGAGAGTTAATGGTTTCTATAACACCTTCCTTTTCGTAAGTACTTCCGTTGGCTAAAATTAATGTTACTTTTGGTAGATTATTAATTTTAGCAGCAACATCTGCGCCTTCTGCTTTTTGAATAAAATTTAGATATTCTCTTTCATTCAAAGAAAAATACGCATATACTTCACTAATATCTGAAACCGTTGTTAAAGGCTCTTGACTAGTAGGGCTAACTAAAGTTCCTTTTCGTAATCTAATGGCTCCTACATAACCATCAACAGGACTTTTTATATTGGCATAATCAATATTAGCACCTATACTATTATAAGAACTTTTTGCTTGCTGTAATTTGGCTTTCGCCGTTTCCAACTGTACATTGCTAATAATATTTTTTTCTACTAAAGGTTTTAGCTTATCCACCTCAACTTGAGCGGCGTTTACGTTGGCTTTTGCTGCTGCTGCATCTTGGCTCAAGGCTTGAGTTTCTAACTTAAACAAGGTTTGACCTTTCTTTACTTGCTGACCTTCGTCTACTAACACATCTGTAATATAACCTGAAATTTTTGCACGTACTTCACTGTTATTCACACCTTCAATACTCGTTGGATACGTATTATAACCAACTACGGTTTGCTGCGGAATTTCGGTAACTTGAAATGGTGCTGGACCTTGAGCTTGTTGTTGCGTTTCTTCTTTGTTTCCACAACTAATTAGTGCAAAAACAATTGCACAAGGCATCAGGATTTTAAAAGTGTTTTTTTTCATTTTTCGGTTATGTTTAAGATTTCATTGCAGCTACTTTGGATTTTAGTCCCAACATAGATGCCATAGCTAGATTTAAATAATTAATGTAATTTTCGTGGTAGGTTAAATCGAATTTAAGTTCGCGCGGCGTGCTTTCTAAACTGTTTATTTCTAATTTATAAGCCGTCATTTCCTCATGGAGTTCTTTTTCTAATTCCCATTTGCCTATCATTTCATCAATACTTTGCATTAAAGTATCTGCATTAACAGTGAAATACTTTTTCCGATCACCCATTTTTGTGAAATAGGAAATTTTATGAGTGTCCTGCAAATGGTTTAAATGGGTTGAAATGGTACTTTTACTAGCACAAAGATTGGATACCAAATCCTCAAAAGTGGCGCCTACCTTTCCTGTAAGTATTATAAAAGCTAAAATACGCGCAGCAACAGGTGCTAATTGCTCACTATGTTCAAAGTGAACGCCTAGTTTTTCAACTAACTGGTTTTTCTTAACGATTAATTCTTTCTCCATTTTAATATAATAAGAATGCAAAATTACGGTTAGTTCGGAAATAACCGAACTAACCGAAGTTAAAAAATTGTTAAATAAAAAAGCCGATGAAATCATCGGCCTTAGAACAGTATATTTTGAAAAGTTATTTATAAAGCAGATTTAAATTGCTCTAAAAAACGTACATCGTTTTCACTTAATAAACGGATATCACCAATCTGGTGTAATAGCATAGCAATACGATCGATTCCCATACCAAATGCAAAACCGGAATACTCTTTAGAGTCTATACCACAGTTTTCCAATACATTAGGATCTACCATACCGCAACCCATAATTTCCAACCAGCCGGTTCCTTTAGTAATACGGTAATCGGTTTCGGTTTCCAATCCCCAATACACATCTACTTCAGCACTCGGTTCTGTAAACGGAAAGTAGGATGGACGTAAACGAATTTTACTTTTTCCAAACATTTCAGTTGTAAAATATTGAAGGGTTTGTTTTAAATCGGAAAAACTCACGTCTTTATCAATATATAAACCTTCAACTTGGTGGAAAAAACAATGCGATCGCGATGAAATTGCTTCATTTCTATACACACGACCTGGAGAAATTGTCCGAATAGGTGGTTTATTGTTTTCCATATAACGCACTTGTACCGAACTGGTATGTGTACGCAATAAAATATCTGGATCTGTTTGTATAAAAAAGGTATCCTGCATATCTCGTGCTGGATGGTATTCTGGCAAATTTAACGCGGTAAAGTTATGCCAATCATCTTCAATTTCTGGACCTTCACTAACATTAAAACCAATACGTGAAAAAATATCAATAATCTGGTTTTTTACTAATGAAATAGGGTGTCTTGCACCAATTTCAATTGGATCGCCTGGACGAGATAAGTCATCAAACGAACCGGCCGACTCCTCATTGTTTTCCAGATCCTCCTTAAGTGCTGCTACTTTATCTTCTGCTGTTTTTTTAAGCGCATTAATAACCTGACCAAACTCCTTTTTCTGATCGTTAGCTACGTTTTTAAACTCCTTAAAATAATCATTAAGCACGCCTTTTTTTCCTAAAAATTTAATTCGAAATGCTTCGACTTCCTCTTTAGATTTTGCTTGAAATGCTTCTGCTTCGGCAATTAATTCTTTTATCTTATCTATCATGATTTCATTGAAAATGAGTGCAAATTTAATAATTCTTATTTTATATACTCCACTTCAATAAAATAACTTACAATAGCTTCTTTCATCAGTACACTTTGTTCACCTGCTTTTAAGGCTGGCAATTGTTCTTTCACCTTATAATGTGGCCATTTGTCATCATCATAATAATCAAATTCATAATAACCATAAGGTTCCAAAAGGCGACAAATAGCAATATGCATCAAATCTAATTTATGATCTTTTTTAAATTTTCTATCCAACTGACCTAGCTCTTGCACACCAATTAAATAAATTATAGCATCTAAATCCAGTTTATCACCATCAGCAAATTGTGCAGACAATTTTTGCACTACTTGTTCCCATCGTTCTTTTAATTGTTCGTCTCTAGACATGTTTTAAATTGAAGTTGAAAATGAATTTGAAGTCGAACTTCAATTTCATATTCAGTTTTATTTTGGCAAAGTTAACTTATATTTGACGAAATTCTAATGTAATATGACCGTAATTGATATCATTTTAGTGGCATTTTTAGGTTTAGGACTTGTGCGTGGGTTTCTAAAAGGTTTCTTTGTTGAAATTGCCTCACTAGTCGCTTTAATTGCTGGAATTTATGGTGCCATTCACTTTAGTTTTTACGCAGCAGAATTACTTATGGATTATGTGGATTGGGATGAAAAAACCATTAATGTAGCTGCATTTGCCATCACCTTTATTGTGATTGTTTTAGTTATTGCTTTGGCAGGAAAAGCCTTGACTAAACTAGCGGATTTTGCTGCTTTAGGAATTTTAAATAAGTTATTAGGTGCGCTTTTTGGTGTGGTAAAAATGGCATTAATTTTAAGTGTGTTACTCAATATTTTTGATGCTATGAATACCACGATTACTTTTGTAGATGACGAAAATACGGAAAACGCTATACTTTACAAGCCTATAAAATCCATTGCTCCCATGATTTTTCCATTTGTAATAAAATCAGCTGAAAATCAAGAAGTGGAAGAAACCGATACTGCTTCATATTTCCCTGAAATCTAATAGCAATCCGATTGAATTTGTCCGTTTTGTTGATAGATATGCAGCCCTTCTAATTGGTGTTTTTCACAAATAAGCTCCAAGGTTTTAAGTACATCGTTTTGCATGGCCAATGAGCCACATAACATTAAAACACCTTTGTTTTTTAGCGTAGCTGCCATAAATTCAGAGTCCCTTAAAAGTAAATTTTGAACATAATTATTGGTTTCTCGCGATAATGCCAATTCCAAACGGGCTAATTTTTGAGTTTTTAAATAGCCTTCTATTTGCGATTTGTATAATTTGTAAGATTCGTTTGTCCGTAATCCGAAATACAAATGCACTGTTTTTAGTTTGGTGTTTGCATTTAACATTCCTAAAAATGGAGCAATACCAGTTCCATTAGCAATCATCACGACATGTGGTGCTTTTTTAGGAAAATGAAAAGCCGCATTATTAATAATGCGTGCTTTAAAGGTGCTGCCCAAACTAAAACCGTTTAGAAAATTAGAACCTAATCCATTGTCGTAAAATTTGACACTTAGTTGAATATGTCCATCTACTTTCCCAATAGAATATAGACGTTCCCGATAATCATTAGCTGGATAAACGGCCAGCAAATCGCCAGAAACAAACCGTTTGGCTTGTTTGGCTTTCAGTGTCAGTATAAATGTTTGATCTGGATTATCCGCTACGTCTGTTTTGTGAACAACCATCAGTGAATTGGTTAATTTTGGTTTAGCAACTAAATTTTCTTCAACAATTTGAACAGGAACATGTATTTTTTCCGTCCACGAATTTGTCCATTGTTTAAAAGCATCAACCGATTTATCATTAATAGTAAAAACAGGTAAAAATTGCTTGAATTCGGTTTGCATAGCTTTATCTACATCCAAGGCAAATTTGCAAAAATCAGCATAGGCATAGGAACCAAAACCAACGACGGAATATTGTAAGGTACGTGGCTGTTGGGTTGTTTTTAAAAGCTCTAAAAATTTAGTAGCATTGGTTGGTGGATCTCCTTGACCATAGGTTGCGGTTAGAATAATTAGATGTTCTGCCTTATTAAAAGTTGTATAATTATTCAATTCTGTAATGTAAGATTTTTTACCAGCTTCTAAAAGTTGCTCATGTAAAACATTCGCAAACGGTAAGGTACTTCCGTTTTCTGATCCTACTAGAATAACAAACTCGCATGCATCCTTTTTATACTTATTTTTTAGTTTAGATTTTCGGCGTTTTACTGTCATAGCAAATCCTGAATAAATGAAAAACAGGATGTTTGCTGTAGCAAGCGCTAAAATAACAGACCATAAAATACTGCCTTTTCCCGTATGTAAATTCAGGCTTAACTCGGAATAAAAAGTAACAAGCGGATACTTAATTTCACTTAAAATTTCACCTGTAAATTGATTAATTACTACTTCTTGATTAGTTAATGCTAGGGTGTAATAATCTTCCACATCATCAGAAAACGGAAATTCTATGGCGCGAACTTCAGAGAGCTGTGTGTTTTTAAACACATCGAAATCTTCAACCGGTAATTCTGGTGTAGCTGAAATAGCATCAAAATCAATATTGTGTGTGGTATTGGAAGTTGGTAGTAAATCAAATTTCTCTAAAGACAAATACACACCTGTAATGGTGATAATAATTATGGGAATTAAAGACAAACGTCCTAAAACAATATGCCAATATTGATTAAAGTTCTCATTGATAATTTTTGAAAAGAACTTTTTAAAACTACGTTGTCTTTTTACAATTAGAATAGAACCCGAAACCGCAATTAAAAATAAAAGGAACGAACAAAAACCAACAAAAAAGCGTCCTGTGCTTTTTAAAAATAAGGATCTATGGAAGTTAGTAACCCATTGAAAAAATGGTGAAACATCTATTTTATCGCCAAGAAATTCAGCGTTTTTCGGATTGATATAACCAGTTTTACTGTCGCCTTCATGGGTAATTACAGAAGCTAAAACAAAATCATTAGCATCGATTTGAACATCTATAATTTCCGGATAGGTTTGCTTTAATGTGGAAATAGTTTCGGCTACCGTTATGGTTTCAAAATCAGCCGATTTAAAAGGTTGAATTTGTTCAGAAATAGGCTGAAACGCCAAAATAATTCCTGTTATGGAGGCTAAAAGAATAAAAACAAAAGAAGACACGGCCAAGGCAAGGTGACTGTATCTCCAAATTGAAATGGTCATAAACCAAACGTATTAATTATAAGTTCAAAAAAATTAATTTGGCATCATCCGAACATAACGAATAAATCCGCTGCCTTCTTTCTTGCTTTTTACTGTTTCAGAAGTCAATGGAAATTCCACATCTTTGGTGTAATATTCCTGATCCTCAACGGCTGTTTCAAAACGGATGCTATAACCAGCATCAATTTTAGAATCTTCAATATCTATAACACTAATAGTTCTGGCGCCTCCAGCAATAGTTGCTCCAGTAATGGCATCTATATTGCTACGTTTTTTTCCGTAGAATTTCCACCAGTCCGTTATATCATGATACCATTCGCTGTCATCTCCTTGTACGTATAGGGTTTTTTCGTATTCGCCATCTGGATTTATCAAGGAAATAACTACATACGCAGCTTCACCTGTATAATTCGTCATTTGAATCATACATTTGTATTTGGTAGAATCTGCAATGGTTGTAAAGGATAATAATTCAAAGGTTAAAAAACTAACAAGTATTATATGTTTTATTTTCATGGTTTCTAATTTTACTAAAACCTGCTAGGTTGATGAAAGACTAACAGGTTTTCAATTAACTACTTCAAAAAATCTAAATTGCTTTTACTGGATTTTAGAATCTCATTTTCAGATGCCAAATCGAAAGCGGTTTCATCAAATTCTGTTACCGCATCCGTTTTAGCGCCTATTGAAACTAAATATTTTAATATGTCTGAATTTTTAGCACGCATAGCAGCCAAATGCAGAGCTGTATTACCTTCACTATTTTTTGTATTTACATTAACAGGATAGGTGTTTACCCATTTTACTAAGTCCAAGTTATTTTGTAAAACGGCTAAATGAAATAAGGTATTTCCATTTTTTTGAGGTTTGGTAATATCTATTCCATTAGCTTTAATTAAGGCTATTTTTTGTTCAAACTCCTTTTGATTATTAACAGTAAAGAATTCCATAACATACGCTATAATATTGTTTCCATTGGCATCAATAACCGAAACTTCTGCTTTGTTTTCTATTAGGAAATCAACCACCTGAAAGGTATTGTTTTTAAGAGCCAAGGCTAATGCAGATTCACCTTTCTTGTTCACCGCATTAATATCTTTTACCTGTTTGTTAAGAATGGTAATGACTTCTAAATTATTTCGGTAAGCTGCGTTTAAGAAGGCTGTATTACCATCAGCATCCGCTTGATTTACATCAACTCCTTTTTTTATAAAATAGCGTATCAAGTCTAGATCTTTACTACGAGCCGCTAAAATATGCAAAGGTGTTTCGCCTTCTTTTGAAGACGTATTGGGGTTTAATCCTACTTCTTCTAAATAGGTGTAAAAGTCTAAATCATTGGTGTGGCTCCGGGTTCCTTGGGCAGCAAAAATAAAGGCTTGGTTATTTCCTTTAACACCTTTTTCTACTAATTGATTTAATAATTCCTTGTTACCAGTTTTCGCAACATAATTAAAAACGCCATTCCCATTGGAGTCCACACTTTGAATATCGAGGCCTTTAGATGTAAAATAATTGATGAGTTTAAAATCCGTATCAAAAGGTGCTGCTAGTAGTAGTGCATTGGCTCCTGACGGTGTAAGGTCCGATTTTAAATTGGCACCATGTGCCAAACACATATCATATACTTTGGTATTGGTTTGTCCTGAACCAGCTGCAAAATTTAAAATAGTATTTCCTTTATCATCCGTTATATCCGTTTTGGCACCTTTCTTTAAAAGGTATTGCATGATTTCGGTATTACCTTTGTAAGCGGCCCAAAAAATATAGGTTCGTCCGTCATGGGTTAATTTATTGACGTCATTTCCATTATAGGATTGAATGTATTGAATGGTTTCGTTGGGTGCATCTTGCAAAATAGCATATACAACGGCGTCAAAATTATTGCTATTAGCTTGCGTTATATCATGTCCTGCTTTAATTTGGACATCTACATCTTCCACAGATGGTTTGTTGCTCCAAAAATCGCGATTTAAAAACACATTATCTTGAGCATAGCTTTGAAGGCTTAAAACTAGGATTAAGGCGGATATTATAGATTTAATTTTCATAGTATTCTTATTTTACAAATGCATCAATAATTGGGTTGATAGTTTCCGAAGTTTTATAGTTCTCATCATCCAATAAATATTTAAACATGGTTTTGTTATCTACTTTTTCTTCCAACATTAAATCTGTGTTTCGTGCAAAAACAGCATCCCATTTAGCCCTAACAATTACCCATTTCTCTTTGTTCTTTGCCCAATAGTCTTGGGCCGCTTTACATTCGCTATCGTCAATTTTCACGTAGGTATTATGTCCTTTTTCTTGAGCCAAAATCACGTCTTCCTTTCCTGTTTCACGAATAACCTTATCGTTATCCTGATCATGAATCCAACCGTTGGCAACAATTTCATGTCTGTTGGTTCTATTCATTACATTATAATCACTACGTGTTGTATATTCTCGTCTTGCTAAAGGTGCTGTTGTGGTATTTTCCCAATAACTTTTTCCATCGACATGAACCCAAGTGGCAGATCCTTCATAACGCGGACTATCATCAACTTGAAAAACGCGCTGAGTCCATTGACCAGCCACGTCTTCTTTTGGAAGTGTTACAAAGTTCCACTTGTTATCATGGTCATAAACATATAAATTGGTGTTTTCAAACTCCCAATCTTGTCGCCAATGCTTTACAATATATGGACGCTCTTTAGATCCAACAATTAATAAATGCTGCATGACAATTTTATCGGCATCATCTTGAACCAGCTCTACCCACTCTATTCCTTTATCATGTTTTGTTGCCGATGGCATGTAAGTTAAATCACCAGAATATTCAAAAGTTTCCGCAAAATTAAAGTTCACTTCATAACAACCACACATGTTTTTGATGGCTTTTTGATCCTGTTGTAGTTTGGATTGTGCATGAATTTGTGTAGATAATGCTACTAATAAAAGTGTGGTTAAAGCTACTTGTTTCATTTTTAGAGTTTTATTTTTTTATTTGGACTTAATTCAAAATTTTTTATTCTTATTTAGATTGAATTAAAATAAGATTTTATATTTGCAGCAAATCTATAAAGAATGAGTCTAAATAAAAATAACTTTTCACTTTTTTTTCTGCTTTTTTTGAGTCCATTTATTTATTCACAAGAAATAGAAACAGATTCTACTAAAACAGAACAATTAAGTGAGGTGGTTATTACTGGCCAATATAATCCGCAGTCCATAAAAAAATCGGTTCATAATGTAACCGTAATCACGAGGCAGCAAATTGAAAGTCAGGCAGCTAATAACATAGCCGATTTATTAAACTTCAATTTAAATTTAACCATCCTTCCCAGCGCCCAAACCGGGAAATCTAATATTTCGTTTTTTGGATTAGATCAGCAGTATTTCACCATTCTAATTGATAATATTCCTTTAGTTAGTGATAATGGCGTTGGAAATAATATTGATTTAACCCAAATAAATTTAGATGATATTGAGCGCATAGAAATTGTAGAAGGTGCTATGGGTGTAGAATATGGCGCCAATGCTGTTTCTGGAGTTATTAATATTATTACCAAAAAAGCCATTGATGGGAAATGGGAAATACAAACAGGAATTCAAGAAGAGACCGTAGGTAATGAGTACGCTTGGTTTGATGAAGGCCGCCATATACAACTGGTAAATGTATCTCACAATATTAATGATAAATGGTTTGCTAGAGTGGGTTTTAACCGTAATCAATTTGCTGGTTATTTTGGAGAAAGGCAAGGGAAAGATTACTACGGAACGGATAATTTACGCGGGTATGAATGGCTACCAAAAACACAAATAAACAGCAATGCTTTAATTAACTATCAGTCTGAAGCCTTTAACTTGAACTACCGATTTGATTATTTTAATGAAGAATTAAACTTTTACAATCGTTCCGTTAGAACCAATCCTGATGTTGCTTCACAAACCATTAACCCCACAACCAACGATCGGGTTTACAAAACGAATCGGTTTGTAAATAATTTAAATGTATCTGGCCAATTACAATCGGGTATTAATTATAAAGCATCCTTTTCGTACCAACAGCAAGAACGAAATTTAAATGATTTTACGTATTATATTCTTACGGAAACAAAAGATAATGAAATAGATGAAACCTACCAATCTACGAAAGTTCTTTTCTCCAATGGTGCCGTAAATAACTTAATTAAAACAGATAAATTCAACTTTCAATTAGGCTACGAATTACGTTATATTGAAGGTTTTGATACCCAGGCCTCGGGAAATGAAACCCAAATGGATAAACTACAATCGGTAACTAGTTTGGCAGGTTATGCTTCTGGAGAATACCGTTTTAGCAAAAAATTTTCCGTTAGACCTGGTATGCGGTACGACCATAACTCCCTTTTCAAATCTAAATTACTAGGGTCTTTAAGTGCGCGTTACCTGTTTGAACACGGTTTTGAACTACGTGCCGAATTAGGAAGCTCCTATAGAACACCAAGCTTTGAAGAACTGTATTATTACTTTGTAGATTCTAATCATGATGTCCGTGGGAATGAAAACCTAAAACCCGAAAACGGTTATACCGCCTTTTTTAATGTGAAAAAGCGTAGCTGGTTTAACGATTTATCTTTGGTTAATGAATTCAAAATAAACTACATATCATTACAAGATAAGATTGATTTGGTTATTGTAAATACAACGCCATTGCAATACCAATATATAAACATTAATAGCTATAAGTTAATGGGTGCAACCCTTAATAACAGTATAAAAGCGGATAATTGGACTTTTAATTTAGGAGCGACATTGCAAGGAATTTCGCGGGTTTTAGATGATGAAGTTAATGCCAACGATGATTTTTTGTTTTCCTACCAAATTAATTCAAGTGCTACCTATTATGCCAAAAAATGGGACACTTACTTTACCATGCTATATAAGTATAATGGCGAACAAAAAGATTTTGCCGCCAATGGTGACGTAGATAATGAAGGAAATAACATTTTTACACAACAAACTGTTGATGGCTATAGTTGGCTGGATGCATCCATTAAAAAAGAATTTTTCAAAAACACATTTCAAGTAACACTTGGCGCAAGAAACTTACTAGATATTACATCTGTTGATATTCGTAATTCTGCTTCAGATGGCGGTTCTCATGGTGGAAACACTTCCAATTTAACCTTGGGTTACGGACGTTCATTTTATTTAAAACTATTATATAAATTAAACCTTTAAACACTATATATATTATGATTAACAAATTTTTATCTGCACTATTTACAGTCGCTTTATTTACTACTTTTAGTTGTAGTAGTGACGACGATAACACACCATCAGGACCTATTAACGTTGTTATTGAGGGTGCTTCAATTGCACCTCAAATTGGAGGCCCAAACGAGCCTAATCAAATTTATATTGATTTAAGCACAAACACAACAACATCTGTACAACGAGATACTTGGGATTTAGGTTTTTATTCAGGTTCCGATTTTAGAGTGGCCATTAATGGTTCTATTTATATGGCAGCTGCCGAACTTTCTGCTTCAGATATTGATGCCGTGAATGCATCATCCATCGAAGTTCAAACCTTACAACCGCAAGTGGCCGTAGGTACTTTTGAAGATGTTAGTGCTGGTTTTATAGATGCACCTTTTGGTAATATTGACGGGACTGTAATTAAGGCTATTTCTGATGATGCTATTTCAAACCATGTATATTTGGTTAATTTAGGTTATGAAGTAAGCACCGAAACGCCAGCCAATGGTAGCGTAGAAGTTTCAGGCAATCCCCGAGGTTGGAAAAAAATTCGTATTACTAAAAGCGGAAATGATTACATTTTACAATATGCTGATTTAGATGCTACAACACATAATACCGTAACTATTTCTAAAGACACAAATTATAATTTTACATTTTTTAGTTTTGATACAGAATCTGAAGTTAGCGTGGAGCCTGCAAAAACGGAATGGGATTTAAACTTTACCGTGTTTACCAATGAAATTACAGGATATGGTGCTTACGGTTACACGGATTTTGTAGTAAATAATAGTAAAGCAGATGCCACGGCTTATATGATTGATACCGATGTGGAAACCGAATTAAGTTATGATAACTTTACACTAGCCAATGTTGTAGACACAAACTTTAGTAACGATCAACGTTCTATTGGAAGTAGCTGGAGAAATGGTGGAGGACCAGGAACTCTACCTTCCTTAAAAGAAAATGTTTTTTACATAATTAATGATACAGAAGGTAATTTATACAAATTGAAATTTTTAGCATTAACAAATGCTGATGGAGAACGTGGCCATCCTGAATTTGTTTATAGCCTATTACAATAATATACCATCATCTTTCAGCATGATTATCCAAAAAAGAAAGCCGCTTCAATTGAAGCAGCTTTTTTTTATTTAATCCAAATGATAAATCTCTTGAATATCATCAAGATATTTTTCAAGGTCAATTTTTAAATCAATTAATTTTCCGGTGTGGATATCAAAAACCCAACCATGAACTTCTAACCCTCTATCACGAACCGCTTTTTGCACAGCAGCTGTTTTAATTAAGTTGACACACTGTTCCTGCACATTAAGTTCAACCAATCTATCATAACGCTTGTCTTCACATTCAATAGCATTTAGTTCCACTCTGTGAATTCTATATACATCGCGAATATTACGCAACCATGGATTTAAAATCCCTAAATCTGCAGACTGCATTGCGGCTTTTACACCACCGCAAGCATAATGACCACAAACAATAACATGCTTAACTTTAAGATGGTCAATGGCATAGTTTACTACAGACATGACATTAAGGTCTATACTAATTACCATATTAGCAATATTTCTGTGTACAAAAACTTCTCCAGGAGCTGCACCCATTAATTCTTCAGCCGTAACACGACTGTCAGAACATCCTATATATAAAAGTTCTGGATTTTGCCCATCACTTAAATCTTTAAAATAATCTGAGCTAACATCTAGTTTGCCCTGAATCCAGGACTTATTGTTTTCGAAAACTGTTTTTAAATTCATAAATTTTAATATTTAATAGTATACAATTTTGTTTAAGACATTGTTTTCACACGCTAAAAGTATTAAAAATTATAAGGACGACGCATTTATTTTGCAATGCTTTCAATACGTTCTCGTCACATTTTTTTAAATATCGTAACGGGCCAATGTTTAAACGGTTTTAATTTTTTAAGGTTTATTTGAATTAACTTAAGCTTATTTTTGATTTCTGATTTTCATTGAAAAATGAAATAAAACTAGATGGATTTTCAACAATACCACGTTTAGATAAAAGCTTTATACTAATATTTCGTTCTTCCGCTTTATACAGAAAATCTTCTAAAATCTCAATGATATCATGATCTAAATACCTTGTATTAATAAGGTCTAGTTCTAAATACGTGTCTCTTGGCAAACTCTCCAATTCTTTAAGAATAGCTCCTTTATTAAAGAAGGTTACTTCTTCAGCAAGTGTCATTTTGATTTTATGTTTTCCATTGCTCTTATCTTCAATATGAAGAAAGTGCGAATTTTGGTAACTTTTTAAGAGAATAACTACAACACCAACCATTAATCCTAATCCAATGCCAAACAACAAATCCGTAAACACAATACCCACAACCGTAACAATAAAGGGTACCCATTGTTTCCAACCTAAATTATACATATCTTTAAATAAGGTTGGTTTAGCCAGCTTATAACCAACAAGCAAAAGAATGGCGGCTAAAACAGATAGGGGAATCATATTGAGTAATTTAGGAATTAATACCACTGAAATTAACAATAAAAAGCCATGTAAAATAGTTGATAATTTGCTTTTTCCACCCGACTGAATATTAGCCGAACTTCTAACGATTACCTGTGTTATTGGCAAACCACCAATTAACCCCGAAATCATATTTCCTGTCCCTTGTGCCAATAGTTCTCTATTGGTTGGTGTCACGTTTTTATTTGGATCAATTTTATCCGAAGCTTCCACACATAACAACGTTTCTAAACTTGCCACCAAGGCAATAGTAAAGGCCGTTACCCACACATCCACATTGGTAATTACTGAAAAATTTGGGAAGCTAAATTGATTTAAAAAATCGGTAGCATTTTCCGGAATTGGAACACTAACCATGTGTTTATTTCCAATGGAAAGAAAGTCATGATCTTGAAAAAGTGTATAAAAAATAATTCCTAAAACCACCACAACAAATGGTCCTTGTATCAGTTCAAAAAGCTTTGATTTTTTGCTTAATATTTTCTCCCAAAATACAAGTAATAACAAACTAACTATTCCTATTAAAGCCGCTCCAGGGTGAATGTTACTTAACACCGCAAAAAGTTCAGAAAAGGTATTTCCACCATCAATTTCAAAAAACTCTAAATCCCAAGCTGATGCTTCATCATAACCAAAAAAGTTAGGTATTTGCTTTAAAATAATGATAATTCCAATCCCAGTTAGCATACCTTTAATTACGGAAGATGGGAAATAGTACCCAATAATACCCGCTTTTAAAACTCCAAATACTAACTGAATAGCACCACCTAAAACAACGGCTACTAAAAAGTTTTCATAACCGCCAAGAGTTCCAATAGCAGTTAAAACAATGGCCGCTAAACCCGCTGCAGGCCCACTTACACCTATTTTAGAGCCGCTTAAACCACCAACAACAATTCCTCCAATAATACCAGCTATTAATCCCGAAAACAAGGGCGCTCCGCTGGCAAGAGCTATACCTAAACATAAAGGTAAGGCAACAAAAAACACGACAATACTCGCTGGTAAGTCGCTTTTAATATTTTTAAACATACATATAAATAATTGCGCTTCTAATCCGTTTCAGACTAGAAGAGTTAATAAAAAACGAGGCTAATTAATTAGCCAATCACGAAATTATATGATGTTGTAATCGGGTGGAGGTGAAATGAGATTTAAATGGGGTTTTGAATAATTCTTGAAATAATACCCCAAATAATCTTGAGCATTTGTAGCGTATAAATTCTCTAGTTCATTAAAATCACTATTAGAGAGCGGGAATTTAAAACTTTCATTTTCTTCTTCCGTAATGCTATAGAATATAGATAAATCTACATTTTCATCTACTGCAACAATTATTGATGGCGCTGAAATGAACGCCACAAATAAAATAGAAAATAAAATTGCAATAGTTTTTTTACTCATGTAATGATATTGGATGGCAAATATATTATTTTCAATATTTTATTAACGTTAAATTAGATTTAAAATTTCTTTAATAATTTAATATCTGTAGCCGGAATCCATCCAGTTTTGCCATCCGTCAATTTAATTTTCTTCCAATTTTCTACGGTATCTAAAACCTGTACTTTAGTTCCTTCATGGAGTACAAAAGCTTCCGTGCTTCTTAAGTTAGGTTCACTTTTTATTTGACTTTCTTGAGCAAATACAATGGCTGGATTGTTGTTTTTATCTAAATCGTACTTATTGAAAGCTGATACGACTGATCCTAACATTAAAAACAGTCCAATAAATCCTACTGTAAACGAAAAACGCTTTGTTTTGGTTCCTTTTGCCAAATAATAATTAATAAAAGAAAATACAGCTAAAAACACAAAGCAGATGGCCAAAATGGCCCAAGCATCAAAACTTACAGCGTTTGAAACCTGATTAATAACTTTGGAAACGCCAACTTCTGGAACCACATCAATAGCATCTAAGGTCATGTTTTTTGCAAACGCTATATTTTGATTAATTTCAGCATCATTAGGTGCTAATTGCAAGGCTTTTTCATAATAAAAAATACTTGGCGCAATATGGTTGAGTTTATAATGTGCATTGGCTAGATTAAAATACAGCTCTGCTGAATGCATATCTGTATCCAAAATTTGTTGGTATTTGCTTATAGCTTCTTCGTATTTAGCATCGTTATATAAGGTGTTGGCTTGCTCAAACAATTGCATGTTTTGACCAAGGGAACACAAACTAATTAAAGCTATTAATAGCGTGAGAAAATATGTTTTATGAAGTTGCATTATCTGTAACATATCTATTTTAATTCTTTATCAATTTTTGAAATTGTTTGCGCTGCACGCTCATAATCTTGTTCCATTTCCACCTGTGTAATTGGTGTGTAACGCGCCAATTCGCAGTTTTTTAAAATGGCCACAAAACCAGTAATAGTTTCTTGGCTTACACTGCCTTTATGCAACAACTCTTGAATCTTATCCTTACTTAAATCGCTTGTTTCAATATGAACGGTTGCCTTTAAATAGTTGTGTAAGGCTTTTTCTAATGCCACATAAAATGCTTCTTTTTGACCGAGCGCTTTTTTGGCCTCGCTTAAGTATTTCTTGGCTAGCTTATCTGCTTTACGAATTTTATTTCCAAATACATCAGCATCTCGTTTATCCTTATTTTTCTTGAACACAATAACCATAGGTATTGCTAAAAAGGGCATTAAAAGCGCTGCCCAAAACCCGGCAGATTTAAAAAAGTGATCAGGTTTGGTACTTGTAAAATTCGTGCTCGTTTTTATAAATGCAAACTGATTACTATTTAATACCACACGCTGCTTATCACCGCCAACTGCAGTAATATCTTGATTACCTGTTTGGCTTGTTGGACCTTGCAACACATCAATAACTATCTCGTTGGAATTAATGGTTTTATAGGATTCTGTTTTTAAATCGAAATAAGAAAAAGAGATATTCGGAATTGGATATTTTCCTTTAAATTGCGGTACAACCGTATAACTATCTGAAATACGTCCTTGCATGCCGTTTAAATTGGTTCGTACATCTTCCGCATGCTCAGGCTCATAAACTTCCAATGAGCTTGGCAAATTTAATTTAGGCAATTGAAATAATTTCAAATTCCCAGAACCTGATACTTCTACTGTAGCTTGTAAAGATTCCGTCGCATTTAATGACGATTTAGATGTGGTGACTTTAAAGTTAAAATCGCCCACAGCACCTGTAAAATCTGTTGGTTTTCCTTGTTCTGGAAGTGGTTTCACGTTAATAGTTCGTTTACCTGCTGACACTGTTTTGTGCGCTTGTTGCATGAGACGACCACCAAAAATATCGCGTCGGTTTGTTGGAACCTCAACCGTAATATCTAAACTTAATGGTTCAATTTCTAATTCACCTGTTTTTTGTGGATATAATACCGTTTTGCGCAATACCACATAGCGATAATCTTCCCCTTTATAGGTCCCATTTTGCACTTTTAGTTGTCGGATATCTATGTTCTGACTCCAAAAATCACTGTATTTAGGATTGTCAATTTCGCGCCAATTACTAACACCTGTATCTGGTGAAACGTATAATTTATACACAACGGTTATCGCTTCATTTAGAAACGGTTTATCATCTGAAATTTCGGCAACCAGATGAATGTTTTCGGAAGCAATATAATCGGCATTATTGCCATCTTTAGGTGTTTCAACAGCACCTGTAACGACAACAGAAATGGGCGTAGTTTTATAAGTTTCACCGTCAATTTCTATCACAGCCTGATTAATTGTAAACGTTCCTTGACGTTTTGGTGCTAAAAAATAACTGTAGGTTTTAGAATAGGTTCGTTTTCCATTAGCATACGCATAACTTACGGCTTGGTTTGGACCACCAACAACCGTGAAATTAGTAAAGTCTGGTGGATTAAAATTATCACCATCTTTATTCATTTCGAAATCAACGCGTAATCGCTCATTAATTCCAAGTCGTTTTTTGCTGACTTTAGATTCAAAGGTTATTTGAGCACTAGCCAACGTACTTGATAGCACTAGTAAAATAACTGTAATGTGTTTTATAAGTTTCATGATATCGTTCTATCCGCTTCTAATTATTTTGTAACCGAATTACCAATCTTTTTCAGTTTGAACTTTAACGCCTTTCTGTTTCTCGGCATTCATTTTTTCCTGCACTTTAGACTCTTGATTGTTCATAGCTTCTAGCAGGTTTTTCATTTGCTGTGGCGACATTTGTCCCGGTTGAGGCTGCGGTGGTTGTTGCTGTTCCTTATCTTTCTCAGGATCTTGATTTTCTTTGCCTTTGTCTTTTTCATCATCTTTAGGCTTGCCATCTTCATCCTCTTTGTCGTCGCCTTCCTTTTTATCTTGATCGCCTTTATCTTTCTGGTCGTCCTGGTCGCCTTCCTTATCCTTATCTTTGTCCTTTTGGTCGTCCTTGTTCTCGTCTTTATTTTCGTCCTGCTTATCTTGGTCTTTGTCCTCGTCCTGGTTTTGGTCTTCCTGTTGCTTGGCACACTCTTGTGCTAATGCTAAATTGTATCGCGATTCATCATCTGTTGGATTGTTTCGCAAGGCATTTTTGTAGGCTTCAACAGCTTCTTTACATTTTTTATTGGTCATTAATATATTTCCAATGTTATGAAAGGCTTGATGTTTTTCAGATTTAGACGTGGCTGCTTTAGCTGATTTTTGCAATTGGTATAAGGCTTCTTCTAAATTACCTTCTAAAATTTGCGAGGTTCCTAAATTATAAACACCTACAGTTTCCGTTGAAGATTCAGAGATAGCCTGACGGTAAGCCATTTCAGCAGAAACAAAATCGTCATTTCCTAAAAGGTCATTTCCTTCAAAGACGAGATTGTTCGCATTTTTAGCGGCTTTTAATTGGGCAGCTTTATCTTCTTCTTGCGAAAAAGAAGCCACCGAAATTAGGGCGAATATGTAAAAAAATAGGTTTTTCATTGGTGCCTTTAAAAGTATAAAACTACTGACTGTTAATGCGTTAAAAATTCTATAAATTATTTCTGAAAATTTTAAAAGTTTTCATTGAATAAATTGAGACGTTTTAACCAAGCCGTTTTGCGTTCTAATAAGAAAATATCGATAAATAAGAAGAATATAGCAAAGCCTAAAAACCACTGAAATTGATCTTTAAAATCTGCAAATTGCTTGGCTTCATATTCTTGTTTATCCATACCGTTCAATATATCGGTAATCTGCTCTACAACGTTGTTTGTATTACGTCCGTTTATATAGGTTCCATTGGCTTCTTCAGCAATCTTCTTCAAATTATTTTCATCTAATTTTGTAATAACCGTTTCACCATTATTGTCTTTTTTATAATTAAGAACAACGCCATTTCTTTTAATAGGAATGGGTCCGCCTTTTACATCGCCAACCCCAACAGTAAAAATCCTAATACCTTCTTCATTAGCCTCTGCTGCCACATTTTGTGATAATTCAGAATGATCTTCACCATCTGAAATAATTATTAAAACACGATTGGTTTGTTGCTCGTCATCATAATAGGTTTTAGAAAGTTCAATGGCTTCATTAATAGCGGTTCCTTGAGATGATAACATATCTGTATTCATACCTTGTAAAAACATTTTTGCAGAGGCATAATCCGTGGTAATTGGTAATTGCGGAAAGGCCTTGCCCGCATAAGCAATAATACCCACACGATCTCCAGCCAAGTTATTGATGATTTGGGTAACAAGCTGTTTAGATTTTTCTAAACGGTTGGGTGCAATATCTTCGGCTAACATACTTTTGGAAACATCTACGGCAAAAACAATATCTACGCCCTCACGCTTAACGGTTTCTAATTTGGTTCCAATTTTAGGGTTTACCAATGCTATGGCTAAACAAGCAAATGCCAGACTTAAAACAAGTACTTTTAAAACGGTTTTAAATCCAGATTGGTTTGGACTTAAGCGTTTTAACAAACGTTTATCTGCAAACTTATTTTGAGCGCGCTTTTTCCAAAATTGAAGTACCACGTATAGGCCCATAATTACTGGGATAACGGCTAATACCCAAAACCATATTTTTTCTTCTAATTGATACATATTTATTTCCCTTGAAATGGGAATCCTTTAAAATTTATTCTTACTACGTTTAATTTAAACAAAACTCCTAAAAATAGTAATCCGCAATAATACTTCTAACAAGAGTAAAATACCCGCTAAAAACACTAATGGTCTAAACAGTTCTTGATAATTATAAAATTTAAACTCTTCTACTTCAGTTTTTTCTAACTTATTAATCTCGTCATAAATGGCACTTAACTTCTCATTATCGGTGGCACGGAAGTACTTTCCTCCTGTATCATCGGCTATTTGCTGAAGTAAGACCTCATCAATTTCTACTTGCACACGACCATACTGAAATTGTCCATTGGACAACATCCGAACTGGAGATAAAGCCATGCCATTTGTTCCTATACCAATAGTATAGGTTTTTATACCAAATTCAACGGCTAATTCGCTCGCAATTTTAGGATCTATAAATCCAGAATTATTGACACCATCGGTTAATAAAATGATGACTTTACTGATGGCTTTACTATCTTTTAAACGGTTTACGGCTGTTGCTAAACCCATACCAATGGCTGTTCCGCCTTCTATAATGGTATTGTATTCTATGCTTTTCAAGGAGCGTAAAACTATAGCTTTATCACTAGTAATTGGTGTTTTGGTATAACTTTCGCCTGCATATTCTACCAAGCCGATTCGGTCATTTGGCCTGCCCTGAATAAATTCGGCAGCCACTTCTTTTAGAGCTTCTAACCGATTTGGTTTTAAATCTTTTGCCAACATACTCGCAGATACATCAATAGCCATAACAATATCAATACCGCGTGTGGTTTTCGTTTTTGTACTGACATCTACCGAACGTGGTCGGGCTAATGCTGTAATTAAAGCTACCAATGCCAACATACGCAGTACAAATAATAGATGTCTGAATTTTGGCAAAATAGATGGTGTTGCCTGAAAGCCTTTTATGCTGGATATTTTTAATTCAGCCGTTTGTTTATTATGTTTTATGACATACCAAACTATGGCAATTGGAATAAGCAACAATAGCCAAAAAAACTGTTTATCTAAAAAATCGACTCCTTCAAACATCATCATTCTGCTGTTGGTTTTAGTTCAACGGAATTTTCTATACGCGCCACCATTTCAGCGGCATATTCATCATCCTTTTGCCATATAATAATAATTTGTTGAATGATATTCTGTGTTGTAAAATGCAGCAATATATATTCCCCTTCCACAAAAGAATCTGAAGTTCCAATTGGAAAGTTTGCATAACCAAAGGTTTTTAATCCTTCCGCATTATTAGGTGTTACAAACTTTTCGTTTTTTACAATAATGTTAGTAACGCCTTTACGTTCCAAATCTTGAATGGCTTTTTCTGCAACAGCTACTAAATTAATAGAGTCTTCAGGTTTCTGATTCTTTAAAACAGCTGTATTTAATGTGATATTTAAGTTGCTCCCTAAACTGCCATAATTAAATGTGGTATAGTCTACTTGCGTGTTTTCACTTTGGGTAGAATCTAATTGTATGCGTTTTAAAACTTCAGGCGTTGAAATAATAATAGGAGGAAAACCATAATCACTGCGTACCCAATTACCTTCCAATAATTCCAAACTGTTATTTCCAAGTAAGGTGTCTTTTACGTAATTGAAACCATATTTTAAGCCAAAACCTATGAAGGTGGCTATTAATAAACCAACAACCACCAAAGTTGAAATAATTACTTTTCGGCGTTTCATTTTGCGTGCTTGGGCTTCCTTATATTGTTCGTTTAAAAGTTTTTCTTCTTCAGTAGGTTCTGGTAAAACTTCTTTTACGTGATCAATTTCTTCATCAATTGTTTTTCTATCAAATTTAGCTAATTCTTTATCTGGTGCAGATTTGGCGAATTTTACTAAATCGGCACGTTTAAAAATACTTTCAAGGTTTTTAATAGTTTCCAAACTTAAGTCAATTTGATTGCCATCTTTTAATAAGCGTAATCGTGAAATAAGTTCGTCCGTAGTGCTTTCTAATGCGTGATCATAAACCTTCTCATCTAAATAACGACGGATGGCTAGGGTTAGTTCAGAATAGTATTCTTTATAGGCATCTTCTTCCAAATACCGATGCTCATCTAATTGTTTTAAAGCTAATTTAGCGCGATCATAAGGAGGTAACAACGCTATTTTCTCTTCTTCGGTTAATGTTTTTTTACGCCAAAGAAACCAATATAATAAAGCTGCAACCAAAGCGACAGCTAATAAAATAATTAGTAGGGTTTTCCACCAGTTGCTGCTGCTTTTTTCTACTGAAATAATAGGCTTAATAGTGTACAAGCCCTGTTTGAGCGTATCTACAATGACTGGATTCACCATAACTTTAAGCGAATCCGTAAAAAGCGTTTTATCGTTTATTATAATTTTTTGCCTCGGAATGGTATACGATCCTGAATCGAATTGGGTTAATCCGTACTTTTTAATCAGATTGAATTTGTCTGCATTTTTAGTAGTATCAATGTCGTAGGTTTCAATAACTTCTAAAGGTAAAAATGTAGCGCCTTCCGGAAAAACAACTAAATCCGTACTATCTGTTTCTACTTCTATTTGAAAAGTAATTTGCTCACCAATTTTAATTTCAGAAACATCGGTAGCCGATTTTACTTGTGCTACAGAAACTGCCGAAAAAAGAAAAAACATACAAGAAAACAGAACCGCAAGTGGTAAACCAAAAACGGAAGATGTATGTTTCTTATAGTATAAATATGGATTCATAAATTGTAATATCAATTAGCTTCTTTGCTTGAAATAGCCTAATAATTTTTTAACATAACTTTCATCCACACGGCAATCAATAACACCTGCTCCTGATTTGGAAAAACTTTCTTTAAAATAAGTAACACGGTCATTATAATGTTTGCTGTAAGCTAAACGCACACGTTTTGATGCCGTATTTACCAACATACTTTTGCCTGTTTCTTGGTCTTGCATTTGGACCATTCCTAAATTTGGTATGTTTTCTTCATGCCTGTCATACACACGAATTCCAGAAATATCATGACGTCCAGCAGCAATTTTTAAATTATGTCGATAATCGTCTGCCATAAAATCTGACAACATAAAAACAATGGCTTTCCGTTTCATAACATTCGATAAAAACTTCAAGGCTTCCGCAATATCAGTTTTCTGACTTTGTGGTTTAAACTCGATGAGCTCACGGATAATTCGTAAAACATGAGAGCGACCTTTTTTAGGTGGAATGTAAAGTTCAATAGCATCTGAAAATAAAATCAAACCTATTTTATCATTATTTTGAGTAGCCGAAAATGCCAGTGTTGCAGCAATTTCAGTCACTATTTCATTCTTAAATTGAGAATCTGTTCCAAAAAATTCAGAGCCTGAAACATCCACCATTAACATCATGGTTAGTTCACGTTCTTCTTCAAAAACTTTAATATGTGGCTCGTTGGTTCTGGCAGTAACATTCCAGTCTATATTCCGAACATCATCACCATATTGATACTGACGGACTTCACTAAAAGTCATACCACGACCCTTGAAAGTGGAATGGTATTCACCTCCAAAAATATGATCAGACAACCTGCGTGTCTTAATCTCTATTTTTCGTACTTTTTTTAGTAATTCTTTTGTATCCATCGCTTCAGTAAACAGTGTTCAGTCGCAGTTTTAAGCTTTTCTTGTATTCATAATTCCAGCAAACCTTTTAACTGTTTACTGCAACTGAATACTAAAAACTCATTTTACGGTACTTCAATCTCATTTACAATTTTGCTAATAATATCTTCCGAGGTTACGTTTTCTGCTTCCGCTTCGTAAGTAATTCCAATTCTGTGGCGCAATACATCATAAATTACGGCACGAACATCTTCCGGGATTACATAACCACGACGCTTGATAAACGCATAGCATTTTGCAGCTGTTGCCAAGTTAATACTACCACGTGGAGAAGCTCCAAAAGAAATAAGTGCTTTTAATTCTGCCAACTTATATTTTTCTGGGTAACGCGTTGCGAAAATAATATCGAGAATATATTTTTCAATCTTTTCATCCATATAAACCTCACGAACTGCTTTTTGAGCTTGTATAATTTGATCTACTGTAACAACAGGATTTACTTTATCAAAAGCACCTTTAAGGTTTGATCTCATAATGAGTTGTTCGTCTTCAATTTTTGGATAATCGATGACTGCTTTCAACATAAAACGGTCCACTTGTGCTTCTGGTAGCGGATAGGTTCCTTCTTGCTCAACAGGGTTCATAGTTGCCATTACTAAAAATGGTTTGTCTAAAACAAAGGTTTCATCACCAATAGTAACTTGCTTTTCCTGCATGGCTTCTAATAAAGCCGATTGCACTTTTGCAGGTGCACGGTTAATTTCATCGGCTAACACAAAATTGGCAAAGATGGGTCCTTTTTTTATCTTGAAATCATTTTCCTTCATGTTGTAAATTAGTGTACCAACAACATCTGCAGGTAACAAATCTGGTGTAAACTGGATTCTACTAAAGGAGCCATGAACAGCTTGAGACAGTGTGTTAATAGCTAATGTTTTTGCTAAACCAGGTACACCTTCTAATAAAATATGACCCTGTCCTAACAAACCAATCAGTAAACGTTCGAGCATGTGTTTTTGCCCAACTATTACTTTGTTCATTTCAAACATTAGTAATTCTATAAAAGCACTTTCTTTTTCAATTTTCTCGTTAATAGACGCAATGTCAATTGTACGCGTTTCTTCCATTCTTTTTTTAATTTAAAACACCCGAAAACAGTGGGTTTCTTTAAGAGTGCTAAATTGTTAAAATTTTTGCTTTCATGCTGTTAATAATTGGTTAAAAATTAATGTGTTTTTTATAAGTGAATTATTAAAAATTTAACGATTTCTTTTCAAATTCAAATATAAAACTGTTTAAATTTCATGAAATCACAATTTAATTAACAGGGATAATACAATTAAAAACCAATATCTATTTAGAAGTATCGTTTTAATTTTTTTGTAATTTCACAGGTGTTTATTACTCCTAATAAACTATCAGAAAAAATATAATATATAAATGACACACAAAACAGCTCTAATAACAGGCGCAACAAGCGGAATTGGTCGTGCCACTGCTCACGAATTTGCAAAACACGGCATTCACCTTATTTTATGTGGCAGACGCCAAGATCGTTTGGACACCATAAAAAGTGCGCTCCAAAAACAAACGGAAGTTTATGCCTTAAATTTTGATGTGCGTGACCTTGAAGCTGCACGAACCGCTTTTGAAAGCTTGCCCGCTGAATTCAAACAGATTGACATTTTAATTAACAACGCAGGAAATGCCCATGGTTTGGATACTATTCAAGACGGAAATACCGATGATTGGGATGCTATGATGGATATTAATGTAAAAGGGTTGCTCTATGTAAGCAAGCTAATCATGCCTCAAATGATTGAACGAACATCTGGACACATTATTAATATCGGTTCATCAGCTGGAAAGGAAGTTTACCCAAAAGGAAATATTTATTGTGCCACGAAGCATGCGGTTTTGGCTATTACAGAAGGTATGCGAATAGATTTAAATCCCCATGGCATTAAGGTTAGTGCCATTAATCCAGGCTTGGTAGAAACTGAATTTTCTCAAGTTCGTTTTAAAGGTGGAGAACAAGCAAATTCCGTTTATACAGGATACAAAGCGCTGCAACCTGAAGATGTTGCAGAGATTATTTATTTTACCATTAGCAGACCAACTCATGTAAACATTGCCGATTTATTGGTGTTTCCATCCGCTCAAGCTAGTAGCACAATTGTAAAGAAAGATTTATAATTCTTGATTATTTATTTTCTATTATTATTTTTTATTGAAAACAAATTAACAAAGATTCCCACTTTCGTGGGAACTAAGTATGATTAACAAACGCCTCCTCATAAAAAACTTACTAGCTCATAATGATGAGAACAGTTTCTATGATAAAAAGCGTCAAATAGATATTAGCCTCAAAGAAGGTAAAGCTAAATTTTTAAAGCATGTTTGCGCACTTTCCAATAGCAACCCTAAAAACAACTCCTATATTGTAATTGGAGTTGAAGATGAAGATAGCCAGATTATAGGTGTCGATTTTTTTGATGACAGTAAAATACAAAACCTCATCAATGCCTACTTAACCAATCCGCCAATAGTTCAATATGAGAATATTTCATTTCCGCATTTGCCAGAAGATAAAGTTGTAGGACTTGTAACTATTAGAGGCACTGGTAAGATAACCTCCCTCCGTAAAAACATTTGGAAGTATTATGGCGGCGCCGTGTTTTTTAGAGATGGTAGCATAAGCATGCCCAAAGTGTTTGATATTGACATTACCGATAACAACTCCGAAATTGTTCAAGCCATTGAAGCACATTCTCAAAACAATATATCTCATACTTTGGACGGTGTTTTCGATTTTATGAAATCTCGAAAAGATTATGAACCACAATACAAAGTTTTTAAAGAGTATTTTGTTGTCTGTTGGGCCGGACAGAAAAAAACAGTAAAAAATGAAACCTTCTATTCGCGTGTAGATATTGAGCTTATTAATGAGCAAGTGCGATTATTTTATTCAGCTCTGGATGAAGTTTCCATATCCTTTACCGAAGATTCCTTTAAAATTATAGAGTACATTAATTTAGGATTGCAAAAAGCCTTTCGGTATTATCCGTTGGAAGAAACAAGTATTCACTTTTCCGAGCATGGAAAATACAATATTAATAGTACACTTGTTTTTGAACCTCCACAATACGATAAAAAAGTATTGCACCATATTTATAACGCTAATAATGCACTTCTAGAAAAAGTAACCAGTAATCACATATTATCGGAACGTGAGCTCATTGATTTAAAAAATGTACCAGCCACATATTTAATTTGCTACTTAAATGGCTTTGAAGAAGCCATTAATAAACTTATTGACGCGAAATTACTATTGAAAAATTATCCTGAAATATACATACTCTATAAACAAACAATGCGCATTTTAAGAAAAGTACAATATGATTAATGTTAATTACACATAAATACATACCAAAAATAAATTATTTTCCACCAGTTATGTATTTCTTGAAATGTACATATCCTATTTTATCTACATTTGTCTTGCTATTAATCAACTAACATACAAAAGCCTCATTAAAAGTTATTTTACTTTTGGTTTGGCTTATTGTTTTTTTAGGCACCCTCAATACAGATATAGAACCTTCCTCGATTATAATCATTTTCTTATGAATTTAAACGACATAAAAAAACCGCTATATTTCTAAACTGAAATAAAACGGTTTTTTAATTTCTATGTTGTCAGTCGCTTATAAATCGAACTTAATTCCTTGAGCTAATGGTAACTCATCAGAATAATTTACCGTATTTGTCTGACGTCGCATGTAAACCTTCCAAGCATCAGATCCAGACTCACGTCCACCACCTGTTTCCTTTTCTCCTCCAAAAGCACCACCAATTTCAGCACCTGATGTTCCAATGTTTACATTGGCAATACCACAATCTGAACCTGCGAATGATAAGAATTTCTCGGCTTCTTTCATTTCATTGGTCATAATAGCTGAAGATAATCCTTGTGCCACACCATTTTGTTTGTCAATAGCATTTTCTACGTCTCCTGAATATTTCATTAAATAAAGAACAGGAGCAAATGTTTCGTGCTGTACAATTTCATAATGGTTTTCAGCTTCAATAATAGCTGGTTTTACGTAACAGCCACTTTCGTAACCTTCACCTTCAACAACACCACCTTCAACCAAAACGGTTCCGCCTTCTGCTTTGGCTCTTTCAATAGCTGACAAGTATGCGTTTACAGCATCTTTATCAATTAATGGTCCAATATGATTTTTTTCATCCAACGGATTTCCAATAGTTAATTGTTTGTAAGCACCAACAATAGCATCTCTTACTTTATCATAAACCGATTCATGAATAATTAAACGACGTGTAGACGTACAACGCTGTCCAGCTGTTCCTACGGCGCCAAATACCGCACCTGGAACTACTACTTTTAAATCTGCCGTTGGTGTAATAATAATGGCATTATTTCCACCTAATTCTAATAAGGATTTTCCAAAACGTTCTGCAACGGTAACACCAACAATTCTACCCATTCGTGTAGACCCTGTAGCTGAAATTAATGGAATACGTGTGTCAGTAGTCATCATTTCACCAACCTTATAATCACCATTTATAATACAAGAAATACCTTCTGGTAAATTATTATCTTTTAAAACACCGGCAATAATATTTTGACATGCTATAGAACATAATGGTGTTTTTTCGGAAGCTTTCCAAACACAAACATCACCACAAACCCAAGCTAAAGCTGTATTCCAAGCCCAAACTGCCACCGGGAAGTTAAATGCTGAAATAATACCAACCACACCTAATGAATGCCATTGCTCGCGCATAACATGACCCGGGCGTTCTGATGGCATTGTCTGTCCGTTTAATTGTCTAGATAATCCTACGGCAAAATCGCAGATATCAATCATTTCTTGAACTTCTCCGTAACCTTCTTGAAGTGATTTCCCCATTTCAAAAGATACTAATCGTCCTAAAGGCTCTTTTAACTCACGTAATTTATTTCCAAACTGACGCACTATTTCACCACGTTGAGGTGCTGGCATAGCTCTCCAAATTGGGAAAGCAGCTGTTGCAGCATCCATCACTTTTTCATAATCTGCTTTAGTGGTTGTCTTAACTTTGGCAATTAATTTTCCATTAACTGGCGAAATACTCTCAATAACATCACCACTTGAAAAATTATTGGAACCTGTTGATGTTCCTTCATTTATATCTTTAACACCTAATGCTTTTAGGGCTTTTTCAATTCCGAAATCTGTTGCAACTTCTTGCATAAATCTATTTTTTTTAATTATTATTCTTACTATTCGCAAATATACTAATAAATGTCGCCTTACTAAAGTGAAACGTTTTAAAAATTGTTAACTTTCAGTTCTCATTTAAAAGTCATTACCTATGAAAAACCCCTTATATGTTTTAATTCTTTTAATTTTATTTTTCAACTGTAAAAGTAAAGAGGAGCTTGAAGCCATTTCCAATCTGAATAATCCAGAAGTTATTGATAGCACCAAACTACAGGTAAACAAATTTGCTATAGTTATTCATGGCGGTGCTGGAACAATTTTGAAAAAAAATATGACGGCCGAAGATGAAGCTGCTTACGAAGCTAAACTAGAAGAAGCCATTCGCGTAGGCCACAAAATATTAAGTAACGGAGGAAGTAGTTTGGATGCTGTTGAAAAAACGATTAATATTTTAGAAGATTCGCCGCTATTCAACGCAGGAAAAGGCGCTGTGTTCACCCATGCCGAAACCAATGAATTGGACGCATCTATTATGGATGGAAAAACCTTAAATGCTGGAGCCTCAGCTGGAACTAAAACAGTGAAAAACCCCATAAATTTAGCACGTGCTGTTATGGAAAAATCACCACACGTAATGCTATCTGGTTTAGGTGCCGAAACATTTGCCCAAGAACAAGGGTTAACAATTGTAGACTCTACTTACTTTTTTACGGAGAACAGATTTAATGGTTTAAAACGTTTGAAAGAACGCGAAGAAAAAGCACCTGCAAACAGAGTTAGCAAAAAAGAAATAGATAATAAGTCTGCTTTTTATGATGCCACCATTAAAGATTCAAAATTTGGAACTGTGGGTTGTGTGGCTTTAGATAAAAATGGCAATTTAGCAGCGGGAACCTCAACAGGTGGTATGACTAACAAACGTTGGGGACGTATAGGAGATGCACCAATTATTGGGGCAGGAACCTATGCCAATAATAATACTTGTGCCGTTTCTAGTACAGGTTGGGGCGAATTTTTTATTCGTGCTATGGTAGCTCATGATATTTCAGCTTTAATGGATTATAAAGGTCTTACGCTTCAAGAGGCTGCACGCGAGGTTATCCAGAAAAAAGTTCCAGAACTTGGTGGAGATGGCGGGATTATTGCGGTAGACAAATATGGAAATTTGGTAATGGAATTTAACACAGCTGGCATGTATCGCGCTTCTATGAATGACCAAGGAGAATTAACCATCGGTATTTACAAAGACAATGAAAATTAATTGCAGCCTAAACTACCCTAACACTCAAAATTTCCTAGTCTAAAAACGTTAGAAAGAACATCAGTCATATTTATTCAATAAAAATTAATCGTATATGTTATTTAAAAAAATCGTAACCCTCATTGTCATCCTATCTGTTTTGGCGTCTTGTAAAAAGGAAGATACCGAAACAGATAATCTTTTTAAATTTCGCGAATACATAAGCTATACCACATCGGGTTTAAACTCTATTGCAGACCCAATTCAAATTAACCTAACCAAACCGGTTGAAAAATGGGAAATGGGACAGGAAATACTGGATGATATTGTAAAGGTTTCACCACATGTTACCGGTAAATTGATGGTGGTTAATCAGCAATCTCTTTTATTTACACCAGATGAACCCCTAGATCCTTCTACAGAATATACCGTTACCGTTAAACTCAAAAAAATCTATCCAGACATTCCCAATTACTTTGGCAATTACTTTGGCAATTACACCTTTCAGTTTAAAACCATCACGCCAAATTTTACGATTAATACCACTAATTTGCAATCTTACAGCAAGGAATGGCAGTATGTTGAAGCAGTTTTGCGTGCTTCCGATGTCATCTCCTTAAAGCAAGCTAAACAATTAGTAGAAGCTTCACAAAATGGCAAAAACTTACAGGTAGTTTTTAATGAATACAACCAAACATCACGCGTTTTTGAATTCAAAATTGACAGTATTCATAGAAAAATAGAGGATTCTGAAATTTTAGTTAAATGGCAAGGTGAAGCCATTAATGCTGACAATACAGGTGAAAATACTTTGACAATTCCTGGCATCAATAATTTCACCATTGTGGATGTGGAAGTGATTCAGTTACCCGAACAATACGTATCCATTAACTTGTCGGATCCGCTTAAAAAACAGCAAAATTTTGATGGTTTAGTAACCATTGAAAAAAGCAAAAACCCTAAATTTATTGTTGAAGGAAATATTTTAAAAGTCTACCCAGAAAGCAAATTAGTTGGTGATATTCAAGTAGATATTTTTCAAGGGATATCCAATACAGATGGTTTTAAATTGAAGAAACCGTTTTCAGAAAAAATTACTTTTGAAAACTTAAAACCACAGGTTCGTTTAATTAGTAATGGAAGTATTCTACCAAATTCCAAGCAGCTTAAATTTAATTTTGAAGCGGTAAACCTAAAAGCGGTCGATGTCCGTATTATTAAGATATATCAAGATAATATATTACAGTTTTTACAGGAAAATAATTTAGATAGTAATAACTCTTATAATATCCGGCAAGTAGGTCGCAGGATTGCGAAACAAACTATAGAACTGCAATCGGAAGCTGAAAACACTGGAAAATGGCGTGCTTATAGCATTGATTTATCCAAATTCTTTACGGCCGATCCTGGAGCCATTTACCGGGTAGAATTGAGCTTCAATAAAGATTATTCGTTATACGATTGTAGTGCTAACGAAACAGCATCAGTTAGTCAAGATGATTATGACGATTACTACTATGAAGATGATTATTATGGCCATGATTACAACGAAGAATCCTACACCGAAGATGACGATCTACGTGAAGAAGCCTATTGGGATAATTTAATTTACAACTACAAAAACTACCCTTATAACTGGCGTGAGCGCGAAAATCCATGTCATGTAGCTTATTATAATGAAAACCGCATTGTATCTCAAAATTTACTCGCCTCCAATTTGGGTGTGATTTCCAAACGTGGCGAGAATAATTCCTATTATTTTGCTGTAACTAATATTTTAACAACCAATCCTGAAGCCAATGCATCCGTAACGCTTTATAATTTTCAGCAACAGGAAATGGTAACACTTTTCACGGATTCAGAAGGCTTATTAACCATTGATGCGGACAAGCATGCAGCTTTTGCCTTTGTAAAAAAAGGCGACAATACCTCGTATTTAAAACTCGCGGATGGCAACTCACTTTCCTTAAGTAAATTTGATGTTTCTGGTCATAAAATGCAACGTGGACTTAAAGGCTATTTGTATGGAGAGCGTGGAGTTTGGCGTCCTGGAGACACACTTCATTTAACCTTTATGTTGAATGATAAAGCAAATAAATTACCAAAAGCACATCCTGTGAAATTAGAAATCACAGATCCAAATGGAAAACTGACATACAAAAATATCACAACCGACAACCTTAATAATTTTTACAGATTTACAGTTCCTACAAACACAGAGGATAAAACCGGAAATTATAGCGCCAAAGTTTCCGTTGGTGGTGCTACATTTTATAAAACATTAAAGATTGAAACTGTTAAACCAAATCGTCTTAAAATTAAAGTCGATTTTGAAAACGAGATTTTAAGCAACAATCAGCCACTAGCAGGAACGCTAGATGTAAAATGGCTGCATGGCGCAGTTGGAAAAAATCTGAAAGCTGAAATTAAAGCGAAAATTAGCAGTTCCAACTCCGGATTCAAAAATTACAAAAACTACATATTTTCCGATCCAACACGCGAATTTGAAACCGAAGAATTAACCGTTTTTGAAGGGAATGTGAATGCTGAAGGAATCGCGAAAATTAATAACCAATTAGAAGTTGGCAAAAATGCGCCTGGCATGTTAAACGTCCAGTTTTTAGTGCGTGCTTTTGAAAATGGCGGCGATTTTTCCATGGATGCATTCACCATGCCGTTTGCACCTTATGAATCCTTTGTCGGTTTACAATCGCCAGAACCAAAAGCTTATGGTTCCTTTTTTACAGATGAAAATCAAACCTTTGATGTGGTGGTTGTAGATAAAGATGGAAAGCCCATGCAACGCAATAATCTAGAAGTAAAAATATATAAAATTGAATGGCGTTGGTGGTGGAATGCCTCTGAAGATAATCTGTCCAGTTACGTATCCAGTAATTATCACAGACCGTATTTAGATAGTAAAGTAAACACCAATGCCCAAGGCAAAGGAAGTTTCAATATAAAAATTCCAGACGAAGAAGGTGGACGTTACCTTATTCGAGTTATCGATCCCGTAAGTGGTCATGCTACTGGACGTACAGCTTACTTTTATAAAAACTGGTGGCAAAAAGCACCGACTAGCGATAAAGAAGCCGCAAAAATGTTAGTATTTTCCGCAGATAAAGAAACCTATAATGTTGGCGAAATGGCTACCATTACATTTAATTCTGGTAGTGAAGGTCGTGCGTTGGTAAGTGTAGAAAACGGTACGGAAGTCTTAGAAACCAAATGGGCAAAAACGCTTCCAGGCGAAACCAAAGTAACCATTCCAATTACGCCCGAAATGGCACCAAACGTATTTATTAATATTTCACTTTTGCAGCCGCATGCTATAACGGCAAACGATTTACCAATTCGTTTATTTGGTGTTATTCCATTAATGGTTGAAGATCCAAACACCAAATTGGAGCCTCAACTTAAAATGCCGGACGTGTTACAACCAGAGCAGGAATTTAAGGTAACGGTTTCCGAAAAAAATAACAAAGCCATGACCTACACCATTGCCATGGTAGAGGAAGGCTTGCTTGATTTAACGCGATTTAAAACACCAAATGCGTGGGACGAATTTTATGCACGTGAAGCTTTAGGCGTTAAAACCTGGGATATTTTTGATGCTATAATTGGCGCCTATTCTGGAAGTATCGATCAGGTTTTCGCAATTGGTGGTGATGGAAATGCTGCAGCAGGTAAAAACAAAAAAGCCAATCGCTTTAAACCGGTTGTAACGTATTTAGGTCCTTTTAGATTGAAGGAAGGCGAAAACAAATCGCATACCTTAAAATTGCCAAATTATATTGGAGCTGTTCGGACTATGGTTGTCGCTGGAAATGCAAACAACGAAGCCTATGGTAGTGTAGATAAATCGGTTCAGGTTAAAAAAGCGCTTATGGTTTTAGCTTCTTTACCAAGAAAATTAAGTCCAGGTGAAAAAGTAACCCTTCCTGTGACCGTTTTTGCTATGGAAAACAAAGTGAAAAATGTAGAAATCAGCTTGAAATTAAGCAATGGGATTTCTGTAGTTGGTGAAAAAACACAAAATATCACCTTCGATAAGCCAGACGAAAAAATGCGCTATTTTGAATTGGATGTCAGTCAAGCAAAAGGCTTTAATACTATTGAAGTTATTGCCAAAGATAATGGCGAAAAATCGACCTATAAAGTTGAGATTGATGTGATGAACCCGAATCCGATTTCATCCAAACCTCTTGACAAATCGGTTGCTACAAATGCTTCAGAAACACTAACCTTTACAACCTTTGGTGAAATAGGAACCAATTCGGCTACAGTAGAATTTTCAACCTTACCGCCCATGGATTTCACAAGACGTTTACAATTCTTAATAAGATATCCACATGGCTGTTTAGAACAAACCACATCAGGTGTTTTTCCACAATTATATTTAAATAATATTTTCGATTTAACACTAAACAAAAAACAAGACATTCAGAAAAACATTGAAAGTGGCATCAAGCGTTTGGCGCAATTTCAAATGCCTAATGGCGGTATGAGTTATTGGATGGGCGAAAACACCGCTAACGATTGGTCCACCAGTTATGCTGGACACTTTATGCTAGAAGCAGAAAAGAAAGGCTATGTGTTACCATTAACATTTAAGAACAATTGGATATCCTATCAAAAACAAGCGGCTCGTGATTGGCGACCAAGTTACAGAACCTATAATTCAGATTTAGCACAAGCCTACCGACTTTACACATTGGCTTTAGCTGGACAAGCAGATTTAGCGGCAATGAACCGGTTACGTGAGTTTTCTGAAATATCCAACGAAGCTAAATGGCGTTTGGCAGCAGCTTATGCGTTGGCTGGACAAAATGAGGCAAGTCAAGCTATTTCAAAAACAGCTAATATTAATTTCCAACCACCAAAATATAATTACTACACCTACGGATCGGTAGATAGAAATCGTGCCATGGCTTTGGAAACTATGGTGCTGACTAAAAACCCACAACAACGTGAGTTAGCAGAATATGTAGCGAATGATTTATCGAGCAACCGCTGGATGAGTACCCAAACAACAGCTTATAGCTTGTTGGCTATGGCAAAAATGGTGGAAGCCAATGGTGGCAAAGATTTAAATCTTACGTACACTATCAACGGGAAATCTGAAACTATCCGATCGAAATCGGCTATTGCGCAACGTGATTTACCGATAAATGATGGCTCAAATGAATTAACATTCACAAATAAAAAAGCCAATTTGGTGTATGTACGTGTGCTTAATTCTGGGAAACTTCCACTTGGTCAAGAGCTCACAGAACAACGTGGATTGAATGTTTCCGTCAACTATAAAGATTTAACTGGCTCTAAAATTAATATTTCCAATTTAAAACAAGGTCAGGATTTTGTGGCAAGCATTACAGTTAGCAATCTTAAAAATGAAAATATAAACGATGTGGCGCTCACCCAATTATTCCCATCTGGTTGGGAAATCATTAATACCCGTTTTACCGATTTTGGTGCGGCAACTACGAGTCAAGCACGTTATACCGATATTCGTGATAATGAGGTAAATTACTATTTCGATTTGCCACAAAAAGGAAAGCAAGGCAGTAAAACTTTTCATATTATGCTGAATGCCTCCTTTTTAGGAACCTATTATTTACCTGGCATTCAAGCTGAAGCCATGTATGATAATGATTATTTAGTGCGAAATAAAGGACAATGGATTACTGTTGAAAAATAATGCAAGCTAAAACCATATTAAAGCATACTAAACATCGAACTTTTGAAGTTCCTTCCCGTTCTTGGAAATTATATCAAGAATGGAACGATGCTATTTTTTTACATTGGAAAGTATCTTTGAAATCCATAAAACCCTTTCTACCTAAAGGCATTCAATTAGATACTATAAATGGCGAAACATGGATTAGTTTAGTCGCTTTCAACATGAATCATATAGGCATTAGAAGTCTGCCAAAACTACCTCACATTTCCGATTTTCACGAGATAAATATTAGGGTTTATACCATTTGTAACGAAAAACCAAGTGTTTATTTTTTAAATATGGAAGGGAGCAAACGGTCCTCGTGCAAGCTTTTAAAAACCATATCCAAATTCCCTTATCAGTTTTCTAAAATGAAACGAACAGGCTATAGCTATGAATCTAACAACAAAAAAAATAACGATTCATTTTATATGGAATACAGAATAGGAAGTGACCCTATTATTAAAGATGAAACTGATATCTGGTTAGCCGAACGTTATGCTGTTCATCAAGAACATAAAAATAAAATAATTGAATACGATGTACATCATCAAGAATGGCCAATGCAAGCTATTACTATCAAAAAATTAGAAATAGCGTATCCAAAATTTAATCAATTAGTAAATAATAAGCCTGATAAAGTTCACTATTCTAAAGGTGTTCAAGTGTTAACTTGGGATAAAAAGAAACTACAATTATGAGTAAAGACTTTAAACCCTATTACGCTGTTATTTTCACCTCAACACAAACAGACCGTATTGAAGGTTATTCTGAAATGGCAGAAAAAATGGAGACACTTGCCAAACAACAACCAGGATTTATTGGCCTAGAATCTGCCAGAGACGGTTTGGGCATAACCGTTAGTTATTGGGAAAATTTAGATGCCATTAAAAATTGGAAACAGGAAAGTGAACATATAATTGCGCAACAGAAAGGTCGTGAACACTGGTACAATTGGTATCATGTTCGGATTTGTAAAGTGGAACGGGAATACGAATTCCTACGAAAGTAGGAGTCTAAATGAAGAAGGTTATATCTTACATAAAAGCAAATAAAATAAAATCGGCAATAGTATTCCTATTACTCATTGCCTATTATTTCTGTTTACCCAATCAATTATTTACAGATCCAACAGCGACTGTAATTACCAGCCAAAACAATCGCCTTTTAGGTGCACAAATTGCACGTGATGGTCAATGGCGATTTCCACAAAACGATTCTATTCCAGAAAAATTTAAAACCTGTATTATTGCTTTTGAAGATGCCTATTTCTACAAACATCCTGGTTTTAATCCAATTTCTATTTTTAAAGCCTTTAGAGATAATTTAAAATCTGATGGCATTAAACGTGGTGGAAGTACGCTCACACAACAAGTAATCCGTTTATCCCGAAAAGGGCAAAATAGAACCTACTTTGAAAAAGTTATTGAAATTATATTAGCAACCCGTTTGGAATTTCGCGAAAGCAAAGATCAAATTTTAGCCTATTATGCCAGCAATGCACCATTTGGTGGAAACGTGGTTGGACTGGATGCCGCATCTTGGCGGTATTTTAATCGCGATGCCAATCAATTATCGTGGTCAGAACATGCAACCTTGGCTGTTTTACCCAATGCGCCAAGTTTAATTTATCCTGGAAAGAATCAAGAACAATTACGTAATAAGCGCAATCGTTTGCTCAAAAAATTACGAGACAACGCTATTATTGATTCTTTAACCTATCAATTATCTATTGCCGAAGGTTTACCGCAAAAACCGTATGCATTGCCACAAACGGCTCCACATTTATTACAAAAAGTAGCGACAACACATTCGGGAAAACGGGTACAAACAACGATTGATAATCATTTACAAGAGCGCGTAAATCAACTGGTAAAAACACATTATAATCAACTAAAGCAAAACGGGATTCACAATGGGGCTGTTTTAGTTTTAGATGTTAAAACCAGAAAAGTTTTAGCTTATGTTGGAAATACACCAACAGAAAAATTACACCAAAAAGATGTGGACATTATTGATAAACCCCGAAGCACGGGTAGTATTTTAAAACCTTTTTTATATGCTGCTATGTTGGATGCTGGCGATTTATTACCAAACACATTAGTTGCGGACATACCAACACAGTATGGAAGCTATAATCCAGAAAATTACAACAAAACCTATGATGGAGCTGTTCCGGCTAGTCAAGCCTTATCACGCTCTTTAAATGTGCCATCGGTTAGAATGTTGCAGGAATTTGGGTTAGATAGATTCTATCAATACTTAAAAAAACTAGAACTTAAAGATCTTTCAGAATCTGCCAATTATTATGGATTATCGCTTATTTTAGGAGGTGCTGAAAGTAATTTGTGGGATTTATGTAAAAGTTATGCTGCGCTGTCTTCAACCCTAAATCATTTTTCGGAAACATCTAGTGAATATTTTAGTAACGAATTTTCTGAACCGACATTTATCAACTCCGAAACAGTTGATTTCGGAAAAAAAACTGCTGATAAAACGCTTTTTGATGCCGCTTCCATCTATTTAACCTACGAAAGTTTAAAGGAGGTAAACAGACCAGAAGGCGATGATAATTGGGAGTTTTATGATGGTTCCAAACAAATAGCTTGGAAAACAGGTACTAGTTTTGGTTTCCGTGATGCTTGGGCTATTGGAACAACTAAAAATTATGTGGTTGGTGTTTGGATTGGTAATGCGGATGGTGAAGGTAGACCTGGTTTGGTAGGTGTACAAACTGCTGCACCCATTTTATTTGATGTGTTTAACCTATTACCGAATAGCGATTGGTTTTCAAAACCGTTTGATGAAATGCAGGAAGTAAGTATTTGCCAACAAAGTGGTCATCGTGCATCGCCAAATTGTGATGCGGTAGAACAAAAATTTATTCAAGTTTCTGGATTAAAAACCAAGCCTTGTCCGTATCATGTATTGGTTCATTTAGATAATTTAGAGCAGTTTCAAGTGAATTCCTCCTGTGAGTCGATTGCCGATATTTCGCATAAATCGTGGTTTGTATTACCACCATTAATGGCTTATTATTATAAAACCAAAAATCCCTTTTACAAACCCTTACCACCTTTTAGAGCAGATTGTTTAGGGGAAAATGCCGTTTCAATGCAATTCATTTACCCCAATGATAACAACACCATTTTTCTTCCGAAGGATTTTAGCGGAAAAACCAATGAGCTCATTTTAAAAATAGCACATTCCAAACCTGAAACCACCGTATTTTGGTATTTAAATGAGCAGTTTTTAGGGAGTACGCAAAATATTCATGAATTTGGGATTCTTCCTAAAAAAGGAAAACATTTGCTAACGGTTGTAGATACCTTTGGTAATGAAGCCAAACGCTGGATGACTATTTCCGAATAGTTGGTCGACTTACATACGTTCGCAACATACTGTGATCCGATTTCCAGGTAGATATTTTATCGGTTTTGTTTATTTTCAAATTATGAGACACCCAAATATGATCCAGTGATAAAAGTGGTAAATTCCAAAACCAAGTTTCTTTAAAGCCTTTTCCTTTAACAGAAAACGCATGATTGTAATTGTTTCTAAAGTCTTCGAAATAAATGGATTCTAGAGGTGTATTAAAATCGCCTAAAACAACCGAATTATTATGATATTCTATATTCGCGTATACAAATTGAAGCTCCTCTTTTCTGGAATTAAATATTTCAGCCGTTAAATCAACTGCATAAAAAATGATGTTATTTGTGGCAAATTTTAAAACGGTAGAATTGGTTTCAGAAGTTACTTCACTAATGATTTTTAAAGGTGTTTTCGAGAAAATGCCAATCTCCTCTTCCGATAAGTGAAAATAATAATTTGGATATTTATTTCGGGTTTCTTGAATCGATTTTAAATTGCATTCTATTAAAACCAAGACATCTGGAATTTGTTTGTTTTCAATAAAAGCCTCTTCAAAACTTTGATCATGCCCCGCATTCCAAACAACGACTTCTAAACCTTCAGTAGCGGCATTTTCATGATTTGAAACATAGCTTTTAAAATACCAAATGACACTTAAAACCAGTAGAAATAACATGGAGATTTTGCGCCATTTCTTATTAACGATAATTGAAAAAGAAGATAACAGCATGATAATTGGAAGCGGAAATGCATAAAAGATGATGGCAGACACATAGAAGTAATCTTTAACCGTAAAATGAATTATTACAGCAACAATAAAAATAATTTGAATACCTATTTTTAATTGTTTCATTAAGGCTGTAGATTTTCAATTTTACCTGCTAATAAAGCAGCTATATTTCTATTGAAACTTACAAAATCCCTCATGAATTCCAATTTTTAAAAGGGTTCTTACTCAATTGCGAATTGTAATATCTAGTTTCTCCTGTTACTTCGTTGCCAAGCCAATTGGGTTTTTCAAATGATTCGGTTGGGTGTTTAAGTTCTACTTCAGCAACAATCAAACCTGCATTTTCTCCAAAAAACTCATCGACTTCAAAGACATGTTTACCAACTTCTATATCATAACGTATTTTATCAATAATGCCTATTTCACATAATTTTAATAAGGCTTCAGCATCGGGTTTTGAAATCTCTTTTTCCCATTCAAAACGCGATAATCCATCATCGGAAGATACACCTTTAACCGTAATAAAACCAATTTCTCCTTTGAGGCGCACACGAACCGTTCGTGCCTTATCCGTATTTAAAAACCCTTGTTTAATCCGTGTTTTTCGAATAGCTTCAGTTTTAAATTGTTCTGAAGTGACTAAAAATTTGCGTTCTATTTCAATCATATTTAAAGATTTCGCTGAAGCGAAAATGCGTTATTGATTTGCAATGTGTTTAATATCATCCGACAAAATCCGACTATCTGGATAATTGTTATTATCTAAAAACACCATGCATTTTGCAATGGTTTCTGGTTGGATGGATTTGTATTTAGCCAATGAACCTATTAAAAATGGATTAACCACAGTCATAGCAATTTTAGCTAGTTTTTCACCTAAACGGTTTTCATCACGACTCCCACCAATTAGAGATGGTTGGAGCACGTAGGTATTTGATATTTGTTGTGCCAAAACGGCCTCTTCCATTCTACCTTTCGTACGATTGTAAAACACCTTACTGTTTTTATCAGCACCTAAGGCAGAAATCACAATATAGGTTTTAATCCCATTTTCTTTAGCCATTTCAGCGGCGGAAACAGGAATACCATAATCAATTTTTAAATAGGTTTCCTGGTCAGGCGTTTTTGCTTTGGTGGTTCCTATACAACAAAAGACCACGTTGCC
This sequence comes from Bizionia hallyeonensis, assembly GCF_042657385.1. Taxonomy (NCBI): domain Bacteria; kingdom Pseudomonadati; phylum Bacteroidota; class Flavobacteriia; order Flavobacteriales; family Flavobacteriaceae; genus Bizionia; species Bizionia hallyeonensis. The sequence continues at coordinate 698,620 of NZ_JBHSLA010000001.1, read as the reverse complement.
TGTAAACTGTTCTTGGTGGGATTTTAATTCGAATAAATCCACCAAATGCTCTTCAATTTTGGGATTACCAATACCACAAGATGATCGTGAAAACAACTTAATTTTATCATATCTGTTATCGTCCAGAAGTTGCTGCAATAGCAAACCGCCAGTTAATCCTGTTGCTCCTAAAATGATAGCTGTTTTCCCCATATTGACCTGTTTATATGCTAAAGATATTATAAATTTACATCATGCCAGACACATTTCCCATTAGAAAAATTATTCATGTGGATATGGACGCCTTTTATGCGTCTGTAGAGCAAATGGATAATCCTGAATTAAAAGGGAAGCCAGTGGCTGTTGGTGGTTCTGGTAATCGTGGTGTAGTTAGTGCTGCTAGTTATGAAGCTCGGAAGTTTGGCGTTCGTAGTGCCATGAGCGGTATGCAAGCCAGACGTTTGTGCCCTGACTTAATATTTACTAAAACCCGTTTTGATCGGTATCGTGAAATTTCTAAACAGATTCGGAACATTTTTTACGATTATACCGATTTGGTAGAACCTTTGTCTTTAGATGAAGCCTATCTAGACGTTACCGAAAATAAAAAAGGCAATCCCAGTGCGAGTTTAATAGCCCAAGAAATCCGAACGCGTATTTTTAATGAAGTCGGCTTAACAGCTTCCGCCGGAATTTCCATCAATAAATTTATTGCAAAAATTGCCAGTGATTACAACAAACCTAATGGCCAGAAAACGGTAAATCCTGAAGATGTTTTACCCTTTTTAGAAGGTTTAGATATTCGGAAATTTTATGGTGTTGGGAAAGTAACGGCCGAGAAAATGTATCAGCTCGGTATTTTTACAGGCACCGACTTGAAGTCGAAAACCAGTGAATACCTAGACACACATTTTGGTAAATCTGGTCGTTTTTATTACCAAGTGGTTCGCGGGATACATACCAGCGAAGTTAAACCAAATAGAATTCGAAAGTCATTAGCTGCCGAGCGGACCTTTAGTGAAAATTTATCCTCGGAAATTTTCATGTTGGAAAAGTTAGAACATATTGCAGACGAAGTGTCCAAACGATTAATAAAAAGTGATGTGGCGGGAAAAACCATCACTTTAAAAATAAAATATAGCGATTTTACCATGCAAACACGCAGTAAAACATTGCCGTATTTTGTGAGTGATGCCAGCGTAATTTTAGAAACAGCCAAAGATTTATTGTATCAAAAAAGTATGCAAAATTCGGTGCGACTTTTAGGAATCTCATTATCCAACCTCAACACCGATAAAAAAACCAAAAAACCCGAAGAAAAAAAAGCGGTTAGTGTGCAATTGCAGTTTGCTTTTTAGAATAGCATCTTGGGGGAGCGTTTAATAAAATAGAATTCAAAAAAACCTCATTAGTTTTATGATTAATGAGGTCCTTCTATATTAGAATGGTGGTCGATTCTTAAAAATTACAACTTGTTATTTCAGTCACTCGAAGCGTATTTACCATGCCTTTATCCTGAATTGGCATAGCTGCTAAACTCACCAACATATCACCTTCTTCCAAATAGCCTTTTTGACAAGCTATGGTATTAACATCTTCAATGGTTTCATCTGTACTCACAAATTTATCATAGAAAAATGCTTTTACACCCCAAAGTAAATTCAGTTGGGTTAAAATCCTGCGGTTAGACGAGAATACTAAAATATGTGCTTTTGGTCGCCATGCCGAAATTTGGAAAGCCGTATAACCACTATTTGTTAATGTAGAAATAGCTTTTGCATCAATTTCGTTTGCCATATTGGCGGCATGATAGCAAATAGATTTTGTTATAAAACGTTTGGTTCGAATATGAGGTGGCATTTGTGGTACTTTTATCAAGTTGGAATCTTCCACACTTTTGATAATATTAGACATTTGTCTAATTACCTGAACCGGATATTGCCCTACAGAAGTTTCACCTGAAAGCATAACGGCATCGGCACCATCCATAACTGAATTGGCCACGTCATTAACTTCCGCTCGTGTTGGTGTTAAACTGGAAATCATAGTTTCCATCATTTGTGTTGCAATAATTACGGGAATACGAGCTTGTTTTGCGCGTAATACCAATTGTTTTTGAATAAGAGGCACTTCTTCCGCTGGAATTTCCACACCTAAATCGCCACGAGCTACCATTAAACCATCGCAATAGGCAACAATTTTATCGATATTTTCTACCGCTTCTGGCTTTTCAATTTTAGCAATAATTGGAATTTTATGGTCACTGTGCTTACTGATTAATTCTTCTAATTGCATTAAATCTTCTGCATGACGTACAAAGGATAAAGCCATCCAATCTACTTCCATTTTAATGGCAAAAATAGCATCTTCAATATCCTTTTCTGTTAAAGCCGGTTGCGATATATTCGTGTTTGGTAAATTAACGCCTTTTTTAGAGCGTAATGGTCCACCTTGAATAACGCGCGCTTTGACTTCCGATTTTTTATCGGTTGATACGACTTCAAAAATAAGTTTCCCGTCATCTAACAGAATCCGTTCGCCTGGTTTGGCATCTTGAGGAAACTTATCATAGGTCATATAAACCCGTTCTTTGGTTCCTTCAAAACGTTTTCCTGTTGCAAAAATAATTTCGTCTCCTTCATTTACAATCACTTCACCTTTCATGGTTCCGACACGCAATTTTGGACCTTGCAAATCACCTAAAATGGCGGCATTGTATCCAAATTCATCGTTTAATTCACGAATCATTCCAATGCGCTCTTCTACATCTTTATAATCGGCATGTGAAAAGTTAATTCTAAACACATTTACACCTTCGTCAAGCATAGCCTTTAAAACGGCTTTCGTGCTTGTTGCTGGTCCTAATGTGGCTACTATTTTTGTTTTTTTTCTTTTTAACATTAATAAAATATTAAGTTGTTTTTAGATTTTAGTTCCGAAGGGTTGACACTATAAGCGGCAACAACATTCGGAATGGATTGAATTTTTTTAGTTAGCTCCTGAACTTGATCTTCTGTAATAGCGTCATCAGAAATTTTCAAAAAATAATTCACCGTTTTGTATTCGGGTATTAAATGATAGGTTTCTGTGGTTCGCTGGTCTTGAGAACCAAAAAGAGAATTATCATTTTCCGTCGTTATTACTTCTACTTGGCAGCTATTTGATACTAAATGCCATGTGGCAAATTTATGCGCATCTACCCATTCAAAAATTTCGTACTGTGTGTTGTTTCCGAAGTCTAAATCGGCTTTTTGTCTTGATAAAAGAAGTTGTAATTCTTTATTTAGAAAATAGGCTAACCGGTAACTTTCTAAAGGGCTATGAATACCAATTAGTGCATAATCTATGGTATCTAAAAAATCGTTTAAGTCTAGTTTTTGCATTAGCATAATCATCAAAACTATTTGTAAAGATAGTGTATAATAGCTATAATTGGATGTTGTTTATATTAAACTTAACAGGAATGTGTTACACAAACGTTATCGTAACTTTATACGCTAGTTATCTTTGGACATCTGATTTTGAAAAACAAAAAAGGCGCGTTTAGAGGCTTTTTCTTCTGCCTTTTTCTTGGAGGTAGCTCGTGCTTTTGCTACCACTTTATTATCAACAGATAATTTTACGGCAAAATGGCGAATGTCATCATTACCAGTATCTTCATAAACATTATAATCGAAAACTTTTTTCTCCTTTTGGCACCATTCAATCAGTAAGCTTTTGTAGCTAATTACTTTACCTTCCAATTGAGAAATATCTACATATGGGATAATAACTTTTTTGTAGATAAACTTTTCGCAATACTTATACCCACGATCTAAAAATATAGCGCCAACTAACGCTTCAAATAAATTGCCATAAATATTATCACCAAAATGACCTTTAGGTATTTTACTTTCAACTAAATCAATTAAATTTAAGTCTTTTCCAAGCTCATTAAGATGCTCGCGACTTACAATTTTAGAACGCATTTTTGTTAAATAGCCTTCATCGCCACTTGGCACTTCAGAATATAAATGTGATGCAATTACAGACCCTAGCATAGCATCGCCTAAAAATTCTAGACGCTCATAATTAATAGGGTGACCTTCCGCATCCTTAATGTTCATGGAGCGATGGGTGAATGCTTTTTTGTAATAGGCTATATTTTTGGGTTTGAAGCCAAGAATATTATGGATACATACAAAAAAATTCCCGCCAGATTTTGAACGGGAATTTAATATGTTTCGAATGTTTTTCATTCGTTGTTTAATCAATTTTTTTAAATAATACGCATGCATTATGGCCACCAAAACCAAACGTATTACTCATGGCAACTTTAACATCGCGTTTTTGTGCTTTGTTTAACGTTAAATTTAATTCAGAATCAATATTTTCATCAGCAACCTCATGATTTATAGTTGGTGGTACCATACCGTGTTCCATTGCTAATATAGACGCAATAGACTCAATAGCACCAGCAGCTCCTAACAGGTGACCTGTCATAGACTTTGTTGAATTGATATTAATATTTTTAGCATGCGCTCCAAACACTTCAGAAATTGCTTTCAGTTCGGCAACATCTCCTAGAGGTGTTGACGTTCCATGCGTGTTGATATGATCAACTTCTTCTGGTTTTAAGCCTGCGTTTTCTAAACAATTTCTCATTACTGCAATCACACCAATTCCTTCTGGATGTGGCGCTGTCATGTGGTAGGCATCTGAAGACATACCGCCTCCTAATACTTCCGCATAAATTTTAGCTCCACGCGCTTTGGCATGTTCGTAATCTTCTAGTACAATAGCACCAGCACCTTCACCTAATACAAAACCATCTCTGGTAGCATCAAAAGGTCTTGAGGCTGTTTCTGGGCTTTCATTTCTAGTTGACAAGGCATGCATGGCGTTAAAACCACCCATACCTGCAATAGTTACTGCAGCTTCACTTCCACCGGTTACTATAACATCACAATGTCCTAAACGAATATAGTTTAGCGCATCAATCATAGCATTGGCCGAAGATGCACAAGCAGATACTGTTGTATAATTAGGGCCCATAAATCCATGTTTAATGGAAATGTTTCCTGGTGCAATATCTGCAATCATTTTCGGAATGAAGAATGGGTTAAATCTTGGTGTGCCATCACCAGCAGCAAAGTTTAAAACTTCGTCCTGGAAGGTTTCCAAACCACCTATTCCTGCTCCCCAAATAACACCGACTCTTAATTTGTTTACCGCGTCTAGGTCCAGTTTAGAATCTGCAATAGCTTCATCTGAAGCTACCATAGCATACTGCGTAAACCGGTCCATTTTTCGCGCTTCTTTTCTGTCAAGAAAATCGGTGGCATTAAAGTTTTTTAATTCGCAAGCGAATTTTGTCTTGAACTTTTCAGTATCAAAATACGTTATAGGTGCAGCACCACTCTTTCCACTTACTAGTGCTTCCCAAAATTCATCTTTGGTATTCCCTATAGGTGTTAGTGCTCCTAAACCAGTAACTACAACTCGCTTTAATTCCATAAATTCTAATGAATTATTTTGCTGTTTCTATATAAGAGATAGCTTGACCAACCGTTGCAATGTTTTCTGCTTGATCGTCTGGGATTTGAATATCGAATTCCTTTTCGAATTCCATGATTAATTCTACAGTGTCTAATGAATCTGCTCCTAAATCGTTCGTGAAGCTAGCTTCAGTTACAACTTCGTTTTCATCAACACCTAATTTGTCTACGATAATCGCTTTTACTCTTGATGCAATGTCTGACATAATCTTTTAATTTTAAGTTTTAATTAGTTGGCAAAAATAAAAATTTTATTCTTATTCCACACCTTTACTGCAAAAATGTGGTTGTAATTTACTAAATTTCCTTTAAGTAAATCCTTTTTACCTTCTAATTGTTATAATTTATTCTTTTTTTTGCGGAACTAATCATGACTTGACAAGCTGCTATATGAAACGTATTGTAATTTTTGCGTCCGGATCTGGATCTAATGCTGAAAATTTAATTAAGTTTTTTCTAAACAACGCGCATGTTAAAGTTACGCATGTTATGACCAACAATCCTCATGCCAAAGTACTGGAGCGTGCTAAAAATCTAAATATTAGCGCGTTTTCATTCAATAGACAAGCGTTTTCAAAGTCCGATGATGTTTTGAATATCCTACAAACCTTTCAACCCGATTTAATTGTATTAGCGGGTTTTCTGTGGAAATTTCCCGAGCATATCTTGGCAGCGTTCCCAAATAAAGTTATTAATATTCACCCTGCACTTTTGCCTAATTATGGTGGTAAAGGTATGTATGGTATGCATGTTCATCATGCTATTGTTGCTAATAAAGAAATTGAAACAGGTATTAGTATTCATTATGTAAACGAACATTATGATGAAGGCGCACTCATATTTCAAGCAACCTGTCCTGTTTTACCTACAGATACTGCCGAAGGTGTAGCCGAAAAAATTCATGCATTGGAAATGGAACATTTTCCGAAAGTAATTGAGGAACTATTAAGCAAATAAATGGCATTCAGAAGGAGGTACGACTTAAGAATCTCTATAGAATATGGAATAAAAGAGATTCATCGCTATTGCTCTGAATGACCAAGCAAAACACCAATACTATTTTAAACTAAACCGCATAATTCGTGTCCAAAAAGAAGAAGAAAAAATATTATACCGTTTGGAAAGGTCATAAAACTGGTGTTTTTGAAACTTGGAACGACTGCAAAGCGCAGGTTAAGGATTACCAAGGTGCAGTTTATAAATCTTTTGACACCTTTGATGCGGCCAAAAAAGCTTTAAACAGTAATTACAAAGATTTTATTGGCAAGAAGAAAGGATTTAAAAGTGAATTATCTGAAACCCAACTCAAAAAAATAGGCCTTCCAAATTATAATTCTATATCTGTTGATGCTGCATCGTCTGGAAATCCAGGTATTATGGAATATAGAGGTGTAGACACTAAATCTAAAAAACAATTATTTATTCAAGGTCCTTTTCCGGAAGGGACTAATAATATTGGCGAATTTTTAGCACTTGTTCACGGATTAGCATTTTTAAAGCAACATAATAGCGACCGCATTTTGTACACGGATTCTAAAATAGCTATGAGCTGGGTGCGTAAAAAAACCTGTAATACCAAATTACCACGTAATTCTAAAAACGAAAAAATGTTTGAATTGGTAGATCGTGGCGTAAAATGGCTGAAAGAAAATACTTATACAACCACTATTGTAAAATGGGAAACGAAAGCTTGGGGAGAAATTCCTGCAGATTTTGGTCGTAAGTAAATGCGCACAATCTCTTCTTTTTTAAAACACTTTGAACTTAAATAAATTCGTTTTTTAGTTATCAAAAACCCTATATTTGCATCAAAATTTGAAACCTTTTTATGAGTAAATTAGTAATTGTAGGAACCGTAGCTTTTGATGCTATTGAAACACCTTTTGGAAAAACTGATAAAATTTTAGGAGGCGCAGCTACATATATTGGACTTGCCGCTTCGCAATTTAATGTGGATGCAGCAGCTGTTTCAGTTGTTGGTGGCGATTTTCCACAGGAATATCTAAATTTATTATCAGAAAGAAACGTTGATATTTCAGGTGTTGAAATTGTAAAGGAAGGCAAAACATTTTTCTGGAGTGGTAAATATCATAATGATATGAACACGCGTGACACCTTGGCAACAGAGCTGAATGTATTAGCAGATTTCCAACCAGTAGTTCCAACCAATTATCGCGATGCCAAAATTGTGATGCTTGGAAACCTACATCCTTTAGTGCAATTAAGCGTTTTAGAACAAATGGAAAACAAGCCAGAATTGGTGATTTTAGACACCATGAATTTCTGGATGGATTGTGCATTAGACGATTTGCTAAACGTAATTAAAAAGGTAGATGTAATTACCATTAATGATGAAGAAGCAAGACAACTTACTGGCGAATATTCGTTAGTTGTTGCGGCTAGAAAAATTCATGATATGGGACCAAAATATGTGGTGATTAAGAAAGGTGAACATGGTGCATTATTGTTTCATAATGATAAAGTATTCTACGCCCCAGCTTTACCATTAGAAGAAGTTTTTGATCCTACAGGTGCTGGAGATACATTTGCTGGTGGTTTTGCAGGTTATTTAGCAAAATCTGATGATGTTTCGTTTGACAACATTAAGAATGCCGTGATCTATGGGTCTACATTAGCCTCCTTTTGTGTCGAGAAATTTGGCACAGAACGCATGGTGAATTTAAAAAGTAACGAAGTTCACCAACGCTTGCAACAGTTTAAGAGTTTAACACAATTCGATATTGAATTAACATAATACAAACGCGCTCATAAATTGAGCGCGTTTTTAATTTACATAATAGTACACACTACAACACAACACAACAATGAGTGACGCTTTAAAACATGAATGTGGTATTGCACAAATTCGCTTACTTAAACCACTGGAATTCTATAAAGAAAAATACGGTAGCGCCTTTTATGGTGTTAATAAAATGTATTTGTTAATGGAAAAACAGCACAACCGAGGACAAGATGGTGCTGGTTTTGCTAGTATTAAATTAGATACGCAACCTGGCGAACGCTACATTAGTCGTGTCCGCTCCATTGCACAACAACCTATTCAGGACATTTTTGCACAAATAAATGAACGCATTAATAAGGAGCTTACCGAAAACCCGGAATATGTTGATAATGTGGAACTTCAAAAAAAACACATTCCATATATAGGTGAAGTACTTTTAGGACATGTGCGTTACGGAACATTTGGTAAAAATAGTGTTGAGAGTGTCCATCCATTTTTACGCCAAAACAACTGGATGCATAGAAACCTGATTGTGGCTGGAAACTTTAACATGACCAATGTTAATGAGCTTTTTGATGGTTTGGTGCGTATAGGTCAGCATCCTAAAGAGATGGCAGATACCGTTACTATTATGGAAAAAATAGGTCACTTCTTAGATGATGCTGTTTCCAAAATATACAGAAAATTAAAAAAAGAAGGATATAACAAGCATGAATGCTCACCTTTAATTGCAGAGCGTTTAAATGTTGCTAAAATCCTAAAAAAATCCGCTAAAGATTGGGATGGTGGTTATGCTATGGCTGGATTATTAGGACATGGAGATTCCTTTGTTCTTCGCGATCCAGCAGGAATAAGACCGGTTTATTACTATAAGGATGATGAAGTAGTTGTAGTAGCTTCTGAACGTCCTGTTATCCAGACTGTATTTAATGTAGATTTTGATGATGTTAAGGAGTTAGAACCTGGACATGCCATAATTACCAAAAAATCCGGTGAAGTTGCTATTAAAAAAATACTGGAACCTTTAGAGCGTAAAGCCTGTTCTTTTGAACGTATTTATTTTTCGCGTGGTAGTGATGCTGAAATTTATCAAGAACGAAAAAACTTGGGTAAATTTTTAATGCCTAAAGTTTTAGAAGCCATTGATAACGACACCAAGAATACTGTGTTTTCTTATATTCCTAATACCGCGGAAACGTCTTTCTTTGGTATGATAGAAACGGTTGAGGAACATTTAAACAAGAAAAAGACGCAAGCTATTTTAGACGGTAATGGAAAATTGAGCGCAGAAGTTGTCACCAATATTTTATCTGAACGACCACGTATTGAAAAAATAGCCATAAAGGATGTTAAGTTAAGAACCTTTATTACGGAAGATAGTAGTCGCGACGATTTAGTAGCTCACGTTTATGATGTAACCTATGGAGTCATTAAACCAACCGATAATTTGGTAATTATTGACGATAGTATTGTTCGTGGTACCACATTAAAGAAAAGTATTATAAAAATGATGGATCGCTTACATCCTAAAAAGATTATAGTCGTTTCATCTGCACCACAAATTAGATATCCCGATTGTTATGGTATAGATATGGCACGTTTGGAAGATTTAATTGCCTTCAGAGCCATGTTAGAATTATTGGAAGAAAACAACAAATACCATTTAATACAAGAGGTTTACGACAAATGTAAGGCCCAAGTTGAATTGGAAGATAAAGATGTTCGGAATTTTGTAAAAGATTTGTATTCGCAATTTTCAGCTGATGACATTTCGGATAAAATAGCCCAATTAATATCTAATGAAAACATTAACGCGGAAGTTGTTGCCATATTCCAGCCCATAGAAAATTTACATAAAGCGTGTCCTAAAAATTTAGGCGATTGGTACTTTACGGGCAATTATCCAACAGCAGGAGGTAATCGTGTTGTAAATCGTGCCTTTATTAACTTCTTTGAAGGAAACAAAGATCGTGCGTATTAACACATTGAATATGTGCTAATTACCTGTATAATATTGCTTTTTATCGAGTTTATTAGCATTTCATCGGATTAATAGTTTTTAAGCTTAAAAATAATATACTTTAGAATCACCATAACATAAGTAGGTTAAGTTCATGGTAGATTTGGGGCAAAAAAAGGTGAACTTCTGTTCGCCTTTTTTTATTTTTAATAAACACCTAAAATTGAAACCATTTTCATTATTATTGAATTCTACCCTTAATCAGCGAGCAAGTTGCTCTTACTTCTCAATTATAACATATTAATTGGTTTTACCATTCATTTTCAAAGGCTTACAAACTTCAGCTTTATAATTAAAAAAAATAGATTTTAAGGCTTAAATATTCGTTTGTCCCAGTTTATAAGTCGTTTGTCTAGTTTTTTTTTTAGTGGAAAATAAGTGCCGTTTATTTGTTTCACCATAACATAAGTAGGTTAAGTTTATGGTAGATTTGGGGCAAAAAAGGTGAACATCTGTTCGCCTTTTTTCATTTTCAATACTTTCATGTTCAAAAAAAAAGCAAACCCTTTCAGATTTGCTTTCCATATAATTAAACGTTTTACGCCTTATTTTGCCTCAGCATAACGTCTTTCAACTTCATTCCAATTGATTACATTAAAAAATGCATCAATATAATCAGGACGTCTGTTTTGGTAATTTAAGTAATATGCATGTTCCCAAACATCCAATCCTAAAATTGGCGTTCCACCACAACCAACACCTGGCATTAGCGGGTTATCTTGATTTGGTGTCGAGCAAATTTCAACTTTACCACCTTTATGAACACATAGCCAAGCCCATCCAGAACCAAACTGTGTTGCTGCTGCATTACTAAATTTTGTTTTAAATTCTTCCATGTTTCCGTAAGCTGCTTCAATAGCATCTTTTAGGTCGCCAGACAAACGGCCTTTTCCTTCTGGATTCATTACGTCCCAAAATAAGGAGTGGTTATAAAATCCACCGCCATTATTTCTAACCGCTTTGTTATCCATATCCAAATTAATAAGGATATTATCTATTGTTTTTCCCTCTAAATCCGTACCTTTTATAGCATCATTTAATTTTGAAGTATAACCAGCATGGTGCTTAGAGTGATGTATTTCCATTGTGCGTGCATCTATGTGCGGCTCTAACGCATCATAAGCATATTTTAATTTCGGTAATTCGAAAGCCATAATATATCTGTTTTTAGTGTTAATAATTTAATTCTCTCAAATTTACGGAATATCGCTATCAATTAAAAATAATAAATACCTATCAACTCATCGATAGTTTTTATATTGTATAAAATTTCAAATTTCTTATGCCGGCCAACCATCCGTATCTTATTTATAATGCTTCAGCTGGAAGTGGTAAAACTTATACTTTAGTTAAAGCCTATTTAACTATTTTAATACAAGCTTCTAGTACGCTGGCTTTTAAAAACATTCTCGCTATTACCTTTACCAATAAAGCAGCTGGCGAAATGAAAACACGAATAATAGATGCTTTAAAAAAATTTTCTTCAGAAGATATATCCACACAATCAAATCCCATGTTTGATGAACTTTGTCGCGATTTAAATTTGTCTGCAGATGATTTAACCGCCAAAAGCTATAAGATTCTTGATGCTATTATGCATAATTACGCGGCTTTTGATATATCCACGATAGATGGTTTTACACACAAGATTATCAGAACTTTTGCCCACGATTTAAAATTACCTTTAAATTTTGAAGTCGCTTTAGATGTTGAAACCCTATTAAATGAAGCAGTAGACCGATTAATTTCCAAAGCCGGAACTGATAAGCGCTTAACCAAAACCTTGGTCGATTTTGCTATTGAAAAGGCCGATGATGATAAAAGTTGGGACGTGTCCAGAGATTTTTATGCCATTTCAAAATTGCTAGTTAATGAGAACGACAGACCGTTTATTGAAAATCTTCAAGACAAAACGTTAGACGATTTTAAAGCTTTAAAAAACACACTACGTGAGGAAATTAAAAAAACAGAACAATTAAGTATGAATAGCGCAGCGCAAGCGCTAGATTTCATAGCCGATAATGGATTGGTATTTGAAAATTTCTCACGCGGGTCTATTCCTAATTATTTCAAAAAGGTATCAGATGGCGATTTTAATCAAAATGTAGATACCGTAAAATGGCCTACCGAATTAGTAGAAGGCAGCGCAATTTACCCAAAATCCAAAACTGATGCAGACACTGCGGCAACTATTGAAAGCGTCCAACCGCAATTAGCCGAGTTTTTTATTACCACCAAAACGGCCGTATTAAATTTCAAACTGTTAAAAGCTATTTATAGAAACCTAACACCACTATCCGTTTTAAGCGCTATAAATACCGAACTTCAACTTATTAAAGAGGAACAAAATGTGATGCTTATTTCCGAGTTTAATGGCTTAATTAGTCAGGAAATAAAAAACCAACCAACCCCTTTTATTTATGAACGAATTGGCGAAAAGTTCAAGCATTATTTTATTGATGAGTTTCAAGACACATCTGAATTACAATGGCAAAATTTAACGCCCTTATTGGATAATGCCATAGCATCACAACCAGGAAGCATGATGTTGGTAGGCGATGCTAAACAAGCTATTTACAGATGGCGTGGTGGAAAAGCCGAACAGTTTATCAACTTATATAACCAAACAGAAAATCCTTTCCATTTAGAACCTAAAATAATTCCGTTAGAATCAAATTTTAGAAGCTTTCAAGAAATTATCAATTTCAACAATGGTTTCTTTAACTATTTATCTAACACTATATTTAGTCATCCAGATCATAGTGGTTTATATCAAATGGCTAATCAGCTTACAAGAAAAGAGGAGACTGGTTATGTGCAATTAGAGTTTTTGGATTTAAATGATGTAGATGATAAAGCTTTAGCTTATTCCGAAGAAGTATATAACACTATTAAATCCTGTTTGGAAAACGGGTATCAGGAAGCCGATATTTGCGTCTTGGTCCGAAAGAAAAAAGAGGGCATTGCCATAGCTAATTATTTAAGTGAACAAGGCTTGAACATCATGTCGTCTGAAACTTTATTATTAAATAGCTCGCAAAATGTGCAGTTTGTCAACAACGTGTTACGCTTACTTTTACAGCCTGAAAATCAAGAAACCAAAGCTGAAATTCTGCTACATATTGCCCATTTATGTGCCATTGAAGATAAACATAGCTTTTTAAAAGCCCATATGCCTTTTCATGTATCGGCCTTGTTCAAGCAATTGGAGTCGCTAGACTTTTTTATTGATTATAATGAATTGATTCAGCTGTCATTTTATGATTTGGTAGAAACCATCATTCGCCAATTTAAATTGGTAAAACATTCGGATGCATTTATTCAATATTATATGGATGTGGTTTTAGAATTTTCTGAAAAACAACTAGCCGATATTGGCAGCTTTTTGCATTATTTCGACTCTAAAAACGAGAAATTAAGTATTGTAACGCCTGAAGGTTATCAGGCTATTCAGATCATGACGGTTCATAAATCTAAAGGCCTCGAATTTCCTGTGGTAATATTCCCTTTTGCGGATTTAGATATATATCGAGAAATTACACCTCAAGAGTGGTTTCCTATTAATCCAGAAACCTTTAATGGTTTTAGTCACACCCTATTAAATTACAGTAAAGCTTTTGAAAATTATGGTGATGCTGGAAAGCAGATTTTTAATAGGCATCAATCCGAATTAGAACTCGATAATATTAATATTTTATATGTAGCCCTTACCAGACCTGTTGAGCAATTATACGTAATTTCAAAATTGGATATCAATGCCAAAGGAGATGTCAACCAAAAAAGTTATGCTGGCTTTTTAATTAACTATTTGCAACAAATAGGTACATGGGAAAACAATCAAATCCTGTATCAATTTGGTAATCAAATAAAGGAATCTAAAACGAAGGCTAAAGAGGTGTCAACAATTATTCGGAATAGTTTTATTTCAACACCAAAAGAAGCACACAATATTAAGATTATAACGCGTTCGGCAAGTTTATGGGATACCATTCAAGAAAAAGCCATTGAAAAAGGAAACTTGATCCATGATATTATGGCTGAAATCAAAACGGAAGCTGATGTAGATTATGTTTTGCAATCTTTTTTAGAAAATGGCACTATTAATCAAACGCAAGAACCTGTCTTAAAGGAAACGGTATTACAAATTATTAATCATCCAAAACTGGCACCTTATTATAAGGATGAAAACATAACAGTTTATAATGAGCGTGATATTATTTCTAATGATGGCCGCATTTTAAGACCAGACCGATTGGTCATTCAAAATAATAAAGATGCTGTAATAATAGATTATAAAGCAGGAAAGGAACTACCAACTCATATTCAGCAATTAGAAAGCTATGAATCTATTTTAAAGGTTATGAACTTTCAAGTCACTAAAAAAATACTTATCTATATAAATGATGGCATTGCTATAAAAGAATTTTAACTTTGTAAAAACATTAAAGATTATGTACGGAAAAATTCAACAACACCTAGAGAACGAGTTAGAAGAAATAAAAGACAACGGACTTTATAAAACCGAGCGTGTCATTACCTCTGCACAAGGAGCGCAAATTACATTAAGCACAGGCGAGACGGTTTTAAACTTTTGTGCGAATAATTATTTAGGGTTGTCCTCACACCCAGATGTTATTCAAGCAGCAAAAGATGTTATGGATACACATGGATTTGGTTTATCTTCAGTGCGTTTTATTTGTGGAACACAAGATATCCACAAAGAATTAGAACAAAAAATAGCCGATTTTTACGGAACGGAAGACACCATATTATACGCCGCCGCTTTTGATGCTAATGGTGGTGTTTTTGAACCTTTGTTTGACAAAGAAGACGCTATCATTTCTGATTCTTTAAATCACGCGTCTATAATTGATGGTGTTCGTTTATGTAAGGCCGCCCGATATCGATACCAAAATAATGATATGGAAGATTTGGAAAAACAATTAATTGCCGCTAATAAAAACGGTGCGCGCCATAAAATTATAGTTACAGATGGTGTTTTTTCTATGGACGGTTTGTTAGCACCTCTAGATGAAATTTGCGATTTAGCGGATAAATATGATGCTATGGTAATGATTGATGAATGTCATGCTACAGGTTTTATAGGAAAAACAGGACGTGGAACCCTTGAAGAAAAAGGTGTTATGGATCGTGTTGATATCATTACTGGAACTTTAGGAAAAGCCATGGGTGGAGCTATGGGAGGTTATACTACAGCTAAAAAAGAAATTATTGAAATATTACGTCAACGTTCTAGACCTTATTTATTTTCAAATTCTTTAGCACCAGCTATTGTTGGTGCGTCTATAAAGGTGTTTGATATGCTATCTAAAGATACTACCTTACGTGATAAACTAGCGTGGAACACAGAATACTTTAAAGCAGGTATTAAAAAAGCAGGTTTTGATATTGTGGACGGCGACTCGGCTATTGTTCCTATTATGTTATATGACGCAAAATTATCGCAAAATATGGCAAATATGTTACTTAAAGAAGGTATTTATGTTATTGGCTTCTTTTTTCCAGTAGTACCAAAGGATAAAGCACGTATTCGAGTGCAACTATCGGCCGCACATGAAAAAGAGCATTTGGATCAAGCCATTTCTGCTTTTATAAAAGTCGGCAAACAATTAGAAATTATTTAAAATATGGACAAACAAGCAGATTTTAGGGGAATTATACAATATTTTTCTATATTTGTCTTTGTTAATAATATTTAACAACTTACTTTTGTTTACAATTAACACTTAAAAATTAAATTTTTGAATATGAAAAATCTTAGCAGATTATTGTTCGCTATGTTACTTATGTTAGGTATGAGTAACACGTACGCACAAGATGAAAACAACCCTTGGGCAATAAGCCTTGGAGTAAACGCAGTCGATTTCTATCCTACAGGTGAAGATGCACCTCTTGGTGATTATTTTGATGAGTATTTTAATGCTACAGACCACTGGAACATTTTACCTTCATTATCTTCATTAACGGTAGGTCGTTACTTAAGTAATGGATTCACATTAGGCGCAACAGCTTCTTTAAACAAAATTGATAAATTTGGAGATGACAGAGCTAGATATGATGAAGTAACTTATTTCGGACTGGACGGTATTGTAAAATACAGTTTTGGTCAATTATTAGACTCATCATGGTTAGACCCTTACTTAGGAGTAGGTGGTGGTTACACATGGGTTGACGAAATTGGTGCTGGAACATTAAACGGAACTTTAGGAATTAATTTCTGGGTTAACGAAAATGTTGGTATTACAGTTCAATCTGCTTACAAGCATGCTTTCGAAGATTATTTAGATTCTCACATGCAACATACTGCTGGTGTTACTTTCAAATTTGGAGGTAAAGATACTGACGGTGATGGAATATATGATAAAGATGACGCTTGTCCAGAAGTATTTGGTTTAGCAGCTTTCAACGGTTGTCCTGATACGGATGGTGACGGTATTGAAGATAGTAAAGATTCTTGTCCAAATGAAGCTGGTCCAGCTGAATTTAATGGATGTCCTGACACTGATGGTGACGGTATCGCTGATAAAGACGATGATTGTCCAACAGTTGCTGGTTTAAAATCTTTAAACGGTTGTCCTGATGCTGATGGTGACGGTGTTGCTGATCATTTAGACGAATGTCCAAATGTAGCAGGTCCTGCAGCTAACAAAGGTTGTCCTTGGCCAGATAGAGATGGTGACGGTGTTGCTGATAAAGATGATTTATGTCCAGACAAAGTAGGTACTGTTGCAAACAATGGTTGTCCAGAAGTAACTGAAGCTGTACAAAAAGCTTTAAATGCTTACGCTAAAACAATCTTATTTGATACAGGTAAATCTACTATCAAAACACAATCTGAAAAAGTACTTGCAGATATTATTGCTATCTTAAATGAGTATCCTAATGCTAAATTTACAGTAGAAGGTCATACGGATAGTGTTGGTAGCGAGAAATTAAACATGAACTTATCTGAAGCTAGAGCGTTATCTGTAAAAGATTACTTAACTAATAATGGTATTGATCAGTTTAGATTATCTTCTAAAGGTTTTGGAGAGGCTAAACCAATTGACTCTAATAAAACTAGAGCAGGTAGAGCTAACAACAGACGTGTAGAAATCAATTTAGTGAAATAATTTATTTCACATAAATAAATAGAAAAACGCTCCGAATATTCGGAGCGTTTTTTATTTTTATAATATGACAACTTTTATACATGACGTCCTTGCCGATTTAGACAAAAAGCAAGTTGATATTTCCAATATTACACTTATTCTGCCTAGCAAACGTGCTGGTGTGTTTTTAAAACATGAATTATCCACGTCATTATTACAACCTATATTTTCTCCAACTATACTAAGTATTGAAGAGTTTGTAGAAGAACTTTCACAACTTAAAGCGATATCCAATACCGAATTACTTTTTGAGTTTTACGAAACTTACCTTCAAGTTCACAACACGAAAAATCCCGATAGTTTTGATACCTTTTCTAAATGGGCACAAATACTACTTCAAGATTTTAATGAAATTGACAGATATCTTATTCCTCAAGAAAAGATATTCGACTATTTAAGTGCTATAAAAGAAATAAACCACTGGTCCGTAGATACCAACCAAACCGATTTTATAAAAAATTATCTCGTATTTTGGAAAAGACTTAAAATATACTACAACCAACTTACCGAAAATCTCGTTGCTAAAAAGAAGGGCTATCAAGGATTAATTTATAGGGAAGCTGTTGAAAGCATTCAGAATTATATTGAAGTAAACCCTGAAAAACATCACGTCTTTTTAGGTTTCAATGCGCTAAATAAAGCCGAAGAAACCATCATCCAAGAACTATTAGAAAATAGTCATGCTGATATTTATTGGGATATTGATGACGCTTTTTTTGAAAACAAAAATCATGATGCCAGTCTATTTATCAGACAACATAAAAAAAACTGGACTTATTTTGAAACCAATTCTATGAATTGGATAGCGGACAACTACACCAAACCAAAAGACATTTCGGTTATTGGTGTGCCTAAAAATGTAGGGCAAGCCAAATGTATTGGTAACATCCTTAAAAAGCTCCATAAAGAAAATAATACGCTGAATAATACAGCAGTTGTATTAGGCGAAGAATCCCTGCTTCTTCCTGTATTGAATTCTATACCAGAATCTATAAATGCACTGAATATCACCATGGGATTGCCCTTAAAATCCATTCCATTAGCAACCCTTTTTGAACAGTTATTCTTTATCCACAAAAAGGAAACAAATGATTTTTATTTTAAAGACGTTATTAAATTATTATCACATCAATTTATAAGTCCACTACTCCAATCTGGTACTTCAAACGACTTGCAAAAGGTGGTTCAAATAATAGAGTCGAATAATTTAATCTACATATCTTTAACGCGATTAACGGCTTTAGCACCTCAACACGAAGGCTTATTCCTGCTTTTATTTGGAAATTGGAATAACAACCCATCCATCGCTTTAACGAGTTGCCAAGCGTTAATTTTAAAAATAAAAACACATTTAGAACAGCACAAAAAAGAAAATATATTAGCATTAGAGCATCTGTTCAAATTCAATACGCTTTTTAATGAGCTTACGCTTCTGGATAATCAGTATAAACATCTAAAAGATATTACCAGTCTATTTAGCGTATACAAAGAGCTATTAGGTTCCGAAACATTAGATTTTAAAGGCGAACCATTAGAAGGCTTACAAATTATGGGGATGCTAGAATCCCGTGTTTTAGATTTTGAAACCATAATCATATCATCCGTTAATGAGGGCATTTTACCATCGGGAAAAAGTAATAATTCCTTTATTCCTTTTGATGTAAAACTGGAAAACAAACTCCCAACCTACAAAGAAAAAGATGCTGTTTATACCTATCACTTTTACCGATTATTACAACGTGCTAAACGTGTATTCATAATTTATAACACTGAAATTGATGCGTTAAAAGGTGGTGAGAAAAGTCGTTTTATAACCCAATTGGATCTAGAAAACATTCATAAAATTAAGCATACTATTGCTGTTCCCGATATTGCTATGGATGCGAATTTGAACGAAATTGTAATAGCTAAAAATGACGATGTTCTAAATCAGATTAAAACCTATGCAGCCAGAGGGTTTTCACCATCTGCTTTAACTAGTTATATTCGGAATCCTATCGATTTCTATTTTCAGAAGGTATTGAAAATAAAAGAACATGATGATGTAGAAGAAACGGTTGCTGCCAACACATTAGGAACGGTTATCCATAATACACTAGAAGATTTTTACAAACCTTTTGAAGGTCAACAAATAACCTGGGAACAGGTTGCAGAAATGAAACCCAAAATAAATGCAACCGTTACCAAACATTTTAAAGATTTATATAAAGAAGGTGATATTACCAAAGGCAAAAATTTAATTGTCTTTGAAATTGCCAAGCGCTACATCTCTAATTTTTTAGATTTAGAAGTAGTCGACTTAAAAGACGGCAACATTCTTGAAATTATAGCTATTGAACTTAATAATACTGCAGAAATACAAATTCCTGAACTGGATTTTCCGGTTAGAATTACGGGCAAAGTCGATCGTGTTGACAAACGAAATGGTATTATACGTATTATAGATTATAAATCGGGTCGGGTAGATCCTGCTAAAGTACAAATAACCAATTGGGACGATTTGACAACGGATTACGACAAGTACAGTAAATCATTCCAGGTTTTAACCTATGCGTACCTAATGCATGCTGAAAAGCCTTTTACAGAACCTGTAGAAGCGGGAATTATTTCATTTAAGAATTTAAGCGCCGGGTTTTTAAAATTTCAAAAAAAACAATCGGGAAGTCGCGATAAGGAAGCGCTTATTTCGAATGAGATATTAGCAGATTATGAAGTTCAATTAAAACAGCTTATTTTAGAAATTTGCAACCAAAAAGTAGATTTTATTGAAAAAAAGATTTCGTGATACACAAAAATTTAATTTTACATAGAAAGCATCAGAAACCAATTGTTTGGGACGCTTTTTTTAATAAAAATGGCGAACAAAAACCATTGGTTGTGTTCTGTCATGGCTATAAAGGTTTTAAAGATTGGGGACCATGGAATTTGGTAGCCGAACAGTTTTCAAAAGCTAATTTGTTTTTTGTTAAATTCAATTTTTCACATAATGGCGGTACCGCTGAAAACCCAATTGATTTTCCGGATTTAGAAGCCTTTGCAGAAAATAATTACAGTAAAGAATTGAATGATTTGGGCGACCTTCTAAATTTTTTAATGTCTGAAAAAAATGAATTATTAAAAGAAATTAATCCCAATAATGTGACGCTCATTGGCCATTCACGTGGTGGTGGAATTTCAATATTAAAAGCGTCCAATGACACTAGAATAAAAAAACTCATTACTTGGGCCAGTGTTTCTAATTTTTCCGATAGAACGGCAACAATAGGCAATTTAAAAGCATGGAGAGAAGAAGGCGTTAAGTATGTTTTAAACAGTAGAACCCAACAGCAAATGCCTCATAATTATCAATTTTATGAAGATTTTAAAACTCATGAAAAACAACTCAATATTGAAGCAGCAACTAAAAAAATTAAAATTCCGCAGCTAATAATACACGGTATTGACGATTCCTCCGTAAGCTTTAAGGAGGCAGAAGCATTGCATAAATGGAATATAAATAGTCAGTTAATTGGAATAGAAAATTCTAATCACGTTTTTAATGGTCAACACCCTTGGAATAATTTGGCTTTGCCTGCAGCACTTGAAACTGTTGTTTCATCAAGTATTTCTTTTATAAAGACGCCAAAAAAATCCTAATTTTAATATTCTCTAACCTATATTTTTCATTTTCTCAAAAAGCTACTCAACACATTTTTAGTATCTTACAGTAAGTAATCGATGAAATACCACCGATATGTTTACTGTAAAAGTTGAAAACACCCTGATTGCCCATTGCGAAACTATTGTTAAAACGTACAATTTCGGAAAGCGTTTCACGGCTAATGGTACCAAAAAACAACAACTAACGGGTATTATTGGTCAGTCTGTGGTGATGTCTTTTTTTAATTTAGATCTAGTAGATGGTTCTGGTGGGTGTGATAATGGTGTTGATTTAATTGTGAACAACAAAACTATTGATGTAAAAACAATGGGGAGAACAACAGATGTTAGGAAAAATTACACCAACAATTTTTTAAAACTTCAAGACTATTTTAAAACAGAAATTTATATTTTTTGTAGTTATCATAAAACCAAACGGGAGTTGACCGTTTGTGGATGGATTGATAAAGTTAGTTTCATAGAAAAAAGACGATTTTTCCCTAAAGGAACCATTCGTACCCGAACCAATAATACAACATTTACAACCTTTGCTGATTTATTTGAAATTGATAATTGCCATTTAAATGATGTTGTTGACATTCCAGATTTAAAACAGCAACTTAACTTTTAAGCTGGTTTAGCAAAAAAAGCAGTACAATTACCAATTTTATCAAATAGGAGCGCTTTATTTACTGGCTTGGTCATGTAGTCGGTCATACCCATATCAATAACTTTCTGTTGTGTTTCCTGCATTGCATCAGCAGTAACTGCAATAATTGGAATATTTTGGTTCTTTAAACCCAACTGTCCACTTCTAATTATTTCAGTGGCTTCATATCCATCCATAATTGGCATTTGCAAATCCATTAAAACAACATCAAAGCAGGTTTCTTTTAGCATATTTATAGCTTTTAAGCCATTTTCGGCTACTTCAAATGTAAATTTCGAGTTCATTTGTAGCAGCTTTTTCATAATCATTTGATTCATTACATTATCCTCTACAATTAAAATATGCTTTTCAGCATTTGAATCGTTATTTAGGGGATTTAGTGGTTTTTGCTGTTTTTCCCGATTAATTTCTAATGGAATATTAATATAAACATCTGTTCCTACGCCTTCTTCACTATCAATAGTTATGTTGCCTTCAAAACGTTTTACTAAATGATTTACAATAGTTAACCCTAATCCCAATCCACCAAATTGGCGTTTGTTATCATATCGCATTTGACTAAAACTATCAAAAACATCTTCCCGTAAATTTAATGGTATGCCTACACCAGTATCGGAAAAATGAAAAGAAAACCGACTTGTTGTATTGGAAATAGCAACGCATTGCATTTCAAAAGAAACGGTGCCAGCCTTCGTGAACTTTACCGCGTTTCCAAGAACATTATTAATAATTTGTATAAACCGATCGCTATCGCCAAGAACACTTTTTGGTACTGTGCCTTTAATTTGAAACGTATAGTGTAAACTTTTATTTTCGGCTTGCAGTTTCCAATTTTCGCTAATCTGCTGTAGTAACTCTAACGGTTTGAATACATCATGCTTTAAAATTAATTCGTTTTTCTCAATTTTTTCAAAATCTAAAATATCATTTATATTACTGAGTAAGCTATAGGAGGCATTTTTAATAATTTCTAAACAGGAACTATCTACTGCTCCGTTTTGCTGTTCCAATTGTTCTTGTGTGGCGCCTAAAATAGCATTGAGAGGCGTTCGTAATTCATGACTCATATTAGACATGAAATAGGTTTTTACCTCACTAATTTCTTCTGATTTTTTTAAAGCTAAAGCTTGAGAAACTTCTTTTTCTTCACGTAACTTTCTAATTAGGTTCGTCATGGATAAGGATAAGAATATCACCTCAAGACCCGATCCAAATTTGGCACTATTTTCAGTGTAAAAATTATTTGGCAACATGCTCAAGTTGTTCATGACAAAACCTAGTAAACCAATCACTAAAAACAAAATACCTATTGAGAAAAAAGCATCTAAAGCAATCTTTCTATAACGCATAACAAATACTGTAAACAAGATTAATAGCAAACTAATTAAGCCATTAACATTACTAATAGGATACGTTATTTTTAAAGTAAATTCATTAATAAAAATACATGCAAATAGGCTAATTATCACGACATAAATAACTTGATAGTACTTAACTATGTTTTTAAAATGGCTTTTAATATTTAAAAAATGTTCGCAATACTTCAACAAGAATAAATTGGATAATAATGCGGTAATTAATACCATCCTACTATTTAAATAACCACTTTTGGGCCAAACAAATTCAAATAATAATCCGTCTAATGCCGCTTGAAGCAGAGCTATTGAAAACACATAAAGGCCGTAATATAAAAATGAACGTTCTTTTAAACTGATGTAGAAAAACAAATAAATTATACCTGCAAGCAATAAAACACCGTAAAACAAACCAAGAAATAATTGTTGGTGGTAGGTGTTTTGTAAAAATTCAGACTCATTATATAAATTTAAAGGTATGTTTATGGTTTCACCATCACTTTTTAAATGCACATAAAAATGTTGGGTTGAATTAGGTGGCAGTTTAATTTTAAAAACAGTTGCTCTGTGGTTAACTTGGCGCTCACTAAATGCTATTTGGTCGCCACTTTTAAAACGTTCAGTGCCAGCTGCTGCTATTTGATATAAATTGGCAACATCTGTAATAGGTCTAGCTGTTTCTAAATAATAAACATGTTCCGTTGCTTGCGAGTTGGTTAGTTTAAACTGAATCCAAAAATTATCAGACGTAAAACCCACACTGTGGTTTTCTGATTGCAACGGTTTATAAATTAAATCGTTGTTTAATTGAATATCTTCAATACTGTAGGCCGCATCGCCAACATTGGTATAACTTGCCAGTTGATATAGTGGAACATCATTAGTTTCTGGATTAAATTCTTGGCTTTGAGCGTTTATAGAATAGCTACAAAAAAGGGCAATTAATAAAACAAATTTCATAGTAAGTTAGGTTGGGACCATATCTACGCAGTACTCATTTATGAGGTTTTAAAAAGCTTCCAATATTCGACAAAACCCTCAAAAAAATCTTTGAATTACAAATTGTTTCTGAAATTGCAAAAAACTATTATGAAATTTAGGCATAAAAAAAGCAATGCTTTCACATTGCTTTTTAAGTGGAGAATATCGGAGTCGAACCGATGACCTCTACGCTGCCAGCGTAGCGCTCTAGCCAGCTGAGCTAATCCCCCAAAATAAACTTTAGACTAGAAATTCGTTTATTGAACAACGAAAATAAACTATTTTTATTTAGGTTTTATCCTTCTGCTGAAGAAATATTTATTTCACACCACTTAACACTAAAACTGGAAGTGTGTTGCTCTGAAAATCTTTTTTCAAAATAGTATTTTTCTCCCATAGTTTAGAGAAAAATCCACGCTTACGCCTTACCACGCATAACATATCCGGATCATTATCCTTATAATGTTCTAATACGCCTTGAAATGTTGTGGCATTTTCCGTTTTAGTAATATTGGTTATTAATTTGGCTAAATCTGGATTTATTTCAAAATCACCTTCATTATAGAATGGTGTTTGTACGAGTAATAAATTTACAATCGATCGGAACTGATCTTTAATAGCAATTAACGGCTTTAAGGCAGATTCCTTTTTAATTATAGCAGACTTTAAAGCCACTAAAATATAAACAATAGGTTTAAAACTGACGCCTTCAGGGACAATTAATGCGGGAATATTGGTTTGTTTAATAATTTTTCCAGACGTTTTTCCAAGATATACTTCTTCTCGTAAAGAGTTGGTCCGTGGTTCTATCATAATTAAATCAATATCTAAAGAGTGACAAACTAACTCAAGCGTATCCACCAATTTTCCTTTAAATGATTTTACAACAATCTCAACACCTTTAGTGTCCACTTGCGCCACGTGCGACTTTAAAAATTCATAACTTTCACGCTCTAAAATATGATCCACTTTTATCATGGTTCCAGCTTTGGAATAGATATTATAAATTTGAACCACATAAATTTTTGCACCAAATGCTTTGGCAAAATCCACAGCATACTGCAAATGACTAACCGCATTTTTAGACGATCCTACTGGCACTAAAATATTCTTCATATTGAAAAAATTATAACTAATTTAGGTGAAAATTTACGCAAAAATACGCTTTTATTATGATTCGGAAAGGAACCAATGAAGATATTGATACAATTTTAGAAATTACCAAAGCCTGTGCTATTGATATGATTTCTAAAAACATACAACAATGGAATTCTAAATACCCTAACCGAAGTGCCTTTGAAAATGATGTGGCTAGAAACGAATTATACGTTCTAGAGGAAGCTAAAAAAATTATAGGCTGTTTAGTGCTTTCTACTAAAATGGATGCCGAATACGAAACTATAGACTGGCTAACACCAAACTCCAATAACTTATATGTTCATAGGGTAGCTATACACCCGGATTACCAAGGTAAAGGATGGGCTAGAAAACTGATGAATTTTGCTGAAAATATGGCAAACAAAAATGAATTTACCTCTATCAGATTAGATACCTTTTCAAAGAACGCTAGAAACCAAAAGTTTTACGAACTTCGCGGTTATAAAAAATTAGGGTCTATTTATTTTCCAAAACAAAGTGAACATCCCTTTTACTGTTATGAATTTGTATTGTGAGCACCAACATTAGTTTAAAACATATTAATAAATTAGCCATTCCTGCATTAATTGCTGGAGTGGCAGAACCTATTTTGTCTATTACTGATACGGCTATTGTAGGAAATATTTCTGAAAACGCCACAGAATCATTAGCAGCCGTAGGTATTGTTGGCACCTTTATTTCCATGCTAATTTGGGTTTTAGGGCAAACACGTAGTGCTATTTCATCTATTGTTTCGCAATATGTTGGTGCAAATAATTTAGATAAGGTGAAAAACCTGCCAGCTCAAGCTATTTTTATAATTACATCACTAAGTATTTTTATCATTCTAGGAACCTATCCGTTTGCCGAAAGCATTTTTAAACTCTACAATGCCTCTGATTTAATTCTGAATTATAGTGTAGAGTATTACCAAATTCGCGTTTTTGGTTTTCCATTTACCTTATTTACCATTGCCATTTTTGGCACCTTTAGAGGGCTTCAAAACACCTTTTACCCAATGATTATTGCCATTGTTGGCGCCAGTGTTAATATTGTTCTAGACATCGTTTTGGTTTATGGTATAGAAGGTTATGTTCCTGCCCTAAATATTAAAGGTGCAGCTTATGCAAGTGTTATTGCTCAAATATTAATGGCTATTATTTCGGCTTATTATTTATTGACCAAAACAGCTATTCCATTGCGTTTTAGTTTTCCGTTTAACAAAGAAATTAATCGGTTTGCAATAATGATTCTCAATTTGTTTGTTAGAACGCTTGCTTTGAACGTAACCCTTTACTTTGCGAGTTCATTTTCTACAAGTTATGGTAAAGAATACATTGCCGCATACACCATTGCTATAAATTTATGGTTTTTAGGTGCTTTTATAATTGATGGTTATGCCAGTGCAGGAAACATTTTATCAGGAAAATTATTAGGAGGAAAGGAATATGGTAAATTAATTACCTTAAGTAATAAACTAATAAAATATGGTGTTATTTTAGGGATGGTTATGGCTGCCTTTGGTGCTATTTTCTATCAGTTTATTGGTTTTGTTTTTACAAAAGAAGAGTCCGTTTTAACCGAATTTTATAATGTGTTCTGGATTGTTTTAGCCATGCAACCACTATGCGCTATTGCCTTTATTTTTGATGGTATGTTTAAAGGGCTTGGTAAAATGAAAGTTCTTCGCAATGTATTATTGATGGCAACCTTTCTCGTTTTTGTTCCGCTATTATTTTTATTGGACAGCTTGGATTACAAGCTTTATGGCATTTTTATAGCTTTTACATTTTGGATTATTGCTAGAGGATTGCCACTAATTATAAAATTTAGACAAGAATTTTTACCGCTTTCGGAAAAACAGTAACTTTGACTTCTAATTATTTAGTAAAATGATGGCACTTATTTCAATTTTGCAAGAAATAAATATTGAAGAGAAAGTAAAAAACGCACCTAATAGCGATTATGAAATAGGCGTATTTATAGGCTCATTTCTACCATTTTTAGTACTTATAATAATTGCTTATGCGCTTTATAGATATAATAAAAACAACTCAAATATAGATTAGTATGGGCGGAAATATGCTTTTTTTAGTATTGGCAATTGTATTGATAATTATTTATGTTTATAACCGCAATAAACGCAGATAGTTAGCGCGTTTTAAGCCAACCAGTAATACTCAATCGTTCGGTTTTAACGGGCTTGACTTCGTGTTCTAATAATTGACTTTCAAAAATAACCACACGTCCAGGAAATGGATAAATTACTTTTTCGGTTTCTTCACCATTTTCATTTACATACAACACCAATTCGCCACCGTTTTCAGGTAGCCAACCATCTTCATTTAAATAACATACAAAGGATAATTTTCGTCTGTCGTCATTCTGAAACGTATCCAAATGCCGTTTGTAAAATGTGCCTTCTCGATATAATGCATAGTGAAACTCCTTATGTAAAATTCCCAAGAAACACGTTTTATTTAAGTAATCTATTAGGTTATTTATTTTGTTGAAGAAAGCGACTTCTAACGGATCTGCCCGGTTTTCATCTATCCATAAAATCACATCACCACGAATGGATTTTTCAATGACTTCATTTACCCTATTGCCAATAGCCGCTTTTTTAAAAACATCAGCTTCATGTTTTTCTAATAATGATTTTCTTAATTCCAAAACCTCGAGATTGGTGAAAAAATTTTCAACCAAACTGTACTTCTTTGTTAAAATATCATCAATAATGCGCTCATATTGTAAATTTTCAACAAAAGCAATTTCTTCAAATAATTGATTCATAAGTATATGCAAAATAAAAAGTGGGCAAATGTACTCTAAAAACCGTTTCCTTTTACAAAACGATTATCTTTGCATGGAAAATTAATAGTATGGGAAATATTCGAATTACAAAACAGTTCTCATTCGAGACAGGACATGCCCTTTATGGCTATGATGGGAAATGTAAAAATGTACATGGCCATAGCTATAAATTATCGGTAACCGTTATTGGAAAACCAATTTCAGATTCGGGTAATGTTAAGTTTGGAATGGTGATTGATTTTGGAGATTTAAAAAAAATTGTGAAAACAGAAATTGTTGATGTGTTTGATCATGCCACTGTTTTTAACAAAAACACACCACATGTAGAATTAGCGAAGGAACTTCAAGACCGTGGTCATAATGTACTTTTGGTGGATTATCAGCCAACTAGTGAAATGATGGTGATTGATTTTGCCAATAAAATAAAATCCTTTTTACCGAGCCATATTGCATTACATTCCTTAAAACTTCAGGAAACCGATACCAGTTTTGCCGAGTGGTATGCTAGTGATAACGAATCCGAATAAAAATAGGAATTAATTATATTTACCTCATGAACATCCCAAAAGGAAAAAAAATATACTTCGCATCCGATAATCATTTGGGTGCACCAACAGCAGAAGCCTCACGACCTCGCGAACAAAAATTTGTAGCGTGGTTAGAGGAAATTAAGCACGATGCTGCTGCTATTTTCTTGATGGGTGATTTATTCGATTTTTGGTTTGAATATAAAACCGTGGTACCAAAAGGTTTTACAAGAACGTTGGGTAAGCTTGCCGAGATAACGGACGCTGGTATTCCTATTTATTTTTTTGTTGGCAATCACGATTTATGGATGGATGGCTATTTTGAAGAAGAATTGGGAATTTCTGTCTACCATAAGCCCCAAGAATATACGTTTAAAAATAAAACGTTTTTAATTGGTCATGGTGATGGATTAGGCCCTGGTGATACCGGTTATAAACGGATGAAAAAAATATTTACTAGTCGTTTTGGCAAATGGCTATTTCGCTGGTTGCATCCTGATATTGGGGTTAGAATTGCCCAATATTTAAGTGTAAAAAACAAACTAATTTCCGGTGATGATGACGCCAAATTTTTAGGCGAAGACAATGAATGGTTGGTACAATATTGCAAACGTAAATTAGAAACCAAACACAGCGACTATTTTATTTTTGGCCACAGACATTTACCGTTAGAAATAGACCTCAACGAAAATTCAAAATATGTGAATCTAGGCGATTGGATTCAGTATTATACCTATGGTGTTTTTGATGGTGAAAATTTAGAGTTAAAGAAATTCTAAAAATTAATTATTCCGCATTCTCATGCTCCTCCAAATCGGCTGTTAAATCTAGCTTTCTAAACGAAGGCGAAACAATTCCAGTGGTAACTGCTGTAATTAAGGTCATGGTTCCGCCAAAAACAACGGCTGTTACAGTTCCCATTAATTTTGCGGTAACGCCACTTTCAAAAGCACCAAGCTCGTTGGATGAGCCCACAAACATGGAGTTTACGGATGCCACGCGACCACGCATATTGTCGGGTGTTTTAATTTGCAATATGGTTTGTCTAATTACCATAGAAACACCATCGGTTACACCACTAAAAAATAGCGCAACTACCGAAATCCAGAATATAGAGGACAGTCCAAAAACAATTATACACATACCAAAACCAAACACAGCCGCTAATAACTTCATTCCCGCATTTTTACTAATGGGAATATAGGCTGTAATTAACATGGTTAAAAAAGCACCAACGGCGGGAGCCGCTCGTAGTACACCAAATCCTTCGGACCCGACATGAAGAATATCTTGTGCAAAAATGGGCAATAAGGCAATGGCGCCACCAAATAAAACGGCAACCATATCCAAGGTTAAAGCACCTAAAATAGCTTTAGTTTTAAATACAAAATTCAAACCTTCTTTTAAACTTTGCATCACAGGTTCGCCTATTTTTGGGTTTAAAATCGGTTTCTTTTTTATTTGCGTAAGTGTCATTAATGCAAAAACAACAAGTCCGAAAACAAAACAAAGCGACCAATGCACACCAATAACACTTATTAAAACCCCAGCTGTTGCAGGTCCTAAAACCGATGCCATTTGCCATGTAGAACTACTCCAAGTAGCGGCATTTGGATATATTTTCTTGGCTACAATTAAAGCAACCAATGAAAAAATAGTTGGCCCGAAAAAGGAACGTAAAAATCCACCAAAAAAAACGAGCGCATAAATAGAATATAAAATGGTATTGGAAGACCAATCTGCTACAATTTTTGGCCAAGTTAAAAGAAATAAGCCCAAACTTATTAACGAAAATAATGCCATGCAAACAGCCAATAAATTGCGTTTTTCACGTTGATCCACAATATGTCCAGCAAATAAAGCCATGGCTAAAGCTGGAATAATTTCCATCAAGCCAATAATACCAAGCGATAACGGATCTTTTGTAATACTATACACTTGCCATTCAATAATAATAAATTGCATAGACCATGCAAATACTAATGCAAAACGAAGTACTAAAAAAATATTGAATTCTTTGATACGCAAGGCTGCGTATGGATCTTTTTTAGACATACTTGTTTCCTACAAAAGCAGGGACCTTTTTATTTTAAAACTACAAGTTTATTTAAAACGTTGCAGATAATTATTGATTTTTATTCTATTAAAATATTATCATTTCAAATGAAGTAAAACACGTTTATAAAACCGATTCCAATCCATGAGAAAAAAAGAAAGCACAAAAGTACAACACGAAGCCTTTCTAATAAAACCTTTTAAGACGAAATTAGTTTTAATGGTCCAATAAATTGGGAATTTTAAGTTGCGAGCTGTTGAAACTAAATTTACAAGTCATAAAAGTTTTGGACGGCACTCATTCTGACAAAAAACGGATATATATTTTTAAAATTCAGTTTCAAATGAAATCAAAGTA
Source organism: Bizionia hallyeonensis (assembly GCF_042657385.1). Taxonomy (NCBI): domain Bacteria; kingdom Pseudomonadati; phylum Bacteroidota; class Flavobacteriia; order Flavobacteriales; family Flavobacteriaceae; genus Bizionia; species Bizionia hallyeonensis. Next base: position 667,633 of record NZ_JBHSLA010000001.1, on the reverse strand, counting down.
TAAAACAAGCAACGCAACCTTTAAACGTATTGTGCATCTAACTATAAAAAAGGAAATATGTTTAAAAATTTATTGAAGGTTATAATAATTGCACCTTTTCTAGTAGCAACTACCTGCGAGGACGACCTTGAAGCGGACAAATTGGTTTATAATGTTTATAAAGCAAATGTATCCACTGATTATAGTTACTCCATTAATGATACAATTTGGATAAGTGGAAAAATTTCTAGTAATCTATTTAATGCGTCTATTAACGATTCGATATTTATGGAAATTCCACAATCAGACCATTTTTCAATTTATAAATTTATTGAACCCACGAATGTTTCAAACTGCCAAGATGCAATTGATTCGTTTGAGTTAGTTAGGACTAATGGACAGCTTACATTTTCAAATTACTGCGAAAATGGAACTATAATAGCCTTTCCTGAACTTGAGAATAATCGGGAATTTTATAGTTATAGAATAGGTTTAAAACCCAAATTTAATGGTGACTATGTAATTAGTTGGCGTAATGGAATGCTTCAAAACTCCAATAGAAATGAATTTATAATAGAAAACTATCCAATAGAAAATTTCCCGAATCAAATTGGATTCAATAGTTGTGGAGATGTTTCTTGGAGATATTTAAATGAATCTGACAAAGAATATTATTTTAAAGTTGAATAGAACATTTTATAATAGGATATAAATTGGTCTATTAACACAAAATAAATCGCGAAAATCTTTACTGCTTGTTATAATATTCCAACCACAAGTAGGTTCAGGTTATATTAGTACAATAGGCAACTAATTTTATAGTAAGCCGAAATTTTTACACTATTAGTTTTTACACAAATGATTTAAATAGTCGTTTAACTCCAATTGAAACAAGGTGCCTTTTAATAAGTCTTCTAATTGTAATAATTCGGTTTCGTTTACTGCTAAACTTACTTTATCACTAGGAGATTTTATCATAATACCGCGTTTATCACAGTCTTCACGACAACAAACATCGGTTTCCAATTGTTTGGTTGCGTAAATACAATTATAAAATTCTTTAATTTCAACTAAAGATAAGTAGAATCCCATATCTCGGAATACTAATTGTACTTTTTTTGGCTTCTTTTTTTGTTCGGGGAATTTCCATTGAAAAGCAATTCCAATGCTATTATGATATATTTTATGAATGTCATTTTCCATGCTTGCAGGTTTTAAACGATGCAAATATAAGTTTATTTAGAATAAATCTAAATAATAATTATGGTTTTATAAGCTTAAATTCTACACGTCTATTTAAGGCGCGCCCAGCCTGGGTAGCATTAGTAGTTTGGGGAAAGCGATTGCCAAAACCACGAGCTTTAATACGTTCAGGGCGTAAACCTTTCGAAATTAAATACAAGGATACTTCTTTAGCGCGAAGTAAGGATAATTCATCATTACGTTCCTGTGTTCCTACATTATCCGTATGACCATAAATTTCAATCTGTAAACGCTTATGGTTGTCTAAATAATTGTATAATTGATCGAGTTCTTGTACAGATGACCCTAAAAGTTTATGCTGATTAAAATTGAAAAACACTTTTCTTAAAGCGTAAACCTTATCGGTTTCTAACGTTTGGTCAGCCTCTATGGTTTTCACTTTAATATCAACAGGGTCGGCAGGTTTAAAAGCTTCCAAACGGATATCGTCTAGATAATAATACGCTGCATCTGGATTTTTAGATTTTTGAACTTCATGTTTCGTTATTTTGGCATTTTTATCAAAATTTCCAATAATAAAAAACCGTTCGAATCCTTTCGCTGTGTATTCAAAAGTTACTTTTTCCCACGCATCTTTTTCAGTATAAAATTGTTGACTTCTTATACTTATAAAATGACTATTCTTTTCGTTACTTAAAACCTTATTGATATTAATAACCGCTTCCGATTGCATTTTCAAGGGTTTATCTAAAAATAATATCCCTAAATCTTTAATGGCATGACTGGAGTTTTCCGCAAGACTCACATAAAAAGTCATGTTATATTTTTCTTGAGCAGTCAAAGTTTCTAACAATTCACCTTGAATATACTCCCGGTAATTTTCTGGTGCTAAAACATACACTCCACTATAAGCTTTACCCGTTCTAGCCTTTTGACTTCCAAAAAAATTTATAAACCCAACCGTTTTACTACAAGCATGAAAATAATCTGTTGAACCCCAATTTGGCGTAGACCAATGTGTAACCAAATGATTAAAATTTCCAAGCAATGATGGGCAACGCTTATAGTCTTCAAAACTTGGGTTGTGTACTAAATTTTGAGATATCGCAAACTGGAAAATGAAACCAATAACAAGTGTTAATGAACTTTTCATGATACAATAGTTTATGCACTTTTACTTAATATCCCGTAATTTCAATTGCAAGGACACTTGATTATTCCAATGATTTTCATCAATAGAATATACGGCAGAAAAAGGTTTTTTATCTGTAATTATATCCAGCTTATCACCTAACCCAAAACCTATGCAGACTAATGTATTGGTGCGTTCTGGATTGGTAGCTGTAATCCGAAGGTGACTTTTATCTTCACCAACACATTTGCCATACCCGGTATCATGCAGGTTATCTGTCATAAAAACTGGCGACATATTGCCTGGTCCAAATGGCGCAAACTGTTTTAAAATGCGATAGAATTTCGGCGTTACATCACGCAATTCAATTTGAGCATCAATCTTAATTTCTGGTATTAATAAGGATTTATCAATAGTTTCTGAAACCACATCTTCAAAAGCTTGTTTAAAAGCTTCGTAATTTTCGGATTTCAAGGTTAATCCAGCTGCGTATTTATGACCTCCAAATTGTTCAATATGATCTGCACAGGCTTCCAAGGCATTGTACACATCAAAACCACTTACGGAACGTGCTGATGCTGCTAACCTATCACCACTTTTGGTAAACACCAAAGTTGGCCTGTAGTAGGTTTCTATTAATCGAGACGCTACAATACCAATAACACCTTTGTGCCAGGCTTCGTGATATACAACGGTTGTAAAACCGTCCTGCTCATTATTGGTTTCTATTTGCTGTAGCGCTTCAAGGGTGATTTGTTTATCGGTTTCTTTTCTATCTGTATTGAAAAATTCAATTTCCTCCGCATAACTTTTTGCTAATTCAGGATTGATTTCCGTTAATAAAGTCACCGCATAATTACCGTGTTTCATACGTCCAGCGGCATTAATTCGCGGCGCAACAATAAAAACCACATCGGTAATGGTTAAATGCTCCTTTTTTACTTCAGCAATAATAGCTTGAATGCCTGGTCTGGGATTGCTATTAATAACATCCAAACCTAGTGAAGCCAGTGCGCGATTTTCACCTGTAATAGGCACAATATCAGCGCCAATAGCCGTTGCTACTAAATCGAGATATTCGGTTAAATCGGCAGTTGTTTGCCCCTGTTTAGCAGCTAAAGCTTGAATGAGTTTAAACCCAACACCACACCCACATAATTCCTTATATGGATACGAGCAATCGTCTCGTTTAGGGTCTAAAATAGCAATAGCTTTTGGTAATTCTGCTCCTGGTCTGTGGTGATCACAAATAATAAAATCAATGCCTTTTTCGTTGGCATAAGCCACTTTATCAATAGCTTTTACGCCACAATCTAAAGCAATAATGAGCGAGAATCCATTATCTTCTGCAAAATCAATACCTTTAAAAGACACACCATATCCTTCATCATATCTATCAGGAATATAGGTTGCTACATTTTCAGTTCGGGTTTTTAAATAAGAACTCATTAAGGCTACAGATGTCGTGCCATCCACATCATAATCGCCATAAACCATAATGTTTTCGCCAGTTTCTAGTGCTTTTTCAATTCGTGAAACCGCAATATCCATGTCTTTCATTAAGAATGGATCGTGTAGATCTTTTAAACTTGGCCTGAAAAATGTTTTGGCAGCATCATAGGTTTCAATACCACGTTGCAATAGTAAGCTAGCAACAATGGGTTCCACGTTGAGTGCTTTTTGCAAAGCATCCACATTTTTAGATTCCGGTTTTGGTTTAATGGTCCAGCGCATGGCTTTGTTTTTTATAGTTTTGCCGATTAGATTATCATCTTAAAAAAAACATTATCAAAAAAGATTCTTCATTTTGCTCTAAATGACAAAGTGAAAATTATTTATTATGATAGTGAATACTTGTTTTTACAGTAGCGAATTTTCGAAACATTTCCATAACCCCACAGTATTTTTCAACAGATAAATCGACTGCCTTTTTAATTTTATTTTCATCTAGATTGTCACCATAAAAATGATATTCTACAGAAACGCTATGGTAATATTTAGGATGCTCATCGGTTAGTTCGCCATAGGTATCCATTCGGAAATCGGAAACTTGTACTTTCATTTTATCTAAAACAGACACCACATCCAATCCTGAACAACCTGCTAAAGCCGAAAGCATCATGGCTTTTGGTGATAAGCCTGAACTATGACCACCATGTTCTGGACTGGTGTCCATTAAAACCGTTTTCCCATTTGGGTTATCCGATTCAAATTGTAGATTCCCTTTCCAATGTGTGATTACTTTATTTGTATTTGCCATGTATGTTGATTTTTTTGTTACTTGTTGGATTATAACTTAATTCTGAAAAAGGCATAAATTAAAACTGTTTTCAGTTCAATATTGCTTGTTTATTCAAAAATACCAATAAAAAAATAGACTATGCCACTTGTAACACCATTATCCGCAGACCACGATTTAGAAACTAAAGAGTTAGCCGAATTTTTTAATGAAACACTAGGTTTTTGCCCAAACTCTGTATTAACCATGCAACGCAGACCGGCAATTTCCAAGGCGTTTATAAACCTCAACAAAGCGGTTATGGCCAATGAAGGTCGTGTAACATCTGCTTTAAAACGCATGATTGCCTGGGTTTCAAGCAACGCAACAGGTTGCAGATATTGTCAAGCTCATGCCATTCGTGCTGCGGAACGCTATGGTGCAGAACAGGAACAGTTAGATAATATTTGGGACTATAGAACACATCCAGCTTTTTCGGAAGCCGAACGTGCTGCCCTCGATTTTAGTTTAGCAGCGAGTCAAGTGCCGAATGCCGTGGATGACACCATTCAAAATCGCTTACACCAACATTGGAATGAAGGCGAAATTGTAGAAATGTTGGGCGTTATTTCTTTGTTTGGCTATTTAAATAGATGGAATGACAGCATGGGAACAACTTTAGAACATGACGCCATAGAAAGTGGAAATCAATTTTTAGGAAAACATGGTTTTGAGGTTGGGAAACACGTGTGATTAGAACCTAGATTTTAGACCGCTTTGCTTTTAGAGATTTGACAAAACCTTACTAGAAATAGTGAGGTTTTTATGTTTTTAAAATACATTTCTTCTTGAAACAGCTGTAAAATATAGATTTTTATAAGCTTCATTTTTTGTGTCCTATTTTAAGATTTGGCATTTTCAGATGTTTGTTTTCTAACAGACTAAAATCTTCACTTTTATTTGTTTACCGTGTCACAGCAAGAACTAAAACAGTGAATTATTTTAGTTGAAAATTATAATTCTAATGGAAGAACATATAACATTATTAGTATTTATTACCCTAATTGTTGTAATACTAGTATTAGCAGTCTTAATGGGCAAAAAAATGGATCAAAATCATGAAATAAAAACGATTAAAACTTTGAAAAAACAATCAAAAAAGAAAATTAAAGCTCAAGCAAAGTATAAAAAGGGATCCAAGTACAAAGTGGACAATAATGCCAATAGCATAGTTAACAATATCAAAGAAAAATCAATTTTTATCTTATCATTAATCAAAATATTGCTTTAAAACTAATTACTCATCTCCAAAAGCGCAGCTTCTGAAGTTGCCCGAACCGAAGCTTGTGCTTTCTCAATAGCTTCTTTTAAAGACGTTGCTTCTGGCGACATATCACTTGTTGTGGCTATGGCTTTTACATACCAATCTTCCCAAGCTTTAATAATTTCAATTTGTTCCGCAAGCTTATCACCTTTCTTAATGGCTATTTTTCCTTGTTTTAATTCTTCATGCAATCTGGAAATAGCTGCGGTTTCAATATGGGTAATTATTGTTTTAGCAGTTGTTGCATCAGAATTCAACAAAGTATACGCAGATAGCAATGACGCTGTCCCTACATTTTTAAGCGTTTCTTTAGATACTTTATCCAATCGGTCGTTATCCGTATGATAAAACTGATCGGTAAAATGCCAAAACAAGACACTTGGAATATTACTTCGTAAAAAAGGCATGTGATCGCTTCCTCCTTCAAACGGATTAGTATTAACTTCCCAATTGGCACGTTTGCCTTGAGCTTCAAATTCACCAATTACAAAATCATTTAAATAATGGGGTTTCATTTGGTCTAAACTCATTTTACTTCCGCCCCATTCTGAATGTTTATCATTACCACGAGTCCAAATAGCACTAGGATCTGGCATTTTTTCTATTAAAAAAGAACCACCTGTGATGTCTGTATTTTCGCCTACCATGTCCAAGCTAATTCCCCATTTTATATCTTGAGCACGCATTTTATCCTCTTGGACATAACGACCTGTGGATACAATTTCGTCTCCCCAAAGAAAGGTTAATGTTCTGGTAGGATTCCATGTATTATTTTTTAATAATTTCGCTGAAAGCGTTGCCATTTCCAATGCAACACCAACGCCTGTAGCATTATCGTTGGCACCCGGTTCCTGAACATGCGCGCTAAAAACCAAGCGCTCATTGGGTAGTTTATTTCCTTTAATATCAGCAACAATTGTTAGTTCTTCCGATTCGTATATTTTAGTTTCTATTTGAACATTTAAAGTAATTGGCCCATTAGAAAGTGATTCTTTTAAACGCTCTTTAGCTTGATAAGACAAGGCAATTGCCCAAGGCTTTAATTTAGAATTTAAAGGAATGGAACGAAATTGAATAGAGGTTGTATTTTTTTCTGGTTGTAAATAGGATGGGTTATCATAGGTCATTAAGCCAATAGCGCCACCTTTAACAATGGCATCATTATAAATGCGTGATGGACTGGTTTCAGCGAAAACAATTTTTCCTTTCACATCCATTTTTTTTAGTTTCTGAACATCTTCCACATAAACCACTTCAGCAGTAACTCCTTCCTTTGGCGTGCTGTAGGAATTTAAAGCCACCATATTTCGGTTGGTTTTATGTGCTAAAAGCGGTGCTTCTTTGCTGTTAAAGGTTACGAGGGCATCCACCATTTCCCACGTAGGATTTTTTAATGGACGCTTTTCAATTCGGTAGGTAAGTCGGTTGTTTGGTTTTGCTTTTTCTTCTAAAATGAAACCAGCACTTTCTAAATTTTGAGCGATGAAATGAATACTTTCATTAAATCCTTTATTTCCAACCACACGCCAGTATTTTTCAACAAATGCTGTGGTTTCGTATGCTAAATCGCCTGAAAAACTAATTATAACGGTTTGCTCTAAACTTTCTTTTGTGCTTTGTTTTTTTATGGCTTGTGCTTGGGTTAAGCTTGAAAAAGTTACACTGAAAAGGCCGAGAAATAGTATTTTTTTAATCATGATAATTGGGTTTTAACCGAAAAAATAAAGATAGATTTTTTATTTGATTAGGCTATGGACTTTTGTTTTTAATATAGGTAAAACTTCGGTTTGAAACCAAGGGTTTTTAGTTAACCAAAACCGATTTCTAGGCGATGGGTGTGGCAAGGGTAAATACATGGGCAAATAGGCTTGAAAATTATCAACGGTTTCTGTAAGTGTTTTTTTAGCACTACTTTTTAAATAATAGCGCTGTGCATACATACCAATGAGTAGAATTAATTCCACATGCGGCATTTGCTTTAATAATTGTTGATGCCACTGTGGTGCACATTCTGGCCTTGGCGGTAAATCCCCCGATTTCCCTTTTCCTGGATAACAGAATCCCATAGGCATAATGGCAAAATTTTCGGGGTTATAAAATTGTTCTTTGCTAACATCTAGCCAATTCCGTAATTGCTTTCCGCTAGCATCATCCCATGGAATTCCGGAAGCATGAACTTTAGTCCCTGGTGCTTGACCTATAATGATAATTTTAGAATTTTTATGAGCAATTACTACAGATCTTGGACCTAACGGCAAATGATCTTTACAGATGGTACATTGACTAATGCTATGAAGTAATTCTTGCATGTTTTTCATTTCAATATTTAAAGCAATTTGGTAATATATTGATTCTCTTTTTGCTTTCAATATCTATTCATTTTCCATCATCGTTTTCATATCTATAACATAAGATGGATAGGTGAAAACCATACGCTTGAATTCTTTTACCGTCATTTTATTATAAATAGCCGTTGCAAAAACGTTGATGCTTTCATTGGCTTCTGAGCTTAAAATATGAGCACCTACAATTTCGTCAGTACGTTCATTAACTAGAATGGTGTAGGCATAGGTGTCTTCATTTTCTTTTTTAGCATTAAACCAATTACTAACTTCACCTTGATACACTTTTACATTTTTATAACGCGCTTTGGCGTCTTCTTCACCATATCCCACCGATGATAAATTGGGTGTTGTAAACACAGTGGACGGTATGCATGGAACATCAAATGTTTTAGATTTTTCTTTAATTATATTATGTCCAGCTATATAACCTTGAAGTCCTGATAGTGGCGTTAATGCTAACGATTTATTGGAAACATCACCACAAGCATATACTTTTGGATGCGATTTACTTTGCAAGTAATCATTGACCACAATACCATTATGATCGGCTTCAATAACGGCTTTTTCAAGATCTAAAGCCGCAATGGCAGGAACTCTGCCTCCCGAATTAATAACTAATCGCGATTTGTGCGTGGTAACTTCGCCATCAATAGAAAAAGTAACTTTTAAATTCTTTTTTAATTTTTTAACACCTGTTACATCCGCATTAAAAATAAATTTCACACCTAAACTTTCAAGTTTAGTAATTAATTTTTTTACTAAAAATGGATCAAAATTAGCTAGAGCTGTATTCCCTTGTTCTAAAATGGTAACCTGACTTCCTAGCGTGGCGAGCATACAAGCAAATTCCATGGCAATATATCCCGATCCAATGAAGGTAATAGATTTTGGAATTTTCTTTAAATCCAATACGTCTTCACTCACTTTTAAAAATTCGTTTCCCTCAATATCTAACGGTCTTGGAATATTTCCGGTGGCAATTATAAAATAATCGGCAGATACGACTTTGCCTTCGACCTCAACTTCATTTTTACTGATAAATTTTGGCGATTGGTGGTACAATGACATACCTAAATCTTTTAAGTTTTGTTCTGTTTTTGGAGGAATGGGGTTTGAAAAAGAACGTCTGAATTTTTGAACTTGCTTCCAATTTAACTTCGGATTTTTTTTAACGCCTCGTCCTTTTAAATTGTTACTTTTATATACTAATTGCGAAAATTGCAACAATATTTTTTTGGAATCGCAACCCCTATTGGCACAAGTTCCACCAAATTCTCTATTATCGGAAATAGCGACGCTTAAATTATTTTCTCGGCATATTTTTGCCGCGGTTTGTCCGGCAATACCACTTCCTATAACGAATACGTTGTAATGCTTATTTTTCATAATCTTAATTTGTAGTGATTAAGATACTGAAATTTTAGACAGATACTGTTAGGGAAAATTTAAAGTTTGCAACTGGAGCTTCGTACTACAAAAAAGATTTCCATAATTGTTTTTTAAACAAAATTTACTTTTTACCACCTACAACTACCACAATTTCACCTTTTGGAGGTTTGTTGGTGTAATGTTCTAAAACGTCCTTGGCAGTGCCACGAATGGTTTCTTCATAGAGTTTAGAGAGTTCTCGGGAAACAGAAACAGGTCTGTCTTCTCCAAAATATTCACAAAAATGAGTGAGTGTTTTAATTAGTTTATGCGGACTTTCGTAAAAAATGATGGTTCTAGTTTCTTCCGCAAGAAGCAATAAACGTGTTTGACGTCCTTTTTTTACGGGTAAAAAGCCTTCAAAAACAAACTTATCATTTGGCATGCCGCTATTTACTAAAGCTGGCACAAAAGCAGTTGCGCCTGGTAAGCAATCCACTTCAATATTATTTTCAATACAAGCTCTGGTTAATAAAAATCCAGGGTCGGAAATAGCAGGTGTCCCAGCATCGCTAATTAAAGCCATGGTAACACCACTTTTTAATTTATTAATTAAACCATCAACTGTTTTATGCTCGTTATGCATGTGGTGCGATTGTGATGGTGTATCTACATCAAAATGCTTTAATAGTTTTCCAGAAGTTCGGGTGTCTTCAGCAAGAATTAAATCCACTGATTTTAAAACATTTATGGCTCTAAAAGTCATGTCTTGCAGATTACCAATAGGTGTTGGAACAATGTAAAGTTTCATAAAGCGAACTGATTTCTATTTAGATTTCAATCTTCTGATGTGTTTCAACATTCAAAATCATGCGTAATAAAAGATAGGTTGAGAAATATTCTAGTTAATCGAATTTGCTTTCAACAAGTTCCATAAAACGCGTTTCATAAACCTCTTTACCTTCCCAATTATTATAATCAGGTTTTACAATGTTTAAAACTAAATTCTGAACCTCCTCCACTGAATTCAAGGTATTTATTTGCGAAATCACACGATTGTAATCATCACCTTCACCATTAAATAAATGTTTAATAAAAGCTATTTTATCATTAAGCCCAATTACCAAGCCTTTTTTAAGTTTATCGTTAAGGGATTTCTTTAAATTAGCATCCGTTTTTTTAACGGGATCAAAGATAGGTTGGTTATCAAAACCAGCTGTTATATCATCCAAATCAATTTTATGAACTTGGGTTTTTGGGGTTGCCTTTTCAAAAAGTGAATCCACCATTTGCGCTTCATGAGGCATTTGGGCTACCATATCTTTTATTTTTTCAATGGCAGGTTCCATAATTTCTTCGTGTTCAGACTCATCAAGATTTATGTAGGTCTTATCTTCAAATTCAATATTGTCGCTCACTTTATTATTAAAAGCTACATCTAACATATCAAAAAATGACGAATCGTTACCAATAGTAGGAATATCATCCTCAAAATTTTCTTTGGCAAATTTTAATACCGTTAATTTTTCATATAAAGCAGCCACTTCTAGATGCATTTTATTTAAATCATCTTTACCTTTTAATTTTAAGATTCTATGTGCAATACTCATTAATTCAGCTTCTAACTTCTTCTTCATAACTTTTTAACTTTAAAACCTATTTATGCTTTTGATTTTTAATAAATTTACGCCACCTTTATACAAAACGAACAATCCGTTTATTTTAGTGTTAAAATTACAAAATGTTTCTCGAAAATACAGTAAATCATAAAGAACAATTTGGCTGGATCGAAGTTATTTGCGGTTCTATGTTTTCCGGTAAAACGGAAGAATTAATTCGTAGACTCAAGCGTGCACAATTTGCCAAACAGAAGGTTGAAATTTTTAAACCTACGGTAGATATACGCTATGATGAAGAAATGGTGGTTTCTCATGATGCCAACAAAATCCGCTCCACAGCAGTTCCTGCGGCCGCTAATATCCCTATGTTGGCAGACGACTGTGATGTGGTTGGTATTGACGAGGCCCAATTTTTTGATGATGAAATTGTTCGGGTTTGTAATGATTTAGCCAACAAAGGTATTCGCGTTATTGTTGCTGGTTTGGATATGGATTTTAAAGGTAACCCATTTGGTCCTATGCCAAATTTAATGGCAACGGCCGAGTATGTAACCAAGGTGCATGCCATCTGCACCAAAACAGGAAATTTAGCACAATATAGCTATCGAAAAGCGAAAAGTGATGACCTCGTTTTATTAGGTGAAGTGGATGAGTACGAACCTTTAAGTCGTGCTGCTTATTACAAATCTATGCAACGTGATAAAATACGTAGCATGAAAGTTGAAGGTGCAGAAGAAATTGAAAACAATACCAAAGACTCCAATGGAAAAAGTGCATGAAACTGTTCTTGAAATTGATTTAAATGCCTTAACGAAAAATTTTCAGTACTTAAAGTCTAGAACAAATTCACAAACCAAAATATTAGCCGTTGTTAAAGCGTATGCCTATGGCAGTGATGCGTCAGAAATTGCTAAACACCTAGAAACTTTACATATTGATTATTTGGCGGTAGCCTACACAAATGAAGGTGTCGCGTTGCGTGATGCTGGAATTCGAACACCGATTTTAGTGCTTCACCCACAATCGGCAAATTTCAAAACGCTTATAGAACGTTGTTTAGAGCCTAGTTTATACAGCCCTTTTGTTTTAAATGAATTTATAAAAGTTGCAGAAGCCGAAAAACAAAGCAACTTTCCCGTTCATATTAAATTTAATACCGGTTTAAATCGGTTAGGTTTTGAGGAAACCGATGTTCCTAAAATAGTATCCACATTAACCAAGACACATAGTATTCAGGTAAAATCTATTTTTTCACATTTAGCAGCTAGCGAAGATTTTAATGAAAAAGCCTTCACTAAAAAACAAATTGAATTATTTACACAGATTTCAGATTCTTTCATACATGCTATTGGCTACAAACCCATGTTACATATTTGCAATACGTCTGGAATTTTAAATTATCCTGAAGCTCATTATGATATGGTACGTTCAGGAATTGGATTATATGGTTTTGGTAATTCAGAATTAGAAGATAAAAATTTCACACCTATTGCATCCTTAAAGTCAATTGTTTCGCAAATACATAGCATAGAAAAAGGAGATAGTGTTGGTTATAATCGTGCATTTATTGCCACAAATAAAACAAAAACAGCTACCATTCCTATTGGCCATGCAGATGGTATTGGTAGGCAATACGGAAACGGTAAGGGGTTCGTTACCATCAATAACAAACAAGCTTATATTTTGGGAAATGTGTGTATGGATATGATTATGGTGGACATTACGGATATTGACTGTCAGGAAGGAGATGAAGTTATTATCTTCGGAAAAACACCAACAGCAAACGCATTCGCTAATACAGCAAAAAGTATTTCTTATGAGATTATAACCGCTGTTTCACAACGTGTAAAACGAATTTTTTTAAAATAATTTCTTGTCAATTCGTTTACATTCAAACTTTTATTTAAATTTAAAACATAAATCACTAACTAAAATAATTTATTATGCTTAAAGAATTCAAAAAATTTATCATGACAGGGAACGTCATAGACCTTGCTGTTGCCGTTATACTGGCTGGCGCAGTTAGTTTAGTTGTTAAAGGGTTTGTAACCTATATCATGATGCCAATAATTGGTCATTTCTCGGGTGGAATTGATTTTTCTGATATGAAAATCATTCTAGACGATGCTGTTTTGGCAGCAGATGGAACAATAGCAACACCAGAAAATGCTATTATGTATGGCGAATGGATTAATACTATTATCAATTTAATTATAGTTGGTTTTGTATTATTTATGATTGTGAAAGCGTATAATAAAACTAAAAAACCTGTTGAGGCAGCTCCAGAAGCTCCTAAAGGACCATCGGATAACGAATTATTAATGGAAATACGTGATCTTTTAAAAAAATAAGACGTAGTAACCGCTACATTGCATATTCTAACCCTAAACCACTTCGTAATAGAAGTGGTTTTTTTATGTTATATTTTAAACAATTACCTTAATAATTATTTAGTTTTGTAATTAAAATAATAAAGATGAAAGTAGCTGTAGTTGGTGCCACAGGCATGGTAGGGGAAGTGATGTTGAAAGTTTTAGAAGAGCGTCAATTTCCGGTTACCGAATTAATACCTGTAGCTTCAGAGAAATCTGTTGGTAAAAAAGTTGATTTCAAGGATAAAACATATACCGTTGTTAATCTTGAAACAGCACTTTCACTAAAACCCGAAATAGCTTTATTTTCGGCCGGTGGTGAAACATCATTACAATGGGCTCCAAAATTTGCAGCTGCTGGAACCACGGTAATTGACAACTCGTCTGCTTGGCGTATGGACGTCAACACCAAATTAATTGTACCAGAAATTAATGCATCTACATTAACTAAAGCTGATAAAATTATTGCCAATCCTAATTGCTCTACCATTCAAATGGTGCTTGTTTTAGCGCCACTTCATAAAAAGTATAACATCAAACGTATTGTTGTTTCTACCTATCAATCAATCACAGGAACTGGATTAAAAGCTGTAAAACAATTAGAAAATGAAATGGCTGGTATTAATGGCGAAATGGCATATCCCTATCCAATTCACCAAAATGCCTTACCACATTGTGACGTGTTTGAAGCTAATGGATATACCAAGGAAGAAATGAAGTTGGTTCGTGAAACGCAAAAAATTCTAGATAATAAATCTATAGCAGTAACGGCAACAGCCGTAAGAATCCCAACAGCTGGAGGTCATAGTGAGGCGGTAAATATTGAATTTGAAACGGATTTCGTGTTAAGTGACGTTCGTAAACTTCTAAACGAAACGGAAGGCGTTATTTTACAAGACAATACAGACGTAAACACGTACCCAATGCCTATTTATGCTAACGGAAAAGATGACGTATTTGTTGGCAGAATCCGTAGAGACGAATCGCAGCCAAACACTATAAACATGTGGATTGTAGCCGATAATTTAAGAAAAGGTGCCGCAACAAACACTGTTCAAATTGCAGAATATTTACTAAAAAATGATTTAGTTTAACGTTTACTCATTCTAAACATATAAATACCACGCTTTAATCAAGATATTGGCATTTTTTTTCTTAAATTCGTAGTCGTCTTTTAAGTCGATTATGGAAAAAAACTACCTCATTTTATTACTTTTTGGTCTCACATTGCTTGCTTGTAAATCAGAAGATGATGATTATATAGCCTTGCAAATTCAAACACAAGCGGATACTGCACAAGTATTTCAAAATAGCTTTGTTGAAATTGATGTGCTTGCCAATGATAGAAATATTCCGGAAACAGGTGTATTAACGGTTACAACTACAACCTATGCCACGATTTCCATTCTTGATAATAATACCCCGAACAATCCAAGTGATGATAAGATACGTTATACACCAACTGGCAATTACGTAGGCACTGATAGTTTTGTATATACAATTTGTTCTTCAAATAATAATTGCGCAACAGGAACCGTAACGGTTACTATTTTACCAACTTCACCAGTTGTTTATAATCCAGATGACTTGCCATATCCCAACTTATCAGATTATAATTTTTATGAAGGCGATTTAAAAAATTTAGAGCCTGTTTCAGGTGTTATTCCCTACGATTTAAATTCAGCATTATTTAGTGATTATGCACACAAAAAACGATTTGTATGGATGCCAAATGGCAGTAAAGCCAATTATGATACCGATTACACACCCTTTAATTTTCCCGTTGGTGCTTTTCTAATAAAGAATTTTTATTACGATAACGTGTTGCCAGCAGGTAATACCAGAATTATTGAAACACGCATCAT
Source organism: Bizionia hallyeonensis (assembly GCF_042657385.1). Taxonomy (NCBI): domain Bacteria; kingdom Pseudomonadati; phylum Bacteroidota; class Flavobacteriia; order Flavobacteriales; family Flavobacteriaceae; genus Bizionia; species Bizionia hallyeonensis. The sequence goes on along the minus strand of NZ_JBHSLA010000001.1, from coordinate 652,208 downwards.
GTATTTTACAGATAGCGGATGGGAATTTGCCGAATATGTTTGGAATGAAGAACAAACCGAGGCAAGCTTCACAACCACTGGTAGCTTTGTAAATTTAGATTGGAACGAAGCAGGTACAGTTAAAAACGTCAATTACCGTGTTCCATCAAGAGCCGAATGTTTTACGTGCCATAATAAGTTTGGAACACCTGTTCCAATAGGTCCAAAACCGCAGAATTTGAATAAAAATTATGTGTATCCAGATGGCACAAGCAATCAATTACAGAAATGGGTGGACCTCGGTTATTTAAGCGCTGATTATCCTGGAAATATTGACACTATGGTAGCTTGGGATGATACGTCAGAATCCCTAACCATGCGTGCACGCTCTTATTTAGATATTAATTGTGCCCATTGTCATTCAGAAGAAAGCTATTGCGAATACAGACCTATGCGTTTTGCATTTAATGAAAATGAATTGGCAAGCAATATGGGTATTTGCGTAGAACCCGACACCAATATTGGAGACGAATATCCATTAATTATGAATCCCGCCAATGCCGATGCTTCGGTAGCTGTTTTTAGAATGACTTCTGTAGAAGAACAATATCGTATGCCTTTATTAGGACGCACATTACAACATACAGAAGGTGTTGCTTTAATTACCGAATGGGTGAATTCTTTAACCGATAGATGTGAATAAACCTAAGACCTTAAAATTAAGAATAAAAAAACACTTATATTAGTGAAATATCAAGCTATAAATCAATTACTTAAGTCATGAAAACAAAATTACTTTTACTCGCACTTTTAACACTTGCCGCTACACATGCCCAAACAAGTTCCAATACATGTACTGAAGCAGATGCTGCAACGCCCATTACGCAACCAGGCATTTATAGTGTATCTTTAATAGACGGTAGCGAAGTTCCTAGCCCTAATTGTAATACTAGCTCAAATTCAGCTAGTCTAGGCGAGTGGTTTAAATATGTACCAGAATCGGATACGTATCTAACCGTTTCAACCGATTTAACACAAAATGCTGGTCGTGATACACGTGTACATATTTTTAGTGGAACATGTGGCGCACTAATTTGCGAAGGTGGTGATGATGACAGCGGCAGTGTATATTTGTCCATTGCCACTTTAAATGTTTTAGCAGGCCAAACTTATTATATTGCATTTGATAACCGTTGGGACGCAAATGGTTTTGATTTTGAAATTGCAGAAAGCGATCCTCCAACACCTCCTGCAGTAACTTTTACAGTTAGTAGTCTTTCTACAACAGGAACCAATAGAGCCGTTGTCGATATGAATGGTGATCATTTAGATGATATTGTTTCGGTTTCCAATACCAATATTAATATTCAGGAACAATTACCATCTGGCGGATTTCAAAGCATGGATATTACCACATCATATGCAGACAACACGCCTGGTTGGAGTTTAGCTGCAGCTGATTATAATGCGGATGGCTTTACTGATCTTTTATATGGAGGTGGAAATGGTGTAACATTCATGAGGTCTAATGGTGATGGTACTTTTACCGAAGATTCTCATGACCCTTATGTGTTTTCGCAACGCTCCAATTTTGTGGACATTAATAACGATGGCCATTTAGATGCTTTTGTATGTCATGATGTAGCACCAAACGTTTACTTTATAAACGATGGGCAAGGTAACTTAACCTATTATCAAGGTGAAAATGTTCAAGGTGTACCAAGCGGATTGGGTCTTTATGAGTCCGGAGGAAATTATGGTTCCGTTTGGATTGATTATGATAATGATAGAAACCAAGATTTATTTATAGCCAAGTGCGGTGGTGAAGAAGCTAGACGTATGGATCAATTACATAAAAATAATGGCGATGGTACATTTTCTGAAATTTCAGCAGCTTTAAATTTAGCCGATCCTATGCAAACATGGTCATCTGCCTGGGGTGATTTTGATAACGATGGTGATATGGATGTTTTTGTTGGTGCCAGTTCTGGACCACACAAAATGATGCGAAATGATTTGGTAACCGATAATCAAGGAAATACAACAGTAATGTTTACAAATGTTACAACCGCTTCAGGTGTTCAACTGTTAACTGAAACAGGTATAGAGAATGTAACCTATGACTTTGATAATGATGGCAATTTAGATATAGCATCCAATGGAAATATCCTATTTGGAAATGGCGACTTAACATTTTCACTTCATGAAAATTTAATATCAGGAAGTAATGGTTCCTTTGGCGATTTAAATAATGATGGATTTATAGATTCTTTCAGTAATGGAAATATTTATATGAACAGTGGGAATACTAATAATTGGATTAGTATCTGTACGGTTGGAACAGAAGGTTATAGTAATATAAACGGAATTGGAGCACGTGTAGAAATTCACACACCTTCAGGCATTCAAATTCGCGATGTTAGAAGCGGTGAAGGTTTTAGATTTATGAGCACATTAAATACACATTTTGGACTAGGAACAGAATCAACCATTGATAATTTAATCATATACTGGCCATCAGGTGTTGTAGATAATATTCCAAACCCAACAATTAACCAAAGACTTTGTGTTACAGAAGGCGAGGCGTTAACAGTTCAAGATTATGAGCTAGCAGCATTAACAATTTACCCGAACCCAGTAGAAAACACCCTTAATATTTCGGCACCTGTTTCTTTAGATGGTAAAATTGCAACCGTTTTTGACATAAATGGTAAAAAAGTATTAAACTCTAAATTACAAACAAACACTTTAGATGTTTCAAAATTACAAACCGGTTTTTACATTTTACGATTAGAATCTGAAGGTCGCGTTATAAACAGAAAATTTATTAAGCAATAACATAGATTCATCAACATAGTAAATTCGCTTCTATTCTTTTAGAAGCGAATTTTTTTTGCCGTATTTTTGCTAGATGCTAAACGTAAAAAACCTCAATTTTGCCTATAAAAAAACACCTGTTTTACAGGCTTTAAACTTGCGTATACAACCAGGTGAAAATACAGCTATAATTGGCGAAAGCGGTTCGGGAAAAAGCACCCTATTAAAACTCCTTTATGGTGAGTATGATTTAGATTCCGGTCATATTTTTTGGAAAGACACAGAGATTCTCGGGCCTAAACACAATTTAGTGGTTGGTTATGATTTCTTGAAATATGTAGCTCAAGAATTTGATTTGATGCCGTTTATAACCGTGGAAGAAAATATAGGAAAGCACTTATCTAATTTTTTTCCGAAAGAAAAGAAAGAACGCACAGCTGAACTTCTTGACGTAGTTGCACTCACCGAATTTTCAAAAACCAAAGTCACCCTTTTAAGTGGTGGTCAAAAACAGCGTGTAGCTCTAGCTCGCGCCTTAGCTCAAGAACCAGAAATTTTATTATTAGATGAACCCTTTAGTCATATTGATAATTACCAAAAGCAGGCATTAAGGCGTCGTGTTTTTAACTATCTGAAAAAGAAAAATATTGCCTGTTTGGTGGCCACTCACGACCAAGAAGATGTTTTAGGCTTTGCGGATCAGATTATTGTATTAAACAACCAAACTATTGCTGCTCAAGGAAAGCCACAAGATCTTTATAACAAACCTGAAAGTGCTTTAATTGCTGCTTTTTTCGGCGAATTTAATCGTATTAAAGGTCAGTTTATTTATGCACACCAACTGAAAGTGGTTGAAAAATCGGATATAAAAGTAATCGTTAAAAAAGCGTATTTTAAGGGTTCTTATTTTTTGATAGAGGCGAAATTTGAAGAATCCACTATTTTATTTGAACATCCTTTAGAATTGCAAAAAGGTGATATGGTTTATTTAGAAATTTTTAAATAATAGCTTCAATTTTATTCGTCTGATTATTAAATGCAATCTCGTTCAGTACGGTTTTCCCTAATAATAATTTTCCAATAGGCGTTTGCGGTGAAATGGCATAAAACAATTCACCAGCAATTGAAAACGCGCCGGCACTAATAGCAACAAAATAATTGGACTTGGACGTATACACCACACTTCCTAAACAGATGGTTTTGGAGGTATTTAAAACCTTCATTTTAGTAAGCGTGTTCTGTTGCTTTTGTATTTCAGAAAGCTGCACACCTGCTTTTTCACGCTCTAGTTGTAACATGGCACGCCCTGTTTCATGCTTATCGCCTGCACTACTTTTGGTTTCACTGGTTAAAGATTCTTGAATTTCAGCAATTTTTGTCTGAACGGCCTCCAACCGATGGTTTAAAGACAGTAAGCACAAATTGTATAATTCACTTTTTATGGCATTATTTTTTTTCATTGGTTTAGTTGTAATCTAATCTTCCAAAATATCCCATTTGCCTTACTATCCAAGACTTTCTTCCGGCAATATAATTACTAGCTGGTTGGGCTCTATATTTTAACGGATTTGGTAAAATAGCAGCTATTGAAGCCGCTTCCATGGCCGATAGTTTTGCGGCTGATTTATTATGCCAATAGCGCGCTGCGGCTTCAGCACCATAAATACCTTTACCCATTTCTATACTATTTAAATACACTTCCATTATGCGTTCCTTGCTCCAAGTTAACTCTATTAAAAAGGTAAAATAGGTTTCCAAACCTTTTCGTAACCAACTCCTATTTGGCCATAAAAAAACATTTTTAGCCGTTTGTTGGCTTATGGTACTAGCACCTTTTATGCGCTTACCTTTTTTATTATTTTCAATAGCTTTTTCAATAGCTTTTATATCAAACCCATTGTGCTTTAAAAAATTCTGATCTTCACTACAAATTACGGCTAGTTGTAAATTTTTTGATATATCATCAATTGAAACCCAATCATGTTCCCAAGTCATTTTATTACCTTTTTGGTATTCTTCAACACCACGGATAACCATTAATGGGGTAATAGGCACGGGAACCCATTTAAATAATACAACCATAGCTACAGATAACACTATAAGCCATAGAATACATTTAAAAATAAATTTGAATAGTTTTTTTATCATATTACTTTAATAATTGGGCAAGTTCTTTTCCTATTATACTACCAATAGCGACACCCATTCCGCCTAACCGCACACCACAATATACATGATTGGATAGTTGCTTAACAATTGGTTTTTTCTGGTTTCCAACACCCATTATGCCACTCCAGCAATAATCAATTTCAAAAGGAATATTGGGTGAAATTGTTGTTTTCATTACCTGTTCCAAATGATTTTGAATAAGAGCGGTTTCGTTCATTACTGTCGTTTCTTCACCTTTAAAATCTAAATTTCTACCACCACCTAACAGGATTCTATTATTAATATTTCGGAAGTAATAATAACCTTTATCTAAATGAAAAGTTCCGGTAAAAGGTAAATTAGGTATTGCTTTTGTTATGAGTACTTGGGCTCTAGCCGGTTTTACATCTTCATTTATTAATTGGGATGCAAAGCCATTGGTTGCTATTAATAATTTATCGGTTATAAATTGAAAGTGGCTGGTTTTTACATCAACCTGGCCGTTTAATTCTGTGTACGCTTCAACGGTTACGTTATTGAGTATTTTGATACCTGCTGATTGCACTTTTAACAATAAAGCCTCCATCATTTCGCCTGTATCAATTTGTCCTTCAAATGGATTAAAAATGAGTTTCTCGCGAATTTTTTTAAATCCGAAAACATTGGTTTTAAGTGAAAATATGGATGCTTTTAAAACTGGAAACAGCAATTTATTAATCGATGCTCTTTCCGCTAAACAGGTATCGTATAATGCTTGATTATCCTTGTTGAACAATTCATAGCCTCCCAATTGCTGATAATTTATAGCTTGATCTGAAAGATTTTGACGTAATAAATGTAATCCGTCAATCCGTTTTTGAACGAGTTTAATAACCTCATCTTCTGAATGGGTTTTTAAATCGTCTAGAATTTCGCTTAAACTTCCAAAGCAAGAAAAACCTGCATTTTTAGTGCTAGCACCTTGCGGTAATATGCCTCGCTCAAGAATTAAAATTTTGGCTTTTGGAAACTGTAGTTTTAGTTGTAATGCACAATTTAAACCAACAATACCACTACCAACAATAGTATAATTTACGTGACTTAACCAGGTTTTATGTTCCCAATACGATAGATTCATAGGGCTAATTTACTGATTTTTTACATGCTATAGTGCCATTAAAAATGGTGTTATACATAAAAATATAGATTTCAAAAAGTGCGATGCTAATTTTAAAGTTGGTCAAGGTATTCCTAATTATTATTAAGTAATGGACTCGCTAATATTACAAAATTCATTAGCCTACTGTAAATCTTTACTTTTGTTTCAATACATGAAAAGAAAGCAAAAAAAACTCCGAAATTGCTTTCGGAGTTCTTATGAATGAAATTAAAATTATGATATTACTTGTTAGTTAACAATTAACTTTTTAGTAATTTTCTGGCTTCCTTGAGTCACATTTAATAAGTACATACCAGCTTGGGCATTACTTAACGAGATAGACTCGTTAAAATCACCTGTACTGTTATACGTTTTATTATAGACATTTCGACCTCTTATATCAAACACTTCTACACTAATGGATTCGTTTGTGGAAGGCTTAAATTTAATTGAGAAATCACCGTTATTTGGATTTGGGAATACCGCAAATGAAGCATCTAATCCAAATTCATCCACACTTAATTCTGGAACAAAAATACCAGACTCACAAATTGTCAGTGTTGCAGAATTCCATGTTACTCTCACGCCATCTACCTCAACATCCCCAATAAAGAAAACCCAATTACCTAAAGAATTAAGACCGTCAGCAAAACTTAAAGGTTGCGCTGGTAATACCACATCGTTATTAGCTGTATCTGCACAGTTAATAGGGTTTCCAGCATCATCAAACGTTAAAATAAGATCTGTAGAACCCGCACATGATCCCCAATACACTTGATTAAAACCTGATGCTTGAGATGGTGGTCTGATAGCTGCACGAATTTGACCACTATTTGGCGTCGTAGCATCTATGCTTATTTTAAGATCTGAAATAGTTTTAGAATCGCCAATATTTAAATTAAAGCCGCTAAATTGAGTTGAATTTTCATCTAATAATATGCCTGCGTTAAAGAAATACTCTTCACAGCTATCACCCGGCACATAAATATAGTCCCCTATCGCGAAATAATTATCATTTATATTAAAAAATGACCCATCTGCCGCTTCTACTAGAATTCTAGAATAGGCAGAAGTCACAGTAGGAACTACAACTTGGTAAGAACCATTATTAGGAACATTTGTCGCTAAAACTGTTGTAAAATCAGTGTCTGGTGTTAATGATGTTGATAATAAAATATTTACGTTAGCAGCATTGATGCCGTTTGCTGTTGTACCAGCCACATTCCAAGTTATGGTTTCAGTTTCACCTGGAGTCCATACAATTTGATCTGTTCCTTGAGATGTTACTACAAAAGGTCCTGCCGTATTGCTCCACGTAACACGCATATCATCGAAAGCATTAGCTGCACCTCCTGGTCTATTATCTCTAACGGTTAATCTGAAATCTGCATTTCTTCCTACAGTAGGAATCTGTTCGTATAACGAACCATTAACACCAAAGCTTACTAAATCCTCCATTTTAGGAAATGTTCTTGTTGGGTTTGTAGTTGGTAAATACGATCTGAATTGCGGTTCATTACTATTGGTTGATGTTGGATCTGGAAATTCAGTTACACCATTATTCTCGTCAAATTGCTCCCAACAATAAGTAATTACATCATTGGCATCCGCATCCGATCCTATACCTGTTAATCTAAAAGGAGTTCCTTTAGGTAACGTAATATTAGCGCCAGCATTTGCCGTTGGGATATTATTTCCTGTATCTGTTTCAACATCACATGTTCTAGAACTCACATGTGTATTGACTTGCTGAATAGATATAGCATGAAAATAAGGATCTACAAAAGGTTGTACATCAGAAGTACCTGTAATACCTGCGTAACTCATTATTGTACTACCACTACCTGGTTCCATTTGAGCTATTCCACCTTCAGATCTGAATGTGAACGTATGGTTTGCGCCAAATTGGTGTCCCATTTCGTGCGCAACATAATCTACATCAAAATTTACACCTATTGGATTTGTACTTGTTGTATAACCACTTCCTTTTTGATTAGCAACACATACACAACCAATACAACCAGCATTACCATTATTTCCAATACCTCCCATTAAATGACCAATATCATAATTAGCATTACCTATAACTGAATTTAAAGTTGATTGTAAAACACCATTATACCCAGAATCAGTAGTACTACTATATGGCGAAGTTGCCGTAGTTAAATATACAACAGCATCATTATTTGGTATTAATACCATGTTCACATTAAACTCATTTTCAAAAATGGCATTGACAACGGTCATGGTATTCACAATAGCGGCATTAACTTGTGGCAAGGTTCCACCGTGAAAAATAGAATATTCTGCTGTTACAGACATTGCTAAATCAAAAGTATGTAAGGTACCATTAGCACCTGTACGGTTGGTATTTACAATTTCTCCGATTTCTTGATTTAAGGCTTCAGGTGTTGAACATTCAAAACTTTGAATTTCTGAATTTGAATTTTGTTTCTCACGAACAATAATTTGAGATACATTATTTTTTACAGGCTCTATAACTAGACCCTTTCCTTCTACACCAGATAAAACAATACCTGACATTCCTTTGTAAGGAGAAACACTAAAACGTAAATATGAACTAGGCGTGTCAATTCCATATCCAACATACGATCTGATTTCTGGATATTGGGCTTGTAGGCCTGGCGACATAACAGATGCTTCTTGAATTAAGTACTTTTCTAAATCCCCATCAAGGTTAGGTACTTCAATTACAAGATTATTAAGTTGTTCTCGCGAGTCTCCTCGCTGCTGTGCTTTACTCAAATCGCTCATTAAATGATTAATATCCATTGAATACGTGGTATTAATCATCATAGTGTTTTCTTGTCCTGTAGTCACTTTTTTAAAGTGTTGATCTTGGCTAAAAGCTGACAAACAAAACATAAGAATTACGAATGGTAAAACTTTGTGTAAATTTTTTTTCATGTTTTCTTGTATAAATAAATTATTTTGCCACTAAAGTAACTATTTTCCGCATTGAATTCAAGTTATATACACATCTTTTAAGTAGAAAGGAAATAGTTGTTTTGAGAAAAATAAAGACGTATAAATAATTCACCCCCTTTTAATGCAAGTTTAAGCGCATAAATCCTGAAATATTAATTGCACGGAGCGGTTATAAAACAGAGGGCGCTATGCGTTTAACACCAGACATAATTTAGTAAAACAGGAATAGATAACTACAGTATTAGTTTTACACAATACGTTTGAATTTAGAACTCAATCCAAACATATTTGAGTATAGTGGTAATTTTTACATTTAGACATTAAATAACCTAATACTAAACTTTAAAAATGTTTAAATAAGGTATAAATTACAAGCAATATAGAATTGGAAATCTATTCTAATACGGATGTTACGCGTACTATAATAAAATAATTTTTAATAAAAAAAAGCTCCGAAAATATTTTCGGAGCTTTTTTTATTAATTATCACTTGGCTTTTCTATCACAAAATCTTCCATAAATTTAGTGGTGTAGTTTCCGGCTAAATAATCTGGATCCTCCATGAGTTGTCTATGGAAAGGAATGGTTGTTTTAATACCTTCAATAACAAATTCATCAAGAGCTCGTTTCATTTTATTAATAGCCTCTTCACGTGTTTGCGCTGTGGTAATTAATTTCGCAATCATAGAGTCATAATACGGCGGAATAACATAACCAGCATAAACATGCGTATCTAAACGGACACCATGTCCACCTGGTGCATGAAGTGTGGTTATTCTACCGGGTGAAGGTCTGAAATCATTAAATGGGTCTTCGGCATTAATTCGGCATTCTATTGAATGTAATTTTGGTGTATAATTTTTACCAGAAATTGGCACACCATATGCCACTAAAATTTGTTCACGAATTAAATCGAAATCAATTACTTGCTCTGTTATTGGGTGTTCTACTTGGATACGTGTATTCATTTCCATAAAATAGAAATTACGGTGTTTATCCACTAAAAATTCAACCGTTCCTGCACCTTCATACTTAATATATTCGGCAGCTTTTACGGCAGCATCGCCCATTTTATTACGAAGGGCTTTCGTCATAAATGGCGAAGGAACTTCTTCTGTTAATTTTTGATGACGACGTTGAATTGAACAGTCACGTTCTGATAAATGACATGCTTTTCCTGTAGAATCGCCCACAATTTGGATTTCAATATGTCTTGGCTCTTCAATGAGTTTTTCCATGTACATATCGTCGTTCCCAAACGCGGCTTTAGATTCCTGTCTAGCGGATTCCCAAGCGTCTTTTAGGTTTTCTTTTTTCCAAACAGCACGCATACCTTTTCCGCCACCACCTGCAGATGCTTTAAGCATGACAGGATATCCAACTTCTTTGGCTAATTTTTCGCAGTGTTTGTAATCATTAATAATTCCTTCACTACCAGGAACACAAGGTACACCTGCTTCAATCATGGTTGCTTTCGCATTGGCTTTGTCACCCATGCGATTAATCATGTCTGCAGAGGCTCCAATAAATTTGATGTCATGTTCTTCACAAATTTTTGAAAATTTGGCATTTTCAGATAAAAAGCCATATCCTGGATGAATAGCATCTGCATTGGTAATTTCGGCTGCAGCAATAATATTCGACATTTTTAAATAGGATTCACTACTTGGAGGAGGTCCTATACAAACCGCTTCATCTGCAAACTTTACGTGCAGACTTTCAGCATCTGCCGTTGAATACACAGCTACCGTTTTAATACCCATTTCTTTACAGGTTCTAATAACACGTAAGGCTATTTCCCCTCTATTGGCAACTAATATTTTTTTAAACATAATTCTATTGAGTTTATAAGTTTATGGTTTTGTACGTTTATTGTTCAAGCTAAAAAACTGGAACTTTAAATTTTAAACTTTAAACTTTAGATTATGATGGATCGACTAAAAATAGTGGTTGATCAAATTCCACTGGAGAAGAATCATCAACTAATACTTTTACTATTTTACCTGAAACTTCAGATTCAATTTCATTGAATAATTTCATAGCTTCAATAATACAAAGTACATCACCTTCTTTTATAGTTTGGCCTACTTCAACAAAAACTGGTTTGTCTGGAGATGGCTTTCTATAAAGTGTTCCAATAATTGGCGACTTGATAGTGATATATTTAGAATCTTCCGTTGTTGCTTCTGGAGCAGCAGCAGCGGCCACTGGTGCTGGTGCTGGAGCTGCAGGGGCGTGTCCAACAGGTGCACCTACTGGAATTTGCTGAACATAAGTTGTTGTTTCAGCTTTTTCATCACTACCTGTTTTAATGGTAATTTTAACGTCATCAGTTTCTAATTTTACTTCACTAGCACCTGATTTTGCTACAAACTTAATTAAGTTTTGAATATCTTTTAAATCCATAATTATTTAGATTTTAGTTTTGATTTTAATTTTTTAGTTAGTTAAGAGTTATAAGCCCATTTTAAATAAATAGAGCCCCAGGTAAATCCACCTCCAAAGGCTGCAAAAATAATTTTATCGCCTTTTTTTAATTGAGATTCGTAATCGTTCAATAATAAAGGTAAGGTAGCCGAAGTGGTATTACCATATTTTTGAATATTCATCATGACTTTGTTTTCGTCAAGATCTATTCTATTTGCTGTGGCATCAATAATACGTTTGTTGGCCTGATGTGCAGCCAACCATGAAACATCATCTTTGCTTAAATTATTGCGCTCAAGTATTTTAACAACCACGTCTGCCATATTAAAAACGGCGTTTTTAAATACGGTTTTGCCATCTTGAAATACAAAATGTTTGCCTTCTGCAACAGCTTCTGGTGTTGATGGATACGATGAGCCACCGTAAGTTGCTTGTAAAAACTCGCGTCCAGCACCATCACTTCTTAAGTATTCATCTTGTAAACCCAAATTTTCAGTATTGGGTTCAAATAAAACGGCACCTGCACCATCACCAAAAATAATACATGTGGCGCGATCTTTATAATCTATAAATGATGAATTTTTATCCGCTCCTATTAATAGTATTTTTTTGTAGCGACCCGATTCAATATAACTAGAAGCGGTGGACATTCCGAATAAAAAACTAGAACATGCGGCTTCCAGATCGAATGAAAACGCATTAGTAGCGCCTATTTCGGTAGCTGTAAAAGCTGCTGTTGAAGCTGCTTTCATATCTGGTGTTGCGGTTGCAACAATTACTAAATCTATTTCTTTGGGATTGAGACCTGTTTTTTTGATTAGGTCTTTTGCTGCGTTAATAGCAAGAAACGAAGTGCCTTTGCCTTCTTCCTTTAATATTCTACGCTCTTTAATGCCTGTTCTGGAGGTGATCCATTCATCATTAGTATCGACCAACGTTTCAAGAATTTGGTTAGTCAACACATAGTCTGGCACATAGGCACCTACAGCTGTAATGGCTGCTGAGATTTTACTCATACGTATAAATTATTTCGCTAAAACCATTAAAACGAGACGTTTTTGATGAAATTTCGTCAAAACGCACCGATATTCGGTTTAATTTAGTGCAAATTAAGTCGTTTTTGGCTTCTATAAAAATTTATCATAAAAAAAACGCTCAGTAACGAGCGTTTTCTTGTATGCACGCATAGTAGTTATGCTGCGTTTTCTTCTGCTACCGAGTTGTCAATTAATACTTGACCTCTGTAATATAGTTTTCCTTCAAACCAATGAGCTCTGTGATATAAGTGCGCTTCACCAGTAGTTGGGCAAGTTGCAATTTGTGGAGCTACTGCTTTATAATGGGTTCTTCTTTTATCTCTTCTCGTTTTAGAGATTTTTCTTTTAGGATGTGCCATTGTTATTATTATTTATCCGTTAATAGTTTCTTTAATGTATTCCAACGCGGATCAATGTCCTCGTTATCTTCTTTTTCTTGTTTTTCTTTAGGGCTTAATTCTTCTAATTTTTCAAGTATATCAGACTGTAAGGTGCCATCTTCTACGCCTGGATGAATTAATTTTGAAGGCACTGTCAATATAATTATCTCATATATATATTGTTGTACATTTACTTCATATTCTCCGTGTGGTAAAACTAATAGATCAATTTCTTCATCATTGTAGTCTTCACCAAATTTAACCACCAAATCAAAACTATTACTAATTTCCTGATTATAAGGCTCATTTGTTAAATCGCAATTCACATTTACAGTTCCTGATATTTCAAAATGTAATTCTAACAAGGTTGTTTTCTTGTTTAACTCCAAGTCCACAACAATATCAGCATCATTAAAATCTTGATATTCAAAAAAATCAAAGAACGTCTTATCTATTTTGTACTCAAATTGATGTTTCCCTAATTTTAACCCTACAAATGGTATTGTAAACGTTTTCAATTCCCTCATTATCACATCTATTTTGAGCCTGCAAATATATAAAAATTATTTAGCTTATAACACACATAAACATTTTTTTGTTTATATCTTTTTTTGCGGTGTAACTAATGGATTTTTAGCTAATTCAGCATTCTCCATTCTATTATGATATAATTTAAGGGCTAAAAAGACGGCTTCTTTAAATGAATTTTCATTCGCTTCCCCTTTTCCTGCAATTTCAAATGCCGTTCCATGGTCTGGTGAGGTTCTAATTTTGGATAAACCAGCTGTGTAATTTACACCATTACCGAATGATAGCGTTTTAAATGGAATTAAGCCTTGATCGTGATAGGATGCAATAATAGCATCAAAATTTTTGTAATTACTAGAACCAAAAAAGCTATCAGCTGCATAGGGTCCATAAACTAATTTTCCATTTTCATTAAGCGCTTTTAGTGTTGGACGCATAACCTCATCATCCTCTTTACCAATAACACCATTATCCCCTGTATGTGGGTTGATGCCCAAGACTGCAATTTTTGGTCGTCTGATATTAAAATCGTTTTGTAAACTCTTATATACCGTATTTACTTTGCTTTCTATAAGTTCTGGTGTAATATGACTTGCTATATCTTTTATTGGAACATGATCCGTTAATAAACCAATGCGCAAATCATTAGAAATCATAAACATTAAACTCTCACCACCTAATTCTTGAGCTAGATAATTAGTATGACCTGGAAAATTAAATTGTTCTGACTGAATGGTATGTTTATTTATAGGTGCTGTAACCAAAACATCAATAGCGTTTTCTTTTAAAGCTTTGGTTGCTGTAAAAAGTGATTTTATAGCAAACTCACCAATTATTGGATCTTCTTTACCAAAATTAATATCGGTACGATCATTCCAGGCATTAAACACATTAATTTTACCTGTTATAACTTGATCTAAATTAGTAATCCCATTAAAGTTAATATCTATATCGAAATGGTTTTTTAAAAATGTAATGGTTTTCGCAGAAGCAAAAATTACAGGTGTAAAAAATTCAAGCATTCTTACATCTGCCAAAGTCTTTAAAACAATCTCTCCTCCAATACCATTTAAATCTCCAATAGAAATCCCTACGATAACATTTTCTGCTTTCCTCATTAATTAACTAACTTTTGTTTGTAATTTTGTTTTGCAAATTTAACTAAATAATCCATACTTATGTTCACTGGCATCATAGAAGATATTGGCACCATCCAACAAATAGAAAAAGAAGACCAAAATCTGCATATTACGGTTAGCTCTAATATAACTTCTGAATTAAAAATAGATCAGAGTGTGGCGCACAACGGTATCTGTTTAACAGTTGTTAAAATTGATGGCAAAAACTATACAGTAACAGCTATTAATGAAACCATAAAAAAAACAAACATTTCAGACTTACAAGTTGGGGATTCGGTTAATTTAGAGCGTGCAATGAAATTAGGAGCGCGTTTAGATGGCCATATGGTTCAAGGACATGTAGATCAAACAGCAATTTGTACAGCAGTTGAAGAAGCGGCTGGAAGTTGGATTTTTACGTTTGAATATGATGAAACACTAAATAATATTACAATTGAAAAAGGCTCAATTACAATTAATGGGGTGAGTTTAACCGTAGTAAATTCGGCAAAAAATAGTTTTAGTGTGGCTATTATTCCTTACACCTATGAATTTACAAACTTTAACACTTTTAAAGTTGGAACGGTAGTAAATTTAGAATTTGACGTTATTGGAAAGTATGTTTCGAAGCTTTTTGAATTGAACAAATAACGAAACTATTTAGCTTTAAAAAGTCTGTATACGCCATAGAATAAACCTGAAATTAACCCCATAACAATACCGCCATCAATAGGTAAACCCGGTGGCGGCGGTGGTTGCGGCGGTGGTGGCACCGTTTGTGAAAAACAAACAAAACTTATTAATAAAAATAAGATTGAGGCAACTATTTTTGTGTTTTGTGACTTCATTCAGCGGTAAATGTATAAAAAAAACTGGCTTAACAAAATTTATTGATTAAAAAAACATCTATTAAGTGCAAAAAACTTCGATAAAGTGTATTCTTGTAGAGTCAATCTCTAAATTACCCTACAAAAATCAAATATATGTTTTTTTAAAAATAAATTCAATAATTTATCGACAACAACCTTTAAATAATTGTTATCACGTTAGTTATTAAAACATGAACGTCTTTATAAACGAATGAATATACTATTTTATTTGAAAAGAATTAGCGCTTTAATGAAAAATGAGACTTAAATTGTTTGATTTGCCCAAATTCCTAGTAAGTTAACACAAACCAATAATCGCTTGATGGTACGATATCCCAATAGTAAAATTTATAATATCTCTAAAATGGATATCCAATAGCAAAATTTAATATAGGAGAACCAACATCAAAATTAAAACGTTCTCCTTTCGGTAATGCTGGATCATGAAAAGGTGCAGCCAAATCAAAACGAATTACAAAACTTTGTATATCCACACGAAGGCCTATTCCTGCTCCCATTCCAAGCTCACTAATAAATCCACTTCCAAATTTATCTTTCCCATTATAAATAGGGTTTTCTTTAGAGTTCCAGATGTTTCCAGCATCGGCAAAAACGGCTCCTTTTAAAAATGATACAATAGGAAAGCGGTATTCTACATTGGCTTCGAGTCTTATATTTCCTGTTTTATCGAAAACAATATCGCCGTCAGTTGTATCTGAATTTGGGTTATAGGTTCCTGGACCTAAAGATCTAATATTAAAGGCACGAACACTATATGGACCACCAGAATAATACTGTTTTACAAAAGGAATAACATCAGAGTTTCCATAAGCCAAACCATAACCACCAAAAAGCCTTGCTGCAATAACTTGTTCTTTACCAAAGTTAAAATGATAATGAAAATCAACATCTGCTTTAGCATATTGTGCATATTCAAAGCCTAGAAATGTTTTTGGGCTTTCCGTTCCTTGATCTTTACCAAATAAACTAATAGTATTTCCAGCAATATCAAAGGTGAAATTAAAATAAAATTGATGTTTTAATTGGGCATTTATCATTTCGTTATAAGTAAATGCATAAGTTAATCCAGCTATAAACTGCTGCTCAAAACTGCGTCTTAAAAAAGGATCATTTTCTAGTATATCTTCAAATTCTGGCGTGGTATTTAAAAGTTCTGTATAACTTAATGATATTGGATTAATTTCATGAGTTACATACCTATTGGCATCCCATGAATAACCAAATAAAGCTGTTCCTGATAGTAAGGTATATAAATCGCTTCTATCTAAATAATCAATACTTAAAGAGGTTTTTGTTTTAGGAATGGAATATTCGAAAAAATCCTCATTTATCTTAATAGGGAAAAGGACTCGGGGAAAAATAAGCTCGTTGTGCAACCCTAACTCTAAACTACTATTACCAGAATTTTGACCACCTCCTAATTGTTTTTCGTACCCTATTTTAGGTGTAATATTATAGGTTTCACCACCTCCAAATAAATTTCTATTACTTAAAGTTAGTGTTAAGGCAGGACCAGCAAAACTATTAGATTTAGTTACAACCTGAAGCTCTGCACGAAGCGCACGTTTATTTAATGGTGACAAATAAATAGTAGCTTCTAACTCTCCTAAATTATCATCAGCCAAGGTATCCACTTCCTTATATTGAATATTTACGTATTTATAGGCACCAATGGTGGAAAGTCGTCTGGCAGTGTTTCGAGAATCTTTGGGATTATAATAATTACCTTCTTCTAAAGTTATAAATGGATCTAAATATTTGGGTTTAAAAAACGTTTCTTTTTGAATAAAATTTTTATCATTATACCTTGTAGTTGAGGGTGTTTGGATAGAATCTACGCCTTCATAATTTGGATACACATTAACTTTTGAAATTTTATAAGGAATCAAACTTTTTTTAGGCACTTCGTTTTTTAATTTTAAGAATAAGTCGAAGTTTTTATTAGAATATTGATTTGTGTCTGCTTCAAAAATTAAAAAATTATCATTAAAATTATAATAGCCTTTTGCCTTGAGTTCCTTATCTAACCGTTGCCGCTCTAGTTTCATTTTATTTAAATCAAAACGCATACCAGATTCTAAAGGTGATTCAGAAACTAATGTTTTCATAATGTCATCCATACTATCTGGCATGGAATCCATTTTATAGCTAGCCATTCTGTATGGTTTTGGAACAGTAACCGTATAATTTAATGAGGCTTTATTTTCAGTTTCTTCAAAAGCTGAAGCTGCACGACTGTAGAAAAAACCTCTGTTTTCTAATCGGTTTAATAACAAGGTTTCAATTTCATAAGCTTCCACATCCGATTGATAAACGGGTTCTTCACCAAACTGTTTGTAGAGCCAACGATTAATAAATCCAGGTTTTTCTTTCTGATTTTTATAATAGTAATACAAGCCAAGATGCATACCCAAAAAGGTGGAATTTGGTTCCGGACGTAAAACCGATTCTAATTCAGATTTCAAACCTGATTCGTTTACAATAGTACTATCAGACTCAATGGTAAGCGTAGCGCCTGTGTACAAACGTTCATCTTCTGGAATCTGCTTAGTTATGCTACAAGAGTAAAAACTCCCTATCCAAATAAGCATACAAATGTGTTTAAATGTTTGGTACGGTTTCAATTTATACTATTTTATTTATCGCGCTTTTAGTTCTTTTTTTCTTCAATGCTATTATTAGTAGCTTCTTCTTTTTTCTTCCTTTTTTCTTTAGCAGCTTGCTTTTCAGCTTCTTTTTTCGCTTTTTCAGCCTTTTCTTTTTCTGTTTCAGATTTAAACAAGGCATCCCAAAGTTCATTATACTTATTAAATTCCTGTGTGAAAATTAAGGCTATTCCACTCACTACGGTTTGCCCATCAATTACGTTTTCAAATTCATTTCTACTAAAACCTTTTAAACGATAACGACCACTTTCAGTTAGCAAATACTCGATACTTACATTACCAATTATTGGCGTTTCTTCGCCAGTAGAACTGCTTCCTTCAATATCTACTTCGCTACCAACACGTACAATTAAACGATCATCAAATAATTTTTGCTGTGCTGCAATATCTAATTGCGTACGTTGTTGCGGTGATGTGCCTTGGTAATCCGTAAAACTATTTAGTCCAAAATCGAGTTCGAAACCAGAATTTCCTAATAATTTATCGGAAAACATATTAAGCTGATCTGCTACGGCATCGTTTAAATTATCTCGTGCTATGGAAGCCACGCCTCCAGAACTACCATCGCTACCGGGATCTGGGTAAAAACGATTCAACACTAAAAGTGAAAAAACTTGACGATTTAATTCATCCTCCTGATTATTTAATTGCTGAATTCTACCATATACCTGTCCACCAATTGCACCTTGTTCTTCCTCTGGCATATCCAAATTGAAGGCAATTTCAGGTTCCATAAGCTGTCCTGAAATATTTAAAAACACATAATAAGGCAACACTTGTCTGAATTTCCCTTTAACGGCCGGGTCACTTCCTGAATAAACAGGAGCCATTAATGGTGAAGCCGATGCTTCTACTTGATAAACTGCTTTAACATCTAGTTTTGCATCAAAAGGATCCCCAGACCATGTAACACGACTACCTGGAACCAAATTAAATTTTCGGTTTACTATTTTATATAAATTTAATTCATAATGACCAGATAAAACTTCGTAAACACCTGAAAGTCTAACATTCCCATTTGGGTTCATGGTCATATTAAAATCACCTTCACCAGATACTTTAAAATTATCGCCTGTTTGCTCATCCAAAATAATCGTTACGGTTGCTTCTTTTCCTATTTTTAAAAGTGCTGCAATATCCAAACCTTTTATAGTTGCTGTTTTTTCTGTTGTTCTAGTTAAAATAGCATCTGGATTTTCCCGATTTACAAACACAACAACACCATCACGCTCTTCCACATTTACCGTAGCTGACGGTAAAATATAAGTAACATCCGTATCTGAACTTATGGTCATGTCCATGTCTATTTTGGGCACTTGTAAATCGCCAGTTATTTTAGCACTCCCAGCAAAACTGGCATTTCCATATAGAAAATCATTGTCTTCTTTTGTAGCATTAAGAACTTGAAAATCATTGGCCGTGACTTGTAAGTCGAAAGTTGGATTAATGAAATTTTCGGTGCCAATTTTTCCAGACATTTCAAAAGTGTTTTGGTTTTCATCCTGAATGGTAAAATTAGTCATGGACAATCCAGAATTATCAATATTCAAGGTTTCATTTTGTAGTGTGAAAGCCGAATTGAACATGGCCACTTTAAAATCTGCATCGTTAAATTCTAATTGCCCAGTGTATTTTGGTTCTCTAGTTGTACCACTTAATTTAAAATTACCAGTAAAATACCCATCGGTTTCGGTTATTTCACCTTGAGAGAAACCATTTAAAGCCGCCATATTAAACTGGTTAATATCTAAATTAAGATTTAGTTCCGCACCCGATTGACTCGCTATATAATCGCCTTTTAAATCTAAATCAATTTCGCCTCCTTTCATTTTGGCATTAAAATCATAACTATCATTATTCAAGGATTGTGCATCTACGGTAAAAGTCCCTAAATTAACATCCATAAATTGTAATTTTGAGATATCTAAATCCGCAACAATTCCAGTGTTTCCAAAAGGTTCTTCTAAAATAAAATCACCATTTAAGTCGCCAGAAGCAATCTTATCATCTGGATTAAAATAGCTTAAAAATTCACTTAATTTAAAATTCTTAAAATCGACGGCAACATGATCTTTATCTATATTTGGAAGTTTGTCTGTAATTTCAAACGCCTGATTTCCTTTGCTGAATTTAAAGGCATTAAATTCCAGTTTATTTGGATAAATAAGCATTTCATTAGCTTCTGGTATATTCCAAGATTGTTTATTTATAGTTAAATTAGCTGGTTCCACATGGAATCGTAATTCCTCACTTGTGCCAGTAATCCCACTAAAAATTTGAGTTAAAATTTCCTCATCATGGTAGGCAGTGAATTCTAGAGATAATTCATTATTAATTTGATTTCCAGAAATCATCGTTTTTTGAATATTTAAAGGCCCTGCAACTATTTCATTAAAACCCAAATTGAAATTGAATTTCTCCAAATCTGTATCCATAGAAAACGCCAAACTATCCAATTCATAATCACTATAGTTAATATGTGGTGCGGTTATATTGGCTTTAAGTTTCCGTTCAGCTTCTTTAAAATCCACAGCAATATGAATGGTATCCAAATCTTGAATGTTTACAACAAACACCTCGTTCAAAATAGGCGATTGGCTAATTTTTCCACGAAGTTTTAAATTCACGGGATTGTCAATACTATCCGAAACAACTTCATCACGATAAAAATAACTTAATACATGATGCCTTAAAGATTTAGTCCAGGTTTCTGGATCGGTATTGGATTCCAATAGTAAATCGACCATTTTATTCTTTACAGAAACTGAAGTTGTATCCTTTCTTACGTGGGCTAGCATATTCAAATCGCCTAACAAATAACTCTTTTCATCATATACAAAAACACCTCTATCTACAATGGTTGCTAAATCAAAATTGCTGCTATTCCCTTTAAAATCGGCATAAATTTTCATACCTGTTTTCACGTTTCGTTCCATTAGACCCAAGGCTTGTAAATCCGCTCCAATAATATCTAATTCAGCTGTAACCTCTGGTGCTATGGAATCTAAAACAACGGTAGCATACACATTGGCATTTAAGTTTTTGTCTTTATAATTAGAGGTAATATTTCCAGTACCATTTTTAATATCGCCAACTAATTTTAAATCGTTTACATCATAATTATTGTATTTAAAACTGGAAACGGTAGCTTCTAAACTAGCATCAAGATTATTAATATTATCACCTTTTCCTTGGGCTACAATTTTTAAATTTAAAGCACCCAATTGGTCGTTTTTAAGTAATTCATTCAGCTTATAATCCTCCACGGCCAAATCTGCATGGAACTCCAAAGTTTCAGCATTTTTATACATACCTTCAATGGTAGCAATCCCTTGTGTGGTAGTTAATTTTGCCTCGGCAGTAATATCATTGAGGTTTCCGGTGGCGTTTCCTGCAAATTTCACATCCTTTGGAAGACTAATTCCTAAACTATCTTCTTCTACGAATTTTATAATATCAGACCGTTTTGTAACCGCGGAAAAAGCTGGAATATTAAACGCTAGCGCATCAGGATTGGTTACGTTTTGAATACTTCCATTGGCTGAAATTTTTGTATTACTCCAATTAATTATCATTTTTGATAAGTTAATGTCTGACAAATAACCATTGGCTTTTATAGTTCCAGTAATTTGGTTTTTGCTCAAGGTTTTTAGATATTCATTGGATTTTAAGTCTGGTTGAATTAAAAATACATCTTGAAGTGCTATTTTAAATGCCGGCAAATTTAATGCGACTTTAGACAGCTCTGGAACTTTTATTAAATTGGCTAAAGATGGATAGTCCAACTGTAAATTTCCTTGTATGTCATTTTTATTTAAAGCTATCTTTAAATCTGATACATTCAGTTTCTTATCGGAAGCATTGAGATTGAATTGCACGTTTTTTAAATCGATTCCTGAAATTTCTTTAAAAGATGCTTCTTCTAAATCTAATTCTGCCATTTTATCTTTTAGCAGAATTGTGTTTGCTTGAAAATTGATTTCCGTTAATACAATAGCATTGGAATTAAAAACACCTTTTTTGCCTTTTTCATTGTTCACGAAGTAGCTGAAATTATTATTTTCTAAATCTATTTCTCCAATTTTGAGTTGTAATTCTGGCCACTCAAATGCCATTATTTCGTTTTCAATTTCTTTAGAAACTTCTTCTACTTTTTCCTTAACAACATTATTTTCCGTTTCTGTTTTAAGCGTGATGGTTGAGTTTTTTAGTCGAAATTCATCAACTTCAAAAAGCTTATTAGTTAAATCTATATTTGGCACTTCAGCATAAAACTCCTTAATGGATGCGGTTAAAGCCAGGTTATCGGCTTTGCTTTGGTAATCCGCAAACACATTAGTCAGCGTTATTTCATCAACGGTAATTAACGGTAATGTGGTTGGTTCGGTATCTGGCGTTGGAGGAACAGGTAATTGGTAAAATTTAATATTGCTATCGGCGAGCTCTAATTCCGAAGCATTAAACGTCATGGTTTCCAAATCGGTTTTATCCATATCTGCCAACAGTTTTCCTATTTTAAAACGACTGTCAATTCCTGTAACGGCATCGTAATAAACCACATCAAAATTTTTGAAATTCAAATTTCCTAAAATAATATTTAATGGTGCCGAGGTCGTGTCTGCTTCAACGGGTGTAGGTTCTTCACTTGCAAAAGCATCAATTATAAACTGAAAATTAAACCCTTGAATGGTGTCTTTTCGCGTGATGTTAGCGCGAACACCTTCCCATTCCAAACCGTCCACACCAATGCCATTGCCTTGAATTAAAGCCCATAATGGAACATTAGCCTCCAAGGATTTTGAATAAATTAATGTGTCGCCTTTAGTGTCTTCCAGATACAGTCCGTCTAATTGTATATCGCCATCAAAGGTGATAAACAGTTTTTCAACGGCTACTTTGGTTTTAGTTTTACTAGACAGAAAAGAAACGGCTTTGGTAACAATAATATCTTGTCCCCAAGGACTCCGAATAAACAGAATGAGCAAAAATAACAGCAAAAGAATCCCTAAAATAATCCGTCCGATTATTTTCAAGAATCTAAACCCTTTCTTTTTTTTAGGTGTAGGCTGTTGTATGTCTTTATTTTCCGTTTCCTTCAAGCAATTTATCTGAATTACAAATTTATTATTTTAATACTTGTGAATGTACTTTAAAACAATTATTAATAGCTGTAAAACATCCGGTTTAAAGGAAATTTAACTAAAATTATACTTTTTAGCACTATTTTATCTATCATTGGTGAAATTTAGTAGGCTATTTATTTAATTTCACACGATCTATAAAATCACTATTATGCCAAAACCGAAGGGTCAGAAAAACACGAAAAATAAGGCCAAGCACACCAAACTTCTCAATAGAAAAATTGATAAGAAAAAAGCCGAAAAAGCCTTGCGCAAAGAACGCTTGAAAGCTATAATGGCAAAATCGAAGGAAGGCTAATTAAACATCTTTTAAATCAGAGAAAACTAGACTATTTAGAATTCTTATAAAATGCAGTTAACTGCAATTTTGCTTCTTGGTAGCCCATTTCAAAAATTTCTTTGGCATGTGTTTTCGAGAAAATTTCATGCTTACCTAGTTCTTTAGGTGCAATGAAAACATCACAGGATTTAAATTTATTTTCAGAAGCATTAACACGTGTAATTTTGTACGCTCTTTCTAAAACAGACTTGGTAGAAGTTAGCTTTTCTTTTGAAGTTTCTAGAAGCGAATTTAAAAATACACCAATAATTTTATCACATGTAATTAATAGAGGTTCCACGGGAAAGTTATTGGTAACACCACCATCGCATAAAAGAAAATCATTAAAAACCACTGGTGAAAAAACACCAGGAACAGAAGATGATGCTATAATGGGTTTTATAATTGGGCCAGAATTAAAGTAGCGTGTTTTAGCGTGAACTAAATCAGTTGTAGCAATATACATGGGTGTTTTTAAAGCTTCAAAACTATCTTCTTTAAAATAGGTTTTTAAAATGTTTTCAATTTTAGAGCCATCAATTAATCCGGGCTTTTTTAAAGTGTAATTATGATATGTAAACAATTCTGTATTGGAGAAAAAATCAAAAATTTTATCGCAAGAATGGCCAGCAGCATATAAGGATCCAACAATGGCACCAGCACTTGTTCCAGAAATGTAATCGGGTTTAATACCTAATTCCTTCATGGCTTTCAATACGCCAATATGCGCAATACCTCTGTAACCACCTCCAGACAATACAAGCCCTATTGTATTTGTTCTTTTCATTACTTACAAATGAGAATTAATAATTAAACGAAAATACATAATCCTAAATAAAAACAACCCATTAATACAGTAAATGCTGTTTGGCTTTATTGCGCCAACCAGCTTGATTTTCATATTCTACAAAGTAGATTTTGAGATCAGCTTGGTTTTGATAATCTACATAGTATATTTTCTTTTTTGCCTGATTTCCATATTCCGTAAAAAACCATTTACCATCATTTTTCCCTGCTTGATTGGCATATTCTACTTTATAAACTTTTAGATCTGCTTGACTTTCGTAGTCAACTACAAACACTTTTACATCTGCTTGATTGGCATATTGAACGGAAAATATTTTTTGCGCAGCACACGTGAATCCAAAGCAACTAATAAGTAGTATAGAAATAAGGTTTTTCATAAAGTGCTTAAATTTAGTCAGGTTTAATTTACGAAAATTTGGTTGACATTTTATACTGCTTAATTAAAAGTGGAAGAAAGATTTGATAAAAATGAAGATTTCAAATTTGGAAAATATAAGAATCTTAAAACAAAAAAAGCCTCTCAATTTCTTGAAAGGCTTAAACATATTAATGAGTATAAATATAATCAATTTAGATTCGTTTTTTCTAAACTCAACTAACATTTATTCACAGATATAATCTTGAAGATTTACATCGAAAACAGATTTCCCAATCGTGGCCTTATAACTATAAATCAATTCATTGTTCCTGTAAATTTTATAATTATTATCGTTTTTAACGTTATAATGGATAATATCTCCTTTTTGAACATTCAATATCTCATTACTACCTTTTTTAGTAAATGAGATAACTCCTATATGTTTAATGGAGTTTGTTTGATCAATACTTGAGACAAGTCTATCCATAAAAAACAATGAGTTAGATTTAATTTTATTGTCAATATTTTTCATACATATATAACCTCCTTCTCTTTCTATTTTTTCTAAATTAACCACAACTCCTTTAAAAGAATAGCCTGAAGATTTTAGAAGTTTTTCAAATTTATCAGAGATTTTATCACTTTGATTTACCCTATTTACTATGATAAAATAAACGATTCCAAAGAACACTAAT
The DNA here is from genome assembly GCF_042657385.1 of Bizionia hallyeonensis. Taxonomy (NCBI): domain Bacteria; kingdom Pseudomonadati; phylum Bacteroidota; class Flavobacteriia; order Flavobacteriales; family Flavobacteriaceae; genus Bizionia; species Bizionia hallyeonensis. Next base: position 626,811 of record NZ_JBHSLA010000001.1, on the reverse strand, counting down.
AAAAACAAGATAAAATACTTAATGTTTTTTGATGGACTTTTATTCATAAGAATACTATTTAAAATTCACGAAAACTAAATATAATTATGTTTCAAAAATATGATATTCTTTCAAGAAAAAAGCCTCACATTTCTGTAAGGCTTGATTTTACTGGTGGTCCCACCTGGGCTCGAACCAGGGACTTTCTGATTATGAGTCAGATACTCTAACCAGCTGAGTTATAGGACCCATTAGCGCAAGGCTAACTTCTGGTTTCTCTTTTTCCAAAGAGAGTGCAATATTACTACATATTTTAATACTCTCAAAGTATTTTTATTCCTTTATATCTTGGCATAACTCAATCAAAACGCCATTTGTAGATTTTGGATGTAAAAAAGCAACCAATTTATTATCGGCTCCTTTTTTTGGTGTTCTGTTTAATACCGTAAAACCTTCTGCTTCCAGTCGCTTAATTTCAGCTTCAATATCATCCACATCAAACGCAATATGATGAATACCTTCGCCGCGTTTTTCTATAAATTTGGCTATTGGACTATCTGGATTTGTGGCCTCCAAAAGTTCAATTTTATTAGTACCTACTTGAAAAAATGAGGTGTTAACACCTTCGCTAGCTACTTCTTCTATTTTATAATGAGGCGCATTAAAAAGTTTAGCAAATAAGTCATTTGATGCTTCTAAACTTTTAACGGCAATTCCTATATGTTCTATTTTATTCATATTAATTCTCCCTGAAAGCGGAAATCACTTTTAATTAAAACTAATTTAGTATCTTCAAAAATACAATAATCTTTAAATATGCGTATTTTTGCATCATGGAAGAAAGTCAAAGACAAAAAAAAATAGGATCGGTTTTACAACGTGATCTGGTTGAAATCCTTCAAAAAGCTGCTAGCGACGGTGGTATGCAAGGCGTTTTAATATCCGTTTCAAAGGTTAAAGTAACTGTAGATTTATCAGTTGCTAAAGTTTATCTAAGTATTTTCCCGAATGCTAAAGCTAAAGAATTATTAGTTGGTATCCGTTCTAACGCGCCACTTATTAAGCATGAATTAGCTCAACGCACTAGACATCAATTACGACGCATGCCGCAATTAGAATTTTTTGTAGACGATTCATTAGAGTATATTGATGGGATTGAAAAATCATTAAAAAGAACAGAAAATCCAATTAAGGATCCCGATCTTTTAGATAATCGTAAAAAATCATAATCGAATTTAAATCAGTTTTAAATAATAGTCAGCTTGTATTGAAAAACGCCTGTAGATCCTGTAATATATGAATTTTTCACTCTACATAGCGAAACGGTATTTGCTCTCTAAAAGCAGCAACAATGCCATTAATTTTATAACAGGAATTGCCGCAGTAAGTGTTATTTTAGGTGCGTTATCTTTATTTATTGTCCTTTCTGGTTTTGCCGGACTTAAAGATTTTACACTCCAATTTACATCCTTAATAGATCCCGATTTAAAAGCGGAAGCGGCTGTTGGAAAATCGTTTAAAATTTCTTCAGAAGAATTAAGTACACTTCAAAACCATCCGGATATTGTTTCCCTTTCTCAAATTGTTGAAGAACGTGTTTTTATCACATTTGAAGACCGGAACTACCCAAATGCTTATATAAAAGGTGTTGATGAACATTTTGAATCGGTTAATGCAATCGATTCGGTTGTACCACTTGGGAGCTGGTTTTCTGAAAAATCAAACCAAATAGTGACCGGTTGGGGAATTGCCAATAGACTTAATATTGGTGTTATGGATTATGGGAAATCAGTTGAACTATACATTCCAAAACCGGGAAAAGGTCAAGTAACCGACGTCAAACAAGCCTTTACTAGCGTAAAAGCTATTAATGTTGGAATTTTTGATATTAACGAAGCCACCAACGATAAATACATATATGCGCCAATTGATATGGCTCGCTATTTATTGAATTTTGATGAAAACCAAGTCACAGCTTTAGAATTTAAAACACACGAAGGCGTCAGTGAAACCGATGCTCGTGAAGCCATTTCAACCATTTTAGGCGATAAAGTTATTTTGAAAAATAGCGAGCAATTGAATGATGCACTGTATAAAATGTTAAACACGGAATATTTGGCCGTTTACCTCATCTTTACATTAATCCTTATAATTGCCTTATTTAATGTGGTTGGTACGATTATCATGATGATTTTAGATAAAAAGAAAACCCTTCACACGCTGTATCATATGGGAGCAACAGTAAAAGATATTCGACGAATTTTCTTTCTACAAGGTTCCTTAATGACGGTTCTAGGCGGTTTAATTGGTTTATTGGTTGGCTATTTAATTGTCCAAGCACAAATCAGTTTTGGTTTGGTTAAAATTACACCATCACTACCCTATCCTATGGGATTGAAATGGGAAAATTTTCTGATTGTGTTTATTACTATTTCGGTTTTGGGTATTCTGGCTTCTAAAGTCGCTTCCGTTCGGATTACTAAAAATTTGATTAGTTATTGATTTTATTAAAAAGAATTAAGGCATGATTCGTATAGCTTTTACAAATCAACCCTAGACTAAATAATTAACATATTCATTTTTTCCATTGATGAAAAAACGAACCAAAAAAATCTAGGCTTACGAACCTTTATCTAAATTTTTCATTCGATGCCTAAATTTTAGGAACTCGCTTGAAAAATCTTGATTAATTTAAAAATTAGGCTAGCTCAAACAGCCTAAAATTTCCCGGCATTTACTCATCCATTAATATTTTATATTTTGGTATTCGTGAATCTTCGATTTCATTTTTAAATTTTACGATAAATCTTCGATAGGCCATGTTTAGGAAGCTTAAAACAAATCATATATTTTTAACCATTTGAATCCTAAATGAGAATACTATTAAACAGAACCTTTAGAATACTATGTTATTGAGCAAATTCGTAGCCTGAAAACGTATCTAAAACGGCATCAAAAGCAGCGAAAACATCCACAGCATCATCACTAGTTACCATTTTCATACGGTATTCTTTAAAATTCGGAATCCCTTTAAAATAGTTGGTATAGTGACGTCTGGTTTCAAAAACGCCTAATTTTTCGCCTTTCCAGTCAATAGCCATTTGTAAATGACGTCTGGCGGCATCTACACGTTCTTCCAATGAAATTGGTGCCAAATGTTCGCCTGTATTAAAAAAGTGCTTCACTTGCTTAAAAAACCAAGGGTTTCCAATGGTAGCACGACCTATCATACAACCATCTAAACCATAAACATCACGCATTTCCATGGCACGTTCCGGTGTATCTACATCGCCATTTCCAAAAACAGGAATGTGCATACGCGGATTATTTTTCACGGCAGCAATTGGCGCCCAATCGGCATGACCTTTATACATTTGTGCACGTGTTCGGCCATGAATAGATATGGCAGCACAACCCACATCTTGCAAGCGTTCAGCAACTTCTAAAATACGAATGGAATCATGATCCCAACCCAAACGGGTTTTTACAGTAACAGGTAAATTGGTGCGTTTCACCATTTCGGCAGTGAGTTGTTCCATGAGGCAAACATCTTTTAAAATACCAGCGCCTGCTCCTTTACTCACTACTTTTTTTACGGGACACCCAAAATTAATATCAATGATATCGGGATTCGATTTTTCAACAATATCAATGGTCTGCAACATACTTTCCAAATTGGCTCCAAATATTTGAATCCCAACAGGACGTTCCTTTTCGTAAATATCTAATTTCATGATACTTTTTGCAGCATCACGAATTAAGCCTTCACTAGAAATAAATTCCGTATACACCACATCAGCACCTTGCTCTTTGCATAAAGCGCGAAATGGTGGATCGCTGACGTCTTCCATTGGTGCTAAAAGCAGTGGGAAGTCTGGAAGTTCTATGTTACCTATTTTTACCAAGTGCTTATAATTTTAGGCAAAATTACGCCTTTTTATAATTATCAATATAATTGTTGCAGTTATGATTTCTCAAAACCCATAAGCCATAACATCCGAGGAATAATTCGGCAATGGTACCAAATTGATAGCCAAATGTTGGCATACCATCTAAAAAATAACTCATTAAACGACCAAAGCCTAAACCCAACATAAAAATACAATTGGAAACAAGTGCTATTTTTAAATACTCCGATTTAAAAACGCCTAAAATCCACAAGGCCGAAAACCCTAAATAAAGTCCCATAATGGCTTTAAAAAAATTATGCTCGTCAACCGTATTTAAATGAATATCAAACTGTGATTCGGGCTGAAAACCATAAAAAATAGAAACAGGAACAACAATAGACACGGATATAAGTAGGTGTATTTTTGCTATAAATTCCTGTTTGTTGAATTGCATCTAGTAGCTTAAAAGTTTAAATTGACTTCTAATGGTTTTCCATCTCTTTTTACGGTTACTTTCGTACTATCGCCAGTATCAAAAACTGATAAAGCACGCATATAACTCATCATGTTTGTTACCGTACTATCGCCTAGTTTAATGACCACATCACCTTTTTGTAAACCGGCTTTTTGCGCTGGTTTATCTTCGCTTACACCATCAATACGCATGCCTTCACCATCATATAAATAATCTGGAACAACACCTAAACCGACTTTAAATCGTGGCGTTTCTTCGCTTTCATTTTTGGTTTTTCTAAAAGCTAATTTGCCGTTGTCGTTTAAATCGGTAATTACATCAAAGATATAATTGGAAATGGTCTCCATGCCTTCGTAATTCAACTTTTCAGAATCATCGCCAGGTTTGTGATAATCTTCGTGCTGACCTGTGAAAAAATGTAAAACGGGAATATCAATTAAATAAAACGAGGTATGATCGCTTGGGCCAACACCAGATTCATTTTCAATTAATTTAAACTTATCATTATGTGAACTTAAAACTTGCTTGAAAATAGGTGACGTTCCTGTCCCATAAACCGCTAATGTGCTATCTGGCTTTAAACGACCAACCATATCCATATTAATCATATAGCTCACCGCTTTACTATCTATTGTCGGATTTTTGGCGAAATAATTAGAACCTAATAAGCCCATTTCTTCACCTGAAAACGCCATAAACAAATAGTTATTTGCTGTATTAACACCTTTTAATTTCCCTGCCAAATCCAACATAACAGCCACACCACTGGCATTATCATCAGCACCATTATGAATGGCTCTTTCACCTTTATGTAGTGAACCTTGAGCGCCATAACCTAAATGATCATAGTGCGCACCAATAATGATGGTGTTTTCGGCTTGATTATCAATATAGCCTAAAACGTTGGTTCCGGTAATGGTACTGTCTTGGCTGTTTTCCGTGTAAGAAACTTCACCGTGTGGATCATTCTTTGGCTTGAAGGTAAAGGTCTGATAATAATTATTGGTTCCTTTTCCAGTAATACCCATTTCTTCAAAACGCTTCACAATATATGCAGCCGCTTCCTGTTCACCTTTGGTGCCCGTTTCGCGACCTTCTAATTTATCATCGGCTAAAAAAGTGACGTCTTCTTTGATTTTATTTTCAGGAGTATAGTGCTTTTTACAACCTAGTAACGATATAAAAAGAACGAGTAACGCTATTTTCTTCATATTAATAATGTTATTTTTGGCGAAATTACGTAATAATTGCCACTTTTTTATAAGAACACATGATGAAACCATTTTTCTATTTCTGCTTATTAACCATTGTATTAACTGTTTCTTGCAAATCCGATAAGGGTGAAAATCCTGATGCCGAATCTGGTGCAACGAAATGGGCTGACACCTTAATATATCCTGAAGAAACCCATTTTAAAAGTTTAAAACAAATAACTTTTGGTGGCGATAATGCCGAAGCCTATTGGAGTTTTGATGATAAGCAATTGGTATTTCAATCCAATAATACAGCTTGGGATGTAAAATGCGATCAGATGTTTTTAATGAACGTGGATGAAACTTTTAAGGATAACATACCACCCATGGTAAGCACGGGAAAAGGGCGTACAACATGTGCGTATTTTTTACCAGATAACAAGCATATTATTTACGCATCCACACATTTAGGTGCCGATGATTGTCCAGATACACCATTACGTAAAAACGGCAAGTATATTTGGCCAATTTATGATACTTATGATATTTTTGTAGCCGATTTAGAAGGTAATATAACCGCACAATTAACCAATGAAAAAGGCTATGATGCCGAACCTACGGTTTCGCCAAAAGGTGATAAAATTGTGTTTACATCTGACAGAAGTGGTGATTTAGAATTATACACCATGAATATTGATGGAAGTGATGTGAAGCAAATTACGTTTGAATTGGGTTATGATGGCGGTGCCTTTTTCTCTCCAGATGGCACTAAACTTATTTTCCGTTCCTCTAGACCAAAAACGGATGAAGAAATCAAAGAATACAAAGATTTATTAGCTGAAGGTTTGGTGCAACCAACCGAAATGGAATTATATATCTGTAATGCTGATGGTAGCGATTTACGCCAACTAACCGATTTAGGAAATGCTAATTGGAGTCCATTTTTTCACCCAAGTGGTGAGAAAATTTTGTTTTCTTCTAACTTTGAATCCGAACGTGGTTTTCCATTTAATTTATACTTGATTGATATTGATGGAAAGAATTTAGAGCGTGTAACACATAGTGAAACCTTTGATGCCTTTCCGGTTTTTTCTAACGATGGGAAGAAACTGATTTTCTCGTCTAATAGAAATAATGGAGGCGGAAGAGATACCAACTTGTTTATTGCAGAATGGCAAGACTAACAGGATTGCGATTCTGAAATACACCTAGAATGATACGAATTTGTTTATTGCAGAATGGCAAGACTAACAGGATTGCGATTCTGAAATACACCTAGGATGATACGAATTTGTTTATTGCAGAATGGCAAGACTAGAAAGATTGCCTAGCCTACTCACCCTTCTCCAACCTATCACGTTCTTCGCGTTCTTTAGTCCGTTGGTTGGTACTTAATCCCGTATTACCAAATTTGTAAGTAAACCCTAATTTTACATACCTATTGTCTTGATTTAAGTTTCGTGAATTATCTTGATTTAAATAGCGACTTGTAATGGTGTAGTTTTGCGTATTAAATAAATCAGAAAACGTTAAAGCCAAAGAACCTCTATTATTTAAAATGGTTTTTTTAATGACTAAATCTGAAAACAGCAGAGATTCTATAGTCTGGAATCCTTGTTGGTTTTTACTAACATAAACCAACGAAAAATTAGCTGACAGACTGTTGTCTTCTAAAAATGTTAAGGAATTACTCAATACGGAATAGTTGGACCATCTGTCCATTTCTAGCGCTTCGTTATTAATAGTTATTTCTTCCCGCATATTATAAAATGAGGTTACAGCATACACGTTCCAACGATCTGTAATATCAAAAATACCTACAAAATCAAAACCATATTCTCTGGTTCCTGCCAAGTTGGTAGGTGTATAAATCAATAAGTTATTTACGTTATCTTGAAGTGGTAATTCCATGGAATTTGCATCAATATCTTTATAATAGGCTTCTACAAAAAAACTGTCGTTTAAAGAAGCGCCTATTACAAAATGATCGGTAATGGCTGGTTGTAAATTAGGATTTCCAGTGACTATGGTATTGTCGTTTAGAAAAAACTTAAACGGATTTAAAGATTGAAAATCTGGCCTTGAAATACTACGGTTGTAATTGGAGTACACACTTATTTTTTCAGAAGCTTGGTAGCTAATATTGGCGGTTGGAAACCATTCAAAATAATCTTGAGACATCGTGTTATTAGTCACAATAGATTTTCCTTCGGTATCTGTTTGTTCCACACGTAAACCAAAACTTAGACTCAACTTGTCCCAGCTTTTATCAAAACTAGCATAGGCTGCTAGTACGCTTTCATTGTATTCAAACGCATTAGTATTGGTAACATCAGAAACAAAACTAGAGCCTTGAAGGTTTAATTGGTTTAATTGGCTATCCGTATTTACAAAAGATGCTTTGGCACCAACATCAAGTGATGTTGTTTCATTTATTGGTAAACTATAATCCGCTTGAACGGTATTTATCAAGGTATTCTGATCGGATGTGGTGTTAAATAAATTCCGATAATCAAAATTGTTATTTACATCTTTATAGAGACTTTGAACACGTTGATCACGATGGTAATCATAGGCTGTAAAATGTGTATTTAAGGATAAACTACTACCATTATCAAACTCCAAATCATAATCTAAATCGAATCCGAAGTTATACTTATCATCATCGGAATCATTTTCAGTGTCAAAATTATAAAGACGATTATAAGCGGGATCCAACACATCTGTATGTCCTTTCGTGATGTATTCAAATTCTGGTAAATACAGTAAATTAGCAGAAAAGCTTATGGTATTTTTTTCGTTTATAAAATAATCGAAATTCGTATTTACAGTGTGTGTTTGAGACCATGTTGTTCGGTCCACATCGGAATACCAGCGCTGGTAAACACCTGTATTATCTCTAAAATTAACGCGCTCATCACTTGCACGTGCAATTTTAGAATCCGTATAACTATAGCTTGCAAAGACGTTTATTTTATCGGTTTTATAAAAATTAGAAATTCCAGCATTGTATCTCGCATACGTACCTTGAGTATAGTTTGCAAAAGCAGTTCCATTATAACCCGTTGCTAAACTTTTAGTCATAACAATATTTAAAACCACACCCGATTCGGCATCATATTTTGCTGATGGATTGGTAATAACTTCAATGGATTTAATAGAATTTGCTGGTGTACCTTCTAATAACTGCAACAATTCCGCATCTGTTAAGTGTATTTTTCGATCGTTAATATAAACAGTAGGTTTCGCATTTCTGACGGTTAAGCTATTATCTAATATTAAAACACTTGGCGTGCTTTTTAAAACGTCTTTCATATTACCTTCACTTAAAGCGGTATTGGCAACACTAAAAACCAAACGATCTACTTCTTTTTTAAGCGTTGGTTTTTTGGCCAAAATAGAAACTTCATTAAGAGCTTCAGCAGCTTCTTCCAAGGTAATATTTTGAATAACTAAATCCGTATTTATGACTTGAATTGGCAGCAAAACGTCCTTAAAACCTACAAAACTTATTTTAAGTGTATAGGCTTCGGCTGACACATTTTTAATAATAAATGAACCATCATCTAAAGACGTCGTGCCTTTTACTGCGGTAGAATCCTGACTAGAAAGCAATAAAATATTAGCATAAGCTATTGGCTGCTTTTGAAGATCGATTAATTTACCAGAAACCGAAAAATTTTGTGAAAAAGCAGACACTGAAACAAATAGACTAAAACCAATAAGAACTAAAATGGACTTCGTATTCATCAAAAAAAAAATTTGGATTCGCAATATAAAGATTGTTTTTTACTAAAAATTACGGTTTTCCCGTAAATAATATATTAAGATTGTTTGTTATATATATTTAATGCATAATAAAACAATTATATTTGCCAATTAGTTACCATGCTAGACAACAGGTTATGAAGAACATTAGAAATTTTTGCATTATTGCACATATTGATCACGGAAAAAGCACCTTAGCAGATCGTTTATTGGATGCTACTGGTTCCGTAACAGCACGCGAACAACAAGCACAACTTTTAGATAGTATGGATTTAGAACGCGAACGTGGTATTACCATCAAGTCGCACGCCATACAAATGGATTATGAATATGAAGGAGAAAAATACGTCTTGAATCTTATTGATACACCAGGACACGTAGATTTCTCATATGAAGTTTCACGTTCTATTGCGGCCTGTGAAGGTGCCTTGTTAATTGTTGATGCTGCACAAAGTATTCAAGCACAAACCATTTCTAATTTATATTTAGCTTTAGAGAATGATTTAGAGATTATTCCTATTTTAAATAAAGTAGATTTACCAAGTGCCAATCCGGAAGAAGTAACTGACGATATTGTTGACCTTCTTGGTTGCGATCCGAGTGACGTGATTCATGCCAGCGGAAAAACAGGTTTTGGTATTGAAAATATTTTAGAAGCTATTATAAAACGTGTTCCAGCGCCAAAAGGCGATGTTAATGCACCACTACAAGCTTTGATTTTCGATTCCGTATACAACACATTTAGAGGAATTGAAACCTATTTTAGAGTATTTAATGGTGAAATTAAAAAGGGTCAAAAAATTAAATTTGTTGCAACAGGAAAAGAATATTTTGCGGATGAAGTGGGTACTTTAAAATTAAATCAAGTTCCAAAACAAAGTGTAAAAGCTGGAGATGTTGGTTATTTAATCACCGGAATAAAAACCGCCAAAGAAGTAAAAGTTGGTGATACTATTACAGATTTTGCCAATCCTACAACCAATATTGTTGAAGGGTTTGAAGATGTAAAACCAATGGTTTTTGCAGGTATTTATCCTGTTGATACGGAGGATTATGAAGAGTTAAGAAACTCCATGGAAAAACTGCAGCTTAATGATGCCTCTTTGGTATTTCAACCAGAAAGTTCAGCAGCCTTAGGTTTTGGTTTCCGTTGTGGATTTTTAGGCATGTTACACATGGAAATTATCCAAGAACGTTTAGAGCGTGAGTTTGACATGACGGTTATTACAACGGTTCCTAACGTTTCGTACAACGCATTTACTAATAAAGAGCCCAATGTGCCTTTTGTGGTTAATAATCCTAGTGATTTACCAGAACCAACAACTGTAAACCGTGTTGAGGAGCCTTTTATAAAAGCAACCATTATTACCAAAGCAGATTTTGTAGGTAACGTTATGAGTTTGTGTATTGAGAAACGTGGAATGATTATTAACCAAACATATTTAACGCCAGAGCGTGTTGAATTAACGTTTGAAATGCCTTTAGCCGAAATTGTTTTCGATTTCTACGATCGTTTAAAAACAGTTTCTAAAGGATATGCCTCTTTTGATTATTCGCCAATTGGTATGAAAGTCTCCAAATTAGTACGACTAGATGTGTTATTAAATGCCCAACCAGTTGATGCGCTCTCTGCCTTAATCCATGCGGATAATGCACACCATATTGGAAAGAAAATGTGTGAAAAGTTGAAAGAATTAATTCCTCGTCAGCAATTTGATATTCCTATACAAGCCGCTATTGGTGCCAAAATTATTGCGCGTGAAACCGTAAAAGCTCTTCGTAAAGATGTAACGGCAAAATGTTATGGCGGCGATATTTCTAGAAAACGTAAGTTATTAGAAAAGCAAAAGAAAGGTAAAAAACGTATGAGACAAGTTGGTAATGTAGAAATTCCACAACAAGCGTTTATGGCTGTTTTAAAACTGAACGATTAACCATATTTTAGTAAGGAAAACTATATTGAAACTAAAAAAGACACACCATAAGGTGCGTCTTTTTTTTTGAAAATTATACAGATTTGTGGAGTCCTACCTTCACCTTTTAGCAAGCATTCTGTAAGATTCAAAACTTTTAACCTTCTTCTTGATTAACCTTTGCTTTACCGTTCAATTTCTCAACATCAATAGGTTTCCCAAGGTAAACAAGTTCCCATTTCGGTTTAATATCTTCTAATTTCAAGTTTTCAGAACCTATTATTATCAGTTGATTATTTAAATCTTTTAAAAACAACGGAATAATCTCTTCGTCCGCATTGGTTATTTTTAACAATTCCTCATAATGTTCTCTTCCCTCTAAAGGAATTTCCAAAATAGATGGATATTTATTAGTAACTGAAACTAACGTGCTATAATCTGTGGTATGAGAAAATAAACCTTCACCAGGTACAACATCTGTTTCTAGAGTTTCTGTAGAAGTTAAAAGCCTAAAAGAGCCATTTTCTCCATATAGCTTACTAAATTTATTAATAGCATATTTATTAATATCGGAACTGCCTGTTAACGCCATTAAATATCCCATGGCATTTAGTTCAATATTATCCATTAATTTATCAGAATAAATATTGGTGTTTATTGCTTCAAGCCCTAATTCTTTAGCCTTTGCAATATTGTTTTGATTACTATCAATAAGCACAACATGACGGCCACGAGACTCCAAATAATGCCCAAGCAATCTAGACACTTTAGAAGCACCAACTATTAAAACACCTTCTGATTTATTTAAAAATACACCAACCATTTGAGCAAACATTCTTGCGGTTGTTGCGTTTAATAAAACGGTCCCTAAAACAATCATAAACACCAAAGGTGTTATGTATTCAGCGCCTGGAACACCATCGCTTGCTAATTTTAGTCCAAATAAAGACGCAATACCTGCGGCAACAATACCGCGTGGTCCTACCCAACTAATAAAAAGTTTTTCGTTGAGTTTTAAATTTGATCCATGCGAACTAATAAACACGCCAATTGGCCTTAAAACAAAGACAACAATAGCAAAAAGAAGAACCGTATTCCAGTTGAAAATTAACAGCAATTCCTGGTAATTAATATTAGCAGCCAATAGAATAAATAATATAGAAATTAACAAGATACTTAAAGATTCCTTAAAGTATAAAAGCTCTTTTAAGTATGGTGAATTAGAGTTACCTAAAACCATTCCCATAACAACTACGGCTAATAGTCCAGATTCATGTGCAAAAATATCAGCTAATATAAAAACGCCTAAAACAGCAGCTAGCGCGAAAACATTCATTAAATAATGTGGTATCCACTTTTTATTCATTATAATATTAAGCGCATGTGCAAAAGTAAATCCAAAAGTAAATCCAAATAATACAATTTTACCAAACTCAATAAATGCTGTTTTGGTGTACTCACCACCTGCATCCACACTAATAAATTCGAAAACCAAAACGGCAACCAGAGCACCAATAGGATCAATTAAAATACCTTCCCATTTTAGAACCGCGGAAACATCTTTTTTAAGTGGAATATTTCTTAAGATTGGAGTAATAACGGTTGGTCCTGTAACTATAATTAACGCTGAAAATAGGAATGAAATCTCCCAACTTAAATAGAATATATAATGAGCCGCCACAGCTGCACCAAAAAATGTAACAATGGAACCAATGGTAATTAATTTTGTAATGGCCGGCGCTACGTTTTTAATTTCACCCATCCGCAGGGTTAAACCACCTTCAAAAAGAATAATACTAATAGCAAGGGATACAAAGTAAAATAAACTTTCGCCCGGAAATAGACCTTCTTCACCATTCCATCGTGGTTCAATCCATTTGGTACCATCTTCGGATAAAAATTCGGCAGCAATTGGCCCAACTAATAAACCAATTAAAATTAAAGGTAAAATAGCTGGGATTTTTAATTTCCAAGCTACCCATTGTGCTAAAATTCCTAAAATGATAATTCCGCCTAATTCTAACATATAGTATTTTGTTTTTCTAATTCAAGGTTTAAAGGTCGTATTTAGCATAAAACCTAACATAAAAACAATTAAAAATTATAATATTAAACTTAAAACAATTTAATTGTTTATTTAAAAAAGCCACACCATCACAGCGCTTCTATTTTAAATTTGATGGTAAAATAAGGTTTTTTATTCAACGTGAATAAATTTTTTAGGAATAGAATTTTATAAAACTGACAAAAAGGACACTTTAAAATGGGAAGAAATAGGGAATTATAAACGATGCTGCTATCCAAATTATAATGTTTAAGGGTGTTCCTACTTTTAAAAAATCATTGAATTTATAATTTCCAGGTGCATAAACCATGGTGTTTGTGGGATAACTCATGGGTGTCATAAATGTTAAAGAACAGGCAAACATAACAGCAACCAAAAAGGGCCGTTCACTAACCTCCATGAGGGCTGCCAAACTAATTACTACAGGTGTCATTAATGCCGCTGTAGCTTTGCTTGAAATTAAATTGGTGGAAATAAATGAAACTAAAAACAAAAGATTAAGGGTAATATGTGCATCGTATTGACCCAATGTTTTCTCTATAAAATCAGCAATTAATGTGGCACCTCCTGTTTTTTCTAAAGCTGTTCCCATGGATAAGACACCAGCCATCATAAAAATAACCTTCCACTCTACGGCTTGATAAGCTTCTTTAGGTTTTAAAATACCCGTTAAAACCATTAATAAAGCACCTATCATAGCACTTATTAATATAGTAGTAATATTTAACGATGCCGCTAAAACCACACCTACTCCTATTAAAACCGCCGGAATGGCTTTTTTATAATTGGTTTTTTTCTTTTCATATTCAGAAAGTGTAACCACCAATTTTTGATTTTCTAAATTTTGAAGTTCCGCCTTGCTTCCCAGAACCAATAACATATCGCCTTCTTTTAAATGAATGGACGTTAGTTTATCTAATAATACATCACCACGTTGCCTGATAGCTAAAACCGCCATGTTGTACGTTCTATTAAATCGCATGGATTTTAAAGTCCCTTCCGCTAATGGTGATCCAACCGGGATAATAACCTCATAAATATTATAAGCTTCAGACGAATCTTCTGCCGTTTTAATTCGCTGGCTGCCTTCAACTTGGTATCCCTTAATATCTAACAACCTGTTAATTGTTTGAGGCGGAAGCATCACCTTCAAAATATCGCCTTGTTTGATGGTGGTTTCCGGGTTTAAATCGTATAACAAATAGCCATCCCTTAATATAGAAAGAACGGATATTTTATAATCATTTGTAAGAGCGGATTCGGAAATTAGTTTATTAATATCGCTACAATCTTCCGCTACCATTAATTCTGTAATATACTCCTTGGCTTCAAGCGTTAACGCATCGGGTTTTTTATTTTTAGGAAGTAATAAAGGACTAATTAAAAAAATATACAGAAAACCAACAACCAATAAACATAGGGCAGCTTGACTAAACTCGAACATACCAAATGGCTCCAACCCATATTGTTTGGCATAGCTACTTACTAATATATTTGTTGAGGTACCAATAAGCGTACACGTACCACCAAAAAGTGCTGCAAAGGAAATAGGCATGAGTAGTCTTCCTGGACTAATTCCAGTTTCCCGACATACGGTTAATGCTATGGGTAACATTAATGCTACGACAGCCGTATCATTTATAAACGCAGAAAATAAAGCCGTTATAACGCAAAAAACAACCAATGCTACAACGTAATGAATTTTGGCTAGTTTAATAATTTTATAACTCAACCCATCCAAAATACCGGAATGAAAAACACCGCCACTTACAACAAAAATACATCCCAAAGTTATCGTTGCTGGATGATTAAAACCTGAAAAGCCTTCTTCAGGATTTAAAACACCAGCCACAATAAATAATGCCATAATTAAAATAGAGGTGGTATCAATAGAAAAATAATCCTTTACAAAAAGAAAGACACCAATAATTATTATGGCAAACGTAATCATGAGATCCATACTCATAAGGCAACGTATTAAGTATTTTTACATAAAATTAATCATCATTCTGAGATTCAGACATGTAATATAAGCGTTTCAGGCTCTTTTTTAATAATACAAAACGATAGACACCAATAATTAAAAATAGCGCACTAAATACCAGTGAAAGTAAAGCTAAATATTGAAAATCTGGAAAATCTTTCAATTGTAAAAAGGCAATACCACCTAATAGTAAATATAAAGACGATCGGATATAAGATAATAAGGTGCGTTCATTTGCAAGACGCGTGCGTTCTATGGCTAAATAATCTCTTAAAATCACCTCACTATCTGGTTTAAAATCACGACCAAAACGGAGTAATTTCATATTTTTAATCTTTAATGGTGATGGTGTTTTCATAATTTCCTTTTTATAAAATTAGAGTAATTTTTCACAGCAACAAATAAAACCCAAATCTTCTTTATATTTTTAAATGTTAAAAAACTTCTAATATCAGTGCATAATTTTCAGTAATATGGCATGAATTCGTAATTTGCATGCTTATGAAATTATATCCTATAAATTCCGGTAATTTTAAACTTGATGGTGGTGCTATGTTTGGCGTGGTACCAAAATCGCTTTGGCAAAAAACCAATCCTGCAGATGCCAATAACATGATTGATATTGCTGCACGTTGTTTATTAATTGAAGACGGCAATAAACTCACGCTTATTGATACAGGAATGGGTGACAAACAAAGTGATAAATTTTTTGGCTATTACTATTTATGGGGAAATGACTCCATTGATAAATCATTAAAACAATACGGGTTTCATCGGGATGATATAACCGATGTCTTCATGACGCATTTACATTTTGACCATTGTGGTGGAAGTATTCAATGGAATAAAGACAAAACTGACTACGAACCGGCTTTTAAAAATGCACATTTTTGGAGTAATAATGACCATTGGAATTGGGCAACAAAACCCAACAATCGTGAAAAAGCATCATTTTTAAAAGAAAATATTGAACCTATTAAAAACAGTGGACAATTAAAATTTACACCAGTTCCACATGGTGATATTCAGCGGAATTCCGAATTAGGTTTCGATATTTTTTATGCCGATGGCCATACCGATAAACAAATGATTCCAATGATTCAATACAAAGGAAAAACCATTTGTTTTATGGCAGATTTGCTACCAACCGCAGGACACCTTCCACTACCCTTTGTAATGGGTTATGATACAAGACCATTACTGACATTAGATGAAAAAGAAAAATTTCTGAAAATGGCAGCAGATAATAATTATTACCTATTTTTGGAGCACGACGCACATAATGAAATTATTACAGTAAAAAACACAGAAAAAGGCGTGCGATTACAAGACGTTTTTACCTGTAATGAAATTTTTAACTAAACTTATATTTTAAACATGAAATTTATTAAATCGTTTGTATTTACAGCCTGTACTGCTGTAGTAATGACCAGTTGTGGTGGTGGTGCCGAAGTTTTATCGACACCTATTGAAAACATTGATACAGTACCGTTAAAAGTCAGTGATCTTACAGAAGCTGAAAAGCAAAATTGGGGACATTTAGACCTTGTAACAGATACCATTCCTGGTATGAGTGTAGATAAAGCCTATGCTGAAATCATTAAAAATAAAAAAGGCGAAACGGTAATTGTAGCTGTTATCGACTCTGGAATTGATATTGAGCACGAAGATTTAGCTGGTGTACTTTGGACCAACAAAAATGAAATTCCTGGAAACGGAATTGATGATGATAACAATGGATACATTGATGATATTCATGGTTGGAACTTTTTAGGCGATGCTTATGATGAACAATTGGAATTTGTAAGAATTATTGTAAAAGGCGATAAATCAAATCCACAATATGATGCTGCTTTAGCAGAATATGAAGAGAAATACCAAGAAGCCATAGCTAACAAGGAACGTTATGACCAAATTTATCAAATGGTTAAAACATCTGACGAAACGATTTCTAAGCATTTAGGAAAAGAAGATTATACCAAAGAAGAAGTTGCTGCTATTGATACTGATAAAGCAGATGTAAAACAAGCTGCTGCCATGTTACAAAACATGTATGCTAATGGTTTAGAAAATTCAGAAGCTGCATTAAAAGCTATTAAAGGTGGTGTTGATTATTTTACGGATCAAGTAAATGTAAACTTAAATAAAGACTTAAAAGGTAGAACAACTGGTGATGATCCAGACAATTTATCAGATGTAGGTTACGGAAATGGCAACGTTATGCCTTCTGAAAAAGGTGAAAGTCATGGTACGCACGTTGCAGCTATAATTCTTGCAGAACGTAATAACGGTTTAGGTGCAAACGGTGTGGCAAACAACGTTGAACTTATGAGTTTACGCGCTGTACCAAATGGCGACGAATATGACAAAGATATTGCATTAGCAATTCGCTATGCTGTTGACAATGGGGCTAAAATTATAAACGGAAGTTTTGGAAAATATTACTCACCTCACAGTGACTGGGTTCGTGATGCTATTAAATATGCAAGTGATAATGACGTGCTTTTTATTAATGCTGCAGGAAACGAAGGTATAGATATAGATACTAAAGATGTATTTCCAAATGATGCCATTGGAACAGGTCCAGAAGTATCAAAAACCTTTATTACAGTGGGTGCTTTAGAGCCTAAATATGGTTCTGGTATGGTTGCTGGTTTTTCTAACTACGGAAAAATAAATGTAGATGTTTTTGCGCCAGGAGCTAAAGTATATTCTGCAACACCAGAAAATGAATACGATACTAAAGGTGGAACATCAATGGCAGCTCCTGCAGTTGCTGGAGTTGCTGCTTTAATTCGTTCTTACTATCCAAAATTATCTGCAGAACAAGTTAAGCAAGTGATTTTAAATTCTGGAATTGCTGTTAAAACAAAGGTTATTGTTGGTGGTGAAGCTACTGATGTTAGACCATTTGGCGATTTAACAAAATCAGGTAAAATGGTCAATGCTTACAACGCACTAATCATGGCTAGCCAGATGAAATAATTATTTTATAACAAAAAAAATCTCATCCTAAACCGATGGGATTTTTTTTACTTAAATTTTACGTATTATGAAAAAAATCATGCTTTCCGTATGCTGTTTAGGTCTTCTATTAGCTTGTGGTACAACCAGTCAAGTAGAAGCGCAAAATTCAGTAGAAAAATCCAACGACCCGTATTATTGGCAACAACATGTTGACTATAAAATGGAAATTGATATGGATGTGGAATCCTTTCAATACCAAGGAAAACAGAAATTAGTATACACCAATAATTCACCCGATGTTTTAAACCGCGTATATTATCATTTATATTTCAATGCTTTTCAACCAGGTAGTGAAATGGATATACGTTCTAGAACTATTTCAGATCCAGACAGACGTGTTGGCGATAGAATAAGTAAACTACAACCTAACGAAATTGGGTATATAAAAGTCAATTCATTAAAGCAAAATGGAACAAAATTAAAACATGAAACCGTTGGTACGGTTCTAGAAGTAGATTTAGCAAAACCTATTCAACCAGGAGAATCTGTAACATTTGATATGGATTTTGATGGCCAAGTACCTGTTCAAATTCGTCGTTCTGGTCGAAATAGCGCAGAAGGTGTAGCCTTATCTATGGTGCAATGGTATCCAAAATTAGCTGAATATGATTTTGAAGGCTGGCATGCCGATCCCTACATTGGACGTGAGTTTCACAGCGTTTGGGGCGATTTTGATGTTAAATTAACCATTGATAAAAATTACGTGGTTGGTAGTACAGGCTATCAGCAAGAAGACGTGAAAATAAAAGGAAATAAAAAAACCATTCATATTATAGCTCCGCAAGTTCACGATTTTATGTGGGCTGCAGATCCTGATTATATTCACGATACCATGCAAGTTCCTGATGGACCATTATTGCATTTTTACTACAAAAACACACTGGATGCCGAAAAATTAGATTTTTGGAAAAAATTACAACCAAAAACGGTCGCATTAATGCAGTATTTCAGTGAGCATATTGGAGACTATCCATACAAGCAATACTCGGTTATTCAAGGTGGTGATGGCGGTATGGAGTATGCTATGGGTACTTTAATAACTGGAAATCGTTCGTTTGGAAGTTTAGTTGGTGTTACGGCACACGAATTAGCACATACTTGGTTTCAATTTTTATTAGCAACTAACGAAACTAAACATGAATGGATGGATGAAGGTTTTACAAGTTATTACAGTGATTACGCCATGAATGAAGTGATGAATGAAGGCAATGACCATCCTACTTCAGGATCTTATAGAAGCTATTTGTTTTTAGCAAAATCTGATAAAGAGCAACCATTAACAACGCATGCAGATCGTTATGCTTATAATCAGGCTTATGGTATTTCAGCATACAGTAAAGGTTCTGTGTTTTTATCACAATTGGGTTACATTATTGGTGAAGACAATTTAAGTAAAACCATTAAAAAATATTTTAATGATTTTAAATTTAAGCACCCAACACCACTAGATATTATTCGTACAGCTGAAAAAGTAACGGATTTGGAATTAGATTGGTATTTAATTGATTTTGCACAAACCACCAATACCATTGACTATGCGGTGAAAAGTATTGAGGGTAAAACCATTTCTTTAGAGCGGATTGATATTATGCCAATGCCTATAGATTTAACGGTTACCTATACCGATGGTACAACCGAAGATTTTTATATTCCGCTACAAATGATGCGTGGTGAAAAACCAACAGAAGCTACTATTATTGCAGATTGGGCTTGGGCAAATCCAAACTATACGTTTGAAGTTTCAGAAGCCGTAAAGTCTGTTGAAATAGACCCAAAACAATGGGTTGCAGATGTTAATCGTGAGAATAATAAACTGGAGAAATAATTTTTTTTAAAGTATTCAAAAAGCTGCTTTTAAAAAAAAGCAGCTTTTTTTTATGCTTACTTTGTACCTTTGAAACGGCATGGATAGAACCTACAACAAACACGAAAAATTAAAAAGTAAAAAACTGATAGATAAACTCTTTACTGAAGGGCAATCGGTTTCTGCGTATCCATTTCGTATGGTTTATATGGAAACTTTGCCCGATGATGCAGATACTCCAATAAAAACAGGCGTTTCCGTATCCAAAAAATACTTTAAAAAAGCAGTGGATAGGATCCGCATTAAACGCCTTATGCGTGAAGCATATAGATTAAACAAAACCACATATTTTAACAACATTACAACATCTTATGCGTTTATGATTTTGTACATTGGTAGCAGTAAACCAACGTATATTCAGGTGGAGCAGTCCATGAATAAACTATTTAAAAAGTTTACAAACACCACGTTTAAAGAAACTAGCAATGAAAAAATTACTTAAAAAGCGCATCCTTATCCCCTTTTTCGCGCTCACTGTTTTCATAACAGGTTCGGCTTTTCAAAACGATTTTTTTGAAATAGCAAAGCAAATTGAAATCTTCACCACCTTATATAAAGAAATTAATATGAATTATGTGGATGAAACCAATCCTGCTGAATTAATGGATACTGCCATTAAAAGCATGCTGAAAGATTTAGATCCTTATACCCAATTTTACAATGAACAAGATGTAGAAGCTGAAAAAATAAGACGAACTGGTGATTATACCGGAATTGGTGCCAATGTGCGCACCATGAAAGACAAACTAGTTATTATTGAACCATATAAAGATTATCCGGCAGATAAAGCCGGTTTAAAAGCTGGTGATGAAATTATAAAAATAGAAAACACCGTCATTGCCAATTATAAAGATGACGCTGGCGATTTGCTAAAAGGCACCAACGGTTCTCAAGTAAATGTTACCTACTTACGTCAAGGCAAGGAGTTTACTACAAAAATTACCCGGTCGGAAATTGAAATTGATGCGGTTCCTCATTTTTCTATGGTGGATGATAAAACAGGCTATATTGTTTTAAATAAATTTAATAATAAAGCCTCCCAACAAACAGGTTATGCCTTGCGTGATTTAAAAGCACAAGGTGCCGAACGTGTTATTTTAGATTTACGTGGCAATCCTGGCGGTTTATTATTGGAAGCTGTAAATGTGGTAAATCTATTTATCCCTAAAGGGCAATTGGTTGTGACAACTAAATCTAAAGTCAAAAAATATAATCGTGAATATTACACCCAAAAAGAGCCAATTGATACGGAAATTCCATTAGTGGTTCTTATTAATGGGGGAAGCGCATCAGCTAGTGAAATTGTTTCAGGTTCCTTACAAGATTTAGATCGTGCTGTAATTGTGGGTTCTAGAAGTTTTGGAAAAGGCCTTGTACAACGACCAAAGCCTTTGTCTTATGGTACACAACTTAAAATTACCATTTCGCGTTATTACACGCCTTCTGGGCGCTGTATTCAAGCATTAGATTATTGGCATCGTGATGATAATAACAATGCTGTACGTATCGAAAAAGATAATTACAACGAGTTTAAAACTAAAAATGGCCGTAAGGTTTTTGATGGTGGTGGTGTTTTACCGGATGAAACCTTAAATGTTATTGAAAATTCCGCCATTACAAATGCTATTCAAAACGACTTTTTAATATTCGATTATGCAACGGATTATTATTACAAGCATCCAAATTTGAATGTTACTGATTTTGAATTATCCAACGCGGATTTTAATGCTTTTAAAAGCTATTTAAACACGAATAACTTCACCTATGTTACCGAAACCGAAAAAGCCTTGGAAGAGGTCTTAAAAAGTGCTGAAAAGGAACAACTAGATGATAACATTCAAAAAGATTATAACACGTTAATTAGTAATTTAAATAACTCCAAAGCACTTGCTATTGATGAGAATAAAGCAGATTTATTAACCCTTTTAACAGATGAAATTGTTAAGCGATACGTGTATCGTGAAGGTTTGTATGATTATTATAAAGTTCATAATTTAGAAATTAAAAAAGCAGCCAATATATTATCGAATCCAAGTACTTATAATGGTTATTTAAAATAATTTAAATATATTGAAATTTATATGCCCTTTTAGTAATGAAAACAAGAATAGTCATCCTATTTTTTATTGGTTTCAACTGGCTTTTTTCGCAAGAAGAGCGCAGGCATATTGTGTTTTTTGAAACGGATGAATATGTGGTATTACCAACGGAAGAAAGTAGGTTGCTATTATTCCTTTCCGAAATAGAATCTCTAGATATTGAAAAAATTTCCATTTACGGTTTTACCGATGATACGGGGAGTGATTCTTATAATTTAAAACTCTCGCAATATCGAGCCAATTCCATTAAAACCATTTTTTCGAATAATGAGTTTGATGAATCTAAAATTACCAATGTAGATGGCAAAGGCGAAGTATTACTAAAAGTTTTAGATGAAGAAAATGTCGCCAAAATTCGTGGCTTAAACCGCAAAGTTGAAATTCGTGTAAAACCCTATTCCCCGCCAAGAACAGAAGCCGAATTAGTAAAACCTAAAAAAAAGGATTTTTCTGAAGCCTTAAAAGGCGATGTAAAAGCTGGAGATAAATTTTTATTAGAAAATATTTTATTTAAAACAGGCTATAGTTATCTACTTCCGGAATCTAAAAAAACATTAGAAAAAATTGCTGAAACACTTTTAGAACGCGACGATATTTATTTTACCATTCAAGGTCATGTGTGTTGTACACAAAATCGTCGTGATGCTGTTGATAGAGCAACCAATAAGCAGAATTTATCGGTTACCAGAGCTAAATATATTTACGATTATTTAGCACGAAAAGGTGTGGATAAAAAGCGCATGAAATACGTAGGTATGCGTGGTAGATTTCCTTTAGGTGGTGAAGCAAAATTTGACCGACGTGTGGAAATATTATTGACTTATGTTGGCGGGAAAAATTAATTTTTAACCATTCCAATATGCGGAATGCCATCTTCTAAATACCCCTTGCCAACTTCTTGAAATCCTAAATTAGTATAGAATGTTTTTAAATACGTTTGTGCGGAAATTTTAATAGTGGTTTCGTTATAGATGTTTTTAATGGCACTTATAGATGCTTTCATAATAACATAACCATATTGGTTTTTGCGTTCGGAATTTTTAACCACCACACGACCAATACTAGCGTTATCAAAATAAAAACCAGGTTTAAATATGCGCGTATACGCAACTATTTTATCATTTTTAAAACCTAAAACATGTAAGGCTTTATCATCTTTTCCATCAATATCTTGATACACGCAATATTGTTCTACAACAAATACTTCACTGCGTAATTGCAGTAATTGATACAATTCATCACGTGTTAATTCTTGAAATGTTTTGGTCTTAATTTCTAACATCGTTAAAAGGATTTTCTGGTGATAATTAATGGATTACTTGTAATTTCCATTTAAATAACTTTAACAAAACTAACTATTACAAAAAACGATTTAATCTTGGACAATTATTTCTTTAGGGTCGGCTTTATCATATTCCGGTTGAATGGTAACATGATTAATATTAAACTCGTCATGCAAAACTTGTTCTATGGTTATTAACAAGCTATCAAATTCGGTTATGGATATATCTTCATATAAATCTAAATGTGCTTCCAAATGCAATTCATCATCACTTAAATTCCAAATATGAACATGGTGTAATTTTTTCACTTTTGGTATCTGATTGACTGTTTTTACCACCTCTTGAATGTTGATATGATCTGGTGTAAAAAGCATAATCATTTTGGTGGATGTTTTTAATAAATCCCAACCAACCCAAATTAAATACACGGCAATTAAAAAGGTTAAGACACTATCTACCCAAAAAAGTTGATAATATTTCATCAATAAACCACCAATTAAAACGGCCACACTTGCCAACATATCGGTTAATAAATGCAAATAAGCAGAACGCATATTCAGATTTGATTTGGAATCTTTTTTAAGTAAAAGAACACTAAAACCATTGCCTAAAATAGCAACAATAGATAACCAAATTACCAATGATGATTCTATTTCCTGTGGATCAAAAAAGCGTTTTACAGCTTCAATTATTAAAATGACAGCTACAATTACCAGTGTAGATGCATTTATAAAAGCGGCTAAAATTTCGGCACGTTTAAAACCAAATGTTCTACTTGCCGAGGCTTTTTGCTTGGAAAGTTTGGAGGCGACGTAACTAATAATTAATGAAATAACATCGCTAAAATTATGCAGCGCATCACTTAACAATGATAAACTTCCAGATACCAAACCACCAATAATTTGGGCAATGGTAATAAGGATGTTTAGAAAAATAGAAATCAATAAATTTCTACCTCTTAAATCAGGATGTTGGTGATTGTGTGCATGCGCGTGACCCATTTTATGCCAATTTTAAATTGGTACTAGCAAGATGTTGGAATTTTATCTACGCGATTTTGGTGTCTGCCGCCTTCAAAAGCCGTTTCTAAAAACGTATCTACCATTTGTATGGCTTGCTGAACTGCAGTATAACGTGCTGGAATACTTAAAATATTGGCATCGTTATGTTGCCTGGCTAATGCTGTAATTTCTTTGGTCCAACATAATGCTGACCTTACACCTTGATGTTTGTTAGCTGTCATGTTAGCGCCATTTCCAGAGCCACAGATAATAATTCCAAAATCAGCTTTTTTATTTTCAACATCTTTAGCAACGGGATGGACATAATCTGGATAATCTACACTTTTATTAGAATTGGTTCCGTAGTTAGTAACCTGATGGCCTTGTGCTTCTAAATGCTTAACAACAGCTAGTTTATAATCGGTTCCTGCGTGATCGTTTCCTATAGATATTTTCATTTTTTTATAACGTTTAGAATCTCGTTAAAGGTAAAAAAATAAACCGATATCTTTAAGTTTAGATAGTTTGAGTATATCCGTTATTTTTTAATGAATTTAAAGTTGGTACCAGAATCTATTCTCAAAAAATAAAGTCCTGATTGTAATGCGTTAATTGGAATATTTTCTTGAGGTATAAGCGTTCCAGATTGCATTTGTTTGCCTTGAAAATCTAAAATACTATAATTTACATTTTGCTGTAAACCTGATATTTGTAAAAATTCTGAACTCGGATTAGGGTATAATTTCAAAGATTCAGTTTGAATTTCATTTAAAGTTAATGTAGAGCAGTCCGTGCTGTAAACAACATCATCTACCACATCGGGCCAATTGTTAGTGGCGTAATCAACGTCATCAACACTAATACACTCAATACTAGTTCCTTCAATACTTATGTCTAAATTGGTGTTATTTCCATTGCGTAAGTCCAAATTACTAATACCTGAATAGTAAAACGTTAAGGTTGTTAAATTAGGGCTATTTTGTAAATCCAAACTCCTTACCCCTCCGTTATTAAACTCAATGGTTTCTAAATTTATTAAATCATCTGTATTTAAAGCAATATCTATAAAAGAGCCATTTACAAAACTAATATCAGTTAAATTACTACAATTTGTCAAATCCAAACTCGCTAAATCATAATTCCAATTAAAATCTAATGAGGTTAAATTAGTACAGCCATTTAAAATAAGTGTGGTCAAATGAGTTCTATAAAAACCCAAAGCAGTAATTGCGATATTCCCACTTAAATTCAAAACATTGATGGATGTTTCGTTTATATTAATTAAGGATAAGGCGGAACAACCAGTAATGTCTAAAGTTTGAATATCAGCTAGATTTGCATAAAGCCACGTAAGATTACTTTTACCATTTAAATCTAAATTTAATACACCACTATAGGACATATCAATGGTTTCTAATAAATTATTAGAATTCAAATCTAATATATCAAAGTTAGTATGGGAAATATTTAAGTTTTTCAAATTAACACATCCTGAAACATCAAATGTGTCAATATTAAGGCAATAAGACATATCAATATCTTCCAAAAGTGCTAATCCCGTTAAATCCACATCTATCAAATTAGTGGTTTGTAGTGCTTCAAAAGAAATTAAAGACGTAAAATCTTGAATTCCTGTAATATCAGAAATACTGGTATAGGAAATATCCAAACTCGTTACAGTTGCCACATCACTAGTTAAAACTTGACCATCTAATATGCCTTCGCTATCAATAGATTCGGTTATTAATAATTGTTCAAATTCAGTGTTTGGAATACTGGTGTATTGCCCAAATACTAATGATGTGAAAATTAAAAAAAGGAATGTGGTTAAAAGTGAAGTGTAAAATTTTTTCATGATAAAATAGATTAATAAATTAATAAACGAAATGTGCTATTTTAACTGAAATCAGAAATTAGTGTGAGGGAAAATTTCTATGTTATAAATATATAAAATATAAGTAATTGATTGCAAGACTTTTAATATTATTTTTAAGTTATAGCGAACAAGTATTAATAAGTACCTATTTTACACCTCATAACTTGTTCATAACTGTTCATTAAATTCTAATAGGTAAATTTTTAAAAGTCAATTAATTTTTTCAAGTGAAAACCCAACCCAATAAACCAAAAAAGTTAGCTATTTTTTTTGGACAAGTTTTAAGACAAGCAACAGATCTTTATAAACACAGGAATTCAAAATACTTGTTAGTTAATTCCTATTAACATTGGTTATTAACAGTTGTTAATAGCTTTTAAAATTCATCTAAAAATGAATGCTTTAAGGTTATATAAACTGTTAACTACGTATCAATAAATTGTAAACTACGTGTAATCAAAATAAAATTGCATAAAGTTATACCTGCTATGAACACACTATAATAACCATTATTATTTTTTTAAAATTTTAAAAGAAAAAGATGATTATCTATATATATGTGGATAACTGTTTTTTTAAGAATTAATTTTTTGTTTACCTTTCTTATTCATTTTACACAAAATATAGAATAAAGTAATTTATATATTAAGATTTCATGAAACTCACATTGTTTAAAAATTGAGAGTAAGTTTAATAAAATAAATTACTTAACTAAAAATATATGTATTATGAAACTAAAACTATTTTTCTTTTTATGCTTATTAAATTCAGTATTAGGCCAATCTCAAACCTTTAATGATGGTGTTTTAGAATATACCGTAATTGATGCCACAAATAATTACGTGTCTGTTCAAAGCTATGATAATATTTGTCCTACAGGTAATCTAGTTATTCCTGAAACCGTGACCGATAATAGTATAAATTATACTGTAACAGAAATAGCTCAATTTGCATTTAATGCGTGTCCTAATTTAATTAGTGTTTCGTTACCTAACAGCATTACCGTAATCAATACTGCGGCATTTAGAAATTCTTCGGGGTTAACAACCATAAATTTACCTAATAATCTTAATAGAATAGAAGATCAAGGCTTTTCTGGTTGTAGTAGTTTAATAAATGTTACGTTTCCTGCTGGTTTAACCAGTTTAAGACAAAGAACTTTTGAAGATTGTACGAGTTTAACAAATGTTAGTTTACCTGACAGTTTGAATTTTGTTGGTTTTGAGGCTTTTAAAGGATGTACCAGTTTAACAGATGTTTCCCTATCCAATGGAATGACTAATAT
Source organism: Bizionia hallyeonensis (assembly GCF_042657385.1). Taxonomy (NCBI): domain Bacteria; kingdom Pseudomonadati; phylum Bacteroidota; class Flavobacteriia; order Flavobacteriales; family Flavobacteriaceae; genus Bizionia; species Bizionia hallyeonensis. Next base: position 599,109 of record NZ_JBHSLA010000001.1, on the reverse strand, counting down.
TAATTCTGGTTTATTTTATGGTTGTTCAAGTCTAATAAATGTTACAATTCCTGATAGTATTACCAGTATTTCTCCTTTTGGATTTTATGGCTGTACTAGTTTAATAACTATTAATTTACCCTCTAATTTAGATGTAATTTGGAATAGAGCATTTTTTGGTTCCACTAATTTAACCAATATTAATTTTCCAAATACCTTAACTAGTATTGGTGAACAATCATTTTTTAATACAAATCTTAATGATATTAATATTCCAGAAAGTGTTACAACTATAGATTCACAAGCTTTTCAATCCTGTGATAATCTTACAAATGTTACTGTAAACTGGAACATACCACTAACAATTGATGTGGATGTTTTTGCTAATGTAACCATAAATAATGTTTCGTTGACAGTCCCACAGGGCACCATTCCGGATTATCAGGCAGCAGCTGTTTGGCAAGATTTTGGATCGTTTAATGAATTAAGTCTAACAGATTTTCAATTATCTGAAACCATTAAATTATATCCAAATCCAACTTCAGACTTTTTAAAAATTGATTTAGATAATGCTTCTGAAATCAAAACAGTAATAATTTATAATTATTTAGGACAAATAATTTCAGAAGAAAATACCAATAAAATTGATGTATCTAGTTATTCTAAAGATATTTATTTTGCTAAAATAGAAACTACAAAAGGTAAAACAACTAAAAAATTTATTGTAGAATAATATAGTATACATTTGAAAAATTTAAGGGTTGACTGTTTATAAAGTCAACCTTTTTTGTTATTAAATAGTTAAGATAAAATTACCCTAACTATCATTTAATATTAAAACCGTAGCTTTGCTGTAAATTAATACCTTTAGTAACCTATTCACTACTAATAATTAAAGTGAAAGCGTTAATCTCTTCCTTAAATGTATTATTTTTATAAAACTATAAGATTCCTTCCTGATAACTATTAGGATTCAAGGGAATAAAATTATTACAATTTAAATGACAAAAAAGAAACACAGGAAACCTTCTAATAACAAGATTTCCAATTTGACTAATACAATCTTAAGTATATTAAAAAAAGACAGAAACCAATCCTTTAACTATAAACAAATTGCTGCTAAAATTGGTGTTAACGATGCTAGTAGCCGCAATCAGATTATAAAAAAACTTCAACAACTTAAAGCAAAACAAGAGATTGAAGAAGTAGAACGTGGAAAATTTAAAGCCATAATTTCTACAGAGTACCATACTGGTCGTGTGGATATGGCATCCAGAGGTGCTGGTTATATTATTTCAGACGATTTTGAAGATGATGTATACATTGCTTCAAACAATATGAATAAAGCGCTTCATGGCGATGAGGTGGAATTCTACGCGTATAAACGATTAAAAGGTGGTAAGCGTGAAGGCGAAATTACCCAAATTATAAAACGGGCTAAAACGGAATATGTTGGTGTTATTCAACTGAATAAAAACTACGCCTTTGTGGTAGTTGATAGTAACAAAATGTACACAGATATTTTTGTACCAATCAACAAAACCATGAAAGCTAAAGATGGCGATAAAGTATTAGTTTCATTAGAAGAATGGCCAGAAAAAGCCGACTCTCCTAACGGAAAAGTCATAGAAGTTTTAGGAAGACCAGGTGAACACAATACCGAAATTCATGCCATTTTAGCTGAATATGGTTTGCCATTAGAATTTCCGAAAGAAGTAGAGGATTTTGCTAATAAAATTGATACCTCCATAACTAAAGAAGAAATTGCTAAACGTCGGGATATGCGTGAGGATTTAACCTTTACCATTGACCCAAAAGATGCCAAGGATTTTGATGATGCTCTATCATTTAAAGTGTTAGACAATGGACTTTATGAAATAGGAATTCACATTGCAGATGTGTCGCATTACTTGCAACCTGGAACCATTTTAGATGATGAAGCCTATGAGCGTGCAACATCGGTTTATTTAGTAGATCGCGTGGTACCTATGTTACCAGAAGTACTATCAAATAATGCCTGCTCATTACGTCCTAATGAAGAAAAATATACCTTTTCGGCTGTTTTTAAAATGAATGATAAAGCCGAAGTGGTACACGAATGGTTTGGTAGAACCGTTACCTATTCAGATGCACGTTTTGCTTACGAAGAAGCTCAAGCTATCATTGAGCATAATGACGCCATGAGCGCAGACGATGTGTCTAATAATCCTAAAAAAATAGATACAACCATACCTGCAGATGTAGCCATCTCAGGAAAGGAATATCAAACAACGCCAGAAATAGCTCAAGCCGTTTTAAAAATGGATGCTTTTGCTAAAAAAATGCGTTCAAAACGCATGCGTTCAGGCGCTATTTCGTTTGATAAAGTGGAAGTAAAATTCAATTTGGATCAAGATGCAAATCCAGTTGGTGTATTCTTTAAAACATCAAAAGATGCCAACAAAATGATTGAAGAATTTATGTTATTAGCAAACCGAAAAGTTTCGGAATTTGTTGGTAAACAGAAAAAAACCTTCATTTATCGTGTTCATGATGAACCAGATGACAGTAAACTGGCTGCACTGCAAAATGTAGTGAGTCGTTTTGGTTATAAATTGAATTTCAAGGATAAAAAAACTACAGCATCATCTTTAAATAATTTATTAAGTAGTGTTAACGGTAAAAAAGAGCAGAACTTAGTTGATACCTTAACCATACGAACTATGAGTAAAGCCGAATATACCACGCACAACATTGGTCATTACGGTTTAGCTTTTGATTATTACAGTCACTTTACATCACCAATTCGTCGGTATCCAGATGTTATGGCACACCGATTATTACAACTGTATTTAGATGGTCAACCATCTGCTAACGCGGATATTTATGAAGATAAATGTAACCATTCCAGCAATATGGAAAATTTAGCCACAAAAGCGGAACGTGACTCTATTAAATACATGCAAATTCGCTTTATGGAAGACCATAAAGATGAAAATTTTGTAGGTGTTATTTCAGGTGTAACCGATTGGGGAATTTATATAGAAATTATTGAAAATAAATGTGAAGGCATGGTGAGTGTTCGTGATATGAAAGACGATCATTACCAATTTGATGAAGATCATTATGCATTAATTGGAAAAAATTCTAAAACCATGTACCAATTGGGTGATGAGGTCGTTGTTAAAGTTAAAAATACAGATTTAGTTAAAAAACATTTAGATTTTTACCTAATAGGAAAACATCAGGAATAGTTTTTGCAACGTGTATTTTTAATATAAAATAATCCTCAATGACCATGAAAAAATTTCTTTTTGCACTCGTTTTAATCGTATCAACAACCCAAATAAGTCCAGCACAAACTGAAAAAATGCTAGGCGATTTTAATGAACTTAAAGTTTACGATAGAATAGAAGTCGCCTTAATAAAATCGGATGAAAATAAAATTATCATCACAGGAAAAAACACGGAAGATGTTGTTATTGTTAATAAAAACGGTAAATTAAAAGTAAGAATGTCTCTTGAAAAACTATTTGATGGAGATGAAACTACTATTGAATTACACTACAAACAAATTGATATTATTGATGTCAATGAAGGAGCTTTTGTTGGCTCGAATGATATTTTTAATCAGTTTGAAATAGATTTAAATGCACAAGAAGGTGGCAGTATAAAAGTTATGGTTCAAGATATTACGTTTTTAGAAGCTAAAGCTGTTACAGGAGGCGTTATTCGCGTGACTGGAACTACTAAAAATCAGGATATTGATTTATCAACAGGTGGTTCTTTTCTTGGAAAGGAATTAGAAAGTGAAACAGCAAAAGTGGTTATCCGAGCGGCTGGTGAAGTTCATGTTAAAGCGTCTGAAAAAGTAGAGGCCAAAGTACGTGCTGGAGGTAGCGTGTATATATATGGAAATCCAAAATTGGTTGAAGAAAATACTGTTTTTGGCGGAAAAATAATTCGTAAGGATTAATACCTAGGATTTTCATAAATTTGTAGAAATTGCTTTTTAAAATTTATGACTGACGATATTTTAGCAGCTATTCCTTTCGGAATACTATTATCTTTTACCATTGGCCCTGTGTTTTTTGTTCTTCTAGAAACCAGTGCTACTAAAGGTATTAAAAGTGCTTTAATATTTGATTTTGGTGTTATTCTAGCTGATATTTTATTTATAGTGGTAGCATATTACAGTACCACTAAACTTCTTGATAAAATTAAAGACGATCCAAACTTCCTCATTTTTGGAGGTGTTTTGTTGGCTGTCTACGGTTTTATATCCTTTACAAAAACCGCCAAATCCTTTCGGGATATTGTGCGCGAATTTCATACAGTTGAATTAAAAAAGAACTTCGGAAAGCTCTTTATTAAAGGGTTTTTACTCAATTTTATCAATATTGGTGTATTATTGGGTTGGTTAGGTTTTATTGTAATAGGGAACTCGCTAACAGAAACCGAACAAGGTTTATTTGTGTTTTTAGGAACTATTTTGGTTGTTTATTTTATTGTGGATTTACTTAAAATACTGGCGGCAAAAACGCTTAAAAACAAACTCACACCCAGACGCATTTTTAAAACAAAGAAGATTGTATCGCTAGTCATTATGGGTTTTGGTATTTTACTGCTTCTACAGGGGTTTTTTCCGAAAGAAAAAGAACGTTTAAAGCATAAGCTTGATAATATTGAAATTTTTAAGTCGGAATAGCAGTTCAGGTTAATTAGAATGGAAAAGTAAAAAACATCCAAAAAAGAAGTTCGTGACCTAAAATATTTCTAAAATAACTCAAGATGATTTATTTTTTGGTGAGAATTGGAAATCTGAAACTCAAATTATATTACCAAATACCTACACAGGTTTTCGCTGCATCTGTGAAGTGACAACCAAGTAATACATCGCTATTTAATAAGCTTGTTTACTCAAAGACCTAACAGGTTTTTGAAACCTGTTAGGTCTGAATACCCAAAACCTTGATAATTGTCGAGCGTCCCGAAATTTCCGGAGAACCGCTGTAGATGGATTTTCTTTAATCAATTTTTCTTAAAAATTAGAATTAAAAAACCTCCAACGTAAGTTGAAGGTTTCTTTGAGGTGTCGAGCGGATTCGAACCGCTGTAGATGGTGTTGCAGACCACTGCCTAGCCACTCGGCCACGACACCTAATATACTTTCGTGTAAAGATATCCCATATTTTATAATAGGATGGCAAATGTAAAAAAAATATAAGTGTTTCGCTACTTACTTTTGCTTTTTTCGCTTGTCACTCATTTTTATTGTTACCATTTCCACATCGCCTCCAATAGGTGGATTAATTTTACTGACCCAAACCGTGGCTTTGCTAACCATAATATCTTCTTTAAAAATACGATTTAAAATACGTTTGGCTACCGTTTCTAATAAGTAAGAAGGTTGTGCCATTTCTTCCCGTATTACCTTATTTAGAAACACATAATCAACCGTATCTTGAAGTAAATCTGTTTTGGCTGATGTTTGTAAATTGGCTTTTATTTCTAAATCCACACGGTAATCGCTACCAATTTTGGTTTCTTCTTTTAAGCAACCATGATTGGCAAATACCCGAATATTTTCAACTTTAATTGTTCCCATATTGCAAAAATACTATTCAGAACGTGACTGCAAGAGAAATTCTGAAAGAAATTAATAGTGTAAAGTCATTTAATTTGTAAAGAAGTCAAAGATATTGCTAATGCTACTAGTTTTAGATTTATAAAATTCGGTATACGTACATTTTTCACATGTTACAGAGGTAAATTTTTTATTCTGGATGTTAAAAAGTTTTGTAAACAAACCGCCCGTTGCCTGCATTTGATCCATATCGTAAGTCCGATTATGGCATTTTGGACATTCGTAATTTCTGTGTTGCATGGTATAAGTTTTAATTATAGGTATGAAAAATCATTCAAATGTTACAATTAGTCTAAAATTACCTAATTTTGTGCTTCATATTTCGAATAGAGAACAGCGTATGTCTGAAGAAACAAAATCACTCAATTTTATTGAGCATATTATAGAAGAAGATTTAAGGAATGGATTGGAAAAAGAAGCACTTCGCTTTCGTTTTCCACCAGAACCGAATGGTTATTTACATATTGGTCACACCAAAGCTATTGGTATTAGTTTTGGCTTGGGTGAAAAGTACCAAGCACCTGTAAACTTGCGTTTTGATGATACCAATCCCGCTAAAGAAGAGCAGGAATATGTAGATGCTATAAAACGTGATATTGCTTGGTTAGGCTATCAATGGGCTAATGAATTGTATTCATCTGATTACTTTCAGCAGTTATATGATTGGGCAGTAGCGTTAATCAAAGAAGGAAAAGCTTATGTAGATTCGCAATCCAGCGAAGCTATGGCTGAACAGAAAGGTACGCCAACGCAACCTGGTGTTGATGGTCCATACCGAAACCGGAGTATTGAAGAAAATTTGGATTTATTTCAGCGCATGAAAGCTGGAGAATTTCCAGAAGGTTCTCATGTATTGCGTGCCAAAATTGATATGCAACATCCTAATATGTTAATGCGTGATCCGTTGATGTACCGTATTTTAAAAAAATCACATCACAGGACAGGAAATGATTGGTGTATTTATCCTATGTACGACTGGACCCATGGTGAAAGTGATTATATGGAACAAATTTCACATTCTTTATGCTCCCTTGAATTTAAGCCACATAGAGAGCTTTACGACTGGTTCAAGGAGCAAGTGTATAAATACCAGCCAGAAGCCTTACCAATGCTTCCTAAACAACGTGAATTTGCCCGTTTGAACTTAAGTTATACCATTATGAGTAAACGTAAGTTGCTAAAATTGGTTGAGCAAGGTGTTGTAAGCGGTTGGGACGATCCACGAATGCCAACCATTTCAGGGTTGCGTCGTCGTGGTTACACACCAGATTCCATCAGACAGTTTATTGATAAAGTAGGTGTAGCCAAACGTGATAACGTTATTGATGTATCGCTTTTAGAATTCTGTATTCGTGAGGATTTAAATAAAACGGCACCGCGTGTGATGGCTGTTTTAGATCCAGTTAAATTAGTCATTACCAATTATCCTGAAGGACAAGAGGAGTGGTTGGAAGCTGAAAATAATCAGGAAGATGATTCGGCAGGTTTTAGAAAAGTACCTTTTTCGCGTGAGTTATATATTGAAAAAGACGATTTTAAAGAAGAAGCAAGTAGTAAATTTTTCCGATTGAAATTAGGCGGTGAAGTCCGCTTGAAAAATGCCTACATCATCAAAGCAGAAGGTGTAGTGAAAGATGCTGATGGAAACGTTACAGAAATTCATGCTACCTATTCTGAAGATACCGAGAAAAAAGTAAAAGGAACTTTGCATTGGGTGTCTATAAAGCATGCTATTAAAGCAGAAGTTCGCGAGTATGATAGATTGTTTTTAGATGAAGCTCCAGATAGCCATGCCGATAAAGATTTTATGGAATTTATAAATCCAGAATCTTTAAAAATAATTGATGCTTTTGTAGAACCAAGTTTGTTAGAAGCGAAAGTAGGAGAGCGGTTCCAATTTCAACGTTTGGGTTATTTTAATGTGGATGATGATAGTACCTCTGAAAAATTAGTATTCAATAAAACGGTTGGATTACGAGATACTTGGGCAAAACAAGCTCCTAAAAATAATGAAAATCAGCCAGCAAAAAAACAAAACCAACAATCTAATAGACCAGCTATTGAGCAGATAAAATCATACGGGAAAAAGTATGATAGAATGAAAGATGACGAACGCATAAAAGCAAAATCTGAAATTCAGGAATTGGCGCAAAATGTAAGCTATAGTGATGTTGAACCCTTGTTTGGCACGTCTGCAAAAAAGGTAGGAACGCGAATTATTACCATGATAACCTTAGGTGTATTACTGAATAATGGATTAGAACGAAATTCAGAAATTAATGATTTTATAGCTAAAGCTTTAGATGACAAAAATGACTTGTTGGTGGCTGAAGCAAAAGCGTTATAACCACGACAACAACGTAATATTTAAAACCTTGAAACATGAATTGTTTCAAGGTTTTTTTTTAATTTTTATCAAGTGAAAAATATAAATCATAATTTTCATTTATCTTTAAAACACTAATTTTTAAATACCTAACCATGGATATTAATTTTTTGGCCATTTTGGTGGCGGCTTTGGTTCCGTTAATTGTGGGTTTTTTTTGGTACAACCCTAAAACATTTGGAAACGCTTGGATGCGTGAATCTGGTTTAACTTCGGAAACTTTAAAAGGTGGAAACATGTTTGTTATTTTTGTTCTCACCCTTCTATTTTCAATTTTAATTGCTTTTATTTTACAATTTTTAACCATTCATCAAACAGGAGCTTTAGGCATGATTGGCGGCAACGTTTCGGAAGCTTTACCATCATACACAGCTTTTATGAACGATTATGGTTTAGCATTTAGAACTTTTAAACATGGTGCGTTACACGGTTGTATGGCTGGCGTGTTATTCGTATTTCCCATTTTGGCTATAACGGCCTTATTTGAACGTAAAAGTTGGAAATACATTTTCATTAATAGTGGGTATTGGATAATCAGTTTAACCATAATGGGAGGTATTGTTTGTGCCTGGAATTAATTTGTAATGATTATATAACTTTAAAGACTGATTGACCAAATCAGTCTTTTTTCATGATACTTTGATAGAAACAAAACTATTTACATCTGCAATTGATTTGCCACGAGTTTGGGATGCATTGGTTGTACATGATATTTTTCTGCAAACAACATATTTAAAAGCTTTGGAAGAAGCTGCTCCAAAAAATATTACGCTTTATTATTTCGGATTTTATCTAGAACAGGAATTAGTAGGAATTGCCGTAATGCAACGCGTTAAATTATACCTTAATGACATGTTCCGAAATCATGATGATTCGTGTTTTCAAGAGCGTTTTAAAAATCAGGTTTCAAAGGTTTTAAAAGGAAATATATTGGTGGTCGGGAATTTAACACATACAGGACAGCATGGCATCTATTTTAAGTCCAATGCCATAACAAATGAGGAATTTATGTCTACACTATTAAAAGCTGTTGATGTGCTAAAACGTAAAATTAAGACTGTTTTTAATAAAAATATTAGAGCTGTTTTATTAAAAGATTATTTCCTAACAGATACCATTCTGCAAACTAAAAACGCACTATATACATCAGGTTTCCATCACATAGTTGTACAACCAAATATGGTTTTGAACCTTCCTGAACATTGGATGCATTTTGAGGATTATATTTCTGAATTAAACAAAAAATATCGAGACCGTTATAAATCAGCTAGAAAAAAATCTGAATCTATTATCACCAAGGAATTGGATGTAACGGCGGTTTTTAACCAATCGGAAACACTCTACAAATTGTATAAAAACGTTGCTAGCAACGCTAAAATAAATAGCTTCATTTTACCAGAAAATCATTTTTATACCTTCAAAAAACAATTAGGTGCAAACTTTAAAGTGTTTGGATATTTTAATAAAAATGAATTGGTTGGATTTTACACGCTCATTCTAAATAATAAATACTTGGAAACCTACTTTTTAGGCTATGATTCCGAGTATCAATATAAGCATCAGTTATATTTAAATATGTTGTATGATATGGCGCAATTTGGTATTAATAATCAATTTAAAACGATTGTTTATGCCAGAACTGCTATGGAAATAAAAAGTTCTATTGGTGCAAAACCGAAAGATATGGTTATGTATTTAAAACATACTAATTGGTTTATGAATGGGATACTTAAATATATTTTCAGGCTGATGAATCCGTCTAAAATATGGGAAGAACGTCATCCCTTTAAGTCAAATTAACAAATAGCTAACAGAATTTCTTTTGTTATTTATGTATATTATAATACCTTATATCCACTCTAATCAAATATAAGAATTATGAAAAAAGCAAAAGATTTACTGACGGAAATTGCGACTGTAACGCGCAATATTGAAACCAACTACCCAGAAGTTTATGAGCATTTAGATGAAATGCCTATGACCATTCCAGATCAACAAAACCCAGATATTGATGTTAAGGATTTAGAAAACTATTTGGAAAGTTTGAAGGATATTATCAAGAAATATAAAGAGGAACATAAGGCCGATCGAATTTTGTAATTCTGAAGTTTTCAATCTGAAGTTATAATGGCAATATGTTCCTCTTAATTAAGGAATTTAATCAATTTTTGAAGACCTTATTCCTTATTTTTTTTATTGTTTTTCATGGCTTCGCCAATTTGGTTACTAGCCGTAAAACTCGCTACCATATCATTTAGCATTTGGCTACCTGCTTGTGGTGAATTTGGAAGTAAAATTAAATTACTGTTCGTTTCACTACCTATGGCTTGCAAGGTATCATAATGTTGGGTTACAACTATCAATGCTGATGCTTCTTGACTATTAATACCTACACGATTTAACACATCAACAGATTCCTCCAAACCACGTGCTATTTCACGACGTTGATCTGCAATACCTTGACCTTGTAATCGTTTACTTTCAGCTTCTGCTTTGGCTTTTTCAACAATTAAAATACGTTGAGCATCACCTTCATATTGGGCAGCTGTTTTTTCTCTATCGGCTGCATTAATACGGTTCATAGCTATTTTTACTTGTGGATCTGGATCAATATCCGTTACTAAAGTTCTAATAATATCAAAACCATAATCCATCATAGCATCATTTAATTCTGCTTTTACAGCTAAAGCAATATCATCTTTTTTAACAAAAACATCATCTAATTTCATTTTTGGAACTTCGGCACGTACTACATCAAACACATAACTTGTAATTTGTTCATGCGGATAATCTAACTTGTAAAAAGCATCATATACTTTTTCGGTTACTACTTTATACTGTACAGACACTTTCAGTTTTACAAAGACATCATCCAAAGTTTTGGTTTCAATAATAACATCTAATTGTTGAATTTTTAAACTTAATCGGCCTGCAACCTTATCTACCAAAGGAATTTTCATGTGTAAACCAGATTGGCGAATACTGTGAAATTTTCCAAAACGCTCAATTATGGCAGCCGATTGTTGCTTCACCATAAAAAAGGAGGAGAATAAAACAAAAAGTCCAAATAAAATAAAGGGAACAAATATTAACATATTGTAATTTTTAAAGGTTAAAATGGTTTTACTAATTTAATGTATATTTTGGTGGTAAGCTGTTATTTGAAAATAAATCTATTCGGAATGACGTGGTTATCAAGAAAAAGAAATATTTATCCTATTTTTTTCATAGGTTTGTTACAAACAGACACATAAACCATGTTATACTCAAAATCAGGTATTCTATTAGTCGCCATTTGTATTAGTTTTGTTACAATAGGTTTTGCGCAGCCTAAAAACTACAAAATTGTTAATGGTATCGGAATTTCCGGTGGTATTACCCAATATGATATTTTAACTGACAATTTTACCACGAAAAAGGGCAACGGCTGGATGGCTGGTGCTTCTGCAACAGTAGATTTACCTAACAAATGGTACAATGTGAGTTATACCATTCAACTCGCTGAAAACCATTTAGGAATAGCTGCAAGGCCGGTTTTACTCTCCAATGAAGAATTTATTGATTATAAAGTTTTTACCGCTCAAATAGCTTTATTAATGCATGTGAAATTAATCGGAAGCTTTTTAACTATTGATGTGGGTCCTATGTTGCAATTTAATGGTGAATTGGAACTTGATGATCAAAATCAAGAAAATTATTTGATAGCGAATTACAATAACCTTTTGGCAAAAGACATCAAAAAAATCAGCCGTTTTAATGTGGATGGCGCTATTGGAGTATCCGCTGGATTTAGCCATTTCAGACTCAAAGCCCAATATATTTACGGATTTCTAAACACCTTGGATAAATTAAATGATAACAATTTAGACCAAACAGGAAATTCAAATAAATTTAAAGGAAACCAATCTATGTTGGCGTTTACGGCTATGATTTCGTTTTAGAAGAAGTTTAATAAAAAAAAGTTATTTCAGAATGAAAGGAAATCTAATGTAGAAATCCTTATCATTTTGAAGTGACATTTTATAATTATTAAGACAACGTATTCACCAAATTCTCAATACGTCGTTTGGTTTCATCTTTACCAATTAAATACATAATATCAAATACGTCTGGTCCTTGTAAGGCACCTACTAATGCTAAACGTAATGGCATCATAACTTTACCAAAACCTATGTCGTTTTTGGTAATCCAACCTTTTAATTCAGTTTGAAGGTTTTCAACGGTGAAATCCTCCACAGATTCAATAACTGAAACGACTTGCGTCATCAGTTCAGGAGAATCGTCCTTCCAAGCTTTTTTAACCGCTTTTTCGTCTAAATCGGTTGGTGTTTGAAAGAAAAAGTGACTTAATGCCCAAAAATCGGTAACAAAGGTCGCGCGTTCTTTAATAAGGGCTACAACCAGTTCTACATAATTCACATCAATTTCGGCTAATTCTGGTTGAATTTGCTTGAACGTAATAGCTAAATCGTCATTATATTGCTCTTGCATATAATGGTGGTTAAACCATTTGGTTTTGTCTGGATCAAAACGGGCTCCTGCTTTATTCACACGGTTTAAATTGAAGGCAGCAATCAGCTCGTCCATGCTAAAAATTTCCTGTTCTGTTCCTGGATTCCAACCTAAAAAGGCTAGGAAATTCACAACTGCTTCTGGAAAATAACCATCTTCTCGGTAACCACGAGATATATCACCCGTTTGATGATCTTTATAAGCTAATGGAAATACTGGAAACCCTAGTTTATCGCCATCACGCTTGCTTAACTTTCCTTTTCCAGTTGGTTTTAAAATCAATGGTAAATGCGCAAATTCAGGCTTTTCCCAACCAAAAGCATCATATAATTGATAATGCAATGCTAAAGATGGTAACCATTCTTCGCCACGAATAACATGCGTGATTTCCATTAAATGGTCGTCTACAATATTGGCTAAATGATAGGTTGGTAAACCATCACTTTTAAACAATACTTTATCGTCTAAAATATTGGTATCTATGGTCATATTGCCACGGATTATATCTGTTAAATGCAGCGTTTCATCTTGAGGTGATAAAAAACGAATCACATAATCATCACCAGCATCTAATTTTGCTTGTGTTTCTTCAGCAGAAAGCACGAGCGAGTTCACCAAACGGCCTTTTTCACGATTATGCCAATTGTAAATAAAGGTTTTTCCTTCGGCTTCGTGATTTTTTCTATGTGCATCTAAATCGTCTGCTGTGTCAAATGCATAATAGGCTTTGCCATTGGCAATTAACTGATCTGCATATTTTTTATAAATGTCTTTACGCTCACTTTGTCTATATGGTCCAAATTTCTCGTTAGTATTTACACCTTCGTCAACCGTAATACCACACCATTTTAAAGATTCTTCAATATAATTTTCAGCACCTTCAACAAAACGATTTTGATCCGTATCTTCAATACGAAGTATAAAGGTTCCGTTGTATTTTTTAGCAAATAAATAGTTGAAAAGGGCTGTGCGAACACCACCTATATGTAAAGGTCCTGTTGGACTTGGTGCAAAGCGCACGCGTACGGGTTTTGACATGTTTTTTGTTTTAATAACGCAAAGATAGAATAGCAATTAACAAACCGCAAAGAAAATAGCATAAAGCGATAGGGAAGCGGATAATTTCTAAAACGCGACTTATAAAAACCGGATGTTTTTATCTAATTTGGTACAAATTGGTGTAAAACCCTGTTTTCAAGACGCTTTTGTTAACATAATGTTATCAATTATAGATTATTATCGACCAAAAAAAATTGTAGTTTAGTAGGTTGAAAAGAAAATCAATAAAAAACGTGTCTCATTTTAAAATCATTCTTCAGAAATTAGAAGCTTTTGTAAGGCGTTATTACACAAACGAGCTTATAAAGGGTAGCATATTATTTTTTGCTATTGGATTTCTATATTTTCTATTTACACTATTTGTTGAATATGTATTTTGGCTAAATACCACGTCTAGAACTATTTTATTTTGGGTTTTTGTTGCCGTTGAAATAGGCTTATTTATCAAATTTATAGCCATGCCTTTAGCGCAACTATTCAAACTAAAAAAAGGAATAGATTACGTGCAAGCTTCCAAAATTATTGGTACACATTTTCCTGAAGTTAATGATAAATTGCTGAATGTTTTACAGTTGAAAGAGCAAGGTGTTGAATCTGAATTATTACTGGCAAGTATCAATCAAAAATCTGAAGAATTACAACCTATTCCGTTTAAATTGGCTATTAATTTCAAGCAGAATTTACGCTATGCTAAATATGCTGCTATTCCTGTTGTTATTATTTTATTATCGGTTTTATCAGGACAAATAAGTTGGTTTAGCGAGAGTTATAATCGCGTTGTTAACCATAACACCGCTTATGAACCACCTGCACCTTTTCAGTTTTTTGTAGTGAATGAAAATTTAACGACAACAGAAAACAAAGACTTTACGTTACACGTGAAAACCGTAGGAAATGTTATTCCTGAAAACGCTAAAATTACCTATAATAATGAAACCTATTTTCTGCAGCAAAAAGGTGCTGGCGATTTTGAGTTTGTGTTTAGTCGCTTAAAAAATGATGTAGAATTCCAACTTAATGCCAATTCGGTAACCTCAAAGCCCTATGTACTAAAAGTTTCTGAAGTCCCATCAATTTTGGGATTCGAGATGGTTTTAGATTATCCATCTTACATTAATAAAGCGGACGAGGTGTTAACAGGAACCGGAAACGCCGTTATTCCTCAAGGCACCAAAGTATCCTGGAACTTACAAACAAAATCTACTGAAATAGTGCAACTATATGCAGAAGATACCGTACAGTTTGCTACGAAAAATAAAGGTGATTTTAACTTAACTAAAACAGTGTATAGTGCGTTGGATTATACCATATCTACTAGTAATAATTCTTTAAAAGATTATGAACGTTTGGCTTTTTCTATTGACGTTATAAAAGATGATTATCCTGAACTTCGTGTGAAAATGAAAATTGACAGCATAAATCAACAAAGCATGTATTTCTATGGGCAAGCAACGGATGATTATGGCTTACGCAAGTTGCAATTGGTTTACTATCAGTCAGCTGATGAAAAGCAGCGTAAAACAAAAGCTATTCCAATTTCCAATGGGAATATTGGGGAATTTATAACCGCTTTTCCTAATAATTTGGAGCTTACTGAAGGTGTGAGTTATGATTTGTATTTTCAAGTATTTGATAATGATGTAATTAACAATTTTAAAAGCACTAAAAGTAAGACCTATAGTTATAGAAAATTAACACAAGCGGAAACCGAGGACAAACAATTGCAACAACAAAATGAAACCATTAAGGATTTAAATAAATCTTTGGAGAAAATGAGTGAGCGCGAAAAAGAGCTTGAAGAATTTTCTAAAACACAAAAAGAAAAATCCGAATTGAATTTTAATGATAAAAAGAAATTTGAAAACTTTTTGAAGCGTCAGAAGCAACAGGAAGACATGATGAAAAATTTCAATAAAAAATTAGAAGAAAATTTAGAGGAATTTCAAAAAGAAAATCAGGAAGAAGATATCTTTAAAGAGGATTTAAAAGAACGCTTAAAAGAAAACGAAGAGCAGCTAAAAAAGGATGAGAAACTTTTGGAAGAGTTGGAGAAATTGCAAGAGAAAGTCAATAAGGAAGAATTAAGTGAAAAACTTGAGGAACTAGCCAAACAAAATAAAAATCAGAAGCGGAGTTTAGAGCAATTATTGGAATTGACGAAGCGTTATTATGTGGCTAAAAAATTAGAAAAGCTACAGCAAGATCTCGAAAAATTAGCAGAGGAACAGGAGAAATTAGCTGAAGAGACAAAAGAGAAAAACTCCAAAGAGTCGCAAGATAATTTGAACGAAAAGTTTGAAGATTTTCAGAAGGCTTTAGAAGAATTGCAAAAAGATAATCAGGATTTGAAACAACCTATGGATGTTCCAAGTGATGAGAAGCAGGAAGAAGCTATTAAAAAAGATCAACAAGAAGCTTCGGATGAATTAGGTGAAAAAGAAGAAAACGAAGAACAAAATCAAGATAAAGACGCTGAAAAAAATCAGCAAAATGCCCAAAAGAAACAAAAGCAAGCTGCCCAGAAAATGAAACAAATGGGTGAGAAAATGAAAATGGCCATGCAATCTGGAGGAGGCGAGCAGATGCAGGAAGATGTGGATATGTTACGTCAGATTTTAGATAATCTTATCTTATTTTCATTTGATCAAGAAAATTTAATGGAACAGTTTAAAGGTATTGAAATTAACCATAATAAATATGCTACCTATTTACGGAAACAAAATGATTTAAAAGAACATTTTTCACATGTTGACGACAGTCTTTTTGCTTTATCCTTGCGGCAACCTAAATTATCAGAATCGGTAAATAAGGAAATTTCAGACGTGTTTTTTAATATTGATAAATCGCTAGAGCAGTTTTCGGAAAATAGATTATTTCAAGGTATAGCTAATCAACAATACACCATTACGGCTGCCAATAATTTAGCTAATTTTTTGAGTGATATTATGAATCAGATGCAGATGCAAATGCAATCATCTGGTGCTGGTAGTGGAGGTAAACCAGAACAAGGGTTGCCGGATATTATAAAAAGTCAAGAGGAGCTGAATAAGGAAATGCAAGATGGCATGAAAGGCCAAGAAGGAAAACCTAAAGATGAGGGTGAAGGCGAGAAGGGAGAAAAAGGTAAAAAGGAAGGTGATAAACCGGGTGAAGATGGTAAAAATGGTCAAGACGGAAAGCCGGGAAGCGAAGGACAAAATGGGAGCCAAGAAGGAAACCAAATGGGTGAAGGTGAAGGGAGCGAAATTAGTAAAGGCGAATTGTTTAGAATATATCAGCAGCAGCAAGAAATCCGTCAAGCCTTACAGGATAAACTAGCTAAAGAGGGGAAAAATGGACTCGGTAACGCTATTTTAAAGCAGATGGAAGACGTTGAAATGGATTTGTTGAATAAAGGTTTCACTAATCAAACACTTCAAAAAATGATGAATTTGCAGCATCAATTACTGAAAATGGAAAATGCAACCATGGAGCAAGGTGAAGATACAAAGCGGAAAGCGAATACCAATCGTGAGGAATTTCAAAACAACACGAATAATCAAATTCCTACAGCTAAACAATATTTCAATACCATTGAGATTTTAAATCGTCAAAGTTTACCTTTGCAACCAGTTTATAAAAAGAAAGTTCAAGAGTATTTTAAAAAAGCCAATGATTAGTTTTAATTACGAAAACAATTTTGAAATAGATAATATCCAAATACTGCAAACTTGGATTGAAGGTGTTATAGTTTCTGAAAAATTTGAATTGGGTGAAATCAACTATATTTTTTGTAATGATGATTATTTACATAATTTGAATGTAGAATATCTTAATCACGACACCTTAACCGATGTGATTAGTTTTGATTATACTGTAGGAAATGTCATACAGGGTGATATTTATATTTCCACCGAACGTGTAGCTGATAATGCGCAAGATTTCAAGGCTACTTTTAGTGATGAGTTGCATCGAGTTATGGTTCATGGTGTATTACATTATTGTGGTTATAAAGATAAATCGGAAGCCGAGTCTGAAGCTATGAGAAGTATGGAGAACCACTATCTGAAACTACTAAAAGATATCTCATAATATATCGTATATTTGCAGACTTTTTATTTTGGAATTCCTTTGGAGCTTCAGGTTAAAGTAAATATATAAATCTATTGTTCCACGTGGAACAATTCAATCTTATAAATCAAGTAGACATGTTTAACGAAGTTTACGATGTAATTGTAGTAGGAGGTGGGCACGCAGGTAGCGAGGCCGCTGCTGCTGCTGCCAATATGGGAAGTAAAACGCTTCTAATAACCATGAATTTGCAAAATATTGCGCAAATGTCGTGTAACCCTGCTATGGGTGGAATTGCTAAAGGGCAAATTGTTCGTGAAATTGATGCGCTTGGTGGTTATAGTGGTATTGTTAGTGATACATCAGCTATTCAGTTTAAAATGCTTAACAAATCCAAAGGGCCTGCCATGTGGAGTCCCAGGGTTCAAAGTGATCGGATGCGTTTTGCTGAAGACTGGCGGAATATGTTGGAGCAAACAAAAAATTTGGATTTCTATCAAGAAATGGTTTCCGGATTAATAGTAGAAAACCATAAAGTTGTGGGTGTAAAAACCTCTTTAGGAATTGAGATAAAAACTAAAAGTGTTGTCCTAACAAATGGCACTTTTTTAAATGGTTTAATTCATATTGGCGATAAAAATTTTGGTGGTGGACGAGCAGGTGAAAGAGCTGCAACTGGAATTACTGAACAGCTTGTTCAATTAGGTTTTGAATCTGGTAGAATGAAAACGGGAACACCTCCTCGAGTAGATGGACGTTCGTTAGATTTTTCTAAAATGGTGGAGCAACCAGGTGATGCGGTTCCAGAAAAATTCTCCTATTTAGATATTACAAAACCCTTAACTAAACAACGCTCGTGTCATTTAACATATACCAGTAATGAAGTGCATGATTTACTGCGTGAAGGCTTTGATAGATCGCCAATGTTTAACGGTCGGATTCAAAGTTTAGGACCACGATATTGCCCCTCTATTGAAGATAAAATTAATAGATTTGCCGGTAAGGATAGACATCAATTATTTGTGGAGCCGGAAGGTTGGGATACCGTAGAATATTATGTAAATGGCTTTTCAACATCTTTGCCAGAGGATGTTCAATTTAGAGCATTGCGTTCTGTAGCTGGTTTTGAAAATGTGAAATTTTTCCGTCCAGGATATGCTATTGAATACGATTATTTTCCGCCAACACAATTACAACATACGTTAGAAACCAAGTTAGTTGAAGGTTTATATTTTGCGGGTCAAATTAATGGAACTACGGGTTATGAGGAAGCGGCTTCACAAGGGTTAATGGCAGGAATTAATGCCAGCTTAAAAGTGCAAGAACGTGATCCTTTTATTTTGACTAGAAGTGAAGCTTATATAGGTGTTTTGGTGGACGATTTAATTACTAAAGGAACGGAAGAGCCTTATAGAATGTTTACGTCTCGCGCAGAATATAGAACCTTGTTGCGTCAAGATAATGCGGATATCCGATTAACTCCTATGTCTTTCGATTTAGGTTTAGCTTCTGAAAAGCGTTTAAAACGTATGGAGGAAAAGCATAGTAAGGCGGAAGCGTTTGTTGATTTTTTCAAAGCAACGAGTGTTAAGCCCGAAGAGATAAATCCAATTTTAGAAGCGAATGATTCTGCTCCAATGTCTCAATCCGATAAGATGTTTAAAATATTTGCTAGGCCTAATATCACCATAAATGACATGCGTAAAGTGGCAAGTGTTGATGCGTATATAGTAGAACAGAATTTAGATACAGAAGAAATAGAGCAAGCTGAAATTCAAGTTAAGTATGCTGGATATATTAACAAGGAAAAGAATAATGCGGATAAGTTAACGCGGTTAGAAAACATTAAAATTCCAAAGAATTTTGATTATTCAAACATGCAATCTATGAGTATGGAGGCACGCAGTAAATTGAATAAAATACAACCAGTTACTATTTCTCAAGCATCTCGAATTAGTGGTGTTTCGCCAAGTGATATTTCCGTATTATTAGTTTATTTAGGACGTTAATTTTTTGATGTTCCACGTGGAACGTTTAAATAGTTTTCTTGACAAAAGTAAATATTAAGCATAATAAAAGAAAAAGAGGTGAGTACGAAAAAAGTAGATTTTCAGGTTAAAGATTATTCTGTTTCCAATGAAATATTTCAATTAGAAATGCATCCAGAATTTGAAATTTTGGTGACAACGCCACAACCTAAATTAGAAAATTTACCAGCTTATTATAATAGTGATGATTATATTTCGCATACAGATTCCAAACGAAACCTCTTTGAAAAAGCCTATCACATTATTCGTTCCATTGCGCTAAAACGTAAATTGAAATTAATTAATTCTTATAGTACTTCAGAAAAAACACTATTAGATATTGGTTGTGGAACCGGTGATTTTTTGCAAACAGCACAGCAAAACAATTGGACAATTTCTGGAATTGAACCTAATGCAGAAGCACGCAACATTGCAAACACTAAAACAAATAATGCCGTTCATGATGCCCATGAACTTTTTAAATTGAAAAATGAAAGTTTTGAGGTTATTACCCTATGGCATGTATTAGAACATTTACCAGATTTAGAAAAACAGATTATTACATATAAAAGCCTATTAAGAAATTCCGGAACCTTAATTATTGCTGTTCCTAATTATAAGAGTTACGATGCTGAATATTACCAGAATTTTTGGGCAGCCTATGATGTGCCAAGACATCTTTGGCATTTTTCGGAAAAAGGTATGAAGCAATTAATAGAAAAACAGGGTTTAAAAATTGTAGAAACAAAACCCATGATTTTTGATGCGTATTATGTGAGTCTGCTTTCAGAAAAATATAAAACAGGAAACATGAATTTTCTAAAAGCATTTAGAATAGGATGGCGTTCCAATCGTGCAGCTAAACGGTCTGGTGCCTATTCTTCACTTATTTATGTGGTAAAAAAGGCTTAAAACTTAATTTAAGACGAAATAAGCGTGTTTTAGAGCGTTAAATATAACAAGTGCTTCAAATAATCTCAACTCATTTTAAAACATAGTTTAAATAAGTCGTTTTTAATCGATTTTGATTATGGGTTAACAATATGCTATAATTTATGTTTATAACGTAAAAATTGCACCTTTTCTAAAAACAAACTATTTACTTTATTACATTTGTGCCGATTTAAAAAAATTAAAAATCACATCATGAAAAACATATTCGTAGTATTCTTATTATTTTTAACAGCAGTGTCTTGTAACACGGAAACTCAAAAAATTGGTTTTGTAAATAATAAGGACTTGGTAAATGACTACCAAGAAAAAATTGACATTGAAGCTGAATTCAAAACTAAAATTGAAGCCTTTGAAAAAAGAACCGATAGTATTGGTCAAGCGTTTCAACAGGAAGCTCAAGCGTTTCAATTAAAAGCTCAAAGCATGAAGCAGGATCAGGCGCAAGCGGAATATCAAGCTTTAGGGCAGAAACAACAAATGTTGCAACAGCGTATCCAATTGGAGGAGAGTAAAATTCAAGAGGAAAGCCAACAAACAATTGACACCCTAATTAAAAAAGTACGTGATTACGTAAAAGATTACGGTAAGAAAAACGGTTATACATATATTTTAGGCAGCAATGAAGCTGGAAGTGTTATGTATGGTGATGAAAAAAACGATTTGACTAAAGAAATTTTAGACGCCTTAAACGCAGATTATAAAAAACCAGAATAAGGTTTAGAAACTTACACTATTAAAAAGCCAGTTATTAATTTAACTGGTTTTTTTATGCAATAAACGGGTTAGTTTTATAGATAAATCGGTTAAAATAATTTTAGCATTTCCATTGCGCTCAATATGATAAATAGCATCTTGAATTTCATTTGAGATATCTAGAATATTATTACCATGAACAAAAGGGGCAAAATTTTCCAATTTAAAACCGTCTGTTTTGGGCTCTAAAAAAACCAAATCTGCCGCGCCATAATTTAGCAACATGGCTTGACGGAAAAAATTCAAACAAAATTGTAAAAACTGCTTTTGTGTTTCACGACCCGTTTTGGCAATATCTTCGCTCCACGATATTAAATCGTGAATGGCCGCTTTGTTACCTTTTGCTTTAAATGCACTTCGGATCCAGAAAATAAACCAAGTTTCAAATTGGGTATCTTCGCTGTCATGATATACCAAATCACACGCTTTATTGTAATTTCCGTGCGCTTGATGTGCTATTTTTGCAGCAATAGACGCTTCAATTTGATAGCTATTTATTAAGCCTTCGGTAATAACATCTTCTGGTAATGGTGGGAAATGTAAAACTTGGCAACGGGACCTGATGGTACTAATAAGTTGCTCTTCATCTTCAGCAATTAAAATAAAAATGGTTTTTTTGGGTGGCTCTTCAATTAATTTCAACAATTTATTGGCCGCTTCGGTGTTCATTTTTTCGGCCATCCAAATAATGGTTATCTTAAAACCACCTTCATAAGACTTTAAGGTTAAGTCCTTTACAATTTCTTGCGCTTCATCAACACCTATTCGTCCTTGTTTATTTTCAACGCCTAATTTTTTATACCAATCAAATAGGTTGCCATAGGGTTGTTGGTTTAACAATTCGCGCCATTCTTCTAAAAAATGACTAGAAACAGGATGTTTTTTAACTTTTTGATTCGCTGCTACGGGAAAGGCAAAGTGTAAATCTGGATGGCCAAAATTCTTAAATTTTATATTGCAAGATTCATTTCCAGTGGTGTTTTCACCTTGTGTATTATGACAAAGTATGTATTGCGCATAGGCAATAGCCATTGGTAAAGTACCTGAACCTTCGGGTCCTACAAACAATTGCGCATGCGGAATTCGGCCGTTATCAGCACTTTGTGTTAAATGACTTTTTATATATTCCTGACCTAAAATATCACTAAATAGCATACGGCAAACCTACATATTTTTTTTCATTTTTTGTGAAGCATACTTTAAAAGAAAGCCGCTTTTAATTTGATAGAATACTATTAAAGTAAGCCTAAAAGTTAAGTCATTATTGCCTGAAAAATATATATTTGTGAATCCATGATATTAAATCATATTTTAACAGGACTAATTTATACCACAATTGCATTATGAGAACATTAGACGATTTTAATTTTGAAACCAAAAAAGCCTTAATTCGTGTAGACTTTAATGTGCCTTTAGATGATAATCTTCATGTTGGTGATACCACACGAATTCTTGCAGCAAAACCAACAATTATTAAGATTTTGGAAGATGGCGGAAGTTGTGTTTTAATGTCGCACTTAGGAAGGCCAAAAGGTGTTGAGGATAAATTCTCATTAAAGCATATTGCAGATAAAGTTGAAGATATTTTAGGTGTTGAAGTACTTTTTGTTCCTAATTGCGTTGGGGAAGAGGCAGAGACTGCAGTGAAAAATTTAAAGCCTGGACAAATTATTTTGTTAGAAAATTTACGCTTTCATGAAGAAGAAACTGCTGGTAATGAGGATTTTGCAAAGCAATTGGCTAAATTAGGTGATATTTATGTTAATGATGCCTTTGGTACTGCGCATAGAGCGCATGCATCAACCGCTATTGTGGCTAAATTTTTCCCTGATAACAAGTGTTTTGGTTATTTATTAGCTCAAGAAATAAAAAGTATTGATAAGGTAATGAATACGGGCGAAAAACCGGTCTGTGCTATTTTAGGTGGTGCTAAAGTATCGAGTAAAATTACCATTATTGATAATATTTTAGATAAGATTGACCATCTAATTATTGGTGGTGGTATGACCTTTACCTTTATTAAAGCACAAGGCGGTAAGATAGGAGATTCATTAGTAGAAGATGATAAATTGGACCTGGCTAATTCGATTTTAGAAAAGGCTAAAAATAAAAATGTTGAAGTTCATTTACCAGTGGATGCCATTATTGCAGATGCTTTTGATAATAATGCGCATACGAACACATGTGCAGTCAATAATATTCCCGATGGCTGGATGGGATTAGATATAGGTCCCGTAACCGAGGAAAAATTTGCTACGGTTGTAAAAAATTCGAAAACTATTTTATGGAATGGTCCCCTTGGTGTTTTTGAAATGCCAAACTTTGCAAAAGGAACAATGGCTTTAGGTTATGCTATTGCCGATGCAACAAAAGAAGGTGCTTTCTCGTTAGTAGGTGGAGGTGATTCGGTTGCAGCTGTTAAGCAGTTTGGATTTGAAGATCAAGTTAGTTATGTGAGTACAGGAGGAGGCGCTATGTTAGAGAGTCTTGAAGGTAAAACCCTTCCTGGAATTGCTGCCATTTTAGATTAATATAAAAACTATTACCCCAAATTTTAAAACCTAAATACGTGAATTGTTTTACTAAAAATAACATACGTTTAAGTCTTTCTGCAATATTTATTGCTGTGGGAATAACCTATGCGCAAGATTCTATTCCCAAGAAAATTGTAAAAACGCATATTCCCGAAGAGCAATTAATTGCTGGTGAATCTTATGAAGTGGACACCATAATTGATGGACAACAATTTTACAAAAAGCAAATTGAAATAGAAACCGACTCTGTTGATATAAAAGCGCTTAAAGATTTAGAATTTACAGCAGAATTAGATGAAAAATGGCGGGAAGAATTATATAGCAACGCTTTATACGATACCCTTTATACAGCCATTTCAGAATTAGATTATAAGGAAGTTTATTATCCAGATTTACCAACCGATACTTTAAAGGCACGTTTAGATCGCTTAAATGCTAGAACACCTTTTAATATTGCGTACAATCCATCTTTAGAAAGTGTTATAAAAGGATTTTTAAAAAATAGACGTGGTTATTTTGAGCGACTCATGGGGTTGAGTCACTTCTATTTCCCTATGTTTGAGCAAGAATTGGACGCACAAGATGTGCCTTTGGAGGTTAAGTATTTAGCCATTGTAGAATCCGCTTTAAAACCACGAGCACGATCACGTGTAGGTGCAACAGGTTTATGGCAGTTTATGTTTGCCACAGGAAAAGAATATGGTTTAAATGTGAGTAGTTATGTAGATGAACGTAGCGACCCAATAAAATCTACCAAAGCCGCAGCTAAATATTTGGCTGCCTTGTATTCTATGTTCGGAGATTGGGATTTGGCATTAGCAGCGTATAATTCGGGACCAGGAAATGTATTAAAAGCTATTAGACGATCAGGTGGTTATGAAAATTACTGGAATATTCGTCATAATTTACCACGTGAAACAGCGGGATATCTTCCTGCATTTTTGGCAACCATGTATATTTTTGAATATGCTGAAGAACACGGATTAGTTGCCGAAAAACCAGCATTTCATCATTTTGAAACTGATACAATTCATGTAAAGCAAATGATTACTTTAGATCAGGTTTCAGAAGCGACAGGTGTTAATATAGAAGAATTACAATTTTTAAACCCATCCTACAAATTAGATATTATTCCCTTTATTCCAGAGGAAAACTATTCATTACGATTGCCACTAACAGCTGTTGGAACATTTGTAACTAACGAGGATACTATTTACAAATCTGCGAAGGCTGAATTGGATGAACGGGAAAAACCATTACCACAATTTTTTGATAGTCAAAGTAAAGAACGATATCGCGTTAAATCTGGAGATTATTTAGGCTTAATAGCTAGGAAATATGGTGTTCGCGTAAGTCAAATAAAACAATGGAACGGTTTGCGGAGTAATAATTTACGTATTGGACAGCGTTTAACTATATACCCAAGAAATCCTGTTCCACAGGCAAGCAGTTCTAACAACTCAAGTAGTTCAAAATCAACGCCAAAAACCTATATTGTAAAGAGTGGTGACTCGCTTTGGAGTATTTCACAAAAATTTCCAGGCGTTTCTGTTCAAAATATTCGAGATTGGAACGATATTAGTGGTAACAATTTAAAACCAGGAATGTCATTAAAACTTTCCAAAGGCTAATCAGTATAAACTAGGTACTATCATGCAAAAATTATTACTTGTTTTTATGTCATTAATAGTAATGACGTCATGTAACGACAACAAATCTTCAAATAAACGTCTTTTATCCCAATCGTCTGGGAAAATCAATAATCTGTCGGTTGTTGTAGACAATGAATTGTGGGAAGGTCAGGTAGGAGAGACACTTCGGAATATTTTGGCGGCTCCTGTTCACGGCTTACCACAAGACGAACCCCTATTTATATTGAGCCAATTACCACCAGTTGTTTTCACAGGTTTTGCACAGCAAAGTCGGATTGTTTTAAAAATTGAAAAAAGTGATTCTGCCAAGGTTAAAATTGCAAAAAATTTATTTGCTAGACCCCAACGTGTGGTGGTTGTAACAGGTAAAACGGATGAGGAAATTTCGCAACAGTTAACGGATAATGCGGATCAAATTGTAATGGCTTTAAAAAATGAAGAAATTAAAGAACAGCAACGACGCATTAAATTATCGCTTCATAAAAATAATACCATTAAAGAAAAATTAGGCATATCCATTAACTTTCCATCTGCATACAGAATTGCAACGGAAGACGGAAAATTTTATTGGATTCGAAAAGATATTACCACCGGAACCACTAATATTTTGCTTTATGAGCTTCCTTATGGCAGCATTACAGACAATGATAGCGTGGTTGGTCAAATAATAAAAATTCGAGATTCCATAGGGGAAAAGCATATTCCAGGACCTTTGGATGGCTCGTTTATGATCACTGAAAATAAATACACACCGTTTTTAGCCAAAACTACAATTAATGATAAATTAGCTTATGAAACTAGAGGTATTTGGGATGTTAAAAATGCCTTTATGTCTGGGCCATTTGTTAACTATATAATTGATGATGAGGCTAATAATCGACTTCTGGTGGTAGAAGGTTTTGCTTTTGCACCATCGGTTAGTAAGCGGGACTATATGTTTGAGTTGGAAGCCATTATTAAGTCCATAAAATTTCATTAAAATAGAAACATAATTAGACACAAAAAAACCCAACTCGATAACAGGTTGGGTTTTTTCGTATGTACTAAAAAAGATTACTCTTTTTTATCAGTTTCTTCTTCTTTACTTGCGTCCTTAAATTCTTTAATTCCGCTACCTAAGCCACGCATTAATTCAGGGATTTTTTTACCACCAAAAAGTAGTAAAACAATCACGACAATTAAAACTATTTGCCATGGTCCTGGGGCTAAAAATATACTTAATGAAATCATCGTATGTTATTTTAAAGTACAAAGTTAATAATTAAAGTTTAATATAAACGTTTTAACACCAACTTTAGCATGAACTAAATACGATTGTGCCATATTTTTAAGTAATTTTGTGGAACCTATGGCTAATAAAAAGAAGAAATCTAGAAAATTTACCAAGAAACTACTTAATAAGTATCGATTGGTTATTTTAAACGAGGACACTTTTGAAGAGCGTATTTCCTTAAAACTAACGCGACTTAATGTGTTTGTGCTCATGTCATTATCGGCTATTTTTTTAATTGTAGCCACTACCATTTTAATTGCGTTTACGCCACTCCGCGAATATATTCCTGGTTATTCATCTGTGGCACTTAAAAAACGTGCAACAGAGTTAAATTATAAAACCGATTCACTCCAACAAGTTATTGCAGTAAATGAGCAGTATTTTTCATCTATAAAAAAGGTTTTGTATGGCGAAGTTGATAAGGTAGATTTTAACAAAGATTCAATTATTGAAGCTACACGACAAGAAGCTAAAACTATAGATTTATCGCCAACAAAAGAGGATTCTATTTTACGAGAAAAAGTAAAAAAAGAAGATAAATACAATTTATTTGAATCGGCAAAACTCAATTCCAGTTTTAT
Source organism: Bizionia hallyeonensis (assembly GCF_042657385.1). Taxonomy (NCBI): domain Bacteria; kingdom Pseudomonadati; phylum Bacteroidota; class Flavobacteriia; order Flavobacteriales; family Flavobacteriaceae; genus Bizionia; species Bizionia hallyeonensis. Next base: position 571,723 of record NZ_JBHSLA010000001.1, on the reverse strand, counting down.
ACTATTTCCACCTGTTTCTGGAACTATTTCTCAAGAATATAATGTGGAAGAAAAACATTTTGCTGTGGATATTGTAGCAGAAAAAGGAACACCAGTAAAAGCAACCGCTGACGGAACGGTAATTTTTGCTGATTGGACAACCGAAGCTGGTTACGTTATCATTTTAGAACATAGCCAAAGTTTAATTTCCGTGTATAAACATAATACCCTGCTTACCAAAGTACAAGGTGATGTTGTAACAGCTGGCGAAGTGATTGCCACAACTGGTAATACAGGTTCAATTACTACTGGACCACATTTGCATTTTGAATTATGGAGTGATGGATACCCTATTAATCCGACTAATTTTATAGATTTTAAATAATGTTTTCACTAAAAGCTTTATTGGCGAAACCATTCGCAAGTTATATTATTAGAAAGGAGAAAAAGTGGATTGATAACCCTATTGAAACCCAAGAACAGGTGTTTCAGGAACTCATAAGTCAAGCCAGTTCCACGGCCTTTGGAGCGGATCATGATTTTATTAGCATTAACCATCATGCGGATTTTGTAAAACGTGTACCAATTCGCGATTACGAAGAACTAAAACCCTACGTAGAGCGTGTTGTTGCCGGGGAACCCAATGTATTATGGACAGGAAAACCGCTTTATTTCGCCAAAACATCAGGTACCACATCGGGTGCTAAATATATTCCGTTGACTAAGGAAAGTATGCCAACCCATGTTACGGCTGCGCGAAATGCTATTTTATCCTACATTCATGAAACGGGAAATTCACAATTCGTAGCAGGAAAAATGATATTTCTACAAGGAAGTCCTGTTTTACATGAGCAAAATGGGATTCAATTGGGACGCTTATCCGGAATTGTGGCTCATTTTGTCCCAGAATATCTTCAGAAAAATCGCATGCCGTCTTGGGAAACCAATTGTATTGAAGATTGGGAAACCAAAGTGGAAGCTATTGTTAAAGAAACGCTTCCAGAAAACATGACCGTTATTTCTGGAATTCCATCTTGGGTTCAAATGTATTTTGAGAAAATTCAACAGAAAACAGGTCAGAAAGTGGGTGATGTTTTTAAAAACTTCAACCTTTTTATTTTTGGAGGTGTAAACTATGAACCCTATCGTGCTAAATTTGAAAATTTAATCGGCCGGAAAGTTGATAGTATTGAATTATATCCAGCCAGCGAAGGATTTTTTGCCTATCAAGATAAGCAAGATCAAAAAGGCATGTTATTGCTTTTAAATGCGGGTATATTTTACGAATTTATTCCAGCTGATGCATTTTTTGATGCACATCCAACTAGATTAACCCTCAAAGATGTAAAAATTGGTGTTAATTACGTGATGATCATTTCAACAAACGCAGGGCTTTGGGCATACAATGTTGGAGATACCGTTATGTTTACATCCACAAAACCGTATCGTGTAATTGTTTCTGGTAGGATTAAGCATTTTATTTCAGCTTTTGGCGAACATGTTATAGGAAAAGAAGTAGAACAAGCTTTAAAAGAAGCCATTGAAGGAACCAATTTTCAAATTTCTGAATTTACAGTTGCTCCCCAAATTACACCAGAATCGGGATTGCCCTATCATGAGTGGTTTATAGAATTTGAAAATGACGTAGCAGATGTTTCGCAATTAGCTGCTAAAATTGATGCGGCTTTACAGAATCAAAACAGTTATTATTTCGATTTAATTAAAGGTCGGGTTTTACAGCCGTTAAAAATAACTATGATTACCAAAAATGGTTTTCAGGACTATATGAAATCTATAGGAAAATTAGGAGGTCAGAATAAATTACCACGTTTATCAAACGATAGGAAAATTGCAGATAAAATCTACAATTTGAATTTGATTAAATAATAGTATATTTGATAATTAAACAGTTTTTATGAACAAAAAAAAGCATCATGCTAGAACGAGAGCTCAAGAAAGCTCAAATGCAATAGAAAGAATGTACATTACCATGAGACATTTATTTAATCGTGGTTTTTATAAGCCTATGGGTGTTTCAGGTGAAACGCTTCGTGAGGCTTTATTACTTTTACGTCCTGAAATTTATGGATCCATTGGTGATGAAAAAGCAGAATTAGAAGGACTTTTATATGTTATTGATAGATTACCTCAAGGTATTGAAGAGTGCATGTTTATTAACCTGACTAGTGATGAAGGTTACGGTAACTCCCATTTTAAAGCTATAATTCCTCCAAAACGACGCAGAAATTGTTATCGCATTGACGATGAACAAATGAATATTGAAATTACAAGAGGTCGTTCAGAGATTTATGATATTCTAACCCACTTAACCTTTATGTTTGTGGAATCTCATAAAATAAGCAAGCGCGTTTTAATTGATGAATCTGGTGGTACTACGCGCGATTGGATTAAGTTAGAAAAAGCTGTGTTAGCCAAAAAAAAACTTACCCAAAACGAACGTGAGATTGCTATAACACATACGGCAAATATTTTGGGAAGAACGTTTGATGAGTTGCGCTTTGTTTATGAGCAATTTCAAACACCAGAACAACCAGAGCGTTTATTACATATTGTTTATTGGTTAGGAAAACTTGCTATTGAGGAAGTTATTAATAATAATAAACGCACCATTACTTTTAGCCCTGTTTTACGCGAGCGTTTAGGTCATCATATTCATGGTGAAATATGGGCAGATAATATTAAAAATATTTTACATAAAAATAACCTTTTAGAAAGACCAATTCATATCATTAGTGCCAATATGCATAGTGTTATGAATACAATTTATGCACCAACAGCGCTAAAAAGTTTACTAGGTAAAAAAACCATTTTTCAGGTTTACGAAGAAATCAGCAAAAAAGAAAATGAATCTCTACGTGAAAAGGTAACCAAGCAAGCCTTACAAGGGGGCATGATTTATATACCAGACACGTCTGGAACCAATATAGATGTACAGATTTTTGATACAGAAAAGATAGATTTATCGAAAACTGATTTAGAAATTACTAAAACCGATAAGAAATCCGAAAAACCTATTATATTTGTTATGGATTATGCTTTTGGAGAGCAAGCCTACGAAACCATTGACGAGTTATTAAAACCTGCCCAAATTGATAATAAAAGTATTCATTTAAATGTGGCATCCGTATCCATTATGGGTAAAGCAGGAATTTTGGAAGGTGGAAAAGGCGATATTATGATACCGTCTGCACATATTTTTGAAGGGACAGCTGATAATTATCCATTTGTAAATGAGTTATCCAAGGCAGATTTGGATGGCCATGGTTTGTCTGTTTTTGAAGGCTCTATGATAACGGTATTAGGAACATCATTACAAAACAAAGATATTTTAAGGTTTTTCTATAATTCCACGTGGCATGTTATAGGACTTGAAATGGAAGGTGCTCATTACCAAAAAGCAATTCAATCGGCATCCAAAGTAAGAAAAACAATTAATCCAGATGTTAAAGTGCGTTATGCCTATTATGCAAGTGATAATCCTTTAGAAACAGGAGGTACATTAGCATCAGGTGGATTGGGGACGTCAGGAGTAAAACCAACCTATTTAATAACAAGAAAAATATTACAACAAATATTTAATAATCAGTAGATAGATATGAACGAGAATCCTCAAAATTCTAATAAATCAAACGATTCAGAAGAGGTTGATTTAGGGCAGTTGTTTAATGTGATAGGAAACGTCTTTAATAAGTTGATTAGCTTCATATCCAATATCTTCAAAGCTATTTTTTCAGTTATAATTTTTAGTTTAAAGGTTGTAATAGTAAATATTAAAATCATAGTGGTTATAATGATTTTAGCTGGTATTTTGGGGTATACACTTGAAAGGATGAAACCTAAAGTTTATAGTTCATCTATGCTAGTTAGACCATATTTTGAGTCCAAATTCCAGCTTGTTACAAACATAGGTTATTATAATGCATTGTTAAGTAATAACAATTATGAAACGATAGCCGACTTATTCGAAATCTCTAAAGAAGATGCGCATGAACTGGTAAGTTTTGAAATTGAGCCTGGTCCAGAAACTGAAAATGACAAAATTATACAGTACGATCGCTTTGTGAAATCTATAGATAGTGTTCGTGCAAATGAAATTAGTTTTGATGATTATATAGCAAATAGAAGCATTTACAGTGGCGAAATATTTCAAATCACAGTTAGTTCTCGCAAGAATGATATTTTCACAAAATTAGAAAATGGTTTAAATGCATCGTTTACCAATGAGTATTCTATAAAAAGAATGAAAAAAAGAGACTCCTTAATTGGTATTCAAAAAGACAATATTATCTCTCAACTAGCGCAAGTAGATTCCTTACAAAAGATATATATTAACGTTTTAGAAAATGAATCACAATCCCAAGCATCAGAATTTAGTATTGGAGGAGAAGGATTTTCATTAAGTAAAGACAAGTCCAATACACGTGAATACGACTTATTAGAGAAAGAAATAAGTTTAAGAAACCAATTACGGGATTTAGATGAGAAGAAAGTAGACGAAGATGTGGTTTTCGATGTTATTTCAAGCTTTCAGAAAGTAGGTAAAAATGTCAGCCATTGGACGGATAAATACGCTTTAATATTTCCATTAATTGCATTTTTAATTCTTTGTGTATTTTACATAACAAGAAGAACCGTGTTATATGTCAAGAGTTATGAAGCATAATACCTTATTAATAACCGGTGGCGCTGGGTTTATAGGCTCAAATTTTATTGTTCATTTGCTTGAGAATTTTCAAGATATTTCCATTGTAAATTTAGACAAGCTCACTTATGCAGGTGAGCTTTCTAATTTAACCGAAATAGCAAAAAATAGTAGATACCATTTTGTTGAAGGTGATATTTGTGATAGAGAATTAATTGAAAAGTTATTTGAAAATCACCAATTTAATGGGGTTATCCATTTTGCTGCGGAATCTCACGTAGATAATTCCATCAAAAACCCGGATGCCTTTATAGAGACAAACGTTTTTGGTACCTTTAATCTACTAGATGTAGCTAAAAAGCATTGGATGCATGGACCTAATCAATTTAAATCAGGTTGTGAGAATAATAGGTTTTTACACATTTCAACCGATGAAGTTTACGGAACATTAGGCAAAACAGGCTTGTTTACAGAAACCACGCCTTATGCGCCAAATAGTCCATACAGCGCTTCAAAAGCGTCATCAGACTTTATCGTTCGTAGTTACTTTCATACCTATGGAATGAATGTCGTTACCACAAACTGCTCTAATAATTACGGACCAAAACAGCATGATGAAAAGTTGATTCCAACTATTATAAGAAAAGCCATTGCTGGAGAGAATATTCCAATTTATGGCGATGGTAAAAATATTCGCGATTGGTTGTATGTTTTGGATCACTGCCAAGGAATTTATCTAGCCTATCAAACCGGAAAAGCTGGAGAAACCTATAATATTGGTGGTAAAAATGAACGAAACAATTTAGAAATAGCTCATACTATTTGTGACGCGTTAGACGAATTAAAACCGAAACACACAAGCTATAAGGAACAAATTACCTTTGTTTCTGACAGGCCTGGTCATGATTTCCGTTATGCCATTGATGCATCCAAAATTGAATCTAATTTAGGCTGGAAGGCTGATGAAAATTTTGAGTCAGGCATTAAGAAAACAATTAATTGGTATTTAGATAAATATAAAAAATAGATGAAAGGGATTATTCTAGCAGGAGGATCAGGCACACGGTTACATCCATTAACGTTATCGGTTAGTAAACAGCTCATGCCTGTCTATGACAAGCCCATGATTTATTATCCGTTATCAACCTTAATGTATGCTGGAATACACGAAATCCTTATTATTTCAACACCTAAAGATTTACCCTTATTTCAAGAGTTATTAGGCGATGGCAAGAAGTTTGGTTGCACCTTTGAATATGCCGTTCAAGAACATCCTAATGGTTTAGCTGAAGCGTTTTTAATAGCTGAAGATTTTATTCAAAAAGATAAAGTCGCTTTAATTCTGGGTGATAATATTTTCTATGGTTCTGGTTTGGCTAAATTGCTTCAGAGTAATAATAATCCCGATGGTGGCATTATATATGCATACCGCGTCAATGATCCAGAACGCTATGGTGTTGTAGATTTTAATGATGAAGGACAAGTTATGTCTATTGAAGAAAAACCTGAAAAGCCAAAATCTAATTATGCTGTTCCAGGTATTTATTTTTATGATAATTCCGTTATTGAAGTCGCAAAAAACATCAAACCAAGTCATCGTGGTGAATTAGAAATAACAGACGTTAATAAAGCCTATTTAAAACAAGGTAAACTAAGTGTTAGTATTTTGGATAGAGGAACAGCTTGGTTAGACACTGGCACGTTTGATTCGCTTATGCAAGCGGCACAATTTGTTGAGGTTATAGAACAACGTCAAGGATTAAAAATTGGCTCCATAGAAGCCGCTGCTTTTGAAATGGGTTATATTACAGAAAATCAATTTAGAGCATTAGCAGAACCATTATTAAAAAGTGGTTATGGCATCAATCTTTTAGGTATGTTGAATAAATAATGGGAATTACAGAAACAAAATTAAAGGATTGCTTCATTCTTGAACCCCAAGTTTTTCAGGATTCAAGGGGTTATTTTTTTGAGAGCTTTAATCAGAATAATTTTTTTGAGGCAACAGGTCAACATGTCAATTTTATTCAAGACAATGAGACTTTTTCTACCAAAGGCGTTTTACGTGGCCTTCATTTTCAAACAGGCAAATTTGCCCAAGCCAAACTCGTTCGTGTTATAAAAGGTCGTGTTTTAGATATTGCCGTAGATGTTAGGCCAGACTCCTCAACATTTGGTGAGTTTCAAGCTTTAGAATTATCTGAAGATAACAAAAAACAATTTTTTCTACCACGAGGTTTTGCTCATGGGTTTGTGGTGCTGAGTGACACAGCCATTTTTGCTTATAAATGCGATAATTATTACAATAAAGAGTCTGAAGCTGGAATTATTTATAACGATCCCAGCTTGAATATTGATTGGCAATTGCCAGAAAAGGAGTTGCTTTTATCAGATAAAGACAAACTACTGCCAACATTTGAAGCCTTTTTTAAATGAAAACAGAGGTTTTAATTACGGGTTCTAACGGTCAGCTAGGTAAGACTGTATTCGCCTTACATCAGGGCAATAATTATAAGGCTCTTAATTTTACCTTTACAACTAAAGCTACTTTAGATATTTCAAACCAAGAGCAAGTAGACAGATACTTTCAATCTAATAACTTTAACTATTGCATAAATTGTGCAGCTTATACGGCAGTTGATAGAGCTGAAGAAGAAAAAGAAGAAGCCTTTTTAATTAATGCTATTGGAGCTAGAAATTTAGCGGAAGTTTGCAAAAAATATGGTGTTATTTTAATTCATATTTCTACAGACTTTGTGTTTGATGGTTCAAAAAAGGAACCATATTCGGAAACAGACATTCCAAACCCTATAAATGTTTATGGAGCATCCAAACTACAAGGCGAAAGAAATATTCAATCTATTTTAGAGAATTACTTTATCATTAGAACCTCATGGTTGTATTCTGAATTTGGAAATAACTTTGTAAAAACCATGTTGCGTTTAGGCGCTGAAAAAGAGGAGTTACATGTTGTAAATGATCAAATTGGCAGTCCAACCTATGCCCAAGATTTGGTAGAAGTTGTTTTGGAAATTATAATAAGTGGCAATAAGAAATTCGGCTTATATCATTTTAGCAACAAAGGCGCTATAAGTTGGTTTGAATTTGCTCAAGCTGTTTTTAAATTTGGCCAAATTTCTATCAAGTTAAATTCAATACAGACTAAAAACTATCCAACGCCCGCTAGAAGACCAAAAAATAGTGTATTGGAATCCTCAAAAATTGAAACTGCATTTAAGATAACAACAGCCGATTGGAAAAACGGGTTACATCAGGTAATTGCTAAATATTATGAATAAAAATTTACAAATTGCTATAAAAGCATCTTTAGCCGCAGGAAAGGAAATAATGGAAGTTTATGATACTGCTTTTGCGGTAGACTTTAAAGATGATAATTCGCCATTAACCGAAGCCGATAAGAAAGCAAACAACATTATTAATTCATATTTAGTTCCTTCAAAAATCCCCATAATTTCAGAAGAAAATAAACAAACAGATTTTTCTATTAGAAAGCATTGGGAAACTTGTTGGATAGTGGATCCTCTTGATGGCACTAAAGAGTTTGTAAAGCGCAATGGCGAATTCACTGTAAATATTGCATTAGTTACCCAAGGAAAACCAGTGTTAGGGGTTATTTATGTGCCAGTAACTCAAACACTTTATTATTCAGATATAGAAAATAGTAAATCCTTTAAAGCTAGTTTGACATCGCATGATGTATCACTCGAACGTGTTCAGCAATTAGCAAAAGCAATTCACCCTAAAATCACTGATAATAAATTGGTTAAAATAGTGGGAAGTCGTTCGCATATGAATCCAGATACGCTAGATTTTATTGAAAAATTAAAATTTGCAGGAAAGGATATCGAAATTGTTTCTAAAGGGAGTTCTTTAAAATTTTGCATAATTGCGGAAGGTGAAGCTGATATTTATCCGCGTTTTGCACCAACAATGGAATGGGATACAGCTGCTGGTCAGGCTATTTGTGAGGCAGTAGGTATTAACGTAATATCAGTAGACATGGAACAGAAATTAGTATACAATAAAGAGAATTTATTGAATAGTTCTTTTTTAGTTAGTAAATAATGGCAGATTCATCTTACAAAAGACATATAGCTAAAACCATAACTTGGCGTGCTATAGGTACTATGGATACGTTTGTTTTATCTTGGTTAATTACAGGAAGCCCATTAATTGGATTTAAATTAAGTTTTGCTGAAGTAACTACAAAAAGTATTTTGTACTATTTGCATGAGCGTGTTTGGTATAAAATGTCTGTTACAAAGGGTGGTGTAACTTTAGAAAGTAGAAAACGACATTTGTTTAAAACTATAACTTGGCGTATAGTAGGTACTTTAGATACTATGACTTTAGCCTGGATCATTTCTGGTAATCCTTTAGCGGCTTTACAAATTGGTTTCGCTGAAGTTGTGACAAAAATGATTTTATACTATTTACATGAGCGTATTTGGTATAGATTAAATTACGGGTTATCCACTCGTCAAAATGACTAATTATGGACGATAATATTTTTTTACAAGCGTATCAAGTCTCAAGAAAAGACCGTCAAAAATCAAATGGTCATAAACCTTTATTAATATGGTTTACGGGTTTATCAGGTTCTGGTAAATCTACCATAGCGAATGCTGTAGAAACCAAATTATTTCAAGAAGGTATAAAAACATATTGTTTAGATGGCGACAACATTCGGAAAGGTATTAATAGCGATTTAACCTTTTCTCCCGCCGATAGAAATGAAAATATGCGAAGAATTGGTGAAATTGCAAACCTTATGCTAGATGCGGGATTAGTTACATTAGCAGCCTTTGTTTCTCCGTATAAAAAAGATCGACTGAAGATTAAAAATATAGTGAAAGATGTTAACTTTGTTGAGGTATATATTAATACAAGTATTGAGGAGTGCGAGAATCGTGACGTAAAAGGTCTATATAAAAAAGCGCGGGCTGGTGAAATTAAAAATATGACTGGTATATCAGCACCTTACGAAGCACCAGATTATCCAGATATTGAAATTCTCACCGAATTTGAAACTGTAGATGAGGCCGTAGTGCGAATAATAGATTATATAATGCCTAAATTATAATGGATTATGAGTAAATATTATTTAAATTATTTAAAGGAATTAGAGAGCGAAGCAATATATATACTCCGTGAAGTTTATGCGCAATTTGAGAATCCTGTAATTTTATTTTCCGGAGGAAAAGATTCAATTTTAGTCACTTATCTCGCTCAAAAAGCTTTTTATCCGGCTAAAATACCTTTTTCTTTAATGCATGTAGACACAGGGCATAATTTTCCAGAAACGATTAAGTTTCGAGATGATATTGTTAAGGATTTAGGTGTAAAATTAATTATAGGTTCTGTACAAGACTCTATTGACGGTGGACGCGTATCGGAAGAAAGAGGTAAAAATGCCACGCGAAATGCTTTACAGACCACCACACTTTTAGATGCAATAGAAGCGCATAATATAGATTGTGCCATTGGCGGTGGTCGTCGCGATGAAGAAAAGGCACGCGCCAAAGAGCGTATTTTTTCGCATAGAGATGAATTTGGTCAGTGGGACCCAAAAAATCAACGTCCAGAATTATGGAATATTTTTAATGGCCAACATTTTCAAGGTGAACATTTTAGAGTGTTTCCTATCAGCAATTGGACCGAAATGGACGTTTGGAATTATATTAAACTCGAAAATATTCCCATTCCGTCTCTCTATTTTGCACATGAACGTGAAGTGGTTAATAGAGGTGGAACATGGATACCAAATTCAGAGTTTTTAATTTTGGAAGATTATGAGCAAGTGGTCACTAAAAAAATTCGCTTTAGAACATTAGGAGATATAACAATTACAGGCGGTGATGAATCTGATGCTGATACATTAGAAAAGATTGTTATAGAAGTTGCCAGTATTCGCCATACAGAACGTGGCAATAGAAGCGATGATAAACGATCTGAAACGGCTATGGAAGACAGAAAGCGTCAAGGATATTTTTAATGTAAAAATCTCTTGAAGATATAAATTTTTTACAAAACTCAAATAATTACCATGTTAGATAATAATCAATTATTACGTTTTACAACAGCAGGAAGTGTTGATGATGGGAAAAGTACCTTAATAGGCCGTTTATTATACGATTCTAAATCAATATTTGAGGATCAACTCGAAGCCATTGAAAAAACGAGTAAGAGAAAAGGGGGTGAAGGGATTGATTTAGCATTGTTAACGGACGGTTTAAGAGATGAACGAGATCAAGGTATTACCATAGATGTTGCCTATAGATATTTTACAACTCCCAAACGTAAATTCATTATAGCAGATACACCAGGACATCATCAATACACCCGTAATATGGTTACAGGTGCTTCAACGGCCAATGCAGCAATAATTTTAGTGGATGCTAGACATGGTGTTGTTGAGCAAACAAAACGCCATTCTTTTATAGCATCGTTACTTCAAATATCGCACATTATCGTATGCATAAATAAAATGGATTTAGTTAATTTCTCCGAAGAAGTTTATAGTACTATAATTAATCAATTTGAAAGTTTTTCATCTAAAATGTTGGTGAAAGATGTTCGTTTTATTCCTATTTCAGCTTTATTAGGTGACAATGTTGTAAACAGATCTGAAAATATGCCTTGGTACCAAGGATCGCCTTTGCTGCACACCTTGGAAACCTTACATATTAGTAGTGATATTAACAAAGTAGATGCCCGTTTCCCAGTTCAGACCATAATTAGGCCTCAATATGGCGATTTCATTGATTATCGCGGATATGCTGGTCGTATTGCCAGTGGTGTTTTTCGAATCGGTGATGAAGTAACCATTATGCCTTCAGGCTTTTCATCAAAGATAAAATCTATTAATTCATTTAAAGAAGAACTATCTGAAGCGTTTGCTCCTATGTCTGTTTCAATGACATTAGAGGACGATATAGACATAAGTCGTGGTGATATGATTGTGCGTTTAAACAATAAACCCGAAGCTGTACAAGATATTGAGGTTATGCTATGTTGGTTAAATAATAAATCGGCAAAACCTCGTGCAAAATACAGTATACATCATGCTAATAATGTACAAAAAGCTATGATAAAAGAAATCATTTATAAAATAGACATTGAAACACTAAATCGCGATATTGAAAATAAAGAATTAAACATGAACGATATCTGTAAAGTTAAAATTAGAACAACTAAACCATTATTGGTGGATTCTTATCGTGATAATAGAGCCACAGGAAGTATTATTTTAGTTGATGATTTAACTAACGACACTGTAGCTGCGGGAATGATTTTTTAGGCTATTTGCATTGTTTTATTTATAACATAAAAATTATAAAGTCTCTTTGATTTATTTATATTTGCCAACTGATAAATATAATAAATGAGATTTTACGGGTTTATAATTACTTAAAAATCAACATCTTTAAGAATAACATAAGATTTAAAATTAGAACATGCTAGAATTAAAAGGAAAATCAATATTAATAACAGGAGGTACAGGTTCTTTAGGGAAAGCCTTAACAACGCATATCCTTTCTAAATACCCAGATTTAAGACGTTTAATCATTTTTTCACGAGATGAGCAAAAGCAATTTCAAATGGCTCAAGAATATCCGTCTGATACCTATCCACAAATCCGTTATTTTATTGGCGATGTTAGAGATAAAGAACGATTGGTACGGGCGTTTCAAGGTGTTGATTACGTTATTCATGCAGCTGCTATGAAACATGTTCATATAGCGGAATATAATCCAGACGAATGTATTAAAACCAATATTGGAGGTGCAGAAAACGTGGTGGATGCCTGCTTTAAAACCAAAGTGGAACGCGTTGTTGCATTGTCAACCGATAAAGCTTGTGCACCAATTAACTTATATGGTGCTACCAAGCTTACATCAGATAAATTATTCATTGCGGCTAATAATATAAAAGGTGAAAATCCTATTCGTTTCTCTGTAGTACGTTACGGAAATGTTATGGGGTCTAACGGATCCGTCATTCCATTTTTCATAAATAAAAAGAAAGAAGAAAACGTCCTTCCAATTACAGACCCGAATATGACACGCTTTAATATTTCATTACAAGGCGGTGTAGATATGGTTATGCACGCATTAGAACATGCTTGGGGAGGTGAGTTATTTGTTCCTAAAATTCCATCTTATAAAATTTTAGATGTGGCAAATGCTATTGGTCCTGATTGTGATAAACCCGTGGTGGGAATCCGACCAGGTGAAAAAGTTCATGAGGAAATGATAACTGCTTCCGATTCGTTTTATACTTATGATTTAGGTAAATATTTTACTATTTTACCTCCAACTCATAAATGGAGTTTAGAAGATTATATCAGCAATTTTAATGCTAAAAAAGTGCCTTATGGCTTTAGCTATAATTCTGGAGATAATGACGATTGGGAAACCGTTCAAACCTTGCGAAACTTAATTAAGCAACATGTAGATCCAAACTTTTAATAGTCATGAAAGACGCCATACCTTACGGAAGACAATCAATTACTCAAGATGATATTGATGCGGTTGTAGAAACCTTAACTGCCGATTACTTAACACAAGGTCCGAAGGTTAAGGAGTTTGAAGATAAATTTGCTGCTTACGTAGGCTCCAAATATGCCGTAGCTGTAAATAACGCCACCTCCGGTTTACATTTGGCCGTATTGGCTTTAGGGTTAAAAGCAGGCGAACGGGTTATAACGACACCAATTACGTTTGCAGCTTCCGCAAATTGCGTACGGTATGCCGATGGCGAAGTTTGGTTTGCAGATATTGATCCGGATACCTATTTACTTTGTTTAAAGAGTACTAAAAAATTAATTGAAAGCAAACCAAAAGGTTTTTTTAAAGGTATTATTCCAGTAGATTTTGCAGGTTTACCTGTAAATTTGGAAGCTTTCAGAGCATTAGCCCAAGAACATGATTTGTGGATAGTGGAGGATGCGTGTCATGCACCTGGAGGCTATTTTACCGATTCCAACGGAAACAAACAAATGTGTGGGAACGGGAATTATGCTGATATTGGTATTTTCTCATTTCACCCCGTAAAACATATTGCTTGTGGAGAAGGAGGAATGGTAACCACTAATTCTGAAAAGCTATACAAAAAATTAGCATCTTTAAGAACGCACGGCATTACCAAAGAAAACATGGCAGAAAATCATGGTGGCTGGTTTTATGAAATGCAAGAATTGGGATATAATTATAGATTAACCGATATTCAATCTGCTTTGGGAATCACCCAATTGTCTAAAAACAAAGCTGGTGTTGCACGTAGAAATGAGATAGCAGATAGATACAAACAAGCCTTTAAAAATAAAATTAAATTTCAGAGTCTACCCAGTAAAACTCAAAATGCCCATCATTTATTTGTAATTGAGGTAGACGATAGAAAAGGGCTTTACGACTTTTTAAAGTCACATCATATTTTTGCTCAAATACATTACATTCCAGTTCATACCTTGCCCTATTATAAGGAAATTGGCTATGATAATGCAAATTTAAATAACTCTGAAAATTACTATTCCAAATGTATTAGCTTGCCTATGTATCCAAGTTTAACGGATAAAGAACAAGAATTTGTAATTGAAAAAGTACTATCTTATATACATGGCTAACATGGCTAATTTAGCAATAATTCCAGCAAGAGGTGGGAGTAAGCGCATTCCAAGAAAGAATGTTAAACCTTTTTTAGGTAAACCTATTATAGCCTATTCAATAGAAGCAGCCTTAAAAAGTGATTTATTTGATGAGGTTATGGTTTCTACTGATGATAAAGAAATAGCAGAAATAGCTAGAAAATACGGCGCCAAAGTCCCATTTTTAAGAAGCAGCACTAATGCCAACGATTTTGCGGTATTGTCAGATGTCGTGCAAGAGGTTTTAAACGGATATTCTGACATAGATAAAATATTTGATACAGTTTGTTGTTTATTGCCAACAGCACCATTTATTTCAGCTAAAAAGATTCGGGATGCATATCAAAAATTGGTAGATGAAAAGTTTGAAAGTGTTTTTCCTGTAATAGAATTTTCTTTTCCTATTCAACGTTCTTTAAAGAAAAAGAATAACAAAATTGAGATGGTTTGGGAAGCGCACTTGAACACCAGATCGCAAGATTTAGAACCTCGATATCATGATGCAGGTCAGTTTTATTGGTTAATGATTTCTTCTTTCCTAAAAGAAAAAAAATTATTTACATCCAACTCTGGAGCTATAGTAATTTCAGCATTAGAAGCACAAGATATAGATACTCAAACTGATTGGGCTTTGGCAGAAATGAAATACAAATTATTAATCAATAATGAAAAAAATAATCTTTAGAGCTGATGGTAAAACGGGCAAAAAATCTAATCAGGTACGCTATTTTAAAGCTAAAGTTTTACAGACTCATCAATCTAGTGAGGTCAACGAAACAATAAAGGAATGTGTAGATGAAAAAACTATCGTATTTACAGATAAAAGCACTTCTTATGTAGATATCGCCGATTACATAGAAATGCATGTTACTGAAAAATCAAGCAAGGAATCTACCGAAGAAACTTTAAAATGGGTTCATATATTTATAAGTAATGCTAAAAGAAACCTCCTCGGCAATTATCATAAAATCAAAGGGAAATACTTGCAACTATATCTTGATGAGTTTGTTCATAAGCTTAACAGGAGATATTTTGAAGATAGACTCTTTGAAAGGGTCGTTATTGCTAATATTACAGGGTTATGATTAATTACGGATATATAAATGATAAATTTTAAAAACTCATATAAATCATTAACAAAGCAATCTTTTGGTATTGGAGATTATTCAATTATTCCTATCCGTTATGAAGATCGTTTTGATATTATGCAGTGGCGCAATGAACAAATGTATCATTTGCGACAGAACTCTTTATTGACAGAAGATGATCAAGAAAACTATTTTCAAAATGTTGTTGCGAACTTATTTGGCCAAGAGAGACCAGATCAAATTTTATTTTCTTATCTAAAGAATAATGAGTGTATTGGTTATGGTGGTCTAGTTCATATCAATTGGATAGATCAAAATGCTGAGATTTCATTTATAATGAAAACAGAATTAGAACAAAATGAGTTTAAAAAGCATTGGGGAATTTATTTGGACCTAATTGAAGAAGTGGCATTCAAAGAGTTAAATTTTCATAAATTATATACTTTTGCTTTTGATCTTAGACCACATTTATATGTTGTTTTAGAAGAAAGGAAATTTAGAAAAGAAGCGGTATTAGAAGGTCATTGTTTTTTTAATAAGAGATTTATCGATGTTGTTATACATTCTAAAATTCAGAGATCCATAAAGCTTAGAAAAATGGAAAGTAAAGATGAAGAAATTACTTTCTTATGGGCAAATGATGGGGAAACACGAAGAAATTCCTTTAATTCTAAACCTATTATCTATGAGGAACATTCAAAATGGTTTCAATCGAAGATAAATAACATTAATTCGCATTATTTTATTTGTGAAGTAGATGCTACACTAGCAGGCTTAGTGCGTTTTGATTTTAATAAAGAATATAATGCTTTTATAATCGGAATCACAATAGATGAGAAATTTAGAGGTAAGAAATTATCCGCCCCATTGTTAAAACGGTCTTGTAAGAGTTTTGTTGAAATCTCTAAGGACAAGATAATAGCCTTTATAAAGGAAGATAACATCGCCTCAAAAAAATCATTTGAAAGAGCGAGTTTCGTATTTCAAGGAAAAGAAATAATAAATAAGACCGAAGCGTTAAAATATGAATACAAGCATGAATAAAGTTTTTATAATAGCGGAATTATCAGCAAATCATGGTGGCAGTATAGAGATTGCAAAGGAAACGATTCGCGCTGCAAAGCGTACGGGGGCTGATGCAATCAAATTACAAACTTATACTGCGGATACGATTACGCTCGATGTTGAAACAGATTTATTTAAAATTAAGCAAGGTACCGCATGGGATGGACAATATTTATACGATTTGTACAAAGAAGCCTCTTTGCCTTGGGAATGGCATAAACCTTTATACGATTTAGCCAAAGAAGAAGGATTAATTTGTTTTTCATCGCCTTTTGATAAAACCGCGGTTGATTTTTTAGAGAAATTAAATACGCCTATTTACAAAGTGGCTTCTTTTGAAATTACAGATATACCCCTAATTAGTTACATAGCATCCAAACAAAAACCAATTATCATATCCACTGGAATTGCAACTATAGAGGATATTGAATTAGCAATAGCAGCCTGTAAAGAACAAGGAAATATCGATATTACTATTTTAAAATGCACTTCAGCTTATCCTGCAGATCCAGAAGATGCTAACCTGCTTACTATACCAGATATTTCTAAACGATTTGGCGTTAAAGTGGGCTTGTCCGATCATACCATGGGAATTGAAGCGCCAATGGTAGCTGTGGCATTGGGCGCTAGAGTGATCGAAAAACATTTTATTTTAGATAAAAGTATTGGTGGGGCGGATGCACATTTTTCCTTAGATGAAATTGAATTTAAACAAATGGTCGATGCAGTTCGTTTAACCGAAAAACTAATGGGTAATGTAGATTATAAAATGACAGATAAAAAGAAGAAAAGCAGAGAGTTTTCTCGTTCTTTATTTGTTACGCAGAATATAAAACCTGGTGATATAATCTCTACAGACAACATAAAATCTGTAAGACCTGGATTTGGATTGCACCCCAAATATTATAATGAAATTTTAGGTAAAAAGTTTGTGAGTGCTGTAAAAAGAGGTGAGCCCTTGACTCTTAAAATGATTGAAAGCTTATAATATGAAATTGTTATTTATAGAAAATAGGTACAAAACGTTTTTAATGGCGTCCGTTGCTAATCAATTAAGCAAAAGTGGACATGAAGTCCACTGGCTTGTTCAAAACAAAGAATTTTTACCATCAGGAAATTTTGAAACGCATATAATAGACTATCCGAGCGGTAATAAACCTATTAATGTTAAAGATGAAGCGGTTGAAGATGTTATAAAAAGTGATAGGCAGTTTAATCATTTTAACAAAAAGAATACGGCTTATTTCTACTATTACAATGCTAAAATTGAACAGTATTTAAATGCGCTTAAACCCGATTTAGTTTTTGGAGAATCCACAGCTTTTCATGAACTATTAACAATAAACAATTGTATAAAGCAAGATATACTTTATTTAAACCCATGTACCTGTAGATATCCAATTGGGCGTTTTTCATTTTATAAATATAACACGTTAGAGCCTTATTTTGGGAGTAATGAATTCCTTTCAAATGAGGAGGCAGAAAACGTCATAGACCAAATAATTAACCGAAAAACTGCGCCAGATTATATGAAACCTAGGCGTATTTCGAAAGGTGAAATTATTAAAGATAAAATTAAAAAAATTCAATCTTATATTAAAGGTGAAAAATACAATACACCGAGTCCATTAATTAAATTTAAACTAGAGAAAGAGAAGGATAAAAATATTAAGCTTTGGGATGCGTTTGCACAAAATACGATAAACACGCCTAACAAAACGGTTGTTCTCTACCCATTACAAATGCAACCAGAAGCCAATATAGATGTTTGGGGACGGAAACATAGAAATCAATTGCAACTTATAAAAGCCATTAGTAAATCCTTGTCTGATGATACCGTTTTAGTGGTGAAGCCTAATCCAAAATCTAAATATGAATTATCTAGAGCGCTTGTAAATTATGTTAAGGATTCTGCTAATATTATAGGCTTACAACATCACGTTAAAATGGATGATGTTTTACCTTTTATAGACCTTGTTATTACAGTTACTGGAACTGTAGCTATAGAATGTGTATTGAGTAACAAACCTATTGTAACCTTAACTAAAACGGTAAATAATACGGCCAATAACTGTATATTTATAAATAATGTGGATACCGAATTAGAGCCTTTGATAAATTCGGTAAAGAATAAGTCGTTTAACAAAATTTCAAATCAAGAAAAAATTGACTTTATAAATGTTCTCAATTCCACCAGTTATCAAGGCATCATTTCCGATCCCTTTAGCGATGAAAACTGTATGTCGAGTAGTAATATAGAAATTGTTTCTTCAGCCTTTAAAAAAGTTATAGAAAAAAATAATGTTTAAAAAAACAATTGAATTTAATAATCAAAAGATTGATATAACTATTTTTGATTCTGCTTTTTCGGAAGATGAAAATGGCATTTTTTTTGGTCATCCTTTAGGTAATTTAAGTACTGATAATTATAATGATATTAAAGGCTCTTGGTTTAAGATACAAATTAAACCAGATGAAGTTATAGTTGTTACTGATATTATTGGCGCTTATAGAATGTATTATCTATGGATTAAAAATCATTTGTTAATTTCTGATGACTATAGATTTTTATTAGCCAAAATATCCTCCATAGAAATTAATGAAATGGAGTTGGCGTATTGGAAAACTCATGATTGTACAACGGGAGGTAAAACATTATTTAAAGGAATTAATAAGTTTAAACCTGCTACTGAAACCAAAATTAAACTGAATGATTTTTCTGAAAACTTGTATTTTAAAAATGCAATTTTAACTCAAAACAATCAAAAACATACAGAAAAAGTTTATCAAGATTTAGATGATACCTTTAGCCGAATTAAACAACTAAATAAGAAGGTTATTTTAATGTTTTCAGGAGGTAAAGATTCATGTCTTTTAGCTCTATTTTTAAAGAAACATGAAATCGATTTTACGCCTGTTTTTTTAAAGTTAGAGCCCACGTTTAATCAAGCTTTTTTGGATTTTCAAAAGGTAAATCAGGTATCTAAGGCTTTAAAAATGAAAACTGAAATCATTTCGGTTAAATTTGATTCGTTTTCTCAAGATGAGCTTAATGACATCAATGAAATACAATTGCTAGATAAACACTTTACACCCGTTCATTTTAAAGGGATTGTGGAGATTAAAAAAAGATATGGAAAGGAGGTGCTCGTTCTCAATGGCTCAACTTCGGATAGTATTTTCACGTTTGGACCTTCGGAAAACAGCTTTATTAGCTATTTACGGCGTTATATGATGTTTAAACCTAACGCATTAATCTCAAAATTTGCTGTTAAACTCTTAAACTTAAAGACTAAAAAACGATTTAAACTTGGGGAAACAGAAGATGAGTTATTACTGGCGTTAATGGATGAATATAAATACTGTCGTGTTTTAGATATGGATAAAACGGACGAATATTACGACTATTTATATGAAGAATTTTTATTTTCAAAAAGCACTTTAAACACATTTAATAGTCTGGAAATGTATGCCAAAAATTTCACGTTTCTACAAGGGTCTACACAACAAATAGTTCATAATAGCTGTAGGTATCAAGACTTAAAGTATGTTATGCCTTTTGCAACTCCGGGAATAATATATGCAACCATGCAATTTCGTGATAGAAATTTAGAGATAAAGCAACCAAAGTATTGTGTGGAAAGAATTTTAAAAGATAAGTTTAGTTTTAATTACAATAAAATAAAATTAAATTATGATAAACAAACTTTCAGTTATAACTTGGATGATTTTAGAAATAATATAAATGAAGCGTTTGACATAAATTTACAGCAAACTATTTCAAAATCAAATAAGCAAAAATAAGTTAGTATCTTTATTTAGTATGTACCTTTAACGTTGGCTTTATAAATTTTTTAACTGAAAAATATTTTACACATGAAAAAATTATTGACGCTATTGTTTGGGCTTATTCCTATAAATATTATTAAGATTTTTTTATTGAGAACACTTGGTCATGCTATATCTTATAAATCTTACATTGGTTTTGGTATATTAGCAGTTAAAAATATTGAGTTAAAAAAACATTCAAAAATTAAGCATTTTAATTTTATAAAGGTAGAAAGTCTCATTCTTGAAGAGTCTAGTTTTATTGGGAACTTTAATATATTGAATGGACCTCTGACTGTGTTTTTAGAAAAACATGCAGGTATTTCTAAACAAAATAAAATTAGACGCTCTAAAGCGCCAATTTCTTATGGAAAGGCTGTACTACATTTAGGTGAAAACGCAATTATAGTTTCAAATCATTTTCTAGATTTAACAAAATCTATTTCTATCGGTCAGCACTCCATTCTCGCTGGAATTGGCTCGCAATTATGGACACACGGATACTATCATGATGATACGGGTCCCGCTAGGATTAGAATAGATGGTGAAATAAAAATACAAAATAATGTGTACGTGGGATCTCGCTGTATTTTTAACCCAGGTGTTGTTGTAAATAATGCTATAAATATTGGGGCTGGAAGTATTATATCCAAAAATCTTATGGAAAAAGGTATGTACGTAAGTCAGAAAATGAGGCATGTTGATAACAATATTATTACTATTAGGTCGAAACTGAAAAAAGTAAAAGGTCATAATTTAATAGAAGAAGTTTATTCAAAAAATGGATAAGGCTATAAGCTTACGAATTAATAAGCATAAGGTTGCCGCTTTTTTTGGTAACCTAAGTGTTCTATCCATTATATTAAGTTTCTATTTTTACCTGTTGGCTGAAATAGCATTTAATATCAATAGCTTTAGACCACTATTGTTATTGACTGGATATGCTTTTTTTATTGTTGGTTTAATTTTTAACCCAAAACTTAAAATAGATAGCCAACTGTTTATTTATTTAATTGCTTCTATTCTGATATTTATAATATCCAGCCCTTTTTGGCTCAATAGTTTTGATATAAATATTTATTTAAGTCCAATAACTGCTATAGTTATTATTAATAACTACGATTACTTTTTAAGGGTAATGAAAGTGTTTATTATTCTAACCTTAATTTTAGCTTTCTATGAATTTATTAATCAAGAGTATTTATTTGTTGTTTCAAGAGACACCTTTTTTGGATATAGACCTTTGGATGAAAAATTCTATGGTGGTTATTCTGGTATATTTAGATCTAAAGTATATTTTGAAGGTCCTTTAGCGCTTTCTCAATCTGCTATAGGTACTGCTTTGATATTTAGGAAAAATGTAAAGATGCTTTATATTATATTTCTTATATCAATTATAGCAAATGGCAGATTAGGAATTGTATTTTGCGGAATTATTTTGGCTACATATTATTTTAAAAAATATAATTTAGCTTCAATTTTATTAAGGCCTAAATCAATATTGTTATTAATTTCAGGTTTTTTCGGCGTCTTTTTAGCTTTATATTTCTTATTAGATAAAACTTCAATTGATAGGCTTAAAGAAGCATTTGATGTTTCTAATGAAGGTAATTCAGAAAGAATTAATTTTTGGATACGTGGTTTTGATATGTTGTTAAATTACGACTTTTTGAATTTAATATTTGGTAACAATGGTGCTTTCGTTAATGAATATAAGAACAATGCAGAAAATGGTTGGCTTACATTGTTGCTTAATAATGGAATATTAGGGTTTATGTATTATGCTATACCAGTATTCTTAATAGCAGTAAACTCTATTAAAAAGAGTCCTATAAATAGTGTCTATATTCTTGTTCTTGTTGGTTCTATGTTTGTGCAGACATTTCATTTAGGAGCTTCAGCAAACTTAATATATTGGTTAGTAATTTATTCGTTCTATAAAAAAAACACAAGCAATGCGGAAATTTAAAATTTGCTGTATGTTATTAATATCTTTGCTTTTTTTACAGTGTGATAACTTTGAGCCTAAGGCTATTGACTCCAAACCCGTTCAGATAAATGATATTAATTATGTGCTAAACTCTAATTATGCCTTGGGAGATGCTAGGAGGTATGGTATATTTCCAGATTCATTAAATGATAAAAAGCATCCTAATACTGGAAAATCATTAATAAGTTCAGTATTGGATTTAGCCGAAAATAGTCCAATAAAAATAAATTTCCCTAAAGGGTATTATGGAGTTAATTTAGTTTTTAATTCCAGAAAAAATATCGATTTACATTTTAACGAGGCTGCATTTGATTTAGTTCATATTACCAATGAGGGTGGATCCCAATCCCGAAATATTACCCTCGAAGGAACGCTAATTTTATACGAAGGATTTGGTATTTATCATTCTAAAAATGTAACTGCGGATTCTGTAATTATTAAATTAAATCCTCAAAAAACATTAAAGGAATCTAAAAGTAGAGGCTGTCATATTTATAAAGGAACTGACAGTTTATTAATAAACTATTTAGAAATTGAAGATTTAGCATCTGGAAATATAGTTTTTAAAAATAATCATGCCGCCTTGGCTATAGATGGATCGCGCGAAAATCCAACTAATATTACAATAAACGAGGTCTATATCAAATCATCTGATCGCCATGGAGCATACATAACTGGCACTAACAACATTTTTAAAAAAATAAAAATTGACAAATACGCACAAGGCACAACTAATTTCATGACTGGTATGCAAGATGCCGGTAAAGGTAATGAGAAAATACTTTCAGGACTTTGGATTAATAGATGTAACAACTGTATCTTTGAAAATGTTCAAATTTTAACCAAATACTCAAAAAATGGGTACCCATTAAAATTGGATGAAGGTAATTCTGGAATGCCTACAATTATAGAAAATTTAGTGCTGGATGTAGAATATAAAGACGCCTTAATTTTGGATGACATTCTAACAAACGTTCTAGTTAAGCGTTTAAAAACTATAGAATGACAGGTAATTTAAAAAACTTATTTTTTAAGCATAGAGAGTATATTTATATAATGCTTATTGCCATAACTTTTATGGCTTATGTTTTATCTTATGCGCTTTTATCAATTTCTACATTTTTGTTTGTGCTTTTCTTTTTAAGTGACACTAGAAGTAACTTAAAATTAAAATGGAGTCAGATAAAATCTAACAAAATAATTTTGTTATTCGTTCTTTATTTTGTTTTTCAATGTATTGGTTTAAGTTATTCTGAAAATTTTGATTATGGTTTAAAACGTGTTAATACAATATTACCTACCTTGTTTTTGCCAGCAATAATATATGTGGAATATTTAGATAAAAATTTGTTTTACAAAGTATTGAGATTTATAAGACTTTACGTAATTGTAGTATTCACCATATTCTTAAGCATTCATGTATTTATAGATCAACTTTCATTACATGTCTTTGCCTTGTTTGTGTTGACAGAAAAATTGGGAATTAGTCAATTTTATATGGTATTTATATTTGTAATACCAATAATTTTTTCATTAGATGAGTTGATTGCTAGGAAAAATGTGATACTAAACATTTTTTATATAATTTGTTTATTGTTCTTTGTTTTTTTATTTTCTAATAAAACATCAATATTAATGTTGGTATTAGTTTTTAGTATAAAACTGATTGACCACTTTAAAAATGAAAAGCTCTTATTTAAACTATTTATTTTTTTCGTAACACCTATGTTATTAGCTTTATTGGTTTATAATACGACAGGAATAAAACATAAGTTTAATATTATGCTAAAATCTACAGATTTTAATATTGAGATTATCAAGACTAAAAATAAGGTAACTTATACAAAAAATACCTTGGAGCATAGGTTGTTAATTAATTACTTATCCCTTGAAGAAATTATAAATCATTTTCCGTTTGGCACAGGAACAGGAGATTATCAAGATGTCCTTAATAATAGTTACCAAGAAGTTTATTTTAAATTAGGAATAAAAGAAAAGTTTAATAATCACAATCAATATATTTCTGAAGCTTTAAAAACAGGCATACTTGGTTTTAGTATATTTATTATTTTACTTTATTGTTTATTTAAATCGGTTAATCTAAAAAACCAGTACTACTTTATAATCCTATTGTTTTTTACCATAGGCTGTTTTTTTGAATCTTATTTAGACAGGCAACATGGTGTTATAATATTTAGTTTTATGATACCTTTGTTTTATGTATATGAAAATCAGATAAAGGAATAAAGATATATGAGAAAGTTAATATTTAATTTAATTACCGTTTCACTTGTTTCTGTTTTTATAGTTGTGTCGTGCAAGAAAAATAAAGAAGAACAAATCAAAACCATCTCATTCAATGAGTTAGATTTTGTTGTAAATGAAACGTACCCAAAAGGAGATGTTAGACGTTACGGTCTTAATTTTGAGAATGCAGCTCAAACGCATCCCAAAAGTAAAAAGGGGATGATGGAAACAGTATTAGACGTGGCAGAACTTGGAAATATTGAAATGATTTTCCATGAGGGCTATTATAATACCAATTTAGTTCTAAATAATAGACAAAATTTGAATTTAAAATTTAATAATTCTGAATTTAGTTTAATTCATATCCTCCAGACTCATGATACATTGCCAAAACCAGAGAATATAAATTTAAAAGGAACTTTAGTAGGGTATGCAGGTTTAGGAATAACGAATGCTAGTAATATTGCTATGGATTCAGTTATATTGAAATCGGATATTTCTAAAAACTTATGGGGTTTAAGAAATGCAGGATGCCATATTTATTTAGGTTGCAACGATATTAAAATTAATTACCTTGAAGTTCAAGATTTGGGTTCAGGTAGCGAAAAATATAAAAATGCTCATGCTGCACTCGTAATTGATGGAGCAGGAAACAACCCAATTAATGTTCAAATAAAAAAAATACATATTAAATCATCAGACAGACATGGTATTTATATGACGGGTAGAGATCATTTAATAGATGAGGTTATTATAGATAAATTTGGTGTTGGAAGCTCAGAAGGGATGTCAGGTATGCAAGATGCCGAAAATGGAGAGGAGAAAGATTTTAAAGCCTTATGGATTAATAAATGTTATGATAGTTTTATAGAAAATATAACCATTAACGAATTAGAATCTAAAGGAAAATACACGGCTCATTTTGATAGCGGAAATAAAGAAAAACCCGTTACAATAGGTAAATTTAAAGTCATAAATAATAACCCTGATATTACTATTTTAGAGGAGGATCCGAATGGCGTTATTATAGAAATTAAAGAATGATGATTGTCAAATAATATAATTATTATGAAAGGGTTTAAAATATATTTTAAACTCTTTTTGTTTTTAATTGAAACCTAACTGTTAACTTTAAAATTTAATAAAGGCGAAACGTAAACAACTATATGTTTAAATTTTTAAAACAGTATGCCATTTTTGGCGTGGTTTTTATGGTTGCAAAAGCAACTGTTTATTTTATTCCATTACTGTTGGCGGATGTTCTAACTAAATCAGACTTTGGGGTGTTAGAATATGCTTTAGCAGGATTAGGGATGATTGTAAACACCATAATAAATTTAGGGGTTCCGGGTGCCTACCCGTATTTTGTTTTGAGAGAAGAAAAGGTGGAACTTAAGCCAGCCTTCAAACTGCATGCTGTTTTTCTTTTAATTCCTTTTGCACTCAATCAAGTACTCTATTTTTTCTTCAATTTGGATGTTGTTTTTTACTTGGCTTTTAACATGTCTTATATAATTGCGAATCAAGTTTTTTATTCTACCCAATTAAAATCTCATGAAAAGTCCACGCCCTCGGTAATAATCGACTCCGGAATCTACCTAGTTTTACTAGTTGCCTATGTACTGGATAAACTAAATTTATTAGATGTTAATCTCCAGCTAATAAATGTTTTTGTGCTTACTTATAGTTTGGTGTATGTTGTATATGGCATTATTAATTATTATAAGGTAAAAGAAGAAGCTACTTTACTTGGCTACAAAACCATTTTAAAGTTTAGTATTCATCTATTAATTTCAACATTTTTAATTTTTTTAATAACCACATCCGGCCGCATTTTAGTTGAGTTATTTTTTGATTTTGAAACCGTTGGTATCTATGCCTTTTATTTTAGGTTATCTGCAGTAGTAGTCATGATTCATCAAGTAATTAATATTGCTTTTTTTAAAAAAATATACACGTTTAATCCTGAAGTATTGGATAAATATTTTTACTTATTTTTTATATTTATTTTCTGTTTATCCGTCGTCATTCAATTTATTGCTCCTTTTATAATTACGCACTTTTCAGACTATTTTAACGATACTTACCAGGCGTATAAAACCGTTTATTTCTTACTGTCTGCGCAAATGGTCATGTGGATTGCTAGTGCCTTAAATTCTAATATCATAGATCGCGAGAATCTAGCATCTAAAAACAACGTTAAATTTTTAATATTGGTTTTTATCTCAATTTTACTTTTCTACGCTGTTCAAAACTATTTAACACTCGCTTTATTAACCTTTTTACACATGTCCATTATTTTTGTTGCCTGTTTATTACAGTACAGCAGTTTGTATAGTAAAGGAATATATTTTAAAAAGTCTGCGATAACCTTAATTATAATATATTTCATAACTAGCGTTTATTATTTTTATACTATTTAAAGATGAATTTAATAAAAACATATTGGTTATTTTTTGGGAGCTTAACGGTAGGCTTATTAATTTGGGTTTTAGCTTATATGTTATTACCACTGGAGGCTGTACAGCCTATTAAAACAAAAACTATTTTGTTTATTGTATCTTGTTATATTGCCATAATAGCGGGGTTTGTGATGTTCAATTTTAAAACAATAACCAACCAAAGAATAACCTATAATACCCAAAAGGTTGTAAAATTATTATTAATTATTATTGTCGTAAGCTTTGCATTAAGATGGTATGATTTATTCGTAAATAGAAATTTATCTTTTGCAAACGATTTAAAATTTAATCGGTTTTTAAACGATGACAATTTTAAACAAAATCAGGTGTTATTGATTGTAGCGTCGGTTCTTAAAAGCCTTTATTTCTTCCCTTTCGTTATTTGTATAAGAGCAAACCTTAAACGTCCTAAATTTTATATCATAGCATCATATGTGGTACTGTTTTTCCCTCTTCTTGAAGCTATTTTAAAAGGAACTAGGAAACCATTTTTTGAGATTTTTCTTATTATCGTTTTTACTTTAATCGCTTATCAAAAACCTAAAATTAATTTTAAAAGAATTAGTATTACCGTAATTGCTGTTGTGATTTTAATGAGTATTTCCATGTTAATTTTACTAAAACGTGAAAATTATTCTGAAAATTTTGATGATACTTTTTACAAATCCTTGCTTGAAAGCCGTTATAATGAAATTTTAAAACCAACCGATGCAGCCATTAATTATTTTGAAACCACAAATCATTCCCAACTAACAAAGCTTTATGTTATGTCTGGTTTGCACACAGGACAATATATTACACATGGCGCTTTTGAGTTTAACCATATTATTGATATAGATAGTTTGTCCATAGGTTATGGGATGTATAATTACTCTATCATTCCTAAATTTTTTAATAAAATTAGTTTGTCGTCAATCCCAATTGCTAATTTGTCGCCTCGAAAGTATGTGTATTTAACGCAATTTGGTTCCTACTATATTGATTTCCGTTGGTTTTCCTTAGTACTCTTGTTTTTATTTGGCGTATTTCAGAAATATATATATCAAAAATCTTTTCAATCCGTCATTTACTCACCTATTTTAATGTACTTTTTAATTATTAATGTATTTTTGATGATTCTTAGTTATACAAGAGGTGCTGGAATATATGTTTTATTCGGTTTCTTGTTTTTACTTTTTTTACTGAAAATCTTCGAAAAAAAACTACATGAGGAAAGCATTAGTTCATGATTGGTATTATGTAAGTGGAGGAGCCGAAAAAGTGGTTCATTCGCTTAATACGATATGGGAAGATTTTGACCATTTTGCATTAGTGGATTATTTAAACGATGCCGATAGAGCCTTCATTCTAAACGGTAAATCTGTTTCTACAAGTTTTATCCAAAAATTGCCAACAGCAAAATCCAATCACAGGAAATTTTTACAATTCTTTCCAAACGCCATAGAGCAATTTGATTTAAGCGAATACGATTTGGTATTAAGTTCTTCAGCTTCCGTAGCTAAAGGAGTTCTAACACATCAAAATCAATTGCATATTTGCTATTGTCATTCGCCAATGCGTTATGCGTGGGATTTATATCATCAGTACCTGCGTGAAGCAAAACTTAATAAAGGGTTAAAATCCATGTATGCTAAATATGTATTACATAAAATGCGTTTATGGGATTTGGCAACCGTAAATAGGGTAGATTTGTTTGTTGCCAATTCAAAATATATTGCTAGACGTATAAAAAAGATTTATAATAGAGATTCGGTTGTTATCTATCCTCCAGTAAATGTACATGCTTTTCCATTAGAAACAGATAAGGATGATTATTATTTTACGGCTTCCCGAATGGTACCTTATAAAAAAATTGAACTTATTGTACGTGCCTTTAATAACATGCCAAATAAAAAATTAATTGTTTCTGGTGATGGTCCAGAATATAGTGCCATAAAAAAAATTGCCAAATCAAATATAGAACTTGTTGGATTTGTAAATAAAGAGAAGCTAACAGATTATATGAGAAAAGCGAAAGCTTTTGTTTTTGCTGCCGAAGAGGATTTTGGTATAATACCAGTTGAGGCGCAAGCGTGTGGTACACCAGTAATAGCTTATGGAAGAGGTGGGGCAACTGAAACCATAATTAAAAATAAAACGGGTGTTTTCTTTAATAAACAAAATGAAATAGCCATTATTGATGCCGTGTCAAAATTTGAAGAACTCCAATTTGATCCTAAAGAAATTAGAACACACGCACTAAAATTTTCTAAAGAACGCTTTGAAAAGGAAATGGAAACTTTTGTAAATAATGCATATTTAGAGTTTTATAAAAACAATACAATCTAGTTTTGTAAATTTGAAAATACTTAATAAATTTTAAATGAACATATCAGTAATAGGAACAGGCTACGTAGGTTTAGTTACCGGAACATGTCTGGCCGAAACAGGTAATAATGTCTTATGTATTGACATTGATGAAAGTAAAGTTAAAAAAATGCAAGCTGGTGTCGTGCCAATATACGAACCACTACTAGATACACTTTTCGAAAGAAACATAAAAGCAGACCGTTTAAAATTCTCAACTTCATTGGAGGAAGGTCTAAACCATGGTGATATTATTTTCCTAGCACTACCAACACCTGAAGATGAAGATGGTTCGGCCGATTTGTCGTATGTGTTAGGTGCCGCCAAAAACATTGGAAAATTATTAAAAAGCTACAAAGTTATTGTCGATAAAAGCACCGTTCCTGTTGGAACAGCCGAGCGTGTTACGAAAGCCATTTCAAATGAAACCACGGTAGATTTTGATGTGGTTTCTAATCCTGAATTTTTACGTGAAGGTTTTGCCGTAGAAGACTTTTTAAAGCCAGAACGTATTGTTATAGGTTCTAGTTCAGATAAAGCTACCAAACTTATGGAAAAACTCTATAAGCCTTTTGTACGCTCTGGAAACCCGATAATTATTATGGATGAAAAATCGGCGGAACTTACCAAATATGCCGCAAATTCATTTTTGGCCACCAAAATAACCTTTATGAATGAAATTGCTAACTTCTGTGAAAAAGTGGGTGCAGATGTTGATAAAGTGCGCATTGGTATGGGAACCGATTCTAGAATTGGTAAACGCTTCTTATTCCCAGGAATAGGCTATGGAGGCTCTTGCTTTCCAAAGGACGTGAAAGCACTTCATAAATCAGGGAAAGACCATAATTATACTTTCGATATTTTAAATGCTGTTATAAAGGTAAACGACTTACAAAAACGAATCCTATTACCACGTATTGATGCCTTTTTTAAAGGTGATTTGAAAGATAAAAAAATTGCCATTTGGGGCTTGGCTTTCAAACCTGAAACTGATGATATTCGGGAAGCACCAGCTTTGTATATAATTGAGGACCTGCTTGAAAGTGGCGCTTCAATAACGGCATTCGACCCAGAAGCTATGGAAAATGTGGAGCGCAAATTTGGTAATCAAATCAGCTATGCTCCAGATATGTATTCAGCAATTCAAGATGCCGATGCCTTGATTATCTGTACAGAATGGAGTATCTTTAGAACACCAGATTTTAACAAACTGAAAGCAGAAATGAATACGCCGGTTATTTTTGATGGTAGAAACTTATATGATGTTCAGGATATTAAAAACGAAGGCTTTTATTACAGCTCAATAGGAAGAAAGACAATAGATTAATGAAAAAGGTATTAATAACAGGAGCAGCTGGTTTTCTAGGTTCTCATTTAAGTGATCGGTTTATTAAAGAAGGTTTCCACGTCATTGGTATGGATAACTATATCACAGGCGATTCTAAAAACATCAAACACTTGATGGATAATCCGAATTTTGAATTTATTGAACATGATGTGACGGAATTTATTAAAATTGAAGGTGAACTCGATTACATTTTACATTTTGCATCACCTGCAAGTCCTATTGATTATTTAAAAATACCCATTCAAACATTAAAAGTAGGCTCTTTAGGCACACATAATTTACTAGGTCTTGCTAAAGCTAAAAAGGCTAGAATACTAATTGCGTCTACGTCTGAAGTTTATGGAGATCCATTGATGCATCCACAAACCGAAGACTATTATGGTAATGTAAATACCATAGGTCCACGTGGTGTTTATGATGAAGCCAAACGTTTTCAAGAATCTATAACCATGGCATATCACAGATTTCACGGTATTGAAACACGTATTGTGCGTATCTTTAATACCTATGGACCACGAATGCGCCTAAATGATGGTCGTGTTATTCCGGCATTTATGGGTCAGGCTTTACGTGGAGAGGATTTAACGGTTTTTGGTGATGGTTCTCAAACGCGTTCTTTTTGTTATGTTGATGATCAAGTTGAAGGTATTTACAATTTGCTTTTTAGCGAGTATTCATATCCTGTAAATATTGGTAACCCTCATGAAATTACCATAAAGGACTTTGCCGAAGAAATTATCAAATTAACAGGAACCAATCAGAAAATTATTTACAAAGAACTTCCTACGGATGATCCGTTGCAAAGACAACCAGATATTACACTAGCTAAAAATTTATTAAACTGGACGCCTAAAGTAGAAAGAGCAGAAGGCATGGAAAAAACGTTTAGCTATTTTAAGCAACTGTCTGCCGAGGAGTTAAACAAAAGCGAACACAAGGATTTCTCTAAGCATATTAAAAATTAATGAGCCAAATACAACACGGTAGATACTCTATTTATATTAGGCCTATTTCTTATTTGATAGATTTAGGCATTATTAATGGGTTGGCTATTTTATATTTTTTCAATTTCCAACACCCTTTAATTTTTACAAGTGTAACAACCATAGCATGGCTGTTTATTTCCATTAATTCAAAGTTTTATGAGGTGTATCGTTATACACGAGAAATCACCATTTTGTCCTTAATTTTCAGACAAATGGTGCTTTTTGGATTATTTGTATTAGCCTATTCTGGATTCTACCACGACCTAAATATTCGTCCTAAAACTATTTTTAAATACGTAGGTTTTGCCTTTATTTTAATAACCGCATTTAAGTTTGCTTTTTATTATTTGCTTCAAAAATACCGATCTTCCTTTGGCGGAAATTATAGAAGAACGGCCATTTTAGGAAAAAATAAACAAACCACGGCTTTAGAGAACTTTTTTAATTCTAACCCCGAATATGGTTATAAGCATAAAAGAACGTTTAATTTAAAAAATAAGGACACATTTGATTTGGATGCCTGTCTTCACTTTATTAAAAAGGAAGCAATTGAAGAGGTGTATTGTTCAATATCTGAACTTTCTAATTCACAAATGATGAAAGTGATTGATTTTGCTGATAATAATCTAATAATTCTGAAGTTTTTACCTGATAATAAAGATATTTATTCCAAGAAATTGAAATATGAATACTACGATTATATTCCCATTCTATCCTTAAGAAATATTCCCTTAGAAGAATCTGCTAATCAATTTATCAAACGACTTTTTGATATCGTGTTCTCGGCCTGTGTTATTGTGTTTATTTTATCGTGGTTAACACCTATTATTGCCATTTTAATTAAACTAGAATCTAAAGGCCCAGTGTTCTTTAAGCAATCCAGAAATGGCTTTAATTACAAGGAATTTGATTGTTATAAATTCCGATCCATGACACCCAATAAGGATGCCAATCTTTATCAAGCAACTAGAGACGACCAACGTGTAACTAGAACTGGAAAGTTTATACGAAAAACTAGTATTGACGAGTTACCACAGTTTTTCAATGTACTCTTTGGCGATATGTCTGTTGTGGGCCCTAGACCCCACATGGTAAGTCATACCAATATGTATGCAAAACGTATTGATAAGTTTATGGTACGTCATTTTGTGAAACCAGGTATAACCGGCTTAGCACAAATTAGTGGTTTCCGCGGTGAAGTTGAAACTGATAAAGATATTATTGGTCGCGTAAAATATGATATTTTTTATATTGAAAACTGGTCCTTACTTTTAGACCTAAAAATTATTATTAAAACGTTTATAAACGCTGTTCGAGGCGAAGAAAAAGCCTATTAAAGCACCGCTTTTAATTTTAATAACTGCTTGTTAAAATCAAAATTTTCTAGGGCTGCTTGTTGAATCTTTGTCCGATTTTTTAAGCTTAATTTATTTTTTCCTAAACTTTGAATGGTTTTGTTTAAATGGCTATAATTTCCAGCTTCAGCTATCCATCCCAATTGATGTTGTTGAATAATATCTTCACCTTCGCCACCTCCAAAATAAAGCATAGGAAGCCCTAATTTGGCGTATTCAAATATTTTGGAAGGAACAGAACCATAAATTCTATTAAGTAATGGAATAATGGTTATATCATAACATAATAAGGCATTGTGTAATTCGCTTCGCGTAACTTCGCCATGATAAACTATTGGTAAATCTGGATTTTCAGATATAAACTGAACTATTTTTTCTTTTTCTGCACCTCCGCCATAAATATGAAATTCAATATTGCTATAATCCAACGATTCACATAGCTTATAGATTCCTTGAGCTATACCCAATAATCCGGCATAAACTATTGTGATTTTGTCACCTGAAATAGATGGTTCTTTTAATTCTGGAAGTTCAAAATCAGGGTAATTTCTGTATAGAAAGGTTGCTTTTTCTGGAAATAGAGATTTTACATGGACTAAAATCTCCTGGCTTTGGCCCAAAACTAAATCTGCTTTTTTGTAGTTAAAACGTTCAATTTTTTCCAGCATTTTATAACTGAAATTCTTTTTAAAAGCACCCAACTCTAAACCTGCAATTGGCCACAAATCACTGACATTTAAAACGAGCTTTCTTTTTTTTCGCTGCAAACATAGCATACAGGTAAAAGCAACCAACAATGGAGGTGATTGTACGATAACAGTTTCCGGAATTTTGTTCCAAATAAAAAACCAAATCAGACTTATACTGTACGATATCATGGTGAACAAGCGTAATAATTTGTTTTTAGAATTACTCGCATACAACCACAATCTGTGTATGGTAACATTTTTTTCTGTGGATGTTTGTTTGAATTTCCCACGATAATCATCAAAAACCCTACCTTTCGGATAATTAGGCAGTGGTGTAATTACAGATACCTTAAAATTTTGATTTTCTAATCCTGTTGCTAAATGAAAAATCCGGTTAGAAGCTGCGCCAGTTTCAGGTGGAAAATAACTAGTTATAATGAGAATTTTTTTCACTATAAATGATAAGTTTTTATTAATTGAGAAATAATCCTATCAGCAGCATGCCCGTCCCAAAGTGCTGGAACTTGGGCTTGCTTCCATGTACCTGAAAATAAAGTTTTAAAAGCATTTTCAATTTTAATTGGATCTTTTCCTACTAGTATATTTGTCCCAATTTCACATGTTTCAGGCCTTTCTGTATTTTCACGAAGTGTTACGCATGGCACATTCATAATAGTCGTTTCCTCACTAATACCACCGGAATCTGTTATAACACCAAAGGCATGTTTTACTAAAAAATTAAACTCCAAATACCCTAGAGGTTCGGTATAATACAAATTTTTATAACTCAAATTTAAACTCTGTAATAATTTTTTAGTTCTGGGATGAACAGGAAAAACAATTGGATAATCCTTACTTAACGAAGAAATTTGTTTTAAAATTGCCTCTATATTTTGGGCTTCATCCACATTGCTTGGTCTATGAAGCGTCATTACAAAGTAGTGCTTCTGTTTTAAACCCAATGATTTCCAAATTTCTGGTTGTTTAAAACGAGATTCATGTGTTTTAAGCGTATCTATCATAACATTTCCAACAAAGAAAACCTGATTGCTATCTACACCAAGTTTTATAAGGTTGTTGCTTGCTAATTTAGATGTTGTAAAAAAATAATCGGTTAAACTATCTGTGACAATTCGATTTATTTCTTCTGGCATTTTCATATCCCCAGAACGGATACCAGCTTCTACATGTGCCACTTTAATCCCCGATTTTTTTGCAACTAACGTACAAGCCATAGTTGAGGTTACATCACCTACCACTAAAACTAAATCCGAAGGGTTTTTCTGAAGTTCTTTTTCAAACCCTATCATAATAGCACCTGTCTGTTCCGCTTGGGTACCGCTTTTTACTTCTAAATTTACATCAGGATACGGTATGCCTAATTCCTCAAAAAAAGCGCCACTTAAACTGTTATCATAGTGCTGCCCCGTATGGACTAAACGAAAATTAAGGTCGTAACCTGCCAGTTTTTTTCGCTTCAACACATTTATTATTGGTGCTATCTTCATGAAATTTGGTCTGGCACCTGCTACTATGGTAATATTCATTGGACTCTTATTCTATTAGTGATGAAAACTGTTTCAATTTACCACTTTTTGAGCGTTCTAGCACCTCTTGACGTTCAAAAATAACGGTTAGATTAGGTTCTAAATAACGGGTCATTTCATCACGGATTTGTTGCATTTTTTCTTCAGATAAGACCTTGACACCAACATACATAATTTTAAACGTATTTAGGTGTGTTTGCTGAATGATGAATTCCTTTACCAAACCGTCATCTTCTATAATACTTTTTGTGATGTAATAGAAAGTTAAACCAGCCGCTTTTTTGCCACTTGGCAAAACAGCCATATCATTCGTTCTTCCAATCAGCTTTTTAAGAATAGGTTTTTTTACCGAACTTTTCTCTGAAAGTATACCAATATCGCCAATATCATAACGTATAAACGGATGTGCTTGGTTGTATAAGGACGTAATTACAACGCGGCCTTCATCACCTAATGGAAGTACGTTATTAGCTTCATCTAAAATTTCAACATATAGCGTCTCACTATTAATTTGCCAGTCGTTTTCTAGGTTTTGAAATGCAATTAAATCCAATTCAGATGCACCATATTCGTTAATTACTGGAACGCCAAATTGTTTTTCCATACGTAATTTATCCGAATCAAAAAGCATTTCTGATGTTACTACACAGGCTTTTAATGTGGGACATATTGCTTTTAAAACAAGATTTTTTCGCTCTAAATATTTGGCAAATTGACCGATAGAACTGGTATAACCATTTAAATAAGCAAACGGTGTGGACTTAAAATTTCTAATATAACCTTCAAACGCTGAATCGCTTAAATCGAAAACGGAAAAGCGAAACCGACTGCTCAAAAAATCCTTAAAACGTTCTTTATAATAGCCTTTTTTGTCTAAAGGAATACCATAAAACCGGGCTTGTTTGGAGCTATTAAAATCTAATCCATACCAACCAAATCTATTTTTAATAACTGCCCAAGTTAAGGCATGGCACTCATAATCTTTAGCAAAAATAAACGGATCGCCAGAAGAACCGGATGTTTTATTGATATACACATTTTTAAGGTTATAACCAGCGGAAAGTCGGTCTTGCAGTGGTATCTGCAAATCGCGTTTTGTTATAACCGGAATGGAATTCCAATCTGTTACCTTGACATCGTTTACCAAGTTGCTATAAAATGAATTGTTTTGAATATGGTATGTAACAATTTCATTTTTTTTGTTTTCAACATACGCTTCAAAGGCCTGGTCTGGTTGCGCTTGAATCCCTTTCAAAATCCGTTCCGCTTTCTTAATGGGAAAACCGTTAAATTGTAATGAAAGGTCGAATAAATTCAAAAGAAATTGGCTTAAGATGTTTTTGTAAAATAATTGTTTTTTAAGCGTAAAAGCAATTATTTTTGCAGCAAACAACAACAACATGAATATTTTAATATTAGGATCAGGTGGTCGAGAACATACATTTGCATGGAAATTAAAGCAAAGTCCATTATGTAAAGCACTTTATGTAGCACCTGGAAATTCGGGAACGGCTGCTATAGCTGAAAACGAAGCTATTGGTGTTACCGATTTTCAAGCTATAAAAACATTGGTTCTAGAGAAAAAGATTAACATGGTGGTTGTTGGTCCTGAAGATCCGTTAGTTCAAGGTATTCATGATTTCTTTTTAAATGATGCTGATTTAAAGCGTGTTTCTGTAATTGGTCCCGAAAAAGCCGCGGCTGAATTAGAAGGCAGTAAGGAGTTTGCTAAAGAGTTTATGATGCGCCATAACATTCCAACGGCAGCTTATCAGAGTTTTAATGCACGTACTGTGGAAGCGGGTTATCAGTTTTTAGAAACTTTAAATCCACCTTACGTTTTAAAAGCAGATGGTTTGGCAGCTGGAAAAGGCGTGTTGATTTTAAATGATTTAAACGAAGCTAAAGCTGAATTGAAAAGTATGTTGGTTGATGCCAAATTTGGTGAAGCCAGCACTAAAGTGGTAATTGAAGAATTTTTAGATGGAATCGAGTTAAGTTGCTTTGTTTTAACCGACGGAAAAAACTATAAAATTCTACCAACGGCTAAAGATTACAAACGTATTGGTGAAGGGGATACAGGTTTAAATACAGGTGGAATGGGAGCCGTTTCACCAGTACCATTTGCAACACCCGAATTTTTAAATAAAATAGAAGAGCAAGTCGTTAAACCGACCATTAGTGGACTTCAAAAAGACAATTTGCCGTATAAAGGGTTTGTTTTCATTGGATTAATAAAGGTAGGAAATGAGCCGATAGTTATTGAATATAACGTTCGTATGGGAGATCCTGAAACGGAAGTCGTTTTACCACGTTTAAAGAATGATTTGGCTGAAATTTTTCAAGCCATTGCAAACCAAACACTAGATACTATTAACATTGAAATTGATGAACGTGCTGCTACCACAGTCATGTTAGTCTCTGGTGGATATCCAGAAGCTTATGAAAAAGGCAAGGAAATTTTGGGATTAGATAAATTGGTAGATGTATTACCTTTTCATGCCGGTGCAAGCTTAAAGGATGATAAAGTAGTCACCTCTGGAGGTCGTGTTATAGCAATAACAAGCTATGGAAATACCTACAGTGAGGCACTAAAAAAATCTTATCAAAATATAGACAAACTACATTTTGATAAGATGTATTATAGAAAAGATATTGGATTCGATTTATAAATAACTGTGAGATGTAATGCTTTTGTTTTCCTCACCGTTATCGTTGAATTTTTTAAGTTGTAGCATCCAGTAAACAAAAGCTACCATACCAACAATCATTAAAATCCAGTTTATGGCATTTGCAGCAAACCAGCTTTCAAGTTCTAATGCTCTTAAGGCATCAAATGGTGCAAATAAAACATTTACAAATAAGTCTTCAATGGCGTAAAAAAAATCGGTCATAATATAAATTTTAAGGCTTTTAAAGCACGTGTAATATAGTAATCATTATGTAATGATACAAAATTACACCTTTTTCAAATTAAATTTCAATAATTTGAAGAGAATATTAGTAATTTACCACAATCAATAAATCCGTAGAAGTGATTTTCTCCTAGCTGTATGATTTCAAAATTCTTTAGAAAAGCGAAACCTATTCATTTTGTTATTATGAGTATGGTATTGTTTATCGGTTTTTTACTGGCCAAATTAAGGATGCACCCTGAATTTAATACGGTGTTTGTCCTGAAGCAACTCGCTCTATTTGGTGTTTGTGTACTATCGCTTTTTATATTCGATTTTTTTACTAGTAAGAATAGACTATCCAAAAAGAATAGTTACAATCTCTTATTTTATGGACTGTTTATGGTATTAATGTTCCAGACATTTTTAAATACCAAGTTAGTAATTGCCAATCTGTTTATAATGTTAGCACTGCGGCGCATTGTGAGTTTGCGCTCTAAAAAAGATAATAAGAAAAAAATTCTGGATGCTACCATCTGGATCTCATTAGCAACCCTGCTCTTTTTTTGGAGCTCGTTATTTTTTATCGTGCTGTTTGCGGCGCTTTTTCTATATGGGATTACAGATGTTAAGAATTGGATCATTCCATTTATTGGTGTGCTTTTAGTAGCTGTACTTACCTATGCCATGTTAATAGTATTTAATATCGATTTTTGGGCGTATGTAGATCGGTTTGAAAGAGGGAAAAATTTCGATTTCAGTATGTTGAATAATCGTCAAATTATTATTGCGGCAACCATATACTTCTCTTATTTTATTTGGTCTTTATTTTATTATTTAAGGACAATTAAAAACCAATCTAAAAGCTATAGACCGTCATATTTGCTCATACTTTTTACGGCTTTTATAGCGCTAGTAATTATTATTATTTCACCAGAAAAATCGGGAGCAGAGTTTATTTTCTTAATAGCTCCTTTGGCACTTATTGTTACTAATTATATTGAATTAGTTCCTGAAAAATGGTTTCGCGAGGTCTTAATATGGCTTTTAATAGTGGGGCTCCTTGCCAGTTTAGTGCTGTAGTTTTTCGCCAAAGGCTAAATCGCCAGCATCACCCAATCCTGGCATAATATAGCCTTTATCCGTTAGTTTTTCATCTACGGTGGCAATCCATAAATGTGCGTCTGCGTCAAAATGTTTGGACACATAATCTAAACCCTCTTGAGCACCAATAACACTCACCAAATGCACGGCTTTAGGTTTCCCAAAGGGCTTTAAAGCTTCAAAGGTTGCTACCATGGATTGACCCGTTGCTAACATGGGGTCTGCCAAAATAAGTGTTTTACCTTCTAAACTAGGGCATGCCAAATACTCGACAATAATTTCAAAACTTTCAGGTTTACTTTTATGATGTCTGTAAGCCGAAATAAAAGCATTTTCAGCTTTATCAAAGTAATTTAATAAACCGTTATGCAGCGGAACACCTGCTCGTAAAATGGAACATAATACAATGTTATCAGTAGATATAAATTCGGCGGCAGTACCTAAAGGTGTTTGAATGTTGACAGATTTATAATTTAAAGATTTACTTAATTCATAGCCTAGAATTTCACCAGTACGTTCAATATTACGTCTAAACCGCATGGGATCTTTTTGAATGTCAATATCACGCATTTCTGAAATAAAGGAATTTAAAATAGAATTTTCAAGCGAAATATTATGGATATGCATCGTGTTTTGGATTTGTTTTGAACTGTAAAGTTAATAAATAGGTTTATATTTGTGTTTCAAAATTTTTATATTATGTTTTCAGAAAAAGCCAATAAAATATTCCAAGACGTTATTGAAACCTATCATGTTGTTAATACGGTAGATCAACCTTTTAGTAATCCGTATGATAAAGATTCGCAGACTTTAGAACATTTATTATATAGAAAAAGCTGGATAGATACTGTGCAATGGCATTATGAAGATATTATTCGCGATCCGCAAATTGATCCCGTTGCTGCTTTGAAATTGAAACGTCAAATTGATGCTTCTAATCAGGATAGAACGGATATGGTAGAGTATATTGACAGCTATTTCCTTGAAAAGTATAAAAATGTAACACCAAAAGCTGATGCAACAATTAACACAGAAAGTCCAGCTTGGGGTGTTGATAGATTGTCCATTTTAGCGCTTAAAGTGTACCATATGCACGAAGAAGCAACACGTACGGATGCTACTGATGCGCATTTGGCTGCTTGCCAAACCAAACTGAATGTATTATTGGAACAACGTGTAGATTTATCGACAGCAATTGATACCTTATTAACAGACATTGAAAAAGGTGATAAATACATGAAGGTGTATAAGCAAATGAAGATGTACAATGATGATGAACTGAATCCGGTGTTGCGTTCTCAAAAATAAACATCTAAATTTAGTTTGTCACCTTGAGCGCTGTCGAAAGGTTAATGGTTTTATAAATGTCCAAACCCAAACACATACTCGTTATCCGACTTTCCGCCATGGGCGATGTTGCTATGACGGTTCCTGTGCTACGTGCGTTTACCCAACAGTATCCCAGTGTTAAAATTACCGTTTTAACACGTGCATTTTTTGCGCCATTGTTCCGCGATTTAAAAAACGTAACCGTGTTTCCTGCAGATGTAAAAAACAAACATAAAGGCCTCGTGGGTTTGTATAAATTGTCTCGTGAATTAAAAAAAGAAAACTGCGATGCCATTGCCGATTTACACAAGGTGCTACGAACTAAAGTGTTAAAACCCTTGCTTGGTGTGCCGAAAGTAGCCACTGTTGATAAAGGCCGAAAAGCCAAAAAGGCACTTACCCAAGGCAAAATTTTTGAACCATTAAAAACCACACATCAACGTTATGCAGATGTGTTTGAAACATTAGGTTTCCCTCTAGATTTAAGTAAACCAAATTACCCAATTCCAGAAGCTTTAAACCCTAATGTTTCAAGAATAATAGGTAGTACCAATAAGAAACGCATTGGTATTGCACCTTTTGCGGCTCATGAAGGTAAAAAATATCCATTGGAACTTATGGAGCAGGTTATTAAAGAATTGTCTAAAGACTATCAGGTTTTATTATTTGGAGGCGGAAAAAAAGAAGTTCAAGTGATGAATTATTTGGAGTCTGAAGCAGATGGTATTATTAACATGGCGGGAAAATTATCATTTAATGAAGAGTTGGATGTTATTTCCAATTTAGACGTCATGCTTTCTATGGATTCTGGAAATGCGCATTTAGCAGCTATGCTTGGCGTAAACGTGGTGACCATTTGGGGAGTTACGCATCCGTTTGCTGGGTTTGCACCTTTTAATCAACCAGCTGATTATGCCTTGGTAGCGGATAGAAAACTATACCCAAAAATTCCAACTTCAATTTATGGCAACAAATATCCTGACGATTATAAGGATGCTGCTGGAAGTGTTCCGGTTGAAAGGGTTGTTGAGAAGATTAAGGCTGTTTTAGGGTAGATTGTAATTGTTTTTAAATAAAAACTAAATTATTTCACAGAGTTACACAAAAAATCTCGGAGTTTCACAGAGAAATTCGATATTCAATTTATTTATAAACCTATTTATTCTCTCCCTTTTGAGAGAGCTGTCCAAAGGTAAGAGTGGTCTTTTCTAAATATCATCATAATCCACCTTCAAAGTCGGCGTGGTTGGATGTGCTTGACAGGTTAAAATTAAGCCTTCAGCAACTTCACTATCCGTTAAAATATTATTCTGGCGCATGGTTGCTTCACCTTCAGTTATTCGCGCTAAACAACTACTACAAATGCCACCTTGGCAGGAATATGGTGCATCTAAATCTTCATCTAAAGCGGCTTCTAAAACGGTTTGTTTTTGGCTCATTTCAAAAGTCGTTTCTTCATCATCAACCACAACCGTAATTTGCGTTTTTCCTTCTGGTATAACACCTAAAGCACTATCTTCCGTAGGTTTTGCTGCTTTAAATAATTCAAAATGAATGCGTTCTTTTGGAATGTCATGTTCGGCTAGAACATCTTTTACAGCATGAATCATGGCTTCAGGTCCACATAAATAAAAGGCATCCACCTCAATATTTTTATGTTTGTTTTTCATGACATAATTCACGGTACTTTTTTCAATACGACCAAAAATAGCGTCGGCTTCATCGGCTTGGCTAAACACAAACTGTATGGTAAAACGGTCTTTATGCGTATGTTGTAATTCCAACAATTCGTTTAAAAACATGGTGTTTTGGGTGGTTTTATTGCCATAAACCAAAATAACTTGACTGTGAACTTCTTCTTCCAGCGCACATTTTATAATGCTCAAAACGGGTGTAATTCCGCTACCTGCTGCAAACAAGGCTATATTTTTTGTTTTCTTATCGTTTGGCTCAAAAACAAAACGACCTTTTGGTGGTGCTACTTCTAATTGGTCGCCAACTTTTAAATCATTATTAGCATAAGCGGAAAAGGTTCCGTCTTTAACTTCTTTCACGGCCACTTTTAATTCGCCACTTTTTGGTGAGGAACACAAGGAGTAATCACGACGGACTTCCTGACCATTCAAGTTTGTTTTCAATGTAATATATTGACCAGCTTGAAATTGGTAAACCGACTTCAAGTGGTCAGGAACCTGAAAACTAATGGTAACCGATTTGTCTGTTTCTCTATGAAGTTCTTTAACGGAAAGTGTATGAAAGTGTGACATATTTTGATTTTTTACAAAAATAGTGAAGCCTTTGATTTTTAACTTATAATTGCTGAAATTTATTTAAAAATTTATATGCATAAGAAAATTATGTATATATTTGAATGGTATGGCGAATTCCAAATTATACAAGGGCAGTTTAACCACCATCATTTTAAAGCTTTTAAGTGAGCATGATAAAATGTATGGTTATGAAATTACGCAGAAAGTGAAAGCACTCACCAAAGGCGAATTGCAAATTACCGAAGGTGCCTTGTATCCATCACTTCATAAGTTGGAAGCCGAAGGCTTACTGGATGTTGAGGTAGCAAAAGTAGATAACAGGTTGCGTAAATATTATAAACTTACTGAAAAAGGAACCACCGAAACCGTTAATAAATTAAGTGAATTGGAACAGTATATTGCCACGCTTCAAACATTAATTAATCCGAAATTGAGTTATTAATTTATGGCATTAACTGATTCTCATATTGAAAATTTATATGCGTTTACTAGACAGCATTATGTTGAATATTACGATTTGCAAACCGAACTTGTAGATCATATGGCTAATGATATTGAAGCAATTTGGGAGGTAAATCCAACATTGTCGTTTGAAGTCGCACGCGATAAATCCTTTAAAAAATTTGGAATTTTTGGGTTTATGGATGTGGTGGAACAACGCCAAAAAGCCATGTCTAAAATATATATGAAACTGCTCTGGAATTACGCCAAAGACTGGTTCAGATTGCCACAAATTATAATAACAACCGCAATTTTTGTGTTGCTTTACACGGTTTTCTCTACTGAAATTGGTAGTTATATTTTTATCGCTTCCTACCTAGTCCTTTGTTTGTTTTTATTTATTAAAACCATTGCCATTAATAGGGAAATAAAAAGGAAGCGGAAAGCCAAGGAGAAATTATGGCTTTTAGAAGATATGATTTACAACAATGCAACCATAGGAACGTTGATTTTAGGCCCTCAAATGTTTCAATTAATTAATCTTACTGACAGTTTTAGAGGTTATATGCCTTTAATATGTGCAAGTGCTTTCACAGTTATTATAATTTATACATACATAACCGCTATTATTTTACCAAAAAATGCTACTTTTCATCTTCAAGAAACCTATCCTGAATATGCTATGTAACAAATTGTATTTTTTTACTACTTATAATTAATCAATACCAATTTTTATGAAAACACTATTTTCAGTTCTTGCCCTATTTTTGACCCTTTCTATTTCGGCTCAAGAGCCATCCGAATTTAAACAACAAACCATAGAATTTATTGGACTAACAGGAGCCACTGGTGCTTTTCATGATGCCATTGCTCAAATAGGAGCTATGGTGCCAGAAGCAAACAAAGCAGCCTTTACAAAGGAAGCAAATGGCACACTTGATAAGTTGTATAGCCAATTAGCCGACATATACATGGAAGAATTTACCAAAGATGAAATTGAAGAATTAGTAGCTTTCTATAAAACCGATTTAGGTAAAAAACTAGCATCTAAACAAAGTGTACTTACTCAAAAAGGGATGATGTTAGGTCAGAGTTGGGGAATGGAAGTCGGACAGATTGCACAAAAGCACACCAATTAAAAATCACGTTTCAACAAACTAATAAAAATGATTAAACAATTTTTAAGCCTCGAATGGAAACAGTTTAAAAGGGCATCCTATTTTCAAAAAGGACTTGTTATAAAAATATTCCTCATTTTAGGAGCATTATACTTTGGCGGAATTGCTTTATTTATGGGAGTTGGCATGTTTTTTATTGCTAAAAAAGCCATTCCAGAAATAGATCCGATTGTAACAATTAATAATTTTTTAATTTATTGGTTTTTATTTGAACTACTCATACGCTATTTTTTGCAGCAATTGCCCGTTCTGAATGTCAAGCCCTTAATGACTATTCCTATTAAAAGAGATACAGTAATTCACTATTTATTAGGTAAAACCACGCTCTCATT
The DNA here is from genome assembly GCF_042657385.1 of Bizionia hallyeonensis. NCBI lineage: Bacteria > Pseudomonadati > Bacteroidota > Flavobacteriia > Flavobacteriales > Flavobacteriaceae > Bizionia > Bizionia hallyeonensis. The sequence continues at coordinate 526,915 of NZ_JBHSLA010000001.1, read as the reverse complement.
TTTTAACTTCTTATCGCTGTTTTTGTTTTTACCGTTTAGCATTGTTTTATTAGTAAAAGGCTATCCGGTAATAAATGTGTTATGCTGGTTTTTATCTATTATATTCGTAACATTGTCCATAAATTTTTTAAACTTTTTAGTCAATAAAAGTAATACCGTATTTTACATTGCTGCACCTTTATTATTAGGATTAGTTGCTTTGGAGTTTTATGGTATTTATGCGGCATCAGAACCAATAGGTATTGCATTTAATACTCTGTATAATCAACCGTATTTAGCTATTATTCCTTTAGCATTATTAGTCGTTTTATATAAATTGAACTTTAAATATGTTAAAAAAGGATTTTATTTGGACGATGCTGTTTCTAAAAAAGTTAAAGTGGTGGAAGCAACAGATTTATCGTGGTTTGATAGATTTGGTAGCATTGCACCATTTTTAAAGAATGATATTAAATTAATTTGGCGAAATGCCCGACCAAAACAAACTATGATGATGTCTTTCATGTTTTTGTTTTATGGCCTTATTTTTTACACACAAGACATGTATAGAGAAATGCCGGCTATTTTAGCATTTGCCTCGATGTTTGTTACAGGTGGTTTTCTAATGACTTTCGGTCAACTCGTACCGTCTTGGGATAGCGAGTATTACAAAATGCTGATGAGTCAGAATATTCCGTATCGTCAATACCTAGAATCCAAATGGTATTTAATGGTGGTAGCCGTAGCTATTTCCTTTGTTCTAAGTACACCATATATTTATTTTGGCTGGGATATTTTCGGGATGATAGCCGCTGGTGCATTGTTTAATATTGGATTAAATTCTTTTCTAACGCTTTTTGGCGGCGCTTTAAATAGAATGCCTGTAGAGCTCAACACAAAAGCAAAAGCGTTTAGTAATACCAACGGATTTAATCCAACGCAAATGTTGATTGCTTTACCTAAATTTTTACTGCCAATGGGCTTATTTTATATCCCTTATAAATTAGTAAATTTTGAAACTGGCATATTAGTTTTAGCCTTGAGTGGCGTGGTAGGAATTGTTTTCAAAAACTTCTTTTTACGAAAAATTGAAAACGTTTACCAAGATGGAAAATATAAAACTATTGCTGCGTTTAGTGAAAAAAAATAATCAAACATTTAATTAAAATTACCCATGATAATTACATCAAATCTTTCAAAAAAATATAATGATATTCAGGTTCTACACATAGATTCCTTGGAAATTCCAAAAGGTCAAAGTTTTGGTTTAGTAGGGAATAATGGTGCTGGAAAAACCACCTATTTTAGTTTGCTACTGGATTTAATTCAACCCACAACAGGCTATATTAAAAACAATAATGTATTAGTTAATGAAAGCGAAGATTGGAAACCCTTTACATCCGCCTTTATTGATGAAACATTTTTAATAGGTTATTTAACAGCGGAAGAATATTTCTATTTTATTGGCGAGTTACGCGGTCAGAATAAATCGGATGTGGATGCATTAGTATCGCAATTTGAAGATTTTTTCCACGGCGAAATATTAAATCAGAAAAAATATTTACGCGATTTGAGTAAAGGAAATCAGAAAAAAGCCGGCATTGTTGCTGCTTTAATTGGAAATCCAGAAGTTATTATTTTAGATGAACCGTTTGCTAATTTAGATCCAACAACGCAAATTCGTTTAAAGGGAATTATTAAAGATTTAGCCGAAACCAAAGGCGTTACCGTATTAATTTCTAGTCACGATCTATTGCACGTTACTGATGTATGCGAACGCATAGTGGTACTAGAAAAAGGCGAAGTTGTAAAGGATTTAAAAACCAGTGCAGCTACTTTAAAAGAATTAGAAGCGCACTTTGCTGGAACAGAAACTATTTAAAAGTCTGCTCTTTTTTTATAATTATTCAAAAAGATGCTTATTTTTACGGCAATACATAATATATATAGCTGTTTTTAGTTATGTATAATTAAACACAATCAACGTTGAAGACCACTTTCAGAATCATCCTATTTCTATTTAGTATTACGTTAGTACTTACTAGTTGTTCACGCAAGAAAGATTCTTTTGTGAGTAGGAACATGCATGCCATGTCTACAAAATACAACATCCTTTACAACGGATATTTAGCATTAGAAAGTGGCCAAAAAGGCGTAAACGATTCCTATGATGATAATTTTTGGGAAATTCTACCTATAGAACGCATGCAGATTTCGGAAGAAATTATGCTCCCTGGTCAAAGTAAAAATCAAGATTTTGAGCGTGCTGAAGAAAAAGCAATTAAAGCCGTTCAGAAACATGGAATGAATATTGGCGGAAAAGAAAAAAATCCGCAAATTGATGAAGCCTATTTACTGTTGGGGAAAGCGCGTTATTTTGATCAACGTTTTATACCAGCATTAGAAGCTTTTAACTACATTCTTTATAAATATCCGGCGAGTGATAAAATTAATCAAGCCAGAATATGGCGTGAAAAAACAAACATTCGTTTAGAAAATGAAGAATTGGCTATTACCAATTTAAAGCGTTTAATGTACCAAGTGGAATTGGAAGGTCAGGATTTAGCAGACGCCACTGCCATGTTGGCCCAAGCCTACATTAATACAAAATCTTTAGATAGTGCTGTTTGGCAAATAGATATTGCTGCACAACACACCAAAAACAATGATGAACGCGGCCGCTACAGATTCATTCAAGCCCAATTATACAATAGACTTAATAAAACCGATAGCGCAAATATTGCTTTTGATCGGGTTATAGAACTGAATAGAAAAACGCCAAGACCTTACCGCATTGCGGCTTATGTTGGGAAAGCACGTAATTTCGATTTTACAGAAGGCGATAAACAAGCTTTAATTGAACTACTATATGAGCTAGAGGATGATCGTGAAAACCGGCCTTTTTTAAGTAAAATTTATTATCAGATTGGTGAATATCATTTAAAAAATGGTTCTGATTCCTTGGCAGTTGAGTTTTATAACAAGTCATTACGCACCAATCCAACAGATAAAATATTGGTTTCTAAAGACTATGAAAATCTAGGTGATATCTTTTTCGATTATACCGAATATAAAATTGCCGGTGCTTATTATGATAGCACCATGCTAAACATGAAAATGAATAGCAAGCCATACCGAATCATCAAACGTAAACGCGATAATTTAGAAGACGTTATTTATTATGAAGATGTTGCTATTGCCAACGATAGCATCCTTGGTTTAGTTGCCATGTCCGCAGACGAAAGAACGGCTTATTTTGAAACCTACACCCAAGAATTAAAATTGAAGGCGGAAGCCGAAAAAGCACTTGAGGAAGAGCGGGAACGTAATCAAGGCTTAATCCAGGTAAATACTAATAATAGCTTTGCCGCAGGAAGTTCAATGGTAAAAAAAGCGGGTGGACCAGCAGCAGGCGGTCCAGTTGAATTTTATTTCTATAACCCAACAACCGTCTCCTATGGTAAAAATGAATTTAGAAAAAATTGGGGAGATCGTGAATTAAAAGATAATTGGCGTTGGTCTAGTATCAACAAATCCAAAACCAATGAAGTTTTTAATGATTTAATTGAAAATGAAGTTGAAAATGAATTATTCAATCCAGAATTTTATTTAACGCAAATACCAACGGATAAAAAAGCAATTGATAGTATTACTAAAGAGCGCAACCGTGCATACTACCAATTAGGACTTATTTATAAAGAGAAATTTAAGGAAAACGGTTTGTCTAAAGATAAATTCCAAACGCTTTTAAGCTTTAATCCAGATGAAAAATTAGTAGTTCCTGCTAAATATAATTTGTATAAAATTTATATGTTGGAAGGTCAGAATGGTGAAGCTGAAATTGCTAAAAACGATATTATTGCTAATTATCCAGAGTCGCGATATGCTACCATTTTAAAAAATCCAGATTCGGCTTTGGCAAAAGATGATAGCAGCCCAGAAAGTGTTTATGAAAATCTGTATACAGCTTTAGAAAACCACCAATATCAAGAGGTTATTAATGAAGCAGATCGCTATATTTCCATATTTGAAGGGGAAGCTTTAGTGCCTAAATTCGAGCTCTTAAAGGCACGGGCTACAGGTCGTTTATATGGATATGAAGCCTATAGTAAAGCTATGACTTTTGTAGCTTACAATTATGCCAATACGGAAGAAGGTGCTCAAGCACAAGACATTGTTGATAATTTGTTACCAAAAATAAGCAGTACTGATTTTGTTGAAAATCCAGATGAAACCAATTACAAAGTTGTGTATTATTTCAATGCGGCAAACGAAAAGGCAATTTCTGAATTTGTAACCAAACTTAAAAAAGAAACAGATCAAGTTAATGTTTTTGATTTATCCGTTTCGGTTGATGTCTATAACCCTGAAACCACCTTTGTTATCATTCATGGTTTAACAAGCAAGGAAGGCGCTTTAGGGTATGCAGCATCATTAGAAGAAAAGAAAAAAGACAAAATACGACACCAACATTTTGCTATTTCGTCAACGAACTATGCAACCCTACAAATCCATAAAAATATGGATGCATATTTAGCAGTCAATTAAACCCCAAAAAATAAATAGTCATGTTTTCAGAGAACAAAAAAAGTAAAACAAATCTCGAAATCACTTCCAGCCAAAATTTAATAGCCCAAGGCACTACTATGGTTGGTGATTTAGAAAGTGAAGGCGATTTCCGGATTGATGGAACCGTGGAAGGCAGTATTAAAACGCCTGGAAAAATTGTTGTTGGAAAAACAGGTTTTGTAAAGGGTAATATAACCGGTACGGATGCTTATTTTGAAGGAAAATTTTCGGGTACATTATCACTTTCAGGTACACTAAACCTAAAAGGCACTGCGCATATTGAAGGTGATGTAACTTTAGGTAAGTTAGCCGTTGAGCCAGGAGCTACATTTAACGTTAACTGCGCCATGAAAGGAGCAACAAAAGACATTCAAAATAGTGAGCGCGAAAAAACCACCAAACAAAAAGCCTAATAAACCGCTGAATAAGTATATTCGGTTTACGACCATTGCTATACAAATGGGTTTAATTATTTATTTAGGAAGTTTACTAGGTGGATGGTTAGATGTTAAATTTGACAATCATAATAAATTATATTATAAAATTATAACCTTGATATCCGTTGCTATTGCTATGTTTTCGGTTATTTATCAAGTCCTAAAAATAACCAATAAAGATTCTGATGATTAAGCGTATTGTATTTGTAATTATTTTGGTCCTTGCTGTATTTGGATTAAGCTATGGTATTCACAGCAGTTTATTACATTCGGAATTAAGTTTCTCCTTATTCAATGTGTATATATTTCATGTAATTTCCGTTGTTATTATTTATATAATGGTAGAAATAGTTGCTGAAAATTTACCCAACCAAGCCGGCTATTCCTATCTCATGCTCATGTTTTTTAAGATAGGTGCATTTGTACTCATATTTCAATCTTCTGTTTTTAAAAATGATGCTTTAACTCAAAACGATCGCATAGCTTTGGTAATTCCCTTATTTCTTTTTTTAATGATAGAAGCAGCGGCAATTGCAAAGTTGTTAAATAGCAAATAGTTATTAAGAATAAAACTACTTTTTCTGTTTTAATGTAACCTTAAAAAACTAAACTAAAAAAGGGTTTGGTTTTTTAAATTATTCCGTACATTTGCACAAAATTTACGAAGAATAAATTTCATTAGTTAGAAAAAATATGATGGTAGCAAAAAAATCTATCAAGTTATTAGTAGTATTCGTTTTAGCATTAACGTCGTTTTCGGTATCCGCCCAAAATGACGACACAGCAAACAATTTAATTGATTCACCGGACGAAATCAGTGATTATATTGCCCATCACCTTAAGGACTCTCATGATTTTCATTTATTTACCAATAATGAAACGGGAGTTCACTACGGTTTCCCGTTACCTGTTATTGTTTGGACTAGCAATGGATTGAAAACCTTTATGTCTTCTGCCTTTCATCATGATGATAACGGAACCGTTATTGTTAATAAAGGTGATACGCAACTTGTAAAATACCACTCCAAAATTTACGAATTAGAAAATGGTGCAACAGCACTGAATTTTGATGACAAGCACCATCCAACAAACGCTAGTAAAGTAATCGATTTTTCAATTACTAAAAGTGTTTTTGGAATGATTATAACAGGAATAATCATGTTGTTACTGTTTGGTGGTTTAGCTAGAGGTTATAAAAAAGGCAATGGTATTCCAAAAGGTGTATCCCGGGCTTTAGAGCCTTTAGTAATTTATGTTCGTGATGAAATAGCACGTCCAAATATTGGTGAGAAAAAGTACCGCAAATTTATGGGCTTTTTATTAACCGTATTTTTCTTTATTTGGATATTAAATATGTTAGGTTTAACGCCTTTAGGTTTTAATGTAACAGGACAAATAGCTGTTACCGCTTCTTTAGCTATTTTCACCATGATTATTTATTTGTTCAGTGGTAGTAAAGATTTTTGGGCACATACTTTATGGATGCCAGGAGTACCTTATATTTTAAGACCAATTTTAGCCGTAATAGAGCTTGTTGGTTTTCTTATAATTAAGCCGTTTTCATTATTAGTACGTTTGTTTGCAAATATTACTGCAGGCCACTTTATTGTAATGAGCTTAGTTGCGTTAATGATAACTTTAAAAGCGTCATTCGGACCTGCAGTTTCTACAGGAATGTCTTTAGCGTTAACCTTATTTATTATGGTAATTGAAGTTTTAGTAGCGTTTTTACAGGCGTTTATTTTCACCATGCTGTCAGCCTTATTTATTGGTATGGCTGTGGAGGAACACGACGCTCATTAAAAAGAATTTGTTTAATTAATAATTATAAAAACCAAATTAGTATGTACAATTTAATTGGAGCAGGATTAATCGTAATCGGTGGAGGTATCGGTTTAGGTCAAATTGGAGGAAAAGCAATGGAAAGTATTGCTCGTCAACCAGAAGCAGCAGGGAAAATTCAAACTGCAATGATCATTATCGGAGCCTTATTAGAAGGTTTAGCCTTTGGTGCGTTAATCTTAGGAAATCCATCATAATTTCCTAAAAAGTAAAAAACAAGTTTCTGCAACGGTTGGTTGCAGAAACTGTTTTAAATTAAACAAAAGCGAATTTAAGTAATCTATATAGTATGGAATCTTTATTAAATGATTTTTCAGTAGGCTTATTTTTTATGCAAGCCCTAATCTTATTAATACTAATTTTATTAATGAGAAAATTTGCTTGGAAGCCAATTCTAGACGCTCTTCAAACGAGAGAGGACGGCATCCAAACAGCTTTAGAATCTGCGGAAAATGCAAAACTTGAAATGCAAAATCTTCAAGCTAATAATGAAAAATTATTGCAAGAAGCACGTTTAGAGCGTGAAATGATGCTTAAAGAAGCGCGTGAAATGAAATCAAAAATGATTGAAGACGCGAAAACTGAAGCTCAAACAGAAGCAAACAAGCTAGTTGTAAGTGCACAGGAAGCTATTGAAAATGAAAAGAAAGCAGCCATTGCGGAATTAAAAATGCAAGTGGCAACTTTATCCATTGAAATCGCGGAAAAAGTGGTTCGTGAAGAATTATCTAACAAAGACAAGCAAATGAAATTGGTTGAGTCTATGTTAGGTGAAGCAACATTAAACTAATTGGTACACCACGCAAAATTTGTGTGTTTGGTTAGATAAGTATAATTAAAAGTAACCCACGTTGTGGGCATTAAAATGGCAGGAACAAGAGCAGCAATACGTTACGCAAAAGCAGTATTAAGTTTAGCAACTGAAAAACAGGTGGCTGATGCTATTAATGCGGATATGGTTTTAATTTCTAAAACTATTAAGGATAATCAAAATCTGGATGAGGTTATTAGAAATGCCGTTGTTAAATCTGATGATAAGAAAGCAATCTTATCTCAGGTATTTCCACAAGTAAATACAATTACGCAGGAGCTTTTTAAAGTATTAGATGCTAACAAGCGTTTAGATTTAATTGAAGCTGTAGCTAATAAGTATACAGATTTATTCGATATTCAAAACAATAAAGAGTCTGCAACTGTAACAACGGCAGTGCCAATTACTGAAGATATTGAATTAAAAGTCTTAGCTAAAATTAAAGAATTATCTAACAAAGCTGTAACGGTTAAAAATATAGTAGATGAAAGCATTTTAGGTGGTTTTATTTTACGTGTTGGCGATGTGCAATACAATGCAAGTGTGGCAAGCAAATTGAATAAATTAAAAAGAGAATTTACCATTAACTAAAACTGATGAAAGCTATTAAAACAATTCTATTTTTATCATGTATCTTTATGGGCTTCAGTGCGAATGCTCAAAAGGTCAAGTTAAAAAACGGAGAAGTTTTAATTGATAAAGTTGCTTGGTTAACCTATGTTGATTGTGGAACTTTTGATGCGGTTTGTTCTTTGTATAATAAAAATGAAGAAGAGATAATTTTTTTAAAAACGATTTATATAAACGGGGCAGAACCAGTTACTGCTTCTAATCCAAATGGAAAATTAGTTTATGTTGAAGTTATATTCTTAGGAGAGGATAAGAAATACGAAATCGGGAAAAGAACACAAAAAAATATCATTTCAGATATTTACAAAGGAAATGTGGTGAATGAGGATGGTTCTTTAAATTCAGAAAGAGTAAAGCGTTTAGTAGAAAAATATGGAACACCATATTCGGATAGATTAAATGCATCAACAAATACAGTGATAATTAAGGAAGAGTCAATTAATAGTGGCTCGGGAATAAATATTAAAATAGGAAATTAAATTAAGCAGCGTTGGAATAGGTGGCAACACCTTAACAATCTAACGTCTAATATCTAAATAAAGATGGCAGAAGTAAAACCAGCTGAAATATCAGCAATCTTAAAACAACAACTTTCTAATTTTGATGCAGGTGCATCATTAGACGAAGTAGGAACTGTATTAACGGTAGGTGATGGTATTGTACGTGCTTACGGACTTTCAAATGCACAATACGGAGAATTAGTAGAATTCGAAGGTGGATTAGAAGGTATTGTACTAAATCTTGAAGAAGATAACGTAGGTATCGTATTATTAGGAACTTCAGTAGGAGTTAGAGAGGGTTCTACAGTTAAACGTACAGAACGTATCGCATCTATTAAGGTAGGTGAAGGTATTGTTGGTCGTGTTGTAGATACTTTAGGAAACCCTATTGACGGAAAAGGACCTATTACAGGTGAAACTTATGAAATGCCTTTAGAGCGTAAAGCACCAGGTGTTATCTATAGAGAGCCAGTAACAGAACCATTACAAACAGGAATTAAAGCAATTGATGCTATGATTCCAGTTGGTAGAGGTCAACGTGAGTTGGTTATTGGTGACAGACAAACAGGTAAGACAGCCGTTTGTATTGATGCTATCTTAAATCAAAAAGAATTTTACGATGCAGGTGAACCTGTATATTGTATATATGTTGCTGTAGGTCAAAAAGCTTCAACAGTAGCACTTATTGCTAAAACCTTAGAAGAAAAAGGTGCTTTAGCTTATACCACTATAGTTGCTGCAAATGCATCAGATCCTGCAGCCATGCAAGTATATGCACCATTTACGGGAGCCTCTATTGGAGAGTATTTTAGAGATACTGGTAGACCCGCTTTAATTGTGTTTGACGATTTATCAAAACAAGCTGTAGCATACCGTGAGGTATCGTTATTATTACGTCGTCCTCCAGGACGTGAGGCGTATCCAGGTGACGTTTTCTACTTACACTCAAGATTATTAGAGCGTTCGGCAAAAATCATTAATAATGATGATATTGCTAAAGAAATGAACGATTTGCCAGACACGTTAAAACCTATGGTAAAAGGTGGTGGTTCTTTAACAGCATTGCCAATTATTGAAACACAAGCAGGAGACGTTTCAGCATATATTCCAACAAACGTAATTTCTATTACAGATGGTCAAATCTTCTTAGATGGAGATTTATTTAACTCTGGTGTTCGTCCAGCAATTAACGTAGGTATTTCTGTATCGCGTGTTGGTGGTAACGCACAGATTAAATCCATGAAAAAAGTATCTGGTACCTTAAAATTAGATCAAGCACAATATCGTGAATTAGAAGCGTTTGCTAAATTTGGATCTGATTTAGATGCTGTTACTTTAAATGTAATTAATAAAGGTAAGCGTAACGTTGAAATTTTAAAGCAAGCACAAAACGATCCGTTTAAAGTAGAAGATCAAGTAGCTATTATTTATGCGGGATCTAAAAACTTATTAAAAGACGTTCCTGTTGAAAAAGTAAAAGAATTTGAACGTGATTATTTAGAGTTTTTGGGAGCAAAACATAGTGATGTGTTAGCAACCTTAAAAGCTGGAAAATTAACTGATGAAGTTACAGATACCTTAACATTAGTAGCTAAAGATTTATCAGCGAAATATAGAAAGTAAAAAATTTTAATCCTTCTCTTTACTAAAGAGAAGGATTAGAAAATTATCATATAGTTTAACTAATCAATCCCTCTCCATTTGAGAGGTTAGGAGCGGAAAAAATGGCAAACTTAAAAGAAATACGTAACAGAATATCATCAGTATCTTCCACGATGCAGATTACCAGTGCCATGAAAATGGTATCGGCTGCAAAATTAAAGAAGGCACAAGATGCTATTACGGCAATGCGTCCTTATGCAGATAAGTTAACGGAACTTTTACAAGATTTAAGTGCAACTTTAGATGCGGATTCTGGAAGTAAATTTTCAGAGCAACGTGAAGTAAATAATGTTCTTATTGTATCAGTTACGTCAAACAGAGGTTTGTGTGGTGCTTTTAATTCTAATATTATAAAGCAAACACAACACTTGATTTCCAATGTATACGCTGGTAAAAACGTTTCAGTTTTAGCAATTGGGAAAAAGGCAAATGATGCGTTTTCTAAAAAACAGATTGTTATTGGTAATTACAGTGAATTATATGACGATTTAACGTTTGATAACGTTGCCGATGTGGCCACACGTTTGATGGATATGTTTACTGAAGGAGAGTTTGATAAAATTGAAATTGTTTATAACAAGTTTAAAAACGCAGCGACTCAAGAAATCATGGTGGAACAATTTTTACCAATTGTACCTATTGAAAAAGATGACAACGTAACCTTAGAGTATATTTTTGAACCTTCAAAAGTTGAAATCGTTGAAGAGTTGATTCCAAAATCTTTAAAAACACAATTGTATAAGGGTATTAGAGATTCTTTTGCTTCAGAACATGGTGCGCGTATGACCGCTATGCATAAAGCAACAGATAACGCTACCGAATTACGTGATCAATTAAAATTAACATATAACAAAGCCCGTCAAGCTGCTATTACTAATGAAATTTTAGAAATTGTTGGTGGAGCAGAGGCCTTGAATAATTAGACGAAGCGATAGCAGAGTCAAATTTCAAGAAAAGCAGAGGCCTTGAATAATTAGACGAAGCGATAGCAGAGTCAAATTTCAAGAAAAGCAGAGGCCTTGAATAATTAAGATTCTTTTTAGCGCTTAATTTTTTTAAATTTTATATTAGACCTTTCCAACTCAAAGCTGGAAAGGTCTTTTTTATGGTGCCATTTTTTATTTTATATATTTGATTATTAAAATATAACATCAAATTAATAATCATGCGCTACCCTATTGTATTTGTTTTTTTATGTGGCATTGTTACTATAGGTTGCTCCGTTTCAAAATCTAAAGTTCCAAATACGGAATTGGTGTTTCAAAATAAAGCTTCATTTGTAGTTGAAACGGTTCAGTTTCAGCCTTGGATTTCAGATATTAATGGCAATGATTCAGGCTATCATATCTATATAACAATTTCGGAAAACAAGAACCAAGTAACTTTAAGCCGTATTTACTTTAAGGGTTTTATTGCTAAAATTCAAGTCGGTAAAAAAGGGTATTTTGCTAGTATTCAAACATCATCAACCGATGAAGCAGATTTGATTATGAGTGAAAACCAAAATGATGAATATGGCAATATCCCAATACAGCTACCCAATAACCAGTTTAATTTTGGTGAGAACACATGTGTCATTACGTATATTGAAAATGGAGAGGTTAAGTATTTTGAATATCCTAACATGATAAAAAAAGAACTATAATACGTTTAAAAAACACGTGAAGTGATGAATCCTGAATGCGTTGCAAGTCCTATATTAAAACCCTATATTTAGCACTTCAAATATGGAAACTTGGGTACTATAAAAACCTTCTTTAAGGATACAATTATTTATGGTTTGGCAACAGTCCTGCCCAGACTCATGAATTTTATTTTAGTACCACTTCATACCAGTAAACTAGTTACTTCTAGCTATTCTGACAATACAACCTTTTATGTTTATGCCGCTTTTTTCAATGTATTATTAACATACGGAATGGAAACGGCTTTTTTCAGGTTTTTCAATTTAAGTAACGAAAAAAATAAGGTGTTTTCTACGACACTTATTAGTTTAACAGTAACAACCGTTATATTTTTAATTGCTGTAATTGTTTATAGTGAACCATTGGCAGACTTGGTAAATTTAAATCAAACATATTTTAATTTATTACTTGGTGTTTTGGTATTAGATGCACTTGTGGTAGCACCATTTGCCTATTTAAGAGCCACAGGAAGACCCATTAAGTTTACAGCTATTAAACTATCCAATATAGCCGTTTATGTAGTTTTAAATTATTTTTTCCTTTGGGCAATTCCTAAATTTAATATCCATTTTCCAGGATATAATAAGGATGATTTAGTTCAATACATTTTTATTGCAAACTTATTAGCAAGTATTACAACACTATTATTATTAGCACCATATTTCTTTAAAACAAAACTACAATTCAGTAAAACTATTTTCAAGCAAATGCTCAATTATGGTTGGCCTATTATGGTAGCCGGTTTAGCATATGTCATAAATGAGAATTTTGATAAATGGCTGCTGCCTGAACTTCTTGGTAAATCTATAAATGGTGCTTACAGTGGTTGTTATAAAATTGCCGTATTCATGACTATTTTTATTCAAGCATTCCGGTTAGGAGCAGAACCCTTTTTCTTTAATCACGCCAAAGAATTAAACGCCAAGGAAACCTATGCTAGAATCATGAAGTACTTTGTTATTTGTGGTAGCTTAATGTTTGTGTTTACAGTGGCTTTTCTCAATATCTTTAAAGAACTTATAGTTAGTGATCCATCCTATTGGATAGCCATAGATATTGTTCCCATCGTGCTTTTAGCAAACTTATGTTTAGGTATTTATTTTAATTTAGCTATTTGGTATAAGCTTACTGATAAAACACGTTTTGGTATGTATTTTTCACTAATTGGTGCTGTAATAACGATTGCTTTTAATTATATAATGATTCCGCGTATTGGGTTTATGGCATCGGCTTGGGCAACATTAGCAGCCTATGGAAGCATGATGATAATTTCCTATCAAATAGGGAAAAAGCACTATCCAGTTCCTTATGATATCATGAGAATCAGTAGTTATTTGGTTTTGGCAACAGTTATTTCTGCAGTTTCGTATTTCAGATTTAACGAGAATTACTACGTCAGTACCATTTTAGTTTTAGTATTTTTGGGAATCGTTTATATCTCAGAACGAAAAGATATCAAACAATTATTAAAATCATAATATGACAATTAAAATCATTAACAAATCCAATCACGCCTTACCACATTATGAAACCATAGCATCAGCAGGAATGGATTTACGAGCCAATTTATCAGAATCTAGAGTTTTAAAGCCTTTAGAACGAAGCATTGTTGGCACTGGCCTTTTTATAGAATTACCAGTTGGTATTGAAGCGCAGGTAAGACCACGAAGTGGGTTAGCTGCAAAAAAAGGAATTACGGTTTTAAATGCGCCTGGAACAATTGATGCCGACTATAGAGGCGAAATTGGTGTTATTTTGGTTAACCTATCAAATGAAGATTTTACCATAGAAAATGGCGAACGTATTGCGCAATTAGTTATTGCCAAACACGAACGTGCCGAATGGATGACCGTTGATGAACTATCTGAAACCGATAGAGGGTCAGGTGGTTTTGGGAGTACAGGAGTGAAATAACAAATTCTTGCGAAAGCAGGAATCTCTTATTCGATAATTATAAAAAATTGGACAGTCTCCATCATCACAACCAAACCAAATGGTGTTTTGTATATTGGTATAGTTGATAATATTGAAGAAAGCGTAAAAGAGCTTAAATTAAAAATTATCTAAAATTGTTTACTGCAAGATTTAATTGTGATAAACTGTTTTATTTTGAAGAGTTTGAAAATGGAAGTGAAGTAGGAATACGAGAAAAACGATTCAAAAAATGGAAAAGAGAGTGGAAAATAAAATTAATTAAAGAAATGAATCCAAGTTGGCCAGATTTAAATGACAACTGGAATTTGAACTATAATTCTTATAGAAATTAAGTGTAACCATAAAAAGATACCACGTACAAGGCGTGGCTTAATTATGAAAATAATAGTACCCATGGCAGGACGAGGTTCTCGTTTGCGGCCACATAGTTTAACAGTACCAAAACCATTAATACCCGTTGCTGGTGAACCTATTGTTCACAGATTGGTAAAAGATATTGTAAAAGTTTTAAATCAACCCGTTGAAGAAATTGCCTTTGTATTAGGCGATGCTGCATGGTTTGGTGATGATGTTGTAAGTAGTTTAAAAGCTTTAGCAGCCTCTTTAGGCGCCAAAGCATCTATTTACCGTCAAGATGAACCGTTAGGGACAGGTCATGCCATTATGTGTGCTAAAGACTCCTTATCGGGACCAACCGTTATTGCTTATGCTGATACCTTAATTCGTGCCGATTTTAAACTAGATCAAGAAGCAGATTCGGTTATTTGGGTTAAAAAAGTAGATAAACCTGAAGCCTTTGGCGTTGTAAAACTGAATGATAATAAAGAAATCGTTGAACTGGTTGAAAAACCAAAGTTCTTTGTGAGCGATTTAGCCGTTATTGGCATATACTACTTTAAAGAAGTCAGCGTTTTAAAAGAAGCCTTGCAATTCGTGTTAGATAATAATATTGTTAATGGTGGCGAATATCAAATTAACGATGGTATTAAACGTATGATGGCAGATGGAAAAGTCTTTAAAACAGGTCAAGTGGAGGAGTGGATGGACTGCGGAAATAAAGCTGTTACCGTTGAAACAAACGCACGCATGCTAGGATTTTTAGAAAAAGATGGCGAGGAATTAATAGCATCTGATTTAAAAATTCAAAACTCTAAAATCATTCAACCTTGTTTTATTGGTGAAAATGTTGTGCTTAAGGATTCTACTATTGGCCCAAATGTATCTATTGGAAATAATTGTACTATTGAAGCATCAACCGTTAAAAATAGCTTAATTCAGAATCATACCTCTATAAAAAATGCTAATTTAGACGAAGCTATGATTGGAAATCATGTAACTTTTAATGGCGAATTCAGCAAAATAAGTATCGGTGATTATTCGGTTTTGGAGTAAATTTTGAATTGTCATTCTGAACATCGTGAAGAATCTCACAAATGAAACAAAAGTTAAAAATAGTTTTCTTTTTCTTCGGAATGTTATGCATACCGCAGACAAACTATGCGCAAATAGATTATAATAAAATCAATCAAGATGATTTAGGTGATGTAGAAGATTTACAGCAAGAGTATTTCTTTGAGGCCTTAAAACAAAAAGGGATTGAAAACTATGATCGGGCGGCAAAAGCGCTACTTAAGTGTATTGAATTAGACGATTCTAAATCCGTTTACTATTACGAGTTAGGAAAAAATTATAACAAGCTTAAAAATTTTGGCGCTGCAGAAGATGCGCTTAAAGATGCCGTTAAAATGGAACCCGATAACGAGTGGTATTTGGATGAACTTTATGAAGTGTACGCCCAACAAGACGATTATGACAAAGCCATAAAAGTCGTGAAGCAACTGGTGCAATATCATCCAGATTATAAAGAAGATTTAGCAACCCTTTACGTTAAAACCAAAAACTATAAAAATGCGTTAAAAGTCTTGGATGAAATGGATGCCGAACTTGGCATTTCCATGACACGAGATGTCATAAGAAATCAGATTTATGAAATTACCGGTAAAAAAGAAGAACAAATAGAGAATTTGGAAGATCGTGTGGAAGGTAATCCAGATGACGAAACCAATTATCTAGCGTTAATTTATCGCTATAGTGAAAATAACGAAAAAGATAAAGCCTTCGAAACCGCTAAAAAACTATTAGAAGTTAAACCCAATTCGCAATTAGCACATTTGGCACTGTACAAGTTTTATGTCGAAGAAAACAATGCAGAAGAAGCAATTGCGTCTATGAAAATAGTTATTCAAAGTCCACAAATAAAACCGGAAGCAAAAATGATGGTGTTATCAGATTTTGTAAATTTTGTTTCTGAAAATCCAGAATATGAAGCCGATTTAATTGAAGCTACAGCTCTTGTTACCGAAGATAAAAAAGGAACATCCTCATTGGAAGTTGCGCAATATTATCTTAAAAAAGGGGATAAAGACAAAGCCTTATCGTATTACCAAAAAGCATTGGAAAAAGATTCTGATAACTTTGGGATTACCAGAAATATTTTATTGCTTCACATAGATTTAAAAGACTACGAAAAAGCGCAAACAATGAGTGCTTCGGCATTAAATAAATATCCATCGCAACCTATTTTCTATTTGGTTAATGGTGTGGCCTTAAACGAACTTAAAAAACCAAAAGAAGCCATAGAAACGTTAGAAATGGGTCTAGATTATATTATTGATGACACCAAAATGCAAGCCGATTTCTACAAACAATTAAGCATAGCACACACCCAATTAAACAATACAAACAAGGCAAAAACGTTTATAGATAAAGCCCAACAACTAGAGTCCTCCAATTAATGAATAAAACACGTCATATTTCATGGCTCGTAACGCTCTTATTTTTGGTGGTTATGAGTTGTAAGTCAACCGCCACACTAACGTCTGGTGAAGCCAATTTAACACTTTCCAAAAAAGATGTTTTAAAAGCACATCAAAAAAGTACACCTGATTTTAAAACCATGCAAGCCAAAGTTCGTGTGGTTTATACGGAAGGCACCAAGTCACAAACACATACGGTAAATTTGCGTATGGAAGCGGATAAAACCATTTGGATAAATTCGGCTTTAAACTTAATTCGAGTGATGATAACGCCAGAAAAAGTGCAGTTTTATAACAAACTGGATAATACGTATTTTGATGGCGATTTTAGTTATTTAAGTGATTTGTTAGGTACGGAATTGGATTACCATAAAGTCCAGAATTTACTCTTAGGTAATGCCATTTTCAATTTAGATAAAAACAACTATAACATGTCTATTTATGAAGACGCGTATTTGTTTCAACCCAACGAACAAATAGCGCTTTTCGAGTTATTTTATATTGTTAATGCATCTCATTTTAAGATGAATTCCCAACAGTTGCAACAACCAAGTGAATCCCGATTTTTGCAAGTCGATTATTTGAATTATCAAATTATTGATAAACAAAGTTTACCAGAACAATTAAAAATAATAGCTTTGGAAGGTGACGATGAAACCATCATTGAATTGGAAATAAAATCGGTTAGTTTGAATGAAGAAGTACGATTTCCGTTTAAAATTCCTTCAGGATTTGATAAAATTGACTTAAAGTAATCATGATAAAACCAACGCAAACATATTCTCTAGTATTAGGATTTCTTTTGATGTCTGTTTTAGGCTTTTCGCAAAGTAAAAAGCAACAGGAATTAGAAGAGCGCAGGCAAGCTTTACGTACCGAAATTAAACAAATTAACGAGTTACTGTTTAAGGATAAAACCAAACAGAAATCGCAAATATCGTTGATTGAAGATGTGAATTACCGCGTAAATGTGCGTAAAAATCTCATTCAGGTTACCAATCAGCAAGCCAATTTATTAACGCGAGAAATAAACGACAATCAAAATAAAATTACCGAATTACGGGATGAATTGGAAACACTAAAAGCCAGTTATGCCAAAATGATTGAAACATCGTACAAAAGCAAAAGTGAGCAAAGTCGCGTGATGTTTTTATTATCGTCCACTAATTTCAAGCAAGCCTATAAACGTGTTCAATATTTAAATCAGTATGCCAATTACCAGAAGGAGCAAGGCGAATCTATAAAAGCCAAAACAGCAGAACTTCAAGAAACCAACACCGATTTATTAAGGCAAAAAGCGGACAAACAAAAGCTGATTGAAGAAAACCGCGTTGCACAGCGTGAACTAGAAAAGGAGCTTGTTCAGCATAGGGAGTTAATGGCTTCTATAACTAAAAATTTAACGAATTATACCGCTCAAATAAAGAAAAAGCAACGTGAAGCCGATCAAATTGATCGTGAGATAGAAAAAATTATTCGCGAAGCTATTGCAGCATCCAACAAAAAAGCGGGGAAAACAACAACCGCATCTAGTGGTTTTGCCTTAACACCAGAAGCAGCAGCTTTAGCCAAAGATTTTGTTTCTAATAAAGGTAAATTATTATGGCCTGTTGAAAAAGGGGTTGTTAAAGTCCGTTATGGAAAACAACCGTCTCCATTGGTGCCAAGTGTTATGATACAAAGTACAGGCGTCCGTATTGCTACCGAAAAAAATGCCCAAGTACGGGCTGTTTTTAATGGCGAAGTGTTGCGTGTTATCTCCTCCAAAAACGGAAACCCAACCTTATTAATCCAACATGGTAATTATATTACAGCCTATTCTAATATGGCAAAAATATATGTAAAAAAGGGCGATAAGGTAAGCACCAAGCAACCCGTTGGCGAAGTATTTACTAATCCAGCCAACGGCGAAACCATTTTGAGTTTTAGTGTTTTTAAAGAAACAAAAACAGTAAATCCTGCGGAATGGATTTATAGGATGTAAAATAATCCCTTGGAAAAAAGGGATCTCAAATTAGATAATAGAGTTTAGCGTACTTAAATTATTTTTAAAAACCCTTTTAAATCTATATTTATTATATTGTTCCAAATTTATAACATGAAAAAATTTCTAATAATTGCCATTTTTATTCTATTCACAGGCTGTAGTAGTGATGATTCGGTTGCAGATAATTCATCTCAAGACAATGCACCAAGTGGCGCTTTAATAAAAATAGAAATTTCTCGTCCAAATGAAGATTTTCATTCTAGCACTACGTATTACTTCAATACTGCTGGGAAAGTTGAACGCTCACTTGAAGAAGGGTGGAGTGGTTCACAATATCTACAGGCTACTAATACATATGCTTATAATTCTGAAGGACAAATTTGGAAGGTTACAATTGCCGTTGATAATAGATCTGAATATACGGAATTTAACTTTACTAATGGATTAATTTCTTCTTCCATGAGACATACAGCTGGCGGTAATATTTTACGTACACTTTATAATTATAATGATGAAAATCAATTAATAGATAGACGCTTTTTCAATGCAGATAATGAAGAATCTTCTATATCTATTTTCTCATTTGATACAAATGGTAATATTGAAAGTAGACATGACGAACGTGATTTTGGAACAGAAATTATAGATTATACTTTTGAATATGATTCCTACAATAATCCTCTAAAAACGCCATTTGAAAATCAGGAAATGAACAAAATTGTAGGGCATAACTTTAATAACATTACAAGAAGTACTCGTTCAAATGGATTTTCAACTAGTGAAGTCAATATTGAATATACGTATAATGAAGCAGGTTATCCCCTAACATCAAAAGAATATGCGGACGGTAATTTATCAGTTGAGGTAACCTACACGTATCACGAATAACTCAAGAACTTACTACTCAAACAACGCCTTCAATTCCGTAGCATCATTCGGTTTCATTTTTCCAGCTAAAACCAAACTCAATTGTTTACGTCTTAAGGCTGCTGCGTAGCGTTCTTTTTCTAATTTGGTTTCAGGTTCAATTTCTGGTACTTGAATTGGTCGTCCGGTTTCATCAACAGCTACAAAGGTGTAAATTGCTTCGTTTGCTTTATCGCGTATGCCAGATTCACGGTCTTCAATCCAAACGTCCAAGAACACCTCCATAGAGGTTTTAAATGCGCGTGATACTTTAGCTTCTACGGTTACAACACTTCCTAAAGGAACCGAACGGTTAAAAGCCACATGGTTTACAGAAGCGGTAACCACAATTCGGCGACTATGACGTCTGGCAGCAATACTAGCTGCTCGATCCATACGGGCTAATAGTTCGCCTCCAAATAAATTATTAAGTGGATTGGTTTCGCTTGGTAGTACCAAGTCGGTCATAATGGTTTTGGATTGTTCTGGTGTTTTCGGTGTCATGCGGTCATTTTTTAAATGCGCTGCAAAGGTACTACCAATTTTGTATCTTCTCGATACATCACAACAAAAAAGTCGTGACACTTGAAGTAACGTTCTTCTCGATACAATTTCTCGTTCCTCGAAATCACTCGAAGTGACGGATAGTTTAATTATGATTGTTTTAGTTAGAAGGCTACGTCAGTTCGCGTGTTCATTTGAGCACGGCTCAAAAATGAAAGTATCGAGAACGACAACTCAATTAAATTTCTTTCTAGCTAAATTCGGTAGTTTTTCAAATTCACCGTTTATTAAGGCTTCTTTCTTTACGCGTGACCATTTTTTAATTTGCTTTTCACTTTGAATGGCTAATCGAATATCTGTGAATTCTGCATAAAAAACGAGCGTCAACGGTCGTCTTTTAAAAGTATAGCTATCAAGATGTTTGCCTGTTTGATGTTCTAAAAAGCGTTTTTCTATATTGGAAGTAACACCTGTGTAATAGGAGTCGTCAGCACAATGTAATATGTAGACGTATGATAGTTTCACATTTAAGTACTTGGCTTCTCGATACAATTTATCGTTCCTCGAAATCACTCGAAGTGACGTTTCTTTTTAATTATGGGTATTTGGTTTAATGATTGCTCGTCAGTTCGAGTGTTCATTTGAGCATAGCTCAAAATGAATGTATCGAGAACGAGACCGAAAAAAAACTACTCCTCAATGGCTTTTACCAACAACCAAGCATCTTTATTATGCGTTTTTTTAACGTCACGTAAGGCTTGAAGCGCTTCTAAACGGTCTTCATAACTTGCATAAACCACTTCGTGTAAACCGTATTTATTGGTGCCTATTTTACGAGCTGCATAACCCAAGTCTTTCAGTTGATCCACCTTTTTATCGCTGTTTTCTTCCACACGGAAAGCACCAGCAATAATATGATAATTACCATACTGCTTTTTCACGTTAAGTGTAACAGCCGGCAATGGATTATTAATGACAAATGTCGCTTCTTGAATTTTATTTTCCAATTGGGTGTTGGCTTCCTCTTGTGCTAATTGATTATGTGTTTCAATCTGATTCACATAATAATTAGAAGCTGCAAAACCACCAATAGTTAAAGCAATTAAACCAACAGCAGCATATTTTAAATAGCCACGAGATTGTCGCCTTTGTGTTGTTACAGCAATAGGTACTACTTTTTCAATAGCTTCTACCGTTTCTTTATAAGTTTCACGCGTAACTTCAGGAGAAGTAAATTGAGATAAACCAAACGCATCTGTTAAATAGTTAAAACTATAGGATGGTTCAAATAACATTTTTCCTTCGTTGTTTAATGATAAACTACCAATGTTTTCAAAAGCAATAGTTTCACCTTCAACTAAATAGGATTTTAAGTATTTTACGCGTTTTTTAATTTTTTTAGAAGCTTCTTCGTACGGGATTTTCTCAACATCAGCAATATAACGTGCTAATAAGCCATCATTTTCTTGAATTTGCTCATTAAAAGATAACACCTTTTTTGGTGGATAAAAAGCATGTGTTGTTTCATGAATTGTTGCAGACGTTCTTCGTGTTAAAAACGAGCCAAATTCAGGGACAGTCACACATTCGTAACGGTAAAGTAAATCGCTTATGTAAGGTTCTAATTGCATAGAAACAAAGTTAGGAATTTTTGAATATGAACAAAAAATCTTGCTAACAATTTATTAACATCTGAAAATTTCTTTACTTGTAAGTTGAAAATCAAATGACTACCATGACCGATAATCGCTTATTACATATTTTGGCACTGCAACATGTCCCGTTTATAGGTGATATTACGGCTAAAAAGCTCATTAATCATTGTGGTTCAGTGGAAGCTATTTTTAAAGAGAAAAAACACCATCTCCTTCAAATTGATGGGATTGGCACCCATGTAATTCGGGATTTATTTAATACAAGTCATTTTAAAGCTGCCGAAGCGGAAATGCAGTTTATTACTGAAAGCAATATTCAATGTTTGTATTTTATGGATGAAAACTATCCGCAATTATTAAAACAATGTATAGATAGTCCTATTTTGTTATTCCAAGTGGGAAATGTGAGTTTAGAAAACCAACGTATTATTAGTATTGTTGGTGCCAGAAAAATTACGACTTCTGGGATTGCCTTTTGCAATAAGTTAATTGAAGAACTCGTACCTTTTAATCCCGTTATAGTTTCCGGTTTCGCCTACGGAACGGATATTACGGCACAAAAAGCAGCTATAAAACACGGTTTGCAAACCATAGGATGTTTGGCTCATGGCTTAAATCAGATTTATCCAAAAACACATAAAAAGTATATGGTAGATGTCGAGAAAAATGGCGGGTTTTTTACTGATTTTTGGAGTTCGGATCCGTTTGATAGAAATAATTTTTTAAAACGAAATCGGGTAATTGCTGGTGTGAGTCAGGCAACTATAGTTATAGAATCGGCCGAAAAAGGAGGTAGTTTGGTAACAGCTGATATTGCCAATTCTTATAATCGCGATGTTTTTGCTGTTCCAGGACGCACAACGGATAGCCAAAGTGTCGGTTGTAATAATCTCATAAAATTTCAGAAAGCACATTTGTTATCAAATCCGTTGGATATTCCGTATATGTTGAATTGGGAATTGGAAACCAAGCAAAAACCAACCATTCAAAAACAGTTGTTTGTTGAGTTGGAACCAGACGAGCAGAAAATTTATAATTACCTACAAACGAAATCTAAAGAAGAATTAGATAGTATTGCTATCGATTGTCAAATGCCCACATATAGAGTAGCCAGCCTATTGCTTAACATGGAATTAAAAGGAGTGGTAAGGCCTTTACCGGGAAAGTTATTTGAGATTATCTAACAAATTCCTGCGAAGGCAGGAATCCCATATTGTTAAGGCCAAACCTTTCTAGGTGCCAAATCATTTTTAATACCCAACCTTCCCTCTAACACGTGCAATAACGGCGTTTGCTACTTGACTCGCTTTTTCAGCACCAACTTTTAAAGCGTCATCAATTTCGTGGAGGTTATTCATATAATGGTTATAACGTTCACGTGGTTCTGCAAATTTTTCAACAATCAGTTCAAATAAGGATTGCTTGGCGTGACCATAACCATAATTGCCCGCTTCGTAATTGGATTTCATAGCAGTAATCTCATCATCAGAAGCTAATAAATTATATAGTGCAAAACAGTTACAAGTTGCCCAATCTTTAGGGTCCTCGAGAGCGGTACTATCTGTTTGGATGGACATGATTTGCTTACGGAGTTTTTTATCATCTAGAAAAATATTGATAAAATTCCCGCGACTTTTACTCATCTTTTCACCATCTGTTCCAGGAATTAACATGGTGTTGTCTGCAACTTTTCCGGTTGGTAACACAAATGTTTCTCCCATTTGCGCATGAAAACGCGAAGCCACATCACGTGTGATTTCTATGTGTTGCATTTGATCTTTTCCTACAGGAATAATTTCAGCATCATAAGCTAAAATATCCGCAGCCATTAGCATAGGGTAGTTAAATAACCCTGCATTTACATCTTCTAGTCTGTCGGCTTTGTCCTTAAAACTATGCGCTAACGTTAAACGCTGAAACGGAAAGAAACAGCTTAAATACCATGACAATTCAGTCACTTGAGGTACATCACTCTGTCTATAAAACACGGTTTTTTCAATATCTAAACCAAAAGCCAACCAGGTTGCAGCCGTAGAGTAGGTATTGTGTCTTAATAGTTCAGCATCTTTAATCTGGGTTAGAGTATGTAAATTAGCTATAAACAAAAACGAATCGTTTTCTGGTTTATTTGCCATGTTTATTGCTGGTAAAATAGCGCCTAAAATATTACCTAAATGCGGTGTTCCTGTGCTTTGTATGCCTGTTAGTATTCTTGCCATGCTCATTTCCCATGGAAATGGGAATCTTGTTTTAAGTTCAAATTTGTTTTAATATGTCAAAGGTAATTTTTTTAGTACAAAAGCTCAATTTATTTAAGTAGTTTTGGTCTCCATGACGGTTTTTAAATATATTTTCTGGGTATTTTATCGCATTTGGTTTTATGTACTTGTGGCAGTACCTATTATCATCTTGTTACCTTTATTATTAGTTTCCATACTTAAAGAATCTTGGTATCCTTATTTTTACAGATTAGCGCGACTTTGGGCACGATTTATTTTAATAGGCATGGGATTTAACACACACATTTCTTTAGCCGAAAAGCCAAAACGAAAAGCTAGTTATATGTTTATTGCCAATCACACCTCTATGGCTGATATTATGCTCATGTTAGTAGTGTCCAAAAATCCGTTTGTATTTGTTGGTAAGAAAGAACTGGCTAAAATTCCGTTATTCGGTTTCTTTTATAAGCGTACCTGTATTCTGGTAGATAGAAGTTCTGAAAAAAGCAGAAAAGCCGTATTTTTAAGAGCGCAGCGTCGTTTAAAACAAGGATTGAGTATTTGTATCTTTCCAGAGGGTGGTGTGCCAGCTGAGGATGTAATTTTAGACGACTTTAAAGATGGTGCTTTCAGGTTAGCTATTAATCATCAAATTCCTATAGTTCCTTTAGTGTTTTTAGATAATAAGAAACGGTTTCCCTTTACTTTTTTTAGCGGAAGTCCGGGTAAAATGCGCGCCATTGGATTTCCTTTTATACCAACTGATGGCTTACATGTTGCCGATACTAAAGACCTTAATAAAGAAACGCGCTCACTTATTCTTAACGCTTTACAATCCTATTAAAACAAAAAAAGCTACTCTTGGCACAGAATAGCTTTTTTACTTATCATGCTATTTCAATTTCTTAAAAACAGCATCAATCTAACCAACTAAAATTAAAACTTGTAACTAAAACCTGTATAAACACCTATAATGTAAGGTCTGAAATCACCAGATGTATTTTCAAAACCATTTAATTGGTATTTAAAGGTTGGTTCAAAATTAAATAGAAGTTTATCCGTAAATTTATAATTCAACCCAATTCCTAGATTGGTACTAAAACTCACACTGTTTACGTTACTTGATTCACCTATATAGGTTTTATACTCTTCAAATTCTGAATACACTTCGTTATCATTTAAAAAGAAGGTACTCATCCCACCAATAATATTAACACCAAAGCGGTTATTAACTAATTTATATTCCAATTCTACAGGAACTTCATAATAGCTTAAACGTTGACTAATAGCAGCATTGTACAATTCATTATTAATTTGCTGAAACCCTAAATTATCACCACTAAAGGCACTCAACGTTTGGCTTTCAGGTGCCAAATTAATGTTGCGCAGCGGATTTGTATTATTTGGCGTATTGGTTGTTGGAGATTCATATAGTATAACATTATCCGTGTCGTAACTTAAATTTAAGGAGCTAATTCCGGAGCGAATTGCTAATTTTTTACTAATGGCATAACTTACATTTACACCATAACTGGTATTGGTTTCACCACTTTTAGAATTGGATACAAATTCGTCATCAATATGCGAGCCTTTACCTAACGAATTGTAGTAAACAGGTGCAATGTTTGCTTGAACTTGCCACCTATTTACTAGTTTTCCATCTTCTTCCTTTTCACTAGTTTCTTCGGCTTGAGCAATAGCTTCCTCAATTGAAGGTGATTCACTAACTAGCGAATCACCAACCATTAAGTTTTCCTCTTTTTCTTTTTCATTTTGAGGTGTGTTGCTTGTCTTAGCATTCCAAGCAATAGCATTTTGCGCGCTTGTTTCTTTCAACACATTATCGGTTTCCGAAGTAGAAACGGCACGCTGAACATCAGATGCCGTTTTATTACTTTGGTTCGCGCTGTTGATAGTTGAAGCTACCGTATTATTGTTATTATTTTGTGGTGTTTTAATACTGTTATTTATGGTTTTGTTCGCAGAAATAGCATCAGTTTTAGAACTATTTTTTGAAACTGAATTTGCTGCAATACCTGTTCTGTTTACTGAAGTATTAATTGCGTTTTTTGAAGCTTGAGATTCTTGAACCACAACATTATTTGTAGCTTCAATCGTATTATTTGGTTTAACATTGTTACTTGTGGTATTAGATTGGTTTACCAATCCTTTTGTGTTATGATTTGATGCGGTATCTTGAGTAACAATTCCCTTATTAATAATCTTGGTATTTTGAGTTTTAAAACTATTATTATTAATTGTATTAGGATTCGTAGCGTAATTACTATTGGTATGACTAGCTTTTTTATTATTTCTATTTTCAGAGTTGGCAACGGCTGTATTTCTGCTTGAGGCTGCAATTGCATTATTTAATTTGTCAGAATTTGTAATAGAATCCTCTCCAGAATTTTCACTAGCTATTGGATTACCATTACTATCTATGTCTGTATTCGCAATGCTTTCATTGTTAAATTTTGAGGCCTTATTTGAAGTTTCTTTCGGATCATCAACAACTATATTGTTTTTGTTTGTTGAATTTTCTTCAGAAATATTAGGCGTTTTATTAGAATTTAAAATACCATCACTTGATCGTGTTTGAGTATCTACAATATTTTCATCTGTAGAAACCGGGTTATTTGTGGCAGTAAAAATTACAGAACCAATAGTTACCAGTAAAACTAACACAGCTGCAGCACTAGTTATACGCATCCAGATAGGGAAAGCTGTTTTAGGCTTTTCCGTTTTTAATGGTAACTCGTTTTGAATTTTAGACCACAATTCAGGATTGGGCTTCGCCTCAAAATCCTTAAAAGATTCTTGAAAAATTCTATCTATGTGTTTTTTACTACTCATTATAATGATTGCGCGTTAAAACCCGCTTTATATGCTTCAATTTTATCTTTTAATATTTTTCGTGCTCTAGCCAAATTCGATTTTGATGTGCCATCTGTAATGCGCAATAAATCAGCTATTTCTTTATGCGAATAACCATCCAACACATACATGTTAAAAACCAATCTATATCGGTCTGGTAATTCTTGAATAATTTTTAGCAAAAAATCAAGAGAAATGTCTTCATCATCAATTTCTATATCTTCATCTGCAATGAAATCTTCATGTATTATTTCAAAAACGCCTTGACCTCTATAGCGTTGTAACGCCGTATTAATAGCAATGCGTTTCAACCAACCTTCAAAAGAACCTTTATTATTAAACTGACTAATTTTTTTAAAAATAGTCAAAAACGCGTCCTGCAGATTATCTTCCGCTTCGGCGTAATTTCTTGAATACTTTAAACAAACCGAAAACAATTTGCTCGAAAAGAGCTGATATAATTCGCTTTGTGCTTGAGTATCATGATTACTACATTTTTGTATGAGTTGGTTTAAACTCACATGAAACACATTTAGTTAAACATTAATTAATCGACTACTGGAACTTCAAAAATGATAAATTCATCTTCTCCTGATCCATTGCTACCATGCCAAAATTTAAATACATACGTATTTTCATCTCTACTCGGTTTGAATTTAAATGATTTTTCTACCGTTTCGTTACTTGGTGGACAATCATTATTTTCATTAAATACGGTAGACATTATGGCTATCATCAATCCATCTGATTGTGTTTGAGAATAAATGTCTTTAAAAACATGACATTCTGTTGGCCGTTTGTAGGTTATGAAGATTTCATATTCTTGACCACCAACAAATTCATCTGGAACAATAGCACTTTCTACTGGTAACATGATTACAGTGCTTGCCTGGATATCTTCATCATTAACACTACAGGCTAATGATGCAAGGGCAAACAGGCAAACAAACAATTTTTTCATAATTCGAGGCAAACCTTAAATAGTGTGTTTCATTATATAGATGCACTAAAACACAAAAGGTTGCGTTGGGATATAAAAAAATCCCAAATAGATTGGGATTTTTTTAAAATTTAAGCTGATTTTATAAGCTCTTTTATTTTCACTTCTAACTCATCCATGAGTTCTGGATTGTCCTTAATAAGCGCTTTAACCGCATCACGACCTTGTCCTAATTTGGTGTCGCCATAACTAAACCACGATCCTGCTTTTTTAATAACATCAAATTCTACAGCAATATCCAATATTTCACCTACTTTGGAAATACCTTCCCCATACATAATATCAAATTCAGCTAATCTAAAAGGTGGTGCAACTTTATTTTTAACCACTTTAACTCTGGTTTTATTTCCTTGCACATTTCCGTCTGTGTCTTTTATTTGTGTTGAACGTCTAATATCTAAACGTACCGAAGCATAAAATTTTAATGCATTACCACCTGTTGTTGTTTCTGGGTTTCCAAACATAACCCCAATTTTTTCACGTAATTGGTTAATGAAAATTACCGTACAATTGGTTTTGCTAATAGAGGCTGTTAGTTTACGTAAGGCTTGAGACATTAATCTAGCATGTAATCCCATTTTAGAATCGCCCATTTCACCTTCAATTTCACTTTTTGGTGTTAAAGCAGCTACCGAGTCAACAACGACAATGTCAATAGCACCAGAACGAATTAAATTATCGGCAATCTCTAATGCTTGTTCACCATTATCAGGTTGCGAAATAATTAAGTTATCAATATCTACTCCTAATTTTTCAGCGTAAGTTCTATCAAAAGCATGTTCTGCATCAATAAAAGCAGCAATTCCACCAGCTTTTTGAGCTTCAGCAATAGCATGTAAGGTTAACGTTGTTTTACCAGAAGATTCTGGACCATATATTTCTATAACACGACCTCTTGGATAGCCATTAACACCTAGTGCAATATCTAATCCTAAAGACCCCGAAGGAATAGCGTCGACATCAACAACAGCTTGATCACTCATTTTCATTACCGTTCCTTTGCCGTAAGCCTTATCTAGTTTGTCTAAAGTAAGTTGTAGCGCTTTTAATTTTGCGTCTTTTTCGTTGCTCATTTCTGTATATTTTATCTTGTAAAAGTGTTGCTAAAATACCACTCTTTTTTCACTTTACAATTTTATGACGCAACCTTTTTGTTGTTTTTGCATCTACTTAATAAAGCTGGGAAACTTTTGCTATGAGATTTATTAGAAAAATATTATTAATAGGAGAATTAGGCGTTTCAGTAACCGTAGTTATAAACGGAAGCTGCAAAGCCGATGGAGGTTAGCTCGGATTGTTATTTTTTTGAATTAAAAAAAATAGTAATAACGAGTTAGTCTACTTAAAGCACTTTATAAATCATTATAAAGTGCTTTTTGTTTGATGAAAAATCAGATTTGCACAAAAAATAGTACATTTGCAGCTAAAATATTCTTTAACCTTAAACATTAGTATAGCATGCAACTGTACAATACCTTAAGCGCCAAAGAAAGAACTGAACTTATTGAGCAAGCGGGAAAAGAACGCTTGACTATTTCTTTCTATAAATACGCGAAAATTGACAATCCAAACGCATTTAGAGATCACTTATTTCTAAACTGGAATAACCTAGACGTTTTAGGACGTATATATGTGGCTCATGAAGGCATAAACGCTCAACTTTCCGTGCCAGCAGATAATTTCACGCTGTTTAAAAATCATTTGGACACCATATCATTTCTGGAAAATGTGCGATTAAATATTGCTATTGAACACGATAATTTTTCATTCTTAAAACTAAAAGTGAAAGTGCGTGATAAAATTGTAGCCGATGGTTTAAACGATGATACGTTTGATGTAACCAATAAAGGCATTCACGTTGAAGCCGAAGAATTCAATCAACTTATTGACGATCCAAACGTGGTTTTGGTAGATATGCGAAATCATTATGAAAGTGAAATAGGTCATTTTATAAATGCCGTAAAACCAGATGTGGATACCTTTCGGGAGTCTTTAGATATTATTGAAGCGGATTTACGAGACCATAAAGAAGATAAAAAATTGGTTATGTATTGCACAGGTGGGATTCGTTGTGAAAAAGCGAGTGCGTATTACAAACATAAGGGGTTTAAAAATGTGTATCAATTGGAAGGTGGTATCATTAATTATGTGCGCCAAGTGGAAGCAAAAGGATTAGAGAATAAATTTATAGGCAAGAATTTTGTATTTGATGAGCGTCGTTCTGAAAGAATTTCAGACGATGTTATTGCACAATGTCACCAATGTGGTGAGCCTGCTGATTTGCACACCAATTGTGCCAATGAGGCGTGTCATTTACTTTTTATTCAGTGTGAGTCTTGTAAGGAAAAAATGGAAAACTGCTGTTCTACAACCTGTCAGGAAATTATTCAATTATCTTTCGAAGAGCAAAAAGCCTTGCGTAAAGGACAGGGTAATAGCAACGATATCTTTAAAAAGGGACGAGCCGATCACTTGCCGTATAAAAAAGACCTGCGTAACATTTTTGAAAATTTCAAGAATTCTAATTCCTAAAATTTCATGATTATGCAGCATATAGAATTAATGGCACCTGCAGGGAATTTTGAATCACTTCAAGCTGCTTTAGATAATGGGGCCAATTCCGTTTATTTTGGTGTAGAACAGTTAAATATGAGAGCTCGTGCAACGGTTAATTTTACCATTGCCGATTTACCCGAAATAGCTAAACGTTGTGAGGCCAAAAATGTGAGAACCTACTTAACGTTAAATACCATTATTTATGATCACGATTTATCCATTGTAAAAACCTTATTAAAGCAAGCTAAGGAAGCTAATATTACAGCAGTTATTGCTATGGATCAGGCCGTTATTTCTTCGGCTAGAGAGCTTGGTATGGAAGTGCATATTTCTACCCAATTAAACATCACGAATATTGAAACGGTTAAATTTTATGCCATGTTTGCAGACACCATGGTGTTGAGTCGTGAATTGAGTTTGCGACAAGTAAAAAAAATAACCGAACACATAGAAAAAGAGCAAATAAAAGGGCCTTCTGGTAGATTAATAGAGATTGAAATTTTTGGTCATGGCGCGCTTTGTATGGCTGTTTCTGGAAAATGCTATATGAGTTTGCATTCGCATAATTCTTCAGCAAACAGGGGAGCTTGCAAACAAAATTGCCGAAAAAAATATACCGTTATAGACCAAGAAACAGGTTTCGAAATGGAATTGGATAATGAGTACATTATGTCTCCAAAGGACTTGTGTACTATAGATTTTCTTGATGAAATTGTTGACGCCGGAATTAAAGTTTTGAAAATTGAAGGTCGAGGACGTGCACCAGAGTATGTAGCAAAAGTTATTAAATGTTATCGTGATGCTATAGATAGTGTTGCAAATGACACATATAACAAAGAAAAGGTTATTTCCTGGATGCAGGAATTAGAAAAAGTTTACAATCGTGGGTTTTGGAGTGGCTATTATTTAGGTCAGAAACTTGGCGAATGGAGCAATAGTTCTGGGTCTCAAGCTACACAAAAAAAGGTGTATATAGGTAAAGGCACACATTTTTACCCGAAAGCTAAAATAGGCGAATTTAAAATTGAAGCCTTTGATGTAACCGTTGGAGATACTATTTTAGTTACGGGTCCAACTACTGGAGCTAAAGAAATGGTAGTAACAGAACTGATGGTGAACAATTCAAGGACTGATAAAGGTTCTAAAGGTGATTTAGTGACTGTTCCTATGGATTTTAGAATAAGACCTTCAGATAAATTGTATAAAATTGTTGAAAATAAAGTAGAAGCCTAATGGTAATTATTACCTTACAACGGCATAAATGTATTGGCTGCAATTACTGTGTGGAAATGGCACCAAACCAATTCCAGATGTCCAAAAAAGACGGGAAAACAGTATTGTTGCACGCTATAGAAAAGAAAGGTTTTTTCACTTTAAAATCAAACGATTTTAGCATCTTGGAAGCGTGTGAAAATGCATCAAAAGCGTGTCCTGTCAAGATTATAAGCGTTAAAAATAATTGATTAACATCCCGTAATGAATATTTATAAACTGTTACAACTCAATAGAAAAATTAAAAGCCACAGAATTAAATTTCTTGGCCTCTATTTGTTGCATACGTTTAATCAACGCTACTTGGCTGTAAATTTAGATCCCGTTATGGCTTGCAATCTGCGTTGTAAAATGTGCTATTTTACGGATGCGGATTACGTAAAAACGCTAAAAGGTCAGTTTAAAGAAGCTGAATTGGAGCAAGTTGCCCAAACTATTTTTAAACGTGCTTTAAAACTTCAAATTGGTTGTGGAACAGAACCAACTTTATATAAGGACTTGGTGAAGGTGGTAGCGCTAGGAAAAGCTTACAACGTTCCATATATTTCTATTACTACGAATGCCAATTTATTAGACGAAGAAAAAATTGAAGCACTAATAAAGGCTGGTTTAAATGAATTTACCATTTCCCTTCATGGTGTTCATAAGGAAAGCTATGAAAACTTTATGAAAAAGGCCAGCTACGAAAAATTTCATGCAGCATTCAAGGCTTTCGAAAAATTGAAAAAACACTATGAGTTTAAAGTACGTATCAATTACACCTTCAACAAGGATAATTTTTATGAATTAGCCGATTTCTTTGAGCATTTTAATGGCGAAAGTTTTGATATACTTCAAATTCGACCGATTCAGAAAATTGGAAATACCGAATACAACGATTTTGATTTAGAGACTTTAAGAGCAGATTACCCAAAAATTATTAACCAAATTAAAGCGCGTTGTAAAGCTAATAATATAACACTTTTAGCGTCTGACACCATACCAAATCACAATAAAATAAACGATTCTAGCTTTATTTTCGATTATACATTTTGCTATGTTTCTCCACAAAAATTTTGGCGTGAAGGCTTTAATTGGCAGGAAGAAAGCTTTAATAGCTATTCCAAAAAAATTGGATGGAATAAGCTCTTGTTTCGCAATATTTTTAAATCGAAAACAGAATTAAAGTCGGCTTCTAATCGGTTGAATTATGAAATTGAATTTAATTCATAATTACGCTTTTATAACTTTGATAGTTTTCTTCTGATTTGTAGTACTTTCAAGGCTTAAAAAATAAAGCCCGTTAGAAATATCCTCTAAATTTACAGTTGTAACACCATCAACGTTATTAGTTATAGTTTTGATTATTTTACCATGAATATCAACTATTTTTACTTTTGTTATAATCTGATTTCCTGAAGAAATATAAATATTACTTGTCGTTGGATTTGGATAAACAGCAACGGTTTGTAATTCATTTTCATCAATATCAAGCGTTTGAATCGTAAACAAATGTGTTACCGTTTGCCCTTCGTATGTAACTTGCCATTTCCAATCACCAATGGCATCAAAAGAATTGAAATACCAATAATAATACCAAGAAGAACTAGTTGTA
The DNA here is from genome assembly GCF_042657385.1 of Bizionia hallyeonensis. Classification (NCBI taxonomy): domain Bacteria; kingdom Pseudomonadati; phylum Bacteroidota; class Flavobacteriia; order Flavobacteriales; family Flavobacteriaceae; genus Bizionia; species Bizionia hallyeonensis. The sequence goes on along the minus strand of NZ_JBHSLA010000001.1, from coordinate 493,482 downwards.
GTTGTATTAAAGGAAGAACTATAAAAGGAGGAGTTATCAGGTCTTAAAATCTGGACGCTTAAATTGGTTCCTGCTACCTGATCTCTTAAAAAGGCCGTTAAGTAAATGGTATCGCCTAGTTCAAACGTGTTGCTTTCATAAGTTGTTTCTGCGGTTGGACAAGTTGGAAATACAATAGGATTATCAGTATGCGTTAAGGCAGCATTAATGTTTGGATTACTATATGGTTTTTGGTTTAACCACCAAGAATCCACATTCATACTATTACAATTGCCATAATAGGGGTCTATAAGTTGTGTGTAGCTATTGTCTGTATAAACTTCAAAATGTAAATGTGGACCCGTGGAGTTACCGGAACTACCTACGGTTCCAAGAACCTCACCAACAGAAACCATATCTCCAATATTTTTTGAAGTCACAGAGCCGTTTTTCATATGGCCATACCAAGCAATACTTCCATCATTGTGCTGTACATAAACGGCGTTCCAAGTATTATTATTAAAATTACAACTTCTATCAAACTGACCATCGCCTTTATTTATAATTTGACCAGCCGCAGCTGCAATAATTTCTGTTTGAGAATCATCCATTTGTTTCCAAGAAAATGGCCACAAATAAATATCTAAACCTTGATGATTATAACCAGAAGCAGTATCATAGGTAATGCTTCCACAATTATAGTCTAATAATTGATTGGGGAAAGCTGTATTGTGATCTACATATCCAGAAATGGCCCACGTATCATTGTAATTAAAGGCAGGTGCCTGTTGCAGCGGCCATGCAAACAATACATGACCACCAACTTTATGGGCTTCATTGTAAGCTAATTTATTTTGTTGTTTTAATACATTCACATTATACTGTAATTGGCTTTTAATCTGTTCTCTTTGTGCGACTGTTAAACAAGGTATTTTAGCTTCATTAAAAATGAATTCAGTATCTCCTTTTCCAGACATAAAATCTTGAGAATAGGTCTTGTTAAACGAGAATATTAAAAAACTAATAAAAATGGCGTACGTAAAATTAGATTTCATAATTAAAGTTTTAAGTGGTTTATAGTACGATCTAAAAAAAAAGAAATGGGGAGTATTAAAAAAAACAAAAGCTTAATAATGTGCTTTAATTTAAAAAAATAAATTTTAAACAACTAGCAATCAATACATAAAGATAGTTTATTATTTTTAAAACCCGCATATATCATATATTATTTAACTTAATAAATAATCTTATCTTTACATCTTTAAAAGGATTATTAATCGTCTTCTGAAGGCATTTAGGTTTTCAGAATCTATATATATATAAATTATGAGTTGTAACACTTGCTCAACAGGCAAAGATGGACAACCAAAAGGTTGTAAAAACAATGGTACCTGTGGCACAGATAGTTGTAATAAATTAACGGTATTTGATTGGCTAGCAAATATGACACTACCTAATGGTCAAGAACCATTTAATTGGGTTGAGGTTCGTTTTAAAAACGGACGAAAACACTATTATAAAAATACAGAAAATTTAACTTTAAGTATAGGGGATATTGTGGCAACCCAGGCGGAGTATGGTCACGATATTGGTATGGTTACGTTAACAGGTGAATTAGTACGTGTACAAATGAAACGTAAAAAAGTTTCGGAAACAGATCCGGAATTTTTCAAAATATACCGAAAAGCTTCACAAAAAGATATAGATATTTGGTCTGATGCTCGTGATTTAGAAGAGCCTATGAAAGTGAAAGCACGTCAGTTTGCTATCGATTTGAAATTACACATGAAAATTTCAGATATAGAATATCAAGGTGATGGTAGCAAGGCTACTTTTTACTATACAGCAGAAGAGCGTGTGGACTTTAGAGAGCTAATTAAACTATTTGCCAAAGAGTTCAAAACCCGTATTGAAATGAAACAAGTTGGTTTCCGTCAAGAAGCCTCGCGTTTAGGAGGTATAGGTTCTTGTGGTCGGGAATTATGTTGTTCTACCTGGTTAACAGATTTTCGTTCGGTAAGTACATCAGCTGCACGGTATCAGCAATTATCATTAAATCCGTTAAAACTTGCTGGGCAGTGTGGTAAATTAAAATGCTGTTTAAATTATGAATTGGATACCTATTTGGATGCGCTTAAAGATTTTCCAAAAACCGAAATAAAACTCTATACAGAAAAAGGGACAGCTGTTTGCCAAAAAACAGATATTTTTAAAGGTCACATGTGGTATGCATACGAAGGTGAATGGATGAATTGGCATTTAATTACAACGGCTCAAGCCAATGAAATTATTGCGCTTAATAAAGAGAAGAAAAAGCCGGCAAGTTTAGAAGAGTATGCGGTTGAATTAATAAAAGATACTAAAAGTGAATATGAAAACGTTGTAGGACAAGATAGTTTAACACGTTTTGATAGTCCAAAACACAATAAAAAACGTAAAAGTAATAACCGAAAGGGAAACAGACCGCCAAACAGAGCTAAAGCAACCAATAAGGATGCACAAGCCAAAGATGGAAACAGACCAAAAGCTAATAAGCCTAAGCCTAGAAATAGACCTAAACCTAGAAAAGAAACGGTAAATAAAGACACTAATACGAATATTAAAGCAGGTGCTAATAAACCGAATAAGCCAAATAAAAGACGTAAGCCACAAGGTAAAAAGAACGATTCCAATGATGCCAAATAAATTTTTGATGTTAATAGCTGTTATGGCGTTTTTGGGAGTAACTTCATGCGATTCTAACCGGGTTTACGACACCTACAAATCGGTTCCAAATACATGGCATAAAGACTCTGTGGTGCAATTTAAATTTCAAGCACCAGACTCTATTAACCCGTATAACTTGTTTGTTAATTTGCGTAATAATAACGATTACCCATTTAATAATCTCTATTTAATTGTTGAAATGGATTTTCCAAACGGAAAGGTAATCAAGGATACCTTGCAATATAGAATGGCAAAACCTAATGGCGAACTTTTAGGTACTGGTTTTACAGATGTAAAAGAAAGCAAATTATGGTATAAAGAAGGGGTTGTTTTTAGTGAATCAGGCGACTATCAAATAAAAATTCAACAAGCCATGCGTGAAAATGGCAAGGTTAATGGCGTTATAAATTTAGAAGGGATTACAGAAGTAGGCTTTAGAATTGAGCACCCAATAGAACCAAAAAATTAAATTCCAGTATCAATTAGTATTTATACAATGGCAAAAAAGAAACAAGCAAAAAAACAAGCAAATACGTCCAACGGGTTTCAAAAATATGTGCGTTGGTTTTGGACGTTATTTTTAGGTGGCATTTCTGCTGTTGTATTAATGTTTTTATTGGCGTCATGGGGCGTTTTTGGTGCATTGCCAGATCATACTGTTTTGGAGAATCCCAAAACAAATTTAGCCACTGAAATTATTTCTTCAGATGGAAAAACATTGGGTAAATTTTACTTCAATGACAATCGGACGCCGGTGAGTTTTGATGAACTCCCAAAACATTTAGTAGATGCTCTAGTAGCAACCGAAGATGCGCGTTTTTATGAGCATTCCGGTGTTGATGCACGTGGAACACTGCGTGCTGTGGTAAAATTAGGTAGCGGAGGTGGTGCCAGTACTATTTCTCAACAATTGGCTAAACAGTTATTCCATGGCGAAGGCTCTTCAAATATTGCAGAACGCGTACTCCAAAAAGTTAAGGAATGGATAATAGCCATCAAGCTGGAACGTCAATATACTAAAGAAGAAATTATTGCCATGTATTTTAATATTTATGATTTTGGGAATAATGCTGACGGAATTCGTTCGGCAGCTAGCATTTATTTTGATAAGGAACCGAATGAATTAGATATAAAAGAATCTGCTATGTTGGTCGGGATGTTTAAAAACTCATCCTTATACAATCCACGTGACCATAGAAATCCTATAGGAACTAGAAACCGCCGAAATGTGGTTTTAAATCAAATGGAAAAGTATGATTATATTAACACAAAAACTAGCGATTCATTAAAAGCGTTAGAATTAGGTTTACGCTATTCGCCACAATCACACAGGGATGGCATTGCTACCTATTTCCGAGCATATTTAGATGGCTTTATGAAAGATTGGATTAGAAACAATCCTAAACCAGACGGTGAGAAATATAATTTATATGGCGATGGTTTAAAAGTATACACCACAATTGATTCGCGCATGCAAAACTATGCTGAAGAAGCTGTTCAAAGACACATGCCAAGATTACAGGCCGAATTTGATAATCAAAACACACCAGAACGCAACCCAACGGCACCGTTTTTAGATTTAGATAAAAATGAAATTGAATCCTTAATGAATCGTGGTATGCGCCAATCAGAGCGTTGGCGTGTTATGAAAAAAGATGGAAAAAGCGATAAAGAAATTATAGCGTCTTTTGATAAACCAACAGCCATGTCTATTTTTTCATGGAAAGGCGAAATAGATACCATTATGAAACCCATGGATTCTATGCGTTATTATAAGAAATTCTTGCATCCAGGTATGATGTCTATGGATCCTTTAACCGGTCATGTAAAAGCATGGGTTGGTGGTATGAATTATAGACATTTTCAATATGATCATGTTAAACAAAGTAAACGTCAAGTAGGTTCTACGTTCAAACCGTTTGTTTACGCTACAGCTATAGATCAATTGCATTTATCACCTTGTTATAAAATGCCACAATCGCAAATCACTATTGAAGCTCTGAAATTTGGAAATCCAGAACCTTGGACACCAAAAAATTCCGATGGTAATTATGGCGGAGAAGTAACGCTTCAAGCCGCTTTAGCAAATTCAGTAAATACCATTACGGCACGTTTAATGGATAAAGTGGGTCCGCAGCCTGTTATAGATTTAGTTGAAAAATTAGGTGTAGAATCAAATATTCCAGCAGTTCCTTCCATAGGATTAGGAACCGCAGATTTAAGCGTTTATGAAATGGTGGCAGCGTACTCAACGTTTGCTAATCAAGGTGTTTATACCAAACCGGTTATGGTAACGCATATAGAAGATAAAAACGGAACCGTTTTATACCAATTTACACCAGAATCACGCGATGTTATTAGCGCAGAAACCGCATATGTAACCGTTAAATTAATGGAAGGTGTAACTAGAGTAGGTTCTGGAGCGCGTTTAAGACGAACTTGGATGCCTAAAACTGGTGTTTACCCCGAAATTATTACAGGGTACCCTTATGAATTTAAAAACCCGATAGCAGGAAAAACAGGAACTACGCAAAACCAAAGTGATGGTTGGTTTATGGGTATGGTACCAAATTTGGTAACAGGCGTTTGGGTTGGTGCAGAAGATCGGGCTACACACTTTAAAACCATTACTTATGGTCAAGGCGCTGCTATGGCATTACCAATTTGGGGCATGTACATGCGGAGTTGTATTGACGATGAAGATTTGGGAATTTCTACAAGCGATTTTGAAGCACCAAAAGATTTAACCATTCAAGTAGATTGTGATGATTATGTGGAAGCAGGTGATGAAACCGTTCCGTCGGAAGAAATTCCGGATGAATTGGATTTTTAATAATAAATAATCCATTAAATTTCAAAAGCCATTCCCTTCCGAATGGCTTTTTTATTTTGTATTTTTCGGAAGCAAAAAAACAGATTATGATTAATAAACAAGTTGCCAATATTAATGAAGCCTTGCAAGGTGTAACCGATAATATGACCTTTATGTTTGGTGGTTTTGGATTAAGCGGCATTCCAGAAAACTGCATCGCCAAATTGGTAGAATTGGAAGTAAAAGGTTTAACCTGTATTTCTAATAATGCTGGTGTGGACGATTTCGGATTGGGATTATTGCTGCACAAACGCCAAATAAACAAAATGATTTCATCTTACGTTGGTGAAAATGATGAATTTGAACGTCAAATGTTAAGTGGTGAATTAGATGTGGAATTAATTCCGCAAGGAACGCTTGCTGAACGTTGTCGTGCAGCACAAGCTGGTTTTCCAGCTATTTACACACCTGCTGGTTATGGTACGGAAGTAGCTGAAGGCAAAGAAACCCGCGAATTTGATGGTAAAATGTATGTATTAGAACATGCCTTTAAAGCCGATTTTGCCTTTATAAAAGCTTGGAAAGGTGATGCGGCCGGAAATTTAATTTTTAAGGGAACAGCCAGAAACTTTAATCCCAATATGTGTGGTGCAGCCAAAATAACGGTTATTGAGGTAGAGGAATTAGTGCCAGTAGGCGAGCTAGATCCCAACCAAATCCATATACCTGGAATTTTTGTGCAACGTATTTTTGAAGGTAAAAACTACGAAAAACGTATTGAACAACGTACAGTTAGAAAAAGGGATTAAACGATGTGTTGATTTGAAAATTTGAAGATGAGAAACGATAAAGAAAATATTATTGTGACGCTTACTTTCAAATTATCATTGAATATTATAGATTTTTCTGAAGAAATTAGAAAAAATCATAAATATGAAATGGCTTCTCAAATATTTAGAAGTGGAACATCCATTGGTGCTAACGTAGCAGAAGCACAGAATGCAGAGAGCAAAAAAGATTTTATTCATAAATTTAAAATTGCGGCTAAAGAAGCAGATGAATTACAGTATTGGTTAAAGTTATGTGAACAATCACAGCATTATCCAACGCCAAACAAACTAATTAATGACGATTTGAAATCCATAATTAAAATTATGTCGAAAATAATATCAAATAGTAAACAAAGCTAATTTTCAAATCTTCAAATCAACTAATTTTCAAATTAAGTAAACATGTTAGATAAAAACGGAATAGCAAAACGCATAGCACAGGAAGTTCAAGACGGTTACTACGTGAATTTAGGAATTGGTATTCCAACCTTGGTTGCCAATTACGTGCGAGACGATATAGAAGTAGAATTTCAAAGTGAAAATGGCGTGCTTGGCATGGGACCATTTCCTTTTGAAGGCGAAGAAGATGCCGATATTATAAATGCCGGAAAACAAACCATTACCACCTTACCGGGAGCTAGTTTCTTCGATTCGGCTATGAGTTTTTCTATGATTCGTGGGCAACATGTAGATTTAACCATTTTAGGTTCCATGGAAGTGGCGGAAAATGGCGACATTGCCAACTGGAAAATTCCAAACAAAATGGTAAAAGGTATGGGTGGTGCTATGGATTTAGTGGCAAGTGCTGAAAACATAATCGTGGCTATGATGCACACAAACAAAGCAGGCGAATCTAAACTACTAAAACGTTGCTCATTGCCATTAACTGGTGTTGGTTGCGTTAAAAAAATTGTGACGAATCTTGCGGTTATAGAAGTTACAGATAAAGGCTTCAAGCTTTTAGAACGTGCGCCAGGTGTTTCTATTGAAGAGATTCAAAAAGCAACGGAAGGCACTTTAATTATAGAAGGCACAATCCCTGAAATGAGCATTTGAGCGAATTCAGTTTAACCCTCGCATAAAATAGAAATGCAAAACTAAATGGAGCTTTAGGGGAATTCCATTTTAAAAAAATATTCAAAACAGTTTTTCTAATTATTGCCAATCGAAAAAATTAAGCCTAGCTGGACTTGAATTTGATTGGCTTTTTGAAAGAAATCCTTATAAGCAGTAGCTGTTTTAACATCAAACTGTGTATAATTATAATTTGCGCCTAGATACACAGCCACATGATCTGTAAATTTATAGAGTAAGTTACTACCTAGGTAAAATGCGGTTCCGTAAAAATCATCGAAATCTTTCGAACCACTTTTTTGGTGGATTCTAGTTCTACCAATACCTATTAAAGGTTCAACAGCCCAACTGTCCTTAAAATCTATTTCATATTGCAGTTTAAGATACGCAGCATAATAAAAGGACTTGTTAATGTTGCCACCTAATGTTTTGTTGGTTACCGTATACTCCATATACTCACCACCAATACCTATTTTAAAATTATAAGCTTTAAAAGCATTTATTTGAAGTCCAACTCCTAGAAAGTTTGGATCATTAGCTTCGGATAGATAGTTGTCGCCAAAATTATTATGATTTATCATGTAAATGTAGAATTCTGGTCGAGGTTCAAACTCAGATTCAAATTCCGTACGGCGATTTTCTTGTGCAAAAACAAAAACTGGGCACAAGAGAATCACTATTAAAAAATGTTTCATTACTTAATAATTTAGGGTGTATTCATAAATATCGTCATCGCTAACATCAAGTATTTCTTGAAACGAAGAAACGGTTTGTGTGTTATTATTTCTTACATCGTAATGGATAATAAGCGTTTGGTTTTTAGCAACGGTTTCATAATAACTGCCGTAATAATAAGGTTCAGGTTCCTCTATAGGATTCGCATAAACATGATTTTTAGCCAAAATGCCATCTATGGAAATATCTATAATTTGATTTTCTGTGTTTACATTATTCAGAATAATGGTTAGCTGCATAATGTCATCTATTTCAATCAAAGTAAATAGGTTGGTTGATGAAAACGTATAGTCTACAAAATTGAAAGCTTTAATATTTGAAACCGTTTTGTTTTGATACGTATACGTGTTGTCCAAAGCTTTTATTTCGTAAGATATATTTCCTTTGGCTTTTGGAAACACCATTTCAAATTCGCCTAAATTATTGGTTTTTGTTAAGGAAATTAAATCGCTAGAATTTCCATAGGAACCGTTGTAATCTGTGTAAGCCCAAATTTCAATATCAAGATTTGGAATTGGATTGGCATTGCGGTCTAGCAATTGCCCATTGGCTACAAGACGCGTATCACCTTCATATTGAATAGTACAACTCAAGCAAAACAATCCTAAAGCATAAAGTAGATACTTTTTCATCGTATAATTTTAAAGTTTAAATGTAATCAAATAAATTTCAATAACATTTTTTGTAGGAAAAATATTCAAAAATTATCTTAAATGTTAAAATAATATGTATTTCATCGAAAAATAATGTATTTTAACTGATACTTTGAAAATATATGTCATATTAGCAATCCCAAACCTAACTAATGAATTGAACTGAATCTTTTGAAATTTGAATTATAATTTGCCCCAAATCTATTATAATTTAAATTAGCAAAAAACCTCAAATCTAACATAAACCTAACCTACTTATGAATTTTGCCTCAAATCTACCTGAACAACCTACACGTTATGAAAACAGCTTGAATTTGAGTATTCAAAACACCAAGCGATTCATTAAAAGCTTTATGTATTTAACAAAGAAATTATTCATGCTATAATCCTTTCGGAATGGCATGAATAAGTTTTTTGGTGTACGCCTTTTGCGGATTTGCGTAAATGATATCTGCATCATTCATTTCTTCAATTTCTCCTTTATTCATTACAATTAAATTATCGGACATATATTTTACCACAGCTAAATCGTGTGAAATAAATATATAGGTAAACCCAAAATTTTCTTTTAAATCATTTAGTAAATTAAGTACCTGTGCTTGAACGGAAATATCTAATGCCGAAACCGATTCATCGCAAATAATTAATTTAGGTTCCAAAGCAATAGTTCTCGCAATTCCTATGCGCTGCCTTTGGCCACCAGAAAACTCATGTGGATAGCGCGAAAAGAATGAGGCATCTAAACCAACCTTCTCCAATAATTCTAAAACACGTGTTTTTCTGTCTACATCTGACGTTCCAATGCCATGAACTTTCATAGGCTCCATAATGGCTTTTCCAACGGGAATCCTCGGATTTAACGATGCATACGGATCTTGAAAAATAATTTGAATATCTTTTCGTAATTCTCGAATAGCGTTTTTTGGTAAGGAGGTTATATCGTTTCCTTTATAAATAATCTCCCCTGCAGACGCTTTGTCCAATTGTAAAATAACATTTGCCAATGTGGATTTCCCACAACCAGATTCGCCAACTAATCCCAATGTTTCGCCTTCATATAAGTTAAAATTAACCTGATTGACAGCTTTAAAAGCTTCATCTTTTTTAAACCAACCCGATTTTGAAAAGTAGATTTTTTCTAAATTCTTAACCGTTAAAAGTGGTTGTTTTGCATAAATTTTCTCATGATTTCTGGCGCGATCTTCAGTGTTAACAACCGTTTTATCAATGGTGTTATTCATGTAATCTTTAATGGTTGCTAAACGTTTGTAGCGCACATCTAAGGCTGGTCTGGCATTAATTAATGCTTTGGTGTACGTGTGTTGTGGCTTATTAAAAATATCAGTAACCAATCCTTGTTCCACAATATGACCTTGATACATAACCAAAACCCGATTGGAAATTTCTGAAATAAGCGATAAATCATGTGAAATGAATAAAATGCTCATGCTTTCAGTTTGCTGAAGTTCTTTCAGCAATAAAATAATTTCCTTTTGAACGGTTACATCTAGAGCGGTTGTAGGTTCATCGGCAATTAAAATTTTGGGTTTACAAGCAATAGCCATGGCAATCATAACCCGTTGTTTTTGGCCGCCTGAAATTTCATGAGGATAAGCCTTAAAAACACGTTCCGGATTGGGTAGTTTTACTTTTTCAAAAAGATTAATTGTTTCTGTTTTTGCTGCAAACTTGGATAAATTGGTATGTTGTAAAAGAATCTCCCGAACCTGTTCGCCACATCGCATTGAAGGATTTAAGGAACTCATTGGTTCTTGGAAAATCATAGCGATATCGTTTCCGCGAATGTCCTGAAAATCTTTAGATGAAATTTGCGTTAAGTCAACATTATCAAAGTGAATGGAGCCTTCAGTGATTTTAGAAATCTGTTTAGGGAGTAGTCCCATAATGGCTAATGATGAAACTGATTTGCCTGACCCGGACTCACCTACAATGCCTAAAATTTCATTTGGAAATAAACTATATGTGATGCCATGAATAATTTCATTTTCAATTTTATTATTAGAAAATGAAATTTTTAAGTTGGTAACCTCTAAAATTTTATTTGTTTGCATACATGTAAAAGTAAGTCTTTTCTTCAAAACTACTGTGGTAAAACCGTAATGTTAATAATTCTGTATTTATTTCAATAAAAAAATAACAATTACATAAGTAATATGGTCATTTTTATATTAAATTCGTGAAAATTTCATTAAATAATCACATAAATAGCAATTAATTATGATTAAAAAACTATTCTTTTTATTAGTTCTATTCAGCATGAGCGTAGGTTTTTCTCAAAGTGATAAACTTTGGAAAAAACAAGTCGCTGTCAGCAAAAAGGCTGTTAAAAACAGTAAACTTCTTTTATCAGATTCAGAGATTTTCTCATTGAATTTTAACGCGCTAAAGCAATCGCTTCAAAACGTTTCTAAACGTGAAGAAGTTGGGCGTCAATCGCAAGTTATCTTGTCTTTTCCAAATGATCAAGGCGTCATGGAGCGCTTTCGGATAGTGGAAGCTTCGGTTTTACATCCAGATTTACAAGCGCGTTTTCCTGATATTCGTTCGTACGCTGGACAAGGAATTGACAATCCAGCGGATGTTATTCGCTTTAGTATGTCGCCTAAAGGTTTTCAGAGTATGCGTTTGTCGCCAGATAAACCCGCAAGTTTTATTGAAGCTTATACTAATGATTTAAGTCAATACGTGGCGTTTAATCGGCAAGACCGCAGAATTGAGCAAGATGACTTTGAATGTACCGTAACAGATGCTATGAACACGAATATTACGGGTGATGGTAGTTCTTTACGAAATGCAGATGATGGTTTATTGCGGACATATAGATTGGCGGTGTCTACAACAGGCGAATATACGGCGTACCATGGTGGAACTAAAGCATTAGCACTAGCTGCAATAAACGCAACAATGACGCGTGTTAATGGTGTTTTTGAAAACGATTTTAATGTAACCATGGTTGTTATTCCTAATAATACAAATGTTATTTATACCAATGCTGGTAGTGACCCTTATTCGTCGTCAAATTTTAATAGTCAATTACAATCAACACTCACAAGTGTGATTGGGGAATCTAATTATGATATTGGTCACCTATTTGCACGCGACTCCAATAATGGAAACGCGGGTTGTATAGGATGTATTTGCGTGAATGGACAAAAAGGAAGTGCTTTTACCTCGCGAACAGATCCAGAAGGTGAGCCATTTGATATTGATTATGTAGCCCATGAAATGGGTCATCAATTTGGTGCCAACCATACATTTTCTTTTAGAAATGAAAGTACCAATGCGCATTTTGAGCCAGGAAGTGGTACAACAATTATGGGTTATGCCGGAATTACGGGAGCTACAGATGTGCAATCCAATAGTGATCCTTATTTTCATGCCTTCTCTATTCAGCAAGTTACTAATTATATTAAATCAAGAAGTTGTCAGACCAATACCAATACGGGAAATGCCATTCCAACAGCCGATGCAGGCTCTAATTATACCATTCCAAAAGGAACGCCTTTTGTTTTAAATGGTTCAGGTTCTGATGCTAATTCTAGTGATGTATTAACGTATTGCTGGGAACAATTTGATGAAAACAACGCAGCCACAACGTACCCTAGCACGACAGCAACAACTGGTGTAGCGTTTCGTTCTTATAATCCTTCAACGGATACAAAAAGATATTTTCCAAGGTTATCTACCATTAAGTCAGGGAGTACATCTTGGCAATGGGAAGCGGTTCCCAATGTAGCACGAACATTAAATTTCCGTATGACGGTTAGAGATAATAAAGCTGGAGGTGCAGCCAATAATAGTGATGATATGGTTGTAACGGTAAATGGAACAGCTGGTCCATTTGTAGTAAACGCACCAAACTCTAATGTAACGTGGTCTGCAGGAAGTACGCAAAACGTAACGTGGAATGTTGCCGGAACTACAGGTAATGGCGTGAATGCTACTAATGTGGATATCTTTTTATCTACCGATGGTGGCGATACCTATCCGATTGTTTTAGCAACAAATGTTCCAAATGATGGCGCTCAAAATGTGGTTGTTCCAAATAATCAAGGGAATCAAAACCGTATCATGGTTAAGGGAAGTAATCATATTTTCTTCGATATTTCTAACAGTAATTTCACCATTGCTGGTCAAGTAGTTTGTAATGCTACAGTACCAACTGGTTTAAATGCTTCTGGTGTTAATTCTAATTCGGCAAACCTATCATGGAGTGCTGTTTCAGGAGCGACTTACGATTTACGTTACCGTCAAACAGGAACAACAACTTGGACAACAAATAATGTAACTGGAATTTCAACATCTATTTCAGGATTAAGTAGTTTAACACAGTATGAAGCGCAAGTTCGCAGTAAATGTAGTGGTGGAAGTAGTTCAGCTTATAGCAGTTCAATCAACTTCACAACCACGGATGTGCAACTAAATTACTGTTCGTCAGCAAGTACGAATGTGAATGACGAATTCATTAGTCGTGTGCAATTGAACACCATAAATAATGCCTCTGGAGCGCAATTTTATTCCGATTTCACAGGTATTTCTACAACCTTAACTAAAGGTACACAATACACGATAACAGTAACACCAACATGGACAGGCACTACTTATAATGAAGGGTATTCTGTTTGGATTGATTACAATCGTGATGGCGATTTTAATGATGCAGGCGAGCAAGTTTGGACGCGTGCAGCTTCAAAAACAACACCTGTAAGTGGTAATTTCACCATTCCTGTAGGTGCTGTTGAAAATTCTACACGTATGCGTGTATCCATGAAATACAATGGAATTCCTACACCATGTGAAACATTTAATTATGGCGAAGTTGAAGATTATACCATTGTAATTCAATCTCAAGGTCCTGATACCGTTGCGCCAAGTGCGCCAACCAATTTATCAGCATCCAACACAACGCAAACAACAACTGATTTAAGTTGGAATGCCGCTACTGATAATATTGCCGTTACGGCCTATGATGTTTATCAAGGTGCTAGTATTATTGCAACCGTTTCTGGAACATCGTATGCTGTAGTTGGTTTAAGTGCCAGCACATCATATCCATTTAATGTCCGCGCTAAAGATGCCGCAGGAAATGTGTCTGTTGCTAGTAATACGGTAAATGTTACAACATTAAATCCGCCAGATACGCAAGCACCAAGTGTGCCAGCTAATGTATCTGCAACTAATACAACGCAAACAAGTACGAGTTTGAGCTGGTCATCGTCCACTGATAATGTAGGAGTCACAGGGTATGATGTATATCAAGGTTCCGCTATTATTGCTAGTGTTTCTGGAACTACGAGACAAGTAACGGGCTTAACAGCGAACACGGCTTATACATTTAGAGTAAGAGCTAAAGATGCTGCGGGAAATATTTCAGACTATAGTAATTCGGTAAACGTTACCACCTTACCAATTACAAATACAGGTTGTTCCGGAAGTGTTTCGGCATTTCCGTATACTGAAGGGTTTGAAAACACATTAGGCGATTGGACACAATCCACTGCTGATGATGCGAACTGGACCGTTGATGCAAACGGAACGCCTTCAAGCAACACAGGACCATCAAGTGCGGCTCAAGGCAGTTATTATATTTTTGTGGAGGCATCGAGTCCTAATTATCCCAACAAACGGGCCATTTTAAACTCACCTTGTTTTGATTTGTCAGCCGAGAATGCTGCAACATTCAATTTCCAATACCACATGTATGGTTCAAATAACTTTGGGACTATTGCGTTAGAAGCGAGTACGAATAATGGCACATCTTGGACTTCTATTTGGAATGAGTCGGGGAATAAAGGAAATTCTTGGCAATCGGTAAGTGTGGATTTATCAGCTTATGTTGGTGGAACCGTTCAATTGCGTTTTAATAGAAACGTTGGAACAACATGGCAAGCTGATTTAGCCATTGATAATATAAGTTTAACCACTGGAGGAGGTGGAACAGGTGGAAACTGTAACGTAGGTAACGTTACCTTAAGTATAACCTTTGATAATTATCCTCAAGAAACGGGTTGGACGCTTAAAAATGCCTCGGGAACGACAGTTGCATCTGCAACCTATTCCACATCAAATCCAGATGGCTCAACCGTTAACAGAACCTTTAGTGGTTTGGCGGCTGGCGAATATACGTTTACAATTACCGATGCGTATGGCGATGGTATTTGCTGTTCGTACGGAAATGGTTCGTATACTTTAACGGGGTCTACGGGAACTTTAGCGTCTGGTGGTAGTTTTGCGGCTTCTGAATCAACCGTATTCTGTATAGAGTCGGCTTCACGTGAGGTGGTTGATATGAATACGCCTCAATTAGAACAAGATATTACCTTGTATCCAAATCCTGTAAAAGGAAACGTTTTAAATATTAAAACAACCTTTCAAGATGTAACCTATGAAGTATTTAATAGCATTGGTCAAATGGTTAGAAAAGGCGCGTTGAACAATGGAACTATTGATGTTAGTAATTTAGAAACAGCATTGTATCAAATTCGTTTTAAAACGGAAAGCGGTATAGTAACGAAACGTTTTATTAAGCAATAGGTATAAATTAAATTGAAGTAAAAACGTCCAGGTTGAAAAATCTGGGCGTTTTTTTATGAGAATCTTTTTAATTTAAATTGTGTAAATCAAACTTTTTAAGTTGCTAATTGTAAAAATTTCAAACTGAGTAGACATGAATAAATGTAAGTTTTTTCTTCAAACCTGTTGTGGTAAAACCGTAAAGAATTTTTTCTAATGGTTATTCAACGAAAATAAGGCTATTATATTTTGAAATTATCATTTTTAAAATACATTCGTGTATAATAATTCAATTATTAACTTAAAATTTTAAACATTTCACATGAAAAAACCTACTACATTATTCTTTATGTGTTTTCTGTTTAGCATCGCGATTTTTGCCCAAGAACGCAATTGCTCAACTATGGAAAACTTGGAATACCGAAAACAACAAGACCCAGGTCTCGAACTACGCATGGCGCAAATTGAAGCGTTTACGCAAACCCAAATCCAACAGATGGAAAATAATAGAATCGATGGTTCTATAATAACACTTCCTGTTGTTGTACATGTACTATACAGAAACAGTACAGAAAATATAAGTGTTGCACAAATCCAATCGCAATTGGATGTTTTAAATGAAGATTTTAGACGTACAAATCCAGATGCAGATAACACATGGTCTCAAGCGGCTGATACCCAAATTGAATTCTGCTTAGCGTCTATTGATCCTAATGGAAATGCAACATCAGGAATTACTAGAAAGTCTACAACACGTCAAGATTGGGGTACAACTGATGATATGAAAAAATCATCGCAAGGTGGTGTTAACCCTTGGAATACCTCTGAATACCTTAATATGTGGATTGTACCAAAAATGACTAGTGGTGGAAACACCATTTTAGGCTATGCCCAATTTCCTGGCGGAAATGCTGCTACAGACGGCGTTGTAATGGCTTATAACTATTTTGGTCGCGTTGGAAATGTATCCGCTCCCTTTGATGGCGGACGTACAACCACACACGAAGTAGGACACTATCTAAATCTTCGACATATTTGGGGAGATGCTAATTGTGGAAACGATTTTGTTAGTGATACTCCTACGCATCAAACCTCAAATGGAGGTTGTCCAACAGGACGCGTTTCTTGTGGATCTGCAGATATGGTTCAAAACTATATGGATTATACAAACGATTCTTGTATGGACTTATTTACAACGGGACAAAAAAACAGAATGCGCGCGGTGCTGAATGCTGGAGGTGCTAGAAGATCTTTAGCACTATCAGAAAAATGTGGCGGTAGTACAACAACACCAACATGTAATGACGGTGTGCAAAATGGAACGGAAACGGGTGTAGATTGCGGAGGTTCATCGTGTCAGCCTTGTCAAACAGGTTCTCAATACTGTAGCGCTCAAGGAAACAGTGTCAATGACGAGTACATTTCACGTGTGCAATTAGGAACCATTAATAAGGCTTCTGGCGCACAATCCTATTCAGACTTTACCGCAACTTCCACTAATTTAACTAAAGCAAATAATTATACAGTTACCGTAACGCCTACCTGGACAGGAACTAGTTATAATGAAGGATACGCTGTATGGATAGATTATAACCAAGATGGCGATTTTACCGATTCAGGTGAGCAGGTATGGTCTAGATCAGCTTCTAAAACAAGTCCTGTAAGCGGAAGTTTTACAATTCCTACATCGGCTACATTAGGTGAAACCAGAATGCGTGTGGCTATGAAATACAATGCTATTCCAACATCTTGTGAAAGATTTAGTTATGGCGAAGTGGAAGATTATACCGTAAATATAGTTAATGGAGGAAATTCTGGTGGTGATACAACCGTTAGTCTATCCATTACCTTTGATAATTACCCGGAAGAAACCTCATGGGCAATCCTTGATGGTGGCACTACTGTAGCTTCTGGCGGTACGTATGGTTCGCAACCAGATGGTTCAACATTAAACATTGATGTCAATTTACCGGCAGGTTGTTATGCATTAGTTGTTAGAGATGTTTATGGTGATGGTATTTGCTGCTCTTATGGAAATGGTTCGTATACCTTAAAAGCTGGAACTACAACATTAGCAAGTGGTGGTTCTTTTACAAGTTCGCAAACAACAAACTTCTGTGTTGGCGGTGCATCTCGAGGTCTTGGAACCGTAACATCGTCCACGGATGATTTGTTTACTCTATATCCAAATCCAACAAAGCAAGCATTGAATATCGCTTTAAATGGATTAGAAGCACAAAGTTATCAAATATCTAATATGCTTGGTCAAATAGTAATGAAAGGCGTATTTACCGAAACCATTAATGTTTCAGAATTGAATGATGGCATGTACATAATTCAATTAAATATTGGTGAGAAAACGAAAGTAAAACGCTTTATCAAGCAATAATTATAAATTATTTTTAATGAAAACGTCCAGAGTGAAAGCTCTGGACTTTTTTATTGCTGTGGTTAAAAAAGACAATGGATACTTTTAAGTTTTTTGGGCAAATTTTTTGAAAGAAAAAACCAGGCTCTCGCTACTCAATCTTTTTTCTAAAATAAAAAAAGGATTTCAAACATGCGCTCCATCCTTTTTGCAGACTTAAATATGGATAATCTCGTTATCATGAAGGAGTTCATCACCTCGTAAGCGTAAGAAAATTTGCGCTACGGCAATGGTATCTTTCTCGCAGTATATTATAATCCGATCGATGTCGTTTTCTTCGTAAAAAACTCGGTAGACTTCACTGCCATCTATATCATCTTTGGGCGAAGGAATCCCCAACACATTAGTCAATAATTTTAAAGAGGTGTAGGTTTTATAATCACCAAATTTCCACAATTCTAGCGTATCCAAATGTGGAACTTCCCAGGGTTTCTTCCCAAATAAATTAAGTTTATAAGGCAATTCTATATTATGAATAATCATGCGTCGTGCTATGTATGGAAAATCAAATTCCTTACCATTATGTGCACAAAGCAAGTGTTTATTTTCACTGAAATGCGAAATTAATAAATTTTTGAAGTCTTTTAGAATCTTGATTTCCTCACCATAAAAGGACGTTACCCGAAAAGTGCGAACATCGCCTTCCATTTTAAAATATCCCACTGAAATACAGACTATTTTTCCAAATTCAGCCCAAATTCCAGCACGATCATAAAATTCTTCAGCAGTAAATTCGTCTTTACGTTGGTATTTGGATTTGGCGTCCCAAAGCATTTGTTTGGTTTCATCTAAATCTGAAAAATGCCTCGTTTCTGGAACGGTTTCAATATCCAGGAATAGAATGTTTTCGAGATTTAGTTTAGAAATCATGGTTTATTTTTTATTAAGCATGTTGTAAGCCTCTTCAATATACGTAAAAATATCGGGCGTAAACGTTGCCAGTGCGTCTCCTGGTCCTTTAGAATGCCCTAATCTTACAATAATTACGTTGTCATTTGGTTCCACAATAACGTACTGACCCAAGTGGCCACGCATCATAAAAAATTCCTTATCATCAATATTTTTTAACCACCAACCATAGCCGTATTCTGGACTAGCAGGAAAACGTGGTTTAATAGATTTAGCAACAAAGGCCGAATCTAAAAGTTGCTTGCCTTGCCATTTTCCATGATCTTTATAGAGTTTGCCTAAACGTGCAAAATCTTTCGCATTACTAGCAATACAACAATATGCTTTTACCATGTCATGATCATCGCTGTCTACTTGCCAAAGTGTTGCGTTTTCTGAACCTAATGGTTTCCAAAACGATTCGGTTAAATAATCATATAGTTTTTTGCCAGTTGCGCGTTCAATAACCATAGCTAGCATTTGGGTGTCACCACTTGAATAGGTGTAAGATTGTCCTGGTTCTTTCACGACTTTTAAACCGTTAATCACCTTATCTAAATCATCATCAAAATAGGCACGTGTAGTGATAGATAAAGGCGAATAATAGGCTTCGTCCCAATCGGTTCCTGATGCCATAGATGATAAATCGCCAACCGTTAATTTGGCGGCTAAACCTTCTGTGAATTCAGGAAGGAAATCACTAACAGGTTGATTCAAACTCTTAATATGGCCTTGCATGAGTGCTTTTCCTAACATAGCGGATACATAACTTTTGGCCATGGAAAATGAGTTGGATTTGGAATTTTCATCAAAACCATCGTAATAATTTTCGAACCAAATACTATCATTTTTAATGATTACGTAAGCAATGGTGCCGTTTTCATTATTAATTTTATTTAAGGCTTCAGTTTCTTTTACGCTATTATAACCTTGATGATTTGGCCATGGTTGTGGTGTGCCATTTTCCACAACTTGATTATCAAATTCTTTATAATCTTCTAAATATGCTGTGGAATAACCCTTTAAATAAATAGTTCTAACGGCTTTTATAAGGTAATCGGTATCGGTTATATACAAGGTTGCAATGAGTAGAACAAAAACAATTAGGATCCATTTCAAGATCGATTTTAGGAATTTCATACCGTAAGATTTAGAAAATAAATATAGGAATTTTTATTGAGGCTTGTTGTGGTTGATGTGATTAATACCAATTATAATTACGCCACATGTTAGGTTAAAACAAGGCTTGTTGTTTATAAGGGCTTTCGTGCTCTAACAGCCATTTTTTTCGGTGCAGACCACCAGCATAACCTGTTAAACTCCCATCTGAACCAATTACCCGATGGCATGGAACTACAATCCAAAGTGGGTTTTTACCATTGGCATTTGCTACAGCACGAATGGCTTTTATGTCTCCTAGTTTTTTAGAAAGTTCCAAATACGACACCGTTTTACCATAGGGGATTTTACGCAAAGCATCCCAAACGCTTTTTTGAAAAATGGTGCCTTCTGCATTTAATATTAAATCGAATTGCTTACGTTTTCCTTCAAAATATTCATTAAGCTGATAGACGCAATCTTGAAGAGGTTCCGGAATAATATCCGTTAGTTTTTCTTCGGAATTTAAAACGGTTATAGCCGAAATACCATCTGTATCTCCTGTAATTTGGGTGAACCCAAGTGGTGATTTTATAATGCAACGCTCTTGTTCCATTAATCGGTTGGCTTTTCGTTATCAATTAAACCGAGTCGTTTAGCGCGCGCTTCCCATCCACGTCTAGCTAAAACTTGTAAATCTGGAACGTCATCACTTTCGTCCATAATTTCTAAACCTAGAAGGGTTTCAATAACATCCTCCATTGTAACTAAACCACTTACAGAGCCATATTCATCTACCACTAAAGCCAAGTGGTTTTTACTTTCTACCAACTGTTCGAATAAGCGGGGAATAGGAAGGTTGCGATTTATAATAATAATTGGTCTTTTAATAGCTGAAAGTAGCTTGTCACCATTTCCAAAAGCCATTTCCTTAAAAACTTCATCTTTTAAAACGAGTCCTGTTATATTATCTGACTTCTTTGTATAAACAGGAATTCGCGAAAATTTGGTATTGGCATTTTTCTTAAAAAAATCTTCGATGGTTTGATTTTCATTTTCTAAAGACATCACCGTTCTAGGTGTCATGACGTCTTTGGCTAAAACCTCTTTAAATGTGAGCATGTTTTTTATAACCTTACTTTCAGATTCATGAAAAACACCTTCTTCTTCTGCTAAATTGGTTATAGCATGGAAATCTTCGCGGCTTAATACGCTACCATGTGGACTGCCACCAATCAGTTTGGTTGTAAGGCGTAGAAGCCATAAAATTCCTGAATACTTTAAAGGAAACATTAAAATGTTAAGAGTTGTTGCTGTAAACCCAGCCAATGATTTCCAATAGGATGCTCCAATAGTTTTAGGTATAATTTCAGAAACGACTAAAATAAGCAAGGTCATTATTGCCGAGACGATACCAACGGTATTTATACCAAAAACTTCAATTTTAAATGGTAATTTTTCAGCTTCAATACCAACCATCATGGCGCCTAAAGTGTGCGCAATGGTGTTTAAGGTTAAAATGGCAATAAGTGGTTGATCAACATCTTTTTTTAACGCTTCCAACTTGAGCGCATAATCCTTGCCTTCTTGTTTTTTAACAGTAATAAACGTAGGTGTGATACTTAATAATACAGCTTCCAAAATGGAGCATAAAAATGAAAAGAAAATAGATACTGTAGCCCAAAGAATGAGTGTGGTCATTAACGTATTTTTAGTTTCTTGCTAATTTACAAAATCATAAGGGAATTTCAGATTTTAAATATAGTTTCAAAAGTTTGTGGGCTTTTTTTTTAAGGCTATATAATGGCATTGGGTTATTAATATAAGGCATTAAGGTAATTAATGTAGAAAAAAAGTTTCATCTTGTCTTAACAATTGAATACTCTCTAAAGCCCTAAATACATGAAAACTTATCACAAACTTTCGCAAGTATCTTTTCTTAAAAAATATTCGTATAAATTTCTCTTTGTTGCTTTTTTAGGAATCCACATACCATTATTAGGTATCATTATGTATGCGCTTTTTGCTACAACAATTTCTACAACTACGTTTATACTCATTACGTTAGGATTAACGTTGGGAGCAACGGCGTTAACTTTAAAAGTTTTAGATGCATTATTAGACCCCATTATAAAAGGTAAAAATGCACTTAATGCTTTTGTTCAGGACAAAACAGTGCCAGATTTACCTACCAATTATACAGATGAGGTAGGGGAAATGTTAAGAAACATTCAATTTACTATTGAGCGTTTGGATGAGGTAGATCAAGAAAAACAAGACATAATTGAACTCATTTCGCACGATTTACGGACACCTGTTTTACAAACGTTAGGTATTATTGATTTTTTAAAAGAAGATGGTGATGATCCTCAAAAACGGCAAGAGTATATTACGTTGTTAAACGAGGTTGCTACTAAACAAGTGAAATTTTTAGAAGATATGCTTAAAATTTTGAAGGCAAAACATCTTGAAATATCATCTAAAAACTTTGAAATGCTATCGGCCTCCGAAATTATTAATGCCATTATTCACACCTATAAAAAATCTATTGAAGCCAAACAGTTGGTTATTGGTATCAACTTACCCGCTCAATTATCCATACGTGGACATGCCAATGGGATAACACAGGTTTTTGAAAATTTAGTAAATAATGCTATTAAGTTTTCGCAAAAAAACGGTGAAATTCGTATTTCAGGTGAAGAAACCAACAATGAGGTGAAAATTATAATAAAAGATTATGGAATTGGTTTTAACGATCGCACAAAAAGCACTTTATTCAAAAAATTTGTGCCCGGTCATTTAGGAACTAGTGGCGAACCAACAACAGGATTGGGACTTTATTTAACTAAAAAGATAGTAGAGAAACACGGTGGAACGCTTGAGCCTTATAGTGCAGGAAAAGGTACAGGTGCGCAATTTGTGGTATCCATTCCTAAATAATATAAAAAAACCTTACAGCTATGAATTTCTGAACTGTAAGGTTTTTTGCTTTGTTATTTGTTTAATAATTTTACCACATCCTTGGCAAAGTAGGAAGCAATTACATCTGCTCCAGCACGTTTAATGGCTGTTACTTGTTCCATCATAACGGCATCATGATTTAACCAGCCTTTTTCGGCAGCTGCTTTAAGCATGGCATATTCGCCAGAAACTTGATAAACAGCAACAGGAACATCAACCGTATTTTTAATTTCACGAACAATATCCAAATAGCATAAACCTGGTTTTACCATAACCATATCAGCGCCTTCGTCAATATCCATTTCGGTTTCTCGGATGGCTTCAAAACGATTTGCTGGATCCATTTGGTAGCTTTGTTTGTCTTTTGGGACATTTGCCATATCTACAGGTGCAGAATCCAAAGCATCACGAAACGGGCCATAAAAAGCCGATGCGTATTTAGCTGAATAACTCATAATTCCTGTATTGTAAAAACCGTTATTTTCAAAAGCTTCACGAATGCTTAAAATACGACCATCCATCATATCACTTGGTGCTACAAAATTGGCGCCAGCTTCAGCATGAGACAGACTCATATCTGTTAATATATCAACAGTCTCGTCGTTTAAAATTAGGCCGTTTTTTACAATACCATCATGACCATAAGAGGAATATGGATCCATAGCCACATCAGTCATAACCAGCATATCTGGACAAATATTCTTAACCGTTTTAATGGCACGTTGCATTAAACCGTTTGGATTTAAAGCTTCCGTTCCTTTATTATCTTTTAAATTATCAGGCACTTTTACAAACAGTAAAACCGATCTTAAACCTAGATTCCAAAGTTCTTTTATTTCGTTTTCCAAAAGGTCTAAGCTGTAGCGAAAATAATTTGGCATGGAAGCAATTTCTTCTTTTACGCCTTTACCTTCAACTATAAAAAGTGGTACTAAAAAATCGTTTGGCGTTATTATAGTTTCACGAACTAACGAGCGAATAGCTTCGTTTGTTCTTAATCTTCTATTTCTTTTTAGTGGATACATTTTTTATTAATTTTTGGCATAACCTAAATAATACCATGTTTTATTTTCTTTTATAAAAGCCGAATTTTCATGAATAATTTCAACGTTTCCGTTTTCATAAAAATATGCATTAAATGTTACTGTTCCTTCATTATCGTTTTTTAAACCTTTGGTAGTATTTATAATTTCTAGTTTTATCCAGTCTACAGATTGCGCCCATTGTATAATAGCTTCTTTTTCGGAAGTTGGTCTTGAAGAACTGTGATGGGTTTGCATCAAATAATCACCATTGGCAATTACAAATGCACTATACCTAGAACGCATAAGTTGCTCTGCTGTTTCTGTTTTTCCTTGATTTAAATGAAATACTTCACAACAGTCATTATAGGTTTTATTATTTCCGCAGTAACAATTCATATTATACCCAATCTATAGGGTTTTGTAATACCTTAATTAGTTTTTCTTCATCACTTCCGTCTTCTGGATGATGATCATAAACCCATTGTACATGTGGCGGTAAACTCATTAAAATGCTTTCTATTCGACCATTTGTTTTTAGTCCGAAAAGGGTGCCTTTATCATGAACCAAATTAAATTCTACATAACGACCACGACGGATTTCTTGCCAGGTGCGTTGGGCGTCGGTATATGGTAATTCTTTGCGTTTTTCTACAATTGGCGCATAGGCTTCTAAAAAGCTATCGCCAACTTCGGTTACAAAATTATACCAGTTTTCCATGCTCATGGTTTCGGTAGCTTTGCAATAATCGAAAAATAAACCACCTAAACCGCGACCTTCATTTCTATGTGTATTATAGAAATATTCATCACATCTGGCTTTATATTTTGGGTAAAACTCCGGATCATGTTTATCGCATGCCGTTTTACAGGTTTGGTGAAAGTGTATTGCATCCTCTTCAAATAAATAATAGGGTGTTAAATCTTGTCCACCACCAAACCATTGATCTACAATATTTCCATCTTTATCATACATTTCAAAATAGCGCCAATTAGCGTGAACGGTTGGAACCATTGGATTTTTTGGATGCAAAACCAAGCTTAATCCGCAGGCAAAAAAATCAGCATCTTCCACGCCAAAATAGGTTTGCATGGAGTCTGGTAATTTGCCATGAACAGCAGAAATATTCACACCACCTTTCTCAAAAACAGCACCATTTTCAATAACACGTGTTCGTCCACCACCACCTTCTGGTCGTTTCCAAATATCTTCTTGAAATGTAGCTTTACCATCCACCGCTTCTAATTTAGCTGTAATGGTATCCTGTAATGTTTGAATGTATTGGTAGAATTTATTTTTCATACTGTAATTCGTATAGTTCCATATCTAAAACCGATTTACCCGAAACATATTCATTGTCCAAGGTTTTTATCCAAGTAAAGCCATTTCTTTCGGCAATCTGAATGCTGGCCAGATTGGATTTATGGATGATTATCTGTAAGGATTTTAGTTTTAGTTCATTAAAAGCAAAGTTTTTTGCAGCTTTTATACTTCGTGTCATCCAGCCTCGTCCAGAATATTTCTGACCTAAACAATAGGAAAATTCGCCTTGTTTTAATTGATAGTCTATATTTTTTAATATAATTAAACCCGCAACATCATCAGAATCAATATCCTTAATGGCAAAAGTGAACTCCGTTTTATTTTTTATTTGCTTTGTTTTTCTCTGTATATAATTTTTAGAATCTGCTTCAGATAAATTTTCAGATAAGGTTGTAGGCAGATATTGTTGAAATCGTTTTCCATTGGAAATCATTAACCGACTTAAGCTTTGCGCATCTTGTGGTTTTAAGACTTCCAATGAAAAGGATTCTGTTTTTAACTTCATAATGACGTTTAGGCACGATACTCTTTTACAGCATCAATAAACGCTTTGGCATTATCCAAAGGAATATTAGGTAAAATACCGTGACCTAAATTTACGATATATTTATCTTTTCCAAACTCATTAATCATTTGATGAACCATTTTTTTAATTTCCATTGGTGGCGAAAACAAACGCGTTGGATCAAAATTACCTTGTAAAGTAATGTTCCCACCAGTTAAATAACGGGCATTTTTTGGTGAGCATGTCCAGTCAACGCCTAAAGCTGATGCACCAGATTTTGCCATAGTATCTAAGGCAAACCAGCAGCCTTTACCAAAAGCAATTACAGGCGTTTCATCTTTTAAAGCATCAATAATTTGTTGGATATATTGCCAAGAAAATTCTTGATAATCAACAGGTGATAACATGCCACCCCAAGAATCGAATACTTGAACGGCATTAACACCAGCCTTTACTTTTTCTTTTAAATAAGCAATAGTTGTATCTGTAATTTTTTGTAATAATTGGTGTGCAGCAACGGGATTTGTAAAACAAAATTCCTTCGCTTTATCAAAGTTTTTACTGCCTTGCCCTTGTACACAGTAGCATAAAATAGTCCATGGTGAACCTGCAAAACCTATTAATGGCACTTCATCGTTTAACTTTTCTTTGGTAGCTTTAATAGCTTGATATACATAATCCAAAGCAACCGTTACATCCGGAACAATAACGTTGTCCACGTCTTTTTGCGTGCGAATAGGATTGGGTAAGTAAGGCCCGAAATTAGGTTTCATTTGAACCTCAATATTCATAGCCTGCGGAATCACTAAAATATCACTAAATAAAATGGCTGCATCCATGCCGTACCTGCGGATAGGTTGAACCGTAATTTCACTTGCTAACTCTGGGGTTTGACAACGCGTAAAGAAATCATATTTGGCTTTTATTTCCATGAATTCTGGTAAATAACGCCCTGCTTGACGCATCATCCAAACTGGAGGACGCTCTACGGTTTCACCTTTTAATGCTCTTAAAAATAAATCGT
Organism: Bizionia hallyeonensis; assembly: GCF_042657385.1. Taxonomy (NCBI): domain Bacteria; kingdom Pseudomonadati; phylum Bacteroidota; class Flavobacteriia; order Flavobacteriales; family Flavobacteriaceae; genus Bizionia; species Bizionia hallyeonensis. Next base: position 466,909 of record NZ_JBHSLA010000001.1, on the reverse strand, counting down.
TCTTAATCATATCTTGCTATATGCTACTGGCAATTTGCTACTAGCTGTTTTTATTTTAATACTTAACTTTAAATCGTTTGACAGATTTGAAGTCCTTAAATTTTAAATATAGAATTCATTAACCAATTCTACCACACTTTCAACCGTTGGTACTTTTGCTATACGCACATCTTTAAAATATTTCTTGGCTTCGTCTGCTGTGGTCGTACCAATGCAAAATGCAACACCTTTGGCTTTGTTTTTTTGTATATAACTTTCAACCGTTGATGGGCTGTAAAACATAACACCTTCAACCGAATCGGCTATAACTTTTCCATCGTATTTTGTTTCGTAAGCCTCTACCTCTTTAACAGTTATATTATTCTCGGCCAAAATAGTTGGTATGGTGTCTAAATGTAAGTTACTACAGAAATAAGTAACTTCTGTACCCTCCATAAATTCAACCAAATGTTCTGCTAAATCTTGTGCGTAATTAGCAGCAAACTTAACGGGACCGATGCGTTTTTCAATCATACGCTTGGTACGACGACCTACACAGTAAATATTTTTAAACTGTAATTCGGCAGCAGAATAATTTGTGGTTAAAGATTCAACGCCGTTTTTACTAGTAATGATTACGTTTTCAATCTCTTTCTTTAAAATACTTGGGTGAATACGATTTAAGTTGATTTTAGCAAAATCACTACTATCGGCAACCACATCATTATGAAATAATAATCGTTGGTCTTCCGTTAATCTTTTGGTTGAATAGATATTTATTTTTCTATCTGAATTTTTTATATCATCCATGAGGCGTTTTCCGCCACGTTCAATAACATACTCGGCACAAAATTGTGCTAAATTATGGTGCTCACCTAATTTCTCGTTTCTAGTAACTTCAATTTTTTTACTTCCATCAGGACTTAATAAAACACCTGTAAAGTTTATTTCTTCGTCTTTAATAAAAGCTAATGCACCAATAGGAGCAGAACAACCACCTTCTAATAGGTTTAAAAATTTACGTTCTATGGTTGTACAAATTTCGGTTTCTTCATGATTTATTTCGGCACAGATGGCGCGAATTTCTTCATCTTCCTCTAAAGCCGTAACCATAATAGCACCTTGAGCAGGAGCCGGAATCATCCAATTTAGGTTAATGGCATTTTCGGGTCTTTTATCAATACGTCCCAATCCAGCAGCGGCAAAAATAGCGGCATTCCAGTGGTCGTTATCTTCTAATTTTTGTAGACGTAAGTTTACATTTCCACGAATATCTTCAACAGTATGTGTTGGATAGCGGTTTAGCCATTGTGCACGTCTGCGTAAACTACCAGTGGCAATTACGGCATCTTTCTGTGATAAGAATTCTTCGTTATCTTTAAATACCAACGTGTCTCTAACATTTCCTCTTTTAATTACGGCTGCCTGAACAATGCCAGCTGGCAATAAGGTTGGTACATCTTTAAAGGAATGTACCGCAATATCAATGTCATCATTTAACATGGCAATATCTAGTGTTTTAGTGAAAACACCTGTAATTCCAAGCTCGTAAATGGGTTTGTTTAAAACTAAATCGCCTGTAGATTTTACAGGCACAATTACAGTTTTATGTCCAAGTTGCTCTATGATGCTTTGGACTGTTTTGGCTTGCCATAGTGCTAGTTCACTATCACGTGTGCCAATGCGTATTGTTTTAGACATGTTTTATGGTTTCTTCAAGTTGAAATACCTTTTTTATAAGTTCTAGGCTTTCATCAGTAGTAACGGCATCATCTTTTAAGTGATGCGCGAAATGATTGGTAATTTTTTGAATAATATTATTGCTGATCAGTTCAGCTTGCGATTCGTTAAAATCGGCTATTTTTTTTCGTTGTGTATCTAGTTCCGCATTTTTAAAATCCGTTAATTTTAACTTTAAAGCTTTAATGGTTGGTGCAAAACGTCTAGTTACCAACCAACTGCTAAACTCGGCTTTGATGTCTTCAATAATAGCTTCTGCACGCGGAATGTCCAAACGTCTGTTTTCAAGCGTGGCATCTGTCATTTCCGCCAATTGATCCATATGAATTAGAGTTACGTTTGGTAAATCTGTAACGTTGCTATTAACGTTTTTCGGAATGGATAAATCTAAAATTATTAACGGTTTTTTGTTCTGAATAATATCTTTATCAACGGTTGGTAATTGTGCGCCTGTTGCAACAATTAAAACATCAGTCGCGCTAATTTCCTCTTGTAAATTGGCGTAATCTTTTACAATTAAATTGAATTTACCTGCAATGCGTTCTGCTTTATTTTTTGTTCTATTAATAAGGGTTATGTGCGAATTTTTAGAGTGTTTCACCAAATTTTCACAGGTGTTTCTCCCTATTTTGCCTGTTCCAAATAATAGGATGTTTTTTGAAGCAACATCAGTAACTTCATTTAAAATATATTGAACAGATGCAAATGAAACCGATGTAGCTCCTGATGAAATATTCGTTTCTGTTTTAATACGTTTACTTGCTTGAATAACGGAATTTATTAAACGTTCTAAAAATGAATTAACAAGACCTAATTTTTTTGAAGCAATCGTGGCGTTTTTCAATTGACCTATTATTTCAAAATCACCTAAAATTTGACTGTCTAATCCAGAACCTACGCGGAACATGTGTGAGATAGCATCACGGTTTTTATATATGTAAGCTACTTTTTGAAACTCATCAACGGTACCTTTGGTGTTATCACACAAGAGTTTGATAAGTTGGTATGGATGTTCTGCAAAGCCGTAAATTTCTGTACGGTTACACGTAGAGGTAACTATCAAGCTTTCAACACCACTGTTTTTGGCTTGTTCTAACAGGGCTTGTTTTCCAGAATCGTCTAAACTAAAATGACCGCGTATTTCGGCATCCGCTTTTTTATAACTTATCCCGATGGCGTAGAAGTAGGTTCCTTTAGAAATTTGGTATTGCTCCATAGTCGTTTTCAAAATTCCTAACAAATGTAGATTGGTAATGTGGAATAAAGTAACGCTCAAAGAACTATTAGTATCGTTACGGGTTTTTTAACGTTATTTTTCAAAATAATATGATAAATGTCATACTTTTGCAGTCGTACCAACGAATTTAGACTTATTAGTTTAGAATGAATCTAAATAGAAAGAAAAAATATCTATGGCAGATACTGTAAAAAATGTCGCTCAAAGAACTTTTAAAGAAACGAATGTAGATGATGGATTTATCATTTTAACCTATCAAAATGATAATGACCAAGCCGAAATTGTTGAACGCGAGATTGATAGTAGCTTTATTCAATTTCATTTCTGTGTAAAAGGTTCTAGTGTCTTTATGTTTAATAATGGGAGTTATTCTTTAAATATAAAAGAAGAAACGGCTTTATTATTATACAATCCGCAACGTGATTTACCGATACACATGAGTGTTCAACCAAAATCTTGGTTGGTATCCATGATTTTTTCGATTCAAAAATTTCACGGATTATTTTCGCAAGAAGCCAATTACATCACGTTTTTAAGTGGTGATAATAAGGACAAAAAGTATTATAAGGATAGTGTCATTTCGCCATCAATGGCTATTGTGCTTAATCAATTGATTAATTATAATTTAAACTCATCTGTTAAAAGCTTGTATTTTAAAGCGAAAGCATACGAATTATTGAGTTTGTATTTTAATAGAAGCGAAGATGCTAATATTGAACAATGTCCATTTTTAGCGGATGAAACCAATGTATTGAAAATTAAGAAAGCGAAAGATATTATTATTTCACGCATGTCTGAACCTCCAACGCTTCAGGAATTAGCAGATGAAATTCAATTAAGTTTAAAGAAACTAAAGGAAGGCTTTAAAGAAATTTATGGCGATTCTGTATTTAGTTTTCTATTTGATTATAAAATGGAAGTTGCCAGAAAATTATTAGAATCTGGTGATAATAACGTCAATGAAGTAGGTTTAAAAGTTGGTTACAGTACATCTAGTCATTTTATTGCCGCCTTTAAAAAGAAATATGGCACAACGCCAAAAAAATACATAATGTCAGTATCTTCGTAAATTCAAATTCGGAATACAAAAAGAGCTTTAGTTACCAAAAAAAATATTGAATGAAAAAAGGCGTTTTACTCGTTAATCTAGGTTCACCAGATAGTCCAGAACCGAAAGATGTAAAAAAGTATTTAGGAGAATTTTTAATGGATGAACGTGTAATTGATGTGCCACTTTGGGCACGTACCTTGATTGTAAAAGGTATTATCTTAAATACGCGTCCAAAAGCATCAGCAGCTGCTTATAAAAAAATATGGTGGGAAAACGGTTCGCCATTAATTGTGCTTTCTGAACAGTTGCAGGAACGTATTCAGCAAGAGGTGGATTATCCTGTAGCTTTGGCCATGCGTTATGGCAGTATGACTATTAAAAAGGGAATTCAAGAATTAGTAGATAAAGGTGTTGATGCCGTGTTTTTAATACCATTATATCCGCAGTTTGCTATGGCAACAACGGAAACTATTTTGGTGTTGGCAGAGGAAATTCGTCAAGCACATTTTCCAAATATTACCATCAATAGCTTACCTGCTTTTTATAATAATTCTGATTATATTAACGTACTATCCGATAGTATTGCCCGACATTTAGAAGGCAAAAATTACGAACATTTGTTGTTTTCGTATCATGGTGTTCCGGAACGTCATATTCGAAAAAGTGATATTACCAAGTCGCATTGTAAAATTGATGGAAGTTGTTGTGCAACACCATCTCCAGCACATGAATTTTGTTACAGACATCAATGTTTCGAAGTGACGCGTTTAGTGGCTGAAAAATTAGGTTTTGCACCTGGTACATATTCGTCTAGTTTTCAATCCCGTTTAGGTTTCGATCCGTGGTTGTTACCATATACAGACCGAACCATTGAACGACTAGGAAAAGAAGGCATTAAAAACATGGCAATTGTAACGCCAGCCTTTGTGAGTGATTGCCTAGAAACTTTAGAAGAAATTGCCATGGAAGGTGAAGAAATTTTCCACGAAATGGGCGGTAATGAATTTACCACAATTCCTTGTTTAAACGCTGATAAGCCTTGGGTTGATTTATTAGCTAAATGGATTAATAACTGGGCAACTTCTGAACCTGAAACCGTATAAATTGTAGTGAAATTCCGATTATCTAGGAAATAAATATGGCTAAAATTGCATCTGTAGAATTAGGTACAAGTCCCATCGGTAAATTGCTTATCAAGCAAGCTGTACCGGCATCTATAGGTATTTTGGTTATGTCGCTAAATATTTTAGTCGATACCATTTTCGTAGGTCAATGGATTGGTTCAACGGCTATTGCAGCTATTAATGTTGTGTTGCCTGTTTCCTTCTTTATTGCCGCTTTAGGTATGAGCATTGGAATAGGAGGGTCGTCCATTATTTCCCGAGCTCTTGGTGCCAATAATTCCGTAAAAGCTTTAAAAGTTTTTGGAAATCAAATTACCTTAACGTTGTTGCTAACCATTGCCATGGTTACCTTTGGTTTAATTTACGTAAATGATATTATTCCTGCTTTTGGTGGTCAAGGTGCTATTTTTGAGCCAGCCAAAATTTACTATAAAATTGTATTGTATGGAGTTCCTGTTTTAGCATTAAGCATGATGGGAAACACGGTAATTCGTGCAGAAGGCAAACCCAAATTTGCCATGTATGCCATGCTAATTCCGTCCGTGGGAAATTTAATTTTAGACTACGTTTTTATAAACCTGTTGGATTATGGTATGGCAGGAGCCGCATGGGCAACAACGGGTTCTTATATTCTATGTCTTGCTTTTATCGTTTGGTTTTTTCTATCTAAACATTCTGAATTAAAACTGAATTTTTCGCATTTAGGACTCAATAAAAGCATCGTTTCAGAAATCAGTTCATTAGGTTTCGTTACTCTTGCTAGACAAGCTGTTGTTAGTATTACCTATTTATTTATGAATAATATTCTGTACGATTTAGGTGGCGAAACATCCGTTACGGCGTACGCTATTGTAGGACGAATGCTCATGTTTGCGCTTTTTCCCGTTTTTGGCGTTACCCAAGGATTCTTGCCAATAGCTGGTTATAATTATGGTGCAGAAAAGTATGATCGTGTTAAAGAAACCATATATACGGCTATAAAATATGCTGCGGGTTTAGCTACTTTAGTTTTTCTTTTATTAATGATTTTTCCAGAAGCAATTACGCGTTTATTTACATCAGATACCGAAGTAATTGCGGAAACTCCAAGCGCTATGCGATGGGTTTTTGCAGCCACACCTATTATTGCACTACAACTTATTGGTGCTGCCTATTTTCAGGCTGTAGGAAAGGCTATTCCGGCATTACTATTAACACTAACAAGGCAAGGATTTTTCTTTATCCCGCTCATTTTAATTTTGCCCCATTTTTATGGCGAAATGGGTGTTTGGATGTCCTTTCCTATTGCTGATGTGTTATCAACTATTGTTACCGGATTTTTTCTTCAAAAGGAAATAAAAAAGAGTCTTACCTTACCCGTAACTGAAAATAACTCATAATTTTAATCACGTGGAATATTACAACTACATAAAATCCCTTCATCTTATATTTGTCGTTACTTGGTTTGCAGGTTTGTTTTACATTCCTAGATTGTTTGTGTATCAAATTGAAGCATATCATAAACCATCACCAGACAAAGAAATTTTAGGCACGCAATTAAAATTAATGGCCAAGCGACTTTGGAATATCATTACCTGGCCATCTGCTATTTTAGCAACTGTTTTTGCTGTTTGGTTGCTGGTTTTACAACCGGTTTGGTTGGAACAACCTTGGATGCATGTTAAATTACTATTTGTTTTACTACTTATTATTTACCAATTAAAAACACATCAATTTTATAAACAACTTCAGAAAGATGATGTACGGAAATCATCAAATTTTATGCGACTTTGGAACGAAGGAGCCACTTTTATTCTATTTGCCGTTGTGTTTTTAGTCATCCTGAAAAGCGCTATAAATTGGGTGTTTGGTGTAATAGGCATATTCGTTTTAGGTATTTTATTGATGTTAGGATTTAAGATTTATAAAAATATTAGAAGCAAAAATCCCAATGCTTAAAATATTGGCGTAATTCTTGTTAACTTAAAAACTTAAACGCGATACATGAAATTAGCCAGACTCTCTTTAAGATTACGCATTTTTATTGCCATGATTTTGTTGGTGTTATTGGCTTCTATTCTAATTGCGGGTGTTACCATTTATCAATATAATGAGGAAGCTCGAGAATATCATCAAGATAGACTGGAGCGTAAGGAGGAAAACATTCGGGCCAGTATAGAGTATACCATTAAGGAAACCACTTACGAGGTAATTCCTGAAATGATGACGCTTATTTTCAAGGATGCCATCTATCAAATAGCTACCATCCATAATATGGAAATAAATCTGTATGATTTAGAAGGTGGTTTGTTAAAATCATCTAAAGCCAGTTTTGAATCGGATTCACTTACCCAATGTTTGGATGCTAAAATATTAAATACCATTTCTCATTCGTTAGACCATCGCTACGTAACGAATACTTTGGAGAATTCTGATAATTATTTATCATCCTACTCCATCATCACAGATAAACGTTTTAAACCGCTAGCTATATTGAATTTACATTATTTAGAAAACGATGATTTTCTAAATAAAGAATTACGCGAATTTTTAGAACGCTTAAGCTATGCCTATTTTGTAATGTTAATTATTGCTATTGGTTTAGCCTATTTATTGTCAAAATACATTACAAAATCACTTAAAACTATAAGTGATAAAATGAATGAAACACGCTTTGAAACACGTAATAAAAAGATTGATATTGGCTCTACCAGTCAAGAAATTGCTATTCTAGTAAACTCGTATAATAGTATGATTGACGAGCTAGAAGCCAGTGCGGTAAAATTAGCAACTAGCGAGCGTGAACAAGCTTGGCGCGAAATGGCTAAACAAGTGGCTCATGAAATTAAAAACCCACTAACACCCATGCGGTTGAGTGTCCAAAGTTTTCAACGTAAATTTGATCCTGAAGACCCTAATATTTACGAAAAAGTAGATGAATATAGCAAAACCTTAATTCAACAAATAGATACTATGAGTTCTATTGCTTCGGCATTTTCAAATTTTGCAAAAATGCCTGCTCAAGAAAATGAAACCTTAAATGTGGTAAAAATTGTTAAGTTAGCCTTGGATATTTTTAATGAAGATTACATTGTTTTTATAGCCGAAAAGAAGGAAATTATAGCCAATTTTGATAGAACACAACTCATTCGTGTGGTAACTAATTTAGTTAAAAATGGTATTCAAGCCATTCCTGAAGATGGTTTAAAAACACCAAAAATTGTTGTTGAGGTTCGGGACGATAATGGGTTTGTAAACATTATTGTAACCGATAATGGAAAAGGTATTTCAGAAGAAAATAAAGAAAAAATATTTGAGCCCAAATTTACAACCAAAAATAGTGGAATGGGATTAGGCTTAGGAATGGTTAAGAATATTGTGGAAACTTATAACGGAAATATTACCTTTACATCACAACTAAATAAAGGAACGACCTTTACAGTAACGATTCCTAAAAAATAAATTTAATATTAATTAGGAGTGCTCTGATTACTTGGAGCCACTTGTTAAAAATCAACATACATGTCATATAACAACATTCTTTCCGAAACCCAAAACGGATTAACAACCATTACAATAAACAGACCTAGTAAATTAAACGCTTTAAATAAGGAAACCATTCAGGAATTGCATGATGCTTTTAAAGCTGCCAATTCGGATTCGGCCACTAAAGTTATTATTATTACGGGAAGTGGCGAAAAGGCCTTTGTTGCAGGAGCAGATATTAGCGAATTTGCCAACTTTGATGAATATAATGGCGGGAAATTGGCCGCTAAAGGTCAGGACCTTCTTTTTAATTTTGTTGAAAATTTAAGCACACCAGTTATTGCTGCTGTTAATGGCTTTGCATTGGGTGGCGGATTAGAATTGGCTATGGCTTGCCATTTTAGAATAGCGAGTATGAATGCTAAAATGGGACTTCCTGAAGTGTCATTAGGTGTTATTCCAGGTTATGGTGGTACACAACGTTTACCACAATTAGTAGGTAAAGGTCGTGCCATGGAAATGGTTATGACAGCGGGAATGATTGATGCCAATCAAGCTTTGGAATACGGATTGGTTAACCACGTAACAACAGAAGACGACCTTATTCCGCTTGCAGAAAAAATTGCTGGCAAAATTATGCGTAATTCTTCCGTAGCCATAAAAGGCGCTATTAAAGCCGTTAATGCGAATTTTAAAGATGGTGTAAATGGATACGATGTGGAAATTGAAGAATTTGGAAATTGCTTTGGAACAGACGATTTTAAAGAAGGAACAACAGCCTTTTTAGAAAAACGTAAAGCCGATTTCCCAGGGAAATAAAACTCAATAATTTGTAGTAAATTAAAACCTGAACACACTTTGTTTTCAGGTTTTTTTATGGTAAATGGTGAAAATTTTTAATGAAATTTATCGCTTTCCATCCCATTCGGCAAAAAATTGCTCTAAAAATTCAACCATAAACTGATGACGTTGCTCCGCAATTTGTTGACCAGTTTTGGTATTCATCTTATCTTTTAATAGCAGTAATTTTTCATAAAAATGATTGATAGTTGGTGAATCTGATTTTTTATAGGTCGCTTTATCCATATTCAAATCAGGTTTAATGTCTGGATTATAAAGTGCCCGGTTTTTAAAGCCACCATAATTAAAAGTTCTGGCAATGCCTATGGCTCCTAATGCATCTAGTCTGTCCGCATCTTGAACCACATCCAATTCGGGTGATGAAAAAGATTTATTGGGATCTAAACTTGAACTATATGAAATATGCGTAATAATTTGAACGACATGCTCAATGGTTTTGGAATCCACATTTTCTTTAAACAAAAATTCACGTGCTGTTTGTGGACCAATAGTTTCATTGCCATTATGGAATTTACTATCTGCAATGTCATGAAGTAAAGCTCCTAAAGCGACAACGAAATCATCGACAGCTTCGTTTTTTGAAATAAGTAAGGCGTTTTTATATACACGTTCTATATGAAACCAGTCGTGTCCCCCTTCGGCATCTTGTAACTGGGTTTTTACAAAAGCGATGGTATTTGTTAATGTTTGTTGATTTTTCATAAAGTGTTAAAAATAAGAATTCCTTCCAGTAAACTGAAAGGAATTTAAAAATTAATATGTGAAATATTACTTTAAAGAAGCGGGCTCCACCCACTTAAACTGAAATGAGTTTTCAGGTACTTTCATGCGTTCCGAAAGTCGGGTTAAACGCGCTGGTAGTTTCATGAGGTAATCTCTTGCTTTTTCAGCTTCATCAGACAGATTGGTAATTTTATCAATTTCCCAACGCACTAATAATTTGTCTAAAATAGCTACATAATCAGCAGATGTATAGACACCTATTCGCTGTGCTGTGTTTGAAAACTCTTCAAAAGCTGTTCCTATTTTATTTCCAGATTCTCTTAAAAAATGTGCTGGCATCGTGATTTTTAATTTCATCATGTGTTGAAACGCTAGCATCATCTGATTAGGGTCTACAGCAAAAATGCGTTCTACAAACTCACAGTAAGCATGATGGTGACGCATTTCATCACCAGAAATAATTTTACACATTTTAGATAGTTGCTTGTTGCCTCTATCTTTTGCTAATTTGGCTACGCGGTTGTGCGAAATATAAGTTGCCAATTCCTGAAAGCTGGTGTATAAAAAGTTTTTATAAGGATCACGATCAGTTCCAATATCAAAACCATCAGCAATAAGGTGCTGTGTGGTTATTTCAATTTCTTTCATATTTACGCGTCCCGATAAATACAAGTATTTATTCAGTACATCACCATGACGGTTTTCTTCAGCGGTCCAATGGCGAACCCATTTTCCCCAAGAATTTCGTCCCACTTGATCCACACCTTCTACATCCATTAACCAAGATTCGTAGGTTGGTAAGGCTTCTTCAGTAATCATATCACCTACTAAAACTACCCAAAAATCGTAAGGCAATTCTTTAGAAAGCTCACGGATTTCTTTCACACTTTCTAGAAAATTATCACTTTCAGAATTAGGTAAAAAATCTGATGGTTGCCAAATACTATCAACAGGAATTAAATATTTTTCTATAAGTGCATCCACATCCTTCTCAAGGTGTTGCATGACTTCCAATCGTACGTTTTTTAAAGACATAATGTTGAATTTTAAAGTTCTATTGCCGAGGCAATTGTGCTTTCAATTTGCTCAATTAGCTTCGACTTATTCTCAAAGGTAGCTAATTTTATAGGGTTATGAACCGTTAATTTTACATGATTTCCAATTCCCATTGGGAATTTCCCATATTTTAATAGCTTCCAGGAATTGTTAATGGTAATAGGAACTATAATGGCGGACGGGATTTTTTTAATTAAAATTTCGAGTCCTTTTGTTTGAAATGGTTTAGGTTGGCCATTTTTACTTCGCGTACCTTCTGGGAAAATAACAGCTGTACCCTTGGTTTCTTCAATATATTCACCAAATTTCATCAGTGCTGGAAGTGCTTGTCTTGGGTTTTTTCTGTCGATTAAAACCGATCCACCATGACGTAAATTATAGGACACACTTGGAATACCTCTTCCAAGTTCCTTTTTACTAATAAATTTTGGATTAATCTCGCGCAAATACCACATTATAGGCGAAATATCATACATGCTTTGATGGTTAGCCACAATAATTACAGGGTGACCTTTTGGAATATCATGGGTGTTTGTAAAAGTGTAACGCGTTCCTAAAATATTGGTACAGCGCATAATGAAGAATTGCAACCAATCTACACTAATTTTATGGGCTTTACGACCTAGCACATTAAAACAAAACCATTGAATTGGGTGGAAAACAACCAATGTTAATAAAAAGAAAACGGCATAAATACTCGTTAAAATATAGGCGACAATTTTTTCCATTTTAATGATATCTAATAAGTACTGCTAAATTACTTTAAACTGTTTCATGCACAAAAAAAACCACGATAAAATCGTGGTTTAAATTTGAATTAAATACCTGTTTTAGCAATTTGCGTTGTAGGCATCTTTTAAGTTTTCTGCTATCATTTCAGCTGGACGACCTTCAATATGATGACGTTCAAGCATGTGGACTAATTCGCCATCTTTAAACAAAGCCATACAAGGTGAACTTGGAGGAAATGGTACCATGTGCTGACGCGCTTGGTTAACGGCATCTTTATCAACACCTGCAAAAACCGTTACAATATGGTCTGGTTTTTTAGTGTTATCTAAACTCATGCGCGCTCCTGGACGTGCATTGGCTGCTGCACAACCGCAAACGGAATTTACAACCACAAGTGTTGTACCTTCTTTAGCTAAAGCTGCATCTACAGCTTCGGCAGTGTGTAATTCTTCAAAACCAATTTTGGTTAAGTCTTCACGCATTGGTTTTACTAATTCTGCTGGATACATATATATTCTGTTTTATATGATTAATAAATATTGAATTGCAAAGATACCAATTGTGTAACAAATGCCGTAAGCAATCTACTAACAAATAGTATATTTACGCAAAATTTTAATTTTTAAGAGTGGATTTCGTAAACCTGAAAATCCATTCTTCAGTTTTTAGAAGTATTTTAATAGTTTCAGGTTTTTATATAAATAAAAAATTAGCGTTTACATGAATTTTTCAAAATGGATAGGAGCCGCTATAGGCTGGTCGTTTGGTGGCCCAATTGGTGCTATAATTGGCTTGGCTTTAGGTGGATTAATGGATGTGTTTTCAGATAGAACAGATTTGGATACTATTTTCGGCCAAGGTCAAAAGGGCGGAACCTATGGATCCCGACCAACAAGAGCACAAACCCGTTCTGGCGATTTTGAGGTTAGTTTGTTGGTGTTAGCATCAGTGGTTATAAAGGCCGATGGGAAGCAGGACCAACGCGAATTGGATTTTGTACGTCAGCAGTTTGCACACATGTACGGGAAAGAGCGTGCTAATCATGCTTTTCAGTTGTTTAAAAGAATTAATAAGCAGGAAATTCCTGTGCAGCAAGTGTGTTTACAAATCAGACAAATGATGGATCATCCGTCGCGTTTACAATTATTACATTTTCTCTTTGGAATAGCCAAAGCCGATGGTCATGTAACGGAAGCAGAAGTAAATAAAATTTATACTATTTCAGGCTATTTAGGTATTCGCTCCATAGATTATGAAAGCATAAAAGCTATGTTTTATAATAGCAGTGATAATGCCTATAAAATTTTAGAGATTGAAAAATCTGCAACGGTAACCGAAATAAAAGCAGGTTACCGAAAAATGGCTAAAAAGTATCATCCAGATCGCGTGATTCATTTAGGAAAAGAACACCAAATAGGTGCTGAAGAAAAGTTCCGACAAGTGCAAGACGCTTATGAGCAATTGCAGAAGGAGCGTGGGTTTTAAATTAAGGGCAACAGGTTTATTGGTCAAAAAATAAAATATGAACCCTAATTTGTTTTTAAGATGGATTAACCCCTAAACAAAAAGAAATCATCTTTCATATCTTCAATTTGAGCATCTTCGTTGGTAATGATATAATCGATAGCTTGTGAGGTAAATATATCCCCTTTTTCGGTTAAGGAAACAAGGTTGTTATCAATAGTAATCATATTGTTTTTTTGAGCTAAATCTAAAACCGTTTTTGCTCGAATTTTTTGCCAGTTAATATGTTCGGAAAGATGATTCACATGGCGTTCACTAGCTTCAGCGTGGTTTTTTAAATGCAGTAAAAAGGTGAGAAGCGACACTTCAATTTTTTGCTGTTTCTCACGATACATTACGGCAATTAATCCTTTGCTAGGTGCAAATAAATACACAATTAAAAATAAAACACCTAACATGGTAGTGATGGATCCCGCAATGGAAGCATCTAACCAATGCGCTAGCCAATAACCAGAAATAGCACTAAACACGCCAAAAAACATGGATAATGCGAGCATTTTCTTTAAATCGGTTGTTAGTAAATAGGCACTGGCAGCAGGAGCAATCATAAGCGCCACGACTAAAATAGCACCAACAGCATCAAAGGCGCCAACAGTTGTTACCGATGAAACCGTCATTAATCCATAATGAATAGCGACAGGTGAAAATCCTAAAGATGCTGCCAAACCAGCATCAAACGTGCTTAATTTGAGTTCTTTAAAAAAGGCGATTAAAAGTCCAATTGTAATTAATAGAATGGAGCCAATTACCCAAAGGGATTTTGGGCCAACATCTGTTCCTGAAATAATGAGTCTATCAAAAGGGGCAAATGCTAATTCACCTAGTAAAACAGCATCTACATCTAGGTGGATGTCATTGGCATTTTTTGCAATCATAATGACACCAATACTAAACAGGGCCGGAAAAACGAGTCCGATAGCTGTGTCTTCCTTTACTAATCCTGTTTTCTGAATTTGTTCCACCAAAACAACCGTAATTACACCAGTTAATGCTGCTAAAAGTATAAGTAATGGCGAATTTAAATCTTGGGTAATAAAAAATCCAACCACTAAACCTGGTAAAATAGAATGACTAATGGCGTCACTAATCATGGCCATTTTCCGCAGTACCAAGAAGGTTCCTGGAATGGCACAGGCTAAGGCCACCAAACTAGCAATAAGCTGAATTTCAAATTGTGCGCTACTCATGTTTTGTAGTTTGTTGGTTGTACAAATTGGAAGCGGTTTCAAAACCTTCCTGCGTTAAACTCCACATCGTTCCATCAAGCGTTACATAATTTTTATCGACTAATTTTTGAAGTGTTCCTCTTGTAAATCCTTGAAAATTATTTAGAATTTTAATGGTATGCGGATGCGAAATATTATCGTGTGTTTTCGCAATTTGAAACATGAATGCTAACGTTTTATGTTGTTCTAAATCACGACGATTTTTAATAAATCTAATTTGTCTGAAAAGTAATCCACGATTTGGTGAAAAAATAAAGGAAAACAATACAAACACGGATGCCACTAAAACAATTACGGGTCCTGTAGATAAGTTGTTTTGACTAGCGCTAATGGCCGTTCCAAAAACACCCGAAAATGCACCAAAAATAGCCGCCAGAAATACCATGGTACTTAAACTATTTGTCCACTGTCGCGCTGCAGCTGCAGGTGCTAAAAGCATGGCGCTCATTAATACCACGCCAACTGTTTGTAGGCCTAAAACAATGGCCACCACGATGAACGAGGTAATAAGAATGTCAATTATTTTTGTGTTAAAACCAATGGTTTGTGCATAATCTTTATCGAATAAAAGAATTTTAAATTCTTTCCAAAATAGGAGCAAAACAATTAAGCAAAGCCCAGTAACCATCGCCATCAGCCAAACATCACTTTCTACAAGCGTTGCTGCCTGGCCAAATAAATATTTTTCCAAACCCGCTTGATTGGCATTGGGTTGTTTTTGAATAAAGGTTAATAAGAGCATTCCAAATCCAAAAAACAAGGACAAAATTAATCCTAAAGCCGTATCTGATTTTAAGTGTGTTTTAGTAACAATTCCACGAATCCAAAACGTTCCGATTAAGCCGCTTACTAAAGCACCAAGTAATAAGGTGTTGCTGTCTTTGGCTCCTGTAATTAAAAATGCAATGGCAATTCCAGGCAAGGCAGCATGCGAAATGGCATCACCTAGTAAGCTTTGTTTTCGCAATACAGCAAAACTTCCTAGCATACCAGTTACGGCTCCTAAAATAGCAGTGCCAAGCGTGATAGTACGTAAAGTATAATCGTTGATGAGGAGTTCTATGTATTGTGTTAAGTCTATTAGTCTTTAGTTTTTAGGATATGTTTCTATACTTAATTTTGGTATATATCTAAAAGATTCCTGCGTTCGCAGGAATTTTATTTCTGAATACTCACTTTATAATTAATACCATAGGTCTTTGTTAGATTATCATCATTAAAAATATCTTTAACAGGACCTGTGGCAATTTTTTTCACATTCAAGAAAGTCACCCAATCAAAATACTCCGGAACGGTTTGTAAATCGTGATGGACAACAATGACCGTTTTATTCGCTTTTCGTAAAGCTTTTAGGATGTTAATAATGGCAATTTCAGTTGTAGCATCCACACCTTGAAAGGGTTCATCCATAAAATAAATGGAAGCATCTTGAACGAGTGCTCGTGCTAAAAAAATACGTTGTTGCTGACCACCAGACAGCTGACTAATTTGACGGTTTTTAAAGGCTAACATCCCCACTTGTTCCAAGGCTTCTAAAGATGCTTTTTTCTCCTTTTGCCCTGGTCGTTTAATCCAGCCCAAACTTCCATAAGTTCCTATCATAACAACATCTAAAGCTGTAGTAGGAAAATCCCAATCCACACTGCCTTTTTGTGGAACATACGCTACTAAATCTCGTTGTTTATTATAGGGTTTGCCGTAAATACTTACACTACCAGCAATAGGTTTTAAAATTCCTAAAATGGCTTTGATAAGCGTGGATTTTCCGGCGCCATTTGGGCCAACAATGGCCATAAGCACGCCTTCTGGGATTTCCAAGTCAATATCCCAAAGTACGGGTTTGTAGTTATAGGCAACGGTAAGGTCGTCTATTTGAACCGCCATGACGCCCGACGGGTCCGTTATGTTTTTATTTTCGTTTGGTTGTTTCATAAATATATTTCTGTTCATTTTGTCTTGATACAAAACGAACCAAAAAATCATTGTCAAAATTAGTAAATCACTAAAGTGCCATTCGTTTTCAAATCTTCATGCTTGAAGCTGCGCTTCTCAATTCCGTTTTTTCACTCATTATTTCTGAATTTTGATGGTCAATTCTACGAGTTGATAAGGGAATTTCACCTTACCATTTTTTTAGTTCTTTACATGTCTTTAATCAAAAAAGAACTTGAATTTTTATAATTCACTTTTATTACTTGAGCGCATTCACAATCGTATTCACATTATAGGTAAACATACCAATATACGTACCTTCTTTTGTGCCAGCATTTCCCAATGCATCTGAATATAATGTGCCACCAATTTGCACATCAAAACCTTTAGATTGTACGGCAGCTTGGAGTGCTTCAATAGTACGTTTTGGCACGGAACTTTCTACAAAAATAGCTTTTACTTGTTTGTCAATAATAAAGGTAGCTAAATTTTGAACGTCTTGAACACCAGCCTCGGTAGCCGTTGATAACCCTTGAAGCCCAACAACTTCAAAACCGTAAGCTTGGCCAAAATAATTAAATGCATCATGAGCGGTAACTAGAATACGTTTGTCTTCCGGTAGTGTACTGATTACAGACTTTATTTCTTCATTTAAAGCTTTTAACTTTTCTAAATAATCCGCACCATTTTTTTCGAAAGCTGCTTGATGTTCTGGGTTGGCTTCTGATAATTTTTCGACAACAAATTGTGTAATTAATTCCCAATTTGTTACATCAAACCAAATATGGGGATCATAATTAGAGGCGAAATATTCAGACCCAATTAGTGTTTTTTTATCTACCGCATTTGAAACGGCAATGGTATTAATATTTTGACTTCCCATTTTTTCGAAGACTTCAACGAGTTTGCCTTCCAAGTGTAATCCGCCATAAAAAATAACATCAGCATGCGCAATTTTATTGACATCGCCTTCACTGGCTTTATATAAATGTGGATCTACACCGCTTCCCATTAAACCCTCAACATCTATATAATTCCCACCAATATTTTGAACTAAATCGGTTATCATAGTTGTGGTTGTAACAACTTGTAATTTGGAATTGGTGTTATTTTCGTTTTTACAAGAATAAACTATTCCCAAAATTGTAATGACAAAAACTAATTTTTTCATAAGCCTAAATTATAGTTGCGAAGGTACTAAAAAAATAGAGATTTAACGTAATTTGTAACGAACACCAAAGAAGAATCGAATCCCTTGATTTGGGCCATAAACATAGGATGGATCGAAGGTTAATGCATAGGGATTATCTGGGGTTGGAATAACATTCCCGTTTGGGTCAAATTGTACGTTTTCATCAAACGGATCATTGGCACGTGCAATTATAAATGGATTTCCCTGGTTCGGTGTCCAGTCAAGTATGTTTTTTACGCCTCCATAAAATTCAAAATTGGTTATACCATCATAGGTCAGTTGGATATTTTGAATGCTCCAAACGGGTGAATATTCTTCTCGTGGATCTAAATCACCTAATAGCGGTAAACGCATGGGACCGTATAAATTTCCTGTATAATCTAGCGTTAAATTTGTTGGATAATTTTTATAACTAAATGACCACACACCCGAATAACTTTCGGTTAAAATTTGTTGACTTTGTATGCCATTTTTAATTTGTGAAACATCTTGCCATGTTGCACCAATTGAAGCCGAAATGCCACTTCCAAATGTGGCATCAACACTTAAACTAATACCTTTAGATGTGGAATAACCATCTAGGTTTGAATATATAATTTGGTTGGGATTGGTGTCATAATCTGGTATAATGGCGTTTATAAAATAGGTGTACCATGCCGAGGTATCAAAGGTAAAAAGCATGCCGTTTTTGGCATATAATTTTTTTAAATAATTTAAAGTCACGTTATAGGATTGTTCGGGTTTTAATTCTTCTTTAATAACAACATCGCGAGCCCCAGTTAGTGCAGCATGTTCTTCAGTAAAAAGGTTAACGACGCGGAAACCTGTTCCGGCATTCAGTCTAATAATATCACTTTCTGTGGGTTTGAAGCGGTAAGCTAAACGTGGTGTAAAAATGTTGCCGTGACGTTCATCGTAATCGTAGCGCAAACCTAATAGAAGGCTTTGTTTCTCGTCGAAATCAATTTCATCTTGTATAAATAGGGAGGGAATAGTTACTTCATCAGCATTTATTGTTGCTGTGGTATTATCGTTATAATAATTGTAACGAATAGCTGTGCCTATTAAAAAATCATGATTTTTAATCTGTTTATCCCAAATAAATTGCCCAAAGCCTATACGCTGCTGTGCTAAATAGGGTGTGTTTCCATAAACAGAGTTTTGGTCATGATCCGAATACGAAAATTGGAATGTGATATTTTCAACTATAGGGAGCTGATATTCGCCAATCAATTCATAACGTGATGTATAAATGCTTTCTGCATAAACTTCGTCTCCGCCTCTGTAGCTTTTATTCCAATTTATTTCACCTCCCCAACGATCTTCGTAAAAATAACGACCAGCTAAAGAAAATTTGCGGTTATGGTTTCGTTTAAAATTCCATTTTTGAAAAATAGAAATCCTATCTTGAAGGGTAACGTCTGTAAAATTATCGTGGTTATTATCTATGGGATTATCGTATTTAAAATAGTTGGTTCCAAAAAGAAGCGTGGCTTTTTTACCTACTTTTGTTTTAAACCCAGCGTCTAAATTCCATTCTCCCCATGTATTAATATTGCTTTCGGCAAAGAAAATAGGTGCGTTTTCCGGTAGTTTTGTAATAATATTAATTAAACCGCCAACGGCTCCACTTCCATATAAAGAAGATGCTGGACCTTTTACAATTTCGACTTGTTCAATGAGTGAATTTGGAATTCCAGATAAACCATAAACTGTTGATAGACCACTAACAATAGGCATTCCATCAATTAAGACCAAAGTATAAGGTCCTTCGAGACCGTTGATATGAATGTCTCCTGTATTACAAATATTGCAATTTAACTGTGGTCTAACACCATTAACATTTTGAAGCGCTTCAAATATATTGGATGTTGGGTTCTTTTTAAAAAAGGCAGAGGTGTATATCTCAACTGGTACAGGACTCTCCAATCTAGAAACTGCTTTTAGAGTTCCTGTGATTACCACTTCATCTAAAGATTCGCCGCTTTCCAATGTAAAATTGACGGTTATGTTTTTATCTTCAATAAGTATATTTTTTTTAACGGTTGTATGTCCTGTGAAGGAAGCTACCAACGTGTAATTTCCCGGAGAAATATTGTTTAGGGTATATAAACCATCAGTATTTGTAGTTGTTCCTGTTGTGGTGTTTTCTAGATAAACACTGGCAAAAGGAAGTGATTCACCTTCAGAACCAATGCTGCCAGAAATGCTAAAGCTTGTTTGAGCATAGCTTCCAATACTTGTAAAAATTGCCAGTATAATTAGCCTCATAATAAATATAATTTGGACAAATATAAATAATAATTTAGAGTAGTCTAAAAATATATTTAAAAAGTTTAATATTGTATATTTGGTAGATAACAGATATCTATGATTACGTTAACGGAAGAAAATTACATTAAAGCTATTTATCATTTAGGTAAACAGGGACGCGAGAATGTGAATACCAATGCTTTAGCTGAAGCTATGAATACCAAAGCATCATCAGCAACAGATATGATTCGGAAATTAGCGGAAAAGGATTATGCGAATTATAAAAAGTATAAGGGTGTGACCTTAACAGAATCTGGAAAAAAAATTGCGATTAATATTATTAGAAAACACCGACTTTGGGAGGTGTTTTTGGTGGAGAAGTTAAATTTTACTTGGGATGAGGTTCACGATTTAGCGGAACAATTGGAACATATTAAATCGCAAAAATTAATTGATGAATTAGATGCTTTTTTAGGTCATCCAACGCATGATCCTCATGGAGATCCCATTCCGGATAAACACGGCGAAATTACCTTTGTTGAAAAAATAATATTATCGCAAGCTCAAGAACACCAAAAATATAGTTGTTTGGGTGTGAATGATAGTTCATCTGAATTTCTACAATATTTAAATAAAAACAATATTGGTTTAGGTTCGATTATTGAAGTGATGTATATTGAGCCTTTTGATAAATCTATCAGCATTAAGGCTAATGGTAAATTATTAACGGTTTCTCAAAGTGTGGCGAAAAATCTATACTTAAAAAAGCTCTGAAAATTTGACTACTTTCGAAATTGAAATTCAAAAAAAACAAACTATGTGTAAAAAATGCCTTTTCGGATTATGCTTACTAATTGGTTTTATGGGTTTTTCACAAGAAAAAGTAAACGCAGAAACACCTCTAATTTTAAAAAAGTTGTTCTATCAAAATACTTTAATAGTTGATGATTATACCGTAAAATTTAGTGAGGTAATTACAGATTCTCGCTGTCCTAAAGGTGTAACCTGTGTTTGGGCTGGCGAAGTGGTTTTTGAATTAGTAATTAATGAAAATGGAAAATTAATAAGCACAGAAACGTTTAAAATTCCACCTACGAGTTACACCATAGAAGAGCGCAAAGCGTTGTTTATAGATGGGGAATTAAAACTTTATTTATATAACGTGCTGCCGTTTCCAGAAGCCGAAAAGCAAACTGAAAAAACGGCCTATTACATCCAGTTTTCAGGTGTTAATTAGTGGCAGCCACAACCATCGTCACCACCACAATTTTTTGAATTTTTCCTTTTAGGACTCCAAATAAATTTCCGAATTAAAAATAAGATGGCCAGACCTAGAATGGTAAAAGCGATAATATTTTGAATAATTGGACCCATTTTTCTATAAAAATTATTTTAATAATTGATAGGCAATTAAAGCTACTACATAAGCAAAAACGGTCATAACTATCAATTGCCAAGCTGGCCATTTCCAACTGTTAGTTTCACGTTTTACTATAGCCAACGTACTCATACACTGCATGGCAAAGGCATAAAATAGCAAGAGTGAAATTCCGGACGCAAAGTTAAATAAAGGACCACCTAAAATAGGGTTAACCTCACCAGCCATACGGTTTTTAATGGTTTCTTCTTCATCGCTTCCTACGTTGTAAATGGTAGCTAATGTTCCTACAAAAACTTCACGTGCTGCAAACGAACTGATTAGAGCAATACCTATTTTCCAGTCGTAACCCAACGGGCGAATGGCAGGTTCAATAGCGCGACCGGTTATACCAATATACGAATGTTCTAATTTATATGAATCTACGTGCTGTTCTATTTCAATATCTGTCAAATTTTGATTGGCATATTGTTCTGAAACAATAGCTTCGGCATTATTGAAATTTTCACCAGGACCATAAGAAGCTAAAAACCACAATACAATAGAAATAGCCAAGATTATTTTACCAGCACCAAATACAAAAGATTTTGTTTTCTCAAGAACCGTTATGGCTACATTTTTAAGAAGTGGGAGTTTGTAATTAGGCATTTCTACCACAAAAAATGTTTTGCTCTTTATTTTAAGAATTTTATTTAAAATCCAAGCGGAACCAACCGCTGCGCCAAATCCTATTAAGTATAATAACATTAATGTTAAGGCTTGAAAACTTAATCCTAGAAAACGGCCTTCTGGAATTACAAGGGCAATAATGATTAAGTAAACGGGTAATCTGGCCGAACAGGTAGTGAAAGGTGTAACTAAAATGGTAATTAATCGTTCTTTCCAGCTTTCAATATTCCGCGTCGCCATAATTGCTGGAATGGCACATGCTGTACCCGAAATTAATGGAACTACACTTTTTCCACTTAATCCAAATCTTCGCATAACACGATCCATAAGAAAAACAACACGACTCATATAACCACTTTCTTCCAAGATGGAAATAAAGAGGAATAAAAAGGCAATTTGTGGAATAAATATAACAATACCGCCAATTCCCGGAATAATACCTTCAGAAATTAAATTGGTTAGCGTGCCTTCTGGCATCACATTTTTTGTCCATTCGCTTAATGAAGCAAAAGAGCTATCAATAAAATCCATTGGAATGCTAGACCAATCATAAATAGCTTGGAAAATGGTTAAAAGTATCAAACCAAAAATAACATAGCCCCAAACTTTATGCGTCAAGATACGATCCAAACGAATGCGTAAATCTTTAGCCGTATTTAAATCAATAGTTTGTCCTTTTTTCAGTGTATTATTAATAAACTGATAGCGTTTAATAGTTTCTTTTTGCTGAAGACGCTTTAAATCAGCATTGGTTTTTGTTTTAAAATCGGCAACGGCATCAATGGTGTTCCGATCCATTTTTCCAAAATTAACATCCTGTGTTATTACTAACCACAATTTGTATAATAACTGATTTGGAAATGCTTTTTGTAGGTTATTAAAATAGTCTTTATCAATTTCCGAAGCGTTCATACACGGTTCATTTGATAAATCCTTATAGTTAGCAATTAGTTCTTTAAGTTCTAAAATACCTTGCTTTTTTCTGGTACTAATAAGGGCGATTTTGGTATTTAGTTGCTTTTCTAAATAGGGTATGTCTAAACTTATTCCTTTATAATCCATTCTATCAGCCATGTTAATAGCAAGAATTGTTGGAATTTCAAGGTCTTTAATTTGTGTAAATAATAATAGATTTCGTTTGATGTTTTCTACATCGCACACAACGACAGCAACATCAGGAAAATCTTTATCGTTTTTATTAAGAAGTAATTCAATAACCACATTTTCATCTAAAGATGAGGCGTTTAAACTGTAGGTTCCCGGTAAATCTATAATATGGGCTTTAACACCACGCGGTAGTTTACAAATCCCTTCTTTTTTTTCAACCGTAATACCAGGGTAATTACCCACTTTTTGATTTAAACCGGTTAAGGCGTTAAAAACAGACGTTTTTCCTGTATTAGGATTCCCTATTAATGCAACGTTAATTTGCTTGCTCATCTAGAAATTTCTATTTGAATGTGAATGGCTGTTTCTTTTCGGATTGCCAAATGACTTCCGTTAATGTTTAAATACATCGGATCAGCAAAAGGTGCCATTTGAACGAGCTCAACGGTGTTGCCTGGTAGGCAACCCATTTCTAATAGTTTTAGGGGAATATGTATAGAGGACACATCGACAATAATGCCTATTTCACCACGTTTAATTTCTGCTAATGTCACCTGCAAGCTTATTTAGATTGATTTTAAAGAAGCAAAAATAATGTAAAAAGTTAGGGTAAAAAAATTGTGCTAATAAAACTATTCAGAATCTTTCTTTAGTATGTGAATATCAGCAATTAAGCGTTTAATTTCTTCTGGTTTGGTACCATCATAAAAGCCGCGGATTTGGCGTTTTTTATCAATAAGCATGAAGTTTTCCGTATGAATCATGTCATAAGGATCAAAACCTTCAATATCTTTTACAGCCAAATAGCTTTTTCGTGCTAGGTCATAAATTTGTTTTTTATCACCTGTTACTAAATTCCATCGGGAATCATCAACACCTTTTTTTAGTGCATATTTTTTTAATTGCGCAACCGAATCAATTTCTGGGGTAACTGTGTGCGATAGTAACATAACATCGGGTTCATCTTTCAGTTCTTTTTGAATGTAAACCATATGATCCGTCATAATCGGACAAATGGTCTGGCAGGTTGTAAAAAAGAAATCGGCTACATAAATTTTATTTTCATAATCCGCTTGGGTTACGGTTTTTCCATTCTGATTGGTTAAACTGAAATCGGCAATTTTATGGTATTTTTTTTGGTGTTGAATGGTACTATCTACTAATTCAAAATTAACCATAGCGGGTTGGTAAATTGGCAAAGGCTTTTCAACATTTAAAATATTGTAAATAACGGCCATTATTATAATTGAAATAATCAGGAAAACGATAGCAAAATACTTGTAGTCTTTAAAAAATGACAGCATACTGAATGTTTTTGAAGTCTGTTAATAGAACAATTCTGATGCAAAATTACAACAGAATAGAGATTTAAGTGGTATTTTTAACATTCATTATTATTTTAGTTAAAAACCAGCACATGAAACCGTATTTATTTCTCCTATTATTTTTAATTGCAACACCATTTATGGCGCAGGATTATGTAAAATCCTTCAATAAAATTCAAGAGGCTGAAGCCAAAATGGCCTTAAAAAAAATGAATCAACGTTTTAGCCTAAATACGGGCAATTACGATGTAAAATATCATCGATTAAATTTAACGGTTGATCCAGCTGTTGCATTTATTTCGGGAGATGTTACTACATATTTTGAAGCGAAGGAAGCCTTATCACAAATTACATTTGAATTAACAGATAATATGATGGTTTCCCAAATTACGCAGCGCGGAACTAGTTTGGCTTTTATTCATAATGCTGCGGATGAAGTGGTTATTACCTTACCGCAAATTCAAAATACAGGTGTTTTAGACTCATTGACGATTACCTATTTTGGAAATCCGGAAAGTTCGGGTTTCGGTTCATTTGAGCAAACTACACATAGTGGAACACCGGTAATTTGGACCCTTTCAGAGCCTTATGGCGCTAAAGGGTGGTGGCCATGCAAACAGGACTTAATTGATAAAATAGACTCCATAGATGTTTATTTAACGACACCTCAATTTACACCAAATAATGAGGAATATGTGTCTGTTTCCAATGGATTGGAAATAAGCCAGACGGTTTCTGGAAATTATAAAACCACAAGATTTAAACACAATTATCCTATTCCTGCCTATTTAATTGCTATTGCCGCAACCAATTATACGGTGTATTCTCACGAAGTAGCTAATAATGGAGCGCCATTTGATATTGTAAATTATGTGTATCCAGAAAATTTAGCCTATGCACAAGCTAGCACACCAATTACAGTTGATATTATGAATGTGTTTTCAAACCTTTTTGAAAGCTATCCATATGCCGATGAAAAATATGGTCATGCTCAATTTGGCTGGGGAGGCGGCATGGAGCATACAACGGTTTCCTTTATGGGAAGTTTTGGTCAAAACCTAATAGCACATGAATTGGCGCATCAGTGGTTTGGAAATAAAGTTACCTGTGGCAGTTGGAAAGATATTTGGTTGAATGAAGGGTTTGCAACGTATTTAGCTGGATTAGCTGTAGAGAACTTGGATGGTAATGACGAGTTCAGAGCTTTTAAACAAGCGCGCGTTGCTTCTATTACCTCACAACCTGGAGGTGCTGTGTATTTGTCTGATTCAGATACCACCAGTGTTAACCGTATTTTTAGTAGTCGGTTAAGTTATAATAAAGGGTCTATGGTTGTGCATATGCTTCGGAAAAAACTCGGTGACGTCCCATTTTTTCAAGCTATGAATGTTTACTTAAATCACCCAGACCATGCTTATGCATACGCAAAAACAGATGAATTTATTAATATTGTTGAAACCTCTACCGGTGAAGATTTAACGGAGTTTTTTAACGATTGGATTTATAATCAAGGGTATCCTACCTACACATTATCCTGGAATCAGCCATCTTCAACTTCGGTATATTTACATGTATCTCAAGTGCAAAGTCATGCGTCTGTCAGCTTTTTTGAAGTGCCAATTCCTGTCCGATTGATTGGCACCAATGGCGAAACACTAGATGTTATTTTAGATAATACTAGTAATAATCAAGGCTTTTTAAAAACCGTCAATTTTACGGTTGCTGATGTGCTTTTTGATCCTGAAAGTGATATCATATCCAAAA
This sequence comes from Bizionia hallyeonensis, assembly GCF_042657385.1. Lineage (NCBI taxonomy): Bacteria > Pseudomonadati > Bacteroidota > Flavobacteriia > Flavobacteriales > Flavobacteriaceae > Bizionia > Bizionia hallyeonensis. Next base: position 440,571 of record NZ_JBHSLA010000001.1, on the reverse strand, counting down.
ACAATTCGGTAACACTATCCACGGAAAACTTTGATTTAGAAGCCAATTTAATGGTGTATCCAAATCCAACTTCTAATAGGATTCATATTCAGAAGCCAGAAAGCTTGCAGATTAATAATGTGAAAATTTACAATGCATTAGGGCAGCTTTTGGAAACGCGTTCATGGAGTTCTAGCATGGATTTTTCCGGCTACGCTTCTGGAATACTATTTGTTAAGTTTGAAACGAATAGTGGTATTATAAACAAAACCGTGTTAAAAAAATAGCAATAAAGCGCTTATAGTTTTCTAAATGGTGTTAAAACACTACTTTTGTGCGCTATAAAAAGAAGAATCTCTTATGACAATTATATTAATAAAGGCAGCACAATTATTTTTAAGTCTGTCTATTCTTATTGTTTTACATGAATTAGGTCATTTTATTCCTGCAAAATTATTCGGAACACGTGTAGAAAAGTTCTACCTGTTTTTCGATATTAAGTTTTCATTATTCAAGAAAAAAATTGGCGATACCGTTTACGGAATCGGCTGGTTGCCATTAGGTGGTTACGTAAAAATTGCTGGAATGATTGATGAAAGCATGGATAAGGAACAAATGGCTCAACCACCACAACCATGGGAATTTAGAACCAAGCCAGCATGGCAACGCTTAATAATTATGCTTGGTGGTGTATTTGTAAACTTCGTATTAGGTTTCGTTATTTATATGATGATATTGTTTGTTTGGGGAACGGACTACACAACTAAGGACGATATTAAATATGGTTTTGGTGTTACTAAAACTATGGAGCAATACGGTTTCCAACAAGGTGACAAAATAGTATCGGTAGACGGCAAGCCTTTTTCTGAAGTTACAGATATTACGTCCCACTTACTATTTAGAGATGTTAAAGAAATACAAGTAGAACGTGAATCCGGAGTTACCGAAACGCTAACATTGCCAGAAGATATAGGAACGCAGTTGTTTGAGGCTGGCGATTTACCTGCCATGGCACCACGAACACCATTTGTATTAGATTCTATTGTGCCAGATTCCCCAGCTGAAAAAGCAGGACTTTTGGTTACGGATAAATTAGTTAATATTAATGGAATAGAAATAAATTACCTAACGGATTTGTCTTTTGTACTGAAAAACACACAAGCACCAGAAGTAAGTCTTGTTGTAGAACGTAATGGCGAAAATGAAATTTTAAAAGTAACTCCAAGTGATGATGCTACTATTGGTATAATAACCAAAGGAACCGATCCAGACTATGTAAAAATTAACCATAAGGATTATTCCTTTGGCGAAAGTATTACTAAAGGGGCCGCATTAGGTTATTGGACTATTAAGGATTATTTGGCACAGTTTAAATACATTTTCACGAAAAAAGGTGCAGCTCAAGTGGGTGGATTTGCAGCCATTGGAAATATGTTTCCACCATCATGGAACTGGAAAGCTTTTTGGGCTATTACCGCTTTCCTATCTATTATGTTAGGTGTTTTAAATTTATTGCCGATTCCTGCCTTGGATGGTGGTCATGTTATGTTTTTAATTTACGAAATGATTTCGGGTAGAAAACCGGGCGATAAATTTATGGAGTATGCGCAACTAGTTGGTTTCATACTACTTATATCCTTGGTGTTGTTTGCAAATGGAAATGATATTTACAAAGCGATTTTTGAATGACAATAAAGATGAAAATTTTTTTCAGAAAAAATCAAATCTTGTTTTGTTGTAATTAAAAATATATATATATTTGCCCTCGCAAAAGCGATAACACTCCTCCTTAGCTCAGTTGGTTAGAGCATCTGACTGTTAATCAGAGGGTCCTTAGTTCGAGCCTAAGAGGAGGAGCACAGTTAGACAAAGCCTTTACAGAAATGTAAAGGCTTTTGTTTTTTAGGTAGGTCAAGCATAGGTCGAACATTTGAATGATAAACGCTTAAAACGTCGCCTGTTTAATTCACATCTCATTTTATCAACTGTGGAAGCATACAACAGAAAAAGCTAAAAAGTGTTTTAGTTGCTACTTCTTTATTTTCTACATTGTCTATTCAACTTAATATGATTAATATCATATGAATTAGGCTCACATAATCTTATATTTACAATTATGGCGAGTGGATGGTTATTTCTGCTTTTAGTATTATAAAATTTAAACCAAGAGTTTATGAAAATACAAGTAAAAGATTTTATGTCAGCACCAGTTATTACAGCTAAAGGAGAAAACAGTGTTATTGAGGTAAGAGCGCGAATGAAGGATAAAGGAATTAATGCTATTCCCATTATATCCTATTCCAAAGACATATTAGATACGGAGATGATTATACGCGGTATTGTCACCACGACGGATATGAATAAAGATGTTCAAGAAAGCACGACTGTGGAAGATGTCATGACATCATCTAGAGTTCATGTAGTCCATATGAATTCAAGCGCTAATGCGGCCGCTAAAATGATGCTGAGGCACGACGTACACCACATGGTTGTAATGGACGAAGGAAATATAGTAGGCATGATTAGTTCTTTGGATTTTGTGAAATTGGTTGCAGAATATTCTTTGGAATAAACGTTTACTTGATTTAAATAGGAGTTGTTCATTACTTACCGTTGGTTTTTAATTTTTCCATTTCAGATTTTTGTTTGTCAGTCAGGGGTATTTGGTGTAATTCAATTGCCAATGTTGACTCATTTAGGTTTTCAAAATTAATATTCTTTATTTTTTCTTTTTGAAATAGGTTTACAACATTTTGTGAGCAAAAACGATGCATAGTTGAATGTCCTTCGTCATCTGGGTTACTCATAAATAAATCAGAATCGTCACAAGAATCATCGTTAAAATAAAAACCTTTAATGTGAGGTTTGGTGTACACTCCAATTTTGCTTAATACTATTGAGCTTTTAGAATAATCTCGATGGCCACAGCGACCAGTTATAATAAGTCCGAAAAAATTTTGGTCAATCAATTCATTCTTTTTTGAGCGAATTTCAACATTGTATGTTTTCCAACCTGTAATTCCATTTGATTTAAATAACCTAATTACTCTTTCGCTAACTATTAGCGGAAAAGCATTGGTTGTCCAAATTATATCATAAAGGGTTTGTCCACCCATTATATGTTTTACCGTAACCGTTTCTGTTATGTGTTTTTCTCCTCTTGAAATTTTAGGTTCGGCCAAATCAAAATTTTCAATAACACCTCTAAATGGACGATTAGAATAAGATTCTCTAATCAGAAATATTTTGTTGTAGTTCAGCATCTTTTTCAGTTTAAGCTAATTTTAGTTTTTTGCAAATTCAATTAACGATGTAAAATTACCATTATCAGCTTCTCTCAAGGATTTTATATACTTATTTCGTGTTTCGCTAGCTTTTACCGTATTTGATTGATGCCAAGTAAATATGTCATTCCCGAATATGGATTCCATAATAATGTCAGCCATCATTCGGGAGTGCCTTCCATTTCCATTTGGAAAGCAATGAATGGATACTATGCGATGTTTAAATCTTATAGCTATTTCTTCAGGCGGAAAAGTTTTGTGTTCTATCCAGTATTTCGTGTCGTCCAGTAAATTTTTTAATTCAATTCCAATTTGTGTCCAAGGGATTCCAATGTTTTTTTCAGTCATTCTGAATTCACCTGCCCATTTCCATACATCGCCATACATTTTTTTATGTAAGTCTTTTACAAATTTTTCCGTTAAAATTTTTTCAGGTTTCAATTTTGTATGAATGGTCCATTCGACAGCTTTTTCAATATTCAATTGCTCAAATTCATCCAGTTCCCCTTGCGTAGTAATTGACTTCATTTTAAGACCCTCCTTTTCAACTTCGTCTAAAGGTGTTTGTCCTACTTTATAATCAAATTCTAATCCCATAATGATTTTTTCATCTCGCGTTTTATTTCACTAGCCAGTTCCTCTATTGTTTTAGCTAGTTTTTCATCGCCAATTCCTTGGTCTTCTAATTTCATATTTTGATTGGTTCTTAATACAATCTTTCTGGCCAGATTTTCTGCTTTTATTTCAACTAAATCGTTGATGGTCCCATTTATTGGCACTAGTGCATATATTAATTTTAAATCCAGTGCATGGGCTACATCTTTTAAAGATTTGAGCGTTATGGAACCATTAGCCTCACTTTCTTCAATTCTTTTTACACCTTGTCGTGTTATATTTAATTTGGCGCCAAGTTGTGCCATTGTCATATTGAGAGATGTTCTAATTGTATTTATCCATCCGCGTTGTGGAACCATGATCTTTCGGGTTTCAGCGAATGGACGAAGCTTTTGGTCTAACTGCTCAATTAAAAGTTTGTGCTTATTTCTCATTTTTTGTAAAGCTTTAAGTTTACAAAATAATAAAATTGTAAACATATGCATTTACAAATATATAAAAAAGTAATCTTATATGTTTACAATAAATAAAAAAAGTAAACAATTAGGTTTACTTTTTAATGATACTGTTAAATTTAATCCAACGGTTTTGTGAATGAAAAGTGCGGGTTTTTGTTAGCGGATTTTCGGAACGAAAATCTTACCCACTATTTTTAAAATCAAAGTTTGGGCTGTACAGTTCATAATTCTGTCCTTCGGTTTCATTATGAATTTTGGCCATAATTTCGCCAATAGCAAAACAGGTGTCTGGTTTCATAACGCGAATTTTGTCACCCCTTTAGCAAAGGAAAAAAGTACCACATGGCGCAGTCCTTCTGGTGCTTGAATGTCTTGAATTACGATCCCATTTTTGTCAGCAATAGGAAATGAAACCGAAAGGTTGTTGTTTTTAAGTTGGTTTAATAAACGTAATTCTTCCTGAATTTCCGTTTTTGTTCGCCAGTTATAGCAGTAAACCCGAATAACATAAGTGGTTTGCCCATCTGTAATAAAGTAGGTATGGTTTAAACCTGTTCGGTATAACTTACAGCTAAAATTTGCCGCTAGTTGATACGTGTCTTTTATGAAGTTGCCTAAAGCGGTTTCAGAGAGAGTTGAGGCAGAAACAGGGAAGGTAGTCATGCGGTGGTTTTATGGCAGATTGCAGAACATGAAATAGATAGGTACATGTTACAGTTTTTAAAAGTAATAATTAAAACCTATTGGTGTACATATTTCTTCTGAAAAGATAAATGCAGAAAGGTAAAGGCTTGACGTATATCAACAATTGTTTTTAAAATTTTCTAATCTAAAATAATAAAAGACTAAAAGGTATGATATTTATCATCTTTTAGGAAGTTTACATTTAGCACTTTTGCGGCTTAATTATTTTTTAAAATACACATCATGAGAGCATCCAACCACACACATAATTTCCATATTCCTGTTATGGGTTTAGCCTATACCATAGATAGCCCTATTCGTGTGGCGCAATACGGGATTTCGTCTGTAATTTCAATTATTGACGATGAGCTTTTAGAACGTATGAACGCTTTTTATAGTGAAAAATTTAGTCTGCCTTATCAGGAAATTTCTAAAAAGGTGGACGATTATCGTGCTAAACGTATTACAGCATATTTAAACTTGGTTGATACCATTGTTAAAAATAAGTTTGTAAAATTTAAAGAAGAAATTTCAGAAAGTAAATCGGCTTTAGAGAATTTTATAGATATGCTTCCCAATAAGTCCAACATCAAACAAGGACTTTCAAATTTGTTAGATGAAGGTTTGATGCTTAAAGATAGCATTAAAAACTATGTAGACTCTCATTTATCGGCTGGTGAAATTGATGTGAATATCATGACCAAAATTGATAAAGAAAACTTTATTAAATCGGAACAATTACCAGTAGAATTTAATGATGCACACGCATCACTTCGCGGTTTTGCTAATAGTAATTTAAGTTCGTCTGTGGTGCTTTCGGCAGGTATGAACCCAAGATTGTATAGTTATTTTGAAAATTTCATCGATTTTTATCCCAATGCCAAAAATCAGATTAAAAAGAAAATTATTTTAAAAGTAAGCGATTTCCGTTCTGCTATAATTCAGGGGAAATTTTTAGCTAAAAGGGGTCTTTGGGTGTCTGAATACCGAATTGAATCTGGTTTAAATTGTGGTGGTCATGCCTTTGCTACAGACGGGCATTTGTTGGGACCCATTTTAGAAGAATTTAAAAGCAAAAAATCAGAACTAATACAAGACACACATAACGTTTTTGTAAAAGCATTAACAGATAAAGCGTTGTATATCCCAGAAAAGCCATTAGATATAAAAATAACCGTTCAAGGTGGTGTTGGTACGGCTGCGGAACACGATTTTTTAATTGACAATTATCAGGTAGATTCTGTAGGTTGGGGCAGTCCATTTTTATTAGTTCCAGAAGCTACATCTGTGGACATCGAAACACGCAAGTTATTGGCAGAAGCTAAAGAATCCGATTTGTATTTAAGCGGTATTTCGCCATTAGGCGTGCCTTTTAATACCATTAAGGGAACCTCTAACGAGTTTTATAAGCAAACCCGTATTGATAACAACAAAGCGGGAAGTTCCTGTCCTAAAAAGTTTTTAGCCTTGAGTAAAGAGTTTGGGCCAGAAGGTATTTGTACGGCATCCAAAAAATATCAGGATGTAAAATTGGAGGAATTGGAGGCGAAAAAAGAAACGTTGACGGCTACTGTTTTTGAAATGACAAAAAACAAAATTACTGAAAAAGCCTGTCTTTGTGTTGGTCTTGCCAATGCATCTTATCTGGAAAATGATATGCCTATAAAAGGGCAACAGCAAGGTGTGGTAATTTGTCCGGGACCCAATTTAGCTTATTTCGATAAAGAGGTTTCATTGGCACAAATGGTTAAGCATATTTATGGAAAAACATCCGTTTTATCGGATACTTACAGACCGAATATGTTTGTAAAAGAGCTGAAAATGTATGTGGATTATTTAAAGAATGACATAGCCATGTTTACAGATGATTTATCCGCGAAGCAAATTAAAAAATGGACAATCTTTAAAGCTAATTTATTAGAAGGTGTGGGCTATTATCAAAAGCTGTTTAAGGAAACGATGGAGCCAAATACAACTGTAATTCAGGCTGATATTATGGTTTATGAGCAGGCTATAAATAGTATTGAAATTCCTGTTTTATAGTTGGTTGAAAGGATTTATTTATAAAAATTCATCTCGTCAATATACTGCCAAACGGTTTGAGGCAACATGGGTTTTACGTTGATTCCGTCTTTTATAGATTGCCTGATAAATGTAGAAGATAGTTCTATAATAGGCGCATTTATATGATGAATGCGTTTATGGCCATCAAATTGGGTTTCAATGATGCCTTCAGAAATTCTAGGATAGACGTAAATATCATGATTATCCAAAATAACTTGGTAGTTTTTCCATTTGTGAAAGCTTTTTAAATTGTCTTCACCCATAATTAAGGAAAATTCATGATGAGGATATTTTTCCTGTAAATGTGCCAAAGTATTTACCGTGTAATTGGGTTGTGGCAATGCAAATTCAATATCGCTTGGTTGGAGTTTGTCATACTCTTCGGTGGCGCGAAAAACCATTTCCAAACGTTGGTAATTATCTAATAAGGATTGTTTCTTTTTAAACGGACTTTGTGGTGTAACAACTAACCAAATTTGATCCAAATCACTTTGTTCAGCAAGCTGATTGGCAATAATAAGATGTCCAATATGAATAGGGTTAAAGGTTCCGAAGTATAAGCCTATTTTCATGGGTTTTATTTAAGATTTTAAAAAATTAGAAACCAAACTTTCGGCTTCTACCAATGCTTTTTCCAAGTTATCATTTTCAATAATAACATCAAAAAGGGGTGCTGTTGCTAATTCTGCAGATGCTTTAGCAATCCGCATATTTATTTTATCGTCTGTTTCTGTTTTACGCTTTTTTAGTCGAATTTTTAATTCGTCAATGCTGGGTGGTTTTACAAAAACAGCGAGAGTTTCCTTTGGGAATTTCCGCTTAATACGTAAACCGCCAGAGACGTCAATATCAAAAATCACATGTTTGCCTTGCGCCCAAATACGTTCCACTTCCGTTTTTAAAGTGCCATAAAAATTATCACGATATACCTCTTCCCATTCAAGAAATTCATTCGCTTTAATTTTGTTTTTAAACTCCTGAGCCGACAGAAAATAATAGTCTTTAGCGTCTATTTCGTCACCGCGTTTTTCACGAGAGGTAGCAGAAATAGAAAACTCCAAATTTAAAGCGTCTAACCCTAAAAGATGACGGACAATAGTGGTTTTTCCAGATCCTGAAGGAGCAGAGAATACAATAAGTTTACCTGTATGGTTGTTGGTTTCTTGTGTCAAAGTAATTTTATTTTAAAAACGGATAGAAAAGGATTATCTATTATAGTACGTTTAAGAGTTGTTCTTTTATTTTCTCCAATTCATCTTTCATTTGCACGACTAATTTCTGCATAGGTGCATAATTACTTTTGGATCCAATGGTATTGATTTCACGACCCATTTCCTGACCAATAAATCCTAATTTTTTACCGTTGGAATCGTCAGAATCTAAAGCCTGAATAAAATAATCTAAATGGTTTTTTAAGCGCACTTTTTCTTCCGTTATATCAAATTTTTCGATGTAGAAAACTAGTTCCTGCTCAAATCTATTTTCGTCAACTTTTTCTTTCAATTCTTCAACACCTTTGCGTAAACGCTCACGAACACCTTCAATACGGTCTGGATCCATGGCAATAATGTCTTCTAAAATATCAGCGATATTTTGAACACGATTTCTAAAATCCAATTCTAGAGCTTTCCCTTCATCCAAACGATAGGTGTCAATATTTTTTAAAGCTATTTTTACTTCATTTAAAATAAGGTTCCATTCGTTTTCATCAATTTCTTCACGTTCGGTATTTAACGCATCTGGAAAACGTACAGCCATTTTTAGCAGTTCCGTATCATCACCATCCACCAATTCTTTGAGCTGCTTCATATATTGTTTTACAGCTGGTTTGTTAATTTGTGTGCTGGTTTCTTCGCCAGTCATTTCCACATAAATAGAGAAATCAATCTTACCACGTTCTAATTGATTACCAATTAACTTGCGTAAACTCAATTCTTTTTCTCTGTAAATTGAAGGCATTCTGGCATTCAAATCTAGGTTTTTACTATTTAACGATTTTACTTCAATCGTTACTTTTTTGGTTGGTAACTGTAAAACAGATTTCCCATAACCAGTCATTGAATGTATCATAATTCTTAAATAAAGTTGCACAAAGGTAATTAAAACTGAAGGTTTAGAAAACTGTGAGCGAATATTATGCGTAGCAAGTAGATTTATGTAATTTTGTAACTAATTTTTTTATAAAAATGTATACCAAACAATTCGAAATTCGTTGGAGCGATGTGGATGCCAACAGACATTTAGCAAATAGTGCATATACCAATTTTATGAGTCACACGCGAATGGCTTTTTTAATTGAAAAAGGGTTTTCTATGAAGGAGCTTGCACATTTTAATATTGGTCCAGTGGTTTTTTATGAACACATGTATTATTTTAAAGAAGTGTTTATGGGAAAACCATTAACGGTAAGTTTGGAAGTTTCTGGATTGAGTGAAGCTGGTATGTTTTTTAAATTCGACCATAATTTCTACAACCATAAAGGCGAAAATATAGCACATTGTGAAATGCTTGGTGCTTGGATGGATTTAAAAACACGAAAATTAGTCGATTTACCTGCGGAGTTATTAGAGCAAGCCGAGACGTTTCCGAAGACAAAAAATTTCAAGTATTTAACAAAAGAAGACACACGCGTAGGAAGCAAAAAGCCCGTGCATTTAAATATTTAATTTTGGTTTTTTAGTTACTAAATAAACACTAGTAATTATAAATCCTGCAGCTACAAGTTTTACCACATTCATGGTGTTACTGCCTATTAATATGGCGAAATTGTAAGCAATAATAGGTTGCGTATACAAAAACTAACTACAGATGCCTTTAAATGGTGCAGGGAAAATTGGGTTTTATATGGTCTGCATCTAGGACATCATTTTGTAAAGGTGAAGTTAAAACCATAAATAACCTGAATCAAGAAAACGGCAATAAGCGCAATAACCCGTGTATTATTCAATTAAAGCTGCCTTTAAATTTTCTATTGTCTTTTTGGAATTCCCTATAAAAATCTGATCATTAAAAATAACAACTGGTCGGCTTAAAAAGGTATAGTGTTCTAGAATATATTGTTTATAATCAGCTTCGGTTACGTTAGCATTTTTTAAATCCATTTCGCTATACAGTTTTGCACGCTTGCTAAAAAGTGCTTCATAACTACCAGATAGTTTCTGCATGGCTTCAAGCTGTTTAACCGTTATAGCGTCCTGTTTTATATCTTGAAACTCAAAGCCAGAAGGCCAATTGATGCTATTAATTATACGTGTACAGGTATTGCAGGTTTTTAGAAAGTAAACTTTTTTCATAAATATAAAGGCTGTTTTAAGAATACGGCACAAAGTAATCCCATTTATAGAAAAAAACAAGATTATAGCCAGTCGCTTTGTTTGGGTGTAAAGGTGAAAGTGAATCTAGCCTTTTATTACATAAAATTTAAATATGGTACTAAATCATCAAAAGGAATGGTGAATTCGGTTAAACCTGTGGAATATGGCGCTACTTCATAACTGTTGTAAAGTAGAATAACGCCGGTATCATTAAAGCCTATATTTTGAGGGAGGACAAAGTTATCAGGTTCAAAATAGAGTTCTTTTTTGTCCGCTATTTGATCGTTAAAATAATCCTCTGCCACTGTTTTAAAGGCATTCATATCGTTAAATAATTGTTCGTTTTTAAGTGATTGACCTGTTAAGGCATCAAAATTTAAAAACGAAACAACCAAGCTGCCATGAGCACCTCCTGTATTGAGATAATTGGTAATAACAACAGAAATAACGGCTTCAGATTGATACATAATTTCACCATCAATTTGTGCTTCCCATTCTAAAGCACTTTCAGGAAATTCAGATTTAAAACTTGCGTATTCTGAATTAAATTTGTCGATGCTTTCTGAAATGGACATATTTTTTGCAACCGAATCTTCATCCAAATTTAAACTTGCACTAATCATAGCTTCTATAGATGCATTGATGTTGTTTTTTACAGTTTCAACGCCTTCTGCTTGAGGTATATTTATTTCAACAATCTTGTTTTGATTGGTGGTAAAGTTTTTTTCTGAAAATGTGATTTTTGTTTCTTCATCTTCACACGAAAAAATAAGAAAAATAAGAGATAAGAGTACAATTGAGCGTTGCATAAAGATAGTGCGTTAATTAATTATTAAAGATAATTATTGCATTTGAATACACCGAATTAAACCCTAACTTTATGAAAATATTATTTAATCATACATGAAGTTTTATATTTAATAAAACTTTGCAATGAACACTATAAAAGATGAAATTCAATACCAAAACAATTCACGGTGGGCAAAAACTGGACCCAGCTTATGGTGCCGTGATGCCACCAATCTATCAAACAACAACGTATGCACAAAGCACGCCTGGAGGACATAAAGGATTTGAATATTCACGCAGTAAGAACCCAACCCGGAGTGCATTAGAAAACGCCGTTGCTAGTATTGAGAATGGTAATTACGGAATGGCTTTTGGTTCGGGATTGGCAGCAATTGATGCCGTAATCAAGTTGTTGGAGCCGGGTGATGAGGTTATTTCTTCAAACGATTTATATGGTGGGTCATATCGATTGTTTACATCTATATTTAAGAAATTCGGTATTACTTTTCATTTTGTTGATATGAAAAATGCCAATACAATTGAAAACTATGTGAATGCCAACACAAAACTGCTTTGGTTAGAAACACCAACCAACCCAATGATGAATATTATTGATATTAAGGCGTGTGCTGCAATTTCCAAAAAGCATAATTTGTTATTAGCAGTAGATAATACCTTTGCTACACCTTATTTACAGCAGCCATTGGAATTAGGAGCTGACATTGTTATGCATTCTGCAACCAAATATTTGGGTGGTCATAGTGATGTGGTATTGGGTGTTTTGGCTGTAAAAGATAAAGAACTTGCTGATAAATTATACTTTATTCAAAATGCCAGTGGTGCTGTTTGTGGTCCGCAGGATAGTTTTTTAGTTTTAAGAGGTATCAAAACATTGCATATTAGAATGCAACGTCATTGTGAAAATGGTCGTGCGGTTGCTGAATATTTAAGCACACATGCTAAAATAGAAAACGTGTATTGGCCAGGATTTGAAAATCATCCAAACCATGTGATTGCCAAAACACAAATGAAAGATTTTGGCGCTATGATTTCATTTACCACGAAAGGGAATAATTATGAAGACGCTATAAAAATTGTGGAAAAGTTGAAAATTTTCACTTTAGCGGAATCTTTAGGTGGTGTGGAATCCTTGGCTGGACACCCGGCTAGTATGACCCATGCGAGTGTTCCGAAAGAAGAACGTGAAAAAACAGGCGTTGTAGACTCCTTAATAAGGTTGAGTGTTGGGATTGAAGATATAGACGATTTAATTGCCGATTTAAAACAGGCTATCGGTTAACGAATCAGAAGAAAAGAAAGTGGCTATCTAAAATGTCAAATTTTACTTTAAATGTCACATTAAGCGCAGTTGAAATATTAGGGTTTCAAAATTTAAAAACTTTGATAGCGTTTAGCTATACCTGGACACTTTTAGGTAGCTTTTTTAGACGGTGGAAGGTTTCTTTTTTAATCTAAATAATAAATGTATCCAACGTTAAGCCAAAGCAAATAATCGTTGTTTTTATTGGATTCTAATTGGTGATTTAAACCATCTATCCAGTCACTAAAATACGTTTGTAGTCGTAAATCTAGCATTAAATCTGATAATGTGGTTAATTTGTAACGCACACCAACACTCGTTACCATGGACCAAGCACTTCCTGAAGAGGGATTGATAGAGCCTGGCTCCCAAGCGTCCCAAAAATTATTAGCATTAAGAATATTGTTATCTGCTATGCCAGTGGCGGGATCAACATATGTAGTATAGGCTTTAGGGTTATACGAGGTATAGTGAGCACCAAGACTTATAAATGGCGCTAATCGGTAACTAAAAGATTGAAATTCTCTAATGCTCAACGGGAAATATTCCAGTTGCATACCAATGTCAAAATTATTTGCTTCACCAGTATGTCTTCGTAGTTTTTCTGCATTTTCGCCACTACCTTCTGCCCATTGGCCATGGTGATCTAATTTTGTTTTATTGAAAGATATTTCACTTCGTAATTTAAAGTGATCATTAAAATAAGTGTCTGTAGAATAACAGTTACAATCTGCTCTGTAGGCAAAATTTATATAGTGAACAATACCAATACCAAAACCGGAGTTTCCGTAGTTGGTGCCTTCATGATTACGAACACCAAAATCCGATCTAAACTGAACAGGTCCAACAATGGCACCTATTTCATGTGAAAATCCTAATTGCGAATATCCGGAATGCAAACCAGCAAACAGGAGTATAAAAACAGGTAATAGTTTCAATTTGAGCATAGTCTGATTCTCATGTGTTTAGAGCAAATTACTAACAAATATATAAAATAGACGTAACTACCCAAATTTATTTCGCAATTACGAGTATAAATGTATGTAATTAACTCTTAAAAAAACAAATTATTTTAAAGATGTTACAATTATGAATAATAAAAAAATAAACGATGTTTTTTAAAGATAATGTATATTTGTAGCTATATAACTAATTATTATAAAATTTTTTAAAGTAAAACATAAATGAAAGATAAAATTGACACTTTTTTAAACTTGGTAAAAAAGAAAGATGGCCATGAACCTGAATTTCTACAAGCTGTACACGAAGTTGCGGAAGCTGTAATTCCTTTTATTGAAGAAAACCCTAAATATAAGGGAAAAATGTTGTTAGAACGGATGGTGGAGCCGGAGCGTACTATTGTATTTCGAGTTCCTTGGATTGATGATCAAGGACAAACTCAAGTAAATAGAGGATTTAGAGTGGAATTCAACTCGGCTATTGGACCCTATAAAGGAGGGTTGCGTTTTCATCCATCTGTAAACTTAAGTATTTTAAAGTTTTTAGGTTTCGAACAAGTGTTTAAAAACTCTTTAACCACCTTGCCCATGGGTGGCGGGAAGGGTGGGTCAGATTTTGACCCGAAAGGAAAAAGTGATAATGAAGTTATGCGTTTTTGCCAATCTTTTATGTCTGAATTGTTTCGGCATATTGGTCCAAATACAGATGTTCCAGCCGGTGATATAGGTGTTGGAGGTCGTGAGGTTGGTTTTATGTTTGGTCAGTACAAGCGATTGCGTAATGAATTTACGGGCGTTATAACTGGTAAAGGAATCTCTTTTGGAGGATCATTAATTCGTCCAGAAGCCACCGGTTATGGCTGTGTATATTTTGCGCAAAACATGCTAGCTACTAAAGGCGATTCGTTAAAAGGTAAAACGGTAGTAGTCTCGGGTTCTGGAAACGTTGCCCAATATGCTTGCGAGAAAATTACGGAATTAGGAGGTAAGGTTGTAACAATGTCTGATTCTTCAGGTTATATTCATGATAAAGCCGGAATTGATGCGGAAAAACTAGCTTATATAATGGACATTAAAAATGTTCAAAGAGGACGTATTAGTGATTACTTAACTAAATATTCATCTGCTAAATTCTATAGTGGTGACAGGCCATGGTCAGTGGCTTGTGATGTTGCTATGCCGTGTGCCACTCAAAATGAGTTAAATGAAGCGGAAGCAAATACGTTGATTAAAAATAAAGTGACTGTTGTAGCTGAAGGCGCAAATATGCCTGCAACACCAGAAGCCATTGAAGCCTTTCAAAAAGCTCAAGTTATGTTTGCGCCAGGAAAAGCATCTAATGCTGGAGGTGTTGCTACATCAGGTTTAGAGATGAGCCAAAATTCATTGCGTTATAATTGGACTCGCGAAGAGGTAGATGATAAATTACATGATATTATGGATGCTATTCATGAATCTTGTGTTACCTATGGTAAACAAGATGATGGCTATATAAACTATGTAAAAGGAGCAAATATTGCTGGTTTTGTAAAAGTAGCCGATGCCATGCTCGCTCAAGGTGTTGTTTAAATTAATGAAACACTTGGATATAAAGGGTCTCCTAGTTTTCTAGGAGGCTTTTTTTCTTAAACAGAACATCTATATTTCGTTCAACAATTTCGAAAATTACGATATCAGGTTTTTCTTCTTCAATCTGTTTTTTATTTACAGTGTAATTTTTCACATAATTAATAGCGTGAAAACTTTCATTAAAATAGGGCATCCAATTATAAGAGAATGAATCATAATGCATAAAAAGCTTCGGGTTAGCATGGTTGTTTTTAGCAGCATTAATTGATGATGCTTTTTTTGTAAGTGTTGGCGCAGTTTCTTCTATATTCAGATTAATCATTTTTATAATATCACCTTGCTTAACGGGCTTAACTTGAATGTTATAATCTTCTAGGGTAACAGTTGGAATCGCATAATCTTTATTTATAGTCTTCATGGTTTCTTGATAACCAATAAATGCACCAAATTCATTCCAGTGGGAATCTGTTTTTAAGTATAATTGATTGGTGTTTTTCTCGGCTATCATTGACCTAGTTAAATCTATGATTTCGAAATTTATTTGTGCTTTTAAATAATTTTTTAAGACACTTAAATTGGATTCATAGACCTTAAATTGGTATGGTAATTGTTCCCTGTAAACCGTGTTTTTATTAGGTGGCACAACGATATAAAATGCAATATTATGGTTGTTTAAATAGGTTTTAAGTTCTAAAATTCTTCTACTAATTTCTTGGAGTTCTTCTGTATTAAAAGTATTGTTTCCAAAGGCATTATTAAGTGAATTGTTATAGCTGTTTCCTAAAAAATACCAGCCATTTAAACCTTTTACCACTTTATTTGGCATAGGAGTTTCTTGAAGCGTATGAGATTTAAAATCAATATAGTTGTTTACCAATGTGGTTTTTAATCCGAAGTTTTCTGTGTAGTAATTTTTAAATTCAGTAAGGGAATGGATTGGTTGGTTTAAATCAAAATTTGGTACTTCTTGAAAAGCTCTATTTTCATTATTTTCCGTTGTTTCCAATTTGAAAAACATAACCACATTAGGTGCTACTATCATCATTATAAAAATGATAATAAAAAGCCAATGTAATATGTTTTGTTTGTTTTTCATTAAAAGCGGAAATATATAAACGGGTTATAAGAATCGGTTGCTATGTAAGTGAAACATATAAATAAGAGAATAAAAAGACCAATTAATTTTAATGGTAAAAACATGTTTTTAGTGCCCGATGTTAGGTTGGAGTTAAAAACACCAGAAACTATCTTTTTATAAATTGGTGTGGATAGTAAAAGTGCGGCAAATAGTACAATTAACATTTCTTTGGTTAAATAAAAGCTTAAAAAAGCTGTATTGGTTTCAAGTGAGAAATTGAACATGGTCATCAAATAATGGAACGCATCAGTCATGGTGTCGTTTCTAAAAAACACCCAAGAAATATTTAAAACGAAAAGAAAATATAAATGCGATAAAAACGCCGGGCGCTTTGAATCCGTGTCTTTAAAATTCCATTCAATGATGATAAATAAACCATGGAAAAGTCCCCAAAATATAAAAGTCCAATTAGCACCATGCCATAAGCCTGTAACAAAGAATACAATAATTAAATTGGTGTAGGTGCGCCATTTGCCTTCTCGACTTCCTCCAAGGGAAATATATAAATAATCTTTAAACCAATTTGAAAGTGTTATATGCCAACGTCTCCAAAATTCTCTGATGGATTTCGAAATATAGGGGTAATTAAAGTTTTCGGGAAAATTAAAACCAAACATTTTGCCTAATCCTATTGCCATATCAGAATATCCTGAAAAATCGAAATAAATTTGAAAACTATAAACTATAGTTCCCAGCCAAGCAATAAGCATAGAAGATTCAGATGGTGGTAAATTAAAAATGGCGTCTGCCAAAACCGCACAATTATTGGCGATAATCATTTTTTTAGAAAGACCAATTATAAAACGTTCTGCGCCTTCATAGAAAAGCGATGTGGTTACCGTTCTACTTTTTAACTCTTTTTCAATTACAGCATACCTTACAATTGGACCAGCAATGAGTTGTGGAAATAAAGTGACATAAGTTGCGAAATCAATAAAATTTTTACATGCTTTTACCTGACCGCGATAGACATCAATGGTATAAGACATGGTTTGGAAGGTGTAAAAACTAATACCTATTGGCAGCGCAATATTGGAGAAATTTAAAGCACCCTCTGGACTCATATTAAAACCTTCTAAAAGGCTAATTAGGTTACTGGAAATAAAATTGGCATACTTAAAATAGAGTAGAATGGATATATTAAATGTAATAGAAATATATAAACCAAGTTTCCTTTTTCCTTTGCTGATAATTAAACCGCTAATGTAATCTACAGCCGCTGATAGTAGGATTAGCAGGACTAATTCTTTTTCTCCCCACGTATAAAAAACAAGGCTAAAAGCTAAAAGTGTAAAGTTTTTAAATTTTTTAGGTGTTAAAAAATAGACAAACAATACAAGCGGAAGAAATAAAAATAAAAATATAGGACTGCTAAATAACATTAAATAAGCCTAGTTAATAAAACCAAAAATACAATAAAATATAGTATTTTTGGTTTAAACTATACGCTTTAAAAAACACCGAACTTTAATGAAGATAATTCAAAACAAGCTATTTTTTATTTTAGCACTTTTTCTAGTGTCTAATATGGTTTTTAGCCAAGATTATTCAGCAGATTGGAAAGGGCATTTCTCATTTCTAAATATTCAGAGTGTTTCAAGAGGTGAAACTAAAATGTATGTCGCATCAGATAATGCCATCTTTAGTTTTGATACTGTTTCGCGAGAAATGGAACAAATTACTACCATTAATGGGTTATCTGGGGAGCTAATCACCACAATTTATTACAGTGAGGCTTATGGTTTAGTGCTTGTTGGTTTTGAGAATGGATTAATGGAACTATTTTTTGAAGATGATGTTGATATTTTAAGTATTGTAGATATTAAAGACAAGCAAAATATTCCGCCAGATAGGAAAAGAATTAATCATTTTAATGTGGTAAATAATCTCGTATATGTGTCCACGGATTATGGTATTTCAGTGTACGATTTAGAGAATTTGGAATTTGGTGACACCTATTTTATAGGAGACGGTGGTTCTCAAATACAGGTTAACCAAACCGCTGTTTACAATGATTTTATTTACGCAGCATGTTATGATAATGGAGGTGTTAGAAAGGCTTTAATATCAAGTCCAGATTTAATTGATTTTCAGGAGTGGAATAGGATTCGAGCAGGAAATTATCGGTTTATTCAAGAAGTTGAAAATAATTTGTACACAATAAGAAATGACCATTATCTATATAGGATTGGTGAAGATAATCTGTTTTCTGTTTTAATTAGGTATAATACATTACCAAATGATATGACGAGCGTAGATAATAAATTATTAGTTACTGAAAAGAATAAAGCGTTCATTTACGATAATGAATTTAGTGAAATAGCTGTAGTAAATCCCACTGCAGACTATCCAACTGAATTTTCATGTGCTACAATTTTTAATGACAATCAACTTTATATTGGGACCAAAAATATTTTTAATCAAGGAAAACCTGGTTTTGGAATTTTAGAAACTAATTTAAACGATTTAACAAATTTTAATGAAATCCATCCGGATGGACCATTGTTAAACACAGTTTTTTCTGTCGAAATTGAAAACAGTAATCTTTGGTGCACATTTGGAGGCTTTTCAGCTTCTTTTAGTTTTGCTGGGGGCATTGCTAGAACTGGTTTAAGTAATTATAAAAATGAACAATGGATTAATAAGCCTTACGATTCTATTTTAGCAGCTGTACAAATTCCTTTTTATTTATCTGATATAGCCATTAACCCTTTTAATCCTGAACAAGTTTATATCAGCTCATATTATTCGGGATTATTGGATATTCAAAATAATGAAATTATGGGTATATACGACGAAAACAATAGTACCATTGTCCCTTTTGCAGCCGAATTATGTTTGACACTGACTGCAGATTACGATCGAGAAGGTGCCTTGTGGGTTACCAACGGACGTGTTGAAAGCCCTTTAAATAGATTTAAAGATGGTTTCTGGACATCATATGATCTAACAAATATAATAAATTCACCCACTAGTAATTTAGGGTTTTCAGATATTGTTTTTGATCGATCGGGGAACGTATTTTTTGGTTCCTATAGTGCTGGGATAATTGGGTTAAACTTAAGTGGAAACGGCGAATTTAAAAACATAGTGGAAGACAGTCAAAACATGCCAACACCCTATGTGACATCTGTAGCCATGGATAAAAACAATCAAGTATGGATAGGAACCAGTAATGGTTTACGTGTTATATATAATACTACTAGTTTCTTTTCGGAAAGTAATCCGCAGGTTCAAGATATTATCATTTTGGAAGATGGTGTCCCAAAAGAATTATTATATCAGCAGTTTGTATCCGATATTGAAGTGGATGGTGCTAATAACAAATGGATTGCCGCCATTGGTTCGGGGGTTTTTTATTTTTCAGCTGATGGTCAAAATACCATTCGTCATTTTACAAAAGATAATTCACCGTTACCAAGTAATGACATTACGGATATTTCAATAGACGAGATAAATGGTGATGTGTATTTTGCGACTCGAAATGGTCTGGTATCCTTCGGTTCTGGTAGTTCAGAAACCCAACAAACCTTGGCAAATGCTTATGTATATCCAAATCCTGTGCGACCAACATTTAATATCACAGAAGAAAAAGTAAAAATTAAAGATATTTCTGAAAACGTCAATATTAAAATTACCGATATTGAAGGGAATTTGGTGGCTGAAGCCCAATCCAGAACCAACTCAAGATACAAAGGTTACAATTTAGAAATTGATGGTGGAATTGCGTATTGGAATGGTAATAACCTAGCAAATAATGTTGTAAAAACAGGTGTTTATCTAGTAATGCTTTCCGATTTGGATACCTTTGAAACAAAGGTTATTAAAGTAATGGTTGTGCGCTAATGTCTGCATCAGAAAAAGCCATTGTACTATCAAAAATCAAATATCGTGATAATGATTTAATAGTCAACTGTTATACGCAACACAGAGGTTTGTCTAGTTATTTAATCCGCGGTGCGTTTAAAAGTAAACGCTCTGGATCCATTGCCTATTACCAGTTATTGTCGCAGATTGAAATTGTAGAAATCTATAAGCCCAATCAGTCGCTTCATTATATAAAAGAAGTGAAATCGAGTTTTATTTATAACACACTCCACACCAACGTTATAAAGAGTAGTATCGTGTTATTTTTATCAGAAGTATTAGCCAATGTGTTAAAAGAGGAAGAACAGAATAATCTACTTTTCGATTATTTGGAAACCGCTTTACAATGGTTGGACTCTGAACCCAATTATGCTAATTTTCATTTGTTATTTCTTTTAAAGCTCACTAAATATTTGGGTTTTTATCCAGATACTGATCATGTAGAAACAGGTGTTTTTAATTTGCAATCGGGATATTTTGAACCGAGTAAAACCCATATATATGCGGTTTCAGCTGAAAACAATATCTTATTAAAAGAGTTGTTAGGCATGAATTTTGATGCCTTAAATACAGTTAAATTACAAGCAGAACAACGCCAAGCTTTCCTTAATATGCTTATGCAATATTACGAGTTACACTTGGGGTATTTTAGAAAACCAAAATCTCTGCAAATATTTAACCAAGTGTTTAGATAAATACCAATTAACCCTCATTTTATGAAAGTTCAATTTGTTTTCAGTTTGTGTTTGCTTTGCGTGTTTTTTAGTCAAGCCCAGCAAATAACAGTTTTAGAAACAGATACCAACTTACCAATTCCTGGTGTTATCATTTCAAATACGACTGAATCTGTAATCACAAATCTAAATGGTGAGGCCCATTTGGATGCGTTTTCTAGTCAAGATATCCTAGAATTTCAAGCTGATAATTACCATCTTTTAGAGTTGCCCAAAAATCAAATTCAGAATAATGTCATCACATTAAAAGGTCGTGTTGGACTAGATGAGGTTGTAATTTCAGCTTCAAAATTCGAGCAAAGTAAACGCGATATTCCTCAAAAGATTGTCAATATTTCAGCTAAAGAAATCCAATTTGATAACCCACAAACAAGTGCTGATTTACTGCAGGAAACCGGAAATGTCTATATTCAAAAAAGTCAGTTAGGAGGTGGAAGCCCAATGATTCGTGGATTTTCAACTAACAGACTTTTAATTACCGTTGATGGTGTTCGGATGAATAATGCCATTTTTAGAGGTGGAAACCTTCAAAATGTTATTTCTATAGATCCCTTAAGTATTCAAAACACGGAAATTACGTTAGGAGCAGGTTCTGTAGTTTATGGTAGTGATGCCATAGGAGGCGTAATGGGTTTCTATACCAAAAAACCACAGTTATCTTATAAAGATGAGATTTATATTAAAGGTCATACTTTAGCGCGATATGCAACAGCCAACAATGAAAAAACAGGTCATGTAGATATTAATTTTGGACTAAAAAAATGGGCGTTTTTAACCAGTATTAGTTATAGTGATTTTGACGATTTACGAATGGGAAGTCATGGCCCAACAGACTATTTACGCCCGGAATACGTACAAACCGTCAACGGTATAGATGAGGTGATTATAAATGAAAATTCTAAAATTCAAAAACCAACTGGTTTCAATCAATTTCATGCCATTCAAAAAGTCCGGTTTGAAGCTGACGATGACCTGCTTGTAGATTTTGGAGCCTATTATTCTACCACGTCAGATTATCCGCGTTATGATAGACTGATCCGATATAAAAATGGAAACTTAAGAGCGGCCGAATGGTACTATGGTCCGCAAGCATGGTTTATGAGTAATTTGCAAGTTACGCAGTCCAATAGCAAATCTATGTTATATGATAAAGCTCAAGCTACATTTGCATTTCAACACTTTAAGGAAAGTCGTCATGATCGGGATTTTCAATCTGTTATAAAAAACAATAGGGAAGAGCAAGTAAATGCTTTTTCGGCAAACTTGGATTTGGAGAAACAATTAAGCCCTAAAACAGCCCTTTTTTATGGCGCCGAATATGTGTATAATTTGGTAAACTCTAGTGGTAACGAAGAGGATATTAGCACAGGAATTAGCATTCCAACGGTTTCTAGATATCCAGATGGTGCTACTTGGCAATCATTAGCTGCTTATACGAGTTTGAAATACAAGCCGACTTCCGAGCTTATTTTTCAAACCGGTATCCGCTATAATCAGGTTTTAACAAAAGCTGATTTCACAGAAAACAATGCCTATTTAAACTTGCCTTTTAATACAGCTGAAATTAATTCGGGTGCCTTTACGGGAACAGCTGGTATTAGCTGGATGCCTAGCAACATGATACAATGGAAATTGAATGCGTCAACCGCTTTTAGAGCGCCAAATGTTGATGATATTGGTAAGGTTTT
This sequence comes from Bizionia hallyeonensis, assembly GCF_042657385.1. Taxonomy (NCBI): domain Bacteria; kingdom Pseudomonadati; phylum Bacteroidota; class Flavobacteriia; order Flavobacteriales; family Flavobacteriaceae; genus Bizionia; species Bizionia hallyeonensis. The sequence goes on along the minus strand of NZ_JBHSLA010000001.1, from coordinate 418,108 downwards.
CGATTCTGAACCAGGCAGTGTTGTGCTGCCCAATAATAATTTGAAATCGGAATATGCTTATGGTGGTGAATTGGGCTTACTCTTAAACTTTAGTGATGTGGTAATTTTAGATTTAGCAACGTATTACACATTTCTAGATAATGCTTTAGTTCGAAGAGATTATACCATAAACGGTGCATCTGAAATTTTATATGATGGTGAAATGAGTACGGTTCAAGCTATTCAAAATGCATCAAAAGCATGGATTTATGGTTTTGAAGTGGGACTAAATATCAATTTTTCAAAATCGGTTAAATTCTTATCACAGTACAATATTATTGGAGGTACGGAAGAAGACGACCGTATTGAAGTTCCTATTCGTCATGTTGCGCCACGCTTTGGTAATGCGCATGTAGTATGGCAAAAGCAACGTTTTAAAATTGATGGGTTTGTGAACTTTAATGGCGAATTATCATACCAACAATTAGCACCTTCAGAACAGGCTAAAGATTATTTATATGCCAAAGATTCCAATGGAAATCCTTTTTCACCTTCGTGGTACACCTTGAATGTCCGAACGCATTATCAATTTAAGGACGGTATTGCCGTTACAGCAGGATTGGAAAATATTACGGATCAACGGTATAAAACCTATTCCTCCGGAATTGCATCTCCTGGAAGAAATTTTGTGGTGTCTTTACACTATACACTATAAAAAAAGCGGTTGAATTTTAAACGCAACCGCTTTTATACTTTTAAAAAAAGGTTCTATTTCTTCACCGCTTTCTTAACTAACACTTGATTATTAGACAAGGTTACTTTAGCAATATATGTGGCACTACTTAAGTTAGATAGATTATAAGTCTCCGTATTAGTTGACCCTTTAAACTTGTATAAGGTTCTGCCCAACATATCAATTATTTCAACTGATTTAATGGTTGCATGGTTAGACCCAATACTAAATTTAACGTTATTATCCATCAATTCAATAATAGATAAATTGATGTTACTAATTACATAATCATCAACCGATAAAGTACTATCTCTAAATACAATTTCAAAACGATCGTTGAATTCGCCAACAGTAGATGTAAAATTATAATTCGTATTCGATAAATTGTGGATTACATTTAATAATTGATCTTTTAAATAAATAGTATTTATACTTAAAAAATCACCTTCAAATTGTGCAATACTAATTGTGTAAATCGTGGCTTGATTAACGGTTGTACTAAAACCTAACGGAATTATTTCATCCATGTTTAAGCTTTCAGGCGCCTTTCCTTGTATAGCTACTTTATCTGCTTCCAATTCTTCTTCTATAAGCGAATAGAAATATACATAGGAGTCTGAAGACAAGTTTTTAGGAGCATCAAAATACATATCATCATTACCATTGGTTGCACCTTCAACATAGCCAATTAAAATTTGGTTGAAAACACCCATGTCTGAGGTGAAATTAAGCCATAATTTTTCATTTTGATTTTCATTTGTGTTCCTGAAAAATTGATTATTATTTCCTGTAACACGCATACTATTTTGAAAAATAACATCTGCAGTTTTTATGTCTCCAGAAACAGTTGAAACCGTTGCGGCATTAGATAATGTAATAAAAAAGCCTTGTCCAGAAGGAATAAATCGGCTAGGCATAACCCCATCACCACCAGCTGTTTGTCCGGTGCCGTTTATTACAGCATAATCCGATTGTGCAAAATTTAAAGCCTCATTTCCGTTATTGGTATTTGATGGTGCTGAATTTTGCGACCATAAAAATATGGCACCATTCGTTACTCCAGTTGGTTGCGGATACTCTGTAACATTCTGATCAATCAATGCATTTGCTGAAAGAAATAAATCGGCATCAATAGCGGATGGATATGGATTCCCAATAAAATTCCAGTTGTTATCAGCCATTTCAGAATCATTTCTGTAAATAGGAACCGTAAAATCACCTGTATTTAAAGCGCCATTGAACGTGTATTCATAATTAATACCTATACCAATAATTCCCGATGGACTGTGCATAGCAGCATAGCCTTTACCTGGAATCATAATATCAGTATTGCTTGTAGGTTGCCAATCATCACCGTTATCATCTACATCATCTTGTCCAGCAACAGTTCCATTGTTGTTATTGGTTTCAGCCATAGCATCTAAATAGTTTTTACCATTATACCAATAGCGTCTGGTTGGGTGTGCATCATTCAATCCGTTTTCAATAGTTTCATTGGCAACTGGTGAACTCCAATAGGTGTATTCATAATAATTATTCAAAGGAGCTGTTTTCTTGTTGACTTGGGTTCTAGCATTTGTATTCAACGTATATGTTCCAGCATTTACACCTTCGCCTCTTTGTACAAAACTGCCTTTGTCTTCAACTAATATACCGTCTAGATTTGTTCCATCGCCATTAACGACAGCGCTGTTTATAACTTCAACATAATCACCTTCAGAAACCGTAAGCAGGCTTCCAGCAGCTACAAATAATTGACAAGCCTCAAAACTTGTTTCTCCGTTAACATTTGTACTTGTATCGTAATCTCCATTTATAATCGCAATTTTACTAGAGGTAGGAGTTGATGACCAAGCTGTGCCATCCCAAACAGCAGCTATGTATTCTATTTTTACAGCATTACTCGCTGCGTAACATGTAGCAGTGTTTTCTCTAATTTGACAATAATATTGATAATCGTCTAAACCAGCAAGATCCGAAATATCTAATGTTGACGTTGTAGAACCGGAATATATTCCGCCATTTGACACAGCTGTCCAGTTACCAGAAGTTCCTAAAACATACCATTGATAAGCAAGTCCCAATCCACCCGAAACGCCTTCGGATCCTGCAACTGTTAAAGATGTACCCGTTATTGAACAATCTGCCACATATTGTGGGTGAGTTATTACCACAGGTGGCACTTTAACAAGCGGTACAGTACCAACGCCTGCTAAACATTCATCGTCGGATAAACTTTGAGCTGTCCATTCGGTAGCAGTATAAGTGGTATTTGGATAAAAATTTGTATTCTTTCTTTTTAAATAATACCCTACATAATTTGGTGCATGTACATCATCAATAACCGTAGTACCATTCATTAATCTCAAACCATCATTTGCATTAAAACCGGCCGAACCTAAACTTCCATTTCCTGTAGGTGTGTAACCACAAGATGAACTAGATACAGAAATAATGGCGACTGCATTTGCTGCAAGTGTACCACTTAAATTTGCATAAGTTGAATAAGTACCTCCATAATCTCCAGCTCTTTGAATGGAATACCCACTTAAATTTACAGAAGCTCCTGTGTTGTTATATATGGTTATTACACCACCAGATCCGCCATTTTCATCATACGCTTCGTAGATAATTAAATCGGTAGCATCACCACCACCAACTGCAGTATCGCATGCAGTAAGGTCTGTATCAATTACATCGAAAAATTGTGTAGCACTACAACCTGTTGCTAGTTGAATAACAAAATTACCATCATTAGCATCTGAAGGAATCAATACTTCTATAGTGTCTGATGTATTAGAAACAGTAGGAACTGCTATATTATTATATGTAATTGTGGCTCCTATAAGATTGCTTGTTGCTGAAGTAAAAGTCACCAATGTATTTGCTGGACCAGATGTTGGAAAAGTAGCAACAGTTGGAGCAGTTGTACAATTACCTTCACCTTCTATGGTGAAAAGATAAGGATTTTCATCAGAATCATTATTTTCAATTCTCACTTTTGCTGTTCTCGTACCGGCAACGGTTGGGTGAAATTTAATTCTAAAAGTTGTGTTTGTGCCATTCACAACTGGTGATGTTGCATGCTGCGTTACAATAAAGTCTGTTGGGTTTGTACCTTCTAATTGAATAATAGGCGAACCTGTTAATAGTAAATTTGCTAAACCAATATTTTCTATGGTAAATTCTTTTTCAACAGAATCTGTGTTTAAAGGTGTGCTAGCAAACAACGTATTGTTTAATCCATAAGGTGCATTAAATCCGTTGGCAATAGAAATGTTATTTCCTTTAATATTGATTTCTGCGTTCACAGGTTGCACCACATTAATCGTATAATCTTCTACTTCGCCACTATTGCCTGTTGCGCAAGATGTTGGTAAATTATTATATTGTGTAAACACACGCATTCTGGTAGCTCCTAAAACAGCGTCGGTTGGGACTTCAATATTAATTGGGGAATTAGCGGTTGCCGTATTTAAATCTATTGATGAGCTTGTATTGGTATCCATGCCCAATTCATATTGTTCGCCCGAATCATTGAAGCTTCCATTTTGATTCCAATCAATCCATGCTCGCGTGTAAACGTCAACTGCACCATCAATATTTATAACAACACCTAGATTGTAATTGTTACCCAATGTAACAATCGTAGACTGCATTGTGTAGTTGGTGTAAGCATTATTTGCAGAGGTTCCTATATTATTAATAGTATTGAAAGTAACACCAGTTATTCCTGTATCGTAGGATGTATTACCACTAGCACTACAATATGTCAATGATGGTACCGCACAAACTTCAACACCTTCTGACCAAGTTGCACCTCGTCGAATAAATATTTTAAAACAATAATTGGTACCATTGGTTAAACCATTCATTGCTTTTGAACTCACCGGTGCTGTGGTTGAATATAAAATGGTACTTGGTGTTGTATAATTTACATCTATATTAGGATAAGTCCCAGTAGGTGTAAATGTAACCGCACCTGCATTTGCTACAATGATTAATTGATCAAAACAAGATGTTGGTAATGGGTTATTCCAACTCAAATTAACTTGATTTGTTAAAGGTGTAGCCACTAAATTACGCACATCGCCTTGAGCAATATCTTCCAAATTACTCCCACCAGAAGCACCATTGGACCAACCTGTTAGAGTTTCACCATTGTAAGCAAAAATTCTAAAAGAATATGTTGTGCCTTCGGTTAAACCTGTTAAAGCTGCCGTTGTTCCATTTCCTTTATATATTACTTTTCCTAAACTAGGTGGTGTTTCAAATGGTGCAGCATTATAATTAGGATTAGCTGTATATGTATTTGCGTTATTTGATGGTGCTGAAGGTTGTACAGTTCCTTCTAAAGCAAAAATGATATATCCTCCAGTTGGCGGTGTTGAAGGGTTATTCCATGTTAAAGTAGCCGATGTGTCTTCAAAACAACCGGTTAAATTTTGCGCATTAGTCGGAGAGTTATTGCTAAGAGTTAAAGTTCTAGCAGCAGATGTTACAGCGCCACAACTATTAGTAACAACACATCGGTATTGATTACCATTCATTGGCGCCGAAGTTGCTCCCGTTGTATACGTATTTGTAGTTGCGCCGGAGCCTCCTGTTACGTTAGTCCATGTGGTGCCGCCATTTGTTGAGACTTGCCATTGGTAAGTTGGTGCAGGCGTTCCTGTTGCCGCTACAGAAAACGTGGCGTTGTTAGGAATGACTCTTGTAGCATTAGCTGGTTGTGTTGATATACTTGGTGCAGAATTTATTACAACAGCATAACTTGCAGTTCCTGCAGACCAACAAGAAGTTGCTGTTAAAAATCTTCTTACATAATATGTTCCAGTGGCGGTTGCATTAAAAGTTCCTGTGGCATTGTTAGCCGTTGAGGTTCCCGTGGCCGTAGTTTGCCAATAATCAATTGTACCTAGTATTGTTGTTCCAGAATAGGTTAATATTGTATTGGTACAAGCAGGTGTTGTTCCTGTAATTGTTCCATTTGGATCTACAGGTGGTGTGCAGGAAAGAATACCTTCAACCTCAATGTTATCAAAGGCAACTGCTTCATCTCCAGAAGTCATAAAAATATCGATTCTTAAATCTAAATTACTACCCGTAGAGCCTATTGGAAATAAGAATTGTTGAAATGCAGTTGTTAAAGCTGTGCCATTACCTGTACCATCAAGGTTAGTGTCTTGATTTAACGATGTGTTAAATCCGCCAGTTCCTTCAAAAGCTCCAATCAATGTGTAACCACTGCCATCAACTTGAGCATATATTCTGATATAATCTTCATTATCAAATGCGGAAGAACTTCCAGCTCCAAATAAACCTAAAATATTTATTGATGAATAACCTGAAATATTAATTGAAGAAATACTGACATTCGATATCCCTGACGTATTTGGATTACCGGCATCTTGTGTGTCTTCACCAGCCCAAAATTTGACCCCTCCAAAATTTGTGTAAGATGGTAATCCTGAAGGGTCAGATCCATTGTCTATTAAAGTGAAATAGTCTTTTGATCCATCAGAAAATACACCAGTGGATGAATAACCAACATTAATTAGCCCTTCAAATGTTTCCGAATGTAAAGTCACTTGCCCAAACCCAGACAAAACAGCACACAAAAAAGTAATAAATATGAGGGCGTATTTATGTTTCATAAACGTAATCTTGCTATTATTTAAATAATTTAAGGAATCAAATATACGTTAAAACCATTATTACACAATGTTTTACGGTTTCTTAATTATTAACAAATTGTTATTATCTTGCCTGTTATGAATCACGTGAAAACCTATACTGTTGAAGAAGCCAAGCGTACTATTGAGCGTTATTGTGCGTATCAGGAGCGCTGCCATCAGGAAGTTACCAATAAATTGTATAGCATGCGCATGATTCCAGAGGCCATTGATGTTATTATTGTGCACCTGCTTAAACATGATTTTTTAAACGAAACCCGTTTTGCCCAAAGTTATGTACGTGGGAAATTTAATATTAAAAAATGGGGACGGCAGCGCCTAAAACAGGAGCTAAAAAAACGGGATATTGGTAAATACAATATCGATTTGGCCATGAAAGAAATTTCAGAGTCCGATTACTTGGAAACGTTTAACGATCTTGCTGAAAAAAGACTCAAGTCCATTGAAAGGGAAACAGACAAATGGAAAAAACGCAAAAAACTAGCCGATTATTTGCTGTATCGCGGTTGGGAAAGTCATTTGGTTTATGCTAAAGCAGCTGAATTAATTCCATAAAAAAAGCCTTTCAATTAAAACTGAAAGGCTTTTTAATATAATGTTAATGCGTATTAAAGATTAAAAACAGCTCCTAAATTCATAGAAAACTGATTATTTAATTCTTGAGCAGGCGTTAAATTGTCTTTATATTTAGCAATAGGAAATTGGGCTTCTGTATACACACCAAAACCAGAAGTAAAGAAATAACGGGCGCCAACATGGCCACCAAAATTCTTCATACTAAAGCTTAAACCTGGGTATAAATCAAAATTCTCATCAATTTTTAAAACGTTTCCAATGTTTGCATTAAAACGCGCTTTTAAATCAAAACGGTCATCAAAACCAGCTTTGTCAACTAAAGTTATACCTGTTATTGGTTCTTTTACACCATCCTGTAAGTCGCCAGAAACACCTAATGCATAGCTAGAGCTAATACCAACTGAAATATTTTCGCCTAATCCATAGTCATAACTTACATTAAGTCCTGTAGCATGTGATTGAAAATTAGCACCTACTTGAAATTTTTGGTCACCTTTACCTGAAAATGCTTGTGCATTTGCAAATGAAACGGTTAAAATAGCTGCAACAACCAGTAATTTTTTCATGATATTATTTTTAAAATTAGTTTGCAAAGATATTAATAATTTTAATGAAGTGTTGCTGTAATTGATTTAAAATAAAAGGTGTAGTGCGCAAATTATTTTTAAAGAACAACTCTTTATTGGCTCTTTACCAATTGTGAAATAACTCTATTTGTTAGTGCGAATTACGGCTTGTTCGTTTTTCCAATTAATCCATTTTTGCCCGCGTATTCGGCGCATTAAATTATCAAAATTTCGCATGATAAATAGATTATAGATTGCCTTTCCGAAATTTTTAGGATTTCGAGGAATGGCACGCAGACTCATAGAAAAACCTGGTGTTAAGTATTTCATATAATGCCAATAACCTTCAGGCATGTATAAAATTTCGCCATGTTTCAAATTTGTTTTAAAGCCTTTAGCATTCTTTAATGCTGGCCATTTTTCAAAATCAGGGTTCGAAAAATCAATAGCTTCATGTGTTATTAAAGCGTGAGGAATTTTGTAGAGGTACTCATTCTGATTTTGATCGAATAAAATAATTTCCTTTTCGCCTTGAAAATGAAAGTGAAATATATTGGCTAAATCAATATCATAATGCATAAAAGTGTGTGAATCCTTGCCGCCAAAAAACAGCATAGGCATAGCTTTCATAAGTTTTAAGCCAAAATCGGGATAGGAAAAATCATTTTGAAGTTCCGGAACCTCTTTTAAAATATTCCAAAGAAAAATGCGGTATTTAGTCGGTTCTTTTTTAAGCAAATCAATGTATTCGCTCATTTTCATTTTGGCATGCGGTTCGTTAAAACCATCCTTATAATCTACAGGTCTGTCATCATACAGCGGTACCACTTTATCACCTGCAACCTGATTTATATAATCTAGATTCCATTTGGTATAGGCTGGCCAATCTTCAATAAATTGTTCAATAACCACAGGTTTTTGCGGCTTAAAATAATGCTTTATAAAATCCGCTTTAGTAATTGTTTTTACGCGCGGAATTGTCTGTAGGTTCCATGTCAATGCTCAAAACTTTTAGAACATCAAAGTTAAGGAATTGTAAGCAAACAAAATGGTGAAACTACCGTTCAATTTATGTCTAAATTTGAACCCTTAAGAAACAATTTGAATTATTTGTTGTCTGATTTTGTTTTGTCCGTAACTTCTGCTTCCGGAATATCTTTACCTTTTAAATATTCTGGTAATTCCATTCCGGCCATGTTAAACATTTCCTGTAGTGGCGGCACTGATTTGTACATACCTGAAAGGAAATTGGCAGTTGAGGTTTTCCCATCTTTTCCACCACCATTTTCCCAAACGGTTACTTTATCAATCTTAATATTTTTAATAGCTTCCGCTTGCATTTTCACCAATTCTGGTAATTTATCAGCAATAAGTAATAATACGGCGTCTTTGGAGTTGTTACCAGCAGCTTTTACAATCTCATCTAAACCAGCTGCTTGTTTGGTTAGTACTTCATATAAACCTTGAGCTTCAGCTTGAGCTTTAAATAAAATAGCATCTGCTTCACCTTTAGCAAGTCTTCGAATACGCTCAGCTTCGGCTTCAGCATCAATTTCAACTTTTCGTTTATCAATTTCTGCAGGTACAATAACATCCGCTAGCTGAGAAGAACGCTCACGTTCGGCTCTTGCCGTTTCTGCCAATTGCTCGGCTGCATACGATTCTTCTAATGCTTTTGCTGCTTGAACTTTTTCCGATGCATTGGCAATACGTTCTGCTTCAGCTTCACGTTGACGACGTAAAGAATCTGAATTTGCAACGGCAATTTTTGCGGTATTTTCACCTTCTACAGCTTGTGCATTGGCAGCAGCAACTTGACTTCTTTCATCTTGAACCGCATTGGCTTCTCCAATAGATCCATCTCTTGTTTTCTCGGCAACCGATTTACGCGCGGCATTAATAGCATGTGCAGCAGCTTCTTTACCAAGAGCTTCAATATAACCAGACTCGTCAACAATATCTGTAATGTTTACGTTGATTAATTTTAAACCTACTTTCTTTAATTCGGTTTCTACACTTTCTGAAATGTTAGTTAAAAATTTATCGCGATCATTATTTATTTCTTCAATATCCATAGATGCCACTACTAAACGTAACTGACCAAATATAATTTCTTGAGCTAAATCCTGAATTTCATTTTGCCCTAAACCCAATAAACGTTCCGCAGCATTTTGCATCACACCCGGTTCTGTTGACACACCAATGGTGAAACGAGATGGTACGTTAACACGGATATTTTGTTTTGATAAGGCGTTAACCAAATTCACTTCAATGGAAATAGGAGTTAATTCCAAGAATTCATAATCTTGAATTACAGGGAGAATAAATGCAGCACCACCATGAATACATTTGGCCGATTGACCACCGCCTACTTTTCCATAAACAACTAAAATCCTGTCAGAAGGACACCTTTTATAGCGCCTGATAAGTACAACTATGAAAACAAAAACAAATAGAATGGCTGCAACTATGGCAATAGGAAATCCTAAATTAAAAGCTTGGGTAAAAAGAAATGTCATAAGGTTAAGGAGTTAGATTTATGTGGTTTTATGCGTATCAACTATTAAAATACCATTAGAAGTTACGTCTAAAACAGTAATAACGGTTCCATACTTAAGGGCGGTTTTACAATCGGTTAAAGCATCTAATTCGCGAAGCGATCCTTGGATATTAACACTGACTTTACCAATTTTGGACCGATTAGCGCCTATAGTTAAATATACTTCGCCAACCGCATTAATAGCATTTTTATAATCTAAGGTACCACTAGAAGTTAATTTTTTCATGTAGTGAAACATGGCCGCCATAATGGTCATCATTAATAAACCACTAATGAATGAAATAATAACGGTTACAGGTTTTGAAAGGCCAGCATCTAAACAGGCAATTCCACTCCAGCCAAAAATGGTGAAGAAACCGACGAGGTTTTTAAAGGTGATAAATTGAAATTCAATACCAGCTTCTGCGTTAATATCATCAATATCTTCGCCGCCATCAGCACCCATAAAGGTTGTAATGATGATAAATAAAAAGAAAAGCGAACCAATTAATGCTATTGCCCAATAAAATTTCGCAAATAATTCTAAAGCTGAAAACCACTCCATCATAACATGTACAGATTATAAGTTTTAAATATAAACCTTTAAGGCATTCCTACAATGCATTTAAAGAATTTATTATATAAGTAGCTTTAAATAGATTTTTGTTACAAAACAAGCCCAGACCTATGCAAACCTAACAGGCTTTTTAAAACCTGTTAGATTTAGAACAATGCAATAGCTTCCTACTTAAAGTTGTATTTTAATCCGAACAAAACAAGCCCTTTTACAGCAGGTACTAAATTGGTTTCTGTATAGTCTGCTTGAAAAATATTGTTAGCGGTTACTGAAAACTGAAAGGCGTTGAATTCGTAATTAATACTGGCATCATACACATTGTAACTGTCACCAATAGTCCGTTCGGCATAACGATATACGATGGATTGTGATAGGTTTTTGAAAAATTGACTCCTAAAAGTTGCCACAAATTGATGCTTTAACGAGTTTATTGAATAGCGTGAAAAGTTAGATGATACATCTTTTAAATCGTCTTCTAAAAAGGTGTAGCCAAAACTCATGTTCTGCGTAAAATTGGCCATGAAAAAGGTGTAATCTGTTTGTGCTTCAAAACCCATAGTATTCAATTCCGCTATATTAGTGGCTTGCCATGGATCTGCAATATCGTCCTTTACATAGTCGATTAATTTTTTAGAATCTCTGTTAAAAAATGCACCAGAAATACGGAATCCTTTATGATGAAACTTTATGCCAAATTCTTCCGAAATGGCTTCTTCCGGATCTAAATTGTCATTACCCAATTCTGTTGGGCTTGAATAATACAAATCCGTGTAGGTTGGAACCCGATAGGTGTAACCGATGTTTCCATACAATTGAAAATTATCCGACATTTGATAACCGATATCCACACCTGGAAAAGCATGAAATTTAAAGTCAGAAAAATAACTAACCGCAATTCCTGGTGTTATTGAAAGTGCATCATTTAAAAACGTAAACCGATGTTCTAAAAATAGGTTGGTAGCAAAACGGTTATGGTTGCCTAAATTATTACTAGCAATATAGGTTTGTGATAAATCGACACCAAAACCCGTAATTCCTAATGCTGATTTATAGGATGCATTGACTTCAGCTGCAATTTTATTGGTTTGATGTAAATTTCTATAAACCGATGGATTATCTCGAATAAACACGTACATATCTTGGTTTCTACGCCAATATAAACGTGGCTTCCAGGTAAATTTTTCCGATTTTATTTCTGTTGAAAAACCAACCAAGCTGGTTTGGGTTTCTTCATATTGATCTTTTGCAGCTGGTGATGCATAAAAACCATTAGCACCAAATTTGCGTTCTTGATAATTAGCAATAAATGAAATGGGCAGTTTATTCTTATTAAACATACTTTTAATAAAGTAACTTTGATTATCATAATCCGTATTGTAACGGTAACCATCAGATAGATTGCGAGAGACACTAATAATATGAGACGAATTTTCCAAGTTGCTTCCAACTGTAATATCCGCATTTTTCTGACCGAAAGAACCAACTTGTACACCAAGCGACACCATATTATCTGTTTGTTTTTTTGTGATAATATTAATAGCACCTGTAAAGGCATTCTGGCCAAACACGCGCGCTGCAGGACCTTTTATAACTTCAATGCGCTCAATAACTTCTAAAGGCAATGCCATATTTAAGGTGTGATGCCCTGTTTGTGCATCTTCTAGTTTCATGCCATCAATAAGCAATAAGGTTTGGTCAAAGCTACCACCACGAATGTATAAATCGGCTTGGGTACCATCGGCTCCACGACGCCTGACATCAACACCTGCAACTTGTTGTAATAAATCGGCAACATTAGTGGTAGCACTGTTTTTTATATCGGCACTTGTTATAATGGAAATGGTTCTAGAGTTTTCTTTAAAAGGTAAATCAATTCGGCTGGACGTGATAACAACGGAATCTAGAGCCTGCTGTGGTGATTCTTGGGCGTTTCCTTTAAACGAAAAAATAAGCAATAAGGTAACTAACGGAAATAATTTCATAAGAATGGTAATTCGTGTTTTTTATAAGGTGGCAAAAGTCGTAACTTTCCGGATCACTAAACTAGTCCAGTTTTAAACTTATGAATAGTCCGGTTAATGATTTATTAAAAAAATTAATTCACTTCGAAAAATCGCAAGTAACGGCGGTGTATATTCAAATTGCGCAGCAAATTATTAATGCCATTCAACGAAGTTATTTAATTGAAGGAACCGCTTTGCCAGGCACACGTATTTTAAGTGATATACTTTCCATTAATAGAAATACAGCTGTGGCTGTTTATGAAGAATTAGCATCTCAAGGTTGGGTGGAAATCATGCCAAATAAGGGGACTTTTGTCTTGATGCCGGAACAAAAAACGGCAAGTATAAAAGCTACATCTCAAGGTTTAGAAAAGTTGCGTGATTATCCAAATACAACCGGATTTCCATTTCAATCGTCGTTTAATTTAGCGTCAACCCAGGAAATATCGGTTACTAATTATGTGATTAATGATGGTCAACCTGATTTAAGGCTGCATCCAACGCATCAATTTTCTCGCTGGTATAGTGCATCTATGAAACGCGCGCCTTTAATTTCTAAATGGAATCAGACAAATGAGCAATCGGCAACAACCTTTAACTTACACTTAAGTAATTATTTAAACGCCACACGTGGTTTTCATATTAAACCGCAAAATATTATGAGCACACGAAGTACGGAAATGAGTTTATATATCGTGTCGCAACTTTTAATAAAACAAGCCGATGTGGTTTTGGTAGCCGATTTAAGTCACTATAAATCGAATATGATTTTTCAACAAGCTGGTGCTAATATTATCACCATTCCAGTGGACGAGCATGGGATTGATGTGGATTATATTAAAACCCATTTTACCAAGCGCAGCATCAGGTGTGTATATGTTTGTGCGCACAGGCATTATCCAACAACTGTAACGTTGAGTGCTGAAAGACGTTTAAAATTATTGCAATTAGCAAAAGCCTATCAATTTGCGATTATTGAAGACGATTTTGATTATGATTTTCAATTTGAAGGCTCAGCCATGTTACCTATGGCAAGTTCGGATGCGCATGGTGTTGTAATCTATTTAGGGAAATTAGGACAGTCGTTTTTTCCGAGTTTTCAAATCGGATTTGTAGTTGCTCCAGAGACGATTATAAACGAAGCGAAAAACTATTTACAAATACTAGATAAACAAGGCGATTTAATCCAGAAGCAAATGCTTTCTGAACTTATTTCGGAAGGCGAAATTCATCGGTTAATTAAAAAGAATATTACTGTTTATAAGCAAAGACGTGATTATTTGATCGAACAACTAAAAGAACATTTTAAATCGCGTGCCACTTGGGAACTACCTGCAGGCGGTTTGGCTATTTGGTTGCGATTAGAACCGCGGATTTCGCTTGTTGAATTGACTAAAAAAGCCAAAGAAAACGATTTGTTTTTACCCAAAACCATTCTCTATCAAAATAAAGATATTTGCGCTATTAGACTTGGATTTGGCCATTTAAATGAAGCCGATATTGGCGTAGTTGTCCAAAAATTAAAAACAAGTTATGATGCTGTGGTTAGCCAAAAGGGTGATTAAAACGCGCAATTTATTCTATAGGGAATTCTGTTTTACAATTCTCACAACGGTAGTTATACCGTGTGTGAAATGGCAATGTGCCAAAAACAAAGCCTACTAAAAATGCCATAAAGGATTTTAAATCTTTAATAGTTGAAAATAGTTCTATTTTAGTTTCTTGGCAATTTGGGCAACTAATGGCATGACCATCATTATCCAAGGAGTAACTAGAAATAGATTTTAAAATGGCAATAGCTTCAGCTTCCTGTTCGGCACATACTTTCAGTTTTACGCCTCCAATAGCGTTACTGACAATTGGGTTGGTGTCAATTGTTGTGTAGTCCGTTAAAAATACCTCGATGCCTTCGGCTTCTAGTCTGCCTTTTATAATTTCGGCTTCTGTGGTGTACTGAAATACAGTAATGGTTTTAAAGGTGTCTTCCATAATATGTAAAAATACGGAAAGAATTTTCCTTTAAAATATAAATTCTTTAGATTTCACCTAGTTATCGTCTGATTTCAGAATTTATTATTAGATTTATACCGCACACACTTGAATGGCATTATTTTGATGAAATCTAGTACATGATTCCTTCACATATCAAATTCAAATTATTGCATGACATAAATAATTCAAAACCAAAACCATGAGACTTCAAACCGCCAATCCCTTGACTTTCTTTACACCTGATTTATCTGTGAATACAGGAGCTGTTTTTGTTGATACTGGAATATCAGCAGGATTTCCTGCGCCAGTTGAAGATTTTAATGAGGAACGTTTGTCATTAGACAGTATGTTGGTCAAAAATAAAATGACCACATTTTACGCACGTGTTTCTGGGCAGAGTATGATAGATGCTGGTTTAGATGATAATGATTTACTGGTTATTGATAGAAGTTTAGAACCCATAAATAACCGAATTGCTGTTTGTTTCTTAGATGGCGAATTTACGGTAAAACGCCTGCGTGTTGAAAAAGATGGTGTTTGGTTACAGCCAGAAAATGCCATGTATCAACCCATAAAAATTACGGAAGAAAACGATTTTGTTATTTGGGGTATTGTTACTAATGTGATTAAAAAAGTGTAAGTTAGCCTAACTATTCCAAAGAAAAACGGTCACGATTTATGGTAGAATTATCTGTACTTGATGTCTCTTTAATTATTATATTTTTTGCAATTACGCTTTTTATAGGAATTTACGTTTCCAAGCAATCTGGAAAATCGGCTTCCGAGTATTTTTTGTCAGGACGGAATATGCCTTGGTGGTTGTTAGGAGTTTCTATGGTAGCAACAACCTTTTCTACGGATACACCCAATTTAGTAACCGATATTGTGAGAACCAATGGGGTTTCTGGAAACTGGGTTTGGTGGGCGTTTCTGCTAACAGGTTTATTAACCGTATTTGTATATGCGAAGTTGTGGCGAAAATCGGAAGTCAACACAGATATCGAGTTTTATGAATTGCGCTATGGTGGAAAACCAGCGCGTTTTTTAAGAGCCTTTCGCGCCATTTATCTAGGCATTATTTTTAATATTTTAGCCATGTCTGCCGTAACCTTAGCAGCCATAAAAATTGGTGCTATTCTGTTGGGCTTACAACCTTGGGAAACCGTTATATATGCTGGAACCATAACCGTTATTTTTAGTGCTTTGGGTGGTTTTAAAGGTGTTGTTTATACAGATTTTATTTTATTCTTTACGGCTATGGCTGGTGCGTTAGGTGCTGCCTATTATTTAGTGGGTTTGCCTGAAGTAGGTGGATTGGAAGCCATGTTGCAGCATGAAAATGTAGCGGATAAATTAAATATCCTACCAGATTTTACCAATACTGAAGCGCTCATTACTTTATTGATTATTCCGTTAGCGGTACAATGGTGGAGCTCTTGGTATCCAGGAGCGGAACCTGGAGGTGGTGGTTATATTGCCCAACGTATGTTGGCCGCAAAAAATGAAAATCATGCTATTGGTGCGACTTTCTTTTTTAATATCATGCATTATGCGTTGCGTCCTTGGCCTTGGATTATTGTGGCATTAGCATCCTTGGTGGTATTTCCGGATATTGCCAGTATTCATGAAGCCTTTCCTTTAGTTGCTGAAGATAAATTAGGTCACGATTTAGCGTATTCCGCTATGCTTACCAAGTTGCCAAGTGGTTTACTAGGTTTGGTATTAGCGTCGTTGGTTGCGGCTTATATGAGTACCATTTCAACACACCTAAATTGGGGCGCGTCCTATATAGTAAACGATTATTACAAACAGCAAGTTAAGCCAGATGCTTCGGAAAAGCAATTGGTTGCTGTAGGACGAATTGCGACTATTGTTTTAATGGTTTGTAGTGCGTTATTAGCATTGGTTCTTACAAATGCCTTACAACTGTTTGATATTATTTTAATGTTTGGAGCAGGAACTGGTTTGATTTTTATTTTGCGCTGGTTTTGGTGGCGCATAAACGCATGGAGTGAAATTTCGGCTATGTTTGTATCCGGATTTGTCTCTATTATTTTGAATTTTACAGATTTGGGAACCTATTGTTTTGGTGATGATGCACTCATGCCAGGATGGGCAAAATTCCCCATGATTGTTTTAGTAACGACTATAGTATGGGTTGCGGTAACATTCTTAACGCAAGCAGAAAGCAAAACAGTATTGCAGAAATTTTATAAGAAAATTCAACCAGGCGGTCCAGGTTGGAATAAAGTGGTTCATGAAGCACGTGCTGATAATGTGGAAGTAGTGGATACCAAAGAAGGGTGGAGTGTACCATCAGGCATTTTAGCTATGTTAGTGGGGTGTGCCATGATTTACAGTGTCATGTTTGCAACAGGGTATTTTATTTATGGGGATTATCTCCATGCCCTTTTGCTAACAGGCGCCTCAATTATTTTTGGATTTATGCTCGTTAAGTTATGGAAGAAGATTAAAGTGAATGTGCTTTAATTTACAATGGATTATTTAAGTTAATAAGTACTTATGAAAACGTTGAATTTAAAGATGAAAATAGGAGAGTGGTACCTAAAATAATAGTTTTAAAATAAGCTATAAATGAACACTATTTACCTTTAGGTGTAATATAAAAAGACCTTACGGGAAGTAAGGTCTTTTTATTATTTATAATCTTTAATTAGCAATTAATCTGCTAAAATAATCACTTTATTATCTTTCATTTCAAGGGTTCCAGAATTGATTGCAACTGTCAGTACCTTCTTATCGTCTTTATGAGGAATAATAGAACCGTGTAACTCATCAAAAACCAAATGGCTTTGTGTATGGGTATTAATTCTAATAGTACCTTCAGTTAAAATAGATACAATAGGTGCGTGATTGTTTAACATTTGGAATTCACCATCAACACCTGGTGCTGTTACAGAGTCCACTTCCGAACTAAATATCGTTGCCTCTGGCGATACAATTTCTAAATACATATTTTATAAGTATTCAGTATTCAGGATTCAGCAATCAGTTGCTACTGCAAACTGCTACTGCAAACTGCATACTAGATTTAAGCTTCCGCTAACATTTTCTCACCAGACTCAATAGCTTCTTCAATTGTTCCTTTAAGGTTAAAGGCTGCTTCTGGAAGGTGATCTAACTCCCCATCCATAATCATATTAAATCCTTTAATTGTTTCCTTAATATCAACTAAAACACCTTTAAGGCCTGTAAATTGTTCTGCTACATGGAAAGGTTGTGATAGGAAACGTTGTACACGTCTTGCTCTACCAACAGCCATTTTATCTTCTTCAGATAATTCTTCCATACCAAGAATAGCAATAATATCTTGTAATTCTTTATAGCGCTGTAATAACTCTTTTACACGTTGTGCACAATTATAATGCTCATCACCTAAAATATCAGCAGTAAGAATACGAGATGTAGAATCTAATGGATCTACAGCAGGATAAATACCTAACTCGGCAATTTTACGAGACAATACAGTTGTTGCATCTAAATGAGCAAAGGTTGTAGCAGGCGCAGGATCCGTTAAATCATCTGCAGGTACGTAAACCGCTTGTACAGATGTAATGGAACCTCTTTTTGTTGATGTAATACGTTCTTGCATGGCACCCATTTCAGTTGCTAAAGTTGGTTGGTAACCTACGGCAGATGGCATACGTCCAAGTAATGCAGATACTTCAGAACCCGCTTGTGTAAAACGGAAAATGTTATCTACGAAGAAAAGTACATCTTTACCTTGGCCTTCACCAGCACCATCACGGAAATATTCTGCAATAGTTAAACCAGATAATGCAACACGTGCACGTGCTCCAGGAGGCTCATTCATTTGTCCGAAAACGAAAGTTGCTTTGGATTCTTTCATGGCAGTTTTATCAACTTTAGATAAATCCCATCCACCATTTTCCATAGAATGCATAAAATCTTCACCATAACGGATAATTCCTGACTCTAACATTTCACGAAGTAAATCATTTCCTTCACGTGTTCTTTCACCAACACCTGCAAATACAGAAAGTCCACCGTGTCCTTTTGCAATATTGTTAATCAACTCTTGAATTAATACGGTTTTACCTACACCAGCACCACCAAATAAACCAATTTTACCACCTTTTGCATAAGGCTCAATTAAATCGATTACTTTAATACCTGTGAATAAAACTTCTGTCGAGGTTGATAAATCTTCAAATTTTGGTGCTTGTCTGTGAATTGGTAAACCAGCAGCTCCCGCTTTTGGCAAATCACCAATACCATCAATAGCATCACCAATTACGTTAAAAAGACGTCCGTAAACATCTTCACCAATAGGCATTTGAATTGGTGCACCTGTTGCAACAACTTCGGTTCCTCTACTTAAACCATCTGACGAGTCCATCGCGATAGTACGAACGGTATCTTCACCGATGTGAGATTGTACTTCTAATACTAATAAAGACCCATCAGCTTTTTTAATTTCTAATGAATCGTAAATTTTTGGAAGTTCAGAACCAGCTCCGAATTCAACATCAATAACTGGACCTACAATTTGTGCAACTTTACCTGTAACTTTTGACATTACTTATGTGTTTAATATTATGCAATTTAATTCAATGAAAACACCTACTGTTTTCGCGCTGCAAATATATGGGTTTTAATTTAAAAACCGTATTAAAAATTATGGCTTTTTTTGACATTAAAAAAGCCCTCTATTTGAGGGCTTTCCTATTTATATAAAAAAGATTGTTTTTAGCGTAATGTTGGTGGGTAATTTGTTGGCTTTGTTCCTGGATCAATTAAATTTCCAGAAGCTTCAAAATTACTACCATAGGTAGCATCAATAGCTTTCATCATTTCGTTTGCTATTATGGCATAGCCTCTAGCTGTTAGATGCACACCATCTAAACTTACTAAACCACCTCTAACTAAAGCTGTATTGTAAATAAAGTCCCCTGAAGGATAACCTGTTGTAGCAGCCTGTTCTAAAATACCTTTGAAGTCCACAAGAGCCAAACCATTATCTGATGCTATAGTTTGAATAGAAGCGTTGTATGCATCGGTAGCTGCCGTAATTGCTGCTTGCTCACTAGGAATAAGAACCCATTTGTCTGCTAATGGCAAGGTAACACCTTCTACAGAAAATTGACCAGCTACCGCAGCTGATAAACCTTGTCCAATTAAAAAACCAGCATAAGTTTCATTTACCTGACCTATAATACTACTACTTGGTAGTACAAATAAATCAGCTGGAGTTGCTTGTCTTGATTGACCATATGTTTGACCTAGTAAACCAGCTACAAGTGGTGCCGCTGCAGGCGGTAAACCAAATTGTGCTATAAATGCAGGGAATGTTGGGCTTGCTAGTAATTGTGTGGTTATTATAGTTGAAATATCTGTAAGCGATTCATCTTTAATTACTACAGGACTTGGTTCTGTTTCAGAAAAAACTATAGCACGGCTTGGGTCTACAGCGTTAAAAATTGGGTTCAAAGCGCCAAATACATTGTTTAATGTTGGAACTTGAGCAGCAAAATCATCGTTTTCTGAAGGATCTAATGGGTTATAAGGTACCGTTGTAAAGTGCGCTAACGTAGTTATATAAGGTACGTTAGTAACAACACCCTTTGCATTGTTGGCTCCAATTAAGGCATTAACAGCTGCAGTAAAAGAACCTGAAAACACATTCGGGTCTGTAATATCATTAGGACCATAAGTTGATGGGTCGAAATTTCCTGTTTGGTCTACACCTGTTCCTCCAGATATAGCATAACTTAAAACATCATTACCGCCAATTTCTGATAAGCTAAAAAATGTTGGAGCTTGAGCGGCAGCATCACCAAGTACTGTGGCCATTGGATTAGAGGCCATTCTGCCAAAGTAAGGGTTAGCAAAACCATATCCTGCTACGCCTAAATGAAAACTTTTAAGGCCGGGAACACCATAGTTGTTAAACGGACCAGAAAGTACATTTGTAGCTTCTGTAGTTGACATGGCGTTTAAAGGTGTTGGTCCTGATCCGTCAAAGAACAGTCTAGGTCCAAATTGCCTATTACCATCGGCATCAAAAACAGGCATTCCATTAAATAATAAGCCGCCAATATTATCGGCCATTAAAGGTTGACTAAATGAGCCACCTCCTGCTAAAGCAAATTTTTGCGAGAGCATATTTGGAAAAGAATTGTTCTGCGCAGCAGCAAACAAGGCATTGTCGGTAAAACCAGCTGAAAAGGATGCGCCCACAGCTACGTATTTAGAAAAGTCGGCATCGCCAGTAACTAATGCAGGATACTGAATTGTTGAGTCCGATGCAGCATCATCATCACTACTACAAGCAGATAAGGTAATGGTTGCTGCTAGTAGACAAATATATTTGATTTCTCGTGTTATCTTTTTCATAATTTTATAAGTTGTTAATTACTATTGAGGCGTAATACATAGATCCTATATTACCAGTACCAATGGCTGTGTAATATTCGTCACCTAATAAATTGGTAGCACCTACTTTAATTACAGATTTAAATTTAGGAAGGGTATAGCTTAATTGAGCGTCTATTGTATGGTATGATGGAATTTCACCATCGCCAAAAGTTGCTTGCCAGAAATAAGAATCACTCCATCTCCATGCTAAATTAAAACCTAAATTTTTAATAACATTTGTGTTGCCGATAGACATTTTCACTTTGTGCTCTGGTGTGTTAAAGCTTGTTCTGAAATCTGGATATTGAGCTTGGTCAAACTCTTGTTTTGTAAACGTATAGTTTGCGCCTAAATCATAATTCCCAAAAATTTTGGTTGATAAACCAATGGCAGCTCCATAAGACTCAATATTCGCATCAGAATTTGTATATGTCTGGTATGCTTCAAAGTCACCATTTTGCAGTGCTAATAATGATAAGGTATTGTCTCCAACTGTTCCGTATAAAGGAACAACAACTGTTTCATTTGAAATAAAATCTGAATACGAGTTGAAATAAACACTAGCATCAATAATTAATCGCTTTACTTTACCACGATATCCTACTTCAATAGATGTTACTTGCTCTGGCTTAACGATATCTACATCTGAAGCAACAGGTGCACCATTTTGTACCGAGTTTAATGTAAATGAGTTTTCATAAGCCATACGTCCTGTAACTACTGAAGTTGAACCTTGATTAGCAAGTTGACCAGCTGTACTTATAGGGTATGTTCTAACATCGCGATCTAAATTAGATTCAGCTGAACCTACTAATACAGCGCGGCCGGCATCTAAACCGATAAATAAATCTTGTGTTGATGGATTTCTAAATCCTGTTTGGAAAGACCCTCTAATGTTGTGGTCTTCGTTAAGTGTAAAACCAGCTGAGATTCTAGGAGATAAGAACCCTTCAAATAATTCTGATTTATCATAACGTAACGAACCTGTTAATTTCAACTTTAAACTTTCGTTTAACTCTAATTCTTTTTGGATTTGAGTATAGATACCAAATTCAGAATACTGAATTGGTCCGTCAAAATCCGTGTAAATGGTACCTGAAGAATTTAAGTCGTATTGTCTAAACGAACCACCAACTTGAATTTCTGCAAAATCGATTAAATGACTAAAGTTATAGTTAGCATCTGAATGATAATATTTAGATGCATCCTGGAAACGAGATCCTACTGATAAATCTGGATTAGCAATTACTTTATCAAACGCTCTTTTAAAGGCATCTGATCCAGGCTCTAAACGACCATCATCTGCAACGAGTCTTGCTGCTGCATGAGCTTGAGCTTCTGTAGCACCACCTAAAGTTGCACCAGCAAAGGTGTTAATATAGTCTCCAAACCAATCTTCGTCACTTTTCCATTGACGGTTAATGTTGATACCTGTAAATACCATATCGTAAGAATCACCTGCTTTATCAGCTACCACATAACCTCTTACAAAGAAATTATCATTTCTAACTTCTATTTTATGTTGTTGTTGTGTAAAGTTATCAATGTTATAACGGTTTGTTCCTTGATAGAGGGTAGAACCTGTACCAATTTTACCAACATAAGCAATTTCAAAATCGCTGGCCCATGGTCTGTAGTATAAACCCCAGTCAGCTTTAATACTTTCGGCATTGTAATCTGTTAATTCGCGCTCTTCATATCCCGTTCTACTTACTACAACATTTGGAATGATACCTAAACCACCAGAAGCAGCTCTAATGTTTGTAGACACTTCATCACCATATATATTGTAACCGTCATAATCAACAGCAGCTCTTGTAGCACCAGTGCCTGGTTTTCCTACATAATTATTGGCCACCCAATCCGTTCCGCTTAACCAGCCAAAATTAACTTTAGCGGCAAATTTATCTGAAAATTTATAAGCCATTCGGATACCAACATCGGTATAGCTATTGTCACCACCCGCGTCTTGCGATGTAATACCTTGTTTTACATAACCGCTAATACCAGCATGGTCAAATGGGTTTTTACTACGCATAAATAAGATACCATTAAATGCGTTAGCACCATAAAGAGCAGAAGCTGCACCAGGTAATAATTCAACGCTTAATACATCCGTTTCAGTCATACCCACTAAATTTCCAATTGGGAAGTTTAAGGCAGGTGTGGAATTATCCATGCCATCTACTAACTGCATAAATCGGGTATTTGAAAAGGCAGCAAAACCTCTTGTGTTAATAGATTTAAAGGTTAAACTGTTTGTGTTAACATCAACACCTTTCAAGTTTTCTAAACCACCATAAAAATCGGCAGAAGCCGTGTTTTTAATTTCTTTCAACCCGAAACGTTCAACAGTTACCGGAGATTCAAAAATACGTTCTGGTGTTCTGGAAGCTGAAATAACGACTTCATCCAAAGCAGTTCCTTCAGAAAGCACGAGTTTAACAGAGTCGCTACTTGAAGTCACTTCTACTGAAGCAGATTCGAATCCAACACTACTTGCTTGAATTGTAAATGGAGGAACTTGGGATACTGTAAGGGTAAAAGCACCGTCAAAATCAGTAATTGTACCGGTTGCGGTTCCTACTACTATAACATTTGCGCCCGGAATTGGTTGTTCACTTCCATCCACAACTGTTCCTGAAATTGTTGTTTGTGCAAAGGTTATCGCACAGGAAAACAACAATAAAATTGAAAGAATTGATCTCATTTTTTCGTTTAAGTTAGTTATTATAGTAGCAATATAGATAATTATAACAAAACTTAATAAAAAATTCTAAAATTTTATGCAAGCATAGTAAAAATTAGTCATTCTAATATGATACTAACTAAATAAACCTGAATGAGATACCCTTAATAAAGAGGATTATTCAACGGTGACAGACTTGGCTAAATTTCTAGGTTGATCCACATTTTTTCCTAGCATGACAGCTATATGATAAGATAATAACTGTAATGGAATAGTTGTTAATAGTGGAGATAAACACTCTAAAGTTTCTGGAACTTCAATAACATGATCGGCTAATTGTTTTACATTGGTGTCACCTTCTGTAACAATACCAATTATTTTACCTTTTCTAGCTTTGATTTCTTCAATATTACTAACTACTTTTTCATAATGCCCTTTTTTTGTTGCAATAACTACAATAGGCATTTGTTCATCAATTAAAGCTATTGGTCCGTGTTTCATTTCGGCAGCAGGATAGCCTTCTGCATGAATATATGAAATTTCTTTAAGCTTTAAAGCGCCTTCTAAGGCTACAGGGAAATTATAACCTCTTCCTAAATATAAACAGTTTTTGGCATTTTTATAAATGGCAGCAACGGCTTTAATATGCTCGTCAGATTGTAAGGCTTTTGAAACTTTCTCCGGAATTAATTCTAATTCTTGAAGGTGGTAGTGAAAATCCGATTTAGAAATTGTACCTTTATTTTTTGCCAACTTTAAGGCAATTAAAGTAAGTAACGTAATTTGTGTTGTAAACGCTTTTGTGGATGCTACACCAATCTCTGGTCCGGCATGCGTATAAGCTCCTGCATGAGTTTCTCTTGCAATAGAAGAACCCACAACGTTGCAAACTCCAAATACAAATGCACCATGCGATTTGGCTAATTTAATAGCTGCAAGTGTGTCAGCAGTTTCACCAGATTGTGAAATGGCAATAACCACATCTTGATCGGTAATAACTGGATTTCGATATCTGAACTCCGAAGCATATTCTACTTCAACAGGAATTCGTGCTAAATCTTCAAAAATATATTCAGCTACTAATCCTGCGTGCCATGATGTACCACAGGCTACAATAATAATACGATTCGCATTTAAAAAACGCTCAAGATTATCGTCAATTCCAGCCATTCTGATAATGCCTTCATTAACTAATAAGCGTCCTCTATAGGTGTCTCTAATGGCATTTGGTTGTTCAAATATTTCTTTTAGCATGAAATGTGGATAACCACCTTTTTCAATTTGCTCTAAATTCATTTGTAATTCTTGAACATATGGCACTACTAAAGAATCATCTTTAATTTTTCTAACTTTAATACCTTTGCCTAAACGAATGATGGCCATTTCTTCATCTTCCAAATACACAGCATTTTTTGTATATTCTAAAAATGGTGAAGCATCACTAGCTATAAAGAATTCATTTTCGCCAATACCAACGGCTAATGGACTTCCAAGTCTTGCAATAACAATTTCGTCTGGTTTATTTTTATCGAAAACAGCAATAGCATAAGCGCCAATTACTTGGTTTAATGCAATTTGAACAGCTTTACCTAATTTTACATTTTCTTTCTTTTTTACGTCTTCAATAAGATTAATTAATACTTCCGTATCTGTATCTGATTGAAACGTATAACCTCTAGATGTTAATTCTTTTCGGAGTGAATCGTAGTTTTCAATAATACCATTGTGAATAATGACTAATTCGCCAGAATTAGAGTAATGTGGGTGCGCATTAACATCATTAGGCACACCATGTGTTGCCCAACGTGTATGACCAATGGCTATATTACCGTTTGTTGTCATTTCACTTGCGGCTAGTTTTTCTAAATCAGCTACTTTACCTTTTGTTTTGCAAACCTTTAATTCGGTACCATCAAAAAGGGCAACACCTGCGCTGTCATAACCTCTATATTCTAAACGCTTAAGTCCTTGAATTACTATTGGATAGGCTTCACGATGACCTATATATCCTACAATACCACACATATCTTAATTGTTATTTGGTTCGGTATAAAAAATCTCGAATTTCACTTTTTTAGTGTCCGGGACACTTGGATTACTACCATGTAAAACCGTACTTCTTGGCGATAAAACAGAACCGTTTGATAATTTTTCATCCGGTACATTAAGTACACTCGCATTTTGAGTTAGATTTATATTTGTTGTTACAAAAACACCCAATTTTAAATTTGTAGAATCACGTAATAGAATATTATTGATGTGCTCTGTCAAACGAAATTTATATTTTAAGCCTTTGTTATTACCGTCTCGTTTAAGCTTTTCTGAATAATTGACTCTGGAGTAAAGCGGATTTGTGGTGCTAACTGTGGGATCCAGAAAATAATCAACAATAGGTGTATTATTCTTCAAATCGTAAATTATAACGCGATCAGGCTCTTGTCCCGAATTGTTAACTTCATTTTGATTGACATATAATACTAAATTAGCCTCATTAATCAGCCATTTTCCTTTCTTACCTTTAAAATAGTCTAAAGCCGGAACACTAACGCCTTCATCATCTTCCATATTACCAGAAAACAAATCAATAACAGCAAAACTACCTTCGCCACCTTTTAAATATACATTTGTGTCACCATTATTAGTGTCGGTGTTTGATGTAGCCGTATTTATAAGGTTTTTTACAGAATCAGAATTTTCAATCGTATTTAAACGATTGCCAGAAAAATTCATAGTAATTTTACGTTCATCACGACCTTCTATGGGATTTCCCTCATCATCAAAACCGGTCGATATGGTGGAGCTGTAATTAACTACAATTGTTCCTTGTGAAAAATCAAGCATTGCCATATTTCCTTGCCCTCCAGAAAGGTCTTCAACTTTAAAATATAAACCTCTAAAATAATTTTTAAAATTATTGGCATTGCTCAATTCCGTTTGTGAGCCTGGACTTGCCGTATTAAAGAAAAATAAATTATCCCAAAAATCACCTGGGTTAAACATTTGAACGCGTAAACTTGGTGCACTACGACTAATCTCTTCTTCCGTGTCTGTTTCCTCGTTATATTCTGTAATTATTGTTGGATTATTACTAGGAATATAGCTGTCATCTTCAAACAATAATTCGCCTGTGTAATTATCAAAATTAATGTTTTCATTGGCGTTAGAATAGAATTTTTGAGGCTCTGTTAAATCTGTTCCTGGATCAAAATCACGTAAAAAATAATTGTTTTGATAAACGGATAATTTATAGGTGTCATTAGAACCAAATGTAGAATCTAAAACATATGTGTTGTTTCCTTCTGAATCCGATCCATCAACTCTAGAGTAATAAGGAATAGATAAATAAACAGATTCCACTTTCGGATCTTCACCAAAATTAAATTCAAAATTAGATGGTACAACTTGTGTTACGATATTGGCTGTTGTCCTGCCATAAATTTTATCGAAATAAATTCCTAATAAATTTGATGGTAGGCCATTAGTTTGAACAGGTTCTAATTTTTTGTCATACATAATAGAAGGGAAAATTTTTCCGGCTGTAGTAAAGTCTTTAATGCCTTCAATTTCACTTTCAATCGTTGAGAAATCCTTTTCGCAAGCGACAACTGTTAGTAATAAACAGCCCACAGCTGCTATTGTTTTATACAGGTTTATTGTTTTTTTCATAGTAAATATTTAGCGCAAATAATTTAGCTTAACACCTCTGAATTATAAAATTCAGCATAGGCTTCACCAAACTCGTCTTTGGGCTTGTAATCTAAAACAGGTTTTTTAGAATCTTTTAAATGTTTTGTTAAATCTTCTGGAAGATCCTCTGATCCAATAATTAAGGCGTCTGAATAATCAATTGCAACCTTCATTACGTTATTATAGGTTGGATCTTTAAGGGTTTTTATAGCATCTTCACTGATGTTATCAAATTTTATTTTGTTAAACATGTCTTTGTTTAACGAACCATCAAAGCTTTGATTGTATACAGACGTTACTATTTTACTATCGTTAAATAAAGGTTCGTCTTTGTAATATTCTTTTAAGTAAACGGGTAATAGGGATGCTAACCAACCATGAACATGAATAATATCTGGTGCCCAATTTAATTTTTTAACGGTTTCAATAACCCCTTTTGCAAAAAATATAGCACGCTCATCATTATCCGGAAATAAATTTCCTTCTTCATCAGTGAGTGTGGCTTTACGCTTAAAGTATTCATCATTATCTATAAAGTAAACTTGAATGCGCTCTTTAGGAATGGAAGCAACTTTAATAATGAGTGGCATATCCAAATCATTAATAACTAAATTGATTCCAGAAAGTCTTATAACTTCGTGTAATTGATGTCTGCGTTCATTAATATTACCGTATCGTGGCATGAAAATTCTAATTTGTCCACCCAATTGATTCACCATTCGCGGTGTTTCAAATGACATGGATGAAATTTCAGTTTCGGGTAAATACGGAACTACTTCAGATGATACATATAATATCCTCTTATCTTTCATAATATTAAATAGCTTTTGAAGTTCAAAATAAAAAACACGCAAAATTACAAAATTTTATGCTAATTGCCCGTAAAATATTAAGTTTGCACGCGTTAAATTTTTATTAAGTGATTGTTTTTACAGAAAAGAGGCAAGTTGAAAAACATTTGCAAGGTCTAAAAGACCAGCAGTTTAGTATTGGTTTTGTACCAACCATGGGAGCATTGCACCAAGGACATTTGTCTTTGGTTTCAAAGGCGCTCCAGGAAAATGACTTTGTAGTTGTCAGTATTTTTGTGAATCCTACGCAGTTTGATAATGCAACCGACTTAAATAATTACCCGCGAACATTAGCGCGCGACACCGAACTTTTAAATACAGTTTCA
Source organism: Bizionia hallyeonensis (assembly GCF_042657385.1). Classification (NCBI taxonomy): domain Bacteria; kingdom Pseudomonadati; phylum Bacteroidota; class Flavobacteriia; order Flavobacteriales; family Flavobacteriaceae; genus Bizionia; species Bizionia hallyeonensis. The sequence goes on along the minus strand of NZ_JBHSLA010000001.1, from coordinate 389,495 downwards.
AACCAAATTATAATTTATGCGCCTGAAGTTTCTGATATTTATGAAACAGAAACCAAAGCAGAACATTTTAGCTTTGACGGTTTGGAATTTGAAATGGAAGGGCGTTTTCGCGAAGGCCATTTTGATGGGGTTGGTACCATTGTTAAGCGCTTATTTGAAATAGTTAAACCAGATCATGCCTATTTTGGACAAAAGGATTTTCAGCAATTAGCAATTATCAAAAAATTGGTTGAAAAACATCAAATTCCTGTTACTATACACGGATGTCCAATTCTTAGAGGTACAGATGGTTTGGCATTAAGCTCCAGAAACGAACGCTTAAAACCAGAGTATAAAATAGCAGCACCATTTATCTATAAAACGCTAAAATCTGCCAAAAAACAGTTTGGCACAAAAAGTGCTAAATATGTTACGGAGTGGGTTGAAAACGCGTTTAGTAATCATAACTTATTACAGTTAGAGTATTTTATAATTGCGGACGAAGAAACGCTGAAACCAGTTTCAAGAAAATCAAAAACCAAAACGTATAGAGCCTTTATAGCGGTCTATGCGGACGATATTAGACTAATTGATAATATCGCATTAAATTAATTATCTTTGCCATATGCAAATTCAAGTCGTAAAATCTAAAATTCACCGCGTAAAATGTACAGGTGCCGAACTTCATTATATTGGTAGTATTACCATTGACGAAGATTTAATGGAAGCTGCCAATATTATTCAAGGTGAAAAAGTACAAATTGTGAATAACAATAATGGCGAACGTTTAGAAACCTATTGTATCCCTGGGCCACGAAATAGCGGTGAAATCACCCTTAATGGTGCTGCAGCGCGAAAAGTATCTCCAGGTGATATTTTAATTCTAATTACCTACGCTTTTATGGATATTGAAGAAGCTAAAGTATTTAAACCATCTTTAGTTTTCCCTAATGAAGACAATAATCTATTGCAATAAGTAGTGAACCCTGCACTAAAAAAATATCTTAAAATTATACTCCCAATTCTGTTGGGAGTTTTTTTAATATGGTATTCTTTATCCAAAGTGCCGCTGTCCCAATTGCTAGATTATTTTAAAAATGCCAACTACTTTTATATAACGTTGGGTATGTTTTTCGGACTTTTAAGTCACCTGTCTCGATCCTATCGTTGGTTATTTCAGCTAGAGCCTATGGGTTATAAAGTGCGGTTTGCTAATAGTTTTATGGCTGTTTTTTCGGCTTATCTTATCAATTATACCATTCCTCGCGCAGGTGAAGTTGCTAGAGCGTCTATATTAACAACCTATGAAGGTGTTCCTTTTGAAAAAGGTTTTGGTTCCATTGTAGCCGAACGTTTTGCAGATTTAATTATGCTGTTAGTCATCATTGGAATCACCCTGTTTTTGCAATTCGATTATATCGTAGCCTTTTTTATAGAGCGTTTTAATCCTAAAAACTTACTTATTTATCTTTTATTGGCTATTTTGCTTTTAGGGGTTTTTATTTTTTATATCCGAAAAAGCAAAACTGGTTTCGGATTAAAAATAAAAAACTTTGTAAAAGGTCTCGCAGAAGGCGCATTGAGTATTTTTAAAATGAAAAAGAAATGGGCATTTTTATTCCATACCGTTTTCATTTGGTCTATGTATGTGCTGATGTTTTATACTACTTCATTTTCGGTTGAAGCTTTAAATGGTATAACGCTTGGCGCTATTTTAATTGGTTTTATTTCTGCTACCTTCAGTATTGCAGCTACCAATGGTGGCATTGGCTCGTACCCAATTGCTATTTATGCGGCATTTTCAATTTTTGCTATTCCCGAAGCACCAAGTATTGCTTTTGGGTGGATTATTTGGACCTCCCAAACCTTACTCATAATTTTATTTGGTGGCTTATCCTTATTATACTTGCCTATTTTCAATAGAAATAAGGTGCCACACCAAATAGATTCCAAGGACTAGGTCATTTTATTTTCTTTTTAATAGGATTAATTATTTAGGCTTATTTTCATAACTTGCCCTAAATATTTTAATGCTTTATTATGAAACAAGCATGCTAAACGGTTTATCAATTTAGATGCCAATTAATAGCGAAAAGCATGTGACAATTAAAAAAATAATAAAAATATACACATGAAAAAACTAGCCTTCCTATTTGTCCTTTTTTTTAGTATTTCTACTATACAGTCGCAAGTCATTTATCATCCGCTTCAATCTTCTAAATTAGGAGAAACGCGTGAAATTAAAGTGCAATTGCCACGTGGTTATGATGCAAATACCGATAAATCTTACCCTGTAATTGTGGTCTTGGATGGCGATTATATGTTTGAAGCCGTAGCAGGAAATGTAGACTATTATTCCTATTGGGAGGATATGCCAGAAAGTATTGTAGTTGGTGTCAATCAGGTCAGTACGCGCTCTGCTGATGTTTTGTATTCGGAACAAAACTCCCTGCCAATTGAAACAGGTGCTGCATTCTATGAGTTTCTAGGTATGGAATTGTTATCTTATATTAATGATACCTATCGAACCGTTAATTTTCGTGTGATTATTGGTCATGATCGTACAGCAAATTTTATGAATTATTTTCTATTAAAAGGGCAACCTTTATTTCAAGCTTACATAGCTATTAGCCCAGATTTAGCACCAGATATGCAAGCCTATTTAACCGAGAAACTACCGAAGATTGAAACCAAAATATTTTATTATTTAGCAACTTCGACTAATGATATTGCGAAACTTAAAGAAAGCACAGACGCCTTAAATACCGCTATTTCAGGAGTAGAAAATAAAAACTTCTTATATTCTTTTGATTCGTTTGACAAAGCATCACATTACGCATTACCAGCTCATGCTATACCAAATGCTTTAGAAGATATTTTCTTTGTATTCCAACCTATCAGCAAAACGGAATATAAGGATACCATTCTTAAGTTAGAAGGGTCGCCAGTCACGTATTTAACAGAGAAATATCAAGCCATTCAGGATTTATTTGATATTGATAAGCCTATTTTAATAAACGATTTTAATGCCATTGAAGCCGCTATCAACAAATCTGAAAAATTTGAATATTTCGAAGAATTAGGGAAGATAGCCCGTAAAGAATATCCAGACACGCTTTTAGGAAACTATTATATAGCCCGTTTTTATGAAGAAACAGGCGAGCCGAAGCGCGCTATGAAAGCCTATCAAACAGCATTTGTTTTGCAAGAAATTGGTGGTATAACGAAAGATGAAATGTTACGTCGTGCAGATGCTATTAAAGCGGATTTCGGGTATTAAACGCAATAGAAAAGATTCCGATTTTTATAGGAAATAAATATGGCTAAAGTAAAAACAACATTTTTTTGTCAGAATTGTGGTTCACAATACAGCAAATGGCAAGGGCAATGTACGGCTTGTAAGGAGTGGAATACCATTGCGGAAGAAGTTCTTCAGAAACCGGAAAAAAGTGATTGGAAAACACCAACATCTACAAATAAAAAACGCGTTTCCAAGCCCTTATTAATTAATGAGATTGATGCATCACAAGAAGCTCGAATGCAAACAGGCGACGCCGAATTTAACCGCGTTCTAGGTGGTGGCATTGTACCAGGATCTTTAACCCTTTTAGGTGGTGAACCCGGAATTGGAAAAAGCACCTTGTTGCTGCAGATAGCTTTAAAATTGCCTTATAAAACATTGTATATTTCAGGTGAAGAAAGCCAGAAACAAATAAAAATGCGTGCCGAACGTATTAATCCAAATAGTAATAATTGCTACATTCTAACCGAAACAAAAACGCAAAATATCTTTAAGCAAATTGAAGAGCTAGAACCCGATATCGTGGTGGTAGATTCTATTCAAACCTTGCATAGTGATTATATCGAATCCTCGTCCGGAAGTATCTCGCAAATTAAGGAATGTACAACAGAACTGATAAAATTTGCTAAAGAAACCGCCACACCTGTTGTTTTAATTGGTCATATTACCAAAGACGGAAATATTGCCGGTCCTAAAATTTTGGAACACATGGTGGATACGGTTTTGCAATTTGAAGGCGATCGGAATCATGTTTTTCGCATTTTACGGGCTAACAAAAATCGATTTGGTTCCACCAACGAACTAGGTATTTATGAAATGCAAGGTTCTGGGTTGCGTGAAGTTTCAAACCCTTCGGAAATTCTTATCTCTAAAAAGGACGAAGACTTATCAGGTAATGCTATTTCAGCAACTTTAGAGGGTATGCGCCCGCTCATGATTGAAGTTCAGGCTTTGGTCAGTACAGCGGTTTATGGAACACCACAACGGAGTGCAACAGGCTTTAACGCCAAACGATTAAACATGTTATTAGCGGTTTTAGAAAAACGGGCAGGTTTTCGTTTAGGTGCTAAGGATGTGTTTTTAAATATTACAGGAGGTATAACTGTAGATGATCCTGCTATCGATTTAGCGGTGGTTGCCGCTATTTTATCCTCTAATGAAGATGTATCTTTGCCAAGAGATTATTGTTTTGCTGCCGAAGTTGGATTATCTGGAGAAATCCGACCAGTGCAACGTGTGGAACAGCGCATTTTAGAAGCTGAAAAATTAGGGTTTTCAACCATATTTGTGTCTAAATACAATAAGATTTCCTTAAAAAATATGACCATAAAAATCCAATTGATTTCTAAAATTGAAGATTTGGTTGGGTTTATTGTGTAATAATATTTTTATGAAAGCGTTTCAAATTTCAAAATCGCATGTGTTTATTTTGTGTTTGTTTTTGCTCTTTTTTCCTATTAAAACCCAGTTCTATAATTTAATTTATATAGTTTCGGATGCTATTTTACATTCAGGAACTATATCAGACATTTATACTTACAATTATTTAGGGTTTTTAATAGGCTGTCAAGAAATCTTGGAGACTCAAAAAGTTTTAGGTGACCGATTTGAGTTTTTTCATTCGGTTGTATTTTACTTTATTTATATTTTTTCAGTTGTTGCTTCAGTAATTTTATTCAAACGCATCCGTGACAAACAGGATTTCAAGCTTATTGATTGGATTTTGTTAGCCGTTTTTTCTTTCCAATTATTTGATACGCTAGAACGGCTGCTAGATTATATTTTAATTGCTAAATATGTCGCAATAGAAACGCTACCTGAATGAATAAGTTTTCTGAAGAATATGGCAATTTTAATTATAGCTTTTATGCTGTTTTTCAACATTTGTAACAAATACATGCAGAAGCAAATTTTAATAATTGCACTTCCCGCTTCAATTGTGAGTTTTGCACTTTGGTTTTTAGTTTTAGGGCCAAAGTTTTTACCCATAATAACACTTTAAGCATTTTCTTCCCTATTTCGCTTTAAATTCAACAGGTATTTATCTAAAAATCATTAATTTCGCGGGTCGAAACGAATGAATGAAATTATGAGTAATAAATTCCCTGAATACAAAGGACTTGACTTGCCACAAGTAGCAAGTAATATTCTTGATTATTGGAAGCAACATAACGTATTTGAAAAAAGTGTTACCACACGTGAAGGAGCGGAACCATTTGTGTTTTTTGAAGGGCCACCTTCAGCAAACGGGTTACCAGGTGTACATCACGTTTTAGCGCGTGCTATTAAAGATATTTTTCCACGTTATAAAACCATGAAAGGCTATCAAGTTAAACGTAAAGCTGGATGGGATACACATGGTTTGCCTATTGAGTTGGGTGTTGAAAAGGAATTAGGTATTACCAAAGAAGATATTGGTAAAACTATTTCAGTGGAAGATTACAATGCAGCCTGCCGTAAAGCGGTTATGCGGTATACAGACGTTTGGAACGATCTGACTGAAAAAATGGGCTACTGGGTGGATATGGACAATCCGTATGTAACTTACGACCCAAAATATATGGAATCCGTTTGGTGGTTATTAAAGGAAATTTATAATAAAAACTTAATTTATAAAGGGTATACCATTCAGCCCTATTCGCCTAAAGCAGGAACAGGCTTGAGCTCGCATGAGTTAAACCAACCAGGAACGTATCAAGATGTTACAGATACAACAGTTGTAGCACAGTTTAAAGCAAATGAAAACTCATTACCAGATTTCTTAAAGGATGAAGGTGATATTTACTTTCTAGCTTGGACAACGACACCTTGGACATTGCCAAGTAACACGGCCTTAACGGTTGGACCAAAAATTGATTATGTTTTAGTTGAAACTTATAACCAATATACGTTTGAGCCTATAAATGTGGTATTGGCAAAACCTCTAGTTAACAATCAATTTGATGGGAAATTTAAACGTGTTGAAACAAAACCGGAATTATTAGATTATAAATCTGGCGATAAAAAGATTCCATATTTTGTAGTTAAAGAATTTAAAGGAACCGATTTAGTAGGTATTACCTATGAGCAATTATTGCCGTATGCCTTACCAAATGATAATCCTGAAAACGCATTCCGTATTATCTCTGGCGATTTTGTAACTACAGAAGATGGAACCGGAATTGTACACACTGCACCAACCTTTGGAGCAGATGATGCCTTGGTAGCTAAACAAGCCACACCAGAAATTCCACCATTGTTAGTAAAAGATGAAAATGGAAATTTAGTGCCATTGGTTAATTTGCAAGGTAAATTCCGTCCAGAAATGGGCGAATATGCTGGTAAATATGTAAAAAACGAATACTATGCTGATGGTGAAGCACCAGAACGTTCTATAGATGTGGAACTAGCCATTAAATTAAAAGAAGAAAATAAAGCCTTTAAGGTGGAAAAATATAAACACAGTTATCCAAATTGCTGGCGAACAGATAAACCAATTCTATACTATCCATTAGATTCTTGGTTTATAAAAGTTACCGATGTTAAGGACAGAATGTTTGAATTGAACGAAACCATTAATTGGAAACCAAAATCTACTGGAACAGGTCGTTTTGGAAATTGGTTAGCAAATGCAAACGATTGGAATTTATCCCGTTCCCGGTATTGGGGAATTCCATTACCAATCTGGCGTACAGAAGATGGAAAAGAAGAAATTTGTATTGGTTCGGTGGAAGAATTAAAAGCTGAAATGGCAAAAGCTGTTGATGCCGGTGTGCTTGCAAAAGCTATTTTTGAAGATTTTGAAGTCGGAAACAATTTGGATGAAAATTATGCGAAAATAGATTTACATAAAAACATTGTTGATAAAATCGTGTTAGTTTCACCTTCAGGAAAACCTATGAATCGTGAGTCAGATTTAATTGATGTTTGGTTCGATTCGGGCTCCATGCCTTATGCACAATGGCATTACCCATTTGAGAATAAAGAAAAAATTGATAACAACGAATCTTTTCCAGCCGATTTTATTGCGGAAGGTGTGGATCAAACAAGAGGTTGGTTTTATACGCTTCATGCTATTGGCACCATGGTGTTCGATTCGGTTGCTTATAAAAATGTCGTTTCTAACGGACTCGTTTTAGATAAAAATGGTCAGAAAATGTCCAAACGTTTGGGTAATGCTGCAGATCCATTTGAAACCTTATCTACTTACGGAGCAGATGCCACACGTTGGTATATGATTGCGAATGCCAATCCGTGGGATAATTTAAAATTTGATTTAGAAGGTATAGAAGAGGTGAAACGTAAATTTTTCGGAACACTTTACAATACCTATTCGTTTTTCAGTTTATATACTAATTTAGATAAATTCACTTACGAAGAAGCGGAAATTCCATTAGAAGAACGTCCAGAATTAGACCGATGGATCCTTTCGGAATTACATACACTTATTCAAAAAGTAGATGCATTTTACGCAGAATATGAGCCAACAAGAGCGGCTCGTGCCATTTCCGATTTCACGCAAGATTATGTGAGTAACTGGTATGTGCGTTTAAGTAGAAGACGTTTCTGGAAAGGCGACTACCAAACGGATAAAATATCGGCTTATCAAACACTTTATACCTGTATGGTAACTATTGCTAAACTGGGAGCTCCAATTGCGCCATTTTTTATGGATAGGTTGTATATGGATTTAAATGCAGTTACCAATAAAGAGACCTTTGAAAGTGTGCATTTATCCAACTTTCCAAAGTTTAATGAACGTTTCGTTGATAAATCTTTAGAGCGAAAAATGGAGGCTGCTCAAACCATTTCATCTTTAGTGTTGTCCTTGCGTGCCAAAGAGAAGATTAAAGTGCGTCAACCTTTGCAGAAAATCATTATCCCAGTGGATAATGAACAACAAAAGGAAGAAATTCTAGCGGTTGCAAATCTTATCAAACATGAGGTTAACATTAAGGAAATTGAAATTTTAGAAGATGCATCTGAAATTTTGGTGAAGCAAATCAAACCAAACTTCAAAACATTAGGGCCTCGTTTTGGTAAAGACATGAAGTTGATAGCGAAAAGCATACAGCAGTTTGATGCAAATCATATTAAAATAATTGAGCAAAAGGGTGAGATTGATGTTGAAATTAACGGAAAAATCATTACTTTAGAACGCGCAGATGTGGAAATTACCTCTCAAGATATTGAAGGTTGGTTAGTAGCAAATGAAGGTACCTTAACAGTTGCTTTAGATGTAACAATTTCTGAAGAATTACGTTATGAAGGTATAGCTCGTGAGCTAGTTAACCGCATTCAAAATTTACGAAAAGATTCAGGTTTTGAAGTAACGGATAGAATTAGTGTTTCTATTCAAAAGCATGATGAAATTTTAGAGGCAGTTTCTGAAAATTTAGCGTATATTAAAGCAGAAACCTTAACCGAAACATTAGAATTAAAAGATAAAATTGAAGATGGTATAGAAATTGCGTTTGATGCAATTACAACCAGATTGTCCATTAATAAACATTAAGAATATGGGAGAAGATATCAATGTTAGATATTCAGATAAAGATTTAGCTGAATTCAAAATGCTTATTCAAGAGAAAATAGAAAAAGCAACACATGATTTAGAGCTTATAAAAAGTGCTTACATGAACGATTTAAATAATGGAACCGATGATACATCGCCAACATTTAAAGCGTTTGAAGAAGGTAGTGAAACCATGAGCAAGGAAGCGAATGCACAATTAGCTATTCGTCAGGAAAAGTTTATTCGCGATTTAAAAAATGCTTTAATTCGTATTGAGAATAAAACCTATGGTGTGTGTCGTGTAACCAATAAATTAATTGCCAAAGAGCGTTTAAAATTGGTGCCTCATGCTACCTTAAGTATTGAAGCAAAAAATATGCAACAATAAAATTTACGTGTTTAAACATAAATAAACGCTTCAATGTCTATTGGAGCGTTTTTAGTTTTATGAAAATTCTATCCACATTCCTCCTTTTAATTTTGCTTTCTGCGCCCGTCTTTGGTCAAAAAGGAATGCAACGGATTGTCGACGCCTCTAAAATTTCAACCATTGATATTGCAGGTAATACCATGTTTAAAATAAAAATATCTGCAAAACCAGTGCAAGTTATTTCAATGGGTTTACAGGTTGAAGGGGAAAATAATGAACAAATTGTATTACAAACGCGACAAGAAAATCAAACCCTTTTTATTGGAAGTGCGTACCAACCCTTATTTGTAAAGCCTGATGATAAACTGGCGGCTCATAAAAAAATATCTATTGAGCTAACATTGGAAATCCCTGAAAATCTAACCGTCATTATTACTAGTGATATTGCTTCGGTTTTTGCTAATGGGAATTTTAAATTTCTAACGTCTGAATTATTAAATGGTCATTTTTTAGCCCATAAATATGTGGGTAATTTGCAAGTGGATACCTTACATGGCAATATAGAAGTGGAAACCTATTCAGGACTTTTAGATTTAAACACGAAGAAAGGCAGTATTAAGCAAGATAAAATACCTTTAGGACCAAATCAAATATCATTACATACCATAAACGGAAATATTAGCGTAACAAAAACCCAATAATAGTGCTATTTTTGTCCTTCAATTTCAAATTAGTTTTTCAGAACTAGAAAACATGATGTCTTTAAAAAAATCCATTCTTTTTATTATTCTCATATTACTCATAGATCAAGTGAGTAAAATATATATCAAAACCCATTTTGTTTTAGGTGAAGATATTACTGTTTTTAGCTGGTTTAAAATCTATTTCATTGAAAATGATGGTATGGCTTGGGGAACCAAGATTAGTGATTTTGTCAGTTTTATTTCAGACAGAACAGCAAAAATTTCTTTAACGTTATTCCGGATAGTCGCTATTTTTGGAATTGGCTACTGGTTGTATGATGCAACAAAAAAGCAGCAGTCACAAATACTAATTTGGGCAGTGGCACTTATTTTTGCTGGTGCCATGGGTAATATAATCGATTCCGTATTTTACGGAGTAATATTTGATGATAGTTATGGCCAAGTAGCCAGCTTTATGCCTGCCTCTGGTGGCTATGATAGCCTTTTGCATGGTAAAGTAGTAGACATGTTGTATTTTCCTTTATGGAAAGGCTATTTGCCAGATTGGTTACCTTTTTATGGTGGTGAATATTTCACATTCTTTGAACCCGTTTTCAATGTAGCTGATATGGCAATTAGTACAGGTTTTGGGTTGCTAATTGTGTTTAATAAACGCGCGTTTGCTTAATTGTGTTTATTCGATACTGTAAAAAAAAATCTATTTAAAAACTTAAAACATGAATTTATTAAAAGTTAGTTACTTCATCTGGACGTGTCTTATTCCAGCAGGCTTATTTGCACAGTTAGATGTGGCATCCCGTTATGAAAATATAGAAAACGGGTATGAATTTTATGTTGATAATAATGAACCCATTCCCGTCTCAATTCAAGTTAGTTTTAAATTAAAAAATTTAAAATCTTCCGAAGGGAATGATAAAATATTCCTGCTACCTGCAAATACAAAAAACATTAAGCTAACAACCTTAACACAAATTAAAAAAGGAAAATATGGTGTTAGTGGAAGTACCACCTATAATTATGGTGATCATTATTTAAAGGATTATGAAAAAGAGTATCCATATGTTTTGCCCTTCAATAGAGGTGAAGCTTACATGCTTTCTCAAGGATATAATGGTAAATCATCTCATGCTAATGAGAATGCTTTAGACTTTTCCATGCCAATTGGCACTCCAATTCTTGCGGCGCGTGGTGGTTTGGTTGTTGAGGTTGTAGATAAATTTAGTAAAAATTGTACAACCCAAGACTGCAAGGAGTTTAATAACAAAGTTATTATTTACCATGACGATGGTACTTTTGCTGAATATACACATATAAAACAGAAGGGCGCTAAAGTTAAGAAAGGTGATGTTGTTGAAAAAAATCAGTTTATTGCTGAAAGTGGAAATGTAGGTTGGTCTACAGGACCCCATTTACATTTTGTTGTATTTATTCAAACCTTAAAAGGCAGAAAAACACTGGAAACTAAATTCAAGATTAGTGATAATCAACCTATTCAATTTCTAACAGAAAAAACAGAATATAAACGGTTATAAGGCTAAAACTGATAGGTTTTAGTTGGTGTGACACAAAAATCCAGTGGCACATCGTTTTCAAAAATGCCTTCAATCTGGTTTTCGGCTTCAAAAAAAGAAAGCCCTATTTTAATCGTTTCGGGTTTGCAATCTTTCAGAAAACCATCATAAAAACCTTTTCCGTAACCTACACGATGGCCTTGTTTATCAAATGCTAATAACGGAATAAACACGACATCTATAACATGGGAAGCTATCGGAATTCCATTAACAGGTTCTGGAATGTTATAGGCGTTTTTTTTAATAATTGTAGCATCGGTCAATAAATAATGCGATAATTCAGTGGTTTGAAAATCACTTTTTGAAATGATTGTATGTTTATCTTTTCCCGAAAGAATACTTATAATATAATCCGTGTTAATTTCTTTTTGTTCGGTAATAGACAGAAATATATGGTAGTATAAACGCTCCCAAATTGGCATTTCTAAAAGATTGTTTGCAATTTGAAGGCTTAAATCGTCAATCGTTTCTAATGAAAGTGCTTGCCGCTTTTGTTTGTAGATTTTTCGTAATTCAGACTTCGTCATTTTCAACCTGTTTAACATGATGCTGCTTTAAACGAGCTGTAATATGAAATAAGGCATCACCTTGATAAACCAATGGCGATTCGTTCACATTAATTATATATCCCGAACTATTAGCACGTACAAAATGATTAAACTTGCCGTAAGGATCGGTAATATTTCCAAGTATATCATCTTTTTTTACTTTGGTCCCCGTAGCAACCGAAGCTTTAAACATCCCGGAATAATTGGCGCGTTGCCATTTACTAGCCATAATAAACACAGGTTTTTGTTTGGGTTCGGTTACTTTAAATTTAGAACCCAGCATGCCCAAACTATGTAAAACCCGTTTGGCACCATTTACGCCTGTATTAGTAATATTTACATCTATGTGATGTGATTTTCCACCTTCAAATAATAAGGTAGCAATTCCAGCTTTATAAGCCGTTTCTCTAAATGATTTTTTTAAGTTTTTAGAATACAAAACAAAGGGTGCTCCAAAGGTTTTAGCTAAAGCGTCTAATCTGTTGCTGTTTTTAGCAATACGTACTTGCGGTGCATTAAAACGACCAGCGCCTCCCGTATGAAAATCAAGGACATAATCGGCTTGATTAAGCACTTCATTTACTAGTTTATAAGCAACCCGACTAGCTAAAGATCCGTTTTTTAAACCAGGAAAAACCCGATTTAAATCGCGACCATCAGGAAACTCTCGACTTAAATTTATAAACCCAAAAATATTAATAATAGGTATGCAAATAATTGTTCCACATTTTGGTTTATTGATGCCTTTTGCAATGAGTTGACGCACAATTTCAATACCATTTAACTCGTCTCCATGAATACCAGCCGTAAGTAAAACGGTTGGCCCTGCTTTTTTGGCACGCTCAATAATTATAGGAACATCAATAGAGGATGCTGTGTGTAGTTTAGCCACATCAAAATTAAGCTCATAGCTTTTGCCTGGCTCAATGTTTTCACCCAAAATGGTTATGATTTTTTGCGACATATTTATTTTTTGTTTCGCTCAATAAACGAAATAATCGCTTTGGCAATGTTCTTTCCCGTTGCATCTTCAATACCTTCCAATCCTGGCGTCGAGTTTACTTCCAATAATAAAGGGCCTCTAGATGATTGTAGCATATCCACACCACAAACCGGTAATTTTAAAGCACGAGCAGATTCCATAGCTAAACGCAATTCGTCTTCGCTTAATTTGATAATATTGGCTGAACCACCTCTGTGTAAATTAGAACGAAACTCGCCTTCTTTACCTTGTCGTTTCATGGCGCCAACGACTTGGCCATCTACGACCAATGCACGTAAATCAGCACCTTTGGCTTCTTTAATAAATTCTTGAACAATAACGCGCGCCTCCAAGCCATTGAATGCTTCTAACACAGATTCGGCTGCATTTTTAGTTTCAGCTAAAACCACACCCAAACCTTGTGTTCCTTCTAATAACTTTATAATTACTGGCGCACCACCAACATGAGCAAGCACTTCTTTGGCATCACGTGAGTAGTTTGTAAAAACAGTTTTTGGCATGCCAATTCCAGCTTTACTTAAAAGTTGTAGACTTTTTAGCTTGTCGCGAGAACGTAAAATAGAACCAGACGAAACGATAGAGAATGCGCCCATCATTTCAAATTGTCTTACAACGGCACAACCGTAAAAGGTAATAGACGCACCAATTCTTGGAATAATAGCATCCACATAATCCAGATAACGGTCTTTATAATATATGGTTGGTTTTTCTTTTTCTATAATGATATCGCACTTTAATGGGTCGATAACTTCAACGCGATGATCGCGTTTTTTTGCTTCTTCAACCAAACGTTGTGTTGAATATAAATGTGGGTTCCTAGATAGGATAACTATGTTCATGATTGTTTTTTATTAAATGATAGATTTTGCAAGTCCACGTCCACCAGAAATTTTTTAGCTAAAAATTGTCTGCCAATTAATACGGGAAATCGCATATCATCTCGCGTGCTTAAAGTTAAGTTAATCTTATATGTTTTTCCAAAGAATAGGACTTCAGATTTAATTTTGAATCTATTTTCCTTATACCCATTACTACTTTTTACATCCGTTTGGGTGTACTCTGTAAATACCACTTCCTTACCACTAAAGTTTGGATGGCCCTTGCTGTAAAATTTACAACGCAAGGTGTTATTTTCCTCAACTATTTTAGAACAATGAATAGCAGATGTGTATGCACCTGTATCTATTTTAGCATCAATTTCAAATAAATTAAGTAATGGAAAGTCTATTTTATCAACCCTTCCTATGAGTTGTTTTGTCATGTTTCAATTTTTTAAAAAAGTGGCACAAGTTAGTGAAATGGTCATTTTTTCAATACATTTTATATTTAAAAATTATTAGGTTTTTATTAATCGAATATAACTTAAAAAATATAGAAATAAGTACCTTTGAAGATATGCCTAAAACTGCTTTAGAAATACAATTAAAAACCTTACCAAATGAGCCTGGTGTTTATCAATATTATGATAGCGAAGGTAAGATTTTATATGTAGGTAAAGCAAAGAATTTAAAAAAACGCGTGAGTTCATATTTTACCAAAACGCATGATAGTGGTAAAACACGCGTTTTGGTAAAAAAAATTGCGAGTATTAAGCATATAGTTGTTAATACCGAAACGGATGCCTTATTGTTGGAAAACAATCTGATAAAAAAGTACCGGCCACGTTATAATGTATTGCTGAAAGATGATAAATCGTATCCTTGGATTTGTATCAAAAACGAACGTTTTCCACGTGTATTTTCTACCAGACGGGTTATTAAAGATGGTTCGGAATATTTTGGGCCATATACCAGTATGAAAACGGTTTCAACCTTATTGGATTTAATTCGTGGATTGTTTTTATTACGAACCTGTACTTACGATTTATCACCTGAAAAAATAAGCGCCGGAAAATATAAAGTCTGTTTAGAATACCATTTAGGAAATTGTAAAGGGCCCTGTGAAGGCCTTCAAACCGAAGCCTCATATCAAGATAATATTGCGTCCATAAAGGAAATTCTGAAAGGAAATTTTAAAACCTCTCTGGTGCAATTTAAAAGTCAAATGAAGGAATTGGCGGCCAACATGCAATTTGAAGAGGCCCAAATAATTAAAGAGAAAATAGATGTGCTTGAAAATTACCAAGCCAAATCCACCATTGTAAACCCAAAAATTAGCAATGTGGATGTCTTTTCAATTATGAGTGATGAAGGGTATGGCTACATTAATTTTCTGCAGATTTCCTATGGTTCCATTATTCGCTCGCATACATTAGAAATTAAGAAGAAACTGGACGAAACCGATAAGGAGTTATTAGAACTCGCTATTACCGAAATTCGCCAACGTTTTGATTCTAATTCCAAAGAACTTTACTTGCCATTTGAAGTTGATTTAGGTGAAGAATTAAAAATAACTATTCCCAAATTAGGCGATAAAAAGCATATATTAGATTTATCACTTCGGAATGCGAAATATTACCGCATGGAACGTTTTAAGCAGGCGAAGATAACGGATCCAGATAGGCATGTAAATCGCATTATGGCGCAAATGAAGTCCGATTTACGCTTAACAGAAGAGCCAAGACATATTGAATGTTTTGATAACTCCAATATTCAAGGAACGCATCCTGTTGCAGCTTGTGTGGTTTTTAGAAATGGAAAACCTTATAAAAAAGACTATCGGCATTTTAATATTAAAACCGTCGAAGGTCCAGATGATTTTGCATCTATGGAGGAAGTGGTTTTCAGACGTTATAAACGTTTATTGGACGAAGAAAAGTCCTTGCCACAGCTTATTATAATTGATGGAGGAAAAGGACAGCTATCATCTGCCTTAAAAAGTTTAGATGCCTTAAATTTGCGAGGAAAAATTGCGATAATCGGAATTGCGAAGCGTTTGGAAGAATTATTCTATCCAGATGACCCAATTCCCTTATATTTAGATAAAAAAAGTGAAACCCTGAAAATCATTCAGCAATTACGAAACGAAGCACACCGTTTTGGAATTGAACATCACCGAAATAAACGTAGTAAAACAGCGTTGAATACCGAGTTGGAAACCATTCCTGGTATTGGCGAAAAAACAATTGTCGATTTATTAAAACATTTCAAATCAGTTAAACGGGTTTCAGAAGCAACAAAACAAGAATTGGAAGCTTTGGTTGGTGTGGCACGTGCCAGCAAAATTTATAATTATTATCACAACTTATGAAGTATACATTAATAGTCTTTTGTTTTTTCATCTTCATAACCGGTTTTTCGCAAAATCAGGATTCCACGGTAGACCCTAAAGTCGGTTTGGTTTTAAGTGGTGGTGGAGCCAAAGGTTTGGCGCATATTGGTGTTTTAAAAGTGATAGATAGTTTAGGGATTCGTATAGATTATGTGGCAGGAACTAGTATGGGAGCTATTATTGGATCCTTATATGCCGCTGGGTATTCAGGAAAGCAAATAGATACAATTTTCCGGGATGTGGATTTTGATAAGATTATTAATGATAATTTGCCGCGAGCCGCTAAAACATTTTATGAGCGTGATAATTCTGAAAAATACGCCCTTACTTTACCTTTTGATAAATTTAAATTAAAATTACCATCTGCCTTATCTAGAGGTCAAAATACATTAAGTTTACTATCAAAACTAACCTTGCATGTAAGTGATGTAGAAGACTTCAGTAAATTGCCAATACCATTTTTCTGTATTGCAACCAATGTAGAGACAGGACAAGCCGTAGTTTTAGATAAAGGAAGTTTAGCGCAATCCATTGTGGCCAGTGGAGCTTTTCCATCTTTATTTCAACCGGTAATTATAGACGACCAAATATTAATAGATGGTGGTGTGGTAAATAATTATCCCATTGATGAGTTAAAAGCTAAAGGCATGGATATTATTATTGGTGTGGATGTTCAGGATGATTTAGCAACGCGCGAAGAATTACGTTCTGCTCCAGATATTATACTTCAAATTAATAATTATCGGACCATTAACGATATGAAGTTGAAATCTAAAAAAACGGATATTTATATTAAACCTGATATTACGGACTATACCGTTATATCATTTAGTGATGGCAGTAAAATTATTGAAAATGGTGAGCTAGCCACAAAAAAGAAAATTGCCGATCTAAATAAAATAGTTAATCAGCAGGTAGTCAAACCCAAGAAAGCTACTGTTATTAAGGTTATTGATAGTATTCGGGTGAATACCATTAATATTTCTGGGAATGAAAAATACTCGCGCGCGTACGTTATTGGTAAATTGAAAATTAAACCAGAAAAGAAAATTGAGTATACCACTTTTGTAGAGGGTGTTAATAATTTGGCTGCAACCAATAATTTTGCTTCTGTTGTTTACCAATTGCATCCTACGGAAAACGAGGGAGAATATGATTTAGATGTATCCGTATTAGAAACCCAAACACGAACATTTTTCAAGGTAGGCTTGCATTATGACGATCTTTATAAAACAGGTGTCTTACTAAATTTAACCAGAAAACGCTTATTACTTAATGATGATGTTGCTTCTTTAGACTTTGTATTGGGCGATAATATTCGGTATAATTTTGAATATTATATAGACAAAGGTTTTTATTGGAGTATTGGAATTACATCACGCTACAACCAATTTAAAAAGAATGTTCCAGCTACATCCTTACTGTCAGATGAAGATTTGATGGGTATAAATGTTAATAAATTAGATGTTGAAATAGATGACTTTACCAATCAGTTTTATGCGCAGACTTTATTGGGTAATGATTTTGCACTAACTTTAGGAGCAGAACACAAACGGTTTAAACTTACTACAGAAACTATTTTAACTTTAAGTAACAAAGAGGAAACAACGTTTGATAATAGTGATTATTTAAGTGTTTACGGAAAATTGAAGCTAGATACTTATGACAATAAATACTTTCCAAATGAAGGCTTTCTCTTTGATGGAGACTTTCATTTGTATTTATATTCGTCAGATTTCAACAATAGCTTTTCAGAATTTTCTATAGGTAAGGCTACTATGGGGTATGCTAAAAGTTTCGGTAAATTTTCCGGAAACATAACCACACAAGGTGGCTTTAAAATAGGAGAGGATACCTCGCCATATTTAGATTTTGTTCTTGGAGGTTATGGGAATAATTTCAAAAATAATTTCACCTCGTTTTATGGGTATGATTATTTGTCTATCCCCGGAAATAGCTTTGTAAAAGCAGCGCTGACTATAGACTATGAGTTGTTTAAAAACCATCATATTATTGGAGCAGCAAATTTTGCAAATGTTGCGGATAATATTTTCGATTCAGGTGAATGGTTTACAACGCCAAACTATACAGGTTATGCCATTGGTTATTCTGTGCAAACATTTATTGGACCTATAGAAGCTAAATACACATGGTCCCCAGAAGTGAAAAAAAGTATCTGGTTTTTTAATTTAGGTTTCTGGTTTTAAAGACCTTTTGGATTTTAATATTATGTCATATTTTTTTTCGATATTTGTAAAACAATGACACATTTTTGGATTGACTTATTAGCCCATCTTCAGTTTCTTATTAAAAGAAATCCAGAATAATCTGCACGTTTGTAAAGTTTTCAAATCCGTGTTTTATCGGTATAATCACATTTATTTTAGTATCTTTATGTAGTTTATAATGTGGTGTTATTTCAAAAGAACTAACGCCCAATTTAAAAATAATTAAAACATGCCTTTTTATCATAAATTAGGGAAAATTCCGCCCAAACGCCATACCCAATTTAGGAAGTCGGATGGTAGCCTGTATTACGAACAACTTTTTGGTACTGTTGGTTTTGATGGAATGTCCACAAATTCTTACCATGAACAGCGCCCAACACAAGTAAAAGAAATAAAAAAGCAATATAGTGTTGCGCCAAAAATAGCCAAAAAAAATAGCATTCAGTCTTATCGTTTTAGAGGTTTTCAAGTAAAACCGGAAAATGATTTTTTGGACAGTAGAAAAACAGTTTTAATCAATAGCGATTGTCGTATAATTTTAGCAGCACCAAAACAATCTACGAAGGATTATTTTTATAAAAATTCAGATTCGGATGAGCTTATTTTTGTTCACAAAGGGACAGGAAAACTGCGTACGATGCTTGGTAATCTAGATTTTAAATACGGAGATTATCTCGTCATTCCGCGTGGTATTATTTACAAAATAGATTTTGATACGGAAGACAATCGTCTCTTTATTGTGGAGTCCAAACATCCCATCTATACACCAAAACGCTACAGAAATTGGTTTGGTCAATTATTAGAGCATTCGCCATTTTGCGAACGGGATTTAAGACAACCTCAAGAGCTTGAAACTTATAATGAATCAGGTGATTTTTTAATAAAAGTTAAAAAACAAGACGATATTTTTGAAATGGTTTATGCCTCACACCCTTTTGATGTTGTAGGTTATGATGGTTTCAATTATCCATATGCCTTTTCAATTCACGATTTCGAGCCCATAACTGGTCGTATTCATCAGCCGCCTCCGGTGCATCAAACATTTGAAACAGCGGCTTTTGTAGTATGTAGTTTTGTGCCACGCCTGTATGATTATCATCCAGATGCCGTACCTGCGCCATACAATCATAGCAATATAGATAGTGATGAGGTGTTGTATTATGTGGATGGCGATTTTATGAGTCGAAATGATATTGATGCAGGTCATATTTCCTTGCACCCAGCAGGAATTCCACATGGTCCGCACCCAGGAGCAGCAGAGCGTAGTATAGGAAAAACTGAAACCGAAGAATTAGCCGTTATGGTAGATACCTTCAAGCCATTGCAAGTCACTGAAGAAGCTATGAAAATTGCTGATGAAGATTATTATAAGTCATGGTTGGAATATTAATAAATTAGAAGTAAAACAAAGTTATAACAACATAAAATACAAGCGTTACCAATTAACTGGCTTAACGCAGTAAAAAATACCGAATTATGAGTAAAAAAGAGATAAAATCAGTAGAATACGGATTGGAAAAAATATTTGATGACGCGCAAGACTTTCTGCCATTATTAGGGACCGATTATGTGGAGTTTTACGTTGGGAACGCCAAGCAAGCAGCTCATTTTTATAAAACAGCCTTCGGTTTTCAATCATATGCATATCGTGGATTGGAAACAGGATCTAGAGATAAGGTTAGTTACGTATTAAAGCAAGATAAAATCCGTTTAGTTTTAACCACGCCTTTAACAAGTTCATCACCCATTAACGATCATATTGTAAAACATGGTGATGGTGTAAAAGTTGTTGCTTTATGGGTAGATGATGCCAGAAGTGCTTATGAAGAAACGACCAAACGTGGTGCTAAATCTTATCTGGAACCAACCATCGAAAAAGACGAACATGGTGAAGTAGTTCGTGCTGGAATTTATACCTACGGAGAAACCGTACATATGTTTGTAGAACGTAAAAACTACAACGGGAAGTTTCTGCCAGGTTTTGTAGAATGGAAATCCGACTATAACCCAAAAGCAACCGGTTTAAAATTTATAGACCACATGGTTGGCAATGTAGGTTGGGGTGAAATGAATACTTGGGTAAAATGGTATGAAGACGTTATGGGATTTGTTAATTTCTTGTCCTTTGATGATAAGCAAATCCACACGGAGTATTCGGCTTTAATGAGTAAGGTTATGAGTAATGGAAATGGTCGTATAAAATTCCCAATTAATGAACCTGCAAAAGGTAAAAAGAAATCGCAAATTGAAGAGTATTTAGATTTTTATGAAGGACCAGGTGTTCAGCACATAGCCGTAGCAACGGATGATATTATTTCAACGGTTTCTGATTTGCGTTCTCGCGGTGTTGAGTTTTTATCCACACCTCCAGAATCCTATTATAAATCTGTACCAGGACGTTTAGAAGAATTTAGCCACGAATTACGTGAAGACATTGAAAAGCTAAAATCATTAGGCATTATGATTGATGCAGATGAAGAAGGTTACTTATTACAAATTTTCACCAAACCAGTTGAAGATAGACCAACTTTATTCTTTGAAATTATTCAACGTATGGGAGCTAAAGGTTTTGGAGCTGGAAACTTTAAAGCACTTTTTGAGTCTATAGAGCGTGAGCAGGCTTTAAGAGGAACGCTTTAATACCTAATACGTATATGAATATTATAAAAACTCTATCACAATTATCGATGGAGTTTTTTTGTATTATATTTTTGGAATACTATTTGTAATCTATAAGGAAAAACAACGTTATTGTTGTATTTACAATTAGAATTAAGCTTATGAAAAAAATACTTTTAACTATAATCGCCATTGTTTCCTTAAACACCGCATTTTCCCAAATAGAAAGTGCCTTTGATACAGGTGAATGGTTTCGATTTGAAATGAGTTATAGCGGATGGATGAAAGCCGGAGAAGCCACCCTTACCGTTAACGAATCTATGTATAAAAACAAACCCGTTTACCATGTAGTAGGCAAGGGCTGGACCACTGGAGCCGTTAGTTGGTTTTTTGCAGTGAAGGATAGGTACGAGAGTTATTTTGATAAAAAATTGAATGTGCCTTATAAGTTTATCAGAGATATTGATGAAGGTGGTCATACCAAGAATATTGAAATAGAATTCGACCAAAACAACCATAAGGCTCTTGTTAATAACATAAAACATAATAAAAAAAAGACCTTTGATACAAAACCAAATATTCAAGATATGGTATCTACATTTTATTATTTGCGTAATAATCTGGATATTGAAAACTTGAAAATAAACGATGAAGTGGAGGTTAATATGTTTTTTGATGAAGAAAATTATGGTTTTAAATTGCGCTATCTAGGAACCGAAATAATTAATACCAATTTTGGAAAAGTAAACACCTTGAAATTTAGACCCTATGTAATGGCAGGTCGTGTTTTTAAAGAGGAAGAAAGCCTTACATTATGGGTTTCAAATGATAAAAATAGAATACCTTTACGTATTAAAGCCGATTTGGCTGTAGGTTCTTTAAGAGCGGATTTGGATGCTTTTAAAGGCTTAAAACACCCTTTTAATATTATAGTAAAAAATTAGTAGCATGAATACCGACATAACCAACCAACTAAAAGAAAAGTTTGATAATATAGGTCAAGATTTAGATGTACACTTACAAGGCTTGTTATATAGTAAGCCTATAAATTATTGGGATTACATTCAAACAGATGCACTTTTAGATTTACAAACGCAGCGTACCGTTTTACCAGATGAAATGGTATTTATCATGTATCATCAAATAAACGAATTACTGTTTAAAATGATTCTTTGGGAAATTGATCAGGTTGCAACTGCCGAAAAACTGACAGCCGATTTCTTTTCAACAAAATTAATGCGTGTAAGTCGGTATTTTGATATGCTAACCTCTTCCTTTGAAATTATGCGCGAAGGAATGGACGTAGAGCAGTACAATAAGTTTAGAACCACCTTAACGCCTGCAAGTGGTTTTCAAAGTGCCCAATACCGAAAAATTGAAATCTCATCTACAGAATTAATCAATTTAATAGATAATCGTTTTCGTGAAACTATAGACAGAAACACACCTTTTGAGCATGCTTTTGAGCATTTATACTGGCAAGCTGCAGGAAAAGACTACAAAACCGGTAAAAAAAGTTATTTATTAACAGTTTTTGAAGAACGATACAAAGAGGAATTTATTAGATTTGCGAAATTCTACAACACTAGTAATCTTTGGACCAAGTTTAAAGAATTGCCGGAAGCTGTTAGAACAAATAAAGATTTAGTAAATGCCATGCGTCATTATGACCATACCGTTAATATTAAATGGGTTATGGCACATTACAATACCGCCAATCATTATTTAAACATTGGTGGTAAAACTACAGAAGCAACAGGAGGAAGCGAATGGGTAAAATATATGCATCCAAAATATCAAAGACGAATATTTTTTCCAGAATTATGGAGCGAAAAAGAATTAGCAGAATGGGGAGAGAATGTATAATTCTTTTTGCCTTATTGTTTACATTAGTTAGCTGTAAGGACAACAAGCCAGAGCCTGTTTATGAGGATGAATTTGCAGCTATTATTCCACCAGAGGAACTGAAGGAATTTGGCTTTAACCTAAACGACTACGTTGTTAAACGCGATACCATTCGCAAAGGAGATAGCTTTGGTGTTATTATGGAACGTTACAAAGTGGGTTATCCTAAAATTTTTGAAATTGCAGAACAGACTAAAAATGATTTCGATATTAGAAAATTGCAATTAGGAAAACCATACACAGTTTTATGTTCTAAAGACTCGTTGCAACAAGCTCTTTCCTTTATTTATCAGCCTAATCGTGAAGAGTATGTGGTGCTAAATTTTAAAGATTCCATTCATGCTTTTACAAGTCGAAAGCCGATAACCTATGTTGAAAAGGAATTTGCTGGTGTTATTAATAGTGATTTGTCGCAAACACTTTCCGATGGTGGTAAAAGTCTAATTTTAGCCTATAAAATGTCTGATATTTACGCTTGGACCATTGATTTTACCAGACTTCAAAAAGGTGATCACTTCAAGATTATTTATACGGATAAGTATATTGATGATACTATTTATGCCGGAATTGACCATATTAAAGCCGCATATTTTGAGCATAAAAGTGAACCATTTTATGCGTTTGAATTTGAAACAGATACAGTAAAAGGATTACGCGATTACTTTAATGAAGAAGCTAAAAATTTACGTCGAGCCTTTTTAAAAGCTCCGGTGGAATACAAACGTATTTCATCTCGATATAATTTAAAAAGACGTATTGCGCTCTATGGAAATAAAATCAGACCTCATAAAGGAACCGATTTTGCTGCCAATATAGGAACGCCTATTCGTTCCACGGCTAATGGAACGGTTACCAAATCTGCTTACACAAGAGGGAATGGGAATTATGTAAAAATAAGACATAATTCAGCATACGAAACGCAGTATTTACATATGAAAAGCCAAAATGTAAAGGTTGGTCAATACGTAAAACAAGGAGATATAATTGGTTGGGTGGGAATGACTGGAAATACATCTGGTCCTCACGTGTGTTATCGTTTTTGGAAAAATGGAAAACAAGTAGATCCTTTCAAGCAAAAATTACCAGAAGCAGAACCAATTTCTGATAGTCTAAAAGCTAGGTATTTAGATTTCATTAAACCCTTAAAATTACAGTTGGACGCTATTAATGTTCAAAATTCTAATGGTTTAGAATCTACACCAGAAGATTTAATTACACAACTAGATTAAGCTTATGGCATTATCGAAAACGAATCCAACAACTACCAAGGCTTGGCAAAATCTTCGTGAGCATTTTTCAGAAACGAAAAACCTGAAAATGACAGATTTATTTGCTAATGATGATAGTCGTGCGGATACGTTTTCAATTGAATGGGATGATTTTTTGGTTGATTTTTCAAAAAATAGAATCACTGAAGAAACGTTAGATTTACTTCTAAAACTAGCCAAAGAAACGCATTTACAAGACGCTATTGAAAGTCAGTTTTCCGGTAAAAGCATTAATGAAACGGAAGATCGTGCTGTTTTGCACACTGCTTTAAGAGCGCCAGAAAATGCAACCGTTTTAGTAAATGGTGTTAATATTATTCCTCAAATATATCAAGCTAAGAAGCAAATACAATCGTTTACTAATCAAGTAATAAATGGTGAAGTTACGGGGTTTACGGGTAGGCCCTTTACGGATGTGGTAAACATTGGTATTGGCGGTTCAGATTTGGGGCCTGCTATGGTTGTTGAAGCGTTACAGTTCTACAAAAACCAATTAACGACGCATTTTGTTAGTAATGTAGATGGCGATCATGTTAATGAAATCATTAAAAAGCTGAACCCAGAAACCACGCTTTTCGTTATTGTTTCTAAAAGCTTTACAACACAAGAAACGCTTTCTAATGCTAACACTATTCGGGAATGGTTTTTAAAGTACGCTCCAGAACATTCCATAGCAAAACACTTTGTTGCTGTTTCTGCAAATGGTAAAGGTGTTCAAGAGTTTGGCATTCGCCCTGATAATATTTTTCCCATGTGGGACTGGGTTGGTGGCCGGTTTTCTTTATGGAGTGCCGTTGGGTTATCTATAAGTTTATCTATAGGTTATGATAACTTTGATAAGCTGTTACAAGGTGCACATAAAATGGATACACATTTTAAAACAGCAGCCTTTAACGAAAATATTCCAATTGTTTTAGCATTAATAAGTATATGGTACAACAATTTTTTTAATGCCGAAAGTGAGGCTGTTATTCCCTATACACAATATCTAAATCAGTTTGCTACCTATTTGCAGCAAGCTGTTATGGAAAGTAATGGGAAATCTGTTGATAGAAATGGACAGCCTTTAAATTACCAGACAGGAACGATAATCTGGGGAGAACCAGGAACGAACTCGCAACACGCCTTTTTTCAATTAATTCATCAAGGCACCAAACTAATTCCAGCCGATTTTATTGGCTTTGCGGAATCCCTTCATGAGAATAAAGATCATCAGGATAAATTGATTTCCAATTTCATAGCTCAAACCGAAGCATTAATGAAAGGGAAAACGGCAGCAGATGTTCTTGCGGAATATGAAAAGCAAGGCAAATCTTTAGGAAATATACAATCTTTGGTTCCATTTAAAGTATTTAAAGGGAATAATCCAACGAATACCATCTTCATCAAAAAGCTGACGCCAGAGAGTTTAGGGAAGCTTATTGGGCTTTACGAACATAAAATATTTGTTCAAGGCATTGTTTGGAATATTTATAGTTATGATCAGTTTGGCGTGGAGTTCGGCAAGCAATTAGCTACAAATATTTTACAGGACATAAAAAATAACACTTTTGCCAATCATGATGCCTCCTCTGCTAAAATATTGAAGTATTATCTGAAAAAATAGTTTTTTTTGTTGAAAAGACTGTTAATAGCTTTATTTTTTATCATATTATTAACGTGCATTAAGTGTTATCTTCATCCAAGCGTAAAAACTTAACCTTAAATTCATGTTAATATGCTTTAAAGGGTTAATTTTGCCGAAAATTTAAAAACCAATCTTTTTAATACAATGAAAAAAATTACAAGATTATTATTTTTAGCAGTAGCGATTTTGTTTACTGGTATGACAATGGCTCAAAGTACTGTATCAGGTACAATCATGGATGCCGAAATGAACGCGCCACTACCTGGTGCCAACATCATTGAAAAAGGTACTACCAACGGTGTGTCTTCTAATTTTGATGGAGAATTTACAATTACTACTAGCACGACAAATGCAACATTGGTAATTTCTTTTGTAGGTTACGGAACCAAAACTGTAACAGTAACAGGAAATCAAGATTTAGGTAATATTGTTTTAACTAGTGATAATACGTTAGAGGAAGTTGTTATTGTAGGATCTGGTGTTATTGATTTAGCCGAGGATAGAACAACACCAATTGCTGTTTCTACTATAAAGGCTTCAGAAATTCAACAAAAGGCGGGTAATTTTGATTTACCTGCATTATTAAAAACAACACCTTCTATTCAGGTTGTTCAAAATGGTGGATTTGGTGAGAGTCAAATGTTTTTACGTGGTTTCGACCAAACAAACACGGCTTTCTTATTAAATGGTCAACCAATTAATGGTATGGAAGATGGTAAGATGTATTGGTCTAACTGGCAAGGTGTAACGGAAGTTGCCAATGCTATTCAAGTACAACGTGGTTTAGGAGCATCAAAATTAGCTATCTCATCTGTTGGTGGTACGGTAAACATTGTTACTAAAACTATTGATAAAAAAGAAGGTGGTTTTGTAGAGCAGATGGTAGGAAATGATAACTACATCAAATCTACTGCCTATTTCTCAACGGGTGTGAGTGATAAGGGCTGGTCTTTTTCTGGATTATTAGGTCACTGGCAAGGTGATGGTTATGTAGATTATACCCAAGGTCAAGGTCAAACATACTTTTTATCTGTTGGTTACCAAGCTGGCGAAAATCACTCTTTAAACTTCTTATTAACTGGCGCGCCACAATGGCATGCAGCAGCAGGAGGAGCGCGTATTAGCGAATTTTTAGAAAGCGATAGAGGTAGACGTTATAATTCATGGAATTTTGACGGTGTGGATAGCCCAAATACATTACATGGTGGTGCATATCCAGGAGGTCGTAATATTTACCACAAACCAGTTGCTAACTTAAACTGGGATTGGACAATAAATGATAAATCATCTTTATCAACGGTGCTTTACGGTTCTATGGGTCGTGGTAGTTTTGCACAAGCAATTACGGACAGAAATACAGATGAGTTTTTGTATGTAAGAGGTTCAAATAATAACCACAACTGGGCTGGTTTAGTAACAAGCTATAACAATCAGTTAACAGAAAACTTAAATTTAAACATTGGTGCTGATGTCCGTTTGTATAATGGTTTTCACTTTAGAGATATTAGAGAATTTGTAAATCCTAACATAAATTCAGTAAGTGCTAATAGTGCCTATAATGGTGGAGATTATCAATTAACGGAAGCTGGTGGAATTAACCCATGGGAAGTGTTCTTTAATCCAAACACAGATCACACACAACGTTTTGGTTATGATTACGAAGAAAAAATTAATTATGCAGGTGTTTTTGGACAATTAGAATATGTTAAAGATAATTTTTCAGCCTTTTTTCAAGGTGCAGTATCTAACCAGTCTCACGTAAGAACAGAGTTTTTAAATGCCGAACTTGAAGGTGTTTCTGAAGATTCTGAAAAAGTGAATAATTTAGGTTTTAACCTAAAAGCTGGTGCGGCTTATGAAATTAGCTCAATGCATAAAGTATTTGCTAATGTTGGTTATTACTCACGTCAACCATTCCATGATACTCTATACCAAAACGATAGAAGTAGTAATGAGTTATTATCACCAGAAGCGGAAAATGAAGAAATTACTGGTTTCGAAGTTGGATACCAATTTAATGGTGGTCGTCGTATTTCTGCTAATTTAAATGCGTACCATACTACTTGGGATAATGTGGTTAAGTATAGAAGTAATGGTAGGGATGGTGTTGATTTCGTAAGTTTCCAAACACTAGGTGTAAAACAAGTACACTACGGTGTTGAACTTGAAGTAATGACACGTCCACTTGATAATTTAAGATTAAATGGATTCTTATCTTTAGGTGAATGGCAGTTTAAAGACAATGCTACTCAAAGAACATTTAATCAAGATGGTACTCAAATTGGTGATGACGAAGAAATCGTGATTGATGGTTTCAGTGTTGGTGAGGCTGCTCAAGTTACTGCTGGTATTAATGGTAGTTATGAGTTCTTACCTAGAACAAGTTTTGATGCTGCTTGGAATTGGAATAATGATATATTCTCTTCAGGTTCATTAGAATTAGCTCCACTTTCATTACCTTCTTATGATACAGTTGATGCTGGTTTTTCATATAAAATGTTAGTAGGTAAAAACAATCAGAAATCTATTCAATTCCGCTTGAACGTAAACAACGTTTTTGATGAAGTTTATTTAGAGGCTGTTAATGGAAATACACAAGCTTCTGCTAACCCTGAAGAAAATTATAAAGGTGTAAACACAAGTAATAATGGTCGTTTTGGTTACGGAAGAACTTGGAATACAAGTATCCGTTTTAACTTCTAATTACTATTAGATAATTTCTAAAACCGCTTCACAAACCGAAGCGGTTTTTTTGTACGCTTTATTTATTACATTTGTAATACTAACTATTAAACTTTAAAATATGTATAATACTATAAAAATGTTGCATTCAGGATGGGCTTATGTCGTGCTTTTAATCCTAGTTGTAGCTACTTTAAATGCCCTTGTAAAAGCCATGGCAGGAAAGGAATATTCGGCTAAAGATTTCAGAATGTCTTTATTTACCTTAATCGTATCACACATTCAATTACTTATAGGTATTGTATTCTATTTTGCAGCTGATTATATATCAATTATTAGCGAGATGGGCATGGGTGCCGTGATGAAAGATAGTACCTTACGCTCTAATATTGTAGAACATCCCTTAACCATGATTATTGCAGTAGCATTAATTACCATAGGGTATTCTAAACATAAAAAGAAACTAACCTCTAAAGCAAAATTCAGAATGATAGCTGTTTTTTACACGATAGCGTTAATCCTTATTTTGGCAAAAATTCCATGGAATGTCTGGATAGGTTAGAATCCTATAAATCCAATAAAAAAAGTGCCTTTAATAAATTTTAAAGGCACTTTTTTTATTGAGAAATGTATCTGTTTACTTCACTTCCTTAATTAAATATATAAAAGCTGGAAAGTGATCACTAAAGCCATCAGTAAAACCACCATCGGCAAAACTTCGTAAAGGATAACCTTTATACTTACCTCTCTTGTTTACTAAATAGTTTTTATTGAACACATGTGCCTGATAAAAACGTAAAGAACTGTAGTCTTTTTCTAAAAAAGGTTGTGTTATTAATACTTGGTCAAATAAACTCCAGCTGTCTCTATACGCATTAGATCCTACACCCATTTTAAACAGCTTTTCAAAAGGGTTGTAAATACCTTTAAGCTCAACATCCTCCTTGTCGCTTTTGGCTCCTAAAACCTTCTTTACACTCTCATTTGTTGGATCGTCATTTAAATCGCCCATTAGTATAATTTTAGCATACGGATCTAGTGTTTGTAGCGAGTCAATTATTTTTTTGCTCAATCCAGCAGCTGCAACACGTTTTGGTCTACTTCTGGCCTCACCACCACTTCTAGATGGCCAGTGATTAACAATAATATGAATCATTTCACCTTCTAATTTTCCACTTACTAAAAGTTGATCTCTTGTATAAACACGTTCGCGAGAATCATCATAAATAATTAACTCATGGTTACTGGTGTTAATAGGCGTGAAAAACTTCTTCTGATATAATAAACCAACATCAATACCACGACGATCTGGTGAGTCATAATGCACAATGCCATAATCTTTAGAAATAAGTTGTGGATCATTAACCACATCCTCTAAAACATCTTGATTTTCAACCTCCGAAACACCAATAATAACAGGTGAATTTTTTGCAGTATCTGTACCAATATCAGCTAGTACACGTGCCATGTTAGATACTTTCTTTTTATAAATGTCACTTGTGTTAACCTTCATTTCCATAATGGGGCTAGCCTCATCATTTTTATTAGGATCATTAATGGTGTCAAATAAATTTTCTAGATTATAAAAGGCTACCGTATGAATTTTAAATTTTTTCCCATCTTGAGCCTTTGCAGTTATAGCAACGCATACAAGAACTATAGTGATCCAAACTTTGAGTTTTTTCATTAAATTGTGTGTTATGTTTAAGTTATGTTAATACAAATCTTACGCCAAAAGTAGATATTTATTATAAATAATGTAAATTTGCACGCTTAATTTAATTAACATTTAACGCAAAGTATCAATCTTTTTAATTATAAATTCTAGTATGAAAAAAAGTTTAATTGTTTTTTTATTCGGATTTTTCGCAACAATTACTGCATTTGCTCAACAAACAGTAGTAAAAGGAAGTGTCACAGAAGCCATTTCCTTCGATCCAATTCGAAATGTAACTGTTACCATTGAAGGTACAGACATTACAACCACAACTGATGAAAACGGTATGTTTGAATTTTCTTCAAATTTACCATTGGGAGATCAGATTTTAAGAATATCTAAAGACGAGTATGTCTTTAAAAGATATCCAATTGTCATTAATGAAGGGCAAACGGTAAATATTACTGATATGACTCTAGAAAGAGATACATCGGCTGATTTATTTACTATTAACCTAACAGATGATGAATTGGATGACGAATCTGGTGGACTTGATAATATTTCAGGTTTACTACAATCTTCTCAAGATGTGTTTCAAAGAACAGCAGCTTTTGAATGGAGTTCTTCCTTTTATAGAGTAAGAGGTTTAGATTCTGAAAACGGTTCGGTTTTGATTAACGGTATCGAAATGAATAAGATTTATGATGGTAGACCGCAATGGAGTGATTGGGGTGGATTAAATGACATGCTTCGTAACCAGGAATTAACAACTGGTTTAGCACCTTCAGCTTATAATTTTGGTGGTATTTTAGGTACAACTAATATGAATGTTCGTGCATCACAATATCGTGAAGGCGGCCGTGTAACCTATTCATCTTCAAATAGAAGTTATACAAACCGTGTTATGGCTAGTTATGCATCTGGTTTATTAGAAGGTGGTTGGTCTTACGCTGCAATGGGCGGAAGACGTTGGGGAAATGAAGGTTATCAAGACGCAACGTTGTATGATGCCAATTCGTTCTTCATAGCCATTGAAAAACAAATCAATGACAAGCACAGCTTGAACTTTACATCTATGTACACGCCAAATCGTCGTGGAAAATCGTCGCCTAATACACAAGAGGTTTACGATTTAAAAGATATTAAATACAACGAATATTGGGGTTGGTTAGATGGTGAAAAGAAAAATTCACGAATCAAAGAAATTGAAGAACCTATTTTAATGTTGAATCACTATTGGGACATTGGTAGTAAAACTACTTTAAATACCAATGTGGGTTATCAATTTGGTAAAATAGGAAATAGCCGTTTAGATTATGGGGGTGGAGCAAATCCAAGCCCTGCTTATTACCAAGATTTACCAAGTTACTTTTTAGCGGATAATGATGGTCCTGATTATGCAGGCGCTTATATTGCTGAACAAAATTTTATGAATGGTGGCCAGATTGATTGGGAACGTATTTTAGATGCCAATATTACCAATGCGTCAGTAGGTGATACAAATGCCTATGTATTATATGAAGACCGTCAAGATGATAAGCAAATAACGGTGAATTCTATTTTCAACACGGAAATTAATGATAACATTATTTTAAATGCCGCTGTAAATTACAAAAACTTAAAGTCAGAAAACTTTGGTGAAATAATAGATTTATTAGGCGGTAATGGTGTTTTAAACGTGGATTCGTTTGACAACTACCAATATGACAACCAAAACCCTAACCGCGTTATTGGTGAAGGTGATAAATTCCGTTACAACTATAATATTTTTGCAGAGGTTATTTCAGGATATGCACAAGCACAATTTAAATATAGTAAAGTAGATTTCTACCTTTCAGGAAGTGTAACAAGTACATTATATCAACGTGAAGGCCTTTGGGAAAACAGTGCGTTTCTAGGAAACTTATCGCTAGGAAAAGGTGAGAAGTTAAACTTTACTGGTGTCGGCGCAAAAGCTGGACTTACGTATAAAATAACTGGAAAACACTTAATAGATGTGAATGGTGGCTATCTTACAAAAGCACCAACTATTAGAAATACATATTCTAATTCAAGAGATAACAATAGTGTAGTTGATAATATAACAGAAGAAAAAATCACATCGTTTGATGCTAGTTATATTTTCAGATCTCCAATTGTGAAGGCTAAATTAACAGGTTACTACACGAAAATTGAAGATGCCAATGAAATTGGATTCTATTATGCGGATGGTATTACAAACGTTGAAATTGGAACGGACGAAAACCCAGATACTTTCAATGATACATCTGCATTTGTGCAAGAGGTACTTCAAGGTGTTGATAAAAAACATATTGGAGCCGAATTAGGTATTGAAGCGCAAGTAACGCCAACTATTAAATTAAAAGGAGTTGCTGCAATAGGTCAATATACCTATGACAATAATCCTAATTTTTATTTAACGTCCACTAGTTTTGCCTTTGATAAGACACCAACCACTACATCTAATTTAAAAGATTATAAAATTGCAGGCGGACCACAACAAGCCTATTCATTAGGTTTTGAATATCGCGATCCAGACTACTGGTTTTTTGGAGCAACGGTTAATTATTTAGCAAATGCGTACATTGATGTGAGTCCATTATTAAGAACTCAAAACTTTTATTTAGCTAACGATGGTTTGCCAATTAATAATTATGATGAAGACGTAGCAACCGAATTATTAAAGCAAGAAGAAATTGATGCGTATTTTACTGTAAACTTAACGGGTGGAAAATCTTGGAAAATTGGCGATTACTATATTGGTGTATTTGCTAGTGTAAATAACCTACTAGATGAGATTTACAAAACAGGTGGTTTTGAGCAAGGTAGAAATGCCAATTACAACGAATTGTTAGCTGACAATCAAACACCTAAACGTCAATTTGGACCAAAATACTGGTACGGACGTGGTGCTACTTATTTTGTAAATGTTAACTTTAGATTCTAAAAAGAAAAAGAAAAATTAATTAAACGTATTATTGATTATGAAAACAAATAAATTTTTAACCCTAGTATTAACAGTAGTTGCTAGTTTAGCTATTGTATCTTGTGTTCAAGATGACGATTACACCATTCCTACAAGTTTAGGTGATGAAGAAAATGCCCGATTAAACAACTTATTAGCAACTGGAACAGAAATTTCTATTGCAGATGCGAAATCTAGATATTCATCGGACCCAAATAATGATGGTGATACTACGGATGCTATGCCGTATATAGAAGAAGTTGAAAATATATATATTAAAGGATATGTATCGTCTTCTGATAAGTCTGGAAATTTCTTTAAAGAATTTTTTCTTCAAGATAGTCCAACAAATCCAACAACGGCAATTAAAATTGTTATAAACCAAGTAGATTTATACAATCAGTTTAATTTTGGACGTGAGGTTTATGTAAGTTTAAAAGGTTTATATATTGGTGAAGAGCGTATTGGAACTGGTATTATAGCTGTTGGTGGTGAAACAGAAACAACACGTTTTGGAACCAACATTACAAGCATTGGTGAAAATCGTGCAAGAATGGGAATTTTAAGATCACCAGTTACGGAAACTATAGAACCATTAAATGTTAGTTTTTCTGATATTAATAGCACGCATGTTGGTATATTGGTTCAAGTAGATGGTGTAGAGTTTGCCGATAATTTAGCTGGAGAACGCTATTTTGACCCAATGAACGATTTTGATACGAAAAGAAGATTACAAGCTTGTACAGGCTTTACCTATTCAACATTTCAATTAGAAACAAGTAGTTTTGCCAATTTTAAAAATGAATTATTACCTCTAGGTAACGGTTCTATAACTGCTGTTGTGAATAAAACTTTTGATGGTGGTTCTACTATTTTAGCCTTAAACGGATTAGAAGGTGTAAATTTTGATGGTCCAAGATGCGAGTTGTTGGATCAAAATGATTTTACAGTTGTTTTTGAAGAAAATTTTGATGGTGGTTTAAACGGCTGGGATGTTATTAATACAGCGGGAACTAAAGAATGGTATGCTGCATCCTTCGGTGGCGTTTCATATGTGAGAGGTACAGCTTTTCAAAGTGGTAGTGGCGTAACTATGGTTAGTTGGTTAATATCACCAGCTTTTGATTTTGACGCTCAAGATGACGAACAAATGATATTAGAAATTGCAGATGCATTTAGTGATGCTGGAGAAGAACCTCTAAAAGCATATTACTCTAACGATTATGTGGCAGGAACTGATCCTTCTACAGCTAATTGGACGGAAGTAGGCGCTAATCAAATTGAAGGTCTTCCAATTAATGGTAACTTTTACGACAATATATACGATGAGACTGGTTTTATTGACCTTTCTGCAGCTACTGGAACTGGTTTTATTGCCTTTGTTTATGATAGTGAAGATGGAGCTATATCTTCAACTAGAGATTTAGGAAAAGTTAAAATACTAGCTGCTCAATAAAAAACTAATAAAACTATTTAGTCTTTTAAGTAATTTTATAAAGAACCTGCTAATTTTAATAGATTAGCAGGTTTTTAATTTTTATCCCATTATATACTTATGTCTATTTTCAATTCACTGTTTATTGCCGTGTTTAAGCATTACAAAAAGCGTAAACATAAAAAAGCCAATCAAATTGCAACCATTTATATTTCTATATTACAATGTTCAGTTTTGTTGTTATTAGGTATGTTTTTTGCTGGATTTTCAAGCCAGATGAATATGAATACCATGACTCAAGATAAAGCTTGGGCATTATTTATTATGGCATCTGTTTTTGTGTTTTTTAAAAACTGGATACAATATGCCGGAAGAAAGCGTCAAGTACTAAATGCTAAAATGCTGAATAAGAAATCTCAAAACCACTCCATATTTTTGCTTTGGTTGCTTCCTGTTGCTTGCATTTTATTGTCAGTAATACTATGGCAAGCTGTTTAAATTATTAAAAATTCAAATTATCTATTTACAAATTGCTGGCTAATTTAAGTCTATTCTCTAGGTTCTAATAGTCCCTTTTTCGGGACGGTTTTTTCTCCATAAAAGGTTTTTAAGTTTCGTAAAAGCTATATTGATGTGTGGAAGCATGCTTCAGTGTACTCCTACTTATTCAACGTCATATACACCGGAAAATGATCGCTATAGCCACCTTTGTGTTTTTCGCCAGCATAGGTTCTAAAAGGCGTGCCTTTATATCTGCCTTTGTATTCTTTTAAAAAATCGGCATCAAAAATATTGGCGGATTCAAATTCCAAATGGTTTGCTCGCGATTCAAAAAAAGGCATCGTAAACATAATCTGATCAAATAAATGCCACTTTCTGTGGTGTACCAAGCTCCCACGATTATAGGAGCGTAAGGTATTCATTGGGTTGAATAAATTGTTATTTTCTATGAGTTGCGTGATGCTTTTACAATGTGGATCATCATTGAAATCGCCCATAATAATAATTTTTGCATCCGCTTGTTTCGTTTGAATATCTTTAATAATCTCGCTTACTTTCTCGGAAGCTTGTAAACGTTTCACTTCAGATAGTTGTGTGCCTTCACGTCTGGACGACCAGTGGTTTACCAATACCGAAATCGTTTCGCCTTGCAGCATTCCAGTTACTAAAAGAATATCTCGAGTAAAATCGTCACCACCTTCAGGTCTTTCAAATTGGATGGCATAAATTTCAGAGTGGGTCACTGTAAATTTCGTTGTATTATAAATAAACGCGACATCCATTCCACGCTCATCTTTGGAATTAAAATGAACATAATCATAAGGCGAATTTTTTAAATGTGTTGTATCCAATAAATCCCGAATCACTTTACCGTTTTCCACTTCGGCTAAACCAATAATACTGGGTAAATTTCCAGTTTCAGCAAGGCCAATTTTGGATATAGCCAAGCCAATTTTATTAAGCTTGTTTTGATAGCGTTTTTTGGTCCAACGTCTTTCGGAATTTGGTAAATAATCCCGATCGTGTTTACTGCGGTCATTGTAAATATCAAACAGGTTTTCGGTATTGTAAAAAGCTATGGTAAAAGTGTGTGGTAAACGCGGCGATTTTTCCATTTCATGCATCTTTTTCAGTATTCGCGTTAAAAATATACAAATTAAAGTGATTGCAATTGATTAACTTTGTGCTTTACACAGTTTATGATAGAAAAAATAGATATCACGCACGAACGTGCCGTATTAATTGGCGTCATTACCAAGAGTCAGGACGCAGACAAATCTAAAGAATATTTGGATGAGTTGGAGTTTCTTACCTACACCGCAGGTGGAGAGGTTTTAAAACGCTTTACTCAAAAAATGGATTTGCCAAACCCAAAAACCTTTATTGGAAAAGGTAAAATGGAGGAAGTCCGAAAATTTATTGAAGAAAACGATATTGGAACAGCCATTTTTGATGATGAATTATCCGCTGCTCAAGAACGAAATATTAGTAAAATTTTAGAATGTAAAGTTCTGGATAGAACTAATTTAATACTTGATATTTTTGCCCAACGTGCCCAAACAAGCTATGCTAGAACGCAAGTGGAATTGGCGCAATGTGAATATTTATTGCCACGACTTAAAGGGATGTGGACACACTTGGAACGCCAAAAAGGTGGTATTGGCATGCGCGGACCTGGTGAAACAGAAATTGAAACAGATAGACGTATTGTTCGGGATAAAATAGCCCTCCTTAAAGATAAAATTAAGACCATAGATAAACAAATGGCTGTGCAACGTGGTAATCGTGGTAAAATGGTTCGTGTAGCACTTGTTGGTTACACAAACGTTGGAAAATCTACACTGATGAATACCATTAGTAAAAGTGATGTGTTTGCCGAAAACAAGCTATTCGCCACATTAGATACAACGGTTCGGAAAGTGGTCATCCAAAATTTACCATTCCTATTAACCGATACCGTAGGATTTATTAGAAAGCTGCCAACCCAATTGGTAGATAGTTTTAAAAGTACCTTGGATGAGGTTCGCGAAGCCGATTTGTTATTGCACGTCGTGGATATTTCGCACCCTAATTTTGAAGAACATATAGATTCGGTTAATAAAGTATTAGGTGAAATTGATAGTGCTGACAAAGAAACCATTATGGTTTTTAATAAAATAGATGCCTACCAAGCAGAACCATATGACGACACAGATTTAGAAGTAGAACGTACCGAAGCACATTATTCATTGGAAGAATGGCAAAAAACTTGGATGAATCGGGTTGGTAATAATGCGTTATTTATTTCAGCTTTAAACAAGCAGAATATGAAAGAATTTAAAAAGCGGGTTTATGACGAGGTTCGGGACATTCACGTAACACGTTTTCCTTATAATCACTTTTTATATCCAGATTACGAGGAAGAAGAATAAAACACAATAGAATTTCTACACGAATTTTGCATAAAATTTCGATTCTAACGTTTCTATAATTCATGGAAAAACTAAACGTATTCCTTAAAAAAACTTGGGTAAAATGGTCGCTAATTGTATTGGCTGTTATCATTTTATTCTTTGTATTGCTTTACGCAAGTATTTATTTTGGATTGTTTGGAAAAGTGCCAACACATGCCGAATTAGGAGCTTTAAAACAAGCAGAAGCCACCCAAGTATTAGATCAGGATAAAAAACTAATTGGCAAATTTTATATCTATGATAGGCAGCCGCTCGAATATGAGGAGTTTCCTAAACATTTGATTGATGCGTTGGTAGCAACTGAAGATGTACGCTTTTACGAACATGATGGCGTTGATAATATAAGTTTACTGCGTGTGTTTATTAAAAATATACTACTTCAAGATAAATCGGCAGGAGGTGGAAGCACCATCACCTTACAGCTAGCTAAAAACTTATATGGCCGGAAAGACTATGCGCTTTTTAGCATGCTCATTAATAAATTTAAGGAATCTATTGTAGCCCAACGTATTGAAGATGTGTATTCCAAACAAGAAATTTTAACGCTTTATTTAAATACGGTTCCGTTTTCAGATAACACCTATGGTATAGAAAGTGCTTCGCAAAAGTTTTTTAATAAATCGGCAGTGCATTTAACTATTCCAGAAGCTGCAACTTTGGTAGGAACCTTAAAGGCAACAACTTATTTTAATCCCAGAAAATCGGTTGAAAGAAGTCAGTCACGACGCAACGTGGTTTTGGACCAAATGGTAAAATATGATTATTTAGAAGCACCTAAAGCCGCCAAGCTAAAAACGGATTCTCTTATTATAAAGTATCATTCTTTTAATCATGATTTAGGACTGGCACCCTATTTTAGAGCACTAGTTAAACAAGAATTGCAAGCTGTTATTAAAGAATATAAAAAGCCAAATGGCGACGCGTACAATATTTATAAGGATGGATTAATTGTTTACACCACATTGAACGCTACCATGCAAACTATGGCGGAAGAAGCCATGACGGAGCATCTTAGCAAACTGCAAGTGGCTTACGAAGCATCTTATGGCAAAAATGCACCTTGGACACCCAATAAAAGCGTATTTAAAAAAGCCATACAAAGTTTACCAGAATATCAGCGCTTAAAAAAGACAGGTATTTCAGAAAAAGCCATAGACGATTCGTTATCTGTAAAACGCAACATGGATATATTTTCTTGGAAAGGTGATAGTACTGCAATGCTTTCGGCAAAGGATAGCTTGCAACATTACCTTAAACTCTTAAATACTGGCATGTTATCAATCGACCCAAAAACGGGTGCTATTCAAACTTATATTGGTGGTATTGATTACCGCTACTTTAAGTATGACCACGTGTCTCAAAGTGAACGTCAAGTGGGCTCAACCTTTAAACCATTTGTGTACACAGCAGCTA
The DNA here is from genome assembly GCF_042657385.1 of Bizionia hallyeonensis. Taxonomy (NCBI): domain Bacteria; kingdom Pseudomonadati; phylum Bacteroidota; class Flavobacteriia; order Flavobacteriales; family Flavobacteriaceae; genus Bizionia; species Bizionia hallyeonensis. Next base: position 350,562 of record NZ_JBHSLA010000001.1, on the reverse strand, counting down.
TTGAAAATGGCATGAAACCTTGTTCATATTATTCTGTAGATGCTGTAACTTATACCAACTACAAAAACTGGACACCAACCAATGCCGGTCAAGATCCCAACGAAAAAACGGATATTAATTACAATTTGGAAATGGCGTTGAGCAATTCGGTAAATACCATTGCCGTAAAAGTTTTAAATGATGTTGGTATTTCTAAAGTTCAAGAGCAAGTGCAAAAAATGGGTATTACTAAAGAGTTGCCTTCGCAACCGTCATTAGCATTGGGTGTTGCCGAAATTACTTTGAAGGAATTAGTAGGTGCTTATGCCAGCTTTGTAAACAATAGTTATGGTGTGAAGCCGTATATGATAACCAAAATTGAAGATAAAAACGGTAACGTAATTGTTGATTTTAAACCTGAAATTTTAGAAAAACAAGCGTTTAGCGATTATACCAGACAAGTTTTATTGGAAATGATGAAAGCAACGGTTAATAGTGGAACAGCTTCACGATTGCGAAATACCTATAAACTGAACAACGCCATTGCAGGAAAAACAGGAACGACACAAGATAACAAAGATGGTTGGTTTGTAGCCATAACACCCCAATTAGTAACCATAACGTGGGTTGGGAATGATAATTACAACTTGGGTTTTAAAACCACGGCATTAGGTCAAGGTGCAAACTCGGCTTTACCCATGTTTGCTCATTTTTATCAAAAATTGAACAAGGATTCTAAATGGAACCCGATTACCAAAAGCACTTTTGAAACACCAAGTAATGATGTGTTAAACGATTTGGATTGTAAATTGGAAAAGGAAGATGGTTGGTTGAAAAAACTATTCAAGAGTAAGAAAAAAACCGAAGAATTTAAAGGGGACGAATAGCAAAATGACGTTAAATAAAAAAGCTCCGAAGTGTAACTTCGGAGCTTTTTTATTTTAAAATAATACGTTTGTTTTAGAACGAATAGCTCAAACCAAAGGTATAGTAAACTTGTAAATCATTATCTACATTGTCGAAAGTTGGTTGCGGATCTGTAGGGTCTATAACACCTCCATTGTTAGCCAAACGTACTTCATATTGTTTGTTAGCAAAGTTAACAGCCTCCTGCTTGTTGTCTCTTAAACCAAGCTCAAAACCTAATCCGATGCCTTTCCAAAGCTTATATCCAATAGCGTTAATCCAAGTCCAGTTAGATAGATTAGAATCTTCATAACTCATAAAAGCAGAAAGATTCGAGTTGAAATCTAGTTTTCCAAATGAACGACCATAATTAGCCACTACTTTTGCACCTAAAGACGATTCGAAAATAGCATCATTATCAGCAAATACAAAGTTGTAGTTTAATGGGTGAACCACTACTATTAAATTTTCAAGAGGCGTCCAAGTTACACCAACACCAACGTCTAGATAACCTGGGTCATTAAAGTTGTTGATTAAAGTTGTACGGTATTCAGCAAGCGTAGAAGCTGCTAAATTTTTAGCTATTTTATAACCAAATAGCGATGTTACGTTAAACACATCATTAGCTTCTCTAAAGCTACTATCATCAGTTGGATCGTCTTTGTCATCAAATTTTACCCAGCTTAAGTTAATATTTCCTGTGTTATACCAGAAATATTTTTCGCGGTCTAATTTGGCATAAGGATTAAGTGTAATCGTTATGTTTCCAGAAGCATTATTAGGTGTTCCTTGGCCATACCAATTGTTAAATTCAGAAAAACTAGCACCAATGGTACCAAAAGCACCAAATTTCCAACCAGGAAAGGCGTCTATTTGTTTCTGTAAATCATCAGCTTCTGCTTGCAACGCATCTGCAGCGGCTTGTTTTTCAGCTTTTTGCTCTTTTAGCTCTTCCTTTGTTTGCGAAAACGAGGCTGTCGCAAGCAGCACTAAACCGATAGTAAAGATTCTTTTCATAGGGTTTTATGGATTAATTAGTGATTATTTCTCTTACAAAAGTACTATTTTCTTTTAAATAATGGCACACTTGAGCAAGCTTCGCCAAACATTATGGATTTTACAACCGGTTTTAATTTGTTGGTAATCATGAGATAAGCGTTTACCGGAACCGGTTTTTTAGAGCAGCCTTTAATAATAATAGCTTTGTCTTGAAACTCAGAAACATCTAAATTTGAAATAATTTCTTCATACAAAGTGGTTTCTAATAAGTCCAAATCGCCTAAAACCGTTTTTTTGGAAATAGACGCTAAAGAAATAGTGATAAGCATATAAGCCCAAGCTGGCACAATAGCATCTGTAGAACAATAAATAGCCACATAGGCATCTTGATATTGTTGCCATTCATGATTTTTAACCTGTTCTCTAAAATCCTTTTCACGGAGCACAATTCCTTCCTGCAACCAGTCCTTAATATCTAAAGTCATACGAGACCCTTTTGGGTAGTAATCTTCTAAATCAAAGGTAACGAGTTTGCTATTGGCAACGCGATTAATTATTTCTTCTTCCATAATACAAAGTTAAATTATTTATTGATACCCTTCAGCTTGTAGCTGGAAGAGTTGTGCATACAACGCTTGATTAGCCATCAATTGTTCGTGGGTGCCAATTTCTAAAATTTTGCCTTCATCCAAAACCAAAATACGATCCGCTTGTCTGACCGTGCTGAATCTATGGGATATAATAAGGCTTGTTTTCCCTTGAGTTAAGCCAATAAAACGCTTAAAAACATCACTCTCGGCTTTAGCATCTAATGCGGAAGTTGGTTCATCTAAAATCATGACTTCGGCATTTTTCATGTATGCTCTAGCTAAAGCTACTTTTTGCCATTGCCCTCCAGAGAGTTCTTGCCCTTTAGCAAAGCGCTTTCCAAGTTGCTGGTCGTAACCTTTTTTTAATTCTGAAATGACTTCGCTTGCTAAACTTAATTCGGCAGCATGTTTAATTTTTTCTTGATTATCTAGTTCCGCAATATCACCCACGGCAATATTTTCCTTTACAGTGAATTCATACCGGAAGAAATCCTGAAAAATGACTCCAAAAAATTTTTGATAAGCGTCTTTTTTAAAGCGATTAATATTAATACCATCTAATAAAATTTCTCCAGAAGTAGGTTCGTAAAAGCGCAGTAGCAATTTTGTAAGTGTTGTTTTTCCAGCACCATTTTGGCCAACAAATGCCATTTTTTCGCCAGCGGAAATTTTAAAATTCACACCTTTCAAAATGTCATTATCAGAATCTGGATAGGAAAAATGCACATCCCTAAATTCGAAACCTGACATAATTTTTTCAGGAATTGGTTGATCTTCTTTGTGTTTTGGAACAATAGATAAATCAATAAACTCAAAGTAATCTTTTAAATAAAGTGCACTTTCTGTTATCCTTGTAAACTTTGAAAAGAATTCTTGAAGATTTCGCGTTAATCTGTTAAATGATCCCGATAAAAATGTCAATTCACCTAGCGTGATAACACCAGAAACAACGCGGTAAATTATAAAAATATAAGCGCCATAATAACTTAAGGTTCCTAGAACATTAAATACAAAACCCAAAGCGGAACGTTTTACAGCTAGTTTTTTATTTAATTGAAAATATTCTTCGGAGAGGTTTTTGAAACGATCTACAATAAAATCCGTCAGACCAAAAAGTTTAATTTCTTTTGCTGTTTGATTGTTGGCACCTATAAAACGGAGATAATCTAATTCGCGTCTTTCGGCTGTCCAACCTCTAGCTAATGAGTATTGCTGCTGACTAAACCAAATTTCATTAATAAAAGAAGGAATAATACTGAGTACTAGTAAAATTATTAAATAAGGTTCAAAATATATTAATCCAGCAACCAGTGTGGCTATGGATATAAGACTTTGTATTTCGCCCAAGGCATTAGACATAAGGCCTACGCGTCCTGCAGTTTGCGTTCTGGCGCGTTCCAGCTTATCATAAAATTCGGAATCTTCTAAAAGACTAATATCTATTTGATTCGTCTTTTTTATAATGGTTACAGATGAATTAATGGAATAGGCATCTCCCAGTAAACTATCTGTAAGTGAAATGGCGCGGCTTACTAAATCTGAAAGAACTATTAAAGCAAACTCGAGACCAACAAAGGTCCAAAGTCTTGTGAAATTGGTTACTTCGCTACCAGATTGAAGGATAATTTCATCAATAATAATCTTACCAACCCAAAGAATTATTACAGGCAAAAAGGCCCCAATTAATCGGCAAATGGCAGATAAAAGGAATCGTTTTTTATTCGTTTTCCAAATTTCTTTAAAAAACCGCGGAATATAAATTAATGCACTAAAGGACTTTCTTAAACTAGTTTTTTCTTTGTCTTTTAATGATTTAAGTCTAGATCTTGCCATGCGTTAGGTTAAGGGATCAAGATTGAAGGTTCAAGATTCCAGATTTAAAAATATAGTTTTAGGTGCCTAAAAATGATTTAAACAATCAAAAGAAAAGTATAAGGCGAAAGTGCTGTTTACAGCATGCCTAATTCTAATTTGGCTTCTTCACTCATTAATTCTTGGCTCCAAGGTGGATCAAATGTAATTTCAACTTCGGCAGATTTTACACTGTCAATGGATTTTACTTTCTCTTCAACCTCTAAAGGCAATGTTTCAGCTACCGGACAATTTGGCGTTGTTAAGGTCATTAGGATTTTAACATCGCAATCTTCATTAACGAATACATCGTAAATTAATCCTAATTCGTAAATATCGACAGGGATTTCTGGATCGAATATGGTTTTAATAACGCGAACTATTTGTTCGCCTAATGCAGTTGTATCTATTGTTTCACTCATCTTTTTTGTTGTTAAGTTGATTGCTTACTATGATTTGTCGTTTAAACAAATCAACTATTACAGTTTAAATTAATTAAGCTGTGTTTGATACGCTATGGCGTACATTTTTAACTGTTTTATCATACTTACTAAGCCGTTGGCGCGCGTTGGTGATAAATGGTCTTTCAAGCCAATGTCATCAATAAAAGCTGTATTTGCGTTTATTATATCTTTTGGTGCTTGATTTGAAAATGCACGAATGAGAATAGCAATAATACCTTTGGTGATAATAGCATCACTATCTGCTGTGAAAACAATTTTATTATCTACCAAATCTGCATGCACCCAAACTTTACTTTGACACCCTGATATAAGGTTGTCGTCGGTTTTATATTGTGCATCAATTAAAGGTAAATCTTTCCCTAAATCAATCATGTATTGATAGCGTTCCTCCCAATCCTCAAACATAGAGAATTCGTCTATAATTTCGTTTTGTATGTCTTCAATTTCCATCGTCATAATTTTATGCAAAAATACAATAAGAAAAGCAGCTATTCAATTATTTACTGCTTTTCAGTATGGGCAATTAATTCTGAAACTAGTGCTTCAATGGCTTTTGGAGGGTTGCCAGCATCAAAAGTTGGCGTACGGTAGTTTGTGCCATTTTTCGTGATTTTTAAAGTGGCTCCAGCTGCACCATCATACTGATGTGCTTTGGAAGGTGGCTCCAACGTTTCAAGCGCCTCTAAATTTAAATCGGCAATTTTGTTGTTAAGTGCCGTTATTTCGGTTTCTGAAAGCGATTTAATTTGCATTTTAGAAGTTCGGTCTTTTTGAAATGATATACTTTTATTTTCATAAGTAATCATTAAATAATAACCACGAGAAACTGCCATATATTCTACCTGATATTCTTTTTGATCACTCATTTTTTCGGTGTTTGAAGTTTCTGATTTATTCATGGTTATTAAAACGGCTCCTTCTTTATTATAAAAAGATATTACACCGTTATTTTCTGAAAAACGAATGGTTTCATGTAATGCTTTTAGAACGTGTTGTTCAATTTTATTTGCTTCTGGACGACACATTTTTCGCGTGCTTGCTAATGGTCCAAATTCCAAACCAGAACCCGTAGATGAATAACTGCCGGAAAACTGATTGCAACCTGAAAAACCTGCCACTCTATTTTTTTCTATGTTAAACATAATGTTTAGATTGTCATCAATTACGGCATTTTCTCCCACAGCTATAATACTATAATTACCGGATAAAGGTGTTTGTTTATTCATAGCAGAGGCCTTTTTACTATTCCCACAGGAAACTATAAAAAGGCAGGTGACAAGTAAGCTGATATATTTCATAATGGTTGTTTTTTATATCTTTATTACAAAAAGAAAGCCAAACTAGTCAATTGCTGTAGTTGATTTCTCTAAAATTTCGACCAAGGTGTATTTAATGCTAGAGGCGTCTGCAGGTGGATTAGCCATGGTTTCTTTAGAGACGCTTAATTTATAATAATAACCAGTTTCGAAAGTGAAACCTTCTATTTGTCCATAATAAAATGTCCAATCGTCTTGACTGTTAAATTTTATCTGCATACATTTTTGCGGGCTTACACCAACACAATCTACTTGCTCATTGGCAATATACATGGTTGTGGCATCTGTATGGCTGCAAGAAAATGTGATTAAAACAATAAGCCCAAATAGTATGTTTTCTAATTTCATAGCTTCGGATATTTATGATAACATCATTTGTGCTTTTATAACACCTGTAATTAAAGCATCTACTTCAGCTTTTGTGTTGTAAAAAGCAAAGGATGCTCTAACTGTTCCTGGAATTTTATAAAAGTTCATAATAGGTTGCGCACAATGGTGACCTGTACGAACTGCAATACCCATTTTATCTAATAGTGTACCAATATCATAGGGATGAATTCCTTCCAAATTAAAGGAAATAACCGAGGTTTTATTTTTGGCAGTCCCATAAATTTTTAGACCTTCTATTTTTAATAGTTCGGTTGTTGCATATTCTAACAATTCATGTTCATATCTAGCAATAGCATTAAAACCAATGTTGTTCATATAATCAATGGCTGCTCCAAAAGCAATACCACCACAAATATTAGGTGTTCCGGCTTCAAATTTATGCGGCAAATCCGCATAGGTTGTTTTTTCAAACGTTACTTCGGCAATCATTTCACCACCACCTTGATAAGGAGGTAATTTATTAAGCCAATCTTCTTTTCCATATAAAAAACCAACGCCTGTTGGTCCGCACATTTTATGAGCTGAAGCTACATAGAAATCAATATCCAAGGCTTGCATATCGGCTTTTATATGTGGGCAAGCTTGTGCGCCATCTACCAAAACGGCTGCACCAACTTGATGTGCTTTTCTAATAATTTCTTCTATTGGATTGATGGTTCCTAATGCATTTGAAATGTGATTTACAAATACAAGTTTGGTGTTTTTAGACAGCAACGTACCATAATCATCCATAATTAATTCGCCAGCCATATTCATAGGAATTACCTTTAAAGTGGCTCCTGTTTTTTCGCATAACATTTGCCATGGCACAATATTACTATGATGTTCTAATGCTGAAACTATAATCTCATCGTCTTTTGTTAAAAGTGATGAAAAACCATTGGCAACCAAATTAATACCTTGTGTTGTTCCAGCAGTCATGATAATTTCATGGGCATGTTTGGCATTAAAATGTTTTTGAATGGTGTGTCTTCCTGCTTCGTATTTATCGGTAGCTTCTTGACTTAAGGAGTGAACGCCTCTGTGGATATTAGCGTTGTAATTGCTGTAATAGTCTACAATAACATCAATAACCTGTTGCGGTGTTTGTGATGTGGCGGCATTATCTAAGTACACTAAAGGTTTACCATTTACTTGCCTTTGAAGAATGGGGAAATCTTGTCTAATTTTTTCTACGTTAAACATAGTTTTGTTTTAAATAGCCCCGATAGTAGCGGTATCCTTTTTGCGTTTTTTTGCAAAAAGATTTAGCGGATAGCGGGAAATAGCTTCAAAAAAAAATAGGTATTTCCCACTACTCGTAATTTTAGATTTTAATTTAACTACAAATCGAAACCAATATTTACGCCTAATTTATTGGCAATAATTTTGGTAATACGTTCCTTTATTTCAGGGACTTTTACCGAGCTCATTACGTTATTACTAAAAGCAAACATAAGTAATGCTTTAGCTTCCTTTTCGGGAATTCCACGAGAACGCATGTAAAACATAGCACTTTCATCCAATTGACCAATGGTACAACCGTGTGAGCATTTAACATCGTCAGCAAAAATCTCTAATTGTGGCTTGGTATTGATACTAGCTTTATCGCTCACTAGAATGTTGTTGTTGGCCTGAAACGCATTGGTTTTCTGTGCTTCTTTGTCCACAAGTACTTTTCCATTAAAAACGCCGGTTGAACTATCTGCAAAAATACCTTTATAATCTTGGTGACTTTCGCAATTTGGTTCAATATGATGCACCAATGTGTTGTGATCTACATGTTGCTTATTGCCAATAATTGTAATGCCCTTTAATGTAGAATCAATACGTTCCCCGTTTTGATAAAAATTCAGATTGTTACGCGTTAATTTTCCGCCAAACGAAAAGGTGTGTACAGAGGCATGACTTTCGCGCTTCTGATTAATGAAAGTGCTATCAATTAATGATGCATGCTCATTGTCATTTTGAATTTTATAATAATCAACAATTGCACGTTTGTTGGCGTAGATTTCCGTTACGCTATTGGTTAAAACAGGATTTTCTGTTAAACTTTGATGGCGCTCGATAATTTGCACATGCGAATTTTCATCCACCACAATTAAATTTCGAGGCTGTAACATTAAAGCCGATTCGTTTCCGGTAGCAAAATGGATAATTTGGATAGGTTTTGCAACCAATTTATTTTTTGGAATATGAATATAAGCACCTTCTTGTGAAAAAGCGGTATTTAAAGAAGTAACACTATCTTTAGTTGCTATTTTATTGAAATAATTTTCAATGATTAAGCGGTATTTAGGCTTGTTTAAAGCTGATGACATGAGACAAACATCAATACCTTCGTGGGTAGTTTCTGATAAATACGACGAATATTTTCCGTCCACAAATACAATTTTATAGGTATCAATATCATGGATAAAATACTTTTTAACATCCTGATAATCTAATGCATTTTCCTGTTTTGGAAATACGCTATAATCATGTTTTAAGACACTTTTTAATGAGGTGTACTTCCAAGCCTCATCCTTTTTGCCAGGGAATCCGTTCGTTTCGAATGTTTTTATTGCTTCGCTTCTAATATCATGCACTGGTGAATCGATATCAAGTCGATCTTCCAATACCATAAATGAGGATACTAATTTATCTTTTAATTCCATGTAATTCAGTTTTCAGATTTCTATTTCGTGTTCAAATAATCCTGAACTTACTAAAGAAAGCTGTTTGCTATTTTATAATTGTAAAGCGTTTTAATTGGCGTGATCAGTTGGAGTAAGCATTAGCAAACTGCGACTGAACACTACAAACTAATTTATGCGTTTACTTCTTCTTTAATCCAGTCGTAACCTTTTTCTTCAAGCTCATGGGCTAACTCTTTTCCACCTGTTTTTACAATGCGGCCTTCGTGTAATACATGAACAAAATCTGGAACAATATGATCCAATAAACGTTGGTAATGCGTAATAACTATTACGGCATTATCCTTGCTCTTAAGCTTGTTTACACCATTAGCTACAATACGTAAGGCGTCAATATCTAATCCTGAATCGGTTTCGTCTAAAATAGCCAATTTAGGTTCTAGCATTGCCATTTGAAAAATTTCGTTACGTTTTTTCTCACCACCAGAAAACCCTTCGTTTAATGAACGTGATAAAAATTTTCTATCAATTTCTAGCATTTCTGCTTTCTCACGAATTAATTTCAGCATGTCTTTGGCAGGCATATCTTCAAGTCCTTTAGCTTTACGTGTTTCATTAATGGCTGTTTTAATGAAATTGGTAACGGAAACACCCGGAATTTCAACAGGGTATTGAAAGGATAAGAAAATACCTTTATGTGCGCGCTCTTCAGCGGCTAAATCATCTATGACAGCATCTCCTAAAGAAATGGTGCCATCTGTTACTTCGTATTCTTCTTTCCCTGCAATTACCGAAGCTAGTGTACTTTTACCAGATCCGTTAGGACCCATAATAGCGTGAACTTCACCTGGGTTTACTTCTAAATTGATGCCTCTTAAAATGGCTTTATCGTTAACACTTGCGTGTAAATTTGTTATTTTTAACATGTTATTTGGATTCCAATTTTACTACATTATTGGTTTCAGGGTTTGAAGCTGAAACGCTTAAAATTTCTTTTATTTCTACACGAAAAGGCCAGCCTTCTTCGTTTTCTGGTTTTGGTACTATTTTTCCACGTATGGAAACTGTGGCGTAATCTGTTGGTTCTTTTTTATAGGCTTCTGCCATTTTATTAAGTTCCATCATTTTATCGTCCATAATAACGCCATAAACTTCACGATGCGTTTGTAATACGGCTGCATCTGAATAGTAAACAAATTCACCTTTTAATAAGGTTAGTCCATCGCTTTGTTTTTTGGTACGATTGGGGCTATCCATATCAATAGCTTCTGTTTCTATAGTGGTTTCTGCGGTTTTACTATCATTTTTACAACTGATAAAAACAATAGATATTATTAAAAGTGTGGCTAGTTTTTTCATAAAATATCACTAAAAAGATTGATTATTTGATTTTATCCCACGGAACCTTCTAAACTAATTTCCAATAGTTTTTGAGCTTCTACAGCAAATTCCATTGGGAGTTTATTTAATACCTCTTTACTAAACCCATTTACTATAAGTGCAATGGCTTTTTCAGTATCTATACCACGTTGGTTGCAATAAAATATTTGGTCTTCACCAATTTTACTCGTGGTTGCTTCGTGTTCTATAATGGCCGTTTTATTTTTAGCTTCAATGTATGGGAAGGTGTGTGCGCCACATTCATTACCCATTAACAAACTATCACATTGTGAAAAATTTCGTGCATTTTCTGCTCGGGAGCTAATTTGAACTAATCCTCTATATGAGTTTTGTGAATTTCCGGCAGAAATACCTTTGGAAATAATGGTGGATTTGGTATTCTTTCCTAAATGAATCATCTTGGTTCCCGTATCTGCTTGTTGATGGTTATTTGTTACTGCTATTGAGTAAAATTCACCTACAGAATTATCACCTTTTAAAATACAACTTGGATACTTCCAGGTTACAGCCGATCCTGTTTCTACCTGTGTCCAAGATATTTTAGAATTTTTCTCGCAAATTCCACGTTTGGTTACAAAGTTAAAAACACCGCCTTTGCCTTCCGAATTTCCTGGATACCAGTTTTGTACGGTTGAATATTTTATTTCGGCATCATCCAATGCAATAAGTTCTACAACGGCTGCGTGAAGTTGGTTTTCATCACGACTTGGAGCTGTACAACCTTCTAAGTAACTTACATAACTGCCCTCGTCTGCAATAACTAAAGTTCTTTCAAACTGACCAGTTCCTGCTTGGTTAATTCTGAAATAGGTTGATAATTCCATTGGACAACGAACGCCTTTTGGAATATAACAGAAAGAACCATCACTAAATACGGCTGAATTTAAAGCGGCATAAAAATTATCTTTTTGTGGAACAACGGTTCCTAAATATTTTTTGACTAATTCTGGATGCTTTTGAATGGCTTCCGAAATACTCATAAAAATAATACCTTTTTCACCTAAAGTTTTCTTGAAGGTTGTTGCTACTGAAACCGAATCCACAACAACATCCATGGCCACGTTGGCTAATTTTTTTTGCTCATCGATAGATATGCCTAGTTTTTTAAAGGTTTCCAGTAATTCTGGATCCACTTCATCTAAACTGTCATATTTAGGCTTGCTATTAGGAGCGGAATAGTAGGAGATGGCTTGAAAATCGGGTTTCTGGTAATGAACGTTTGCCCATTCAGGTTCTATCATGTCTTGCCAAACGCGAAAGGCTTCTAAACGCCATTCCGTCATCCATTCCGGCTCTTCTTTTCGTTTTGAAATAGCACGAACAACATCTTCATTCAAACCAACAGGAAATGTATCGGATTGGATATCTGTGTAGAAACCGTATTCGTATTCCTTGGTTTTTAATTCTTCTCTTAAATCGTCCTCTGTATATTTACTCATGTGTATTTTCTTTTTTAGTCCTTCCAATTGAGAAGGTTAGGATGGGATTATTATAGTGAAAAACTTTCACCACAACCACACGTTCTATTTGCATTGGGATTATTAAAAACAAAACCAGTACCATTCAATCCGCCAGAATATTCTAGGGTGGTTCCAATGAGGTATAAAAAGCTTTTTTTATCAATAATGATTTTTACACCATTATCTTCAAAAACTTTATCGCCATCAACCTGGTCTTTGTCAAATTTTAAATCGTAAGATAAACCAGAGCAGCCGCCGCTTTTTACACCAACGCGTACATAGTCGGTTACCGCATTATAGCCATCTTCAGTCATTAATTCAACGACCTTCTTTTTTGCTGTTTCAGATACTTTTATCATAGTCTTAATTAGATTTACTCTAAATAGTATGCAAATATACAATATATGTCATGGATTACCATATAACCTAACATGATATTAACAGATGGAAGCATAGATAAAAATTATGCGAAATTATCTTTAATTTCTAGTGGATAATCTTGAAAAAAATATAGGATTTAAACAGCAGTTCCTGTCAGCTGTTAATTTTGAAATGCTGGATTATTAATAAAGGAAGGGTCTGATAAAGTCAGTAAAAAAGCCTTTAAATCGGCTTTGTCTTGAGCAGAAAGCTGCACACCACCTTGTGCTACTTTTTTCATCAACGGATCAATGGTTGGTGAATTTTGTAAGCCTTCACTATAATGATTAATAACATCATCCAAGGTTGCAAAACGACCATCGTGCATAAATGGCGCGGTAAATGCTAAATTACGTAAGGAAGGCGATTTGAATTTGCCATTGTCAGCGGGATCTCCTGTTACGGCTCCAAGTCCCAAATCGGTAATTGTGGCATCCAAACCGTTATTATGAAACATATTATCGGTCCATAACGGGTTGTTGGGATTGCCATGACAGTGAAAGCAATCGCCTCGGGTTTCATCCATAAAAACATTTAAACCGTTGGTTTCTTGAGGTGTTAACGTAGCCTCACCTAGCAAATATTTGTCAAATTTTGAGTTGGCCGAAATGAGTGTGCGCTCAAATTGCGCTAAAGCCTTGGTAGCTTTTTCTTTGGTAATCACGCCTTCACCGAATGCATTATTAAATAGATTTGGATATTCAGGATGTTGTTGTAATCTTGTAACAACGGTTTCCCATGTGTTATGCATTTCTACGGGATCTTCTACAGGAACTAACGCTTGGTGTTCCAAACTGAAAACGCGACCATCCCAAAAGAATTGTTCGTCATAATTCCAAGCTAAATTAAAGAGTGGCATGGAATTTCTGTTCCCAAGAATACCGTCAATACCTGTGCTAAATTGAGAATTATCTGAAAAGGCATTTTGTGGGCTATGGCACGTTGCACATGCTTGTGTGTTATTAGCGGACAGTAAGGGGTCAAAAAATAATTTTTTACCAAGAGCAACACCCTCTATAGTTTGCGGATTATCAATGGGAATTACAGGGTTGATTATAAATTGCGCAAATAATGGTGGAATAGCCAAAGGTTGGGCCGTTGGCTTATTAACATATTCGTCTGAATCATCTTTACTACAAGACGTAATAAAAATACAGAAAGTTAAAAGTGTATATGTTAATGCTGTTTTCATTTACAATATTTTACTGCGTGATGTTTCCAATAGAAAACACGGTATTAACATTGGCTTGCATCATTTTTTGCGCATCGTAATTTGGCATTAATGAGGTGTCAAGAACATTTAAATCCCAAGTATTTGGGTTTTTGAAAAATTCAGCAATATTCATTTTTATCTCAATGGTAGCATTATTTGTAATTGTGATTGGTGTTGGTAGCGTTATTTTGGCAAAATTTTGCTCAAAAACATCTGCGCTTACACGTGCTGTGCCATTGTGAAAATTATATGGCATTGGGGTTGTGTTTACATTATACATGCCATCTAGCTGCATAAAGTGATAACCGCCACCTAGCATTTCTGGCCAATTCCAAGATGCACTATTTAAGTCGGGATAAGCACCATCAATATTATCTGTTTCATTAAAACCCCAAATAAATTTTAAGGTGTAAGTTCCAATTGGAATTATGTTGTTGTCAGGTGAAAAATTATAGGTTGTTTCATTGGATAAATCAGTAAATTTATACCCATTGAAACTATAAATATCGCCGTTTTGATTTGTTAGTTCAAATCGTGAAACAAGATAGCGCAAACTTGTCATATTCATAATTTCACCATGCGCGTTTGTCACGGTTTCAGTTTGAATATTGCTACTATTTATAGCTGTAGCATCCCAATTATGGGTAAAATTAAATGTAATTGCAGCCTTGGTTTGGACAGGCGTTAGGAGATCGTCATTATCTTCACCACAGGAAAAAATAACAAAAGTTAACATTAATATTGAAATTGCTTTTTTCATTTTGTTCTTATTATTAATAAGTCTGTAAAACCTTTATTTTCTACAATATCACCATCTGAACTACTAGATTTCCCAACACCAATTATGGTGTTATCTTCTAACTCTATTGCGCTTAGACAAAAATCAATAGCAGAACCACCAATGGAATTTTGCTTGATAATGGAGCCATTGGCATCAATTTTTAATAACCAAGCATCATTTTGTCCCTTATTGCTGGACAAATTCCCGTCGGCACTTCTAGAACTCCCTGATATTATAAAGTTTGAATTAGTTGCTTTAGCAATGGATAATCCAGCATCAAAATCACTTCCACCAAACGTTTTTTCCCAAATAATATTTCCGGAAGGTGATATTTTTATAAGCCATAAATCTGCAGCACCTAAATTATTTGAAATATGAATATCACTACTGCGTGTGTCTCCAATAATGAGAAAATTACCATCTCCAGAATCCACTATACTGCGCGCTTCATCTATTTGAGTGCCACCAAAATTTTCTTCCCAGATTATGGTTCCTGAATTAGATATTTTCACCACCCAAAAATCATAATCACCTATATTATTAGCAATGTCAACATCATCACTATCAGAGGATCCAACAATTATGAAATCACCTTCAGTGGTTTGAATGGCATCAAACGGGGAATCGGTAAAGCTTCCGCCATAGTATTTGCTCCATTCAATGGTGCCTTCACTGTTCAGTTTTAAAGCCCAATAATCACCACCTGCGTGTTTGGAACTAGCGTTTTTAGTATTTCCAGCACCACCTGATGCTGTAACATCTAAAATACCTGTTATAAAAAACCCGCCATCTTGTGTTATTAAAATGGATTTGCCACGGTCAGCTCCTAAATAGCCATAGGATTGTTGCCATAATAAATTTCCGTAAGAATCTAGTTTTGCCAACCAGTAATCTTGTGCGCCTGCATTGCTGGTTACATCGCCATCATTACTATCACTATAACCTAAAACGGCAAAACCGCCATCTGATGTCTGAACTATATCTTCGCCGCGATCATCACCCGATCCACCATAAGTTTTGGACCATTGCATGTCATGATTCGCATTAAATTTTAGCACCCAATAATCATAACTTTCATTAGTCTTATCGGCAATATCGCCATCCGAACTTTGAGTAAATCCTAAAATAGCATAGCCGCCATCCATAGTTTTGATTATGGATTGACCACTTTCATTTTTAGATCCACCTAATGTTGTTGCGGTTGTGGTGGAGTCCACAGCAGAAGCTGGGGTTGTATCATTATCTGATGAGCAACCCAGTATGAATAGTGTCGTTAATAAACTTAATATTTTTAGTTTCAAGGTGAATTTAATTTTGCTTTCTTACTATAAATAAGCCACCTTCAATATCGCTAATAATAATATTGCCACTAGCAAAATAAGGGTATACGTTCCAGGCACCATGGAAACTAGTGCTATTATTCGCTGGATAAGAATCAAAGAAGCCAACTTCGGTCATGGTGCTATTACCAATTCCGGAAATATCTACAAATCGAACGCCTGCTGTGTAATTAGCAATATAAAATGTATCGCCCTTTACATAGCCATTATGGTCAATTGCAGCTGTTGGTCCATAATAATCCATGTGAAACAACGGGTTGTCTAAATCTGTAAAATCAAAGACAATGGTTCGCGTATTACCACCAAAACTTTGTTCGTCAGTTTCATCTCCTAAAATGAAATATTGTAAATCATCCGTAAACCAACCTTGATGAGTATAGCCTATATTGGTATAGTCAATACTAGAAATAATTTGAGGATTTGCTTTGTCTGTTACATTTACTATTACAACTTCAGTTTCATTGCTTCCAATTAAAATTTCTTGACCGTTATAATCGGCATCTGGACCATTGTAGTTTAGAACTTGTGCATCATGAGAATATCCAAAAAAGCCACCTTCTTCAACAGGGCTTAACGGATTCTGAATATTAATGAATAAAGGGCCTCCCGCATAGGTTCCACTTCGGCTAGTTCCTACAATGTAGGCATAACCAGAATCTTCATTAATAACAATATTATGAGCGCTTCCAAAACCTGTATAATGGGTGTCAGCTGTAAACGTTTCTGGCGGATTTGGCACATTACGCAATCTACCTAAATCAAAAACTTGCATACCATAACCACTAGCTTCACTAACAATAAAAGCGTAATCATTATACACTTTAACATCGCGCCAAATATTGCCTCTGTCACCAGGATTAGCGGAAGCTAAACGGCCTAAAAATATAGGGTTTATCGGGTCTGAAACATCCACAAATGCTGTTCCTTGTGTGGTGCCAACAAGTGCATATTCCTTACCTGTTGTGCTATCTGTCCAGCCCCAAGAATCGTTACCCTCGGCATTAGGTTCACCGATAATGTTAACGGGAATATGACTCAATAAGTCATAGCCATTACATGGGTAAGGTCCAGCCATACCATTTTCACAAGGAAATAATGGCGTAGTAGCAGGGGTGTCTTGACAGGCGTTTCCAATACCATCATTGTCATCATCCTCCTGATTTGGATTGGCTATAGTTGGACAGTTATCCTCACTGTCTGGAATACCATCGTTATCTGTGTCTATGATGATAATATCTTCACAGGCATCACCAATTCCATTGTTGTTGGCGTCTTCTTGATTTGGATTTGATAATTCAGGACAATTATCTTCATTGTCGGGAATACCGTCATTATCGGTATCTACAACAACAATTGGTTCTACAGGTTCATCATCACATGCTTGTAGCGTTGAGAAAACAATAACGCAAATAAATAAGAGTTTGATAGTTAGGGGGAATTTAAAAAGGTGTTTCATAGGTTTTTTTGTTGCGGCTTAAAGGGTATTATACACCGCATTGAATTTTAATTATAAACGATTTTCGTGCAATTTTATTGCTTTGATTAAGACTGGATATTAAATTAAAACATGAATTATATGTCATATTTTAAATTAACTTGGACTTTACAAGATTTCATTGTTTAATCTGAACAAAATTAACGGATTATTTAGTAAAACAGGTGGCATTAAGCTTTTTTTTGTGTTAAAAATGAATTTAGTGTTTAGTCATGATCTTATTTTTTTAGATGAACATGGCTACAAATAACTCCAAGCTTCTTATTTTTGCATTATGATAGAAGATAAAAATCAACAACGCACCCAATTAGAGAATTTAGGCGAATTTGCTCTAATAGATCATTTGACATCCAACTTTAAAATTACTCAAAAATCAACTATAAAAAGTATAGGTGATGATGCGGCTGTTTTAGATTTTGGTGAAAACCAAGTCGTTGTTTCTACCGATTTATTAGTGGAAGGCGTGCACTTCGATTTAAGTTATATGCCTCTGAAACATTTAGGTTACAAAGCCATTATGGTAAATTTATCGGATATTTATGCTATGAATGCTTTGGCAACTCAAGTCACAGTTTCCATTGCGGTTTCTAATAGATTTCCGCTAGAAGCCTTGGAAGAGTTATATGAAGGCATTCATACAGCAGCCAATATATACGGTGTGGATGTAGTTGGTGGTGATACGACTTCCTCGACGTCTGGATTATTAATTTCCGTTACCGCAATAGGAGAAGTTGCTAAAGGTGAAGCCGTTTACAGAAGTGGTGCTAAACCGAATGATTTATTAGTGGTTTCAGGAGATTTGGGTGGTGCTTATATGGGATTACAAATTTTAGAACGCGAGAAAGCCGTGTTTAAAGTGAATCCAAACAGTCAGCCTGACTTAGACCAATATACCTATATTGTTGAAAGGCAATTAAAGCCAGAAGCGCGTAAAGATATTATTACTTTATTAAAAGAATTGGAGGTGAAACCAACGTCTATGATTGATATTAGTGATGGATTATCATCTGAAATATTACACTTATGTAAACACAGCGCGGTAGGTTGCGATTTATATGAGGATAAAATCCCTCTAGATCCTCAAGTAATTTCTACCTGCGAAGAATTTAATATAGATAGCACAACTGTTGCTTTAAATGGTGGTGAAGACTATGAATTATTATTCACCATTGCGCAAGAAGATTTCCCTAAAATACAAGCAAATCCTAATTTTAGTGTTATAGGTTTTATGCAAGAAGCTAGCGCTGGCATGCATTTAGTTACGCGTGCTGAAACTAAAATTCAATTAAAAGCTCAAGGTTGGAAGAGTTTTAATGACGAATAAACCGTTTTGCAACTAACCCGTAACTCGTAGTGTATTGTCTGTGTAGCTGTTAGAGGCTAAGCGCAAAGCGCGACGTGAATACATTTGCTCTAGGATACTGTTTATTTCCATAAATTTTGGAGTCAGTTCCGTAAGCTTACCATTTCCATTAGTGGTGGCTTGCTTTTTACAATGCTTACATTGGTACTCTTTAACGTGTAAAGTTACTTTTCGCGAAACGTGAAAATCATGACCAAAAATATTGCAATATAATTTCGGTATGAAAGCGATTTTTTGATTAGTAGGTTTCATTCTTTTTGGTTTTGGGTTCCATAAAGCTATCAAAAAAAACACTTTAACCGTTAAAATCAATAATTATTCGATGAAATGCACAATTTCATGTAGGAATAAACTTTCATTTTCAATATAACTCATGTGTCCATCAGGAAAAATGACAAAATTAGTATTTGTCTCTTCGGCTTCCTTTACAAGATCATCACATGGAATAACCGTATCATTACGACCAATAATTAGTAATTTAGGAAATATAGCTGTTTTGAGAATATCAGTTCGGTCAGCTCTGATTTTCATGCCTTCCAGAGCAGCTATTATACCTTGTTGCTGTGTTTTTAGTGCTTCTTTTTTGACATGAGAAATTTCGTTAGTAAGTAAAGACTGGTTTTTTAAAGCGAATAAATTAGTAACAGCCATACTAACAAAAGCTCGGTGGTTTTGCTTAACCGCTTTTACAGCACGTGTTCTATTTATTTTTCGTTCAGGACTATCTGCCTTTGCCGTACTATTCGCTAAACATAATCGCAATATCATAGTGGGGAATTTTTCAGCGAAAGCTAATGCCACATAGCCACCCATGGAATGACCAATAAAAATACTTTTATCAATTTTTAAATGAACTAAAACCGCATGAATCATTTCAGCCATCAGTTCCATGCTATGAATATATCCCAAACAACCCGTTTTACCATGTCCTAATAAATCAATGGCAATTACCCGATTGGTCTGGATAAGTTTCGGAATTAAGCGTTCCCACATCGTGCTGTTTTCTAAAAATCCGTGAAGCAAAACGATTGGTGTTCCTTTGCCTTGGTCGGAATAAAAAACAGAAGTACCTTTATAGTCTAATATCATTTTTAAAGTATCTTGGACAAAGATAACAGAGTTTAAATCTTTATTTAATAATCCATTTTTGTTTTTCAGAAATTATATGAATAAAACCAAACAAACCTTTATTGTTGCTTTTGCACTTTTTTCATTATTTTTTGGAGCAGGTAACTTAATTCTACCGCCATATTTAGGCGTGCAAGCGGGAGGGAATTGGTATTTGGTAGCTTTTGGTTTTGCTTTAACAGCTGTTATAATCCCCATTTTAGGAATATATGCGCATGCTAAATTGCAAGGCACTATGTTCGATTTTGGCAAAAAAGTATCACCTATTTTTAGTTCGGTTTATTGTGTGTTTATGTATGCCATTGCCGTTGCTTTACCTGCACCACGAACAGCTTCTGTAACACATGAAATGGCAATTGTACCATTTTTTGATTCGTCTACCTTACTAACAAGCTGTATTTATTTCGCCTTGGTTTTTCTGTTTGTTATGAATCGCTCGCGCCTTTTAAGTTTAATTGGTAAATATTTAACGCCTCTAATTGTTATCATATTATTAATCATAATTGGTTTAGGAATTTATGGCGGCTCATCAGAAACAGTTACTACGGCTGTTAGTTCATCATTTGCGCTAATAACATCTGGAATTTTTGAAGGCTATCAAGCTTTTGATGCTATTGCTGGTGTTGTGGTTGGTGCTGTTATTGTGTTGTCTTTAAAAACGTATGGAGAAGGTACTTTCGAAGAAAAGAAAAAACTAATCTCTCAAGCTGGATTCATTGCAGGCTTCGGACTATTCATTATTTATGCCGGCCTTATAATCTGTGGGTATTTGTTGCAAGCCAGTTTTTCGGAAAATGCAACCCGAACGGAAGTTTTAACCAGTTTAAGTCAATTAACGTTGGGTAATATAGGAACCACTTTTTTGAGTGTTTTAGTCGCTTTGGCATGTTTTACAACTGCCGTTGGTATTATAACGGGCGCATCTGATTATGTTAGTGGCTTATTCCAGGATTCTAGAAAAGCATATACTATAACGGCTATGTTATCATCCCTAATAGGTGTTATTGTTGGGAGTTATAATGTGGCCTTTATTATTGATATCGCGTTGCCAGCACTTATGTTTATTTACCCTAATACTATTGTGTTGATTCTGTTGAATGTGTTGCCACAAAAATTTGCTTCTGAAACTGTTTTTAAAGCCGTTGTATTGGTCACATTTATTTTCAGTATTCCCGATTTTTTAAAGTTTTTAATCCCTGTAAATAATTTACAAGGTGTCTTGAATAGTATTCCGTTAGCAAATCATAGTTTGGGTTGGGTGTTGCCAGCTTTGCTGACTTTTGTGATTGTTAATATATTTCAACCAAAAAGCCTCACCAATAAAAATTAATGAGGCTTTTATGAAATTTTAAGATTTAATTTTTATGAGTTCATAATATCTTCAATCTCTTCCAATTCAATAGGGATATTGCCCATTAAGTTTTTCGGTGCTCCAGATTCTTGAATCACTAAATCGTCTTCCAAACGGATACCAAAACCTTCTTTAGGAATATAAATCCCAGGTTCTACTGTAAAGACCATATTCGCTGTCATAGGTTCATGAAGTAAACCATAATCATGCGTGTCTAAACCAATATGATGAGACGTTCCATGCATGAAATACTTCTTGTAGGCTGGCCAATCAGGGTTTTCATTTTGAACATCCGATTTGTCTAATAAACCTAATTTTAAAAGTTCAGACGTCATTAATTTACCAACTTCTACATGGTAATCCGCCCAAATAGTTCCGGGAACTAGCATTTTTTCAGCTTCTTTTTTTACATGATTTACCGCGTTATAAACGTCTTTTTGTCGGTCGTTAAACTTTCCTGAAACAGGAATAGTTCTCGTCATATCACTCGAGTAATTAGCGTATTCTGCACCTACATCTAATAGGATTAAGTCGCCAGCCTTACATTCTTGATTATTCTCAATATAATGTAACACATTGGCATTATTTCCAGACGCTACTATAGGTGTGTAGGCAAACCCTTTAGAACGATTTCTTAAAAATTCGTGCATTAACTCCGCTTCAATTTCATATTCCATAACACCAGGCTTCACGAAATTTAAAAGACGGCGGAAACCTTTTTCTGTAATATTACAGGCTTGTTGCATGATGTCCAATTCAATCTTATCCTTTACGGAACGTAAACGCTGTAAGATAGGATTACTTTTGGCTACACTGTGAGCTGGATACTGCTCTTTTAGTTTTTTATTAAAACGGTCTTCACGTGTTTCCGTTTCGGTATTAGCACGATAATGCTCATTGGTGTTTATGTAAACCGTTTCGCATTGTGCCATGACTTCTTTAAAAATTTTATCAAAATCCTGTAGCCAATAAACGGTTTTTATACCAGACGTTTCAAACGCTTTTTCTTTGGTTAGTTTCTCACCTTCCCAAACCGCAATATGATCGTTGGTTTCTGTAACAAATAGTATTTCTCGATGCTTTGGGTTTGGGCAATCTGGAAATAGGACCAAGATGCTATCTTCTTGGTCTACACCACTTAAATAAAATATATTTCGGTCTTGTTGAAATGGAATGGTGCTATCTGCACCAATAGGGTATACGTCATTCGAATTAAAAACAGCTAAACTATTGGACTTCATTTGCGCCATAAAGTTTTTTCTGTTTTTAATAAAGAGTTGATTGTCTATAAGATGGTATTTCATGTGTTTGTTTTTTAATTGTCACATGTTTTCGCAATAAAAAAATTATCATTGGTAATAATGTTTTTAAAGCGCTCATTTCATGTGCTTAATTTTGATTTATTCAAAGTTACATGTTTCAAGATAGTTAAGAAAAATATCACATCACTTTTGGTTAATTTTAACACCAAATTTTGATGCTAGTTGCTTTATGTTTAATTTTCAATTTTATTCAATTAAGCACTCCTTTTTTTATGAAATGCCTTCAGCTAATCAATTATGGCTTTGTTTTAATGGTTGCAACTGCCTTTAGCCAACAACCTGCAACACCTTCTACTTTAATAGAAAAATCATTAGAACTGAAACACGTTTTAATGCAACAATCGCGCGTTAAAAATATCCCATTTACTAATATTGGACCTGCGGTAATGAGTGGTCGTGTAACGGATTTAGATGTGAATCCCGAAAACCCCATCGAGTTTTATGTGGCGTATGCTTCCGGAGGTGTTTGGCATACTGTAAATAACGGTGCGTCTTTTGTGCCAATTTTAGATTCGGCCCATACACAAAATGTAGGTGATATTGCTGTGCATTGGCCGACTAGAACTATTTGGGTTGGTACAGGCGAAAATAATTCGTCGCGTTCTAGCTATGCAGGAATTGGTGTTTTAAAATCTATTGATAATGGCAAAACATGGGAGCATGTTGGATTGCCAGATTCGCATCATATTGGTCGGATTTTAATAAATCCTGATAATCCAAATACTGTTATTGTTGGCGCCACAGGTCACTTATATTCGTCTAATAACGAACGCGGAATCTATAAAACTTTGGATGGTGGTAAAACATGGAAACAGACCTTGTTTGTAGATGACTCTAGTGGTATAATAGATGTGCAACAGGAGCCAAATAATTTCAATACCCTATATGCTTCTTCTTGGACACGAGACCGAAAAGCATGGAATTTTTCAGGAAATGGTGCTAATTCCGCAATTTATAAAAGTGAAGATGCAGGAAATACATGGCAAAAAATATCAACTGAAGCTAGCGGTTTTCCTACGGGAATTGGTGTTGGTAGAATAGGGCTAGCTGTTTTTAATGAAAACATAATTTACGCCTTGCACGATAGCCAATTTCACAGATCGGATTCAAAAGGAAAAAGCGAAATACGTGGCTTAACAAAGGAAGACTTTAAAACCATGACCGTAAATCAGCTACTAGATATAGATGATAAAAAGCTGAATAATTATTTAAAAACCAATGGTTTTCAAGAAAAATATCGCGCAGATAATGTGAAGCAACTCGTACGGACTGGGACCGTAAAACCCATAGATTTAGCGCATTATTTAGAGGATGCCAATGCTATGTTATTTGATACGCCAGTAATTGGTGCTGAGGTTTACAAAAGTACAGATGGGGGAAAATCTTGGAAAAAAACACATGACGATTATTTAGAAGGTTTGTACTTTAGTTATGGTTACTATTTTGGTGAAATTCGTGTGGATCCCCAAGATGCAAATGGGATTTATGTTTTAGGGGTTCCCATTTTAAAATCGAAAGATGGTGGGAAAACATTCACATCTATCAGTCGCGAAAATGTCCATGCTGACCATCAAGCGTTGTGGATTAATCCTAAAAAATCAGGTCATTTAATTGATGGGAATGATGGAGGATTAAATATCAGTTATGACGATGGTGAAAACTGGGAAAAACTAAATGTGAATGCCGTTGGACAATTTTATGCTATTAATGTCGATAACGAAAAACCTTACCATATTTATGGTGGCATGCAGGATAATGGGGTTTGGGTTGGTCCTCATAATGCTAGAGAAAGCAAAGGTTGGCATCAAAGTGGGCAATATGCATGGGAAGAACTTATGGGTGGCGACGGTATGCAAATTCAAATAGATAGTAGAAATTCTAATATCGTTTTTACAGGGTATCAATTTGGTAATTATTACAGAATAAACAGAAAAACTAACGAACGAAAATACATTCAGCCAAAGCATGAATTAGGCGAAACCCCCTATCGTTTTAATTGGCAAACGCCAATCTTGTTGTCGCCACATAATCAGGATATCTTGTATTTGGGCGGCAATAAACTCATGCGTTCCATGAATCAAGGTGACACTTGGCAAGCCATTAGCCCCGATTTAACCAATGGCGGTAAAAAAGGAAATGTTGCCTATGGAACCTTGTCCAGTATTAGTGAATCGCCATTTAATTTCGGATTACTATATACTGGAAGTGATGATGGTTTAGTACAGGTATCTAAAAATGCTGGTGGTTCTTGGGAATTGATTTCTAATAGTTTTCCAAAGGATTTATGGGTGTCACGCGTAATTGCATCTCAACATAAAAAGGAACGCGTTTATGTAGCACTCAATGGTTATCGCTGGGATGACTTTAGCACTTATATATATATGTCAAATGACTATGGAAAAACTTGGAAAGCTATCGCTTCCAATATGCCTATGGCTCCTGTAAATGTGATTAAGGAAGATCCAAAAAACGAAAACATTTTATATGTCGGGACTGATAATGGCGTTTATGTGTCCTTTAATCAAGGTGATTATTGGGAAGCCTTTTCAAATGGTTTGCCAGCTGTTGCTGTACATGATTTAGTTATTCACCCAGATGCTAACGATTTAATATTAGGAACTCATGGCCGTAGTTTATATACCGCCAATGTTGAGCCGCTTCAAAAAGTGAATGCTGCTTTATTAGCTAAAAATGTAACGGTATTTCCTATGGAATCTATGCGTTATTCCTCACGATGGGGAAGTTCTTGGAGTCAATATTTAGAGCCTTATGTGCCAGAAACTAGTATTAAAGTTTATGTGAAGGATGCCGGAAAACACACTATTGAAATTCGTTCAGCAAACAACGATTTACTAAATAGTATAACTGCTTATTTGGATGCCGGCTTCAATTATGTTTCTTATGATTTGTCGATAACCGAAAAAGGCAGAAAAGCACTGATGAAGCAACAATCGGATTTAACTATTCCGAAAGCGCAAAACGATACATACTACCTGCCAAAAGGTCTTTATAGTGTTCAAGTATCAGGGGAAATTGTGGATTTTGAAGTTAAGTAAGCATACAGTAAACATACTTTTTTTATTAAGTTTACGTTATTAACCCCAAATATTAAATTATGAAAATTTTAAATCTAATTATGTGCATCGTTCTTCTAGGAATTACTTCCTGTAGTAATGAATCTATAAACGAGCCTATAAGAAATCCTGCACCTGAAGAAGCCAATTTGGTTATTAAATTCAAATTTGATCCAAATCAAATTCGCTTGAATAATTTGGGTCAGCCAGCAACTATTCCAAATGGAAATGCGGCACAATCGCCAAATTTTGCAAGGATGAGTTCAAATTATATTGAATTAGCACCTACAGCAAATACCTTATTAGGAGAAGGAGCCATCGTTTACGACGGGCCATCAACGAATTTAGGAGGTGAAAAAGCTATAGATTTCAGTCAGGCTAAATTTGCCGGAAGTAATGAAACGTTTGTAACCATTCCGTTAAGTGAAATTGCAGCAGGTAGTTATAGTTGGGTACGCGTATCTTTAGCATATCAAGAAGGCGCTATTAATTTTTTAGCGGCTGATGGAAATGAGTATTCGGGAACATTAGCAAGTTTTGTTGGGTATAATACATATATTCCAGACTTAACATTTAATGGTGTTACTTTTCCGGTTAATGCTAATAAACTTCAAGGCTTTTGGGCTTTTGAAGCTTTAGGTTTTACATCTCAAGGTCAGGCTCCACCTGGAGCAACAACAGTTCCAAATCCGTTATTTGATTCCTCACCAATTCCGCAGGGTTCTTGTGTGGTGACAGGCAAATTTGAAAATGGACTAAACATTACTGGAAATGAAACCGAAGATGTCGTTGTCACCTTATCATTTTCTGTAAATAATAGTTTCGAGTGGACCGAAATTACAGCCGATGGCAAATATGAACCGGAAGCTGGAGAGCAGTTAGTGGATATGGGTGTACGTGGCTTGATTCCAATGATTGATTAGCATTAAGCTTTAACAAATATTAAACCCGTTTGACAGTATTAGTTGAACGGGTTTGCTTTTCTGTTTAAAATCATTCTAAATAGATAATATAAATGTCTGTATTTTGTCTAAAACTGATTTGAAACGTATCTTTGTTTGATAAATATTAAACTTCAACAATGAGCGGAATTTTGAATTCTTCGATTGGAAGAAAATTTGCCATGGCACTTTCGGCACTCTTCCTAATGATTTTTTTACTACAGCATTTTGCTATAAACCTCTTATCAGTATTCAGTCCTGATACGTTTAATGATGTGTCTCACTTCATGGGAACCTTCTGGTTAGTGCAGTATCTTTTTCAACCTATTTTAATTTTCGGTGTTATGTTCCATTTTATAATGGGATTTGTGCTAGAAATAAAAAACAATAGTGCTAGAAAAATTAGTTATGCTAAAAATAATGGCAACGCCAATTCATCATGGATGAGTAGAAACATGATTTGGAGTGGAGCTGCTATTTTGGCTTTTATTGTGCTTCACTTTATCGATTTTTGGTTTCCAGAAATTAACACCAAGTATATCCAAGGAGATATGTCTGGATTATTAGCCGATGGCGAAGGATTTAGATACTACGAAGAATTGGTTCATAAATTTGAAAACCCACTACGTGTTGCAGCTTACTGTTTAGCGTTTGTGTTTTTAGCACTGCATTTATTGCATGGTTTTATGTCCGCATTCCAATCCATTGGAGCAAATAACAAATACACACGAGGATTAAAAGGTTTTGCAAAAGTATATGCAATAGGTATTCCATTAGGATTTATTTTTATTGCGCTATTTCATCACCTAAATCATTAAAAAATATATCTAATATGGCTTTAGATTCTAAAATACCAAAAGGTCCACTTAAAGATAAATGGACTAATCATAAAAACTCAATCAATCTGGTTAACCCAGCAAACAAGCGTTTAATAGACGTTATTGTTGTAGGTACTGGATTAGCTGGAGGTTCAGCAGCGGCAACGTTAGCGGAATTGGGTTATAACGTAAAAGCTTTTTGCTTTCAAGATTCTGCCAGACGTGCGCATTCTATAGCAGCACAAGGCGGAATTAATGCCGCTAAAAATTATCAAGGTGATGGTGATTCAACCTACCGTTTATTTTATGATACGGTTAAAGGTGGGGATTACCGTTCGCGTGAAGCTAACGTATATCGTTTAGCTGAAGTATCTGCTAATATTATTGACCAATGTGTGGCACAAGGTGTTCCTTTTGCACGTGAGTATGGTGGATTATTAGATAACCGGTCATTTGGTGGTGTATTAGTTTCCAGAACATTTTATGCAGCTGGTCAAACAGGTCAGCAATTACTATTAGGCGCTTATTCGGCATTAAATCGTCAAATTGGTCGTGGTAAAGTAAAAATGTACAGTCGCCATGAAATGTTAGACGTTGTTATTGTAGACGGAAAAGCACGTGGTATTATTGCTCGTAATTTGGTTACAGGTGAAATAGAACGTCATTCAGCACACGCAGTTGTTTTAGGAACTGGTGGATATGGAAACGTATTCTTTTTATCTACAAACGCCATGGGTTCTAATGTAACGGCCGCCTGGAAAGCTCATAAACGTGGTGCTTACTTTGCTAATCCATGTTACACACAAATTCACCCAACTTGTATTCCTGTTTCTGGAGATCATCAATCAAAATTAACCCTAATGTCCGAATCGTTACGAAACGATGGACGTATTTGGGTTCCAAAACATAAAAAAGACGTTGAAGCTATTCGTGCTGGAAAATTAAAACCAACACAATTGGAAGAAGCCGATCGTGATTATTATTTAGAACGCCGTTATCCAGCCTTTGGTAATTTAGTGCCTCGTGATGTTGCATCGCGTGCCGCTAAAGAGCGTTGCGATGCTGGTTATGGTGTAAATGCTACGGGCGAAGCGGTTTATTTAGATTTCGCATCTGCATTTATGCGCTACGGAAAAGAGCAAGCCCACGTAAAAGGATTAGATGAAAATGATGATGCACTTGTTAAAAAATTAGGGCAAGAAGTAGTGAAAAACAAGTATGGTAACTTGTTTCAGATGTATGAGAAAATTGTTGATCAAAATCCATACGAATCACCAATGATGATTTATCCAGCCGTTCACTATACCATGGGAGGTATTTGGGTAGATTATAATTTGCAAACTACCGTACCAGGATTATATGCTATTGGAGAAGCAAACTTTTCGGACCACGGTGCTAATAGACTTGGTGCCTCGGCATTAATGCAAGGTTTAGCAGATGGTTATTTTGTATTACCTTATACAATAGGTGATTATTTAGCGGATGATATTAGAACAGGCCCAATTCCTACAAATTCAGCAGCATTTGATGAAGCTGAAAAAAGTGTTCGTGATAATATTGAACACTTAATTAATAATAACGGAACGCATTCTGTTGACCATTTCCACAAACGTTTAGGAAAAATTATGTGGAACAAATGTGGTATGGCGCGTAATGCAGAAGATTTAAAATCTGCTATTGTAGAGATTGCGGAGCTGCGTAAAGAATTCTGGAAGGATGTTCGTGTACCAGGAACCAATGAAGAGTTTAATGAAGAACTTGCAAAAGCATTACGTGTTGCCGATTTCCTAGAACTAGGTGAGTTGTTTGCTAAAGATGCGCTTTTACGTGAAGAATCTGCCGGTGGACACTTTAGAGAAGAATATCAAACCGAAGAAGGTGAAGCACAACGTAGAAAGGAATTCCAATACGTTTCAGCTTGGGAGTATAAAGGTGAACCAAAAGACGCTTTGTTACACAAGGAAGATTTGGTTTTCGAAAATATTGAAGTGAAAGAAAGAAGTTATAAATAAGAAGGAAAGCTATGAATTTAACGTTAAAAATATGGCGTCAGAAAAACGCTAACGATAAAGGAAAATTGGTTGAATATCCAATTAGTGATATTTCTCCAGATATGTCTTTCCTAGAAATGTTAGACGTATTAAATGAAGGTCTAATTAATAAAGGTGATGAGCCTGTAGAATTTGATCACGATTGTCGTGAAGGAATTTGCGGAATGTGTTCATTATATATTAATGGGGAAGCCCATGGTCCAGATCGTGGTGTAACTACGTGTCAATTACATATGCGTATGTTTAAAGATGGCGACACCATTGTTATTGAACCATTTAGAGCAACAGCATTTCCTGTAATTAAGGATCTAGTGGTTGACAGGTCTGCTTTTGATCGGATTCAACATGCAGGTGGATTTATTTCCGTAAATACCTCCGGAAACACCATTGATGCTAATGCTATTCCTGTTAACAAGCACGATGCCGATACCGCATTCGATTCAGCCACTTGTATTGGTTGTGGCGCCTGTGTAGCGAGCTGTAAAAACTCATCGGCTATGTTATTTGTGGGAGCTAAAGTATCGCAGTTTGCTTTATTACCTCAAGGTAAAATTGAAGCAACAGATCGTGTTTTAAACATGGTTAAGCAAATGGATGAAGAAGGTTTTGGTAACTGTACCAATACCGGAGCCTGTGAAGTGGAATGTCCTAAAGGAATTTCATTAGAGAATATTGCACGTATGAATCGTGAGTATTTAAAAGCAAGTTTAAAAGGATAAAAATTTTTAATTAAAACAAAAAAATCCCAAGTTTAATCTTGGGATTTTTTTGTTTCTTTATACTTATAATTTATACTAATGACTCGCATTAATTTTATTCTGTTAACCGCCTTTGTTTTACTGTATTCCTGTAGGTCTTCAGGGCAAATAAATCAACCTTATAGTTTTAATTCTGACAATCTACTCCATCATGTTAAGGAATTATCATCTGATGCTTATGAAGGCAGACGAACGGGGACAGCTGGAGCAACCAAAGCAAAAGCGTATATCATTAAGCAATTAGAATTACTTGAAGTTATACCTTTAGTTCCAAATCTTGAACAGCCTTTTACATTCGAGAGTCGAAATAAATCCTATAATGGCGTCAATATTCTTGGATCTATAAAAGGAACGGAATATCCTGATAAATATATTGTATTAACGGCGCATTATGATCATGAAGGGATTAAAAATGGCCAAATTTATAATGGCGCAGATGATGATGCATCTGGAGTTAGTGCCTTATTTGCTTTTGCGGAATCTTTTAAAAATAATCCACCAAAACACTCTGTAATTTTAGCCTTTTTTGATGCCGAAGAATTGGGGCTTCAAGGGTCTAAATACTTTGTAGATAATTCAATTGTACCAATAACCTCTATTATCCTTAATATCAATATGGATATGGTATCGCGCAATGAAAACCAAGAATTATATGTTACCGGAATTAAAAGCCATTCGCACTTGGAAACGGCTTATACAGATCGTAAAATAACGGAAGGTGTAACAGTTATTGCTGGACATGATGGAACAGATGGAAAACAAAACTGGATGTTTGCTTCGGATCACGCGCCTTTTCATTTAAAAAAGATTCCGTTTTTGTATTTTGGTGTAGAAGATCATGAAGATTACCACCAGCCAACAGACGTTTATGAAAACATCCATCCAGAATTTTATAAAAATGCTGTAGAAAGCATTATTAGTATGTTTTATCTTATAGATGCTATGACATTCTAAAAGTTTAATTTTTTCTATGAAACACCAACCAAACGCGTATTACAATAAACAATTAGAAAACTATCAAACCGCTGTAAAAACGTTTAATAAAAAGCTTTTTACATTTAGCATGTTGCGTTTGGGTATTTTTTTAGGAACGGTATTAGGCGTTTATCTTACGTTTCAAAATTGGCAAGTTGCTTTAGGAGTAGGAGTTGTAGGGGCTTCAGTCTTTATTTTTACACTTGCTAAATATACCGACATTAAATACCAACGTAACCTTCATAAAGCTTTAGTGACTATAAATGAAGATGAATTGGCTATAGCTACGGGTAATTTTCATGAGCGATTAGATGGATTAGAGTTTCAAAATCCAACACACTTTTATAGTTTAGATATCGATTTGTTTGGGAAAGGGTCCTTCTTTCAATTTATAAATAGAACTTCTATTAAGGAAGGTGCTAAAACACTTGCAAACGCTTTAAATGCCAATGATATTGACAACGTCAAATCTCGACAAGAAGCCATCAAAGAATTAGCCGATAAACCAGATTGGCGTCAGCATTTTTCGGGTGTTGCATCGTTGATTCATGTGGAAACACCAGCTGTAAAAATCATTGAGTGGTTAAAAAGTCACCAGATATTTCTACCAAAAATGATGGCATGGTTTCCCTTGGTATTTACCGTAGCTTCTTTGGCAATTGTAGGACTTGCCGTACTTCAAGTTATTGCACCTATTTTTGTGTTATTATGGTTGCTTTTAGGACTAACCATTACAGGAGTTTACTTAAAGAAAATAAACAATCTGGCTAGTAATACGGATAAAGTAAAAGACACTTTTAGACAGTATGCAACGCTTTTAAATCAGATAGAACAGGAAACATTTACCTCTAGGTTATTAAAAGATAAGCAAGAACAGATTCAATTAAAACATCAAAAAGCATCCGAAATTTTTGCCAAGTTCTCCAAACATTTAGATGCCTTAGATAATCGGAATAATTTTATCTCCGCACTTTTAGGGAATGGTTTTTTGCTAATCGATTTAAAAAATAGTTATAAAGTAGAGCAGTGGATTGCCCAATACCATGAAACGGTTGCACATTGGTTTGAAGTGGTTTCTTTTTTCGATGCCTATAATAGTTTAGGGAATTATGGGTTTAATCATCCAGATTATGTATTTCCAAATATTGTTACTAAAGAAACCACCATTGAAGCAAAACATTTAGGACATCCTTTATTAGATGCGAAAAAACGGGTTGCTAGTGATTTAACCATAAACAACCAGGAGTTTTTAATTGTAACTGGTGCTAATATGGCAGGGAAGAGTACGTTTTTAAGAACGGTTTCCTTACATATTGTTATGGCAAATGTGGGTTTACCAGTTTGTGCTGCGTCAAGCAATTACCAACCCATTAAGTTAATTACAAGCATGCGTACCAGCGATTCGCTAACGGATGATAGTAGTTATTTCTTTTCCGAATTAACACGCTTAAAATTTATTGTAGACGCTATTCAAGAGGAACCGTATTTTATTATTCTAGATGAAATTTTAAAAGGAACCAATTCTACTGATAAAGCCATTGGTTCTAAAAAGTTTGTTGAGAAATTAGTAGCTTCCAATGCCACGGGGATTATTGCGACTCACGACTTAAGTTTATGCACGATTGAAACCGAACTAGAGCCCGTAAAAAACTACTATTTCGATGCGCAAATTATTAATGACGAGCTCTTGTTCGATTATAAATTTAAAAAAGGCATTTGCCAGAATATGAATGCGAGTTTTTTATTGAAGAAAATGGAAATTATTTAATGTGAAAGACCTGACAGATTTTTGAAACCTGTTAGGTCTATTTTATTTTTTTCAGATACTAAAAAAGCCTCACAATTCCATTATTTCAGGATTGTAAGGCTTTACTTTTTATTTATTTGAACAAATTAGTTCTTACGTTTTTTCTTGTTTTTAGACTTACTTTTTCCACTTTTTGGATGAACCAAAGTCATTTCATCAATTAAATGTTTGGCACCAGCATATTTATCAACGATGAATAAAACGTAGCGTAAATCGACCATAATATTTCGGCAAATTTCTGGATCGTAATTCATATCACTCATGGTACCTTCCCAAACGCGATCAAAATTTAAACCCACTAAATTTCCATGAGCATCAATAGCTGGACTTCCAGAATTTCCACCAGTTGTGTGGTTGGTTCCTAAAAAGCAAACGGGTACTTTTCCATTACTATCAGCATATTGACCGTAATCTTTTGCCTCGTATAAATCGATAAGTTTTTGTGGTACATCAAACTCATAATCGCCAGGAATATACTTTTCAATCACACCATCTAAATAACTCACAGGACTATAATACACGGCATCTCTTGGCGAATAACCATTAACTTGACCATAGGTAACACGCAATGTTCCGTTAGCATCTGGAAAGTAGCGTTCGTTAGGTAAAGCTTTCATAAGCGCCGTCATGTATTCCGTTTGAAGCGCTGTAATGGGATCGTTTTTTTGTTGGAATTCTGGATTCAGGTTATTGAAAAAATCATCAATAAGCGGTTTCGCATAGCTGTAAGCGGCATCGTTATTTAATTTTTTAATCACATCATCTGCCGAACCTTCAAAAAGTGCTAATGCCGAATCTAAATTCGTAAATGCCGTCGTGTCATAAATGGAAGCGTTTACATTATCTGAATAAAAAGGCATCACATTCTCAAACACACCTTTGTCTACTTTTACATCGTAATTTTTATGAATTCCTTCTAAAACACCTGTTATATAAGCACGATTTTTATCCATACTTTCTGGATCGCGTTGTAAGGATTGCTCCACTTGGTAAGCTCTAAACGTCATGGTCATTAACTCATTAGTCACCAAAAACACTTCAATAAAATTTCTGCGTTTAATATTTACCTCTGCAAAATCTTTATATAACCTGTCAAAATCTGGTAGAATATGACCGTATTTTTCTTCTAGCCCTTTTTCTTTTAATGCTTTGGTAAAGGTTGCTTCAAAATCACGACGTTCGGCAATGGCATTACTCTTTTTAATACCTAAATTTTCACCAATCCACTTTTTCCAAGCGTTCGCAATACGTGCTTGTTTAGAGGCATATTTTATCCGAACATCATCATTCACTTTCATTTCAGCATCAATTACTTTTAAGGACGCTTCACGTATAGCAATATTACTCGGATTAAATTCTTGGGTAATATGTTCAATAGCTACAGCTGGTAAATATTCATCCGTTGTTCCAGGGAAACCGAAAACCATAGTGAAATCGCCTTCTTCAACACCATCTAAAGAAATTGGTAAGTGGTGTTTTGGTTTGTAAGGTACGTTGTCTTTACTGTATTCGGCTGGACGATTATCTTTATCAGCATAAATTCTGAATAAAGCAAAATCACCTGTATGTCTTGGGAACACCCAGTTATCAGTATCACTACCAAATTTGCCAATGCTGGTTGGAGGTGCGCCAACTAAACGCACGTCATTAAAGCGTTCCGTTACAAATAGAAAATACTGATTTCCTTTGTAAAACGACTTTACTTTGGTGTCTTGCCAAGCCTCTTTAGTCACTTTAGTTTGTAATGTATTGGTGTTTTTATCAATAGTAGATTGTTTTTCTCTTTCAGTCATGGCATCCGTTACGCCGTCTAGTGCTTGCGTTGTCACGTCTTCAATACGTACTATAAATTCAATATAAAGACCATCATTTGGTAATTCGTCCTCCAGATTCATAGCCCAAAAACCATCTTTTAAATAATCGTTTTCTAAAGATGAATGCGATTGAATCTGTCCAAATCCACAATGGTGATTGGTTAGAATTAATCCTTGATCCGAAATCACTTCGCTTGTACAACCACCATTAAAATGGCCAATAGCATCCTTAAGGCTGGAGTTGTTAACATCATAAATGTCTTTAGCAGTTAATTTGCTGCCTAAAGCAGTCATTTCGTCTTCATTCATACCTTCTAAAAGCGAAGGAATCCACATACCACCTTGCTGTGCTGATGCTTGAAAAACAATAAAGAGAACTAATAATCTAATTAATTTCATAGTATAAAAATTTTGAATTCCTCAAAGATAAAAAAGTTATGGTTACTTATTTTACTTCTGCATTATTACTTCCCTTATTCAGGCATTTTTAGTGTCCCGATTTATAATGGGTATGAATGGAGAAGTTAACACATAACTTATTATATTTACAAGTATGAGACATATTTCCAAACTTCCGCAGGTTGAGACCAGTATTTTTTCCGTGATGAGTGCTTTAGCTCATACACATGGTGCAATAAATCTATCACAAGGCTTTCCAAATTTTAAAAGCGATCAGAAGTTGATTGATTTAGTCAGTCAGGCTATGAATTCCGGTTTTAATCAATATGCACCAATGGCTGGGAATTTAGAATTGCGAGAAGCTATCTCTAAAAAATTCGAATTACTTTATAACACCAGTTATAATCCTGAAACTGAAATAACGGTTACAGCAGGAGCAACCCAAGCTATTTACACTATTATTTCTGCCTTTATTCATGCAGGTGATGAGGTGCTTATTTTTAAACCTGCTTATGATTGTTACGAACCTGCAATTACAATTAATGGCGGAAAACCTGTTGCTATTCAATTGGTAACTCCTGGTTATTCTATAAATTGGGATGAGGTAAAACACCAAATTTCCGACAAAACAAAAATGATTATCATTAACACGCCGCACAATCCAAGTGGAACGGTTTTGACTAAAGGTGATATGTTGAAACTACAAGCTTTAACCGAAGGCACTAATATTTTGGTATTGAGTGATGAGGTGTATGAGCACATGATTTTTGATGGTTTAAAACACCAAAGTGTCTGTTTGTTTTCAGGTTTAAAACAGCGCAGTTTTATTGTGGCTTCGTTTGGGAAAACATTTCACAATACAGGTTGGAAAATGGGGTATTGCTGTGCGCCAAAACAATTGATGGAAGAATTTCAAAAAGTGCATCAGTTTAATGTTTTTTCTGTAAATAGCGCCATGCAAAAAGGATTGGCAGATTATTTAAAAGAACCCAATTATTATTTGCAATTAGCCGATTTCTATCAGGAAAAACGCGACTATTTTTTAAATCTCATTGCGGATTCTAATTTTAGGTTTAAACCTGCTCAAGGAACTTATTTTCAGGTGCTTGGTTATGCTGAAATTACGAATGAACATGATGTGGACTTTGCCAAAAAATTAACAGTCGAAAACGGTTTAGCATCCATTCCGTTATCCGTTTTTAATTTGGAAAATAAAGATGATAAGGTGCTGCGATTTTGTTTTGCAAAAACCGACGAAACTCTTAAAAAAGCAGCTGATATTTTAAACAAATTATGATATGTTAAACTATTTATAAATAAGTAACTCGAAATGTAAAACTGAACATAAATTGTGTAACCTTTAATGTAAAAATTAGAAGTTATGAAATATTTAAAAACATGGTGTTTGGTTGTGTTGATTGGCGCAAGTTCTTGTGGGGCAAAACATGAGATAATTACAGATTCTGGAAAAAAATATGAAGTAAAAGGAAACACGTTTTATCATCAAGGAAAAGAGGTGACCGATAAAATTTCGGCTGAAGAAAAAGACCACATTGTAACAAAATTAAATAAAAAATTAGAGACTGAAGCCGAAGTAGCTTCACAGCAAAGAGCTTTAAAAGAAGCTAGGATCCGGGCTGAAAAGGTCCAGAAAGAAGCTAGAAAGGCTGAAAAACAAGCCAAAGCATTAGATAAAAAGTTAAAGGCAGAAGCCAAAGCGCGTAAGAATTATATAAAAGCTAAAAATAATTTAGATACTGCTCAAAAAAAATATAATAGACTTCGCAAGAAGGGAGATTTATCGCCTAACGAGGAAGCAAAATGGACAAAAAGATTAAATAAGTTGTCTAATCAAATGAAAAAAGCTGATAAGGCATTAAATAAACTATAATACATGTGTAACGAATTGAACCTAGCCATTATCCAAACACATTTAGTTTGGGAAGATCCGAAAGCAAATAGAGGACATTTTGAAACAAAAATCCAAAGTATTAAACAACCCGTGGATGTAATTGTGCTTCCGGAAATGTTTACAACAGGATTCACCATGAACGCACAAGCAGTTGCTGAAAGTATGGATGGAAAATCCGTAAGATGGATGCAGAAGCAAGCGGCGGAATCGGGAGCTGCCATTACCGGAAGTCTTGTTATTGAAGAAAACAACAAATTTTATAATCGGATGGTTTTTGCATTTCCTGATGGTGCTATTACAACCTATGATAAACGTCATTCATTTACCCTAGTTGGCGAGGACAAGGTGTTTACGGCTGGGCAAGAAAAAGTTATTGTGAATTATAAAGATTGGAATATTTGCTTACAAATTTGTTATGATTTACGCTTTCCCGTTTGGGCTAGAAATACAACGGATTACGATGCTTTAATTTATGTGGCAAATTGGCCAAAACCACGTGTTGCTGCTTGGGATGCTCTATTAAAAGCACGTGCTATAGAAAACATGTGTTACTGTATTGGAGTAAATCGGATTGGTGAGGATGACGCCCAAAATGAATATTCAGGCCATTCAGCAGTGTATGACGTGTTAGGAAATAATATTACACCTATCAGACCTCATAAGGATCATATTGAGGTTATAACTTTAGATAAAACCCACATTAATCGTTATAGAAATAAATTGAAATTCCTAAACGATAGGGATCAATTTAAAATAATGTAAACGTGTAGATATTATCGAAATTGGAACGAATATCTAGTTTGTCTTTATAATAGCTAACGCGTTCTGGTTGTGTATTTTTAAGGTAGTTTCCAGTATCGTATTTTTTATTCTTATTGGTATCATAAATAACACGTAAATAGAAAATACCCGGTTTTAAATGTCTAAAATCAATAGGCTCGGGTTTTTCACTATATTGTTCGGCTATAACTTCGCCTTTATCATCAGTAATTTGTGCAATAATAGGGTAAGTAGCGTTTTGTAAAATTACACGAGCATTCCCATAATCTGAATACGTTTTTGTGTTTAATTGATAGTTTAATGTATCGTTTTTATTATCAAAAAAGTCCGTTATAGCCTCCGGCAATAATTGAATTTGGTATTTTTCACTTTCTTTTTTCTCAAAATTCAAAATATAGCTATTGGTTAACGAATCTAACTTGACGTTATAATCAACCGCAATCGAATCTTTATCCAAAATGGTTACTTTACTTTTTTCAAATTTGGTAAAAGGAACAACATTGGTGATTTTAAACTCATCATTAAAATTTAAAAGGCTTTTTGGTTCGACTTGAATATTCATGGTGTCCCGTTTCTGCTCGCTTATTTTTACATTAAAATTTTGATTGTAATTTAAATTGCTAACATTAAGTTGAAGTGAATCTGCTTGTAGTCGTGGTTTATACCAGTAATATAAAGAATCGGCTTTTGCATCTTTAGTAATACGAGATTCAAAATTATTAGGGACGGTTTCAATCGTTTTAATTTGCATGTTTTCATAATCGCCTTCATAAGGGAAAACAATTTTTTCGCCAGAAACTAAACGAGGTCTTATAATTTTTGGTTCTAAATCTTCTGAAAATAATTTTAAAGTAAAGGCCGTCGTGGAATCCACAGGAACGTTTATAAATTCTTCATGAAAAGCTATTTTGTCTGTTTGAGGCTGAAATTTATAATCTTGGTTATTATCTTTTAGTGCTATCAGTTTGTATTTACCGGCTTTTAAGTTTTCTAGAGAAAAAGTCGTGGCACTATCTAGTGTGTTGGTAACGTATCTTTGGTTTTGCTTGAAAACGATAGAGTCTGTAAAAGTAGAATCTGCTTCGTATAACATGACCGAGATATAATCGTCAGGTTTTCTTAAAGTAGCATCTACAATAATTCCTTTTACAGAAAGTGAATCAATGTAATTCCCTGTTGAAAACACGTATTTATAAAATGGATATGGATTTTCTTCATTGTTATCTACAATACTATTTCCAAAGTTAAACGCGTAAGTTGTATTTGGCGCTAATGTATCTTTAATAGTAATTTTTATATACTTGCTAGCACTAGAAAGCGGAATAATATCTGGTGCAGGATCCATTGGAGGCGAAATAATAAGCTGTTTGGAGACATTTTTAATTTTGACATACTCGTCGAAATAAATCTTTATTTCATTCCCTGTGAAATTGGTCGTGTAATTTTCAGGTTCTGATTTGGTAATTTTTGGTGGTATTATATCCTTTATGCCACCACTTGGAGTACCGCGATTGGCACAACTAGCAATTACTAAAGCGACTAAAACAACTATTATTATTTGAGAAAACGCTTGACGCATACCTACTTTTCTTTATTTGCAAATAAACAACATATTTATCATTAACGAAACATCCATTATGCTATTGCCATGGTAGCAATGCTAATTCGAACTTGCGCATTTTTTAATAACACAGTTCCACAAGCCTCCATGGTGGCACCTGTGGTTATAATGTCGTCTACCAAAAGGATGTGTTTGTTTTGAATTTTATGAGCATTTATAACGTTAAAAACCTCTACATTATATAACCAACGCGTTAATCTGTTTTTAGTAACCTGCGAGCTCGTGTTGGAAACTTTTACGAGAACATCATCCACGTACTCTGCTTGTAAACTTTTAGCTAATTCCTGACCAAATTTAGCGACTTGATTATAACCGCGTTTCCGAAGTTTGTTTTTATGTAATGGAACCGGAATGACTATATCAATATTTTGGTATTCAGCAAGGCTTTGAAGTTCACCTCCAAGCCAGCCTCCTAAAAAAACGCCTATTTCCTCAAAACCTTTATATTTTAAGTTGTGAAGTAAATTTTGGGTAATTCCTTTCTTTTCAAAACGCAATAGGGCCGTAGCAGTTTCAATGGGTAAGCGGCCATAGAAAACCTTTAATACGGTATCATCCCGATTAAAATGAAAATTGGTAACTGGAAAATCGTGCCTACAAGCTGTACAAGCATATTGTTCATTATCGTGCAACAAACCATTGCAACTATAACAAACTTTAGGAAAGAATAAAGCGAGTAATGAATGAAACAAACTAATTATTTAATTCTAAATATATTACAATGTTTTATCAAGGCATAACAATTTGTTACTTAAACAAGAACTTTAACAAGTTTATTTTCTGTTTATCGATTAAAAAGTTGATTTTCAATCTTTAATTTTAGATTTGCTCCCATAATTTAATTAAGATGATAGTTAACCCTCAATTATTTAACTACAAATTAATTATTGGATCGTTGGTAATAGCCATTGTTGTATTAGGGTCGTATGGTTTAACGAGTTACAAAACATTAAAAAGTCAAGAGGAATTCATGGAACAAGAAATTAAACTTGTTCAGAGTGAGTTGTCTAATATGATGAAACTTCATGACTTTCAGCGTGTTGATAATAACGAGTTAACAGCACAGTTGCAGCTTTCAAAATCTAAATTGGAAACAACTTTAGATTCTTTGAACTTGGTAAAAACGGATTATCCTTTAATTACAAAGTATAAAGATGATATTGCTACACTCATTGAAGAGCGCAAAATACTATTCAATAAAATTGCACGCCTTTTAGATAAAAATGAAGCCTTAAATGAAGCTTCTAAAACCAATAGCTTAAAATTGGAATCTAGTCAGGTAGCTATAGCAGCATTAACAGAACAAAATTTAGAACTTACGGCTTTTGTTGATAGAATTTCAACTCTAACGCTCGATAACCTAAAAGTTAAAGCTATAATTACCAATCCATTGGAATATAACGTAGAAACGACCAAAGCACGTCAAGCTGATAATATGGAAGTTTGCTTTACGGTATTAAAAAACGAATTTTCATCCAAAGGAAATAAAGAATTGTATGTTCAAATTATTGGCCCAGATAATACTATTGTGTCTAGTAGAGGTGTCATGGAATTTGGACAAGAAATACTTGCGTACAGCGGAAGAACGGCTATTAATTATATGAATGATGACATTGCTGTTTGTGCTAAAATTAATGTTAATCAAGAAAAGTCACTAAAAAAAGGGGATTATTTAATTTCCGTTTTTCATGATAATAAAGTGCTTGGTTCTTCAAAAATTAAACTAAATTAATTAACCTATTATTTTTTTCATAAAACCGCTCATTTAGTTGAAGCGGTTTTCTATTTTTGCACTATGGCAAACAATGACGATCAATTCAAGAAAGTAATCTCTCACGCAAAAGAGTATGGTTACGTATTCCAAAGTAGTGAAATCTACGACGGACTAAGTGCAGTATACGATTACGCACAAAATGGCGCAGAACTTAAAAAGAACATCCGCGAATACTGGTGGAAAGCCATGGTACAAATGCATGATAATATTGTAGGTATAGACGCCTCCATTTTTATGCATCCAACCACATGGAAAGCCTCTGGACACGTAGATGCGTTTAATGATCCGTTAATAGATAACAAAGATTCTAAAAAACGCTATCGTGCCGATGTTTTAATTGAAGATTATTGCGCAAAAATTGAATCAAAAATAGATAAAGAAGTTGCAAAAGCTGAAAAACGCTTTGGTGATGCTTTTAATAAAGAAGAATTTATAAGTACCAATCCAAGAGTAGTTGGTTATTTTGAAAAGATTCAGACCATTTTAACGCGAATGGGGAAGTCTTTAGAAGCTGAAGATTTGGTAGATGTTAAAGCACTAATTGAAGAATTGGAAATTGCGGATCCACTTACAGGTTCTAAAAACTGGACAGACGTTAAGCAATTTAATCTGATGTTTGGAACTAAACTTGGTGCATCGGCAGAACATGCTATGGATTTATATTTACGTCCTGAAACGGCACAAGGAATTTTTGTCAACTTTTTAAATGTTCAAAAATCGGGTCGTATGAAAATTCCGTTTGGAATTGCCCAAACTGGAAAAGCGTTTAGAAATGAAATTGTAGCAAGGCAATTCATTTTTAGAATGCGTGAATTTGAACAAATGGAAATGCAATTTTTCATTAAGCCAGGAACACAAATGGAATGGTTTGAGTACTGGAAAGAAACACGTATGAAATGGCATTTGTCATTAGGTATGGGAGCCGATAACTACCGTTTTCACGATCATGAAAAATTAGCGCATTATGCGGATGCTGCAACGGATATTGAATTTAAATTCCCTTTCGGATTTAAAGAATTGGAAGGTATTCACTCTCGTACGGATTTCGATTTAAAACAACACGAAGAATTTTCAGGTAAAAAATTA
Source organism: Bizionia hallyeonensis (assembly GCF_042657385.1). Classification (NCBI taxonomy): domain Bacteria; kingdom Pseudomonadati; phylum Bacteroidota; class Flavobacteriia; order Flavobacteriales; family Flavobacteriaceae; genus Bizionia; species Bizionia hallyeonensis. The sequence continues at coordinate 308,368 of NZ_JBHSLA010000001.1, read as the reverse complement.
CAGTATTTTGATCATGAAGATAATGCGAGTTATACACCATACGTTTTAGAAACATCCATTGGTTTAGACCGTATGTTTTTAGCGGTATTCTCCAATTCTTTAGTTGAAGAAGAACTAGAAAACAACACAACCCGAACCGTTTTAAAATTACCAGCAGTTTTAGCGCCGGTAAAAGCAGCTATTTTACCATTGGTGAAGAAAGATGGTTTACCAGAAATTGCGCGTCAAATTTTTGATGATTTGAAATGGGATTTCAATATGGATTATGACGAAAAAGATGCTGTAGGACGCCGCTACAGACGTCAAGATGCCAACGGTACTCCATTTTGTATTACAGTAGACCATGACACGTTGGAGGACCAAACGGTAACTATTCGTCATCGGGATACTATGGAGCAAAGTCGTGTTAAGATTTCCGATTTACGCGATATTATTAAAAAAGAAGTAGACGTTAAAGAGTGGTTAATGAAAATGTAACCAACACCTGTAAAAACAGGTGTCTTTAAAGTATTTTAAATAACGAACTTTAAAAACTCCCAAGCATTTTGCTTGGGAGTTTTTGTTTTCACTAACCCAAAAGCGGTGTTCACGCATTATTGTTTTTTATAATTTTATGAATTTTAGATATTTCAACATCAAACCGATATTTGCTTTTATGAAGTTTTTTTACACAATTGTTTTTATTTTATTTTTTGTTTCTAGCTATTCTCAACAAAATATGGATACCATTTATGGTAATCCTAAATCTGTTAGGGAAGATATTCAATTAGTAAATAGAAAAATGTTAAAAAAATCCAATGAGAATTATGGAAATATTTTCAGAAACACATCTATTTATAGAAGTAAAAGCTTGTCAAATTTTTTAAGAAATATGCATGAGAGTCATATTAATTGCTCTAGAGAATTCAACACAGATGGTTTAAAAATATATGAGGAGTGGTTTGATATATCTGGTGTCACTGAAAGACGCTTTTATTTTAAATACGATAATAATAAAAACCTAATTGAGGAGAAAGAAGTCTATTTTGATGATGAATACAGTGTTAGAAAGTTGCATTATAATAAGAAAGGAAAATTAATTGCATCCAGTTATTACAATAGTTGGGAACCAAATGAATTTGTGCATTGGTATTATATTAGAAATGTTAATGGTATAGTTATTAAGACCATAAGTATAGATGAAGATGGTGAGCCAAATTCTATTGAAAATGTGCTGGATCAAAATGGAAACGTTGTTAGAATAATTAAAAATTATACTCCTAATTGGATAAATGAGGATAATACTGAAATTCATACTACTAAATCAATTTCTATATTGAAAAAGTTTGATTATGATAAAAACGGGAATAAAACACATCAGTTAAATTATAATACCTCGGAAGATCGTGTCTATTCAAAATATGCTTTCAAATATGATAATGAAAACAGGTTAGTTGAAGAAATCGTTTATCCATATCCTAATGACTCATCAAAACACAATCGTACGTTATTTGAATACAATAAAAGTGGTTTTATAGTTTATCAAAGACAGCTTCGCTCAATGGATTCTTTGCGCAACAAATCGATTCAAATTTTTTATAATTCAGATAACTTTATCGTAAAATCAATTGTAGATGAAGTTTATAATATTAACTACAAATACAAATTCGACAAAAAAGGAAACTGGACTGCCATTACCAAAATAGTAAACGATGAACCCCTATATATTTGGACACGTAAAATAAAATATTATAAAGATTAGTACACATTTAATCCTCCTTATAAGCCAACAAACGCAAGGCATTTATAACAACCACAACCGTAGAGCCTTCATGAAATAATACCGCAAGTCCAATATTGGTTAGTCCTAATATGGTTACTGGCACCAGAATGGCAACCACACCCAAACTGATAAAAATATTTTGATTTATAATACGTTTGGACGCACGACTTAATCCAATAGCAAAGGGTAACATTTCTAATTTGTCGGACATTAAAGCCACATCAGCTGTTTCTAGAGCGACATCGCTTCCGGCTGCTCCCATAGCAATACTTACTGTACTTAATGCCATAGCGGGTGCGTCGTTTACACCATCGCCAACCATGGCGACTTTCCCATCGCGTTCTATTAATAAACGCATGGCATCTACCTTATCTTCAGGCAATAAATTACCGCGACTTTCAGTCAAGCCAATTTGTTTGGCAATGGCTTTTCCAACACTTTCATGATCACCAGTAAGCATAATCATATTTTTAATGCCAATTTTTTTAAGCCGAAGTAGGGTGTTTGCTGCCGTTTTTCTTGGAACATCCATAACACTTACTAAACCAATGATCTGATTTTGATAACCAACAAGCATCACGGTTTCGCCAGCTTCCAACTGTTGATTAAATTGCATTTCAACGGCTTTAGGAATGGTAAATTGCTGATCGGTCATTAAACGGGTATTACCAATGTAAACTGGTTGGTTTTTATAAAGGGCTTCAATACCTTTCCCTTGAATAGCACTAATGTTAGAGGCTAAATTAGCAGCTGCTAATTGCTCTTGTTCTTTTATAGCTTTTGCAATTGCTTTTGCTAATGGATGATTACTCAAGCGTTCCACTTCATAAAGTAATTGTAGCAATTCTTTTTTGTCAAAATCATTAAAAGCAACCACCTGTTTTAAACTCGGCTTACCTTCGGTTAATGTCCCCGTTTTATCAAAAGCAATGGTTGTAACACTTCCTAAATCCTCCAATGCTTTACCACCTTTTATTAAAACGCCTCGTTGGGCCGCGCGTGCAATACCACTTAAAACGGCACTTGGTGTTGAAATGGCTAAAGCACAAGGACTGGCAGCTACCAATACCGTAATGGCACGATATAAACTGGTTTCAAAAGATTCATCAATTACTAAAAATGCAAAACATAAAACAGTCACTAAAAGAATAACGATTGGCACATATATTTTTTCGAATTTTTTGGTGCGCCTTTGTGTTGGCGATTTCTGCGTTTCTACATCATTCACCAAACTAATGAGTCGAGAAACAGTAGAATCCTTTGTTAGTTTTAGCACGTGAACTTCTAATGCGCTATCGCCATTTATGGTTCCAGAAAAAACGATGTGACTTTTATCGATATCAGAAAAGTTGGGTATTTCTTGATCCCTTGGAAAGGGACTTTTATCAACTGGCATGCTTTCGCCAGTAATTGGTGCTTGGTTTATGCTGCTGATACCTTTAATGATAACACCATCGGCTGCAATTTTAGTATGTGGTTGCACAACAATAGTGTCGCCTATTTCTAAATCTTCAATGGGAATTTCTTTTAATGAATTTCCATTCTTTAACAAAGCGGTTTTCGCTGATAAATTTCCTAAAGCCTTTATAGATTTTTCGGCTTTGTTCATGGCGTAATGCTCGAGAGCATGTCCTAAACTAAATAGGAATAATAAAAGCGAACCTTCTGCCCAACTTCCAATATAAGCAGCACCTATAGCTGCGACAATCATTAGAAAATCAATTTCAAAAAGACCTTTGCCAATTTTTTGAATAGCTTCTTGCGTAATGAAATAGCCACCAAAACCGTAAGATATTATATAACAAATTAGATGTAAATAGGTTTCTAAATTAGCCCATGTATCCAAGCTAAATCCAATTGCCAGAAACAAACCGGACAACATTGAAAAGTATAACTCCGTGTTTTTGCCAAAAATAGCTTGGGTATGCTGATGGTTGTGTTTATCTGCCATAGTGTTTTAATTAATGACTGTGTCCACCTTCGCTTTCATTGAGAAGCATAGAGGTTCCGTGCGTTATTATTTGTTTCTCTAATAGGGTTTCAGGATTTAAAATCTCCATAAAATCCTCGGTTTGCTTACCTATTTGTACCTCTGTTTTTTCAAAGACATAACCATTTGTTGTTTTTTCTTCTAAAACCAGTACATAATAATTGTCATTTAACTGGATGACCGCTTCATGTGGCAAGGCCAAAGCGCTTACTTCATTGATATGAATTTGAGCTTCCACAAACATACCAATTATAAAGTTTCCTTCCACATCATCGATGTGTCCGTGAACTTGAACACGTCTAGTTGCATCATCTATAGTAGTTCCAACCAAGTGGACATCCGCATTATAGGTTTTTTCCGAGGCTTCGGGAATAGTAAAGGTGATTTCCTGACCTTTCTTTATTTTCATAATATCCTTTTCAAATACCGAAAGTTCTAAATGAATATGATCTACATCTACAATTTCCATGATTTCATCGCTTGCCGAAACAAAGGTGCCATTGCTGACATTTACTTTGGTTACATGGCCACTTATTGGAGCGTAAATATTGATAGTGGACGACATATTTCCGGCTAAAACGGATTTCGGATTGATGTTCAACATCTGTAACTTTTTTTCTATTCCATTGTAAAAAGCTAAATTGCTTTTGTACATACTTTCAGCTTTTAAATAGTTTTTTTCCGAAGTAATATTTTCATCGAATAGTGTTTTCTGACGCGTATATTCATTTTTCAAATAGTTTAACTGTTCGGCGATTTCTAAAAACTGCTGTTGTAGCTCAATGTACTCCGTGTTTTCTAATGTTACCAAAAGTTGCCCTTTTTTAACCTGATCGCCTACCAATAAAGGTGTTTTAACAATATAGCCAGCCATATACGTGGTGACTCGTGATTTATTATGAGGTGGTACATCAATAGTTCCATTTATAGTTACGGTTTCATCAAATGTGCGTTCAGATAACGTTCCCAATACCATGGATTCGCTATTAAATTGGGCTTCTGAAAGTTTTATTTCGTCCTCATGAGAAACGGATTCTATAATGTCTGTGGTTTCATTTTCGCTATTGCCACAAGCTATAAATAGTGCTGAAAAAAGTAGTATATATATATGTTTCATGTTCATTAATATTATAAAGTTAAATGATTTAACGTGATTATAGTTTGATTGTAACTGTTTAAATTGTTTAAGTATTCCAACTCCATGTCCTTGGCGGTTTCAATACTTTGGATGTACTGAAAGAAATCGATTTCACCTTCTTTAAAGGTTCGGTTGGCCGTTTTTATAATTTCTTCCTGCAAATTACTGCCTTGAGTTTCATAATAGGAAATAGCAGCTTGATGCTGTTCCAATTGCGCTAAAAGACGTTGGTATTCTCCTTTAAGTTTAATTTTATAATCGACCTCCTGCATGTTTACCACGCCTTCAGCAATTTTAGACGCCTTAATGCGTGCAGCATTTCCAGAGAAAAATAACGGAATCTTTAATCCTATTTGATACCCTTGAATGTTGGAGTTTAAACCACTGTTGGAGCCAACGAAATACTCGGCCGAAATATCAGGTAATAAAGCCTGCTTTTCTTTATTTTTTAAAGCTTGAAAGTAATTTTTAGATTCTTCAAAATAAAGCAATGCAGGATTATCTTCAGAAACTGAGAGTGCTGTTAATGTCAATTTTTCTAGTGGTTCACTAACGATATGCAAAGTATCCATCTGAACCACTTTTTTTAGTTGTTCCATTTGCACTAAAACTTCTTGCTGCGCCTGAAGGAATCGCGTTTCCATTTGTTTTTCTTTGGATTCAGCAGTTAGCATTTCCAAATAATTAGTTTCACCTAATTCAAAACGCCTTTTCGCATTTTCAGCAAATTTGGTGTACAAACTATCTAAATATTCATAGGTTTTCGCTTTATTTTTAGCGTAACTTAATGCGTAGAAACTAGCATACACATCACGTTTAAGTTGTAAACGTTGGATGTTGTTTTCAGAAATTTTCAAGCTATAAACTGCTTGATTAAAGCGTTTTTCGGCAAAATACCGAGTAGGAAATAAAAAGTCTTGCGATACACCAAACACATTCAACGGCTCATTATTTGCGCCTAAATTACTTTGGTCATAGCTATAATAAATAGCTGTTTTATCAAAGTCGAAGGCACTTGAAATACGCGCATCTACTTCGTCTGCTTGAAGACCTGATGCTTTAATTTGTGCATTGGTTTTCAGAGCTAATTCATAAGTTTCTTGAATGTTCAGTGGTTTCTGCTGAGCAAAACCGGTCCACGAAATGAACAGAATGATTAGCGTTGTTATATGATTTTTCTTCATTTTTAGTGTTTTCTTTTCTTCAATCCAAGCGTATAAAACAGGGAGAACTACTAGTGTTAGAATAGTAGCTGTTACTAAACCACCAATAACAACTGTGGCTAAAGGACGTTGTACTTCGGCTCCTGCATTGGTAGAAATAGCCATAGGTAAGAAACCCAAAGCTGCTGCTGATGCGGTAAGCAAAACAGGACGTAAACGTTCCGTTGTTCCACGTTTTATACGAGTTTCAATATCTGTAACACCTTGAGATTTTAATTCTTTAAAATGTTCAATAAGTACGATACCATTTAATACAGCAATACCAAATAATGCTATAAAACCAACACCAGCGGAAATACTAAACGGTAAATCGCGCAACCATAATAGCAGAACACCACCAACGGCTGCCAATGGAATGGCGGAATAGACCATCAAGGCATCTTTTACAGAATTAAAAGCGAAATAGAGCAGTATAAATATAAGGACAAGCGCTACAGGAACGGCCACCAATAATCGGTCTTTTGCACTTTGTAGGTTTTCAAACTGACCACCATACGTTATACTATATCCTACTGGTAACTGAATATCTGAGGCAATACGCGCTTGAATATCATTTACAACGGATTGTAAATCTCTATTTCTAACATTTACACCAATTACAATGCGTCGTTTGGTATCATCCCTGGAAATTTGTGCTGGTCCAGTTGTGTAAGAAATATCGGCTAACTCGCTTAAGGGAATTTTTCCACCTGAAGGGATATCCACATACAAATTCTGTAAGTCGCTTAAGTTCTGCCGGCTCTTTTCATCGAGTCGAATGGCCAAATCAAACCGTTTTTCACCTTCAAAAACTTGTCCGACGACATCACCAGCAAATCCCATGGAAACAATTTGATTTAAATCGGCAATATTAAGACCATAACGCGCTATTTTAAAACGGTTATAATTCACGCTCATTTGTGGTAAACCTTCTACCTTTTCTACAATAATATCAGAAGCACCTTCCACATCACTAATGGCTGTTTTTATGGCTTCGGCTTTGGTGGCAAGTATGGATAAATCGTCTCCAAAAATTTTAATAGCCACATCGGCACGCACACCAGTGATTAGCTCATTAAAACGCATTTCAATAGGCTGCGTAAACTCGATTTCCATGTTAGGAATAATAGCTAATGCTTCTTTAAATTTTTGCGCTAATTCGTCTTTACTGGAAGCAGAAACCCAAGTCTTTTTCGGATGTAATTTAATAATAACATCACTTTGTTCCATGGACATGGGATCCGTAGGAACTTCGGCGGCACCAATACGACTTACAACTTGGTCTACTTCAGGAAAATTTTCGAGAAGAATGCTTTCAATTTTAGTGGTTATCTCTATGGTTTTACCCAAAGATGTTCCCGTTTTTAAAACCGGTTGAATAACAAAATCACCTTCATCTAAAGTGGGAACAAATTCGCCACCCATTTTATTAAAAACGCCAATACTTACTATAAGGAGTACAACAGCAAAACCAATAACGACGCGCTTGCTATGTAAAGCCCAATTTATAATTGGCTCATACCAACGTGTCAGGCTATTCATAAGTCTAACCGAAATGTTTTTTGGTGATGGATTGGTTGGTTTTAAAAAGAGCGAAGAAACGACAGGTACATAGGTTAGACATAAAATCATGGCGCCTATTAAAGCAAAACTAAAGGTCATAGCCATAGGTTTAAACATTTTGCCTTCAATACCACTTAAAGATAGAATTGGAATAAAAACGATAAGAATAATGAGCTGTCCGAATATGGCCGAATTCATCATTTTTGATGCACTTTTTAAAGTAATACTATCAATAGCTTCTTTGGTAACCGTTTTCAACTTGGCACTTTGAGCTGTAATTTGAAAGGCAATAAACTCCACGATAATAACGGCTCCATCAATGATGATACCGAAATCAATAGCGCCTAAACTCATTAAGTTGGCATCCACGCCAAAAATATTCATGAGTGAAATGGCAAAGAGTAAACTTAACGGAATAACCGAAGCCACTACTAATCCAGAACGCCAATTTCCTAGAAGCAATACCACCACAAAAATGACAATTAGTGAACCGAGAATTAAGTTTTCGGCAACGGTAAACGTTGTTTTATCTATGAGCTCACTACGTTCCAGAAAACCATTAATATAAACACCTTCAGGAAGTGTTTTTTGAATACTGGCTACACGTTCCTTTACGGCATCAATAATTTTTTTAGAATTTCCGCCTTTCAGCATCATTATTTGGCCAAGTACTTTTTCGCCTTCCCCATTTCCTGTAATAGCACCAAATCTGGTAGCATGACCAAAACCAACCTTCGCTACATCTTTAATGTAAACTGGTGTGCCATCATTTTTTACGACAATGTTTTCAATGTCTTTTAAGGACGTTACCAAGCCTTCGCCACGAATGAAATAGGCTTTATTGGTCTTTTCAATATAACCACCACCAGCAACACTGTTATTCTTTTCTAGAGCTTCATAAATAGACGAAATGGAAATATGCATGGCGGTTAATTTCTGCGGATTAATAGCAACTTCATATTGCTTTAAAAATCCACCCCAAGTATTGACTTCTACAACGCCAGGAATCCCTGATAATTGACGTTTAACCACCCAATCCTGAATGCTTCGTAAATCGGTAATGGTGTATTGGTCTTTAAATTCAGGTTTAACATCTAAAATATATTGATAAATTTCACCTAAACCGGTGGTTATAGGACCCATTTCAGGTGAACCAAAACCTTCTGGGATTTTTTCGGAAGCTGATTTAATTTTTTCAGCAATCAGTTGACGCGGTAAATAGGTGCCTAAATCGTCATCAAATACAATGGTAACCACTGAAAGTCCGAATTTTGAAACGGAACGAATTTCTTGAACGCCAGGTAAATTGGCCATTTCAAGCTCTACAGGATAGGTAATAAATTGTTCCACATCTTGGGTTGATAAATTTCGGGATGTAGTAATAACCTGCACTTGGTTATTGGTAATGTCTGGAACGGCGCCAATTGATATTTGGGTTAACGAAACCACACCAAAACCAATGATTGCAGTAGCTCCCAATAGGATTATCAGCTTATTTTTTAAGCTGAATTTTATGATATTTTCTAACATAATTCATTTTAAATAAAGTTGCTAGCTATCCAAAGCAGGATTGCTAGTGATTAAAAAAAGATAAAACGGAATTATGCTAATTTGGGTGGTTGAAAAACGGCTTGTTTTTCAAATAAAGAAATGGATTCTTGGTAATGCGAATTAATAGGGATTTCCACAAAAGGCTCGTGAGAAATGAGGTAATCTTGAATATTTAAAGTAAAAACCATGGCGCTATGAACACAAGCTTGATGATGTTCTTTGAATGGTAAATCTTCATGCTCTTTGTGAGAGCTTGCTGGATGGAATGTGGCATCACCATAATGTTCTGCCAAAAATTCAAAAAATGAATCGCCATACTGCTCTTGATGATATTCTGCATGATCTAGCAAGACGCTAAAACGCGAGAAATCTTCAAAAGAAATATTAAAGCTCTGAAAAAGAACTAAAAATGAAAATGATATGGCAACAAGTTTTTGCATACTAAACAAAAGTACGAAATTTTTTGAGCTATTGTGTAACAACTGTTACAAGACTTAAAAATAGGCCTTTAATTGTACGTTTCCAGTGTGAATTACTTTGCTTGTTTCACTTTTTCTGCCGTAATACGTAAGGTTCAAATCTAAAAAGCTAGTCAGTTTTTTTTGTGCTAAAATACTCCACGTATAATTTTTTCCAGGTTGTAAGCCTTCCATCATTTGGTAAGCTACGGCTGTGTTTACACTACCAGAAAAATTATTGTCAAAATAATTAAACTCACCACTAATAGCTGCTTTTTGATAATTAGCAAAAGTGAAAGCTGCACCATGTTTTTGCTGCTTCAATGTTTCAAAATTACCAATGGTATTTTCTTTGCTTGTATATTGATAAAACACATCAAAACGTGTGTTATCATTTAATAGGTAAGAGATTTTCGGGTTGATGTTGGATTCATTTATATCGAAATTTTTACTCGCATAATTCTCGCTAATACTTACATTGTTATTAAAGCTCGATTCTAAATTGGCCAACCAACTTGTGGCAAATTTGTGTGTAAATTGCAGCTTGTGACTCTGTAAATCGTTTTCAATAAAACCAAAAGACAAGGTGTTTTGAGATTTGTTACTTAAGTAGGTGTAAGACGTGGTGTAGCGTTGTTTGCCACGATTGAAAAATAAGATATTTCTGAAATTTAGTTGCAGCGCTAATTGATCTGCTTCTTTACCTTCAAACGGATTTAAATTAAAATCGCTACCAGAGCGTCTTTCTTTTCTATCTACTAAATACGAGGTTTGATTGTGAAATCGGGAGAGGAATTTTTTAAAACCGCCTTCACTGTTAATCCATTGTTGTGGATTAAGCGTAAGTAGTTGACTCAACCGATTTTGGTGCGTTTTTATAAAAACTTGATTTGGCAAAAGCACCCGAATATAATCGGCTTCGTCAGGGAATTGAGAGATTTCAAACTCCTCTAATTCCTGAATGCCATTGTTGTTATAATCTATCCACGTGTAAACGCCTTGTCCAGATTCCACTTCAATGTATGTAAATTCCTGCTGCGGAAGCGTTCCAGAATTCGTTTCAAAAACCGTATTCCAATAAACAAGTTGCTCAAAAAATCGCTGACTGAAAATAATTCGGGAGTTTAATGAGTTTTCATCATTGGATTCTTTTTCAGCATCTTTTAACGTTCTGTAATTGGCATAAATAGATAAATTGGTTTTTGAATTTTGAATAATTCGGGAGTCAATATAAAAGGTGTTTGAGGTATTCACTTTTTGTAAGTTTCCGCTCCTAACGCTATCATTCACTCGGTATTTATAACCAATTTCGGCAAATATTTTGGTGCTATCCCCAATTCCTGAAAAGATTTCATACGATTTAAAACGTTGACTTAATGCAGTATAATCATTGGTGATTTTAGTTTTTTGTTCATTGTCCTCCATGGCTAATCTTGTGCCAACCCAAGCTTTATTTAAGCTATAGGTAATACGGTTAAAAGAACGTAAAAAATTGGATGTTGAATTTGTAGAATTAGCTGTTAAATAACTGGAATTTGAAAGTATATGCCATTTGTTTAAACGTAAATCGGCAAAGGTAATATGTCTATTTCCATTGAAATTATCGGCATAATTAAGATGTTCAAATTGATAGCTTGCCAATCCTTTTTTAGCGTGAAATGTGCGCAACCCTGTTTTAAAAAACAACTGATTCCCTGGTTCTTGGACCGCTTGATTCCCGGTTGTTTGATCTAAATTCCAATCCCGATTAAATTCTGCATTGTAAATACGTTGTATGGAACGGAAATTTTCTTGAATATAATCTGTGTCCACCATGGCATTTAAATTCCATAAACTATCTTTTTTTATGATGGCTTGGTCTACTTTTATTTTGCCAGCAAAACCATCATTATCGTTATTATCAAGATCTGAAAATAAGTTGAGGTCGTTTTTGCTTCCTGCCAATTCAAAAGCGACATTGGTTTTGTCAGTTGGAATAAAACTACCATTAACAATGGCTAATTGTAATTTGGTAGGCGCAACCAACTGAATAATAGGTTCAAAATTTCCTTGTGGTTCACCAGCAATGGGTTCCACGTATTTGTAGATGGTGGAAATGGCGTTTATTTGTTCGCCATTAAATTCGTTATCAATAATATAATTTCCTTGGTTTTCGCCAACTAATGTAAACCGAACGCTAAATAATTGGTCGTCTGGGTTATTGGAAAACACAAAAGCCTCCACACCATTTATACTTTCTTTTTTATATAAAATTCGGTTTTCATTATAAGCTTCTGGTGAGCTGGATGGCGCTACCATTAAACTTTTATCATCACCAGCATTGGCTAAAATCTCTACTTGTTCTTCTGAAAGATTCTGTTGCAGCGGGCTATTTTTAGAATCATTTTCGCTGTAAATAGACACGCCAAGTTTTAGCTTTTCGCTGTCATAATTACCACCACCATAAACGACTAATCGCGAATAATTACGTTCGCTAAACTGGTAATCCACCGTAATCCGCATTTCCGAAGTAATGGGGAAGGTTGGATTAAATATAATTTCGCCAGCATTATAATTAATAATATAATCTTTGTTTTCGCCACGTTCCAAAGGAATCCCGTTTACATAAACGGTTTCACTACCAGAAACGATTAAAACGTATAATTCTTCATTCGGGCCTTTTAACTTATAAGGACCTTGATTGCCTTCTTGTGCATTAAATTGACTGGTTGTAAATTGGCCACGTACCAAAGCGCCAGCCGCAAACAGGTTGGTGGTAGATTCGGGATGATTTAATCTTGCGTTTACCGATAAACCTTGAACACGCTTGCTGAAATTTCCAAAGTAGGACGTGGTGTTTTCTAAATCAACATCACCAGCACGAATTTTCCAATTATCACTAAACAACTCAATAAAAACCTGATCAAACTCATCTAGGCGTTGCGAATATCCCGATTCTTGAAGTGGCACATTGGCATCTTGAATGGATGCACGAAGTGACACTTTATCATTTAACTTACCTGTAATTTGTAAATCTAATTCACTGTTTAAAACCGAATTTTGGTTGTTTCCAATTACCACACCACGAGAAATACTACCGGTTGTTGTTAGGCCGTCAAAAGGTTTGAAGGATGATTTTTCACTTGGCTGACTTAACTTATATAATTGTTGCTGCTTGTTGGTATTTGCCAAAATAACAGTCTCGTCTAGTTGACGGTACGTTTTTGTTAAGAATTCAGGATATGACAGGTAATTGATGACTATGGAATCTGCATCAATGGGTTTTTTGAGTTTGAGAATGGCTTTGGTAAAATCCACTTCATAGTAAGATTCATCAATAAACGACGCATCTAATTTTTTAAGTGAAAAGAAACTGGAATTAATACTCACACTATCAATAATTATGGAATCATTAACTGCAACTGTTATTGATTTGTAATTAGAATCTGTCTCCTGCGCAAAAGCACAAAAGCAGATAAAAAAAACGAAACAGGTAAAACAGTATTTCATGTCCTTCTAAAACTGTGGAATCAGGAATTTATTTTGTTGATAGATTTTGTTAAATCGGCATTAAATTAATAGTGTAAAAGTAACGCATTATTTATTTTAGCTGAAATTAATTCGGCATGCCTTTAAAAGCATCGATAAATGCGCAGTTTTAGCGCTAAAAAAAGTGGGATTCATGAAGATTATTTCATACAATGTAAACGGTATTCGCGCCGCATTAAATAAAGGATTTATTGATTGGTTAGTTGTTGCAGATCCAGATGTTATCTGTTTACAAGAAATTAAAGCCAATAAAGAACAATTAAACTTGGAGCTTTTTGAAGAAGCTGGTTATACCTATCGCTATTGGTTTTCGGCTCAAAAAAAAGGGTATAGTGGCGTAGCTATATTAAGTAAAACCGAACCAAACCATGTGGAATATGGAACAGGAATAGAATCCATGGATTTTGAAGGTCGGAATATTCGAGCTGATTTTAATGGTGTTTCCGTGATGAGTTTGTATTTGCCATCTGGAACTAATGACGCACGTTTACAGCATAAGTTTGATTATATGGATATGTTTCATTACTACATTGATAATTTAAGGAAAGAAATTCCAAACCTTGTTATTTGTGGCGATTATAATATCTGTCATGAAGAAATTGATATTCATAATCCAAAAATGAAAGGTGTATCGGGATTTTTACCAGAAGAACGCGAATGGTTGGGGAATTTTATAGACAGCGGGTTTATAGATTCATTCAGATATTTACATCCTGAAAAACAGGTGTTTAGTTGGTGGAGTTATCGTGCCAATTCCAGAGCAAACAACAAAGGTTGGCGTTTGGATTATGCTATGGTTTCAGAACCCTTACAAGAAAAGATAAAAAGAGCCGTTATCCTTACGGATGCCGTTCATAGTGATCACTGTCCAATTTTATTAGAATTAGAAAAATAATCCCAAATTTAAAAATTACAATATGAAACATTATTTAATAGCATCGGTTCTTTTGCTTGCCTTATCAACAGCATGTGTGTCTCCAAAAGTATATAAAGATTTAGAAAGTAAATACAATACACTTAAAAAGCAGAATAGTAAATTATCTGCGGATAATAACGATTTGACATCGGCAAAGAACAAAGCGTTGAATGAATTGGAAACACTTCAAAAAAACTATAATGAAACCGTTGCGCAACGCGATAAACTGCAACAAGATTACGATGGATTAAAATCTAAATTTGATGTTTTGAAATCATCTTATGACGCTCTGGAAACAAATAGTTCTGCTTCGATTGCTGAAAACTCTAAAAAAAATCGTGAATTATTAGCAAGATTGGAAGCTAAAGAACAAGCTTTAGCTGCTGAAAATGCACGTTTAGAAAAGTTGAAAAAAGAATTAGGAGAACGCTCAAGTCGTGTTGCAGAATTAGAAGGCATGATAGCTGCTAAAGACGCCAATATGAAACGTTTAAAAGATGCTATTTCTAGTGCCTTAACGGATTTTGAAGGCAAAGGTTTAACCGTTGAGCAACGCGGTGGTAAAGTGTATGTGTCTATGGAAAACAAATTATTATTTCAATCTGGAAGTTGGGCCGTTGGAACACAAGGGAAACAAGCTGTAAACCAATTGGGTGCTGTATTGGCAGATAATCCGGAAATTGCCATTTTAATTGAAGGTCATACCGATAATGTGCCGTATAGTGGAAATGGTCAGTTAAGTGGAAACTGGGATTTATCAACCAAACGAGCAACTGCTATAGTAAATATATTACGAGAAAACGCAACCATAAATCCAGAGAATTTAACGGCTGCTGGTCGTGGTGAATATGCGCCAATTGCAAGTAACGAAACAGCAGAAGGTAAAGCTAAAAACAGACGTATTGAAGTGATTTTGACACCTAAATTGGATGAGATTTCAAAATTATTGAATGAGATATAAATGGCTTTAATATTCAAAACAGATTTAATTAAACAGCATTATTAATTTCTATAATGAAATACACAACCTTACCACAAACCGATATAAAAGTTAGTAAACTCTGTTTAGGTACTATGACTTGGGGAAATCAAAATACCCAAGCCGAAGGACATGAGCAAATGGATTATGCAGTGGATCAGGGAATTAATTTTTTTGATACAGCCGAACTATATCCAGTTCCTGCGGAACAAAGCACCTATGCCGAAACTGAACGTATCATTGGGAATTGGTTTCAAAAAACGGGAAATCGGGATAAGATTGTATTAGCTTCTAAAATTGCTGGCCCTGGCGATTATACAGCACATATTAGAACCAATGGATTTAGCCCAGAAGCTTTAGTAGATGGTGTTAATCAGAGTTTAAAGCGCTTACAAACGGATTATATAGATTTATACCAATTGCATTGGCCAGAACGCCAAACTAATACATTTGGGATTCGAGATTACAAGCACCATTTAGAAGACCAGTGGCAAGATAATTTTAATGAAATCTTACACACACTTCAAGGTCTTATTAAATCTGGAAAAATAAGACATGTTGGAATTTCGAATGAAAAAGCTTGGGGAACCATGCGTTTTTTAGAAGAATCTAAAAAACATAATTTACCAAGAATGATTACCATCCAAAATGCCTATTCACTGTTAAACCGTGTTTTTGAAGGTGATATGGCAGAAATAGCGATTCGTGAGAATATAGGTTTGTTAGCTTATTCCCCCATGGCATTTGGCGTGTTATCAGGGAAATATATTAAAAATCAAGCTTCGGATAATGCACGCTTAAAGCTTTTTCCAAGGTTTGCTCGCTACAGTAGCAACCAAGCAACGGAAGCAACCAAGCACTATTTAAAGATAGCGGAAGATAATCGCATAAGTTTAGCGCAAATGTCTTTGGCATTTGTAACACAACAACCTTTTATAACCAGTAATATTATTGGCGCTACCAATATGGATCAACTAAAAGAGAATATTGATAGTATTAACATGGAATTAAACCACAGCTTGTTGACTTCTATTCAAGCTGTTCATGAAATATTTCCAAATCCAGCGCCTTAAATTTTTAGAAAGCTGTTAAATTATCGATGAACTGCAGCTTTTCGTTAAAGTATTTTTCAATTCACCGATAAAATACGTATTTAATCTATTAACCTTATGTTAAATATTTCTTGCCATAGTTTTTTTATAATTTTAGAAATTATATTATGAAATGATCAACACTATAAATTAGTTGACATAGTCTGTTTTTCCCCTCAAAACTGGAACTATTAAGAGTATGTTTTTAATTTGTGAGTTGATAATCAATTGATTAACTAACTTAGATTTAAACAATGAAAAAAATTACCCTTTCAATTCTTTTTGGAATCATATCCTTTTGTGGGTTTTCCCAAATTGGATTAGTTGAAAATTTCGATGCAGGTCTTACATTACCTCCAGGATGGACCGGTAGTGGTTACTCTGGAGCTGTGTTCCAACCATGTAGTGTTGTTTCCTTAAGAGCCAATTTGAGTCCAGAAAACTTAACAGATGATTTAATATCACCTAATATAGTTGGTCAATCAAATGGTACAGATTTAACAGTAGCTTTTGATTATAAAATTGTTGATTGGTCAGCCGCTGTCGATCCTACTAACCCTGGTTGGGGAGAGCTCAATGTGGAATACTCCACAAATAATGGAGCTACATGGACCAATATGGGAACCATAGATGATTCTAACCATCAGGCCGCAAATACCTGTGCAAATATAAGTTTTGTTCTACCGGCCGCAAATGTGCCTACAGGTTCTGACATCAAATTAAGATTTGAAAATACGTATTTTTCTGGAAATTATTATTTCTATATAGATAATGTTACAGCATCACAGGTGGTTGTAGATCCGCCATCGTGTTCTAATTTAATTTCGCCAACTAATGGTGCAACAGGAGTTCCAATAACAGCCGATTTAAGTTGGCAACCTGCTACAGGTATTCCTTCTGGTTATACCCTAGCGGTTGGAACTACGCCAGGCGGAGATGATGTCGTGACGTCTCAAGGCGTTGGTCTTTCAACTTCTTTTGCTTTACCAGATTTAGAATACTCAACAACTTATTATGTAACGATTACGCCTTTTAATGCTAATGGTGACGCAACAGGTTGTGCAGTACAATCTTTTACAACAGGAGCAGATCCAAATGCACCGGTAGATTGTGGTTCGGGAATTCCAATTAATACGGTTTTCTGTTATACAAATAACGATACAACTACATTTAGTTTTGTAAGTAGTGATGGTTCGCCTTTAGTGGTGGTTTTTAATTCTGGTAGTACAGAAAACAACTGGGATGAACTAATAGTTTTAGACTCTGACGGTGTTACAAATTTAAACGCAGCTACTCCTTATGGAAACGGAGGGAATTTAGCCGGTTTGATATTTACATCAACAGGCGATACGATTACAATAGGAGTAACTTCAGATGGTTCCGGAATTAGCTGTACCAACAATCCTTGGGATTTTGATGTAGCCTGTGTTGATACATCATCTATACCAAATTGTAACGCTACGTTAACAGCACCAATAAATGGGGAAGTTGGCGTTAATGAAAATGTGGATTTAACCTGGAGTCCTGCAACCATTTTTGTTACGGGTTATACCGTAACTATGGGAACTACACCTGGGGGAACGGATATTGCAGATAATGTGGATGTAGGTCCTGTTTTAACATACGATCCAGGAACCTTGGATTATGATCAAACATATTATGTAACCATTACGCCTTATAATGATAATGGACCTGCGGTAAACTGTAATGAGGAAAGTTTTACAGTACGTCCAGATCCAAATCAGATTATTGATTGTGCAGCAAATCAAATATTAAACACGGTTTTCTGTTACGAAAATGGGAATAATGCGTTTCAGGAAATTTTTAGTTTCCAAAGCTCAGACGGAAGTCCTTTAAACATGTTCTTTAATTCAGGAACTATTGAATCCTGCTGTGATAATATTAGAATACAAGACGGGAATGGAACTGTTATTTTTGAAGGCAATAATGGAGGCGATTTAGCTGGATTATCTATTGTTTCTATAACAGATAGATTAGTAATGTTCTACGAAGCTGATGGTTCTGTTAGTTGTGCAAGTGGATCTAGAACACCATGGGATTTTGATGTGTCTTGTGTCGATACTACAGTTGTTCCAAATTGTAACGCTGAACTGACTGCTCCATTAAACGGCGCGGTTGGTGTAGATGAGAATGCCGATTTAACTTGGAGTCCAGCAAGTGTTTTTGTTACGGGTTATATTATTAATATGGGTACTACACCAGGCGGAACAGATGTTTTAGATGGTGTGGATGTTGGAAACGTTTTAACTTATCCACTAGGAACATTAATGTTTGAAACGACTTATTATGTAACCATAATTCCTTACAATGATAATGGAAACGCAACAGGTTGTACAGAGGAAAGCTTTACCGTTAGAAATGATCCAAATCAAATTTTAGACTGTTCTGCAAATGAAGTTGTAAATACCGTGTATTGCTATTCAGCCAATGATGATATGGTTTTCAACTTTGCCAGTAATGATGGTGCTCCGTTAGCTTTAGTATTTAATTCCGGTTGGATTGAAGCAACATGGGATGAATTAATTGTAAGAGATTCTGACGGAACCATTTTATATCAAGGTGATAATGGTGGTGATTTAACGGGATTAGTATTTGTTTCTTCAGGAGGTTCTATTGAAGTTGAAGTTGATTCTGACGGATTTGGAAGCTGTGAAGGCTCTAACAACGCACCATGGAATTTTGATGTTTCCTGTGTGGATACCACAGCACTACCTAATTGTAATGCTGTATTAACAGCTCCTGCAAATGGTGCTGTTGACGTTAATGAAAATGAAGATCTTTTCTGGACACCAGCAACTATATTTGTAACTGGTTACTTTATTAATATGGGAACAACACCAGGAGGAACAGATGTTTATAACCTTGAAGATGTTGGAAATGTTACAACATTCGATCCAGGTATTTTAGACTATGATCAAACATATTATGTGACCATTATACCGTATAATGATAATGGAAGTGCATCTGGATGTACAGAATATAGTTTTACTACACGTCCAGATCCGAATCAAATTATTGACTGTGAAGCAGGTCAGGTTTTAAACACAGTTCATTGTTATGAAAATGGAAATAACCAATTTCAAGAAATTTATAGTTTCCAAAGTTCTAGTGGATTTCCATTAAATATTTTATTCAATTCAGGAACTATTGAAACCTGTTGTGATACAATTAGAATCACAGAAGGTGACGGTACCATTATATATGAAGGAACAGGAATTAACGGTGATCTTGCTGGATTAGAATTCGGCTCAACAGGTGATCGAATAATTGTTCTTGCGGAAGCTGATGGTTCGGTTAGCTGCGAGAGTGGTAGCCGAGAACCTTGGGATTTTGATGTTTGGTGTCAAACATGTATTCCACAAACGGTTCGTTTTGATGTGGTGAATGGTGATTGTATAACAGATCCTAATAACCCTGTTTTTGAAGTAGAAGTAGATATTACAGATTTAGGAGATGCAACTAGCTTAACACTAACTGATAATCAAGGTAGTGCTCCAGTTGTGGTTACAGAAACAGGAATTTTAAACTTCGGTCCATATGCAGCTAGTACAAATGTAGTTGTTACAGTTGCTAATACAAACGATCCTAATTGTACAGTTATAAGTAACCCATTAGCGTTTATATGTCCACCACCACCAAATCCGTGCTCTATTGTTTTTGCCGGTGATGATACGGGTGTAGATTGTAATACGCCAGAAGTTACACTATCAGGAAACTTCCATTTATATGGTCAAGACACGAATAATTATGAAATAAACGCTATTGATACCTGTCCAACACCTCCAGTGGATGGCGCAACACCAACAAGTATAAACGTTGATGATACATGGTCTGACGTTTTAGAACTTGGATTTGATTTCTGTTTCTATGGTGGTGTTTATAACCAAGTAATTATTGGTTCTAATGGTGTTATTAGTTTTGAGGTAGAGAATGCAGGTGGATTTAATGGATGGGCACTTGGTGCTGGAGATACTTTGCCAAATGCTACAAACGCAACCATTACAGAAGCAAATATTTTCGGCGTAGGTCATGATATAGACCCTTCGGTTTGTGGTAGTATAGATTATGTAGTTTTAGGTTCTGCACCTTATAGACAGTTCGTTGTAAACTATAATGCTGTTTGTCATTTTGGTAGCCAATGTAATTCAAACACATCTACATCTCAAATCATACT
The DNA here is from genome assembly GCF_042657385.1 of Bizionia hallyeonensis. Taxonomy (NCBI): domain Bacteria; kingdom Pseudomonadati; phylum Bacteroidota; class Flavobacteriia; order Flavobacteriales; family Flavobacteriaceae; genus Bizionia; species Bizionia hallyeonensis. The sequence goes on along the minus strand of NZ_JBHSLA010000001.1, from coordinate 287,995 downwards.
TCACGAATCATCAAATAATATTGATATTCATGTATTAAGCAAGCCAACTTGTACGTCTTGGAACGGTGGTAGAGCTGTTATTGGATTGCAAAATGTTGATGATACCGCTGCTACAACACCTCCAGGTAGAAATACGGGTGTTTGGACAGTGACGCAAGAAGAATCTTGGAGGTTTTCACCGTCAGGAGTTCCAAATTACGCATTACAATGGGTAGACCCTGCAGGAAATGTAATTGGGACAGAAGACACCGTAACAGTGTCTCCAACTCAAAATTCAACTTATACCTTTGAAGTAACATATGATTTATGTACGGGTGGTCAAGCTACTGTTGTAGATGAAGTTGAGGTTACTTACACCAACCTTTCTACAGCTGATGGAACATTTGAAATGGATTTAGACTGTACGGGAGCAACTGCTACTATTCTTGGAGATACAGGTGGAACATTTGCTTTCAACCCAGAACCTACGGATGGCGCTATTATTGACCCAACAACCGGAGAGATTACTAATGGTACCTCTGGAACAACTTATAATGTACAATATACAGTAGGAGATGCTGGTTGTCCTGCTATTGTTACCGAAATTATAACATTGCCAGCGGCAGGAGATCCTTCCTTCACATTAACCGCAACATGTGACGGTGCTATTACTACAATTGATGGTGATAGCGGAGGAACGTTTGTTTTTAATCCAGAACCTGCAGATGGCGCAACAATAGACAGTACAACAGGTGAAATTTTTAACGGTGTTAGTGGTAATACTTATACTGTTGAATATACTATTTCTGGAACCTGTCCTGTTACGAGAACAGAAACTGTAACCGTATTATTACCAAGCGACCCATCTTTTACGCTTTCAGCAGATTGCGTAAGTGCAACAGCAACTGTAACGGGAGATGCTGGAGGTGTATTTACATTCAATCCAGTGCCAACCGATGGTGCAACCATTGATTCCGCTTCTGGTGAAATTACGAATGTTGTAGCAGGTGCAAGTTACACGGTAGAATATACAACAGTAGGCGACTGCCCAGAGACAGCAACGCAAACAATAAGTATTCCGTTAATAGCAGATGCAGCATTTGAAATGACAACATCGTGTACAGGTGCAACAGCTAATGTAACTGGTGATACAGGTGGTGTATTCACATTTAATCCAGTACCAACAGATGGTGCGGTGTTAGACATGAATACGGGTGAAATTACAAATGGTGTTCCTGGATCTTCTTATACCATAGAGTATACAGTAGGTGATGTTAGTTGTGAAGCAACAACTTCAGAAACAATAACCTTGCCAACGGTTGGTGATGCATCCTTTACCTTAACTGCTAATTGTGATGGAGCCGTAGCAACTATAGATGGTGATGCAGGAGGAACATTTACCTTCGACCCAGTACCAACGGATGGTGCAACTATAAATGCAACCACAGGAGAAATCTCGAATGGTACCGGTGGTACTACGTATACAGTAGTATATTCAACGTCTGGAGTTTGTGCAGAAACAGAAACACAAACAGTAACAGTCCTGCCAGGAGGTGATGCTTCATTTACAATGACAGTAAATTGTGATGGTGCTACCGCTGTTCTAACAGGTGATACAGGAGGAACATTTACATTTAATCCTTTACCAACAGATGGAGCAACTATAGACCCAGGTTCAGGTGAGATTATGAATGTAGAATCTGGAAGTAGTTATACGGTTGAATATACCACGGTAGGTACTTGTCCAACAACGGCATCGGAAACAATAACCATTCCGGCAGAAGAAGACGCTTCATTTAGCGTGGTTGCCATATCATGCGAAGGAGCAACTATAAGTATTTTAGGAGATACGGGAGGTACATTTACTTTTAACCCGATTCCAAACGATGGTGCAACCATAAATGCAACAACGGGAGAAGTCCAAAATGCTGAAACAAACACGTCGTATACAATTGCGTATACTACTACTGGACCTTGTCCCGTATCATCTGAAGTAACATTTATTACAGATGAATGTTTGGTGCAGGTTATTCCGCAGGTTATCACACCAAATGATGATGGCGTAAACGATACGTTTGATCTAAGTGGTTATGATGTGAGTAGTTTAGAAATATTCAACCGTCATGGTGTTAAAGTATTTAGCCATAAAAATGGAATTTATACAGACCAGTTTAGAGGAGTTGCCGATAACGGTGATGAATTACCGGTAGGAACTTATTATTATATCATGAAATATCAAAATGGTAAAGTGAAATCATCATGGGTATATATCAACAAGTAAACGAACGCAACCAAAATTTAATAATGAAAAAACTATATATAATTTTCGTATTCTTATTGTCAGCATCCTTTATGCATGCACAACAAGACCCGCAGTACACGCAGTATATGTATAATATGAACGTGATAAACCCAGCTTATGCCGGTTCCTTTGAAGGAATTGCTATTGGTGCTCTTTATAGAAGCCAATGGGTTGGGTTAGAAGGTTCGCCTAATACTGGAACACTCTCTATTAGTGCGCCAGTTGGAAAGCGCGTAGGTCTCGGTTTATCCTTTATTAATGATGAAATTGGACCTGTAAGGGAAAATAACGTCTATGCTGATTTCTCATATACCTTACCATTAGGAGGTGATAACAAATTAGCCTTTGGTGTTAAAGCAGGTGCAACCTTTCACAAAGTTGGATTGGTGGATTTGGACGTCATAGATATGAATGATCCCTTCCTTCAAGAAGATGTGGATGGCGCCACACCAAACGTGGGTGCCGGTGTTTATTTCTACAAACCAAACAAATATTATGTGTCGGTTTCTATGCCAAATATGCTTAACTCCGTGCATTTAGATGCTACAAACGGTGTTAAAGTTGGATCTGAAACACAGCACTTATTTGCTGGAGCAGGTTATGTATTTAATTTATCTGATAATTTCGCATTAAAACCTCACGGTATGATGAAAATGGCGTTTGATGCGCCTATCAGTTTTGATGTAAATGCAAACCTTTTCATGTTTAATATTGTGGAAATTGGTGCAGGATATCGTTTAGAGGATTCTTTTACTGGAATGATTAACTTTATGGTATCTCCTAATTTAAGAATTGGTTATGCTTATGATAGTGTGCAATCAGATTTAAGTTATGCAACATCATCATCACATGAGATATTTATTAACTTCGATTTCAGTTTCACCAAAAAAGTATCGCGTTCACCACGTTATTTCTAATCACTTAAGCTAAACATAATGAAAAACATTAAAATATTTATAGCACTTATAGTCATGAGTAGTTTAAGTGCGACTGCTCAAAATAAAGCTACGGAATCTGCTGATAAGCATTTTGCTAAATTCGAATTTGTTCAAGCTATTGCAGGTTACAATAAACTGGTTGAAAACGGTGAAGGAGACACCTATGTCTATTCACAATTAGGAGAAGCTAATTATAATATTTTCAATACAGTTGAGTCTGAACGTTGGTATGCAAAAGCTTTAGAAACATCTGAAGATGCTGAAATGGTTTACAAATATTCACAAATGCTTAAAGCAAATGAAAAATATCAAGAGGCTAATGCACAAATGGAGCGTTTTGCTCAACTAAAACCACGAGATGATCGTGCAAAAGCGTTTAAGTCAAATCCTGATTATTTACCTTCAATATTAGATAAGGCAAAAGAGTATACCATTCAAAATCTAGAAATTAATACAGAAAATTCTGATTTTGGAGGCGCAGTTTATAATAGTCAATTGTATTTTACAACAGCTAGAAATAATGCTAGACGTAACTACGGATGGAATGACCAACCATTTTTAGATGTTTACGTTTCAAATATTCTTACAGATGGTACATATCAAGAAGCTGACCCCGTAAAAGGAGATATTAATACAAAATACCATGAAGGGACTGTAACATTTAGTCCGGATGGAAATACCATGTATTTTGCGCGTGAGAGTTTCTTTGAAGGCGAATATGAAAAAGATTCAATCTCTAATACAAAATTCAGTGTTCTACATATATACAAAGCAAATAGAGATGGTGATAAATGGCGAAATGTTGAGTCGCTTTCTTTAAATAATTCTAGCTACAATGTAAATAGTCCTGCTTTAAGTGCAGATGGCAAAACGTTATATTTCCAATCAGATATGCCAGGAGGTCTTGGATTATTTGACCTGTACAAAGCACCAGTAAATGAAGACGGTACAGTTGGAGAACCAGTAAATTTAGGAGACAAAGTAAATACAGAAGGAAACGAAAAATTCCCATTCTCAAGTTCTAACGGTACATTATACTTCTCTTCAGATGGTCACTTAGGACTAGGTGGTTTAGACGTATTTTATATGTCAGAAGCGGGTGAAGCTGTAAACGTAGGTGTTCCCGTAAATAGTAATGTAGATGACTTTGCGTTCACTGTAAACGAGGAAACAGGAGAAGGCTTTGTGTCTTCTAATCGTTCTGGAGGAAAAGGTGGCGATGATATATATGCAATAAAACGCCTAGTACCATGTAATGTAAATGTAATTACAACCGTAGTAGATAATGATACTAGTAATCCTTTAGCGGGCGTTTCTGTTAAAATTAGAGATGCTGTAGGACGTGTGGTTTCAACACAAACATCAGATGCTAATGGTAAAGTAGAATACACTGTTTCTTGCGATAAAACTTTGGAAATTGCCGGTGTATTAGAAGGCTATGAAAGTAATACAATTAGCTTTGCAGGGAGTAAGGATAAGGAAGCGTTATTGCTCCTTAATTTAAATCCTATTGATAAAATTATTGTGCTAGATCGTGTTGTATTGAATCCAATATTATTCGATTTTGATAAATCTAATATTACACAACAAGGGGCATTTGAATTGGATAAATTAGTATCTGTTATGAAGAAATATCCAAATATGATTATTTTGGCAGAATCTCACACAGATAATAGAGGTCCAGCTTCATACAATGAAAGATTATCAGACAGACGTGCTAAATCTACCGTTCAATATGTAATCTCTAAAGGTATAGATACTTCCAGAATTTCTGGAGTAGGAAAAGGTGAAAATGAGCCTAAAGTAGATTGTAAATCTAATTGTACAGAAGCAGAACATCAAACAAATAGACGTTCAGAGTTTATTATAGTAAGTGGAAATCCTTCTGAAGAATAAGGCAAACTAATTATTAGTTATAAATAAAAGCCTTGCTATTAATTTAGCAAGGCTTTTTATTTTCTTCGTGTTTAATGTCAATTTTTTGCATTTTACTATAGATTATAAAACGGTCTTTAATTAAAGCGTAAAACTGAAATTTAGCTTCCTATAGTCCGTAATATAAATAGTAAATATGCAACCACCATCTGGTATTAAAATTCATACGAAAAGCTTTTTATTTTAAATGTACTAAAGTTTGCGCATAAAAAAAGCCCCGAAGAATATTCGGAGCTTTGTTATTATTTAATTTGTTTACCATCTTTATCAAAAAAGTGGTACTCTAAGTATGTGTAAGCATCTCTTGGTAATATTTTGACCCATTTTTTATGTTCAAAAAACCATTTTGAACGTATTGATGGAATACCTTTGGTTAAAAAGGCTGCTATAAAAGGATGTGTGTTTAAGGTCACCTTTGTATAGTCTTTTTTTAATAATTGTTCAAGATCGTGAGTAATTTTCGACACAATACCTATTGGTGCTTCAACATCGGCTCCATTAATGGAATCCGGATTTTCCTCTCGCGTTTTAATGTTCATTTCTGGACGTACGCGTTGTCTTGTAATTTGTACTAAACCAAATTTACTTGGTGGTAGTATTTTGTGTTTCGCTCTGTCATCTTTCATTTCATCACGAAGATGATTGTAAAGCGTTTTTCTGTTTTCTGCTTTCGTCATATCAATAAAGTCAATAACGATAATGCCACCCATATCACGTAAACGAAGTTGTCTAGCAATTTCGGTTGCAGATATCACATTAACTTCCAAGGCTGTATCCTCTTGATTTTTAGCTTTATTGGAACGATTACCACTGTTTACATCAATAACGTGTAAAGCTTCAGTGTGTTCTATTACCAAATAAGCGCCTTTGGACATAGAAACAGTTTTCCCGAAGGATGTTTTAATCTGTCTTTCTACACCAAATTTCTCAAAAATGGGAACATTGGATTGATATAATTTCACAATTGATTCTTTTTTTGGTGCAATTTCTTGCACATAATCTTTAATTTGAATGTAAAGTTCTTCATCATCTACATGGATATTGGTAAACGTATCGTTAAAAATATCACGTAATATTGATGAAGCTTTATTCAATTCGCCAAGTACCTTACTTGGGTGGTGTGCTTTGTCTAGTTTTTTACACATTGCGGTCCAACGACCAAGCAAATTTTGTAAATCTTTATCTAGCTCTGCTACTTTTTTGCCTTCTGCTACTGTACGAACAATAACGCCAAAACCTTGGGGAGTAATACTCTTTACAAGGCGTTTTAAGCGGTCTTTTTCTTCTTTGTTCTCTATCTTTTGTGAAATAGAAATACGATCAGAAAAAGGCACCAAAACAATGTATCTGCCAGCTATGGATAACTCGGAACTAATCCGTGGTCCTTTAGTGGAAATTGGCTCTTTTACTATTTGTACTAATGTAGATTGATTTGATTTTAAAACGTCCGTAATTTTGCCGTCTTTATCAATATCTTTTTCAAATGGGAAATTCTTTAAAGAATAGTCTTTTAGTTTACCTGTGCTTACACGTTTTGTGAATTTTAAAAGGGAAGGGAGTTTGGGTCCTAAATCATGATAATGTAAAAAGGCATCTTTTTCGTAGCCTACATTTACAAACGCAGCATTTAAACCCGGAACAGCTTTTCGTATTTTGGCAATAAACACATCGCCAACGGAAAAGTTATTACCGCCTTCATCTTTCTGTAATTCAACTAGTCTTCCATCTTTTAATAAGGCAAAATCAACAGCGTCTGAACCAGACCGAATAATTAATTCTTTATCCATTTTGTTAATTTTTATCTACCATACCAATGGTATGACAGATGGATTAATACTATTTTTTCTACTGTTCATTACAAACAATAGAAAGAACACCCAAACTATAATCCGTTTTTACACGGAATATAGTTAAGGTATCTCACAGGATTTTTTTAAATCCGAAGAGCAACTCGATATATAAAACCTTTATATAAAGCGAAACTCAATTTCAAAGAACTCTTTGTTGTAAAAACCAAAAAAGTAGTTAAATAACTACTTTTTAAGCTTACTTCTTCTTTTTGTGACGGTTAGCGCGTCTTCTTTTTTTACGCTTATGCGTTGCTACCTTGTGTCTCTTTCTCTTTTTACCACTTGGCATAAGTTACTTGTTTTAAGTTAATAATTTAATGTTTTTACTTGACGTCAACATTCGTTTTAACACCTTCTACAAATACTTTTGCAGGTTTAAATGCAGGAATATTATGAGCAGGTATTTTGATAGTTGTATTTTTAGATATATTTCTTCCAGTTTTTTCAGCTCTAGTTTTAATAATAAAGCTACCAAATCCTCTTAAATAAACGTTATCTCCACTCTCTAATGAAGTTTTCACTTCCTCCATAAATGTTTCAACAGTTGCCTGTACATCGCCTTTTTCAATTCCTAATTTTTCAGAAATTTTTGCTACTAAATCAGCTTTTGTCATGTTAATTATTTTATTGTTTGCTATTAATCTAATAAGGGATGCAAATATAGGAATTTAAAATTCAATATTTCAAACCTAATTCATTAAAATTTAAGAATATAAACCTTTACTTTTGCCGTTAGCAACCTACTTCAATGCATTTTACAAAAACTTTAACAAATTGGTATTCAATAAATAAGCGTGATTTGCCGTGGCGAAATACCAAGAACCCTTACTATATATGGTTATCCGAAATTATTTTGCAACAAACCCAAATCAAGCAAGGTCTGCCTTATTACGAAGCCTTTGTGTCGCAATATCCTACAGTTTTCAATCTTGCAAATGCTCATGAAGAGGCTGTTTTAAAACTTTGGCAAGGATTGGGTTACTATTCACGAGCTAGAAATTTACATGCTACAGCCAAATATGTGGCTTATGAGTTACATGGAAATTTCCCTAATACCTATAAGGATTTACTAAAACTAAAAGGAGTTGGCGATTATACAGCCAGTGCCATTGCCTCCTTTTGTTTTAATGAGGTGGCTGCTGTTGTAGACGGTAATGTATATCGTGTGCTTGCCAGATTTTATGGAATACATACACCTATTAATAGTACGCAAGGTAACAAGGTGTTTAAAGCCTTGGCAATGGATCTTATTGATGCTAAAAACCCAGCCAATTTTAATCAAGCCATCATGGAATTTGGTGCCATACAATGCAAACCTAGCAGTCCGGACTGTTCGGTTTGTCCTTTAAAGGAAGGTTGTGTGGCGTTTCGGAAAAACGAGGTAAACGTCCTGCCGGTTAAAATTAAAAACAACAAACCTAAAAACAAGTTCTTTAATTTTTTGGTTTATGTAACGGATGGGGGGTATACGATACTAGAAAAGCGAAAAGGAAAAGGCATCTGGCAAAACCTCTATCAATTTCCGCTATTAGAATCTAAACATAGTTTAGATGAAGCCGATTTTTTACAGCAATTAAATCCGGATGATTCGGTTGTGAAAGTAACCTTATATAATCCGGTTGATATTATTCATAAATTATCACATCAGCATTTACATACCAAGTTTTGGATTATACAAACTACCAATTTGCCAAAAATAGGTATTCCCATTTCAGAAATTGAAAACTATGCCGTTCCTATTTTGATTAAAAACTTTATTGATGCTTTCAATTTTCAATCTGAAATTTAGGGAGCTCATATTTTTTTACTAAATTTAAGTTTATGAATAGCAAAAGCGTAATTTTGCCAAATAAATAAAGAATCATGTCAGGAACATTAAATAAAGTTATGCTAATTGGGCATTTGGGAGATGAAGTAAAGATGCATTACTTTGAAGGTGGTGGCTGTATTGGCCGTTTTCCGTTGGCTACAAACGAGACGTATACCAGTAAACAAACCAATGAACGTGTAACCAACACCGAATGGCACAATATTGTAGTTAGAAATAAAGCCGCTGAAGTTTGTGAAAAATATTTAAGCAAAGGCGATAAAGTATATATTGAAGGTCGTATAAAAACAAGAAAATGGCAAGATGATACAGGAAATGATCGGTACTCTACTGAAATACAATGTACAGATTTTACGTTTTTAACAACCAAAGGCGAAAGTGGAAGTTCGCCATCCAGTCAGCCACAACAACAACACACACAAAGTACACAACCACGTCAAGAGCCTATTACTCCCAAGCCGGAAGTAGATATGCCGGAAGACGATTTGCCATTTTAAACGTCATTAAAACCAACTATCATTGGACCTAGAACCTCCCAGTTTTTTATCGTTAATTATCTCCGTTGATTATTCCATATTTTTAGGAATAGCACTCCTATTTGTGTTATTGCTTTGTTCCGCCTTAATTTCAGGAGCAGAAGTAGCATTGTTTTCATTAACCAGAACCGATATTGAAGACGAATCGCAAACAAACACAACAGCTGTCAATATTATTGTTAAGCTATTGGAGCGTCCTAAAAAACTGTTGGCAACTATTTTGGTGGCCAACAACTTCATTAATATTGGCATCGTAATTCTCTTTGCCTATTTGGGGCAATTTATCTTTAAAAGCATTCAAATACCGATTGTAAAGTTTTTGGTAGAAGTGGTTGTTATCACTTTTTTAATTTTACTATTTGGTGAAATTTTACCAAAAATTTACGCAAGTAGAAACCGAATGAAATTCGCCATTTTTATGGCTTATCCATTACGAGTTTTAGATGTAATTTTTTCACCATTGAGCTTGCCAATGCGCAGTATCACGTTAGGAATTCACAGTAAATTAGGTAAGCAGAAATCTAATTTAAGTGTAGATCAACTATCGCAAGCCTTGGATTTAACAAGCGAGGCAGATACCACCAAGGAAGAACACAAAATTTTAAAAGGTATTGTATCCTTCGGGAATACAGATACCAAGCAGGTTATGAGACCACGTATTGATATTTTTGCATTAAATGTCAACCAGAAATATTTAGAAATTATTCCAGAAATTGTGAGTAATGGTTATTCCCGAATCCCTGTTTTTGAGGAAAATATTGATAAAATAAAAGGGATTCTCTATGTAAAAGATTTATTGCCATTTTTAGACCGAAAGCAATTTGATTGGACCAGTTTGTTACGGGAGCCATTTTTTGTTCCAGAAAATAAAAAGTTGGACGATTTAATGGTGGAATTTCAAGAAAAGAAAGTGCACTTGGCTGTTGTAGTTGATGAATATGGTGGCACCTCGGGATTAATTTCTTTAGAAGATATTATTGAGGAAATTGTGGGTGATATTAGCGATGAGTTTGATGATGAAGACTTAATTTACTCCAAACTAGATAATAATAATTATGTTTTTGAAGGTAAAACAGCTTTAAAGGATTTTTATAAAATTGTAAAAGTTGAAGATAACAGCTTATTTGAAGACGAAAAAGGGGAAGCGGAAACCTTGGCTGGCTTTATTTTAGAATTCTCAAAAAGTTTTCCCAAACAGGGCAGTAAAATATATTTCGGAAATTACGTTTTTATAATAGAAGCTTTAGATAAAAAACGGATTACTCGTGTAAAGGTAACTATTCCTTAAATTTATCTTATTTAATTTAAAACAAATGAAGTTTAAAAGTGTAATAATCATAATTCTAGCAATAACTATAAGCGCATGTGGTAATGATACTTTGCCAAAGCCTGCAGCACATTTACGATTGGAATATCCTAAAGCTGACTATAAAAGGTTAGAAGCCGGTTTTCCGTTTACTTTTGAAAAAAATGAATTTGCCGCGGAAATTAAGGCAAGAACTATTGGAAATGATTCTGGTAGCTATGGAATAGATTTAATGTATCCTGCATTAAAGGGCACCATTTATTTAACCTATAAACCAATTAACAATAATAAAGAACGGTTATTAACCTTGCTTAAAGATGCGCAAGGATTTACACAAGAGCATACCGTAAAGGCAGATGAGATTGCGGAGCAACTTTACGAGAATAAAGAGCGAAAGGTTTACGGCATGTTTTATGAAGTTGGCGGTAATGCAGCATCACAATCCCAGTTTTATGTAACGGACAGTACCAGTCATTTTTTAACAGGATCCTTATATTTTTATGCAAAACCTAATTTCGATTCTATTTTACCTGCAGCAAAATATTTGCAAAAGGATATCCAACATATTATGGAAACCGTAACCTGGAAATAAAAAAAGCCACTCATTTGAGTGGCTTTTTGATATTATAAAATTGTAATTAAGCCTTCGCTTTATCTGCACAACATGCCATTTTACAGTCTTCAGCACAAGCTGTTTTTTCGGCTTCTGTTTTATCTGCACAACATGCTTTTTTACAATCTTTATCGCAAGCTTTTTTGTCAGCAGCATCTGGTGTAGCTTCAGAATCAAAACTATCAACAGTTTTCATATCTTTTACAGAATATACATCACCAGCTTTCTTTACAACTTCTTCTAAAGACATAGCATTAACTTTAGCCTCATCGTATTCTACCATTGCTAAACGTGTATCAAAATCAACTTTAGCCGATTTTACACCGTCCATTTTAGCCATTTTCTTTTCAATCGTTTTTGCACAACCCATAGCACACGTCATCCCTTCTATAGTAAATTCTGCTTTTGCGTATGTCGCATTTGGATCTAATTCGGCCACAGCTACTTCGGTAGTTTCTGTTTCAACCGTTACCACTTCTGGTGCTGTTTCATTTTTACAACTTGCAAATACTAAAGCTAGTACAACAAGTGTCACTATATTTTTTAACGTTTTCATTTTAATTGTAATTAAGTTCATTACAAAATTACTAAATATTGCCATTTATTGCATTTAAAATTGGAATTTTGTGCCTTGAACCGTTTTTGTATGAAGCAAATTAGTAGTAAGTGGTTATATTTAGTCGTGCTTTCCGTGATTTGGGGTACATCATTTATTCTCATTAAAAAATCACTTTTAGGACTTACACCGTATCAATTAGGTGCTGTTAGAACCATAATTACAGGAATTTTCTTGCTTGCTGTAGGTTTTAATAAGCTTAAAACCATTGATAAACGCCAATGGAAATGGATTGGTGCATCCGGTTTTTTAGGATCTTTTTTCCCCGCTTTTCTATTCGCAATTGCAGAAACTGAAATTGATAGTGCTGTAGCATCTATTTTAAATTCATTGGTGCCATTGAATACTATTTTATTAGGGTTTGCTGTTTTTAAAATAGCATCAACCAAGCGTCAAATTTTAGGTGTGATAATTGGGTTTGTTGGAACGGCTATCCTTATTTTAAAAGGTGCCGAGTTAAATCCGGAACAAAACTATTTATATGCTGGTTTTGTTATAATTTCAACAGTAATGTATGCGGCTAATGTGAATATTATTAAACGCTATTTACAAGATGTGAAACCTTTAGCTATTGCAGCCGGAAATTATGCGGTTATTACTATTCCTGCTTTAATAACTTTATTTTTTGCAGATTTTTTCACAACGGAAACTTTGTCCAATCCAAATTTAAAAATGGCATTGGTTTATGTCATCATTTTATCCTTTTTTGGGACGGCTTTGGCAAAAGTGCTATTTAATAAACTGGTTCAAATGTCTACACCAGTTTTTGCGTCTTCAGTCACTTATTTGATGCCTATTATTGCATTGGTTTGGGGCGTTTTGGATGGTGAAGGTTTTAGTTTGTGGCAAGGTTTAGGTTCGCTTATTGTTTTACTAGGTGTTTATTTATCTCATAAGCGAAAAAAATAAAAGCCCGAAGTGTCCTCCAGGCTTTTAAAATATAATGTTTAATGTTTAATTATTCGAAATCGGCATCTGAAACATCTTCATTTACTTTAATTTCTGCTACAATGAAGTCAATTGTTCTTGGACCCATTGTTTGTGAAATTTTAAAAGGAAATTTAACACCTGATACATCTTTATAGTTACTAAAGAAAGTGGCAGATTGGCCCATTTCTGAAGCCTCAATTTCTTTGATTTTTAAGCCAGTTTCAACACTGTAATACACTGAAGTTTTTTCGTCAACTTTAATTTTATAGGCATTTTCACCTTCTATTTTTTCAATTTTCTCTAAAGTAACACCACCATTAAGATAGTTTACTTCAGGGAATGGAGACGACTCGACCTGGGCTTCTTTAACTTCGGCTTCCGTCATATCTTTACGTTGACCTTGCGCAAACGAATAACCAGCTGTACCATCTAAAACTTGTTTTTGCGTTTGCCCCATAACGCTTATTTGTTGTAATGATTGGTTCTTTATGGTTTTCTTCATTTCTAAATTAATTACCACACCTGGTTGTAATTCTGCTTCAGCTGTAATGTAAACCGAGTTAACCTTATCTAAATTTGCTTTGCCACCAATAGCGTCAATATAGGCGTTAAGCACTTTATTGGCATTCATGTCCGCAGGCATTTCGATTTCGTATTCTGGTTTTTCAGTTAAATCCGCATACTTATCATAATAGCGAATTGGTAAGCCTACTTTTTCAAGGTTTTCAAGAACTTCACTTCCGTTTCCAACGACAATAACACGCGCATTTTCAGGTCGCATATATTTTTTTGCTGCTGTTTGTACATCTTCAATAGTTACATCGTTTATCTTTTGAAGATACGTTTCGTAAAAATCTTTTGGTAAGTTGTTTAACTTAATATTCAAGGCATAACTTGCAATAGTTTCTGGACGTTCAAGAGCCATTACAAAGTTTCCAGTGTATTTAGCTTTTACGTTACGCAATACCTCTGCATCTACAGGTTCATTATTAATACGTTTAATTTCTTTAAGCGTTTCCACAACGGCACTATCTGTAACTGTATTTCTAACTTTGGCAGTTGTACTAAAACGAGACATGCCATAGCGATTAGCACCTAATCTGGAGTACGAACCATAGGTGTAACCGTGCTTTTCACGAAGGTTTAAAAATAAATAACCTTCGCCACCACCACCAAGTATTTCATTTGCAATTAAGGCCGAGAAATAATCAGGGTCACTCATTTTTAATGAAACATTGTTGGTAACAGAAATATTAGACTGTGTTGCACCAGGAACATCAATAAAATTGATTTGAGGAACTGGTAAGCTTTCTGCTGTTTTTGGAATTGTAGTGGATACACTAGCATCTGTTTCCCAATCTTTAAAGTATTTCTTTACTTGTTTCTCAACGGTTCTAAAATCAACATCACCAATAACAACTAAATAGGCGTTGTCAGGATTCATGTACTGTTGGTAATAGGCTTTAATATTATCAAACGTAATGTTTTTAATTGTTTCTTCGGTTGTAAACTCGCCATAAGGATGTAGTTTTCCGTAAGATAATGCACTACCAACACGACCTGCAATAGCATCCGGGTTTTTATCGCTATTTTTTAAGTTTTCAATCAGCTTTGTTTTTTCCGCTTCAAACTCTTCTTCGGTTAATAATGGATTAATAACAGCATCTGCCATTAATTCCATAATACGTTCTGAATATTGCGTTAATGAACTAGCAAAACCGCTTCCAAAACCTAAATTAAGACTAGCACCTAAAAAGTCAATTTCTTCATTAAAGGCATCCTTTGGAATGGATGTTGTTCCATTTCCTAACATAGAGCCTAATACGCTAGTTACACCAGCAATATCACCTTCAAAAATGGGGCTGTTATCTATTCGTAATGAATAGGAAACACGTGGTAATTTATGGTTTTCAACAACTAAAACTTTTAAGCCGTTTTTCAATTCAAATTCGCCAGGTTCCTCTAAAGTAATTTTTGGAGCTGGTCCAGCTTTTGGTTGTTTAGATCGGTCTATTTGAGCTGAAACGCTTAGAGCGATAAAGAACAGGACAACAAAAGCAGATAGTTTCATTTTTATAGTATATGTATTCATCTTATTGATCGTCTTTTTTTGGTAAGTAATCTATTTCTACGCGTTGGTTTGGATTTAAGTACTTTTTAGCAACGTTTTGGATATCTTCTCTAGTAATAGAACGGTAAATGTCTATTTCATTATTAATTAAGTTTACATCACCATATAATAAATAATAAGTAGCTAATGAATTAGCAATTCCAGAAATACTAGAGTTAGAATTTACAAACTGATTTTCAAACTGATTTTGAAGTTTTTGATAATCGCGTTCTGAAATTAATTCATTTTGAATTTTTACAATTTCCTCATCCATTTCCGATAATAAAGTTTGAATAGTTACTTGGTCACCTAATGGTAAAGCGAATAACGCAAAAATATTATAGTCAACTTGAGGAAGGTTTATGGCTTGAACAGTTAATGCTTGTTTTTGCTCATCTACTAATTTTTTATATAATACCGAACTCTTACCACCACTTAAATATGACGAAATCATATCCAATACACGTGCGTCTTTAGTAGCCATTCCTGGGCCTCTATACGCTGCAATAATTGCTGGTGTTTGAATGTTCTTGTCGTATGTAGTAGCTTTAACAGTTTCAGTAATTGGTGCTTCAGTCGGGAAGTTACGTACAACGTCTGGACCTTTTTTTACGGCTCCAAAATAATCTTTTACTAATCCTTTGGTTTTGGCAATATCAATATCTCCAGCAACAACTAAAACGGCATTATTAGGAACGTAATATTTATCAAAAAACGCCATAAACTCTTCAAGAGTAGCTGCATCTAAATGGGCCATCTCGCCAATATTGGAATCTTTGTATGGATGTAACACAAATAAGTTTTCGCCAATAGTATTTAAAATTTGTCCGTAAGGTCTATTGTCAAAACTTTGACGTCTTTCTTCCTTTACAACCTCATTTTGTGTGTCCACACCAACTTGATCAATAACAGGGTGTAGCATACGTTCAGATTCTAACCATAGGCCCAATTCTAATTTGTTAGAAGGAAATATTTCATAATAATAGGTTCTGTCTTGTGATGTATTGGCATTAAACGTTCCACCATTAGCTGGAATAATTTTCATGAATTCACCACGACCAATATTTTCAGAGCCTTCAAATAATAAATGCTCAAAAAAGTGAGCAAATCCAGTACGGCTTCTGTCTCCATCTTTTCCGCCTACGTCATACATCACCGAAGTAGAAACTACAGGTGCGGTATTGTCTTGATGCAGAATAACGTGTAATCCATTATCTAAATCAAATTCTTCAAATTTCACTTCTTGTGCAACACTAGTAATAATGGCTAGCAAACATGCAGAAAAAGTTAATAATCCTTTTTTCATGTGTTTTTGTTTTTGTTAAATGACATGTAATATGTCTGTTATGTATTCAATATGTTACAATGTTTCAAAAATAAGAAATACTTATTGCTTTTATCATAATTGTTAAAAAAACATAAACAAATTATTATTTGCCATAAATTTTCACGAAATTTAAGAGAAACAAAAATACATTGACTTATGAAAAACGTAATCTTACCAGTAAGGTTTGGCCTTATTACCAGTGCTGTATTAATTGCTTACTTTTTAATTCTAGCACTAATAGATAAACATACAAATCCGGTTTTTAGTTTTTTAAATGCGGTTATTACGGCTTTCGGGATTTTTGAAACCGTTCGTTATTATAAACTGGAGCAAGGCGATAAATTCACATACTCTAATGGCTTTGTAGCAGGTTTAATAACAGGTTTTGTTGCTACTGTTGTTTTTACATTTTTCTTTTTACTTTACATAACCGAAATTAATAGCGATTTTGTATCGCAAGTTTTATCTTTTATAGACTTTGGCGCGCCAGTTAGTGTTGGTGTTATGACCTTTGTTGTTGGCATAATGGGTGTGGCCACAACCGTAATTTCGGCATTTACGGTGATGCAGTATTTCAAAAAAAGCTGGAATATTTCGTAATTTAAACAAAACGTTTGTAGTTTAATTATTTAGCAGTATATTTGCATCCGCTTTCCGTGAGGTTAGCAGATTAATAAACTAATTTAATAAAAACGTTACGCTATGTACGCAATTGTAGAGATAGCAGGGCATCAATTTAAAGTTGAAAAAGACCAAAGAGTTTTTGTTAATCGTTTAGCAACAGAAGAAGGTAAGGAAGTTTCTTTCGATAACGTTCTTTTAATTGCAGATGGTGACAATATAACTGTAGGCGCCCCAGCTATAACCGGAGCTCTAGTAGGAGCAAAAGTATTAAAGCACCTTAAAGGTGATAAAGTTATTGTTTTCAAAAAGAAAAGACGTAAAGGTTACCGTGTAAAAAACGGACACAGACAATCTTTAACGGAAATCGTAATTGAGAGCATTGCAGCGTCGGGAGGCAAAAAAGCTGAAAAAACCGAAAAAGCAAAACCAGCTAAAGCAGAGAAAACAGTGAAAGCTGAAAAAGCTGCACCAGCTAAAAAGGAAGAGGCTACAAAAGCAGCTCCTAAAAAATCAACTGCTAAAGCAGACGATTTAAAGAAAATTGAAGGTGCTGGACCAAAAGCTGCTGAAGCTTTGGTAAATGCAGGATTTGAAACTTTTGCTAAAATTGCAAAGGCAACCCCTGAAGCATTAAGCACTGTGTTAACAGATGCAAGTTCAAGATTAGCTCACATTGTGACTGACACTTGGCCAAAACAAGCGGCTTTAGCTGCTGAAGGTAAGTGGGATGAACTTAAAGAATTACAAGACAGATTAGACGGCGGAATTGAGAAATAATTTCGTTATTATTAATAAAATAAAACCTTAAGACAATGGCTCATAAAAAAGGAGTTGGTAGTTCGAAGAATGGTAGAGAATCAGAATCAAAACGTTTAGGCGTTAAGATTTTTGGTGGACAAGCTGCTGTTGCTGGAAATATCATCGTAAGACAAAGAGGTAATACACATCACCCAGGTGAAAATGTGTATGGTGGAAAAGACCACACGTTACACGCTAAAGTGGACGGACTTGTTAAATTTACAAAGAAAAAAGACAACAAATCTTATGTTTCTATTGAACCTTTCGAGGCTTAATTAAACAATTTCTTTAAAACATATAAAACCCTTTCTGGAAACAGAAAGGGTTTTTGTTTTTTAACAATGTATTTAATTTATGATTATTTTAGAATATCACGTATAATCTTCACATGATGATTGGTATGTAATTCTAAAAATCGATAAATTCTTTTTTTGTTTACGTCCCCAAAAAGCGGATGCTTAAAAAAGGCGTTTTTATCTAAATCAGGAATGATGTCAATATTTGTTCGTGCTTCTTGCAATTGTTTTATAAGGTCTTTTTGTGAAATAGTTTCAGGTGGTTTAACGTTTTTTGGTGCCTTTGCCTTTCCTCTCGGGAAAAACCCTAATGTAAAAAAAAGCTTTCCTAAAAAGCTGAAATCATTTTTATATAAAGCCGGATCTGATGATTGTAATGTTAAAACAACTTGATTAATTACTTTGCAGCTATGGTCTATGTGCCAGCCAACAGTTGCTTTTGAAATTTTTGGATTAGCAACGTCATGCTGATTTATGTAGTTTTCTAACTTGTTTATTAATTCATATAGTTTTTTTGAGCTCATGGATATAGTGTTTTACAAAACGAAGTTACGTATTTAAAAGCTATGGTTTAGTTGCTTTTTGCGATAAGGATTACTCTTGCATTTCTACTTTAATAAATAAGAAATCGTGAATGCTATGCATTTGTAACGGCATCCTTTTTTGAGGTACGATAAAAAGATACAGTGGAAGGCGTGGTGCTACGTAGCTTTTAGCGAATTGGCAATTGTCCAAAAAAAATCCCAAACATGACTGCTTGGGATTTTATATAATATCTAAAAGCGAAGCGGTCTATGTTCTAGAGTCGCAAGCGGTCTTTTTCTAGTATCTGTAGTATTCTGGCTTATAAGGACCTTCAACAGCTACACCAATATACTTGGCTTGATCGTCTTTAAGTTCGGTAAGCTCTACACCAATTTTTTCAAGGTGCAATTTAGCTACTTTCTCATCTAAATGTTTTGGTAGCATATATACCTCGTTTTTATAAGCGTCTTTATTTGTCCACAATTCAATTTGTGCTAGAGTCTGGTTTGTAAATGAGTTACTCATTACAAAACTTGGATGACCAGTTGCACAACCTAAATTTACCAAGCGTCCTTGTGCTAAAATAATAACGTCCTTTCCGTTTACGGTATATTTATCAACTTGTGGCTTAATAACATCTTTGGTATGACCGTGGTTTTTGTTTAACCAAGCCATATCAATTTCGTTATCAAAATGTCCGATGTTACAAACTATTGTTTTGTCTTTCATGGCTTCAAAATGCTCACCACGAACGATGTCTTTATTTCCTGTAGTGGTAATAACAATATCGGCATTTCCAACAACAGTTTCTAATTTCTTAACTTCAAAACCATCCATGGCAGCTTGAAGCGCACAAATAGGATCGATTTCTGTAACGGTTACAATACTTCCAGCACCTTTAAAAGAGGCAGCGGTACCTTTACCAACATCGCCATAACCACATACCACTACGCGCTTTCCAGCTAACATAATATCTGTTGCACGACGTACAGCATCTACAGCACTTTCTTTACAGCCATATTTATTATCGAATTTCGATTTTGTAACCGAATCATTTACATTTATAGCTGGCATGGGTAATGTTCCAGCTTTTACACGTTCGTATAAACGGTGTACACCTGTAGTTGTTTCTTCTGAAAGGCCATTAATGCCCGCAGCCAATTCTGGGTACCTGTCTAAAACCATATTAGTTAAATCGCCACCATCATCTAAAATCATATTTAGTGGTTTTCTGTCTTCACCAAAAAATAAGGTTTGTTCAATACACCAATCAAATTCTTCTTCGGTCATATCTTTCCAGGCGTAAACAGCCGTTCCTGCTGCTGCAATAGCTGCTGCTGCCTGATCTTGGGTAGAGAAAATATTACATGAACTCCATGTAACTTCAGCGCCTAAAGCTTGTAATGTTTCTATTAAAACTGCTGTTTGGATCGTCATGTGCAGACAACCTGCAATACGTGCACCTTTAAGTGGTTGTTCATTTTTGTATTCTTCACGTAGACTCATTAATCCTGGCATTTCTGCTTCAGCTAAATCCATCTCTTTTCTTCCCCAAGCCGCAAGCGACATATCTTTTACCTTATTTGGTACGTAAGCAACTGTTTTTGTAGTCATAGTATTTTTTTCTTAATGTTATTATAGCCTAACAACTTTGGCAAAAGGACTTAAAATAGTTAAATTCGCTTGTCACATTTACTAAAGCTGCTTTAGGCAGTGCAAAGATAACTAATAACTTTTAGAATATTAAATGCCGCTTTATAAAACCCTTATTCCCAACTCACAAACTACTGTTAAAATCTGGAAGATAGAAGAATCTTATGACGATTTAATTCAGCCACTTACCTTAAAACCCGAAAGTTTAAGCCGCGTTTTAAGTATGAAAAGTGAGCTGCACCAACGTGGTTTTTTAAGTGTTAGACATTTGCTTGCCGAATTTGGTTATACCGATACCGATTTGTATTACGATGAAAATGGTAAGCCGCATTTAAAGGACGGGAAATATATTTCTATTACGCATTCCTTTACATTTTCTGGAGTGGTGGTTAGTGATCATTTAGTAGGCATTGATATTGAAAAGCAACGTGACAAAATTGGTGTTATTGCTCATAAATTTATGGATTATGAAAGTCAATATTTGCAAAAAGATGCCGAGGATTATATTCGGAAACTAACCGTTATTTGGTGTATTAAAGAATCCCTTTATAAATTGTTTGCTACTCCTGGGTTGAGTTTTTTACAGCATACACTGGTAATTCCTTTTGAAATATTAGATTCCGAAACACGCGCTTGGATAGATTATGATAACAGTAAACATAGTTTCGATACTAATTTTTTAGAATTTGAAGGTTTTACCTGTGCTTTTGCCTTACCAATTAAGTAATGAAGACTATTTATAATCACATTTTACAAGCTACTTTTAAAGGTGAAAAATTATTAGCCGTTTTAATCGATCCTGATAAAATGGATTTAAATGCCGTTGCTAAATTTATAGAAAAGGTAAATGCGTCTCGAGCCACACATATTTTTGTTGGTGGAAGTGTGGTTGCAGCGCAATTAACAGAAGCTTTGGTAATAGAAATTAAAAAACACACCCAATTACCACTTTTATTATTCCCTGGTGATGTAGGACAAATAACAAATCAAGCCGATGCACTCTTATTTTTATCACTGATTTCAGGTAGAAATCCAGACTATTTAATTGGTAAGCATGTTCAAGCCATTTCGAAATTGAAAAATTCAAATTTAGAAATTATTTCAACCGGTTATATCTTAATTGAAAATGGCAAACAAACAGCCGTACAACGTGTAACCAATACAACACCATTACAAAATAATAACATCCAATTAATAGCAGATACAGCCACAGCTGGCGAATTACTTGGAATGAAACTTATATATTTGGAAGCTGGGAGTGGTGCATTGCAACCGGTATCCAAGAAGATAATTGAAAAAATAAAAACCAATATTAGCATTCCCTTAATTGTGGGCGGCGGAATTCGAAATTTAAAACAATTAAATCAAGCCTACCAAGCTGGAGCCGATTTAGTAGTTATAGGAACGGCTTTTGAAAATGATGAGTCTTTTTTTGAAGAACTTCAAGATTGTTAATGTTGCCTCAAGCGGGTTGTAAGGTTTTAAATTTAAAATAAGTACAAACATTAAAAAGATTACCGCTTTCGCGGCAAATAAACATGAAAATATCCGTAGAATTAACCTTAACACCGTTGCATGATGACTATGAACCAGCCATCATTCATTTTATAAAAAAATTACGAGCATCTCATTTAAAAGTCCTTGAAAACCCATTAAGCACGCAGGTTTATGGCGATTATGATGCGGTTATGAAACTTTTAACCGTTGAAATAAAAGAAGCCTTTGAATTAATTGAACGCGGTTTGCTACACATGAAAATAGTCAAATCAGATAGACAAGATTATGAGCCTCATTTTTGATTACCTGTTTGGTCAGTACAGCGATTATGATACTCTAGATATTGTACTTGAGATTATTGCGGTTGTTTTTGGGTTTCTATCCGTTTGGTATTCTAAACAGAACCATATTTTTGTGTTTCCAACCGGTATTATTAGCACAAGTATCTTTGTATATTTATTGTCTAAATGGGCACTATTAGGCGATATGATTATTAACGCCTACTATTTTATAATGAGTATTTATGGTTGGTATATTTGGACACGTAAAATAGATGATACGCATGAAACACCAATTACATCATGGAATAAAAGGGATAAACAGACTTCAATTGGAATTGCCGTTGCAGCGGTAATTTGTGTTGCTGTTATTTATCAAATTTTTAATAAATGGAGTAGTTGGGTGTCGTATGTTGATATTCTTACAACTGCCATATTTTTTGCCGGAATGTATCTCATGGCAAAACGAAAAGTTGAAAATTGGATTTTCTGGATTGTAGGTGATCTTATTTCAGTCCCCTTATATTTTTACAAAGGATTTACCTTTACAAGTTTACAGTATTTAGGTTTTACAGTATTAGCAATTTATGGTTATTTAGCATGGAAGAAACACTTAAACAAGACGAGAGTCATTGCATAAAAATTGTCCTGTTTGGTCCTGAGTCAACAGGAAAAACCATTCTTGCTAAAAAATTGGCGACTCATTTTAATACACTTTGGGTTCCAGAATTTTCTAGGATTTATGCTGAAAATAAAGCAAAATTACATGAGGTATTAACCCAAGATGATGTTTTGCCCATTGCGGAAGGCCAAATGGCTTTAGAAAACAAATTGACTAAGCAAGCAGATAAATTACTAATTTGTGATACCGACTTGTTAGAAACAAAAGTATATAGTGAAGCTTACTATCAGGACTTTACTTCAGAGCGCTTAAATAAATTTGCCACAGAAAATTACTATAATCTTTATTTTTTAACTAATATTGATCTGCCATGGGAACCCGATGGCATTCGCGATAAACCGCATGAAAGAGAAACGATGTTTCAAGCGTTTCAAAAGGCGTTAGAAATTCACCAAAAGCCCTATATTTTACTAAGTGGAAATCTAACAAATCGTTTTGAAGTTGCCGTAAAGCATATTAATGAATTATTAAAAAGTAAGATATGACTTTTTCTGAAAAGGACATAAAACAAATAGAGTCAAAGGGTTTAACTGTGGAAGGTGTCAACAAACAGCTTGAAACCTTCGTTTCCGGTTTGCCATTTTCACATTTGGTGGCAGCCGCAACAGTTGGAGATGGTATTTTAAGCCTAAATAATTCGGAAGTTGAAAACCTTGTGGCATTTTTTGATGAAAATAAAGACCAATTTGATATTGTAAAATTTGTTCCCGCATCAGGAGCAGCAACTCGAATGTTTAAATTTCTGTTTCAGTTTTTGGAAGAATATGATCCAGCTGAACAAACTATTAATTCGTATTTGAATACGCGCGATGATAAAAGTTTACATATTTTCTTTGTTGGTTTAGAAAAATTTCCATTCTATTTTGAAGTCTTGGAGTTGTTAAATAAAACCTATCCAAACTACGCCGATTTAGATGTTAGTTACCGCTCGCAATTATTTGTAAAAGCTATGTTAGACGAGGACGGTTTAAATTATGGCAATTCACCAAAAGGATTATTGCCGTTTCACGAATATAAAAACCAAATTATTTCTACAGCTTTTGAGGAACATTTATTTGAATCTGCATTGTATGCGTGTTGCAATAAGCAAGCAAAATTGCATTTTACCATTTCAGAAAGTCATAAGGATAAATTTAGTAATGAGTTTTCAAGAATAGAAGATAAAGTAGAACGTAAAACCAATTCTCAATTCGATATTTCATTCTCGTATCAAAAAGAATCAACCGATACAATAGCTGTTACACCTAAAGATGAGCCTTTCAGATTAGAGAACGGCGATTTGTTATTTCGTCCATCAGGACATGGTGCGTTAATTAAAAATTTAAACGATTTGAATGCCGATATTATCTTTATTAAAAACATTGATAATGTGGTTGTTTATAAGTATAAAAATGAAGTAGCCAAGAATAAAAAGATATTGGCTGGGATTCTGATGGAAATTCAACAGCAGGCATTTCAGTATTTAGAATTAATTGATAAAGGCGAATTGTCCCACGAAACAATCATTGAAATCGCACGGTTTTTA
This sequence comes from Bizionia hallyeonensis, assembly GCF_042657385.1. NCBI lineage: Bacteria > Pseudomonadati > Bacteroidota > Flavobacteriia > Flavobacteriales > Flavobacteriaceae > Bizionia > Bizionia hallyeonensis. Next base: position 263,847 of record NZ_JBHSLA010000001.1, on the reverse strand, counting down.
ACAAAAAAAATGCAGGTAAAAATTTCTACTGAATTTGAAAAATATGCAGAAAAGTTTCAAATAGAATATCTTCAGAGTAAATTAAACCGACCAATTCGTGTTTGTGGTATGGTTAAAAATGAAGGTGAACCTGGAGGTGGGCCCTTTTGGGTTAAAGATGAAAGTGGAACTATTTCACTTCAAATTGTAGAGTCGGCTCAAATAAATCAAAAGAATAAACATCAAAAAAGTATTTTAAAAAATGCCACACATTTTAATCCTGTCGATTTGGTTTGTGGTGTTAAAGATTACAAAGGAAATAAATTTGATCTCACCCAGTTTATAGATCATAGAGCCGCTTTTATTACCAAAAAAACACGATTAGGAAAGGATTTAAAAGCTTTGGAGTTGCCAGGTTTATGGAATGGAAGCATGGCCAATTGGAATACAATTTTTGTTGAAGTGCCACTCATTACCTTCAATCCAGTTAAAACAGTAAACGATTTATTAAAGTCACCACATCAGCTAAAATAATATGTTTGATGCAGCATTTCTTATAACGGAATTATCATTTAAAGCGATTAGAAGTTCGGGTGCTGGTGGTCAGCATGTAAACAAAACATCCTCTAAAGTGGTATTGAGTTGGGATTTACCAAATTCACAAGTATTTTCAGAAAACCAAAAAGCCCGTCTTCTTAAAAAGTTAGATAATCGGTTAACAACGGAAGGAATATTAATACTATCTAGTGACGATAGCCGCAGTCAACATAAAAATAAGGACTTGGTTATTAAACGCTTTTTAGAGTTAATAAAGCAAGGGTTGATTGTGCCAAAAAATCGCAGACCAACCAAGGTTCCAAGAGCAGTGAAACTCAAACGTCTTTCCAACAAGAAAAAACAAGCTGATAAAAAGGCAAATAGGAAACCACCGGATGTTTAAATTAATAATTTCTCATTATTACTTGCTAATTATACATTGTTAACTACCTTTGCAGCGTTCTCATAAAGGGGTGCCCAATAACGGCTGAGATCATACCCATTGAACCTAGAACAGGTAATGCTGTTTAGGAAAATAACAACAATTTTGTAATGTTGTGCGTGATTGCGCATGGCAACAAAAAAATTAATTTTTAATCAGAATAATTACCTCTTTTTATTCGCTAAATTTATTTTTATCGGATGAAATTTTTATTCAACAACGCGTCAGTTTTTCGCTGGCATCATTTTCAAAAAGCAAGTGTGCTTTCCATTTTTTTAACGACTTCTCTTGGTGTTTTTTCACAAGAAAAACCGCAGGATTCCACAAAACTAGAAACACTTGATGAAGTTTTAGTGCGCTCGGTTCGTGTAAAAGCGGACTCGCCAATTACACATTCCAATCTTTCTAAGGAAGCTATTGAAAAGCGGAATTTGGGGCAGGATATTCCTATTCTATTAAACTTTCTACCGTCTGTGGTTACCACTTCGGATGCAGGAGCAGGCGTTGGTTATACAGGCATTCGCGTGCGTGGTATTAATGCGCAATCTACAAACGTAACTATTAATGGAATCCCGTATAATGATGCTGAATCATTAGGAACCTTTTGGGTGAATTTAAACGATTTCGCCTCATCGGTTGAGAGTTTACAATTGCAACGTGGTGTAGGAACATCCACAAATGGATCTGGTGCTTTTGGTGCCAGTGTTAATGTGCTAACAGACGCCGTTTCCCAAGAAGCTTATGGGGAATTTGCCAATTCTTTCGGTAGTTTTAATACCCGAAAACACACCTTGAAATTTAGCACAGGCTTGCTGAATGACCATATAGAATTTGCGGGACGTCTATCAAATATTAAATCGGATGGTTATATAGATCGTGCGACTTCTAATTTGAAATCTTATTTCCTTCAAGGATCTTATAAATCGACAAATACTTTAATAAAAGCCATAACATTTTCGGGTAAGGAAATAACCTATCAGTCTTGGAATGGTCTGGAGGATAAAGACAAATTGGACAATGACCGAACCTATAATACAGCTGGTGAGTATACCGATGAAAATGGCAATACCCAGTTTTACGAAAATGAAGTAGATAATTATCAACAGGACCATTATCAACTGCATTGGAATCAGCGTATTGATAATAATTGGTCCACCAATATGGCTTTGAATTATACGGCTGGACGAGGTTATTTCGAGCAATATAAAGAAGATGCCGAGTTTGCCGATTATGGTTTAAATGAGATTATAATTGTAACAGATACGATTTCGGAAACGGATTTGGTAAGACGACGTTGGTTGGATAATGATTTCTTTGTAGTAAATGCGAATGCCAACTATAAAAATAATCAGTTAGATGTGCTTTTTGGAGGCTCATACAGTTATTATGATGGTGGCCATTTTGGTGAAATTATTTGGGCGCAATTTGCCAGTAATAGCATGAATACGGATCGTTATTATGATAATAAAGGTTTAAAAACAGATATCAATTTCTTCGGAAAAGGTACTTTTAAACTAAATGATAAAATCAGTTTGTTTGCCGATTTACAAATGCGTTTAGTGGATTATGAGGTTAATGGAATTGATTCGGATCGAAATGTTTTTAATGTCGATGAAAATTACGCCTTTTTTAATCCTAAAGCGGGAATTAACTATAATTTGAATGCAGAAAACAGTATGTATTTCTCATATGCTCGGGCAAATCGTGAACCAAGTCGTGATGATTTTGAAAACAATGCAGACGTAAAACCAGAACAATTAAATGATTTTGAATTAGGTTGGCGACATAATAATGAAAAGTTCCGGTTTAATGTAAATGCCTATTACATGTTATATAACGAGCAATTAGTTTTAACAGGAAATATTGATCAGTCTGGAAACCCAATTCGTACCAATAGCGGTGATAGTCACCGATTGGGGTTAGAGGTGGAAGCAGCCTTTCAAATAGCAGAAAAATGGCGATTACAGCCAAGTGTAACATGGAGTTCCAATAAAAACAAGGAAACGATTACAGAGTTTGACGGTAGTTTGGTAAATTTTGGTAAAACGGATATTTCCTTTTCACCAGAATGGATTGCTTCTAATGCCTTAACATTTCAACCGATTACTAATTTACAGTTAACACTTTTAAGTAAGTATGTTGGCGAGCAATTTATGAGTAATACCGAGGCTGCAGCCTCCAAATTAGATAGTTATTTTGTAAATGATTTTAGTGTTAATTACGAAATGTCTTTCCGAAGAGATGAAAACACTAAACCATTTTTAAAGTCAATTTTGTTTTCAGGATTGGTTAACAACCTATTTAATGTTAAGTATGCATCTAACGGATATTACTATACCTATGATGACACATGGTCTAATCCACCACAAGTGTCAACTATTGAAGGTGCTGGTTTTTATCCACAAGCAACTACTAATTTTTTATTGGGAATGACCATGAAGTTTTAAGAAGATTATGTGTGTAAAATAATCTCATAAATTAAAAAACTGCCTAAAAACAAATTATCGTTTTTAGGCAGTTTTAGCTTTAGCAAGTCATTTTGATAAATACGTGGTGTCTAATTATTATAAACCCGAATAATATTCCCAGATTTTTCAACAAAATAGCGTTTTAAACCGTATTGTCCTGTTGTGCCTTCTTGTTGTTGACCCGTTAAAATATCATAAGCGTTTGCATCATCGCAACTGCATGTTGCAATAACGCCTGTAACGGTTAATTTCGAACAATCGCGAATGGCGTGATTTGGGTCAGATAATTCAAAAGCATTATAATTATTTCCACCTGCATAAAAAACCACCACACCATTAATGCCGTAATTATTGTTTAATATCACATAATTGTTTGGGAATTCCATATCGCTATACTGCGGTAAATTGGTGTTTATTAAATTACCAGTGTCAAATGTGTAGTTTGGTAAAAATTCATTTTGGCGCACGTTATCATCATCATTTTTATTACAAGACGTAAAAACCACAAACGCAAAAACAAGCAAAAACAGATATTTCATAACCAATTATATTTTCAGGGCAATTTACAACAAAAACCCAAACGTATTAAAAATTTCGTATATTTAGCTAACTTGCATTTTGCTACTCAAAACGATTAAAAGTAAGCTACTTATCATAGTAATAACAATAAGTAAACTTACAGGTATCAAAAAAATTGTGTAGCTTTGTATATATCTCGTGCAAGCGGGATTTTTTTATGCTGAACAGATTTGGCGCTCGTTGTCCATTTGTTTTCAGCATCTTTTATTATTATAAAACATGAAATTATGAGTAAAGTATCTTATTATACACCGGAAGGATTAAAGCGTTTACGTGAAGAGTTACGCCAATTAAAAGATGTAGAGCGTTCAAAAGCATCGCAAGCCATTGCTGAAGCGCGAGACAAAGGTGATTTAAGTGAAAATGCCGAGTACGATGCAGCCAAAGAAGCACAAGGTATGTTGGAGATGAAAATATCCAAATTAGAAAGTGCGTTGGCAGGCGCTAGAGTTATTGATGAATCGCAATTGGATAACACCAAAGTATTGGTGCTTTCTAAAGTCAAAATAAAAAATCAGACTAACGGAATGGAAATGACCTATACCTTGGTTGCTGATGGTGAAGCCGATTTAGCTTCCGGAAAGTTATCTGTTAACTCACCAATTGGAAAAGGCCTTTTAGGAAAATCCGTTGGCGAAGTAGCCGAAGTACAAGTGCCAAATGGTGTTATGAAGTTTGATATTTTAGAAATTTCTAGATAACAAATTCAAAGGTCTATATTGGTAGATAGAAAAAAGTAAACACGAAATTATTCTTGAAAAGATTCCCTTAAAGCGGGAATCTTTTTATATTTACAGGTATACTAATAGCAAACTATGGCAACCCTATTCACAAAAATAATTAATGGCGACGTTCCGTGTTATAAAATTGCGGAAACTGACGATTATTTCGCTTTTTTGGACATTAACCCAAATGCAAAAGGACACACACTCTGTATCCCAAAGCAGGAAGTGGATAAGTTGTTTGATTTAGATGAAGTTACCTATCATGGTTTATTGGAGTTTTCCAGACAAATTGCATTAGCAATTGAAAAAGCTGTGCCTTGTAAACGTGTTGGTTTAACGGTTATTGGTTTGGAAATTCCGCATGCTCATGTGCATTTAATTCCGCTAAATACTATGGAAGATGCGCGCTTTATTTCAAAAGAGAAATTAACAGAACAGGATTTTGAGAACGTAGCAAAAGCTATTCGCTCGTATCTATAAATCTAACTTAATAATACGGTTGCGCCAATACCAACGACTATAATTCCGATTAAGACGCCAATACCAATCCACGCTGATTTCTTTAATTTAAAGGACGCTTTTTTAGGTACAAAAGCACGTTTGTGATAATCAAAAACACGATCAATATCATCGGTCCAATTTACAGGATAGATAGTTGTTTCACAGGTTTTACAGAAAAGTTCATGTGCTGTTTCAGTGGTTAAGGATTTATAAAAGGATGTTTCCACAAATTTCTGCTTAAACGTAAAATGTAAACCATTGGTATTATAGCATTCTGGACAATTATTATTAATTGCAACTTCCTTAATAGTTATAAATCGATTGTCCATAGTTACGTTGTTTTTAAAAGAATTTGCATACTGGTTCCTTTGTCAATTTCAGATTCAAGCACATAAATTTTACCGTTATGGAATTCTTCAATAATGCGCTTGGCTAATGATAAGCCTAATCCCCAACCGCGTTTTTTGGTTGTAAATCCAGGGTCAAATATACGGTTAAATTGACTTCTAATTAGTCCTTTTCCGGTATCTGTAATGGTTATTTTTACATTATCTTCTAATTGCGTAATAGTAATAACTAATTTTCCTTTTCCACGCATGGCGTCGATGGCATTTTTCACTAAATTTTCAATAGTCCAACTAAAAAGCTGTTTGTTTAATTTAACGTAAATAGGGTTTTCGGGAACTGAAATTTCAAATTCAATAAGTTTAGAAGAACGCGTTTTTAGATAGTCATAAGACTCTAATGTTTCTGCAACAATATCCGCTTTTTCTAGTTTTGGTAAGGAGCCTATTTTACTAAAACGTTCCGTTATAGTTTGCAGGCGACTAATATCTTTTTCTATTTCTAGAATGTATTCCGGATTTACCTGTTCGGTTTTAAGTATTTCTGTCCAGCCAATTAAAGATGATAATGGCGTACCTATTTGATGCGCTGTTTCTTTGGCCATACCAGACCATAATTTGTTTTGTGTGGCAATTTTTGTACTGCGGTAAAAAAAGTAGGCAACTGCACCAAATAATATAATAATCAGTAATAAAGCAAGTGGATAATATTTTAGTTTATTTATTAAAGGTGAGTTGCCGTAATATAAATAGCCATCATTTATTTTTTGGTTCGTTTTAGGATCAATGTAGGAAAGCTCAATAGGTTTGTTTTCAGCCTCTAAATTTGCGATAAGCCTTTTAGTGCTGGCATCATTTTTCAAATATCTTTCTTCAACATTATTGGTCAGTCCAATAGCTCCTTCAGCATTAATAACAACTATCTGGTTGTCATTTTTACTTATTAAAACGCGAGAAACCATCGGATTTACATCATCTTCCAACATGTTTTTTTGAAATTCTGTTTGGGCTAATGCCCAAATGTCCATCTTCTGACGTTGTTCCTCTTTAAAATGCTGAAAAAACACAAAGGTATTCCACAGAATCAAGGATATAATAACAAAACTTGCTGCAACAATGATGTAGCGTGTTATATTTCGGTATTTAGAAAAAAGCATAGGTTTATTTTGGAATGTTAATATAATGGAAATCTGTTGATAATATTGTGTGAGATGATAACCAAATCGTTTTTAGTTCGTTATTAGATTAATTACATTTGTGCAAAATAATAAAGTTTTCATGATTTCATACGAACCTAAAGAATTATCAACAGGCAAGTTACACGGTTATCTGTTAAGTGCTGTGGCTCCAAGGCCTATTGCGTTTGCTAGTACCGTTGATGCCGATGGAAACCCAAATTTGGCGCCTTTTAGTTTCTTTAATGTATTTAGTGCTAATCCACCAATTCTAATTTTTTCACCAGCACGACGTGTTCGTGATAATACGACGAAGCATACCTTGGAAAATATTTTAGCTACTAAAGAAGTGGTTATTAATGTGGTGAGTTTTGATATGGTGCATCAAACGTCATTAAGCAGTACGGAATATCCTTTAGGAGTAAATGAGTTTGAAAAGGCAGGTTTTAGTATGCTAAAATCGGATTTGGTAAAACCATTTCGTGTTGCTGAATCTCCGGTTCAATTAGAATGTAAGGTGAATGATGTGATACATTTAGGTACCGAAGGAGGCGCTGGAAATTTAATTATTTGTGAGGTTGTAAAACTTCATTTGGAAGAAGACATTTTAGACGAAAACGATCAAATTAATCAGGAAAAACTAGATTTAGTTGCAAGAGCTGGTGGTAGTTACTACAGTCGTGCCAAAAACGGTTTTTTTGAAATTCCAAAACCATTATCAACGTTAGGAATTGGTGTGGATCAAATGCCAGACCATGTAAAAAACAGCATGATTTTAACAGGAAATGAATTAGGCATGTTAGGAAATGTAGAAAGTTTACCAACACCAGAAGCCGTTCAGGAGTTTTTGGAAGCTGTAAGTGAACATCACCCTAATATTAAAGAAGCAAATCATAGAAAAAAACATAAATTGGCAAAAAACTATTTAAGCTTCGGCGATTTAGATAGTGCCTGGAAAATATTATTATCATAACACAGAAAATTAAATTACAATGGAAGTACAAGGAAGAATTAAAGTTATTGGAGAAACGCAAACGTTTGGGAGTAATGGCTTTAGAAAAAGAGAAGTAGTCGTTACAACAGAAGAGCAGTACCCACAACATATTATGGTAGAATTTGTTCAAGATAAAACGGATTTATTAAATAGTTTTCAAGCTGGACAACAAGTTAAAATCAGTATTAATTTACGCGGTCGCGAATGGGTAAACCCACAAGGTGAAACCAAGTATTTCAACTCTATTCAAGGATGGCGTATTGAAGCAGCTCAAGCAGATGCTTCAAACCCAGAAATGCCACCAGTACCACCAGCACAAGCTTTTGCACCTGCAGACGATTTAAATGAAGAAGATAACGACGATTTACCTTTCTAATTTCCGGTAAAATGACGTATAATAAACCTCAATGTTTTTTAATGTTGAGGTTTTTGTTTTTTACAATTCATGAGTTCATTTTGAATATAAATTTTGATTACGCTTATGCAGTCAGGTTGAGTGCAGTGGAAGCCTAATGAAAAGTTCAAAATAGTTTGCGACTAGGCGCCAACAATCAACTAGATAGTTTATTATTATTTCTTTATGCAATTTCTAAATCAAGATTTATGGTTTCCACCCGTTTCACAAGCAAATGAAGACGGCTTACTGGCCATTGGAGGCGATTTATCCGTGCCACGATTACTACTTGCTTATCAATTGGGGATTTTTCCTTGGTTTGAGGGCAGTCAGCCAATTTTATGGTGGTCGCCAGATCCACGTTTTGTGTTGTTTCCAGAAAACTTAAAAGTGTCAAAAAGTATGAAACAGGTATTGCGAAATGCCGATTTTACCGTGTCTATCAATCAAAATTTTAATCAAGTCATTACCGAATGTTCCAAAGCCAAACGCAATGGTCAAGCAGGAACTTGGATTACCGATAGTATGATAATGGCATATAATGAATTACATAAGGCTGGCTACGCAAAATCTGTTGAGGTTTGGCAAGAAGGTGAATTAGTTGGTGGGTTTTATGGTGTCGATTTAGGAAATGGTGTTTTCTGTGGCGAAAGTATGTTTGCTAAAGTTAGCAATGCCAGTAAAGTAGCCTTTATCACTTTTATTCAAAATACCGATTATCAATTAATAGATTGCCAGGTGTATACCAATCATCTAGAACGATTGGGTGCAGAAGATATTTCGAGAGATGTGTTCTTGGAATATTTGAAGTAATTTTTGGTTGCTAGTTTCAAACTTCATCATACCTAAAACACCTAACCTCATGATCATTTACCAAACCGGTTGCTTGCATAAACGCATACATAACGGTAGATCCTACAAACTTAAAACCACGTTTTTTTAAGTCCTTACTAATAGCATCAGAAATAGCAGTTGTGGCTGGGGCTTCTTTATAGTTCTTCACGTTATTGGTTATCGGTTTTCCATCAACAAACCTCCATATATAGTTGCTAAAACTTCCAAATTCCTTTTGAATATCCATGAATAATTTCGCATTGGTAACGGTTCCATTTACTTTCAATTTATTCCGAACTATTCCCGCATCTTGCAATAAACTTTCAATTTTTGATTGCTTATAGTTGGCTATTTTTTTATAATCGAAATGATCAAATGCTTTTTTAAAATTTTCGCGTTTGCGTAAAATGGTAATCCAACTCAATCCCGCCTGAAAGGTTTCAAGAACTAGGAACTCGAAAAACGTGTCGTCATCATAAACGGGAACGCCCCATTCCTTGTCGTGATAGGCCTCGTATAAATCGTCGCCAACACACCAAGCACATTTATGTTTTGTCTTCATACAGCAGATTGTAAGTTTTCAGATTAAAGATAGACATAGATATGACATTAATCATATATCAGGAAAAAAAATCCAACTATTTTTGCGTGCTATGTAATAATGGTTACTGATGATTAATTGGGTGCAAGGTATTTTTGTGCCAACATATAATGAGATAAAAATTGTGGAAACATTAAACGATACAAAGATTTTAAATAGTATTAAAGCGAGTTTAAAAACGAGTTATACTTATCCGGATTATCGCGATTTAGTAACGAATTTGGTAGGGCGTGAATCTACTACAGGCAACGACAAATCTGAAGATATGGTAGAATACACCAAGCTTAATGATAAGCGCATGAAACGGTGGGATAAAACTATAAAATTAACGGACAATTCGTTATCACGCTTGGCTAATTTTAAAGGCAACGTTACATGGATTGTAATTACCGAAAGCTGGTGTGGTGATGCTGCTCACGTAGTTCCCCCTATGGCTAAATTAGCTGAACAATCAGACAACATTTCATTGAAATTAGTTTTACGAGATACCAATGAGGACTTGATGAATCAGTTTTTAACTAATGGTGGAAAATCTGTTCCTAAATTAATTATGGTAGAAACGGAAACATTAGAAGTGGTACATACGTTTGGTCCCAGGCCAGCGGCTGCAACGAAATTAGTGGCTGATTATAAAGCAAAGCACGGTATGATTACACCGGAAATTAAAGAAGATTTACAAGTTTGGTATAATAAAGATAAGGGTCAAAGTACCATTGACGAGTTACTAACTATGCTAGGCGTTTAATTCTTACCTTCAAAATAAAAAGTAATAGAACCGAGTTGCGTTTTTTTGGAATTATCCACATTAAAACGCGACTCGTTCGCATATTCTAGCGCGTGTTCGTGTAAACAATCATTGTCTGTTGAAGCGGCTGTGTTAATGGTTGATTTTATAACAGCTCCTTTATTATCAACCGTAATATTTACAACAACCTTGCCGCCATCATCACACAAATAAATAGGTGTTGGTAAATATTTATGCGTTCTATTCACTAATGAATAATGCATAGAACTTTTTTTGTTAACCGATTGTGCTGATTGACTGCTTTGCTGTTGTTTAAGCACTGAATTTACATCGTTATACGAGGACATAACATCTTCATTTATTTCAGAACCTGAGCCTGTTCCGATCGTGTTTTCAGGTGTTGTTTCTTCCGTGGGTGAGTCAGGTCTAGTAAACTCATAATCTTTTGGAGGAGCAATAGGTTGGTAGGCCTGTGCGAATTTCTTGTAGTTTTCAGTTTCGTTATAGGCTTTATTGGTTTCTGCTTTTTCAGTCTGTTCTGTGGCTAGTTTTTCCAAGGCTTCAGCTTCTAAATCCGCTTCCGTTTTTGGCTCCATAACATAATAGCTTTCCGCTAATTTTTCGCCATGTTGGGTAATATGAAAACCGAATAGCATCATTAAAACCGTTGCCGAAATTAAGCCAGAGAGTAAACCTGCTTTATGTTTATCTGAAAAATACAATAGCTGTAAATGTCTTATTTAGGATGAATTATCAAGTTAATATACGTAAAAAGAAGCTATTTAGTTGTTAAGCTTTCTATAAAGGCTTCAGGTAACAGTGCGTTATCCACATGAAAATTGCCAATTTTAGTGCGTCGTAATACAGATAAATGGGCTCCAGAATTTAAGGCTTTGCCAAAATCGTGTGCTAAAGAACGAATGTAAGTGCCTTTGCTACAAACAACACGGAACTCAATGTTTAAACCATCAATTTTAGTAATCTCAAAGGCAGATATTTGAATGCGTCGTGAACTAATTTCCACGGATTCACCAGCACGCGCAAATTCATATAAGCGTTTACCTTCTTTTTTAATAGCGGAAAAAACGGGCGGAAATTGATCTATATCGCCAATAAATTGTTTGGTGGCCTCATGAATAGCGGTTTCCGTTAGATGTGCAGTTGGGAATGTGGCATCTATTTCGGTCTCCAAATCGTATGAAGGTGTTGTACTACCCAAAACAATTGTTCCTGTGTATTCTTTATCTTGACCTTGGAATGTATTTATTTGCTTGGTCATTTTTCCCGTACAAATAATGAGTAATCCAGTTGCTAATGGATCTAAAGTACCCGCATGACCCACTTTAATTTTTTTAATATTGAAAGCATGCCGAATTTCCCAACGTAATTTATTAACCACTTGAAAAGAAGTCCAATGTAAAGGTTTGTCTATTAATAGTACTTGTCCAGCTTGGAAATCTTCAGTAGTTTTCATGTTAATTTACGAGTGTATAAATAATTGCAATCACACCAACAATGGCGCAATACATAGCGAAATAGGAAAGTTTACTTTTCTTTACTAATGAAATCATCCAAGTACAAGCAAATAGTCCTGCAAGAAAAGCGGCTATAAATCCAGCGCTTAAATAAGTAAAATTAGATGCTTCGTAAGTTAAATCGCCGCTTAAAAGGTCTTTAGCGATTTTCCCAAAAATAAGCGGTACAACCATCAAGAAGGAAAAACGAGCAGCTCGTGTTTTATCATTTCCCAATAATACAGAAGTTGAAATGGTTGCTCCGGAACGTGAAATACCAGGAAGCATGGCTATAGCCTGTGAAACTCCAATTATTAAGGCGTTTTTAAAACTTACTTTTTTATGGGTGTCCTTAGCTTTATCAGCTAAAAAGAGTAGGGCAGCTGTTACTAAAAGCATAAAGCCGACTAGCATAATATTACCTCCAAAAAGACTTTCTAATTGTTCTTCAAAAAAGAGACCTACAATAACGGCAGGAATCATAGACAATGCAATTTTAGACACAAATTGCAAGTCGTCATTCCACTCAAATTTCAAAACACCTTTTAGTAGGAGCCAAATATCTTTTCTAAACACAATCATAGTGCTCAATGCGGTTGCAAAATGTAAAACCACTGTGAAAAGCAGACTTTCTTTAGGAATAGAGTTGTCGCCCAAAATGGCTTTTCCAAGTTCTAAATGACCACTAGAAGAAACAGGTAGAAACTCGGTGAGACCTTGTATAACACCTAAAATAATAGAATCGGTTATATCCATTGGGCAAAAATATTAAAAATGACGTAGTAGCCGAAGAAAGTAAACGGACTTATTTTTTATTCGGATTCAGTAAAATAGCGTAAACTTCTATAGCAAAACCAAGTAAAACTAACGTTGGCGCTAAACGAATGCGTCGAAAATTAAATATTTCTGGATTAAAAACATTAGGGTCATCGCTACCACCACCTGACATTAGAATGAAACCTAAACCAATTACGGCTAGACCAATTATCATGAATTTATAATTTTTCCTTCCGAATACAAATTCGGTTTGTGTGTCTGCCTTACGTTTTTGTTCGCCCATAATTTTTAATTAATCTTCAGAATTTTTAGGTTCCGAAGTAAATTCTGTAAAAATAATAACATCATGTATTGCTACATATGCAATATGCTTTAATCCGCCGAACCCATTTGTCGGCACATGCAAAGTAACTGATTTATTTAAAACTTTTGCGTTAAGAGATTCTAAAATTAATACATCCTAGCTAATCCTTAATAATACAGCTGATCTGTTTTTAAATTCAAGAAACGTTGCGTAGCTATAAACGTGCTAATCCAAGTAATAATAATACCTAACACAAAAATACCAGCAAATAAAAGTCCTAATAAAATATGGTTATTTAAAAGTTCTAATTCCGGAAAGGTTTGATTAATATAATATAAAACCACAGCCATTCCGATCATGGCCAAAACGGCTCCAATTACACCTAAACGTACGCTTTTCCACACAAATGGACGTCTAATAAATTGCTTGGTAGCACCAACCATTTGCATGGTTTTAATAGTAAAGCGTTTGGAATAAACCGATAAACGAATGGAGCTATTAATCAGTAAAACTGCAATAATGGTAAATAAACCACTGATAACTAAAATCCAAAAACTTATTTTTTTTACATTATCATTCATCAAATTCACCAAGTCATTATCATAACGAACTTCGTCCACAAAGCTTTTGGTAAGTGCTTCTTGGGCAATACCATCTAATTGTTCAGCTGTAACAAAATCGGCTTTTACATAAACATCAATGGAGTTCTGTAGTGGATTATAGCCTAGGAACGCCATGAAGTCTTCACCGTTTTCGGCTTTCATGGATTCGGCAGCTTGTTCTTTTGAAACAAATTCTGTCGATTTTACATAATCAGACATCGCTAAGCTTTTTTCTAGCTGTTTAGTTTCAACTTCTTTAGCAGAATCTTTTAAATAAATGGTAACTACTACCTGTTCCTTAAAATGATCAGATACTTTTTTGGCATTTAAAACCAGCATACCCAACAAGCCTAATAGGAATAAAACCAAGCCTATACTCAATACTACAGAAAAATACGAGGATATTAATCGGCGTTTTTGATACTTCTCAAAAGATGAACTCATAAATACGATGCGTTAATGCTGTAAAAATATAAAAGAAATCCAATTCCTTAAGGATTACAACGTTTAAACTTTCAACATTGTTATAATAAGTTTAAATTTGCGCCTTTATAAGCATAAAATAGACAGATGCAATACAATTTCAACGACATAGAAGCCAAATGGCAAAAATATTGGGCAGAAAACCAAACGTTTAAAGCCGATAATCAATCTGATAAACCAAAATACTATGTTTTGGATATGTTTCCATATCCAAGCGGAGCAGGTTTGCATGTTGGTCATCCATTAGGGTATATTGCTTCTGATATTTATGCACGATTTAAAAGACATAAAGGCTTTAATGTATTGCATCCACAAGGCTATGATAGTTTTGGTTTACCAGCCGAGCAATATGCCATTCAAACAGGTCAGCATCCAGCGGTTACAACCGAAGAAAATATTAAAACATACAGACGTCAGTTAGACCAAATTGGGTTTTCATTTGATTGGAGTCGCGAGGTTAGAACGTCTGATCCCAATTATTATAAATGGACGCAATGGATTTTTATTCAATTATTCAATTCGTGGTATTGCAAGCATGCGAGTAAAGCGTACCCCATTGCAGATTTAGTTGAAGTTTTCGCTTCGGAAGGAAACAAATCTGTAGAAGCCGTTTGCGACGATCATGTTCTAATTTTTTCTGCTGAAGAGTGGAACGGCTTTTCGCGTGAAAAACAACAAGAAATATTATTACAATACCGATTAACCTATTTGGCGGAAACCGAAGTGAATTGGTGTCCCGCTTTAGGAACCGTTTTAGCGAATGATGAAATTGTCAATGGCGTTTCAGAACGTGGAGGCCATACGGTTATTCGTAAAAAAATGACACAGTGGTCTATGCGTATTTCGGCCTATGCGGAACGTTTATTACAAGGACTAGATACGGTTGATTGGACAGATTCATTAAAAGAAAGCCAACGCAATTGGATTGGAAAATCTATTGGCGCCTCTGTTTCTTTTCAAGTGAAAGATCACGATAAGGTGATAGAAGTCTTTACCACTAGACCAGACACTATTTTCGGCGTATCATTCATGACCTTAGCGCCAGAACACGAATTGGTTTCGCAAATAACAACCGATGCACAAAAATTAGAGGTTGAAGCCTATATAGAAAAAACAGCCAAACGTAGCGAACGCGACCGAATGGCGGACGTAAAAACTATTTCTGGTGTCTTTACAGGTGCTTTTGCAGAACATCCTTTTACAAAAGAACCAATTCCAATTTGGATTGGCGATTACGTTTTAGCAGGTTACGGAACAGGAGCAGTTATGTCGGTTCCATGCGGTGATCAGCGTGATTATGCGTTTGCAAAACATTTTAATATTCCAATTCCTAATATTTTTGAAGGCGTTGATATTTCTGAAGAAGCCTTTGCCGACAAAGATAAAGCGGTCATTGCTAACTCTGATTTCTTAAACGGCTTACCGTATAAAAAAGCCATGAAACGTGCTATTTTTGAATTAGAAAAAATAGAGCAAGGTGAAGGCAAAACCAATTATAGATTGCGTGATGCCGTGTTTTCAAGACAACGCTATTGGGGTGAGCCATTTCCAGTGTATTACGTAAATGGCATGCCACAAATGATTGATATAGAGCATTTACCAATCCGTTTGCCTGAAGTAGAAAAGTATTTACCAACCGAAACAGGAGAGCCACCTTTAGGTCGTGCGGATGTTTGGGCTTGGGATTCTAAAAATTTTACCGTTGTTAGCAATGCGTTGATAGATAATAAAACGGTGTTCCCGTTAGAACTGAACACCATGCCAGGCTGGGCAGGAAGTTCGTGGTATTTCTTTCGATACATGGATGCTCAAAACGACATGGATTTTGCTAGTGAAGAAGCCCTCAACTATTGGGAGAATGTGGATTTGTATATTGGCGGAAGCGAACATGCTACAGGTCATTTATTATACGCACGTTTTTGGGTGAAGTTTATGAAAGATCGTGGTTTTGTAAATGTAGAAGAGCCATTCAAAAAGCTGATTAACCAAGGGATGATTTTGGGAACAAGTGCCTTTGTTTACCGATTGAGTTTTATGTTTGCAGACCCTAGATCTGAAGAAGCTGTAGGAGCAAAACTTTTGAAGAAATTACAAAATATTTATATTTCGCATTCAGAGTTTATCAGCAAAGGTGATTTGGCATTGGATAAAGAAGCCTTGAAAAAACTCAAAAATACCCTTGCTAAAATTGCCGGTTTACCGAATGCAGATACTTTAGAAAACCTTATAGTTGTGCCAATGCCAATTCATGTAAAAGTGGAATATATAAATGCTTCCGATGAATTAGATATTGAAGGATTAAAGCAGGATGGCGAATTTGGTGACGATTATAAAGATGCAGTTTTTATTGGCGAAAACGGTGAAATAATTAAAGCTGACAATGATGTTTATAAAGTAGGTCGTGAAGTAGAAAAGATGTCTAAATCCAAATACAACGTTGTTAATCCAGATAGTATTTGTGAAGATTATGGCGCCGACAGTTTACGTCTCTATGAAATGTTTTTGGGACCTTTAGAGCAATACAAACCATGGAACACTGCAGGAATTACAGGAGTTCATAGTTTTCTTAAAAAATTATGGAAGTTGTATGTAGACGATAACGGAATTAAAGTTACAGAATCAGAACCTACCAAAGACAACCTGAAAACCTTGCACAAAACGATTAAAAAGGTAGAGGAAGATATTGAGAGTTTTTCATTCAATACCTCTGTTTCAACATTTATGATTGCCGTTAACGAACTGACAGTTCAAAAATGTACGAGTCGTGATATCTTGGAGCCGCTTATTGTGTTGATGTCGCCTTATGCACCACATATTTCAGAAGAATTATGGAGCCAATTAGGTCATGAAAAATCTATTTCTACTGTCGCTTTTCCAAAATTTGATGAAAAGCATTTAGTAGAAAGTTCTAAAAATTACCCAATTTCTTTTAATGGTAAAATGCGATTTACACTAGAGTTACCTATGGATATGAGTAAAGAAGATATTGAAAAAGCTGTGATGGCACATGAGAAAACACAAGCACAATTAGAAGGACGCACACCTAAAAAGGTGATTGTTGTTCCTGGCAAGATTGTAAACATCGTTGGTTAATTCCTACGTAGACAGGAATCTCTATATTCGAAGAATAGTAATTTTAATTAATAAAAAAAAGAGTTTCACATATTGTGAAACTCTTTTTTTTAGCGTAAAATAATAGCGAAAACTGACAAAATTACTTAACAAACATTTGGCGCACTATTTGCTATATATCTTGTAAATTTACAGTTCAAAAAAAGAAAACAAATGATTGGATATTATATATTAATTGGAGCCATAGCTTTAGTAAGCTGGGCTGTTAGTAGTCAGTTAAAAAAGAAATTTAAAAAGTATTCGCAAGTGCACTTACAAAATGGCATGAGCGGCAAAGAAATAGCAGAAAAAATGCTATTGGATAATGGTATTACGGATGTTGCTGTTATATCAACACCAGGTCAGTTAACCGATCATTACAACCCAAAAAATAAAACAGTTAATTTAAGTGAGTCGGTTTACAATCAACGAAATGCTGCTGCAGCTGCAGTTGCTGCGCACGAATGTGGTCACGCAGTTCAGCATGCACAAGCCTATGAATGGTTAACTATGCGATCCAAATTGGTGCCTGTAGTTAGTGTGTCATCTGGTATGTCCCAGTGGTTAATAATTGGTGGTTTAGTTTTAGGTGGAGCCGCAGGTGTTGGTCTTGGATGGTATGTAGCTGTTGCAGGTGTTATTATGATGGGATTAGCAACCGTATTCAGTTTTATTACGTTGCCTGTAGAGTATGATGCAAGTAATCGTGCATTGGCTTGGTTAGAAAACAAACACATGGTTACGCGTGACGAACATGCTGCCGCTGAAGATGCTTTAAAATGGGCGGCTAGAACCTATTTGGTTGCTGCTATTGGAGCTTTAGCCTCATTGGCGTATTGGGCAATTCAAGTATTTGGTGGTCGCGATTAAAAATAAACGCTTTAAGGAATTTAAAAGTCAGATGTTTTGCGTCTGACTTTTTTTAGTTATTTTTCAAACTCAAATTAGAACCAAATTTAATTATGGAAAACCAAGTTCAAGAACAACATGTATTAGCACAGGTATCAGATATAGATCGGGTGGCCTTTTATAAAAAAACCTATGCTCATGTGGCAGGAGGTGTTTTAGTCTTTATCCTATTTGAATATTTATTGTTACAAAGTGAAACGATTGTAGAATTCATGTTATCCATGTTGGATGGCTATAAATGGCTCATCATGTTAGGTGGTTTTATGTTTGTTACAAATTATGCCGAGCGCATGACTATGAAAACCACCGATAAAAACACACAGTATTTAGCATTTGCACTTTATATATTGGCTGAAGCTTTCATTTTTGTGCCATTAATTTATGTTGCCATGTTTTATATGGATTCCGGAACAGAAATGCTAAATCAAGCCGCGATTGTAACATTAGGCTTATTCACTGGTTTATCTGCTGTTGTGTTAGTATTGAAAAAAGATTTTTCATTTATTAAAACCGGTTTAACTATTGGCTTTTTTATCGCTATTGGATTAATTCTAGCAGGAACCTTATTCGGATTTACACTTGGCTTGTGGTTCTCGGTAGCAATGTGTTTATTAGCAGGCGGCTCTATTTTATACCAAACGTCTAATATGGTAAACAAATACACAACGGACGATTATATTCCAGCAGCATTAGGATTATTTGCTTCATTAATGTTATTGTTTTGGTACGTTTTGAGTATTTTTATGTCAAGAGATTAGTATATAAAATCAATTAAAAAAAAAGCTCCTGAATATTCAGGAGCTTTTTTTATATTTTAATTTGTCTGTCTATTTGCTGATTCAAGGAAATAAAGGTTTCTGTTCTAGAAACACCTGAAATGGATTGAATATCCTTATTCAGTAAATGCATTAAATGCTCATTATCCTTACAGAGTATTTTAATGAAAATACTCCAGTTTCCTGTGGTATAATGACATTCCAATACTTCAGGAATTTTTTGCAACTGCTTAACAGCTTCCGGATTACTCATGGCTTTATCCAAGTAAATACCTATAAAAGCCATGGTTGTATAACCTAATACTTTAGGATTTATGACAAATTTAGAGCCCGAAATAATTCCTGATTTTTCAAGTTTCCGAAGCCGTTGATGTATTGCTGCTCCAGAAATACCTACCTCACGTGCAATTTCCAAAACTGGTGTTCTAGCATCGCTCATTAAAGCACGTAAGATGGTTTTATCTATGCCATCAATAGTTATTTCCTTATTGTTTATTTTCATGAACTAGTAAATTATAAGCGCAAAAACCCTTATAAATTTAGCGGATTATATCCTAAATATGGCACTTCAGTTTCTGTAAATGCAATACCATAGGTTTCCAACTCTTGTAAAATTGGCCCATAAACTTCTTTGGTAATAGGCATTTGCACACCAGGCGTGGTTATGGTTTCGTTTAAAATAGCTAGCGTTGCAATAGCAACAGGAAGTCCAACGGTTTTAGCCATAGCTGTGTACGTTTGATCTTCACCAATTGTTACCATAGTTGAATCTATCTGATGCCGTTTGCCATCCAATTCATAACCAAATTTATGGTACATAACAATCATGTCCTTATCATCTTCTTCTAATGTCCAACTATCCATAAGGATTTTTTGAAGAATTTGAGCAGGGGTTGCTTTTTTCAATTCAACACGTTTATTACCATTTAAAATATCCAGTTCTAATAGCTTATCCCAAACAATATCATCCTGGTCAATCTTTAAGGCATGACGGAATTTTAATTCAACAGAATCCGTTGGGCTATACGGTAAAAATGCATTTACAAAATCGCGATAGCTCATATTTTCACTATCATCAATCGTATAGCTATCATCAGTCATTCCTAATTGAACAAACATGTTCCAAGCGCGGCTAAAGCCCACACGACGCATGGTTCCTCTATATAGCGTTTTAACGTTACTCAAGCCGTAAACAGATTGATACTTTAGGGAATCGCGATTGGCATAACCTTCAAAACGGCCATATCCTTCAACGTCTAAAAACTCTGTTCTTCTAAATAATCGGTTATACGGAATGTATTTGTATGTGCCTTCTTGCAAAAATTTTGCAGCGCCACCTTGCCCAGCGACTACTACGTTTCTAGGGTTCCAAGTAAATTTGTAATTCCATAAATTATTATCGCTTTCGGGTGCAACTAAACCACCAGTGAAGGATTCAAAAAGAATCATTTTACCACCAGCATCACGAATTCTGTCAATAACATGCATGGCGCTCATATGATCAATACCTGGGTCGACACCTATTTCATTCATAAAAATTAAACCTTTATCGCGTGCTGCTTTGTCAAGGTTTTGCATTTCATCACTAATGTAAGAGGCTGTTACCATATTTTTATTGAAGGTAATACAGTCGCGAGCTACTTCAATATGGAAGCGAGCGGGAAGCATGGAGATAACAATGTCACAATTTTGAACAGCGTTTTGGCGCGATTCTTTATCAAAAACGTCCAGCATGATTGCTTGGGCATTTTCGTGATTGTTGATTAATTTTTTGGCGTTTGTGAAATTCACATCGCCAACAATAATTAATAGATTTTCTTTATCAGATTTTTCAAGTAAGTACTTTATAAGGTAAGATGCGGATTTTCCAGCACCAATGAGTAATATCTTTCGCATAATGAAATATGTTGAGTATTTTTGTTGTCACGAAAGTAAGAAATAGTAATTGTTATAAAAACTCAATTCACAAAATAATATGAACAGCAAGATATTAAGTTTAGGCGCGTTTTTAGGGCTAATAGCCGTGATTTTGGGTGCATTTGGAGCGCATGGACTCCAAGGGTTAATTTCTCCAGAACAAATTGCAACATTTGAAACAGGCGTGCGTTATCAAATGTATCATGCCTTGTTTTTACTTTTTTTAGGAACGTCACCTACCGTCAATGCTAAAACAAAACAAATTATTTTTTATTTAGTCTTATTTGGTGTGCTATTGTTTTCGGGCTCCATATATGGCTTAGCAACTAATAGTTTAACCGCTTTTAATTTTAAGACTATTGGATTTATTACACCAATTGGCGGATTATTACTAATTATTTCGTGGCTCTTATTGTTAATAAAGTTTTTAAAAAATAGGACTGATATTTCTAAAAATTAAGTGCATAGAATAAAATAATGTTTAATTTTGTAGAATAAACAACACATATTATTATGATAGATCATACTCAAGCATCCAATACAATTTCATTAGAAAAATATGGAATTAAAAATGCTAAAGTTCAATATCAATTATCTTCAGAACAACTACACAAACTTACAATTGAAAAAGGTCAAGGCGTTGAAGCGTCTTCTGGTGCTTTAGCAGTTAATACCGGTGAATTTACAGGACGTTCTCCTAAAGATCGCTTTATTGTTAAAGATTCAATTACCGAAGATCGCGTTTGGTGGGGAAATATTAATATCCCTTTCGAATCGGATGCTTTCGAAAAACTATATAATAAAGTAACCGATTACTTATCAGGAAAAGAAGTATTTGTAAGAGATAGCTATGCTTGTGCAGATGAAAAATACCGATTAAATATTCGTGTTATTACTGAATTCCCTTGGAGCAATATGTTTGCCCAAAATATGTTTTTAAGACCAGAACCGTCGGAACTTGAAAACTTTAAGCCAGAATGGACTATTGTTAATGCACCAGGATTTATGTCAGTTCCAGCTGAAGATGGAACACGCCAACATAATTTTGCAATTTTAGATTTTACTCGAAAAATTGCTTTAATTGGTGGGACCGGCTATACAGGTGAAATTAAAAAAGGAATTTTCTCTGCTTTAAACTTTATTTTACCCGTATTTAAAAATACGTTGCCAATGCACTGTAGTGCTAATGTTGGTAAAGATGGCGATACAGCTATATTCTTCGGATTATCAGGGACAGGAAAAACAACACTTTCTGCCGATCCTAATCGTAGATTAATAGGTGATGATGAACATGGTTGGACAAAAGAAAACACCGTTTTTAATTTTGAGGGTGGTTGTTATGCTAAAGTAATTAATCTTTCAGCTGAAAATGAACCTGATATTTTTAATGCTATTAAGCCAGGAGCCATACTTGAAAATGTAATCATGGACAAAGATGGTCATGTAGATTTTGAGGATATATCGATTACGCAAAACACACGAGTAAGTTATCCAATTGACCATATTGATAATATTCAAGTGCCGTCTATTGGTGAAAACCCTAAAAATATTTTCTTTTTAACGGCAGATGCCTTTGGTGTTTTGCCTCCAATTTCTAAATTAACACCAGGTCAAGCCGCTTACCATTTTATTTCTGGATATACGGCTAAAGTTGCGGGAACAGAAGCAGGTATTGACGAACCGCTACCAAGTTTTTCTGCGTGTTTTGGAGCGCCATTTATGCCATTGCATCCAACAAAATATGCAGAAATGTTAAGTGCAAAAATGCAAGAAGCTGGTGTAAACGTTTGGTTGGTAAATACAGGCTGGACTGGTGGACCTTATGGTGTTGGATCGCGCATGAAATTAAAATATACACGCGCCATGATAACGGCTGCCATGGATGGAAGTTTAGAGGCTGCCAATAAAAACAACTACCATGAGCATTCTGTATTTGGTGTTCAGCAACCAAAAGTTTGCCCGAATGTACCAACAGAAGTATTAAGTCCTAGAAAATCATGGAATAATGACGAAGGATATTATAAAACAGCTAATAAATTAGCGGATTCATTTAAAGAGAATTTCAAGAAATTTGAGGAGTTTGCCAATGCTGAAATTATGGCTGGGGCTCCAAAAGTAAGATCGTAACAATCTGCGAACCAATTAATTTGGTGCGTTAATATTATTGTTTTACTTGTTTGAATAGGTTTAAAATTGTAGTTTTACACTCAAATTTAAACCTATTTTTTATGAAAAAAACTACTTATTTATTAGCAATTTTTATTGCATTTCAATCATTAACTTTTGCGCAATGCCCAGGAATTCCAGCTATAGGTTATACTTGTGTTCCGGATGCCGCGTTTGAACAAGCGTTAATTGATTTTAACTATGATACTGAAGCAATTCTGGATGGTCGTATACTTACGGCCGATGCTTTAGCAGCAACAGGTTCTTTAGGTTTGCCAAATAAAGGCATTACAGATTTAACGGGATTAGAAGCGTTTTTAAACATTGATGCGCTTAACTTATCCTATAATACAGGATTAACAACTGCTAATTTGACAGCCAATGTTAATGTTAAGGATGTTAACTTTGAAGGATGTACGGGCTTAAGTAGCTTGACGGTTACTGGCTTAACAGCTTTAGAAAATATAAATGTTTATGGAACAATTATAACTACTATTGATTTGTCTACGAACCCAGCATTACTGCTTTTTAATGCACAAAATGCAACTTTAACATCAATTGATTTATCGGCAAATAGTGCTGTAACAAATGTTAATTTAAGAAATAACGACTTAACATCTGTTGACATGAGAAATGGAAATAATGCAAATACTGTGTTTAGATCTGATTTTAATGGAAGCTTAACTTGTATTTTTGTTGATGATGCAACGGAACCTAATTTGGGTGCTTGGATTATTGATGGCGGAAGTACTTTTGTTGAAACGGAGCCAGCTTGTGCAACATTGAGTTTGGAAAAAGCAAACACATCGGTGTTTTCAATTTTCCCTAATCCAGCTAAAGGTGTTGTAACTATTTCTTCTAATTTAGAGGAAAACACGCGTTTAGGCGTTTATGATATTACTGGAAAATTAGTATTGACTAATACTATTTCATTTGGAAATAATAGTATAAATATAGCATCATTATCATCTGGTGTGTATTTAATGCGTGTAACGACAAGTACAAAAACTGTTACTAAAAAACTAGTGGTTAATTAAACTAGAATTCTAAAACAAAAAAAGCCCAATTGATTTATTTCAATTGGGCTTTTTTTTATGATTATTTTTAAACCTATTTCTTTTTATTAACGTCCTTTATATACTTTTCTAAAGCCATAGTCATAGAAGGTGTTTCTGGTGTTGGTGCAGCAATATCAACACGCAAACCATGTTCTTCAACAGCTTTGATAGTTGTGCTTCCAAAAACTGCTATACGCGTCTCGTTTTGTTTAAAGTCTGGGAAATTATGAAATAAAGATTCAATTCCCGAAGGACTAAAAAACACTAATATATCGTAATAGACATTTGCTAAATCAGATAAATCACTAATAACCGTTTTGTAAAAAACAGCTTCTTTCCATTCCACATTTAAAGCATTTAGTGTTTCTGGAACTTCAGGTTTTAGTTTATCAGTTGTTGGTAGTAAAAAGGATTCGCCTTTATATTTTTTTATTAATGGTGATAAATCGGCAAAATTACGTTTTCCTACATAAATTTTACGTTTTCTATAAACCACATATTTTTGAAGGTAATAAGCAACAGCTTCAGATTGACAGAAATATTTCATGCTATCTGGAACTTTAAAACGCATTTCATCGGCCACTCTAAAAAAGTGATCTACAGAATTTCTGCTCGTTAATATAATTGCTGTGTATTTAGATAAATCAACCTTTTGTTGTCTAATCTCCTTGGCATCAACCCCTTCTACATGTATAAATGGTCTAAAGTCAATTTTCACTTTTTGCTTTTCCTGAAGATCAAAATATGGCGAATTTTCTATTTTAGGTTCTGGTTGAGATACTAAAATTGTTTTCACTTTCATAGGCTTTTTCTTTAATTTGAAACCTTAATTTTTTATAGCTAATTGATATAAAATAATGTAAGGAGCGATTTCAAGAGCGCAAAGATACAAAATAAAATAAAACATGTTCTGTTTTATAAGATTTTGATAGGTCTTAACTGTTGTAATGATGCCAATGACGAATACGAGTACAATAATTGCCCAAATACTATAAATAATAGGATTAGAAACGGAAACACCATAGATAATAATGGCATTTAATGGCATAAGAATAATGCCTAAAAAATTCTTATAACTTATTTTTTGGAACAAATAATTATCTATTAAAAAGTCAATTTCAAAAACACTCCCTATAAGCCGTTCTAGCAATGTTTTCATAACTATAAGAATGGCAATAATAGCTGTTAATTTTAACAAGAGTAATTTAGATATTTCTAATTCCGTTGTTAAATGATTATAACTAATAAATCCAAAAATTGATATAGCTAACACAAAGTTTAAAAACAGAAGACCATCAAAAACATCAAAAAACTTTTGATCTTTAGCGTAAATTTTAAGGTACTTGGAGTTTCCTAAAACCAGAATAAAATCCTGAAAGCGTTTGGCAAAAAGCACCTTGCAAACTGCTATTAGAATAAGTCCAATAACAATTAAAATGGTATACAAGTCATTTGAAATAACATTACGAAGCATGTTGTAAAATTATTATAAATTATTCTACTTGTGTCTAATATTTTAAGGAATATTTAAAAAAAAGTATCTTTTAAATAGTTTACATTTGCTAAAAATAACAGCGTGTAATGTCAGACACAATTGTCATCATTCCTACTTTTAACGAAATTGAGAATATAGAAGCCATCATTAGGGCCGTGTTTTCGCAAGAAAAGGTATTCCATGTTTTGGTAGTTGATGATAGTTCACCCGATTTAACAGCTGAAAAAGTTAAAGAATTACAAGTAGAATTTCCGGAGCGTTTACACCTCTTGCAACGTCAAGAAAAAACGGGACTTGGAACCGCTTATATTGCTGGATTTAAATGGTGTTTGGATCGTGATTATGCGTATATTTTTGAAATGGATGCCGATTTTTCTCATAATCCAAACGACTTAATTCGCCTGTATAATGCTTGTCATATTCAGCATGCTGATTTAGCAGTGGGCTCTAGGTATGTAAAAGGTGTTAACGTTGTAAATTGGCCAATGAGTAGAATTTTACTATCTTATTTTGCATCCAAATATGTGCGATTAATTACTCGAATGAAAATACACGACACCACGGCAGGTTTCGTTTGCTATAAACGTCGGGTTTTAGAAACCATAGATTTAAACAGCATTAAATTTGTGGGCTATGCTTTTCAAATTGAAATGAAGTTCAAAGCCTATTTAAAAGATTTTCAAATTATTGAAATCCCCGTTATTTTTACAGACCGTTCCAAAGGGAAATCTAAAATGAGTGGAGGCATAATTTCGGAAGCTATTCTAGGTGTTATAAGTATGAAAATAAACAGTTTTTTTAGAAAAAAATAAATATGAGTTTACCAACAGCGTTGTTAATTAAGAACGGCAAAATAGTTAATGAAGGTACTATTTTGGAAGGTGATATCTACATTGAGAATGATATTATTAAGGAGGTTGCACCTTTAATTAGCGTAAAATCTTCAAATGTTAAGGTTATTGATGCCGAAGGAAATCATATTTTACCTGGAGTTATTGATGATCAGGTCCACTTTAGAGAGCCGGGACTTACACACAAAGGAGATATTGGCAGCGAATCTAAAGCTGCTATTGCTGGAGGTATAACGTCGTTTATTGAAATGCCAAATACCAATCCGCAGACTACAACTATTGAAAAACTCAATGAAAAATTTGCTATTGCGGCGCAAACCTCACATGCTAATTATTCGTTTATGTTTGGCGGAACTAATGATAATTTAGACGAAATTCTTAAGGTAAACCCGAAGGAGGTAGCAGGTTTAAAATTGTTTTTAGGTTCCTCAACAGGAAATATGTTGGTGGATAATCCTGCAGTTTTAGAAAAAATATTTTCAAGCACAGATATGGTTATTTCAGTGCACTGTGAAGATGAAGAAACAATAAAAGCCAACTTAAAAACACATACGGATAAGTATGGTGATGATATTCCGTTAAAATGTCACCCTGTAATTAGGAGTGAAGAAGCCTGTTATATTTCATCATCCAAAGCCATTGAGTTGGCTAAAAAAACAGGAGCACGGCTGCATGTTTTTCACTTATCAACTGCTAAAGAGACGGCTTTATTTACTAATAAAATTCCGTTAAAGGATAAAAAAATTACCTCGGAAGTATGCATTCATCATTTATGGTTTAGTGATGCGGATTACGATAAGAAAGGAACGCATATTAAGTGGAATCCTGCCGTAAAAACGGATAAAGACCGTGAAGGACTTTGGAAAGCGTTATTGGATGGGCGAATAGACGTTATTGCTACAGATCATGCACCGCATACATTAGATGAAAAAAACAATGTTTATACGCAAGCACCTTCAGGTGGTCCTTTAGTGCAACACGCTTTGGTTGCCATGTTGGAAATGCATCATCAGGGAAAAATAACAGTTCCTAAAATTGTTGAAAAAATGTGTCATAATCCGGCTATTCTTTTTCAAGTTGAAAAAAGGGGGTATATTAAGGAAGGCTATTTTGCAGATATGGTTATTGTGGATATCAACAACCCATGGACGGTAAAAAAAGAAAACATTTTATATAAATGCAAATGGTCTCCTTTTGAAGGGGCTACCTTCAAATCACGCGTAACACACACCATTTTAAACGGTAGTTTGGTTTTTGAGCACAACAAATTTAGTACGGAAAAGGCAGCCAAACGCCTAACTTTTAATAGATGAAAAAAATTGTAATATATATTCTTTTAGCCGCTTTTGTAATTAATTGCACCCAGTTTGGAAAGCCTAAAAAGCCGGAAAATTTAATTGCTAAAAAAGATATGGTTGCCATTTTAGTTGATTTATCCTTATTATCGTCAGCTAAAGGGGCTAACAAGCGAACATTAGAGCACAATGGTATTTCACCTGAAGATTACGTTTATAATACGCATCAAATTGATAGTTTACAATTCCTAAACAGCAATAAGTATTACTCGTACAATACAAAAGAATATGAAACTATCCTGAAAAACGTAGAGGATAGCTTAAAGAAGTTGAAAGAAAAATATAAGAAAATCGTAGAGGAAAATGAAACCCAAGAACTTTTAAGCAAGGAGCTGCAGTCGAAAAAGTCAAGTAAAGATTCCATCACGAAAAAGCCAAGAAAAACAGAGTAATTTAATGCTCTTTTAAAAATTGTGAAGCCACATTTTCTATATAATCACTGATTGAGGTAAATTGAAAATTTAATTGCGATTTTATTTTAGTGTTATTATAAACGGTTTTGTTTAATGTAGATTTTAACATTGGTTTTACGAGTTTTCTAGGCTTTCCAGTTAATTTATGTTTAAACCAATCCAATCGCCAAGCTATGCTTAACATCCAGGATTTTGCTTCAATATGAGGTGGTTTTACATTAAGGGTTTTGGCTATGGTAGCTAAAAATGTTTGGTAAGGAATATGTTCGGCAACTAAAATATAGCGCTCATTTTTAATAGTGCTTTCTAAAAGCATAACCATACTGTTAACAACATCATTGACGGTTACACAAGCAATATGACCTTTGGTGTAGAAAGGAAGGCCTTCATAAACCTGATTAAAAAGTTCACCACTTCCATGACTCCAAATACCTGCGCCAATTATTACACCAGGATTCACTATAATCGCATCTAAGCCTTCTTGAGTACCACGCCAAATTTCAATTTCGGCACCATATTTAGTTATTGCATAAACACTGTTATCTTTTTCTTGATTCCAATTAGTCTCTTCATCCACATGTCTATTGTTTTCAGAGTCGCCAATAGTGGCCACACTACTCACATAACACAATTTTTTTACATGATGGCTAATGCATAAATTGACGATATTAGTCGTTCCTTCAATATTTGTTTTTCGAAGCTTGTGGTAATCATTAGGCGCAAAAGACACCATGGCCGCACAATGGTATACATATTCTATGTTCTTGAAGGCCTCTGTAAGTTGTGGAATATCTAATAAATCAGCTTCTATCCATTCAATTTTATTGAAAAGCGATTCATAATCCTGTGTATAATAGGAAAAAACACGTTTAACAATTTCTTGTTTTGCTTTGGTTCTATAAATGGCTCTTACAGCCTTGCTATCTGCTATTAACCGATATAATAAATGCGAACCGACTAAACCAGTTCCTCCTGTAACTAAAATCATACATACAAAGTAAAGAATTATCCAGAAAGCGCAATGGTTTATGTATTGATTTTTATCTTTGCGCTTATTTAATTTTTATTGATATATAAAATGGCAAATGCATTTGTTGAAGATTTAAGATGGCGTGGAATGGTACATGATATCATGCCCGGAACGGAAGAGCAACTTTCTAAAGAAATGACAACCGCTTATATAGGTTTCGACCCAACTTCAGATTCGCTTCATATTGGTAGTTTAGTGCCTATTATTTTATTGGTACACCTTGAAAAAGCGGGACATAAACCCATGGCTTTAGTAGGTGGTGCTACAGGAATGATTGGTGATCCTTCAGGAAAAAGCGATGAGCGTAACCTTTTGGATGAAGAAGCGTTAAGTAAAAATGTTGCGGGAATTAAAAGCGTATTGTCACGTTTTTTAGATTTCGATTCCAAAGCGAAAAACGCTCCAGTTCTAGTGAATAATTACGATTGGATGAAAGATTTTTCATTCATTGATTTTGCTAGAGATGTAGGTAAGCGTATTACCGTAAATTACATGATGTCCAAAGACTCTGTAAAAAAACGTTTTTCAGGGGAAGATGGCAACGTTGGCATGTCATTTACAGAGTTTACATATCAATTAATTCAGGGCTACGATTTTTATTACTTGTATAAAAATCATAACGTATTACTTCAAATGGGAGGAAGTGATCAGTGGGGAAATATTACAACCGGAACCGAATTGGTAAGGCGTATGCATGTTGGAGAAGAAGCCAAAGCCTATGCCATGACTTGTCCTTTAATTACTAAAGCAGACGGTTCAAAATTTGGTAAAAGCGAAGGTGGTAATATTTGGTTAGATGCTGATAAAACATCGGTTTATAAATTCTACCAATTCTGGCTAAACACCTCTGATGAAGATGCTGAAAAGTATATCAAAATTTTTACATTTTTAGATAGAGCAACTATAGAACAATTAATAAAAGATCATCAAGAATCACCACATTTACGATTGCTTCAAAAGCGTTTAGCGGAAGAAGTAACGACCTTTGTACATTCCAAAGCTGATTTTGAAAATGCGGAAAAGGCCTCTCATATTTTATTTAGCAAATCGTTTAAAGCTGATATAAAAACCCTGGATGAAAAAACATTTTTAGATGTTTTTGAAGGTGTGCCTTTAGCAGAAATTACTAGAACAGATTTTGATAAAGGTTTAGATATGATTGGTGCTTTAGCAGCGCACACTAATTTTTTAGCTTCCAATGGTGAAGCTAGGCGTGCGCTAAAAGAAAATTCCATTTCTGTGAATAAGGAAAAAGTTACTGATACCTATATGCTTTCAGATGATGATTTAATAAATAATCAATACATCATTATTAATAAAGGAAAGAAAAACACCTATATATTAAAGGTAATCTAATGTTAGTTCAGATATAAAATAAGAAAGGTTATAAATAGAAACGTCCCGAGTTAATTCGGGACGTTTCATTTCTAATCAACCAACTAAAAAAAATTAATCTTTTTCATAGTATAGGTTTAGTCGTAATAATTGTCAATTCCTTACAAAGCCATTAAATTACATCCACGAATATCCGAATTATCAAAGCGTCCAATAATTTCAAAAGACCCATCTGTGTGTATTTTTCCTAAATCTTGTGTTGCAAGGAATGCACAGGAATTTATATTGGCTAAATCTATTATATTTAAGCCGCCGGTTTTACCAGATTTTTGAATGGTTAAGGCATCTTCTGTATCACGGGTTAAAACGCGCATCCATGGTGGGCAATTAAAAATGCCATGGCCTTTGGAATAAGCCTGACTTAATAATTCGGTCATACCATACTCACTATGAATTTCAAGAACACCGAATCCTTCTTTTAAAATATCATGAAGTTCATTTCTAATCAATTCTTTGCGTCTGCCTTTCATGCCACCTGTTTCCATAACGATGGTGTTTTTCAATTGAAATTGATGAAATTCTACCAAATCCAATAGCGCAAAGGACACACCAATGAGTATTACCTTTCGGTTTTGAGATTCTAATTTTAATAAGGTATTTTTTAATGCCTCTAAATTATTTAAATAGAAACCGCTTTCAACCTGTTTTGATTGTTTTATTAACGCATCTGCCATATATATTAATGACGAGCCATCACGTTCCAAATAACTAGGAAGTAAGGCTAAAACCACATAGTTTTCAACGTTACCGTAAAAGGTTTCAAAACCGGTTTCAAAGCTCTGTTCGTATACAGATAAGTCGGTTACAAGGTGTTTGCTAGTTGATTGTCCCGTAGTTCCAGAACTTGTAAATATTTTTTGAACTGTATGGGTTGTGCTTACAATATTATGTGACTTAAAAAACTGAATTGGCAGAAATGGAATGTCCTCGAATTGATGAATATCACTCGGGCTTTTATATAACAAATCGCAAAAAGAACGATACACGATATTGTTTTCAAACTGATATTTAAAAACTTCAAGCGCCTGTTTTTGGAATGCTTGTTCGGAATTAATGTTAAAAATGTCAGACGGTTGTATCATGACAACAAAAGTATGTAAAATAAAAAAGCGCTACCAATTGGTAGCGCTTTAAAAATTATAAATAGAGTTGATTATTTAATTACTAATTTTTTAGTAACTGAATTTCCATTTTGAGTTATTCTTAAAATATACAACCCAGAATTTAATGACGATACATTAAGACTGTTATTTGAAATTGTATGATTCAATACGTTCTTTCCTAATACATCATAAACGTTTACCGAAATAGCTTCAGCAGACGGGCTTGAAATGTTTACAAAACCATTTGTTGAAGGGTTTGGATAGACATTGAAAGTCGTTGATGTAAATGAATCTGTTGATAAGGTATTAGAGTATGATCCAACTGGCACTGGTGTAACAGCGGCAGCATTCGTTGTTTCGCCATCTAAAGCATCAATACCACTAAACGACCAGTTAGCAATTACAAAACCACCATCAGGACCCGTATCTGATACTCTGTAAGCCCAGCCATCAGTATATTCCCAAGCTTCGCCTGTACCATCAACGTTAATATCACCAAAAGTATCAATAACAACGCCGTTTTCAAATAATTCCACAGCATCATCACCATTAATACCCATTGGGCCAGAAGCTGTATAATCAGGAGCAAAACCAAAGAAATTAGCGAACTCTACAGCTTCAGAAGCTACATAGATAAAATCTCCAGCTGACGCAGAAACGGCTGGGAATGTAAATTCTTGTCCATCAGTTCCACCACCATTATTAGCACTGCCTAAGCCATATAAACTTAAATCGGCAACATTTTGTAAAACATAAATTTCAACACCTTTTGGAGTTCCTCCACCTAGAGGACCATCAAAAACTGCTGTTAAAACAAGTGAATTTGTAGCGGCACCAAAGACATTACCAGATAATGCTACGGTTTGATCCGTTGTTCCAGTGGAAGCAACTGTTACATCACCAGCATAGCTATTTACAGGTAAACCAGCAGCAAGTCTAACAAATACATCTGTACTCGTTATTGCTCCTGTACCATCAGGTGTAATAGAAACTGAAGAAGCAAAACCACTACCAGAAGTTAACGAAACTTCAAAGCTTGTTGGCGCAGTAACTACAATATCGTTTGTTAAAAACAAACCTTCAACTGAAAATGAATCTTCGTTAGAAGGACCAGAACCTACTGAATAATTAAGTGCATTTACAAAGGCCGTTACCGTTACTAAAGGATTAGCAGCTGAAACAGTTCCTGATAAAGCTACAACACCGTCTGAAGCTCCTACTGCAGAAGCTGTAGCGTTACCTGTATACGTAGCAGGGGTTAAACCACTAGCTAAACGTACATAAACAATTGTACTCGCAGCAACGCCAGTACCATCAGTTGGAACAGTTACAAACGTTGTAAAACCACTACCAGACGTTAATGACACTTCAAAGTTAGAAGGCGCAGTTACGGTAATATCCGTTGATAAGTTAACACCACCAACACTAAAAGAATCTTCAGCAGAAGGACCATTTCCTTCAAAATAGTCTAATCCAGCTACATCAGCACCTACAGTAATTAAAGGGCCTGTTGCAGTACCAATCCAGCTCCCCGGATCGAAATTTACAGTATCTTGAGGTGTACCTACATGAGATGTACATCCAGAAACTGTACTATCAGCCCAAACATTCCATTCAGATTCATCCCAAGTTGGATTTCCTGAAGTTACAGATGCTTTTCTCTCTGCACGTCCATCTTCAAATTCGTGACATGTTCCAGTACCATCTTCACCAGGCACACCAAATTGGTCAACTAATGTTGCACCATCATATAATTCTAAATTATCATCACCATTACTTCCTGCAACATCGTTAGAGGCTGGGTCCCATTGGTTTGGGGCAAAGCCATATGTGTCTAGAAATACAGAGTCTTCCGGTCCTGTAGCAATAATGTAAAAACCACCAGCTGGAATTGTACCAGTTAAAGCTAATGTTTGAGATACCGTTGCACTAGCATTTGTATATTTGTCTATTCGCCAAGTGCTTAAATCAACAGCGGTTGCGCCCGCATTGTATAACTCAATATAACGAGCATCCGCATTATCATTTGGATCTGCAAGTTCAGTAATAAAGACTTGACCAAAAGAAGTCATTGTCATTAAAACCGTTAAAAATAAAAAGTAAATTTTTTTCATAATTGAATGTTTAATTGTTTTAAAAGAATTAAAAAACAAATATACGTAGAATTAGCCTTTTATCTAAAAATATTAATAGATAAGTTGCTTTTTTACAATAAGATAATATAGGTAATATTTATTTAACAATCAGCTTTCTAGTAGCGCTGATATTGTTTTCCGTAATCTTAATGATGTAGATACCTGGCTTTATCTTGGAGATGTTTAATTCTTTGCCAGAAAGTGTTTCGGATAGAATTTTTTTACCAAGAACATTATAAATTTCAACGTGCTTTGTTAAATTGTTTTTAGTAACTACATATAATTTACCGTGACTAACAGGATTTGGATAAACGGATAAGTTCTCCATGTTTTCTTCCTGAATCATATCATTTTTATCTGATGATTGTGCAAAGCCAATACGGCTGAAAAGCATAAAAAAAAGAAAAAGTAAATAGGTAATCGTTTTCATAAGCAACAATACATGACATTAGTAAAGATACAAAATAATATATCAGATAGTTTGCCAAAAAATGAAAACTAGCTCATGTTATTATTATCAACTTGTAAGCTTAAGGTTACCTTAATGTTATTTATAGTTGTTAGAGGTTTTTAGCAGCTTATAAATTTTATCTTTGCAAGAGTCAATGTTTAGAGCTTTATGAAAAAACGCAATATCAAAATTTTATTAGTAGATGACGAACCAGATATTTTAGAAATAGTTGGGTATAATTTATCTTCTGAAGGCTATGAAATTTTTACAGCAAAAAATGGATTGAAAGCCGTAAAACTTGCAAAAAAAGTAAGGCCGCATCTGATTATAATGGATGTTATGATGCCTGAAATGGACGGTATTGAAGCCTGTGAGCTTCTGCGCAAAGAACCCGATTTAAAAGAAACTATTATAACCTTTTTAACTGCTCGTGGTGAAGATTATTCGCAAGTTGCGGGATTTGACGCAGGAGCTGATGATTATATTACGAAACCTATAAAACCTAAAGTTTTAATCAGTAAAGTGAAATCGTTATTGCGTCGTTTCAAAGAAGATACACCAACGGAAGCCATTGTTGAAATTGGTAATTTGGTGATTAATAGGGAAGAGTATAAAATTGTTCTAAATGATGAGGAACTAATTTTGCCTAGAAAAGAATTTGAATTATTATCTTTATTGGCATCAAAACCAGGCAAAGTTTTTAAAAGAGAAGATATCCTTGATAAAGTCTGGGGAAATGAAGTGGTTGTTGGTGGTCGTACTATAGATGTTCATATTAGAAAATTACGTGAAAAAATTGGAGACGATTCATTTAAAACCGTTAAAGGTGTTGGTTATAAGTTTGTGGATTAATGCAAAAACTAAAAAAAACGTATAAGTTCGCGATTAAAACATCGCTATTTATTACCATATTGTTAACACTCCTTTTGAGTGTTTTTTTGTTTGCCCTTCAAGCATTTACATGGCTAATTATACCATTTGTTTTGCTGTTTGGAGCAGTTTCCTTTGTTATTATTCAATATCGCGTAGAGCGCTTTATATATAGACGTGTAAAAAAAATATACGACGATTTAACCCTTCTAGAATCAGCTTCTTTAACCAAACAACCCATAACTACTGATATGGCAACGCTTACCAAGGAAATTGATAAGTATGCCAAAGACAAGAAATTGGAAATTGAAACGCTTAAAGTTCGTGAGGAATACCGAAAAGAATTTTTAGGAAACGTATCTCATGAATTAAAAACACCATTATTCACTGTTCAGGGCTATATTTTAACCTTATTAGATGGTGCTATTGATGATAAACGTATTCGAAAACGCTATTTACAGCGGGCTAGTAAAGGTGTAGAACGCCTTATTTATATTGTGAAAGATTTGGATATGATTACCAAATTAGAAGTGGGTGATTTAAGTTTAAAGAAAGAAGTTTTTGATGTGGTTGAACTCATTAAAAATGTTTTCGAATTGCTTGAAATGAAAGCCGCTAAAAAGAAAATCACTTTGACTTTTGATAGAGTTTACCCGGAAGCAATTCTAGTTTATGCAGATAAGGAACGGATTGAGCAAGTTATTACTAACCTTGTTGTAAACTCCATTAAATATGGAAGAGAAAAAGGCACCACAGAAATTGGCATTGAAAACTTAATTAAAAATAAAGTCATTGTTCGCGTTACTGATAATGGCGAAGGAATTACCGAAGAGAATTTATCACGAATTTTTGAACGCTTTTTCCGCGTTGATAAAAGTGGTTCGCGAAAAGAAGGTGGATCAGGTTTAGGCTTATCCATTGTAAAGCATATTATTGAAGCGCATGACGAGCGCATTTACATGGAAAGCGAATTGGAAGTGGGTAGCGAGTTTTCATTCAGTATGGAAAAGGCTAAATAAGTCGGTATAATCTATCTTATAATTATAAGCACTCAAACCTTTGTAATTGGATACAGACTTCAGTTTGTCCATGGTAAATTCATCCTGTTTGCAATAGGGAGCCAAATTGGTTTCTTGCAACCGTTCAGCTAAATAGTTTTGCTCAAATTGTCCTGGAGTGGGAATAAAAAAGGCTTTCTTCTCTAATTTTGCTAAATCCATGATGGTTGTGTAACCTGATCTTGAAACAATTAATTGACTTTGGTTGATAGCATCTTCCAACAAACTACTAGTTAAATAATTGTAAATCGTGATATTACCAACAACGTTTTTTAGTATTTCGCTTTCTACAATGCCTTTTACCAAAACTACGTGGCCATTAAATGTGGCAAATTCATGCAAGAGCTTTGTTTCTAAATATTGACGTTGCGGCTCGGGGCCAGAAAGAATAACAAGAACGTCGTGTTTTACTGGAAGCTTTTTTTTAACAAATCGGCTTAATGGACCTATATATTTTACTTTAGAATTGGGCTTTTTAGTATGTCCTAGTTTGCCGCTTAAATTAGTGCTTTCAGCAACGTCGGGAACCCAACATTGGGTGAATTTATTTATAATATGACTATGCATTTTAGTACTAAACCATGTGGTGCTTCCGCTTAAAACTCGCAGTTGATGCGTGATAAATACCGAAGGGATGTCGCGTGAATACACACCAAAACGATTATCTGAAATAAGGCCTTTAATTTGATATTCGGCAATAATTTTATCGGTTGCTAATTTTTCTGCCTTTATATTTTTTAAAATTTTTGGAGAATCTTTAAGCAGTTTGTATTTAAAGTTTTTCCCATTTTTTGCATAGGTAATATTGTAAGCGGGTAACTCTAAACAAGTAAGTTCAGGGAATTCATATTTCAGTAAAGTCAATGCAGCACCATCACTAGCCAATATGGGTATAAAATTTTGCTGAAGGAGTGCCTTTATAATTGGAATGCATCTAGTAGCATGACCAAGTCCCCAATTTATAGGCGCAACCAAAATGTGTTTTTTTTCTTCCATGAAAAACAAAGGTAAGCATATATGCACTTCCACATATTTACGTAATTTTGTCAAAACTTTTTTAAACAATACAATAAAATTGGGTAGTAAAAATAAATTAAGACGTTTTAACGAAAACGAGACCTTTAAAAATGTTGTTCAACCAACACGTGAGGAGCTCGTGAATAAAGAATTTGCCTTAAAAGGACATTGGAATCGCGATTTTTTTAAAAATGAGCATCCTATCGTTTTAGAATTAGGTTGTGGTAAAGGTGAATATACCACGGCGATGGCAGAAAAATATCCCCATAAGAATTTTATTGGTGTGGATATAAAAGGTGCACGTTTTTGGCGAGGTGCTAAAACAGCACTTGAAAATAATATGCCTAATGTTGGTTTTTTGCGTACGCAGATTGAATTAATAGATCATGCTTTTGCCGCGCACGAGGTGGATGAAATTTGGATTACTTTTCCGGATCCACAAATAAAATATAAACGTACCAAGCACCGAATGACGAATGCTGAATTTCTAGCACGTTATAAAACCATTTTAAAAACAGATGGTGTCATGAATTTAAAAACCGATAGCGAATTTATGCATGGTTATACATTAGGTTTACTGCATGGAGCAGGTCATGAGGTGTTATACGCCAATCATAATGTTTATAAACAAGAAGGAAGTCCCGAGGAAGTAACGAGTATACAAACTTTTTACGAAAATCAATATTTAGAACAAAACAAACCAATTACGTATATTCGGTTTAAAATTAAAGGTTAGTGAATATAACGCTTGTTTTCTTTATTAGTTTTCTGACGACTTTCTTGGCAACATTGCCACCAGGATTGTTGAACATGACAGCTGCTAAAATCAGCTTAAAAGAAAACCTGACTCGAGGGATTATGTTCTCTTTAGGCGCTTGTTTAATCATTATATTTCAGGCGCTAATAGCAACTGTTTTTGCACGCTATTTAAGTAATCATCCAGACGTTATTGAAATTTTACGTATCGTGGCTTTAATTATTTTCGCCATAATAAGTGTGTACTTTCTGTTTATAGCCAAGTGCACTGAAAAAGAGAAAAAAGATGTTGATGTTCGGAGTAAAACAAGCCGATTTTTTCATGGTATGTTTTTGTCGTCTATAAATGTCTTTCCTATTCCGTTCCAAGCTTATGTAGCTATTAGTTTAGCGTCATTTGGAGTATTAGAATTTCATAACATTGGAATTGCTTCGTATGTGTTAGGTGCCTCTTCTGGGGCTTTTGTGGCTTTGTATATTTACATGATCTTTTTTGATAAAATTAAAGATCGGAAAATAGCCTCTCAAAAAAGCATGAATTATCTTATTGGTATTATTACTGGACTGGTGGCAATTGTAACGCTCTTCAATATTTTAAAGGATTTATAATGAAACCAGAAACGCTTAATTTTTATGAGAAGGTTTATGAGGTGGCAAGGCTAATTCCTTATGGTCGTGTAACTAGTTACGGTGCTATTGCCAAATATTTGGGAGCAGCACGAAGCGCACGAATGGTTGGTTATGCTATGAATGGTTCGCACACCAAGGATGTTCCGGCACATCGCGTAGTAAATAGAAAAGGTTTGTTAACTGGTAAGCATCATTTTCATGGTACCAACCTCATGCAACAACTTTTAGAAAATGAAGGTGTTAAGGTGATTGAAAATCAAATTCAGGATTTTGATAGGCTTTTTTGGGAGCCTATGAGGGAGCTATAAGCTTTAATGAAGGTAAAAAATATATGTAAAGACCTCGATAACTAAACTAAATCCAAGCATCAATCATTTCAATTAAAGCATTTCAAATTCTAAACAATTCACTGTATATTTGTAGTTTAGAATTATTCTCAATAAACTATTAAGCAACTATTGTTACAAACACAAACAATAGCTGTTTTATCATTACAAAATAGTATGGCTATGAAATTAGAAAAACAAGATATATTAAAGGCACTCGAAACCATAACAGTTCCTGGCGAAGGGCAAAATATGGTGGCAAGTGGTGCTGTAAAAAATGTGATGACTTTTGGTGATGAGGTTATTGTTGATATTACAATTGCCAATCCCACTTTACAAGCTAAAAAGAAAACAGAAGTTGAAATCCTAAAAGCTATTCATGAGCATGTTTATGAAAAAGCTAAAATCACTATTAATGTGAAGGTAGATGCGCCAGCTGCAAAACCTAAAAATGAAATTAAAGGAAAAGCCATTCCTGGTATTAAAAATATAATAGCTGTAGCTTCCGGAAAAGGAGGCGTAGGAAAATCTACTGTTACGGCAAATTTAGCCGTAACCTTATCTAAAATGGGTTTTAAAGTTGGGGTTTTGGATGCCGATATTTACGGACCATCCATGCCAATTATGTTCGATGTTGAAAATGAAAAACCTTTAGCAACCACAATTGATGGAAAATCTAAAATGAAACCCGTTGAAAATTATGGTGTTAAAATTTTATCCATTGGCTTTTTTACTCAACCAAATCAAGCGGTTGTTTGGCGTGGTCCTATGGCAGCAAAAGCATTAAATCAAATGATTTTTGATGCTCATTGGGGCGAACTCGATTTCATGTTAATTGATTTACCACCTGGAACAGGAGATATTCACTTAAGCATTATGCAATCGCTTCCTATTACAGGAGCAGTAGTTGTTAGTACACCACAAAATGTGGCACTCGCCGATGCTAAAAAAGGTGTCGCCATGTTTCAACAAGAAAGCATTAATGTACCCGTTTTAGGGATTATAGAAAATATGGCTTATTTCACACCAGAGGAATTACCAAATAATAAATATTATATATTTGGTCAAGAAGGTGCTAAAAATTTAGCTTCGGATTTAAATGTGCGTTTTCTTGGTGAAATTCCATTAGTGCAAAGTATCCGTGAAGCAGGGGATTTAGGTCGTCCAGCAGCCATGCAAACAGCAACACCACTTGAAAAAGCTTTTGAAAAGTTGACCCAAAATGTTGTTGAAGAAGTAGTAAAGCGTAATGATGATTTACCACCAACTGAAGCAATTAAAATTACCACCATGGCTGGATGTTCAGCCGTTAAAAAATAGGTTATGACCACAGAAGAACTACGATTAAACATTGAAAAGGCACTGGATGAAATCCGTCCGTTTTTACAAAGTGATGGAGGCGATATTTCGTTGTTATCTATTGAAGATGATAAACTTGTTAAGGTGCAATTGCAAGGTGCTTGTGTAGGTTGTAGCGTAAACCAAATGACCTTAAAGTCAGGTGTAGAAATGACAATTAAAAAGTATGCACCACAAATACAAGAGGTTATAAATGTTGAAGCTTAAATGATCACTGCCGTTTAGGAGTTGGTCAGGCTTTTACTACGCGCACTCGTTTAAAAGCGCAAACAAATTACGCAATCGGTTAGGCAACCTGATAAATATCATACTATGTAGCATATATTTATTAGAAATTTGTATCCGAAATTAAAGTTGAATAAAAAGAATTTCCCAGGGAATTGGGTAAGACTATGATCAAAACAGATATACTTATTATTGGCGCTGGGCCAACCGGATTATTTACCGTTTTTGAAGCTGGATTATTAAAGTTAAAATGTCATCTTATTGATGCATTACCACAAGCAGGTGGGCAATGTACCGAACTATATCCTAAAAAACCCATTTATGATATTCCCGCTTACCCAGAAATTTTGGCAGGCGATTTA
Organism: Bizionia hallyeonensis; assembly: GCF_042657385.1. NCBI lineage: Bacteria > Pseudomonadati > Bacteroidota > Flavobacteriia > Flavobacteriales > Flavobacteriaceae > Bizionia > Bizionia hallyeonensis. Next base: position 223,081 of record NZ_JBHSLA010000001.1, on the reverse strand, counting down.
ACACTTAAACTCTTGGAGCAATGCAAACAATTTGAACCAGGATTTACATTGGGTGAACGAGCCGAAACCATAGAAAAACAAGAAGATGGCAGTTTTATTGTAACGACCAACAAAGGAACACAGCATCAAGCACCTGTTGTTGCTATTGCTGGTGGTTTGGGTAGTTTTGAACCACGAAAACCGTTAATTGATAATCTGGCACATTTTGAAGATAAAGGTGTGGAATACATGATTAAAGATCCTGAAATTTATCGTGATAAAAAAGTGGTAATTGCGGGAGGTGGCGATTCGGCATTGGACTGGAGTATATTTTTAAGCAATATAGCAAGCGAGGTAACCCTTATTCACCGTAGAAATGAATTCCGTGGCCATTTGGATTCTGTTGAAAAAGTTCAAGAACTAAAAAATCAAGGAAAAATAAATCTGATTACACCTGCTGAAGTCATTGGTCTGGTTGGGCATAATAAACTTCAAGCTGTGGTGGTGTCACAACCCACCCAAATTGAAACAGAATATGAAATCGAGTGCGACCATTTTATTCCGCTTTTCGGGCTATCTCCTAAATTGGGTCCTATTGCCGATTGGGGATTAGAAATTGAAAAAAATGCCATTAAAGTAGATAATTGCTTGGATTATCAAACTAATATTCCCGGAATTTTTGCCATTGGAGATGTTAACACATATCCAGGTAAATTAAAACTAATTTTATGTGGTTTCCATGAGGCAACACTTATGTGTCAATCAGCTTATAAAATTATAAATCCAGGAAAACGCTATGTGCTAAAGTATACAACCGTAGCTGGCGTAGATGGTTTTGATGGTAGTAGAAAAGAAGCGCCAAAGGCTGTAGTTAAAGCCTTCGATTAATATTACTTCCTTTAGATTGTCAAAAAAAAATACTTAAGATGGAACAAGATATTAATATAACAATTATAGACCGTGATGGGGTTTCTCATTCTATTGAAGCACCTACAGATATGGCTATGAATCTCATGGAAGTTGTTCGTAGTTATGAGCTAGCTCCAGAAGGAACTATAGGTATTTGTGGCGGTATGGCTATGTGTGCTAGTTGTCAATGTTATGTTTTAAGTGATACACCATTACCGGAAAAGCAAGATGATGAAGAAGCCATGTTGTCTGAAGCATTTAATGTAAAAGATAATTCGCGTTTAGGCTGTCAAATCCAAATGACACCGGAAATGGAAGGGTTAAAAGTAGAATTAGCGCCAGAAGAATAGATTTAACACCAATTTTCTGTATCATTGTTTGTGCCTTATTGACATTTTTTGTATTCTATATTTCCGAAATACTAATCCTTTAAAAGTCATTTATGGCATTATTTAAAATATTTGTAGATAAGAAAGGACTTTACCACTTTTTATTAAAATCAGATTCCAAACATATCGTTTTTATAAGTGCAGGCTTTTCTTCTAAAGCAAATTGCATTAAGAAAATTCAAACTGTTAAACATAATTCGAAAAATGATCGTGCATTTTCCCGTTTAAAATCGAAATATGGCAGTCCCTATTTTAAATTTAGAAAAATTAAAACGGACGAAACAATTGGCATTAGTGAGTTGTTTTTAAATAAATCATTAATGGAGCGTAAAATTGAAGCCATTAAGCAATCGGCAGTTCATGCTCCTATTGATAAGTTAACCTATACTATTTAGCTTGGTAATCTGTTAATTTTCGTGGTCCTTCTAGTAGCACACGTACAACTCGTAATGTGCCATCATCAGTTGTTGCAATTTGCCATTTTATTAGCGCTATTTCGCCATTTTCAATTTCAATACCAGTAATACTTCTAGGGAAAACACAAGAACCATCATTAAAAAAAGCAATGTCCTTTGGTTCTGGAAATCGAGGTCTGTGGGTATGCCCAACAATGGTAATCAGATTGTTATTTTGTGTAATCCAGTTTTTTATAAGTCGTTCAATTCGCATCAATTCCAAACGGTTTTTTGCAGGACTTGTGGGGTTTGATATTCCCATCACATTTAAGGGTTTCCATAGAACACGAACCAAAAATCGGCTCCATTTCCAAAACGTATAATTCCACCAATCAGCTTGATGGCCGTGGGTTAAAAAAAGTTCTTGCTGCGTTTCTTCATGCTTTAAAACAATAGCTTCATTAATTTGAATATCAGGAAATAAAGGTTCCGCCTTTCCGGTTATGGGTTCAAAATAAGTGGATAAATGCTTTTTAACATAATTAGGGTCTTTGTAAACCATGTCATGATTTCCATATAGTAGATGCAATCGGTTGTTTTTGTAGAATTCCTTGAGCAATAAATATACATGCTTATGCGCTTCAAAAATGGTTTTGAAGGTTCTGTGTTCCCAAAGTTCATCACCATCACCTAGTTCAATATATGTGAACCCTTCAGCATAATAGTGTTTTAAGGCATGGAAATAGGCGTTTTGATTGTTGGCGAAATCGTCGGCAAAACTATTGTCGCCTCTGTGACAATCACTAAATAGTACAAATTTAGAACGATTATCAAACTTGATGATTTTTGCCTCATGTAAAGCTCTATCTAAACGTTTTTTGCTGGATATCATAATGTAAATGTAAACAAAAATGCATAAAAAATGCTTCCCAACTATGAGAAGCATTTTCTTGAAATTTTAAATATTAATCACGCCCGATTAACATTCAGGCAGCGCAATATTAAATTATTTAAAAGCATTTAATCCTGTAACATCCATTCCTGTAATGAGTAAATGAATGTCATGCGTGCCTTCATAAGTAATAACACTTTCAAGGTTCATGGAATGGCGCATAATAGAATATTCACCCGTAATTCCCATGCCTCCTAACATTTGGCGTGCTTCACGTGCAATATTAATGGCCATCTCCACATTATTACGTTTTGCCATAGATATTTGTGCAGATGTTGCGGTTCCGTTTTCACGCATAACACCAAGTCTCCAAGCTAATAATTGTGCTTTGGTGATTTCGGTAATCATTTCTGCTAATTTTTTTTGTTGCAATTGAAATTGTCCAATGGGTTTGCCAAATTGAATACGTTCTTTACTGTAACGTAAAGCGGTATCATAACAATCCATAGCTGCTCCAATAGCTCCCCAAGCAATACCAAAACGTGCAGAGTCTAGACAGCCAAGTGGAGCACCTAATCCAGATTTGTTTGGTAAAAGGTTCTCTTTAGGAATTTTTACATTATCAAAAATAAGTTCACCAGTTGCAGAGGCACGAAGCGACCATTTATTATGGGTTTCAGGTGTTGTAAAACCTTCCATACCGCGTTCTACAATTAATCCGTGAATACGGCCTTCTTCATTTTTAGCCCAAACCACAGCTATTTGACAAAATGGTGCGTTGGAAATCCACATTTTTGCACCATTTAAAAGATAGTGGTCACCCATATCCTTAAAGTTTGTTGTCATGCCGCCAGGATTAGATCCATGATCAGGTTCCGTTAATCCAAAAGAACCAATCCATTCACCAGATGCTAATTTTGGTAAATATTTGTTGCGTTGTGCCTCATTACCATATTTCCAAATTGGGTACATAACTAAAGACGATTGAACCGAAGCTGTACTTCTAACCCCAGAATCACCACGTTCAATTTCCTGCATGATTAAGCCATAAGATATTTGATCCAATCCTGCGCCACCATATTCTTCTGGAATATACGGGCCAAAAGCACCAATCTCTGCTAGTCCTCCAATAATAGATTTAGGAAATTCTGCATTTTGTGCAGCTTCTTCAATAATTGGAGATACATCGCGCTTCACCCATTCTCTAGCAGCATCACGTACTAATTTATGTTCTTCTGTTAAAAGCTCATCCAAGTTATAATAATCAGGAGCTTCAAATAAATCTGGCTTCATATTAATTGTTTTGTTATAAATGTCTAGCAAAGATAATGAAAACGTTTTCAGTCAACAATTTAATAATCTTTTTTTCAGCGTTAAAAATGGGTGTATTTATCTCCTATTCCAATGCAATATAAAACTAGAAAAAATCATTTTTCTTTCTTCAATAAATAGGCATAGGGCTCCATGCCTTTGGTGTGGTCAAAAACAACTTTCAATACAGCAATTAAAGGCAAAGAAATTACGGCACCAACAACACCCCAAAGGGTTGAGAATAAAATAATTCCAAATATGGTTATAAAAGGATTTAAATTAATTTCGTCTCCTATAACCCAAGGTGTCAGCACGTAATTTTCAATTAATTGCGCTGCTGAAACCACACCAATAACTATAAGTGCTGGTGTGGATCCTGCATATAAATAGGAAAGAATAACCGCAACACCACCACCAATTACATTTCCAACATAAGGTACAATGGAAAATAATGCGGCAAAAAGCGCTAAAAATAAAGCGTAAGGAACAGATCCTATTAGAAACCCAATATAGTAGATGCCGAAAAGGAATAACATAATTTTACCCTTTCCAACAAAATAGTTTTTTGTGATTTTTGCTGAATTCACTAAAAGGGAACTCATAGCTTTATCATTAGAAGATAGCTTTTTGAAAAACCTTATAAATTGCTTCTTTTGCATTAGAAACAGAATGATATAAACAAAAATTATAAGAGATTGGGAGAGTAAACTCATTAAGGATGATAGGAATGCACTAGCCAAGCCTTCAGCTTTTTGAACCAATTTTTTATTGTTATCTATATAATCTTTATAATTCCAATTTAATTGCTCATTGGTCCATTGTGAGAAAACATTCAGTTTTTCTGTGGCTTTTTCCTTCATAGTTGGCCAATCTTCAGCCATATTATTTATTTGAGAGCTTATAAGCCAAAAGAGTAATGAAAATACGGCAAGCATTAGTAAAATGGCTATCGTTATAGCCAACCAATTTGGTAACCCCCAGCTTTTAAATTTTTTTACTGGAATATCAAGTAAAATAGCAATGATAGCAGCCACTAATAAGGGCATAATTAGACTTTGTCCAAAATACAACAAGGTCAAAGTGCCACCAAATAGTAAAAGTGTCTTTATTTGATTTAATGCTGAAATTTCTATTTTAGGTGTGCTCAAAATTGGAAGGAATTATAGTGTTTAACTCCATAAAACTACGGTAAAAATTGGCAAACATGGCAAAATATCCAAAATTTACATTTTCAGATAAAAATCTTTAGTAAGTGTTACATAAGCATCTGTGTACTGATGTCTTCCGGTTTCAATGATAATATTGGTTTTTTCTATCGGTACTTCTGTCCGTGTAAAACTAATTAAACTGCGTTTAATTTCGGCGTCGGGATTTCCTTGAACCCGTGTTAACCGGTTTGGAAATAATTGAAAAGTTGCCGCCAAACTAATAAAACTAGCTTCCTCTTGAAAAGGAATAATAACAGAAAACACACCTGCTGCTGAAAGTAACTTGGCAACACTAGCTAAAAGATGATTAAATGGCATGGCATCTTGAAATCTGGCTGTATCACGCTGATGGTTATCTGTTTTAAAATCTTCGGAATAGAAAGGCGGATTAGAAATGATGAGGTCATATTGATCGTCAATTTCTTCAACAAATTCCTCTAGAGAAGCGTGGTAACAAAAGAGTCTGTCTGCCCATACAGAGTGTTCAAAATTATCTACACATTGCTCATAAGCGTTATCATCAATTTCAAGTGCATCTATAACTTCTGCGGCACTCCTTTGCGCTAGCATTAATGCTAACACACCTGTTCCTGCTCCAATATCTAGAATAGAGAACGGATGGTGTTTAATAGAAGTCCAAGCGCCCAGTAACACCGCATCCGTACCGATTTTCATGGCGCAACGGTCTTGGTTTATGGTGAACTCTTTAAATTTAAAATTGGACATAAGAATGAATTATAGTTTCATTTGCTAAAATATTCTTAATTGGGAAAATAAGCAGATTTTAATGCTGTAAATTTACCCTTGAATATATTTACTTATGATAGCCCCAACTTTCCCAGATAATGAAAAGCAAAGACAACGTGCTGTAGAGCAGTATAATTTATTAGATACGCTACCTGAAGCAAGTTATGATGAAATTACAGCTTTAGCATCGTTTATAACGGATGCACCTATTTCTTTAATTACACTATTAGATAACGATCGAAATTTTTTCAAATCTGCTCATGGCTTTCCACTTACGGAATCGCCTAGAGATATTTCATTTTGTGGTCATGCAATTATTTCTGACCATCCAATTACAATCATAGAAGATGCGCGCAAGGATATTCGGTTTAAAGATAATACTTTAGTTATAAATCAAAATGCCGTTTTTTATGCGGGTGTTCCTTTAGTCAATCAAGAAGGTTATAGATTAGGAACCCTTTGTGTTTTTGATACAGAGCCTAAAACACTAAATGAAAAACAAATAATGACCTTAAAGGTTTTGGCTAGTCAGGTCATGCGTTTGTTTGAACAGCAGTTAGTGAATTTAAAATTAGAAAAACTGAAGGAAGAGTTGCTGTTACGGAATGAAAACCTTAAGAAATTTGCTAATGTTGTTAGTCATGATTTAAAGTCGCCCTTGGCAAATATGACCTCTTTAATCGATTTGGTGGAGTCCGATTTTGAAAAGTACGCCTCTCCGGAATCTCTTGAGTATTTGCAGTTGCTAAAGGATTCTTCAAGCTCATTAAGAGATTATATTGATGGTTTATTAATGTTTTATAGTTATTCTGAATTAGGAAGGAGTGGTTCAGAACAATTAAATTTTGAGGCGTTTATGAAGCATATAAAAAACCTTTGTCAAATAGATACTGAAGAGATTGTATTTAATTACACGAAAAATATTGGGGATATTACTGTAAATAAATCTGCTTTATCACAAATATTAATAAATTTAATTTCCAATGCTGTTAAGTATAATGATAAGCAGCAGACACGGATAGATGTTTCTTTTTCAAAAAATGACACGGATTATATGTTTGAGGTTAAAGATAACGGACCTGGTATTCCATTAGGCGAGGAAATAGCTGTTTTCGATTTATTTTCAGTTTATGGTGTGGATAAATACAAAAATAAAGGTACCGGGATTGGTTTGGCTACTGTAAAGAAGCTTGTTGAGGGTTTAGGTGGCAATATAAAAGTAACATCGCCAAAAGATGGTGGTTGTATTTTTAGCTTTAATTTAGAACGATTGGATATTTAATCTAAATACAAATCAATTAAACCTTCTGGCGTATCTAATATAATTTCTTTATTAGCTTTATCTACCTTTACAATAAAAGCATCATTCATAGGAATTAAAATTTCAGTACCATCTTTATCAATTTCAAAAAGTGCTTGTGCAGTTGTGTCATTTACAGATGTTACAATTCCAACGGTTCCAAAATTTACATCTCTTACTTGAAATCCAATGATTTCATGGTAGTAAAATTTATCGCCTTCTAATTTTGGTAATAGATCTAATGGTAAATAAATATCGCATTTTATGAGGGAGTCGGCATCGGCTTCTGAGTCCACATCCTCAAAACGCACGCGCAGTAAATCAGATTTATGGAGTTGGGAAGATTCAATAAAAAAGGGCACCAAATTATTACGTAAATCCACAAACATCGCGTCTAGATTTTCATATAAATCAGGTTCATCCGTATCTAATTTTATAAGTAGTTCACCTTTAAAACTATATTTCGATACTATTTTTCCTAAATAAAAACAATCTTCTTTTTTCATATTTATGGTGTTGCCCTTGGATTCCGATGGTTGTCGGGAGGTAGTCTCACAAAACTCTAATAAAATGGATGTAATAAAAAACCCAGACTTATAAAGTCTGGGTTCAAAAGTATAAAAAATTTTGTTTTTTATTCTTCTTCTTTTGAAGCATCTGCTTCAGCAACAGGCGCATCTTCAGTTGCTTCTTCAGCAACCTGTTCTACTACTGGTGTGTTGGCAGCAATACGCGCTTCATTAGTTGCTTTTTCAGCCTCTAATGCTTTTGCTTTTGCTTCAGCTTGAGCAGCAGTTAAACCTTGCGATTTAGCTTCTACCTTACTAGCTTTTTCTTCTAACCAAGCCGTAAATTTAGCTTCAGCTTGCTCTTCTGTTAAAGCGCCTTTTCTAACACCACCTGCAAGGTGATTTTTCAACATAGCACCTTTGTAAGATAAAATACCTTTAGCAGTTTCAGTTGGTTGTGCACCATTCTGTAACCATGTAACGGCACCATCAATGTTTAATTCAATAGTTGCTGGGTTGGTGTTTGGATTATAAAAACCTAATTTCTCTAGGTATTTACCATCTCTTTTTGCTCGTGCATCTGCTGCTACGATCCAGTAATAAGGTTTTCCTTTTTTACCGTGTCTTTGTAATCTAATTTTAACTGACATAAAAATTAATTAGTGAGGTTCGCGACCTCGATTATTAATAAGGGTGCAAATATACTATATTTTTTTGAAATTTAAATAGTTATGTAAAATTCTATTTCTTATAATTTTTATTCTATTTTTGAGTTCTCATTTTAGTACAATAAACATAAAATCATGAAAAAATTATTTGTTTTAGCCCTAGCATTTATAACGGTTTTTAGCTGTGGTGATGAAATTGAATTTAATACACCGGCGTTACAAGGTAAAAAAGATGGTGAGCGTTGGAAGGCCTTGTTTTACAACGCTAGCTTTAATAATGCCGGAAAACTCGTTATTACTGGTGGTGATAATTTTGAATCCATTACCCTAAATGTTGCAGACTTGGCTATTGGAAATTATCAGCTTGGCGTTGGTAATTCAAGCCATGCCGAGTTCATAGATTTAGAAGATGTTGCCTATTCTACAAATAATGAGCCGGATCCAGATTTTAGTGTGTATCCTCCCGATGGGTTAATTACTATTTCACGTTATGATGCAGCAAATAATACCGTGTCAGGTGAGTTTTATTTTAATGCCTATTCCAGTTCTGGCTTAAAAACGGTAAATTTTAGTGAAGGGGTATTTTTCGATTTGCCGCTTCCAATAGGATCTGGCACTAGTATCATGTCTTGTGATGATGAGATTGCACAATCTGCAATTGCTAAAGAATTATATGTAAATACACCAACCACTTCAGATGATTATTCAGCAAATTGTAATGCCTATAAGCAAGCCTTAATCAATCAGCAAAATGCCTGTATAGATGCGGACGGTTTAATACAAGCAGAAATAGATACCTTAATTTGTAATGATGACGATGGTGATGGTATTCTGTCTGTAAATGAGGATGAAAATGGTGATGGAGATCTAACAAATGATAATACAGATGGTGATGCGCTTCCTAATTATTTGGATGATGATGACGATGGCGACTCCCTGTTAACCATGAATGAAGATGTTAATGATAATGGCGATTTGCGAGATGATGATACCGATGGTGATATGATTCCAAATTTCCTAGATAATGATGACGATGGTGATTCTTTAAACACCATTCTTGAGGATGTTAATGGAAATGGCGATGTAAGAGATGATGATACGGATGGTGATACTATTCCAAATTATTTAGATAACGATGATGACGGAGACGGGATTCTTACCATAAATGAAGACGCCAACGGTGATGGCGATGTAACCAATGATGACACAGATGGCGATACTATTCCAGACTATTTAGATGATATGTAAGGTGATTCTCATAAAAAAATTAACAAACGCGGCTATTTAGTCGCGTTTTTTGTTAAAAAGAGCCAATGTTTTAAAGGTTTTTGGCTATATACTTGACTTCAGCCCTTATATTCCTTATATTAAAATAGATGTGAAACAATACGCATCTTTAAAAAACCTATTGAAATTTAAATGAAAGCGATATTATGATGAAGTTCACAGAAGAAATTTCAAACAAATTAAACGAATTATTAGTAAAAAATTATGATGCCGAAAAGGGGTACATTAACGCCATGAACAACGTGGATAACCCCGAGATAAAAATGTTTTTCAAGCGTAGAGCTACCGAGCGTAGCCAATTTGCTAAAGAACTTCGAACGGAAATCCTTCAATATGGAGAAATTCCAGAAGATTCAGGAAGTTTTAAAGGTACCATGCACAGAAATTGGATGTCCTTGAAATCAACGTTTACAACCAATGATGCGGAAGCCATTTTAGAAGAGGCTATTCGTGGTGAAAAAGCAAGTTTAGAAGAATATAAAGAGATTCTGAAAGACCGAACCTTGCCACCAAGCATAGACTCCTTGTTAATCAAGCATAAAAATGCGATTCAAAGTGCCATAAACACGGAAAAAGTTCATGAAGAATTAGTATCCTAATCGAAATCATAATTATAAGTAATCAACTACAACTTAATTATTAATTAAATGTAAATTGTAATTGATTCGGAAAGCGCAATTGGAAACGGTTGCGCTTTTTGTTTAGGTTGAAGTCAGTATTTAATGAATATTGATGTGTTTTGGAGTTCAAATAGGCGAAATATTTCCAATTAACCGTAAGTGCACTTCGTTTTTATAATATCTACAGGTTATAAATTTCAACACAAAATTGTTTATAACTTCATTTTAAAAAAGCATTAATTCTACGTAATTTTATGGTCTCATTTTTTCCAACAAAGTCATAATTTTTTTAGGTGTTTTGAACTGGTTTTAGTTCAGCTTATCTACAAACCATAAACCTTCCACACGGCAGGCAGGCAATTTAACAACAAAGAATAGATGTACTTAATTTTTGATACAGAAACAACAGGTTTACCAAAACGTTGGGATGCACCAATTTCCGATACCGATAATTGGCCAAGATGTATTCAAATTGCTTGGCAGTTACATGACGATATGGGAAACTGTATTGATCATCAGGATTATTTAATAAAACCAGATGGTTTCAATATTCCTTATGATGCTGAAAAAATTCACGGAATTTCAACCGAATTAGCGCAAGAACAAGGATTACCTTTGCAGGCTGTTCTAGAGAAGTTTAATGCCGCCTTAAACAAAACAAAATTTGTAGTTGGACAGAACGTAAAATTCGATCTTAATATTATGGGAGCCGAATTTGTTCGGGGGAATCTAGAAAACAACCTTCAGGAATTGCCAGTTCTAGATACCTGCACGGAACATACAGCAAGTTTGTGTCAGTTGCCAGGAGGACGTTACGGAAAATTTAAATTACCAACATTAACAGAGTTACATCAATATTTATTTAATAAACCATTTGCGGAAGCGCACAATGCCACAGCCGATGTGGAAGCAACTACCCGCTGTTTTTTAGAATTAATTAGACGTGAAGAATACACCAAGGAGCAGTTAGATGTTCAACCGGATTATTTTGAAAAATTTTCCAAAGCGAATCCGCAAGAAATTAAACTGATTGGTTTAAAACACATCAATTTAAAACAAGCCAGTGCCAAGATTCGAGAGCAGATTTTAAAAACCCAAGATGATGGTTTATCGGCTCAAGAAATAAAAGAAAATATTTCGGAGTTAAAAGCTGTTGATTTTGTGCATTTGCATAATCATTCGCAGTTTTCAATTTTACAATCAACCATTAGTATCCCAAAATTAGTAGCGGCTGCAGCGGAGCATAATATGCCAGCGGTTGCGCTAACGGATCATGCAAACATGATGGGAGCTTTTCATTTTGTAAAAGCGGTTAGCAATCACAACAAAAACATCCAAGCAAAAAATAAAGAAGCTGAAGCGCTAGGTGAACCCGCAAATTTCCAAGAAATAAAACCCATTTTAGGTTGCGAATTTTTTGTGTGTGAAAATCATACCGATAAATCTAGAAAAGATAACGGTTATCAAATTGTATTACTTGCCAAAAATAAAAAAGGCTATCATAATTTAGCCAAGTTATCATCTCATGCTTTTGTTGATGGTTTTTACTATTTACCCCGAATTGATAAAAAGCTCATTCAACAATACAAAGAAGATTTAATTGTCCTTACCGGAAACTTATATGGTGAAGTGCCAAGTAAAGTTTTAAATATCGGTGAAAACCAAGCCGAAGAAGCACTTTTGTGGTGGAAACAAGAATTTGGAGACGATTTATATATTGAAATTATGCGTCATAATCAGGAGGATGAAAATCGTGTGAACCCTGTTCTGATTGAATTTTCCAGAAAACATGATATCAAACTCGTCGCTTCCAATAATACCTATTACGCCAAAAAAGAAGATGCTAATGCACACGATATTCTACTCTGTGTAAAAGATGGAGAAAAGCAAGCTACGCCAATAGGCCGCGGACGTGGTTACCGTTACGGAATGCCTAATCAGGAGTATTATTTTAAGTCGTCCGAAGCTATGAAGGAACTCTTTAAAGATGTTCCCGAGGCCATCAGTAATATTCAGGAAGTCGTTGATAAAGTGGAAGCTTTTGAATTAGCACGTGATGTATTATTACCTGCTTTTGATATTCCAGAGGAGTTTAAAGATGCTGCCGATTTAACAGATAACGGCAAGCGTGGAGAAAATGCATTTTTACGTCATTTAACATATCAAGGTGCTAAAAAACGCTATGGGGAAGCGCTTTCGGAAGAAGTAACGGAGCGTTTGGATTTCGAATTAAGCGTTATTCAAAACACGGGGTATCCAGGGTATTTCTTAATTGTGGAAGATTTTATTCGCGAAGCTAGAAATATGGATGTCTCCGTTGGGCCAGGTCGTGGATCGGCAGCAGGTTCGGTGGTTGCCTATTGTTTATGGATTACCAATATTGATCCGTTGAAGTACGACTTACTTTTTGAGCGTTTCTTAAATCCAGATCGTGTAAGTATGCCGGATATCGATATTGATTTTGATGATGAAGGTAGAAGTCGTGTTATGGATTATGTTATTGATAAGTATGGTAGCAGTCAGGTAGCGCAAATTATTACCTACGGCACCATGGCAGCCAAATCCTCTATTCGTGATACTGCACGTGTATTGGATTTGCCACTATTTGATGCCGATAGGATTTCAAAATTAATTCCTACCATGTCCAAGTTGAGTAAGATTTTTGGCATGAGTGAAAAGGAATTAAGCAGTAAATTCCGTGCCGAAGATTTAGAAAAAGTGAACGAGCTTTTAAATATTTCTGAAGGTTCGGACTTACAGGCTGAAACCGTTAATCTTGCGCGAATATTAGAAGGTTCGGTAAGAAATACCGGAATTCATGCCTGTGGTGTTATTATTACACCAGATGATATTACCAAATTCGTTCCCGTGTCCACGGCTAAAGATTCCGATTTATATGTCACCCAATTTGATAACTCGGTTGTTGAAGACGCTGGATTATTAAAAATGGATTTCTTGGGTTTAAAAACGCTAACTTTAATTAAGGATACCGTTAAAATTGTTAAAGCCAAACATGATATTGATTTGGATCCAGATACGTTTCCTTTGGATGATGAAAAAACGTATGAGTTATTTCAACGTGGCGAAACGGTAGGTGTTTTCCAATATGAATCGCCTGGCATGCAAAAACATTTAAAGGAATTAAAACCGACAGTTTTTGAGGATTTAATTGCCATGAATGCCTTGTACAGACCAGGTCCTATGGAATACATACCAAGTTTTACAAAACGTAAACATGGTAAAGAAGATATTGAGTACGATTTACCAGCTATGGAGGAGTACTTAAAAGAAACCTATGGAATTACAGTTTACCAAGAGCAGGTAATGTTATTGTCACAAAAACTAGCAAATTTTACCAAGGGTGAAGCCGATGTTTTGCGTAAGGCCATGGGTAAAAAGCAAATTGCGGTTTTGGATAAAATGAAACCGAAATTTATTGCCCAAGCCGAAGCTAATGGGCACGATGCTAAAAAATTAGAGAAAATTTGGAAGGATTGGGAAGCCTTTGCAAGTTATGCCTTTAACAAGTCGCATTCCACATGTTACGCATGGATTGCTTATCAAACCGCTTATTTAAAGGCGCATTATCCAGCTGAATATATGGCAGCTGTATTATCCAATAACATGAATGATATTAAGCAAGTATCGTTTTTTATGGAAGAATGCAAGCGCATGAAACTGGCTGTTTTAGGGCCTGATATTAATGAGAGCTATTATAAATTTTCCGTAAACCAAGATTATGCCGTTCGTTTTGGTATGGGAGCCATAAAAGGTGTGGGTCATGGAGCCGTAATGACCATTGTAGAAAACCGTAAAAAAGATGGTCCGTTTAAATCAATTTTCGATTTTGCCAAACGTATAGATTTACGAGCAGCCAATAAACGGGCTTTTGAAAATTTAGCACTTGCCGGAGGTTTTGATGGGTTTACAGACACGCATCGTGCGCAATATTTCCATGATGATGGTGATGGTATTACCTTTTTAGAAAAAGCGATTAAATATGGCGCCAAACATCAAGAAAATGAAAACTCTGCACAAGTAAGTCTGTTTGGCGAAGCTAGCGATGTGCAAATAGCAGAACCAGAAGTGCCACCTTGTGAGGAATGGGGAACCATGGAAAAATTAGCCCAAGAAAAAGAGGTAGTTGGTATTTATATTTCGGGCCATCCGTTGGATGATTTTAAAATTGAAATGAAAACATTCTGTAATGCGGAATTAGCCTTATTAGAAAATATAGAACCTTATGTAAATCGCGAATTGACTTTTGGTTGTGTGGTAACCGATGTGCAACATCGGGTGAGTAAGCAAGGAAAAGGTTGGGCTATGTTTACCGTTGATGATTATACCAATAGTTTTGAATTCCGAATTTTTGGCGAAGAATATTTAAAGTTCAGGCACTTTTTGCTGAAGAACTCTTTTGTACATGTTAAGATTTTTATTCGGGAAGGTTGGATTAAAAAAGATACAGGCGTACGTGGAGAGCCACGGATTCAATTTAATAGTTTTCAGTTGTTGCACGATGTGATGGACACCTATGCCAAGAAACTTTCCATCCAATTAAATATAACCGATTTAGAAGAGTCGAAAATAAGTCAATTACAGAATTTATTACGCAGTCATGTTGGTGATCATGCCTTAAATTTTATTGTTTACGACAATGAAGAGCAGATAAAATTAAACATGCCGAGTAGAAAACAAAAGGTGCAAATTTCGCAAGAGTTGTTATTAGAATTGGAGCGTAATGATGTGTTTTATAAGTTGAATTAATGTGTCACACGGCACGCAGTCGAAGAGCTTTAAAAGACTTGCTTTAAATTATTGAGGATTTCGAAAAGAATAAAGAGTAAAGAAAAAGAGACGAGAATAGTGTAAAGAAAAAGAATCAAGAAGAAAGAAAACAGATTGAGTTCAAAATTTAACAGATGTCTCAATCTTGTAAATTATTTCGCCAAGGAATTGTTTTTATAGCTAAATGTTAGATTTTTTGAACCATGAACCATGTACTTTCAAGGTTCGGTTTCCGTGTAAAGGATAGAGTACTTGCTGGAGCTCTCCCGATTTTTTCATCGGGAAGCGACGTACGAAAGCCTGACGCTTTGTAGTGACAACGGAAAAGGGGGACACCCAAATAGTTAGTATAACTGGAAGTAATGTAGCCATAAACAAAACAAATTGTCAGGTTGTAAGCTTTGGCAGAATTTTTGACTAATATTGCATAGATGTCTGTTTACAGGCGGTTAAAATTGAAGTATAACATATTAAATTTAAATATTATGGCATTAGAAATTACAGATGCAACGTTTGAGGAAACAGTATTAAAGAGTGACAAACCTGTAATGGTTGATTTTTGGGCAGCTTGGTGTGGACCATGTCGTATGGTTGGACCAATCATTGACGAAATTGGCAAGGAATACGAAGGTAAAGCCGTTGTTGGTAAGGTAGATGTTGACGCCAATCAGGAATTTGCTGCCAAATACGGTGTGCGTAACATTCCTACGGTATTGGTTTTTCAAAACGGTGAAGTAGTAGGTCGTCAGGTTGGTGTTGCACAAAAAAGTGCTTACACGGAGGCTATTGACGCGCTTTTATAGACGTATGTAGAAGCTAGAGAATAAAGGCTAGATTCGAGACTAAAAGATAAAATAGAAAAGGTTTGCTGTTATGGCAAACCTTTTTTAGTTTAGGGCTAACGTAGTTTGGGCGTTTCCAGATAATTTTTGGGTGTATAACCCAAATTCTAAATGATTTTTTAAATCTTCCTTTTGGGAAGCTGTCGTTAAAGCGACAATTGGGTTTATGGATTTACAAAACGAATTAAATAAAGCAGGCGGTTTTAAAAACCTAGAATTACTGGCCAAACAGGTGGTAGAAGGATTTGTTGCCGGTATGCATAAAAGTCCGTTTCATGGATTTTCGGCAGAATTTGCCGAGCATAAAATATATAATCAAGGTGAAAGTACGCGTCATATTGATTGGAAGTTGTTTGCTAAAACGGACAAGCTTTTTACCAAGCGCTATGACGATGAAACTAATTTACGCTGTCATTTAATTGTGGATAATAGTAGCTCTATGCATTATCCAGAGTTGAAGGAATACGGTATAGACGCCTTGAATAAAATAGCGTTTTCGGCATTGGCTTCGGCTAGTTTAATGCATATCTTAAAAAAGCAACGCGATGCCGTTGGCTTGAGCATTTATAGTGATAATTACGATTTTTACGCACCTGAAAAAGGAAGTGAGCGCCATCATCAAATGTTGTTGCACCAACTCAATGCCATGGTGGTAAAGAAGCCTGAGAGTAGAAAAACGGAAACCTTTACCTATTTGCATCAAATAGCAGAAAAGATTCATAGACGTTCATTGATTTTCTTTTTTACAGATATGTTCCAAACAGAAACCGATGATGCGCAATTATTTGACGCTTTACGGCATTTAAAACACAATAAGCATGAAGTAGTCCTGTTTCATGTGTTTGATAAGGAAAAGGAACTGCAATTTGATTTTGACAATGCGCCCAAGCGTTTTATAGATGTAGAAACGGGCGATCATGTTAATTTATACGCGGATCGTATTAAAGAGAACTATGAAACGGCTATTAAAGACTATTTTAAGGATATTCGCTTAAAATGTCAGCAATATCGTATTGCATATGTGGAAGCGGACATTAATAAAGATTTCAATAACATATTGACAACCTATATGATAGCGCGGCAAAAGTTTTTATAAATAAAAAAACTTTAAAATTTATTGAAAAAACATTTGACATATTGAAAAAGCTGTTTATATTTGCACCCGCTTGAGAGGTTATTACGCAAGTAAAAAACCGTTAAGCATGCAATAAAGCAACGGTCTGGTAGTTCAGTTGGTTAGAATGTCGCCCTGTCACGGCGAAGGTCGCGGGTTCGAGTCCCGTCCAGACCGCTAATATTGCAAAAGCTTCAAGAAATTGAAGCTTTTTTTTGCAATAAAACTGCCTAGGTAGTTAAAAATTTAGTTGTGTTGTTTTATCTCGGCAGTAATGTTGAGGTAAATGTAGGATGTTCCCAGTGTTGTTGGGAATACCGATGGAAAGCTTTCCTTTTTTCTTTACAGAAGATTGGGATGCTTTTTTGTTTTAGGGTGGTTTGTAATTTTAATATGCTTAATTTTTATACAAACATTTATATCATCTTCAATAGCAAGTGTCTACAGAATTTTTAAAGAATTCTTTTGCTTTATATTTTATAAACTCTATTAAATTTTGTAATTTCATAAAGGTATTCTCAAGTAATAGCAAAATATTTTAATAATATCACAAATGTACTGTTAAAATAGTATGGATGCCTACATGAAAAAAAACTCCAGTAGATTAAGTCAGAATGAACTCGCCCAATTATTTCATGACAAGACATTGCTATGCTTTTTAAATAGGGAAGGTGAATTTCTGCAAGTAAGTCAACCCTTATGTAAATTTTTGGGCTACCAAGAAAACGAACTTCTATTCAAAAATATAAATTTACTACAGCCTTCATTGTTTAGCGATGACGTTAGAATGGGTTTTTGGGATAGTATTAAAAAGGAAGCGCATTGGAATGGGGTTGTTAATCTCCTTATGTCTGAAGGTAATCGGAAAAACGTTATGTGTAATTTTGTGCGTTTAAAGAATCCAGAAACTGAAAAAGCATATTTTTTTGGTGTTTTCGAACCCAATTCAATGCCTGTTAGTTTTGGAGAATTTACGGCAAATGATATCTGCTTTAATTGGTTTTTTAATAATAGCCCTATAGCAAAATCACTTTTTAGCTTGAAAACATTTCAGTTCGTAGATGTTAATGTGGCTTGGGAGAATTATACAGGATTTAAAAAAGCAGATGTTTTAAATAAAACGCCAAGCAAGCTTAAAATTCATGATATATTTGATTCAAGTTTTATAAAAAAGATACAAGCTAATAAAGACGATTGCATAACCATTGATGAAATAAAATTGAACGTGAGTTCTGGAACACCTAAATATGCAACCATCACCTTTAAAAAAATTTATATACATAATGAAGTGTTCCTTTTACAAATTATAACGGATATTACAGATCGGTTACGTTATCAAAAGGAATTAGAGGCCATGTCCCAAAAATCTGTACAAAAAAAGGACGTTATTTTAAAATTAGCAGGATTAGTTGGTGGTGATTTAAGCTATGTTTTTAAGGAAATAACTAGGCTAACTGCTAAAACCATGCGTATTGAGCGCGTTAGTATTTGGCAGTTTGAAGATGAAAATAACATCATTGCTTGCCAAAGTGCTTATAACCTAAAGGAACACGATTACTTTAAGCAAGCAGAATTCAAAGCGCATGACTATCCAAAATACTTCCAATATTTGTTTAAACATAAGACGCTGCGGGTTGATGATGCTATTCATAGTGAACAAACAGAAGAGTTTGCGGAAAGATACTTAAAGCCATTAAATATTACTGCTACTTTAGATGTGCTGATTCAAGGCCACCAAGCGTATTATGGTGTTTTATGTTTTGAGCAAATTGGTTCAAAAGAAGAATGGACTATTGAAGACGAGGAATTTGCAACGTCAATAGCCAATATTATTTCATTAGCAGTTGAATGTGATAAAAGAAATACAGCTGAAATAGAACTCATTAAGTCCAATCAAAAACTAGTGGGATTAAATTTAGAGTTAAAAAACCTACAAAAAAAACTAGAGCAGGAAAACATCTATTTGCGGGAGGAAATTGATTTAGTTTTCAATTATGAAGAAATGGTATATGGCAGTAATTCGTTTAGCAAAGTGCTAACGGATGTTGAACGTGTGGCAACCACTAAAGCAACCGTATTGCTTTTAGGGGAATCAGGAACTGGTAAGGAGCTGTTGGCAAGAGCAATCCATAATATTAGTGATAGAAAAAACAAGCCCTTGATTAAAGTTAATTGTGCGGCTATTCCTAAAGAACTTATTGAGAGTGAGTTGTTTGGTCATAAAAAAGGATCGTTTACAGGTGCTATTAATGATAAACTGGGGAAGTTTCAATTAGCAGATGGTGGTACTTTGTTTTTAGATGAAATAGGCGAATTGCCTATGGATATGCAACCAAAATTACTACGAGCTATTCAGGAGTCGGAGGTAGAACAAATAGGAAGTACTAAAACAGAAAAGGTAGATATTAGGATTATTACCGCTACGAATAGAGATTTAAAGCAGGAGGTAAAAGATAAAAATTTTCGTGAAGATTTATACTTCAGGATAAACGTGTTTCCAATTACTATTCCGCCTTTACGTGAACGCATTGAGGATATTCCAATACTATTGGAGCATTTTGTAAATAAGTATAGTAAACTTTATAATAAAAGTGTCAAATTTATATCTGAAGAAACCAAACGTAATATGCAATCGTATTCCTGGCCTGGAAATATTAGGGAGTTGGAAAATTTGGTGGAAAGAGCTATAATTTTATCTAATAATGAGAAACTAATTATACCCGATTTCAAGTCGTCCGAAAAGGAGGCCTTAATTTCTTCTACAAGTCTGTCTCTCGATGATGTTCAAAGAATTCACATAAAGAAAATATTAAAAGCAACAAATGGGAAAATTGAAGGTGCCGAAGGCGCAGCTGAATTACTTAAAATGAAGCCAAGTACGTTACGAGATAGAATGAAAAAGTTAGGGATTAAAAAATTGTAATAAATCACGATATACCGTGGAACTCCCGTTTATCGAACATTTATCTCGGTTAGCCGTGGCCTTCAAATAGAGTCCTTTTTGTCTCGTATTTTTCTACCATCTCACTTCCAGTTGTTTAGCGGTTTATTGCAAGGCTATTATTTGTTTGGCATGCATATTGGCATACATAATTTGCATAATGCCCTAAATAATGCAAACCTATGAGTACGTCAAAACTAAATCATTCCGAGAAAGTTAAATTTTGGATTGAAAACGAAATTTTGTTCTGTACGTTTAAACAATCAGATTGTTATCTGACCATTGAAGCATCAGAAGCCTATTTAATGAAAATCCAAAAATTAACGGATGGTAAAGCAATGCCTTTACTTATTGATATTCGTAATTTCATTGGTAATTTTTCTCCTAAAGCAGCCAAGTTTTTTGCCGAAAGTCCCATTTTAAAAAGGCATATTATCACACAAGCTTTTGTAGTGGACACATTGCATAGTAAACTGCTTATTGGGTCTTATAAAAGGCTATTTGCTCAAGATGCACATGTTCAAATTTTTGGTGAAACGGAATCAGCGTTAGCGTTTTGTATGGAATCTAAAAATAAGTTTGATGTATAAAGCAATAACAAACTTAAATTCCATCATTCAGGTAGAGGCTTTGTTGGAGTCTCTAGATAGCCATCTAATAATTTCTGTTTCGGATGCTTGTGGGAAGTTGGTGTATTGTAATGACAATTTTTCTAAAGTGATGAATGTTTCTAAAGAAACAGCTGTTGGTCAAATAAACCACTTATTAAAATTACCAATGCAATCTGAAGCCTTTTTGGCTGGTGAAATATGGCGAGGCGTTTTATCTCATAAAAGAGAAAATAATATGGTTTTTTGGCTAGATACTACTATTGAACCTATAAAGAATGAAAGCGGTGCGATAATAAAATACGTAACTATAAGCAGTGATGTTAGCAATTACTATTGCAAGGGTATAAATAAAAACCCTGTTCATTGTAATGAACAAAAGCTTATTGAAAATTTCACCCAAGATGTTTTATATATAGATAAGTTTGGAAAGATTATAAATACATCTAAAAGTGTTATGCATAATGCGTACGACAGTATTATTGGTTCAAATATTTATGATTTTGTAAACCCTGCCAATCATAATTATGTAAAGAAACAAGTAAATAAGGTGTTTAATCAAGGCAAGGTATGTAAATACCAGTCCATGGGTTTGTCATTAAAAGGCAGACAAACTTTTTTTATTTCGAAGTTAAAACCTATTTTTAATTTGGAGGATGAAATAATGTATGCCACTATAAAAACCAAAAAACATAAAAATAACAATAAAGCATCCATTCAACTAAAAGCTATTGAAACCAAGTACAGCAACATATTTCAATCCATAAATGTGGGTATTTTAGTTGTAGCCAATGGAGTAGGAAATATTATAGAATGGAATAAAGGCGCTGAATTGGCATTTGGATATACTAGCTCTGAAATTATAGGTAAACCATTAACCGTATTAATTTCTAAAAAACAGGTGGACACAGGTGTTAAGGAATTGCTTAAAGCAAAAGATAAACTGGATAATGATTCCTATGGTGATAATATAGAAATGCTGGGTTTACGAAAAAATGGTGACGAGTTTCCGGTGGAGTTTGCTATGAGTAATTGGCAAAATGGCAAGGATAAATTTTATTGTGCAATCATGCTTGATATTTCTAAACGCAAAAAATTAGAGGAGAAATTAAAACAAACAACCAAAGATTTGGAGCTGTTTTTATACCGTTCTGCGCACGACTTAAAAGCGCCATTAACATCCGCGGAAGGATTACTTCACCTCTTAAAGGAGGAAAAGCTTAACAGCAGAACCAGATTGTTAATTGATATGTTGGACGAAACGTTAGAAAAAGGACGCTTTTTGTTGGACGATTTGGCTTTTGCGTCTATTATTTCAGAAAAACGCAGAGACAATACAATTATAGATTTTGAAAAGAAAATTAATACTGCACTTGTGGCCTTAAAAGGTATAAAGAATTTTGATAATATCACTTTTCATGTGGATATTCAGCAGGAAACTGACTTTTATTTCAATCAGGAATTAATAGATTCTATACTTCAAAACCTAATCCACAATACCATTTGTTTTGCCAAATCTAAAACGAATAAACTGACGCCTACCACACATATAAATATTATAAGTAGTGATGATGATATAAGTATTTTAGTTTCTGACAATGGTATAGGAATTCGTGAAGATGATATTGATAAAGTATTTGATCTTTATTTTAAAGCAAATAGTGATAATTCTGAAGGAACAGGCCTAGGGCTTTACATTGTTAAGCGTATTGTAGAAGATTTTAATGGCAGTGTAGAGGTTAAAAGTATAATAAATAAAGGCACCACATTTAGGGTGCAATTACCAAATTTAAAAGAAGGGAGCAAAAACAATGATTGAAAATGTAATGTTGATCGATGATAACAAGATAGATCTATTTGTTAATCAAAGAATTATTGAAAAATACAACCCAAATATAAAAACGCGGGTTTTTAATAATGCTATTTCAGCAATTAGTTTTTTTAAGCTGTTGGAATTAAATACCAATATTAAATCTGTAGCTATTCCAGATGTCATTTTGTTAGATATAAATATGCCGGAAATGAATGGGTTTAATTTTTTTAATGAGTTTAAACTTTTAAACTTTATCAATACACGAGCAATAAAAGTATATATGGTGTCATCTTCCATGTGTTCTATGGACATTAATAAAGCGCGAAATGAACCTTATTGTGCGGGTTATATTACCAAGCCGCTGACGGTCAATAAACTAAAAAACGTATTAAATAAATCAGAAAATATAGAACCAAATGAACCTTTTAAAAAAATAATTTAGTATTTTATCTAACCCAAATCTAAACTATAAACAATGAACTTAAAACCTACAATTATGTTCTGTGTTTTACTTTGTGCTTGCTTTTTTGCAAATGCACAAATAGTAAATACAGGAGTGCTTAAAATAAGCACGAATAGCAATGTGTATTTTGAAGAGGAATACACCAATACGGTTGCTGGAAATCATGTTTCCAATGGTAATTTGTATTTGAATAATAGCTTCATTAATCATGGAGCAACCAGTGCCACAGCTGGAACAACCTATTTTAAAAGCGCATCCAACAATTTTTTAAATTTATCCGGAAGCGCAGCGAATGCCCATTTTTATAATCTGGAAATTGACATCACACCCGAAGGATTAAAGGGGGTTACCGTTGCAGACGACTTCTTATTGCAAGTAACCAATGCCTTGAATTTAAAAAGTGGCGACTTAAGACTAACAGGTGAGGCACAACTTGTTCAAGAGCACTCCGGAGTAGATGCTAATACAATTAATTCTGGGAAACTTATCTTAGATCAACAAGGAACTGTGTCGCCTTTTCAATATGATTATTGGTCTTCACCAGTAAATAATGGTGGTACTTTTTCTTTTATGGGTGGCAAGTTTGATGGTACGGATTCAAGTTTAAATCCGTTTAATCCAACGCAAATTGGTTTTACTACTGACAGAGAAGGTTTGCCGTCCAGTGTTGATGGATCTGGAAACGTAACAACCGCATTAAGCATAAGTAGCCGTTGGTTGTATAAGTATGCACGTGAAAGCGGTGCTTATTCAGAATGGATTCGATTAAATAGTGGAAGTATACTCAATCCAGGTGAAGGCTATACCATGAAAGGAGCAAATGCTTCAGGTCCAGAACAAAACTATGTGTTTTACGGTGCACCCAATAATGGAGATTATACCTTTCCTATTACAGTAGGTCAAGAAATTCTATTAGGAAACCCATATCCTTCCGCTTTAGATGCCACAAAATTTATTACGGATAATGATGGTGTTTTAGAGGCGCTTTACTTTTGGGTAGATGGTGGCTCAACATCTCATATATTATCTGATTATTTGGGAGGTTATTCAATACGAAATAAAACAGGTGGATCTATACCTTCTATACCATCACCGTTAATTTCAGGAATTGGTACATCTGGAACAGTAGGTATACCATCACAATACGTGCCTGTTGGTAAAGGATTTTTTATAAAATCTATTGGAAGTGGTGATATTATTTTTAATAATTCTCAACGATTTTTTAAGTTGGAAGAGGCAAGACTAAATGTTAATGATAAATATATTCGCATTGGTTATGAAGATCCTGAAGGTTTTCATCGCCAACTTTTATTAGGGTTTATGCCAGATTCGTCAGCTGATTTAAATTATAATCCTGGTTATGATGCTATTCAAATGATGTCTAGAGATGATGATATGTTTTTTATTATTGAAGAGGATGAAACCAAACGATATGCTATTCAGGGTGTTGATGGTTTTTCAGAATTCCTGGAATTTCCAATAGGATTGGTTATTTCTGAAACGGGATCTCATCACTTGATGTTAGATGATGTTGAAAACTTTGAAGAAACCATTTATTTAAAAGATAATGTGTTAGACACAACCTATAATTTAACGGAAGCCGATTTTGAAATTAATTTGCCTGCTGGTTTTTATTCAGATAGATTTTCCATTGTATTTCAGCCAGCAGAAACCTTGAGTACGCCAGAGGTTGAATTAGATAAAACGCTTGTTTTTTACAATGGTCAAAATCAAATAGTGGTGTCAAACCCGAACAATATAGAAATTACAGGTGTCGAAATTTATAACATACTTGGACAGCATATTTTATCTGTTACCAAAAATCTTACCAACCAGAATAAAGTACTAATTCCTTTTAATGAAAGTACTGGTGTTTACATGGTTGTACTCAAAACAAATAATGCCCAAAAATCTACTAAAATCTTAAAATACTAATTATGAAAACTAAAAAACTACTTTTAAACGCATTTGGCCTAATGGCTCTCTTTTTATTAACAACCACTGGTTTTTCCCAGGTAGGAATCGGAACGCTCATGCCCGATGATTCGGCTATGCTAGATGTTCAATCTACTTCTAAAGGATTGTTAGCGCCACGCATGACGACATTAGAGCGCGATGCAATTGCAACACCAGCTGAAAGCTTATTGGTGTTTGATACAGACGAAAAAGCATTTTATTTCTATAATACAGCTACTACTACCTGGGTAAAATTAGCTAATGATGCTTCCGTAAAACGGAATAATTACAAGTTAATTAAAACTGTAGCAGATTTAAGTGCTGAACTTGCCGCAGGAGGTGGTTCTTCTTACAAATTAGCCAGTAATACCTTCTATGAAATAAATGGAACAATATTATTAGCGGCTTCTATTGATTTACAAAATGCCTACGTTGCTGGTATAGATGCTAGTGAGGATGTCTTGTCATATGCTGGAGGGACTGTATTTAAAGGGAGTACAGGAGGTAGTATTAGAAATGTTACAATTAAAGGTTCTAAAGCTTTTGAAATAACAGGTCCAGGAATAGCAACTGCTTCTTCACTTTTAGTTCAAAATAGCATAATAGATGGCATGACAAATGTTGGAAGTATTGATGGGTTAGGTCTATTCTTTGGTAATATTGTTCAATTTTTAAATAACGCAAATGGAATTACCTATTCTAACATCGGTAATTTATTGCTAAATAATCAAGCTTGGTTTGGAAGTAATTCCGGAACGTTTGAAAAATTTACAGGAACCTTTGGTTTAATAGAAAAAGTAAGTGGTTTCAGCACGGTAAGTGGTTCAGCTGTGGCTTTGGATGTCAGTACTACAGGGCTTGCAGTAGGAACAGGTGTTTTGCAAGCTACTGTTTTTACAGGTACAACAAGCGCACCTTCAGGATATGTTAAAGGGTATGCTCCTGCACAAACCTATCTTGGATATAATTTCTCTAATGCTTGGACGGTGAGTGCACCTGGTATTCCTCGTGAAAATGATGATGTGGCGACGGGAAATTTATATTATGATGAAGCAAATCCTTCCAATGTAGTTAATGTTACTAACACAACCCCTTTTAAATTACCTGTAAACACGAAATCTATAAGACTTTTCAGAACCGCTGAAGGTGCGGGTGGCAATCGAATTACGTATAAGGGAGAGACAAGAAGGCCTTTGAACATTTTTGGAACTGCATCTCTGACAGCAACTTCAGGAACTAGATTAGCATTTTCAATATATAAAAATGGTTCTAGAGTAACGGGAACGGAAGCTATTGTAGATGTGATACAGACAAATTCACGACAATCGGTAACTGTAATTGGTACTGTAGATGTTGTTAAAGACGATTATATTGAAATATTTGTTCAGAAAATATCTTCTGGGAGTGAACAGCTACTAATTACATCCTATAATTTAATTGTGAACTAAACTTTTTTGAGATAATTCTAAAAAAAAACTATGGTATAAATTTTTTATATATAATTCATTTTATTTCGATTAATAGCTTGAAATAAATTAGTGAACTACCCAATTTGGTTTTTGGTTAGTTATTTTGATGAAAAAGCGTTCCTTTTTTCTTTACAGAAAATTGGGATGCTTTTTGTTTTTGGGTGGTTTGTGGATTTATAATATTTGGATTACTTGACCTTGGGCAACCCTGTATACAATTTCTCAATCCGTTTCAAATCTTCAGTATTAGTGATACTTTCCTGCGTATCTTCATATAATAATTTTGCCTCTGCTAAAAGCGCATCGTGATATTTTGGCAAATGTGCTTCTTGTAGTAATAAATATTTAAACATGATAAATAGCTTCTGAATACACGTCATATCATGCTTGCAATAGGTGCGGTAAGACACCATAACTTGATATATTAACTCTTTAAAATTAGTGGTTGTTACGTCTATAAGTGATTCGTTATCAGATGTAATGATGGTCTTGTCATTTTTTTTAAGACGTAAAGCAAATAATTCTGTTAGATAATCAATGGTGCTAATGGCTGTCCCTGGATCGTTAATGCCTGGAGACATTGCTTTCATGCCAATTTCTGTAATTTGCTTAAAAGCCAGTGCATAATTATCTTCTACAAATTCACCTTTCGCAAAATTGAAATTTGATAATATGTCTTTTACTAATGCGTCATCTATATCTTTACTTACTTGTATAATTGGAACGCCTTTCAAAACAAAAACGCCTTGGATTGGCAAGATTTTTAATTGAATAGATTCTTCTTTGCAAATATCTTCCAAATTTGGAATAGCAATATTTTGAAAATAACCCGTTTCGGAACTAAAATAAGAGATCCATTCCGATGCGTCAGGAAATGACGGTGCTGTTTCAGACTCTTTTTCTAATAGGTATTCTAATCGGGATTTAGCTTTTTTGTAAATGCCATCTAAAATATTATTAACCTGAATAGATTGAGATATCGAATGTATAAAATATAGAAAACTACCTAAACACACTACCGTTAGAATAATACCAATAAGCACGGAAAATCCTGGTAATTGATATTTGTCATTTTCCAAAGGATTAATGCCAACCAAAGTGAAGGTGTTGTATAAAATGGTGGCTAAATAAATGCCTAATACATATTGGTGGTTTCTATTGGATATTAAGCCGGGTAAAACACGTGGTGAGAAATTACTAGAAGCTTGGTTCAATAAAACCATTACCATGGAAAAACTAAAAACCATTATAGATATAATGCCGCCTGTTAAAAAACTTAAAAGTGTTTTAGCGGTATCCGCATTATTTATAACTAATTGCGGTATGTGCTCGATTATATAAGCTGAAATACCTTCCTTTTCTAAAAAGAGCATCAGCATAGCGAAGCTAAAACCAAATATGCTAAATAACGTTGGGTAAAAGGCAATTTTACCTTGAATGGTGTTTATAAAACTAATAAACCTATTGTAAAGTGATTTCATATGCTAATTTGACGCTACAAGTTAGTTACAATTTAGTTTATAATAAAATAAAGAATTGCAAACGTTTTTTCTTACAAATTGAAGAAGTTTTACCATATTTATTAACAATTTATTGTAAGAAAAAGACTCTAAATGTGGTTTTAGTCGATAAAATATTACGTTTAATCGTATTTTTACTTTATTTTTAATATATTGTATTACTTTTACAGTCCTTAAATAAGTCCCTAAATCGATTTTTTCAGCTTATTAAGGTTAATTATTCCATTTTTGAGACACGATGTGTCTTTTCCCTCATGTTTACATTTTATAGTTTGTAGCATTTTTATGTTGCAACATAATTTAAGGTTATTAATCCATCATCCCTCGACAGTGATTTTTAAACTAACTAAAATTTAATAGTAAATAATTTAACCCTAAATACCCTAACATGAAAACCCTTAAAATTACTTTAGTAGCAGCTATTTTTTGTATGACACTTACAGGTCTAACAATTCAAAAAGAAACAACCAATCCAACCAATGAGGAGCAAGTTTCTCAAAAAGAAGATTTCACCTACGCTTTTCAAACGAAAAGGCATGTGAAAAAAGGAAAGGAACTTCCAAGCAACGGATAAAAAAAACTACATTATATTGATAAAACCCTCTAAAATAGAGGGTTTTCTTTGTTTTCCATATTCATTACAGACTTATATGGGTTACGAGGCTATTGGTGTCAGAAAAAATTATAAATTTGAGTAGACTTGAAGCGCTATTATGTTTTTAAAAAAAACACCTTTCTTTTTTGCCATCTTTTTTTGCTCATTTTTATATGCGCAACAAGTTTCTGAAAATAAACTTTTAGACAGTGTTAACCACTATCGCGTATTATCCAATAATGATGCTTATGACTTGGATCAGCGTGTTAGCTTTATAAAAAAAGCCATAGTATTTTCAGAGAAAGTAGGTCGAGATACAACCATTTTAAAATCTAAACGCCAATTAGCCACTTTATATTTGCGTCAGTTTGAGTTGGATTCGCTATACCACATAAACCATGAAAACCTCAAGCTTGCCAATAAAGTTAAAGATACATTGGCCTTAGCCTATATTAATAATGTGTTTGGTTGGTACCATTCAGAAAAATTTCAAACAGATAGTTCGTATACCTATTACTACAATGCCTCTAAATATTTTGATGCACTGAATATGGTTAAAGATCAAGCTAGCGCTGTAACTTCTATGGCAAATATTCAGTTTGAAGAGCGCGATTATGTAGGGTGTGAAAGCAATGCCTTTAAAGCTATTCGTTTATATCAAACTATGCCTAAAAATGAGTATGTTTTAGGGAATTTATGGGGCTTATATAATCTAGTTGCCATTGCCTCTGATGAACTAAAGCAATTTGATAAAGCCATTGAATACCACAACAAAGCTTTATCCTTTAGTGATAAAATTAAAGATAATTTTCTCTATACATTATACTCTAAAAGTAATATAGCCCTTATATATAAAGAGCTCAATCAGTTTGATAAAAGTTTGGCTATTTATGAAGAGTTGTTTGAAAATGAAAATGTCTTACAGCAAGAGCCTGCAAATTATGCGCTTATTTTGGGGGATTATGCACTCTTAAAACATAAAAATGCTGCTTCTAATTCTTCAGAGATTAAAAGGATGTTGCATGAAGCGTACCGCATTAGTGATAGTCTGAATAGCGAGTTAAGTCGTATGTCGGTAGCTTTAAATATTTCTGAATTTTATTTAGATGAAGGCATTTTGGACACCGCTTTAAATTATGCAAATATTGCCTATACTCGAGGAAAAGAATCATTAATAAACGATGTTACTTTAAATGCCTTATTGCTCAAATCAAAAATTGAAAGCCCGGAACAAGCTGTAAACTATTTAAATGAATACATTCATCTAAATGATAGTTTAGTAAACAAAGAACGGGCTATTCGTAATAAATTTGCGCGCATAGAATTTGAAACCGAGCAAGTAGAACTTGAAAATCAACAAATTTCTCGAGAACGCTTATGGCTCATGATATTGTCTGCGGGTTTATTAATTACATTTGTGTTAGTATATATAATTGTTACCCAACGCGCTAAAAACAAGGAGTTAAGGCTTGTGCAGCAGCAACAGGAAGCCAATGAGGAAATTTATAACCTCATGCTTTCACAACAGGATAAAGTGGATGAAGCACGAACCAATGAGAAAAAGCGTATCTCTCAAGATTTACATGATGGTATTCTAGGACGCCTTTTTGGAACCCGATTAAGCCTAGATAGTTTGAATATGATTTCTACAGAGGAGGCTATTCAAACGCGGGAAAACTATATCCAAGAATTAAAAACAATTGAACAAGATATCCGTGACGTTTCACATGAATTAAATACCGATTTTATATCCAAATCTGGTTATCCTGATATTATTGAAACCCTAATAGCGGCACAGACCAAAGCACATAAATTATCCTATTCACTATTTAGTGATACGGACATTTCTTGGGAAGATATTTCCAATAAAACCAAAATTCATATTTATCGAATGTTACAGGAGTCGCTTCAAAATATCTTTAAACATGCCAATGCCAATCGTGTAGATATTAGTTTTAATATGAAAAAAAATGTAATTTGGTTGCAAATTGCTGATGATGGGTCTGGCTTTGATTCGCAAAAAGCGAAGAAAGGTATTGGTTTAAAAAATATGAATTCACGCGTTTCAGAATTTAATGGTGAATTGGATATTGTTTCGGAAAAAGATAATGGCACAACAATTACAATTAAAATCCCAATCTAACCTAAACTTATAACTAAAATGGAAGAGACTATTCGTATTTTAATGACAGACGATCACCCAATTATTATTGAAGGCTATCAAAACACATTACTTGCGACTAAGAAAGAAAATCAAACGCTAAAAATTGATATTGCTAATAACTGCGACGAATCTGTCAATTTTATGCAGCAAGCAATAGATAAGGAAATGCCTTATCATATTTTATT
This sequence comes from Bizionia hallyeonensis, assembly GCF_042657385.1. Taxonomy (NCBI): domain Bacteria; kingdom Pseudomonadati; phylum Bacteroidota; class Flavobacteriia; order Flavobacteriales; family Flavobacteriaceae; genus Bizionia; species Bizionia hallyeonensis. The sequence goes on along the minus strand of NZ_JBHSLA010000001.1, from coordinate 192,409 downwards.
TATGGATATAAGTTTGCCACCATCTAAAGATGGCGAGTTTACATCTGGTGAGGATTTAGCAAAATATGCTAGACGTATGATGCCGAACAGCAAAATCATTATGCTTACCATGTTTAATGAACCTTACCGAATACATAATATTATAAAGGATATTGATCCCGAAGGCTTTTTAATAAAAAGCGATTTAACTTCACGAGAGCTAGCCAGTGCATTTCAGAAAGTACTTTATAAACCTCCCTTTTACAGTTCTACAGTTAGTACCACCATCCGAAAAACAATTACAAACGATATTAAATTGGATGATATAGACAGAAAAATACTGTATTTACTCTCGCAAGGCACTCGAACAAAAAGCTTAAAAGATCATTTTGATATATCCTTAAGTGCGATAGAAAAGCGTAAAAAAAACCTGAAAATTATTTTTGATGTCACTGATGGTAGTGATGAAAACTTATTATCTGTGGCTAAAAACGCAGGTTTTATTTAGTGTTTAGTTCCGGGTTGTGTTAAAAAAGCACATTTTTTCATTTATTTTTCATATTACAGCCCTTGCTATAGCTAACAATTACGGTTTTCCCGTAAAGGGGTTGTGGTTTTCCCGCAACAAGAAGTTATTTGTTATAGTTACATTTGAATATCAACGACAAATTAATCCCTCATAAAATAAATTTGTTGAATTAATAGCATTTACACTAACCTCGTGGTTTTTCATTTTTTAAATTGGAAGCCATGAGGTTTCTTCATTTTAAAATGAAAAGATTATAGCTTTATAATCCCATACCGTCCACAGAAAGAAGCCTAAATAAACTATAGCTATAATAAATTTGATAAAGGTTCCTGCTAAAAATCCTAAAAAGGAACCAAATGCGGCTTTTACGGCTATTTTGGAATCTGCTTTATTAATCATTTCGCCTATAAATGCGCCTAGAAAAGGCCAAATAATAATGCCAAATGGCCCAAAAACAGGAAAAAAAATAGCAACAACAAGCCCTAAAGTAGTACCAATAACTCCCTTTTTACTACCACCAAAACGCTTGGTTCCCATGGCAGGAATAATATAATCTAAGGCAAAAACAATTAATGCTACGGCTAATGTAACTCCTAAAAACCACCAATCATTTGGGATGGCCTTGGTTAAATAAAGGAGGAGTAAGCCAATCCAACTTAATGGCGGTCCCGGCAAAATGGGTAAAAAACTTCCTGCTATGCCTACCAGCATAAAAATAAAGCCTAATACAACTAATAATATGTCCATATATTTTTCTTGTTAGACGAAGATAGGTAAAGAATGTTACAACTTATTAACTATAAAATTAGTTTAAACTAAATATTTAGTTATATTTGTAAAACTAAAAGATTAGTTAAACCAATTATGCGAGTTGAATACGCTTGCCGGTTCAAGTGAGTTTTACCATTATAAATGTGTGAAATTTGTACCATAACTTGAATTTCAGTACATGTTTAGATTCAAAATTTATAAGCGGTTTAATAAATAATATTTTACAATAAAAATCATGATCCAAAAAAAGCAATTAACCAAAGCCGAAGAAGAAATAATGCACGTATTGTGGGAACTAGAAAAAGCCGCAGTAAAACAAATTATTGCCGAATTGCCTATGCCAAAACCAGCATATAATACAGTTTCAACCATTGTGCGCATTTTGGAAAGTAAAGGTTTTGTAGATTATGAAAAGCAGGGAAAAGGGCATGTATATTACCCTTTAGTGAAAAAGCAGGATTATAGTAATCAAAGCATAAACTCTTTAGTAGATAATTATTTTCAAGGCTCTTTTAAAAGTATGGTGTCCTTTTTTATGAAAAAAAATGATATCAGTTTACAGGAATTAGAATCTGTTTTAAAGGAGATTCATAAAGACGAAAAATCATGATACATTACATCATTCAAGTCATTGCGTTTCAGTTATTTTTCTTGCTCATTTATGATGTGTTTTTAAAGAAAGAAACATTTTTTAATTGGAATCGAGCCTATTTATTGCTTACAGCTGTTCTCTCCATTTTGTTGCCATTTGTAAAAGTGGCTGGTTTTAAAGAAGCTGTTCCAAACGATTTTGTGGTTAGTTTACCGCACATATTATCTCAAACCACCAATACTATTTTTTTAGAAGAAGTTGTCATTAGTGGTAGTAATACGTCGCACTCTTTTTTATGGTATTTCTCATTGGTTTTAGTAATTGGAAGTGCGCTAGCCGTTTCATTTTTCAGTATGCGCTTGTTTAAAATTGTAAAACTTATTTATCAAAACCCGAAGCAACGGGAAGGCGCTATTTGTTTTGTGCGCATGTTGAAGAGTACGTTAGCATTTTCGTTTTTTAATTATGTGTTTTTAGGTGAAAACATTAAAGATACCGATCGTCAGCAAATAGTAAAGCATGAGTTGGTTCACGTTAAACAAAAACACACTTGGGATTTGCTTTTTTTTGAGATGCTACGCATTGTGTTTTGGTTCAATCCTTTTGTGTACATGTACCAAAATCGCATGGCAGATTTACATGAATTTATTGCGGATTCACAAGCCGTGAAACACAACAAAAAACAATATTATGAAAACCTATTAGCGCAAATTTTCGATACGAATCAGGTATCATTCATCAATCCATTTTTCAAACAATCATTAATCAAAAAACGAATTATTATGTTACAAAAAACAAAATCAAAACAAGTACAATTAATCAAGTACGCTTTATTAATTCCTATGGTTTTAGGAATGTTGGTATATTCATCATGTTCTGAAGAAGCCACCCAACCAAAAGTTGTTGAGGTAGTGGAACAAGAGTTATCCATTCAAGACCAAATAGACATGCTGAAAAATTCTATTGAAGCGAAAGGGGATTTATCAGAATCTGAAAAGGAAGCCTTACGTGTTCTTATGGTTAAATCCTTTCAAAATGATGGTGCTAACCCAAATACTGATATTATTGAGGTGACAGAAATAACGTCCTATAAAGATAGTTCCGAAGTTCCTTTTACTGTTATAGACCAAGTTCCTATTTTTGAAGGGTGTGAACGTGGGGTTTCTAATGAAGAAAACAAGCTATGCATGAGTAAAAAGCTGAATACGTTTGTTGCCAAAAATTTTAATACGGAATTAGCCAAAAGCTTAAATTTAACTGGTGTTGTTCAAATTAGAGCCTTTTTTAAAATTAATGAGTTGGGTGAAATTGTAAACATTAAAGCCAGAGCGCCTCATCCAGAATTAGAAGTGGAAGTCAAACGTGTTTTAAATATGTTGCCAGATTTAATTCCAGGTGAGCATCAAGGTAAAAAAGTAACGGTTCCGTACTACCTACCTATAAAGTTTAAAATAAATGATTAGATTTTTTGCGCTAATTAGTATTCTAGTATGTTTTAAAACCGAAGCTCAAACTTCGGTTTTAAACATTGCAGATAGTTTGTACATTCATGGTAATTATTCTGAAGCTATTAAAGCTTATAAATCTTATAACACGTTAGATGAAGTAGCTTATAAGTTGGCCAAATCCTATCAAGCAATCGGGAATTACGATAAAGCTTTACAGCATTTAGAAAGCAGTATTAACGCTTTTCCAAACGATGCCTTGGTAAAATATGATTATGCCAAATTACTTTCTAAAACTAAAAATTATCAAACGGCCGCAGCTACTTTTAAACAACTAATTGCAACAGATTCCCTCAATCCAAATTACCATTATGAGTTGGGTTTGGTTTACGAACAATTAAGAGATTCATCAGCACATAACGAATTTAAAACAAGTTTTCTTTTAGATAATGGTCACCAAAAAGCCATCTTTAAATTAGCAAAACGACACTTGCAAAAACGTGAGTTCGATTCCGTAGATTACTATACAGGTATCGGTTTAAAATCATACGCCAATAACGCAGAACTCATGAGTCTAAAAGCCCAAAATTTCTATTGGAAAAAAGACTACAAAACGGCTTCAATATGGTTTGAAAAACTATTAAGTTTAGGTGAAGACTCCCAATTTGTTCATGAAAAATTAAGCTATTGTTACTCTCAATTTTCAGAAGTTGAAAAGGCCATCCAACAGCAAAAATTAGCGGTTGCTAAAGAGCCTAGAAATTCTGAAAACCTGTTCATTCTAGGTCAATTATTTACACGGATGAGCAATTATGAACAGGCGGAATTCTATATCAGTAAAGCTATAGAATTGGTAGATGTGCCAATGGATAAGGAGTTCATGACATTAGGAACCATTCAAAATCACCGGAAAAATCATCAGGCAGCCATTCAATCTTTTAAGCGTGCATTAAAAGAAAACCCGAACAATATATATGCCGCTTTTTATCTGGTTTATACCAAGGATGATTATTATAAAGATGTCGATACCAAAATTAAGTTATATGAAGATTTCATGGCAAAATATCCTGAAAATCCATTTTTATTTAAAGCAAAAAGTAGATTAAGTGAATTGAAACAAGAAAAATTTATGAAAACCGATTAATATCATTCCAAATAAGATATGGTATAAAATCTAAAAATATTGTATTTTTCGGGCTCATAACAGCCTATGAAACAGCTATATTTTATTCTATTGTGTTTGGTGGTTACTTCCTGTAATTATTTCGATGCTAAAAAAACATCGTCAGACGTTATTTTGGAAAATGAACTGTTAACTTTTAATTGGAATGAGGTGGACGAATATCCCATGTTTGAGAGTTGTGATGAAAACGGCACCCAAGAAGACAAGAAAAATTGCTTCCAAAATACCTTAACCGAAATTATCACTCAAAAACTACAACAGGACACGCTTATTGTTAAGCAAGATATTAATGATACGGTTTACATGAATTTTGAAATTTCGAAAGATGGAATGCTATCACTTATTACCATTAAAGCCGATTCAATTACGCTTCAGGAAATACCAAATATTAAAGAATTACTGCATAAAAGTGTAGATTCATTACCAAAAATATATCCAGCAATCAGACGCAGTCAGCAAGTTAAAACGGCGTTTACCTTGCCTGTGATTATTCAAGTTAATTAGGTTTGAAATTTGGTAAGAGTCTTTAAATGTTCAAATTTTAATTTTTATAAACAATGATAGGTTTGGTTCTGTGTCTAGGCAGGAAGGCAGGCGAAACGGTATTTTATCTTTCAAATTCAAAAAAATAAAAGTGATTGATTGTCACTGTTTAAATTCCGAATTAAACAGCACTAAAATCGAATTGCGAGTTTTCGCATGAGTCGTAATATTTCTGCATACAGCCAAATTAACGTCACCAATAATCCCCAAGTTGCTAGCCATTCTTTTTCTTTTGGCGCTTTATTTTTATGGCGTTCTATATAATCGAAATCCAATAGCAACGCTAATGATGCAAAAACGGCAGCTACTGCGTTAAACCCAATAGCAAGCCATGATGTTCCCCAAAGGAAACTTTTTATTCCAAAGAAACTCAATATCCATGAAATAAGATAGGTTACAAAAATGGCAGAACAAGCGGTAATAATAACACTTCGCAGTTTTTTAGTGACCACAATAATGCGTGTTTGATAGAGTATTAACACAACGAAAAACGTGATAATAGTTACACCAATTGCTTGGAACGGTAAATTAGGGAATTGCGCTTGTGCATAACTGGTAATACCTCCTAGGAAAAAGCCTTTGGCAATCGCATAAAGTGGTACTAAAAATTTAGCCCAATGTTGCCTATAAGAAATTATTAAACTGATAATAATAGCAGCAATCATGCCGCCTGTGGTAAACCATTTTATGTTGTTTCCGTTGCTGTAGTAATACCAAATAGACACGGTGATTCCAGCAACAATAGTAATACAGAAAAAGGATTTAATAAGGATGCCAGAAACCGTCATTTTTTTAGAAGATGTATAATCATCATCCCAAAAATAGTTGGAGAAAGCCGGATTGGATGTTTGGTTTAAACGCACTATAAATTCATCTTAAAGCCCAAGGCAAAATCAATAGGGAAGTTATCGCTATTATCACTAAAAAGCGCATAAATATCATGATATGCAAAGGTGATATATCCATTTTCCGTAACCCGAAAATCGGCGCCAAGGCCAAGAATAAAAGGCACATCAATATTGGAAAACGATTCATCATAATCGCCAACTCCAGGGAGACTGGACGTGTATGTCGCGTTTCCAAAATCATAAGTTACCAGTTTTAAATTTCCATACACATTAAATCGATCTTTATTAATTACGCGATAGCGATATCCAATGGCAATTTGTGTAGAGGTGTATTCAAAGTCATCAGCTTCCAAAGCATGTCTGAAATGAAAAAAGAGTGCATGTCTTGGTAACTTGGTAGCTTCAAAAAATTCGAATTCCAATCCAAAAAACGGCACACTAGCATTGTTTGGATTTTCTACTAATGGCTGATTGGTAATCCCTCCAAAAAGACCTAAACGTGTTTGAAGTTTAGCACGAGGCTCAAAATTATAGCTTAAATCGGTTGTGGCATTATAGGTGTTGAAAAAATCTTCCAAGCTATAAAGGGTTAAATTCACCTGGTCTGTTGGAACGCCATAACCTTCTGTAAGCGCATTTAAAACCGATTTGTATTCCTCTTGATATTTTCGAGTATTGGCATTTTTGGTATTTACTAATTCTTGAATGTTGCCATTTTTTTCTTTCACAAAATAGCGGTAAGTGCCATCATCAATAGTCCAAAGTAAATCTAGATTGCCTTCAACAGCTGTCTCCAATTCTAATGTTTCATTATTAATGGTGTAGGATTGTTGAGAGAAACCTAAAAAGCCAAGCGCTAAAAACCCCAATAAAAGGAAATGCTTTTTCATGTTTTATTACAAATTTGGTTACTTGTAAAGCTAAAAAAATTAAATGATAACTGGGATATTATCTTTTTTATTTCTTGAAGGTTCGGCCTTTCCACGTATAACCTTTATAAAATGATATGGAAATAATATACATGGTGAAAAATGGATAAAAGAGACTGGATACCAAAAAGGATGGCAAAACAGACTCTTGATTTAAAAAGCGGCTGGTTTTAAAGATAAGTAGAAAATCGACACAGAACTTGATAAGTACGATGTATATAAAATCATTCAAACTTAAAATGCCAAAAGAAATTATCGGAATTAAAATAATAATGAGCAAATTCATGAGCAAAACAATAATACCAGTTAGAATAGCAAAAAAGCTTTTATAGCTGGTGGATTTGGCAGCCCATCTTAATCGTTGGGACACTAATTGGTTCCAGTTTCTTTGCGGTTTTGTTTCTACTGTGGCATCAATGGATTTTAAATAAAAAACATCATCCGAATTATATTTAACTGCTTTTTGTAGTAAAAAAACGTCATCACCACTGGCTATTTCTGTAGCGCCTTCAAAACCGGATAACTCGGAAAATAGCGCTTTTTGGTAGGCTAAATTGGCACCATTGGCTAGAAAAGGTTCTTTAATTCCAAACCCGCCAATGGTCGTGCCCATTAAACTTAACAAATCCAATGTTTGAAAACGGTCTAAAAACGACGCAATATCATAGTAATTTACAGGCGCGGCAATTAAGCGCAAATTGTTTTTTTGAATAATACCATCAAAGCTTTTTAACCAAAGTTTTGGAACCCGGCAATCCGCATCCGTGGTAATAACCCAATCATATTTGGCGTTTTTTATTGCTTTGGAAATAGCATCTTTTTTAGGTGATGTGCTTTTCACTTTATTCTTTAAAATCGTTACATGCTTTAAGCCGTTTTCAATAAAGGTTTTAATGATTCTAACAGAATGATCTTCCGAGCTATCATCAATTAAAATAATCTCATACAAATCTGCAGGATAGTCTAAATCTTTAATCGATTTTAAAAGTTGCGGTAAATTATTTTCTTCATTTCTAAAAGGAACGATAATGGAAAATGCTGTTTTTGGAGGTGCATCATCCAATTTAAATTTAGGAACCTTTACAAACCCATAAACCAACACACCTATTAAAAATAGGTATGCCAATGTGATTGATATGGCAATAATAAATACCATAGTTAGGGTTTAGGAAGTTTAAATTTTAAAACAAATATACTACCAAAAAGACTAGGAATCACCACATTTAAAATCCACATAATCGTTACAGTGCTTAAAATAGTAAAAGCGTTTACACCAGCAATTGTAAATAAATAAACGGCTACGCTTCCTTTTATAATTACGTCAAAAATAAAAATGGTAGGGATTACAGACCCTAAAAAATACATACTGGTAATGACGGTTAGTGCATTTAAATAGGATGCGGACACACCAAATAATGTTAATATGTAGTAAAATTGAAAAGAAAAAATGGCATAGCGAATGACGGCTAATAAAAATCCGAAGCTATAAATATTATAAGGTAATTGTTTGAAGTATGTCGCAATTTTTTGAAGCGAAAACCCTTTAAATAAGACTTTACTTTTTGAAAGCGCTATAAAGCCAACTGCCACAATAACGAGAATGATTGCTCCAAAACGTGCAATTTTATAATAGTCAATGGCCGTTTCGTATTGATTTAAAAATACGTATAAACCGATGCTTCCTAGCAAAACGGTTACCAGCATTTGTAAACTATTGCCGAGTAAATTTAATGCTACAATTTGTTTGCGTTCCGATGAATTGTAATATAGGGCTTTAACACCATATTCGCCAATCCGGTTGGGAGTTAGCAACGATGCTGTTAAGGAGCTTAAACTTTCTTCCATGGCTTTATAAAATGCTATTTTTTTGAATGACGACACAAGCACCTGCCATTTCAGAATCTCAAAAAACCAATTAAAAAAGCTTAAAATGATTAAAAAACTAATTGTTTTAATGGTAAACTGATTGTTTTCTGATAAAAAGTTGACAAAATCTTGAAAATTTAAATCGGGATTAGCAGTCAATTTGTTGTAAATAAAATAAAAAGCACCAACAACTATGCTCAATTTAATAAGTACAAAAAAGAATTGTTTAGTTTTGTGTGGAATACTTCCAAACATATTTTGCTATGGTTCGTTATCTAGGTAATAATACAAATTAAAACTTTAAATTTTTATGTACATAGTTTTTAAACAAATTAAGTTGGCAGGTTTGGCAACGGTTTTATTTTTTATGACTGCAAGCAGTTTTGCACAAAGTGAAGCGAGCCGATGGAAAGCGCAATTTTCTGTGGGACTAAACAGTCCAAACTCCGGAGGTTTTGTTTCGGGTTTTGAGGGAAAGACAATTAATTTTCCTACCATTCAATTAGGCGTTCAACGCATGTTTAAACCGCAATATGGTGTAAAGTTGGATTACGGATTTAATCGTTTGGATTATGATTCAGGTTCGCCGTATTTTAAAATTAATTATTCTAGAATCAATGTTCAGTTTGTTTACGATTTAACGCCAATAGCTAATTTCTTGCCAGCACAATTAGGTGTTGTAGCGCATGCAGGTCCTGGGTTTTCTATGGTAAAACCCTTGAGTGGTTATTCTGAAAACAACACCTCATTTTTAAATGTCATGGCTGGTTTGGAGTTTCATTATACTGTTTCGCGAACGCTTTCTGTGTTTCTAGATACGTCATATATTTACGGATTTAGCTCGGAATTTTCACCAGTTTCTGATGGATTTGGCTCCTTCAACGGCAACCTATTTACAGCAACAGTAGGTGTTTCCGTGTCATTAAGTGGTTGCTATTATTGTGATTAATGGGGAAAGAAAAAATTATATTAGGCATTGATCCAGGCACAACCATCATGGGTTTTGGGCTAATAAAAGTGGTGGGAAAAACCATGACTTTTATGCAGTTAAATGAATTAGATTTAAAAAAATACAGCGACCATTACCTAAAACTAAAACTTATTTTTGAGCGCACCATCGAGCTAATTGATACGCATCATCCCGACGAAATTGCTATTGAAGCACCTTTCTTCGGGAAGAATGTGCAGAGTATGTTAAAGCTAGGCCGTGCGCAAGGTGTAGCTATGGCAGCTGGCTTAAGTAGAGAGATTCCAATTACGGAGTATGCCCCAAAAAAAATAAAAATGGCTATTACGGGGAATGGAAGTGCTAGTAAAGAACAAGTAGCCAAAATGCTTCAGAGTTTATTAGGATTAAAAACGCTACCTAAAAATTTAGATTCTATGGATGGTTTGGCAGCAGCTGTTTGTCATTTTTATAATGAAGGTCGCATAGAAATTGGAAAAAGTTATTCTGGTTGGGATAGTTTTGTCAAACAAAATGGAGATCGGGTTAAGAAGAAATGATGCGTGTTTAGTTTGCAGTTTCAATATTCAATTCTTTCTGTAAAAAATTATTTTTTAGACATTTCAAGGTTAATTATATTATGAAAACATTTCAATTTAGCACAAACAACTGTGCACTGAATACTGAAAACTAAACATGGCCGGAATTTACATCCACATCCCGTTTTGCAAACAAGCGTGTCATTATTGTGACTTTCATTTTTCTACCTCGCTTAAAAAGAAAGATGAATTGCTTCAGGCTTTAGTAACTGAACTTCAGTTGCGAAAGGACGAATTCAAAAATATCCAAGTTGAAACCATTTATTTTGGAGGTGGTACACCAAGTCTTTTAAATAAAGATGAATTGAAAGTGCTCATTGATGCCGTTTATGAAAATTATGAAGTTTCTGATAATCCTGAAATCACGTTGGAAGCCAATCCAGATGATTTAATGGCTGCAAAAGATGCATCAACAACGGTTTTTCAAGATTATAAAAGGATTGGCATAAACCGATTATCCATAGGCATTCAATCTTTTTTTGAAAGCGATTTAAAACTGATGAATCGCGCGCACAATTCCGCAGAAGCTAAAATTGCTATGGAAGAGGCAACTCAATATTTCGATAATATTTCTGTCGATTTAATTTACGGAATTCCAGGTTCTACAACCGAACAATGGCAAGAAAATATTGAAACTACTTTAGCTTTTAATATTCCACATATTTCTAGTTACGCCCTAACGGTTGAACCAAAAACAGCTTTGGCTAGTTTTATAAAAAAAGGAATTATTGATAATGTAGATGATGCCTTGGCAGAACAGCAATTTCATATTTTGGTTGATACGCTCACCCAACATGGCTTTGTGCATTATGAACTTTCTAATTTTGGAAAGCCTAATTATTTTAGCCGAAACAATTCGGCCTATTGGCAAGGGAAACCGTATCTAGGAATTGGACCTTCAGCACATTCGTTTAATGGAAAGGAACGTGGTTGGAATGTTAGAAATAATTCAAAATACATTAATGCATTAACAGAAAAAAATTTACCAATAGAAATTGAAAAACTATCCAAAACCGATCAATACAACGAGTATATCATGACAGGTTTACGAACTATTTGGGGCGTTTCATTAGAAAAAATAGAACAGGATTTTGGATTGCGTTTTAAAGAATTACTACTTAAAGAATCTGAAAAACATATCCGCAATCAGTTGCTGTATATTAAAGATAATACCTTGCGTGTAACTAAAAAAGGATTGTTTTTAAGTGATGGGATTGCGTCCGATTTATTTCTACTAAATTAAAGTCTCTAGAGTTGCATTTATGCCGACTTTTACGTTTATTATCACCACATTGAATTTTGAAAAATTACACACATGATTGCAACTATAGAAACCAATTCTAAAAAGTATAAAATAGACTTATCCAAACCGTTAGACATCTCTATTCCTTTGCGTGCTTCGGCAAATAATGTGAACGCCTGGTATCAAGATCCACCTAAAATTGAACCGGTTCAAGATGGCGCTTGGATAGCTAGTGTTGCAGAAGGTGCCGATATTAATTTCAATAATATTAGTTTTAATCCGCATGCGCACGGCACACACACGGAATGTGTTGGGCACTTAACAAAAAAAACACATTCTGTAAATCAGAATTTAAAGCAGTTTTTCTTTTTAGCAGAAGTGATAACGGTTGCTCCAGAAAAACGGAAAACAGATTTTTTTATTTCCAAAAAACAAATCCAATTTGCTTTGGGAAATAAAAAGCGTGATGCCGTTATTTTAAGGACTATTCCAAATACAATTGAAAAATTAAATCATCAATACTCTAATACCAATCCGCCATTTTTATTAGAAGAAGCAGCTATATATTTACGCGAAAAAGGCGTGAAACATTTGCTGATTGATTTACCAAGTGTGGATAAAGAAAAAGATGATGGCGAACTGCTGGCACATCATGCCTTTTGGAATACAGCCGGAAGAAAACGGATGGATGCAACGATTACCGAATTGATTTTTGTGCCAAATACCGTTGCAGATGGCACGTATTTTTTAAATCTTCAAATTGCACCTTTTGAAAATGATGCCACACCAAGCAAACCAATTTTGTTCGAAATTGAGTAAATTAGAACCGGACAACTAATGCGTACATAATTATGGATATACTTTTTGGTTTAATAGTTGGTATCATCATAGCACTTATTGCCGTCTTTTATTTTAGAAGTCAGCAGGTCAAGCAGCAGACAAATACCCAATCTGTTATTCTTCTAGATAAAATAAAAATGGTTTGTAAATTCATTTCTGTTGAAGGGGATTTTGCCGAAATATACCATTATGAAAATGTTAAAGAACGTTTTTTAAGTCTCGTTAGTGGCAGAAAAAAAGCCTTAGTAGTTATCAATGCTAAAGCACATGTAGGTTTCGATTTTTCCAAAGTCAAACTAGAAGCCAATACAGCCTCAAAAACCATTATTTTAAAACACTTTCCCAAACCAGAAATATTGAGTATTGAAACCAATTTGGACTACTACGATAAAAAAGAAGGTATGTTTAATAGGTTTCAAGCATCGGATTTAACTGGACTCCAAGCTGAAGCTAAAAAGCATATTTTAGATAAAGTTCCTGAAAGTGGTTTGTATAAATTGGCACAACGGGAAGCGGTTGAAGCTATTTCGCTTATTGAAAATTTAGTCATGACAATTGGTTGGAAAATAGATTATTCAGCTATAGAATTACCCGATATTGAAGACCCAAAAGAAACCAAAGAACTTAAAAATTAGCTTGTGAATATTGAACAACTTCGTGATTATTGTATAACCAAAAAAGGGGTTACGGAGCATTTTCCGTTTGATGAAGATGTTCTAGTCTTTAAAGTAGGTAATAAAATGTTCCTACTAACCTCTTTAAAAAACTGGGAGCAAAATGAAGCCACAATTAACCTTAAATGCGATCCCGAATATGCTTTGGAATTACGCGCAAACTATGAAAGTGTAGAACCTGGTTATCACATGAGTAAAAAACATTGGAATACCATTAGTTTGTATAAAGGTGAATTAGCAATCCCGCTTGTAAAGCAGTTGATAGACGATTCCTATGATTTAATTGTAAAATCCTTATCCAAAAAAATCCGCGAAACACTTCAGTAAAAAGCAGTATGTTTGCAGTCTGAAAAAGACCTGTGTTAAACTTCAATAAAAACCACCATGAGCGTATTACAAATGATTCAGGAACGCAGTAATAATACTTGCGAATTATGTACATCCACTAACGACTTAAAACAATATACCATTCCGCCATCTTTAAATGAAAACGTGGCCAATGATGTTTTGGTTTGTAAAACCTGTTTGGATCAAATTGAAGAAAACACAGACATGGACCCCAATCATTGGCGTTGTTTAAATGATAGTATGTGGAGTGAGCATGTTGCGGTTCAAATTATGGCATGGCGTATGCTCCAACGTTTACGAAGTGAAGGTTGGCCAAAAGATTTATTGGATATGATGTATTTGGATGATGAGGCATTAGCATTAGCTCGCGCTACAGGCGAACATGAAGATGAAGCCAATAAAATCATTCATCGTGATGTAAATGGTGTAATTCTGGATAATGGCGATTCCGTTGTATTGATAAAAGATTTAAAAGTGAAGGGTTCTAGTATGGTTGCTAAACAAGGTACAGCTGTAAGAAACATTCGTTTAGATCATGAAAATGCCGAATTTATTGAGGGTAAAGTTGATGGTCAGCACATAGTGATTATTACCAAATATGTCAAGAAAACATAATATGTAATTAAGGCATTTTCTCTCTTTTTCGAAACCTATGAATTCGGATTTTTCCGATAGTTGTTGGGTGATTTTCCCTTTATCATTTTAAATTGCCGATTAAAATTCGAAATATTATTAAAACCAGATTGATAGGCAATTTCAGAAATGGAACTATCCGTTTGTGTTTGCATAAGCTTACACGCGTTTTCAATACGCAATTCATTTAAAAATTGAAAATAGGTTTTGTTGGTGCGTTTTTTAAAATATTTGCAAAAGGCGTTTTTCGTCATGTTAGATACTTCTGCAACAGCATCAAGCGTAATGTTGGTTGTATATTGATTCATAGTAAATGCCAAAACATCACGCATGCGTTTTCCTTCATTATCGGAATATTTTTTATCATATATAAAGGATGATAAACTCTCGTAGTTAGCTTGTGACGCTATCTTCATTAATTGTAGTAAAACTATAAAACGTTCTAATTTACTAGATGATTCAAGCTTTAAGAATAATTTTTTTAAAACCTTTTTATGAGATGTTACTTTAAATCCATGTTTGGAACGCTTAAAAAATTTCTGTAACTCCAGCAATTCTTCCAAGTCAAAAAAATCAGAACCAAACGACTCCTTCGTAAAAAACAATGATAACATTCGTGAGTGTTCGGAAGCTTTTACATCACTTTTAAATACATGTGGCATATTACTATCTAAAATAAGAATGTCGTTTTTAGAATAGAAATTAACCGTGTCACCAACAATCAGCGTGCCTTCGCCTTCCAAAATAATACTGAATTGTATTTCTTCATGTTGATGCAGTTTATCATAAAAGCTCGTTTCAAAATCCTCTTGATAAATTAGAGTATCTTGTTCTGGTTTTGGAATTTTAAATGGAAGTACTTTCATGGTGTATTTAAATCATCTGAAAAGTAAAATTAAGCAAATACTATTCGTAAGTTTAATAAATTATTTTTTGTAGATAATATAATACCAATCTATCCTAATAAAAATAACAATTACAAATTAGAGATAATTCTTAAATTAGCTTAACGAACTAAATATATTCTTAAAACGTCAGAATTTATGATAACTAAAAATTTAAATTGGGAAGATTTTTTAAAAGTTGACATGCGGATTGGAACAATTCTATCCGCAGAAATTTTTAAGGAAGCTAAAAATCCCGCATATAAATTGATAGTAGATTTTGGTGCGTTGGGCAAGTTGAAAACGTCAGCTCAAATAACAAACCTATATGAAATTGATGAACTTATAGGAAGGCAGGTGGTGGCTATTGTAAATTTTCCAGCAAAACAAATAGCCAACATCATGAGTGAATGCTTAATTTTAGGAGGATTAGGAGAAGATAAAGATGTGGTCTTATTGCAGCCTGAACGTCAAATGCCAAACGGTTCAAAAATATCGTGAATATGCAAAAAGTAACGTTTAAACTAATGGTAATTATTGTAACCTCTTAAAAAGCAGTTGTTTGTCCGTAATTTCTGCAATTTAATAGCATTAGTCTGAAAGTTCTGCCGTATATCGAAAACTATACGAGTAATTGGTTAAAGATGTTATATTTACGGTATCCCTCATATGATTAGTAGCACTTTATGTATTGTTTAATATTTAAAAATCATATGTCATGAGTTTAGTAATTTCAAACTATAACAACTTTTTTAACGTAAAAGGTATCCTTGATAAAAAGTCTGTTGGTATGTTTCAAGAGGAATTTGAAAACGTATTCGAAAAGTTGCAATCCGTAACCATTAGTATCGAAGAGTTAGATAGCATAGATAAATTTGGTGTTATGGCACTGGCAAAATTGCACAACGAATCCCTATTAAAAAAGAAGCAATTATCTATTATAGGTTTTGGATGTAAAGATTTGTACGATCATTTTAAAACCAATGATGCGGCCTAATTAGCTAGACATATCTGCTATTATTTTCCATTCACCGTTTATTTTCTTTAAGATAATAAGAAATTCACCTTGGGCATTACCAACCGCGCGTTTTAAATGGTATTCACCCATAACATAATAGGAATGGTTTTCAATTGGCGAAATAGAATTAAATGTAAATTGTAATTCACCCGTATATTCTTTACTAGGATAGCCTTTTTTATAATTGCTTAACGTTTTATGCCATCCTTTGGTAACACCATTGCTTCCATAAAATTTTAACGAATCGCTTTTCCAATAACCTTGCATAAACCCTTCTAAATCAAATTTATTCCAAGCGTCCTGTTGTGTTCTTAAAACCTCACGAATGGCTTGCATATCTTCAAGATAGGTTTTAGATGTTTCAGATTGTGCAAATGTGCCAACTGAAAATAGGAGGCTTAAAATGAGATAAATAGATTTCATAAGGTTTGGTGTTAGTTCATTAAAAGTACAAACAAAAATTTAAAGCGCCTTTTTCTGATGCTGAAAAAATGCATCCGCTTGCAACTGCATAAGTTCCCGTGCTTTTTTACGCTTATAATTGTAAAGTTCGTCTTCTTCTGAAATATCTTTATAAATTTTATTATTTAAAGCCATATCTGTTTTCAAAATCTCGTTGCGCGCATTCATTTTTTGCGTAGCCCAAGTTTTTACGGTGCTCTCCGCATCTTCTAATTTGTAATCATAAGGCCCTTTAAGCGATAATAATTTGGCAATAATTGGTGATGTTTCAATAGCCAAAAACAATAGAAAAATAAAGAATGATGGGAGCCAAGGCAATTTCTGAAGCGCATTTACGCGTGCCATCAATCCATCAAAACCATCAATAATGGGTTGTGTATTTTGTACTTGCGTTTGTTGATTGTTTCGTAAATCTACTATCTGCTTTTCAAGCACTTCTATTTTAGCCTGATTGCTTACTTTCAAATCTTGAAGTTCGGCTAAACCCATATCATGTTTATCGCGTTTTTCTTGGTAAACGGGTCCTTTGCCTAATAGTTTGGTGCCAGCCCTTCCTTCCGCTTCTTGAATATACGTGTCGTACAAGGCATTAACTTCGGTTTCTTTTACCGTAATTTGGTTTTTAAGAGCTGAAATATCTGTTTCTAAATTGCGGATGTTTGGTAAGAATTGTTTTGAAATCTCTTCCTGATTTTCAAGAGTCATTTGGTTCTTTTCAGTTAAAAGCACCTGATTGATCTCCTTTTCAAAAATTTTAAGTTCTAATGGTTTCGAAATAACAATAGCAATAATGACGGCCAAAAGGAGTCGTGGTGTGGCTTGAAGTAGTTCGTTTATTTTATGATCACGTTTCTTAATAGTAGAAACAATAAAACGGTCTAAATTAAAAATGAGTAAACCCCAAATAACACCGAAACCCATAGCTATAAAATAGTTGTCAAATACGGTGTAAAGCGCATAACTAGCTGCTATAAATGCCATAACAGCTGTAAAGAAAACGGTGGCGCCAATACCGGCATATTTGTTTTGCTCACCATTGGAACAGGTGTTTAAAATGTCTTGGTCAGACCCAGAACAGAGGATGAAAAATTGTTTTAACATGATTGATTGATGTTTTGACTTGTCCTTAAGTTAGACAGGTTGATTGACTATTAGAACGTTAGATGGTGGTTTTTGTTACAGTTTTGTTCTGTTTATTTATAAAAAAACCTCACGTGGTCAGAAACCAGTGAGGTGAATTGTATTAAATTATATTGTGTTTTATTTTACAGTGCTAAAATGTGCTGTTCCTTTACCATCGGTAATTTTTGTTGAAATATTTATATTTGGTTCTTTTTTAGTGATTTCTAATATTTCATTGTAGGAAACCAGTTTGTCATTGTAATAATATTTAATATCATTTTCCTTTAAACTTTTTACAAGTTCATGTGCGGATTGGGCCACAGAAGGAGGTGCGGGCGGTTGTGGAATCTCTTGACGGTCGTTAGTTTCCGAAACCCAATCCATATTGAACTCACTTACCACCTGATTATTTTGGTAAACCTTACTAATTTTCTGCCCAGCTATAACATCCGCGCCATTGGTTTGAGTCGTTGATAAAGTTTTTCCGTTAATATCAACCTCATAACCTAAACGATTATAGTATTTAGTTTCATCTTCATTTGTGGTGTAAAAATGCGTTTTATTATTTATAGTTATAAAGCCTGTTTTTGCATTTTTATCTGGGTTAAATGTGCTTAGTGAATCATAATAGTCTTGATCTATTTTTTTGCCAACAGCCATGGTTTTTGGAGCAGGCGGTGGAGGTGGTGGCATTTTACTTTTTTGCACTTTCTTCACTTTATGATTCCGGTTGTAATCATGCTGTGCTTTTTTATATTCTTTTTTTTGTTCTGGCGTCGCATTTGCAGGAATAGATGGTGGAGGTGGTGGTGGTAATTTGTGTTCTACCTTGCCATTTGTCACTTTGTATTTGCTGTAATATTCGTTGCTAAGTGTTTCATATTTCGCTTTCTGTTCTGGTGTGGCGTTTGCTGGAACGGGTGGTGGTGGTGGTGGTGGTGGTGGTGGTGGTAGCTGTAAACGTTCACTCACTTTTCCGTTTTCTACTTTATACTTTTTATAATATTCGTTGCTAACATTTTTGTATTTCGTTTTTTGTTCAGGTGTTGCGTTTGCTGGAACTGGTGGAGGAGGAGGTGGAATTAGATTGTCTACCAACTCAATTAGAATAGGCGTTTTAATACTGTTTTTAGAAGCTTTTATATCGTATATTGTAATATAATCGCCAATTTTGGCAGAATTTAAATTAGTTAGGGCTTCTTCGCTCAATGCGTTTCCTACAACATTAACGGTCGGTTTTCCCGGAACTTTAAACTTAAAGGATGAAATAGTTTCGGTTGTATTGGTTTCTATTTTTAGGTTTTTTACGAGAGCTTTATCAAAACTAAACCTGCAATCTTCGCAAATAACATCATATATTTTTAGAAGTAATTTAGTTTGATCTTTCTTGCTTTCTATGGCTTCGGTAGTTTTAATAATTCCAGGCTTTGATGGTCTAAAAACTTCTTTGGTGCTACTGAAACTGTAAATTAATACAGCCAATACGGGCAGGATGATGAGTCCTTTTACCCATTTTACGGTGTTTGATGTGTGTGATTTCATAACTGTAAATCGTTTTTTGATTAATGAATAATTAATAGCATTCGCCAGATGATGAGTCTGTGCGTCTTCCATAGTCTTGGAAGCTGAAAATGCCAATAAGATATGCTGATAGGTTTTGGTGTCCGTTCCCGTTTTAAGAACAGCCTGATCAGCTAAAAACTCGTGGTTTAATTTAATGTCTTTTTTAATAAAATAAAGAAGCGGATTAAACCAAAATATTATTTGCATAAGCTCAATAAATAAAATATCTAAAGCGTGTTTTTGCTTGGCATGCGTTTCCTCGTGAAGCAGAACTTCGTGCGGGATTTTATTCGATTCATATTTTGATTTATTTAAAAATATATACTGTAAAAAGGTGTGTGGATACACTAAATCCGTCATTAAAACATGT
The DNA here is from genome assembly GCF_042657385.1 of Bizionia hallyeonensis. Taxonomy (NCBI): domain Bacteria; kingdom Pseudomonadati; phylum Bacteroidota; class Flavobacteriia; order Flavobacteriales; family Flavobacteriaceae; genus Bizionia; species Bizionia hallyeonensis. The sequence continues at coordinate 173,022 of NZ_JBHSLA010000001.1, read as the reverse complement.
ACTAAATTTCCTTTTTTGTATTTCGGATTTTTCTTGATGCGCCTAATTAGGTGAAATAGATTAATGGTAAAACGACCTGCAAATATGATAGCCCCTAAAAAAAAAACCGACCAGAGTATAGTTGGTAGATAATCTGAAAACGTTGATGCGATTTCCGTTGTTACAGCATCAGACTCTGAATTTGAAAATACGACTGTATTTAAAATGGGTTCAGCTTCAACAAATGTCGTAAACGTGATAAATGGTATAGCAATGGAAGCCACAAGTGCTGCCAACAAATAGAAGCGTTTAAATTGGTGAATGCTTTCACGCTCCAATACTAATTTATAGAACAACATAAAAACAGCTAAACAAGCACTAAATTTTAGAATGTAGATGTCCATAATTATGTAATTTGTTTATATTTATTTTTAAAAAGATCGTGTTGAATCTTACTAAATTCTCGGTGTCAACCTTTTGTAATCTTGACGACTACGGTTTGTTTTTAATTTGCTGATCTATCAGTTTTTTTAAATCTTCCAACTCCGTTTTAGACAAGTTGGTTTCTTTGGTGAAAAACGATGCAAATTGTGACGCGCTGTCATTAAAAAAATCTTTAATCAATCCGTTAACATGCTTGGAGAAATAGGCCTTCTTTTTAACTAGCGGGAAATATTCTCGAGATTTCCCAATGGTATTATAAGCAATAAACCTTTTATCCGTCATGCGTTTTAAAAGCGTGGCAACAGTGGTTGGCGCAGGTTTAGGATCAGGATAAGCATCTAGCAAATCTTTCATAAAGCCTTTTTCCATTTTCCAAAGGTGATTCATTAACTCTTCTTCCGATTTTGATAACTGCATGTTCTACAAGTTTAGATTGTGTTCTACAAACATAGAACAATAATTTGTATTCTACAAGTGTAGAGGTGTTTTTTTTAATTTTTGAAAGTGCAATTCGTAGAATTTAATTGTTTAATTTGAAACAAAAAAAGTATCGAAAAATTCAACAAAGTGTTAAATCTCGATACTTTTTTCTTCTTACTAACACGAAAAATCAAGCGATTTGACGATTAGATTTCTATGTGGTATTTATTTAGAAAGCTCCGTAAAATATTTATAAAACAACGGAATGGTTTCAATACCTTTTATATAATTCCATACACCAAAATGCTCGTTTGGCGAGTGGATAGCATCACTATCCAAACCAAAGCCCATTAAAATAGTTTTGCTTTGAAGCTCTTGCTCAAACAAGGACACAATAGGAATACTTCCACCAGAACGTTGAGGTATTGGTTTTTTTCCAAACGATTCTTCATACGCTTTACTTGCCGCTTGATAGCCTAAACTATCAATAGGTGTTACGTAACCTTGTCCGCCATGATGTGGTTTTACTAAAACTTTGACACCTTCAGGCGCAATACTTTCAAAGTGTTTTTTGAAAAGTTCCGTAATTTCTTCCCATTCTTGATGTGGCACCAAACGCATAGAAATTTTTGCAAATGCTTTACTGGCAATAACCGTTTTAGCGCCTTCACCAATATATCCACCCCAAATACCATTCACGTCTAATGTTGGGCGAATGGAATTGCGTTCGTTTGTTGTAAATCCAGCCTCGCCATAAACAGCGTCAATGTTTAGTGATTTTTTATAAGCATCGAGTGAAAAAGGCGCTTTGGCCATTTCCGCACGTTCTTCTTTTGATAACTCTTCAACTTTATCATAAAAACCGGGAATGGTAATATGGTTGTTTTCATCGTGTAAAGCAGCTATCATTTTGGTTAAAACGTTGATAGGGTTTGCAACAGCACCACCATATAATCCAGAATGTAAATCACGATTCGGACCGGTTACTTCCACTTCAACATAGCTTAATCCGCGTAAGCCTGTTGTAATACTTGGCACATCTTTCGCAATCATGCCTGTATCTGAAATAAGAATCACGTCATTCTTTAATTTTTCGTGATTGTTTTTTACAAAGGTTGAAAGGTTAACCGAACCAACTTCTTCTTCACCTTCTATCATGAATTTTACATTACAAGGTAATTGATTTGTTGATGTCATGAATTCCATGGCTTTTACATGCATGTACATTTGGCCTTTATCATCACAAGCACCACGAGCAAAAATGGCGCCTTCCGGATGAATGTCTGTTTTTTTAATAACGGGTTCAAAAGGAGGAGACGTCCATAATTCAATTGGATCAGCCGGTTGCACATCATAATGTCCATAAACCAAAATGGTTGGTAAATTTTCATCAATTATTTTTTCCCCATATACAATTGGATAACCTGCAGTTTCACATATTTCAACATGATCACAGCCTGCTTTTTCTAAACTAAACTTGACAGCATCGGCTGTGCGAAGTACATCATTTTTGAAGGCAGAATCGGCACTAACCGACGGTATTTTTAATAATTCAATGAGTTCATTTAGAAATCGCTGTTTATGTTCAGCAACGTAACTTTGTATGTTTTTCATAATTGTATGTTTTGCTATTTCTGAATGCATAGAAATAGATTGATTGTGTTTCTTCAAAAGTACAAAACAGTCTTAACTTTTTATGATAAGATGCGTTTGATTATTCAAACTATTGTTTATATTTGCATCCCGATTGTGGATTTTTGCAATCTTATTAATGCGGGCGTGGTGGAATTGGTAGACACGCTAGACTTAGGATCTAGTGCCGCAAGGTGTGGGAGTTCGAGTCTCCCCGCCCGCACAGCGACTCGAGAAGCTTCAGTGAAAACTGAAGCTTTTTTTATGTAAATATTTTAAATAAATCTTCAACTATTTAAATATGCAAACTATTTATAATCAATCCAATAGATAGCAAATTAGTATAACTATAACCTAAACCTGATTTTTAAACATATATCTATAAAATAATTAGATGTATTACGTTTTTATTTTTTTTGAGTTAATAATAAAATGAAATAGTGTTTAATTTTTTTCTAAATTCGTTAATCAAAATAGGCTTATGTACTTTAGAAAAAAACATGGAAAGGGATTTCGATATGTAGATGGATCCAATACCACCGTTAAGGATAAAAAACTGAAAGACTGGTTTAAATCTTTAGTTATCCCACCGGCTTGGACTGATGTGGAAATAAACACGAAAAAGCATGCTAAAATTTTAGTTACAGGTCGAGACGATAAGGATAGAAAGCAATATATCTATAATCAAAAATTTGTAGAAAAACGAAATCAAGAGAAATTTGATCGTATTCTCAAATTTGCAGACCAATTGGAACACATGCGCCGTGTTACAGGTCAGCACCTCCGAAAACGCTCCTTAACCAGAGAAAAGGTATTAGCATGCATGGTTCGTTTGCTAGAAGCAGCTTACTTTAGGCCGGGTAGTGATTACTATACTCAAGAAAATGAAACCTATGGTTTAACAACCATGCGTAGTAAACATTTGAATATTGAAGGCGACGAATTGATTTTTAGTTACGTAGGTAAATCTGGGAAAAAGCAAGAACGAAATATCGTGGATGAGAAGCTTGCAAAAATAGTACAAGAAATAGATGATTTGCCCGGTTATGAAATTTTCAAATTTATTGATGAAAATGGGGCGAAGCAAGACGTAAAAAGCGAACATTTAAACGACTATATAAAAGAAGTTATGGGCGAAGCGTTTTCGGCTAAAGATTTTAGAACTTGGTCGGGAACCGTAATTGCCGCTATGGCTTTGGATGAAATTGGAGCTTTAGAAGAGGAGGACCAACAAATGTTGGATAAAAACATTCGTGATGCCGTAGTGCGTGTCAGTGAGCATTTAGGAAATACACCATCCGTGGCCAGAAGCTCATATATTGATCCACGCGTAATTGATGAATATACACATGGAAAAACTATTAATTATTTTCAAAATGAAGTTAACCGATTAATTAAGGAAAATAAAAATCTATCTCGAGAGGAACTAGGTGTTTTATGTATGCTGAAGAAAAAATTGAAATAATTAAATTACAGCTGAACGAAGAACAATTTTTACATGTAACATTTTTTTTTAAAACTATAGTTTATCACCATACATTTCTATAACCATTTTTAGCTTTAAAGTCTTCCTTTTATTCGCAAAAGGACTAGCACAATTAGCACTTAACTACACCATATGGATAAATTTAAACATGTGTTTTATTATTTTGTACTATGTTTTTTATGTACGGATTTATAGCTATTCAACTGAATAATGATTACCTTTAGGATAATTGTTAAGCGTCATTTTAATCCAAAATAATAGCTATGAATAAACAAAATGTCACTGAAATAACCAAACGTGCTTTTCCATGGCTGATTATGATTTAGATGTCTTCCGTAACCTTTGTCGGAATACTATCCGAGTTAATGCCTTCTGGAGTACTTCCTTTAATGATGGCTGATTTAAATATCAGCGAAGTGCAAACAGGAAATTTGGTGGGTTACTATGCGATAGCTTCGGCTATTTTTGCAATCCCTCTTATTTCATTAACCATGCAATTCAATAGAAAATATTTGTTGCTAATATTACTCGGTGGATTCGCTATTTCTAATATTATTTCAGGACTTGTATATAATTATACCGTTATTATACTTCTTTGTGTTATTGGAGGTATTTGTGCAGGTGTTATGTGGCCAATGATTGCCGATTACGGCATGCGACTCGTAGATGAAAAGTATCACTGGAGAGCAATAGCAGTAATTATGGCAGGAACCACTTTGGGAATTAGTATCGGAATGCCAATCATGACCACTATTGGTAATGATTATGGCTGGCGTACAGAGTTCATTGGGCTTGGAGGGTTTATTATTGTTATTGCTTTAATTAGTTTTTTTGCATTACCTTCTATACCAGGTGAGAAACTTACTAAAGGTTCCTCACCATTTGCACTGTTAAAAATACCAGCAATTTTAATTGTTTTATTGCTTACACTATTTGGCGTAATCGCACACTATGGTGTTTATGTATACATTACAAGCCTTGTTGATGAAATTCAGTTGGCAGGCGGTGTTGAAAGTGCCTTATTGTTTTTTGGAATAGGATCTCTGATTTCTGTGTTGTTGGCTATAAAATATACCGATAAATATTTAAGGCTATTAACCATAGCCATGTTTGCCTTGCTAATCTTTTCTATGGGTGTTTTTCTAATGTTTGGTGGCACTAAGGGTATGGGGCATTTAGCTTTCTTTTTGTGGGGACTTTCATTTGGCCCATTAGTAACTTTGTTACAAGCAGCCGTAAGCCGGCAAGTAGAAACAGCCAAAGATGTTGCTACATCAGTTCAGTCTTCTGTTTTTAATTTATCCATTATGATTGCATCCTCTGTTGCTGGATTGTTGCTTGGTGTATATTCTCCAATGAGCTTGGTTTATTTTGCAATTGCTTTGTCTGTTCCAGGTTTAATTATTTCCTTTTTATCTAAAAAGACTTTAGGTTGATTTTTGTAAATAATTTAGAGATAATATTTAAAAATAGTAAATCACAATTATGAAACGAAAAAATTATGATACCGTAACAGAAGCAATGGCAGATCTAAAAAAGATGGGTTATACCATTGATTTTTCAATTTTGACAGAAAAGGAATGTTTAATATGTCATTTTACTGCAACGGAATTATCACCAGAAGATTTTGAAATAGACCAATTTTATAGGTTTGAAGGCGATAGCGATCCAGGAGATGAAATGATAGTTTATGCCATTTCTTCAGCTAATAAAAACCTGAAAGGAATTGTGGTAAGTGCATATGGAATGTATGCAGACAACGCTTCGTCAGCAATAGTAAAAAAATTAAATACGCATCCTAAACATTAAAACGAAGAGTCATTGCCTGTAGGAGCTTTTTAAATTTATTGGGTTACCCACCAATATGACAGGGAAATAAGGGATTTAACTTATAAATAATGACAGAATTTTGGAAACAAATATTTAAAGATAAACAGGAATTGTGGGATTTTGAACCCTCAAAATCTACGGTATTAACAAACAGTTTCTTTCTTGAACAGCAGATTAAAAACGTACTCATACTTGGAATAGGTTATGGACGAAATGCTCAAATATTTCACGAGCATGGAATAACTGTAACAGGAATTGAAATTTCTAAAACGGCGATTGATTTAGCTCAAAAGCATTTTGGAAATAATTTAACGATACATCACGGCTCTGTAACAGAAATGCCATTTGATGAAAATTTGTATGATGGAATACATGCGTATGCTCTAATTCACTTTTTGAACAAAAACGAAAGAAGAAAGTTAATCCAAGACTGCATGAACCAACTTACGGCAGGTGGTTTTATGGTTTTTGCAACGGTTGCAAAAGATGCCCAAATTTATGGTTGTGGAACTTACATTTCTAAAGACAGATTTGAAATATATGGTGGTTTAAAAATGTTCTTTTACGACGAAGAGACTATTCGAGAGGAATTTGGTAAAGTAGGATTATTGGAAATAATAGAAGTGGATGATATTTATCCCTTTTATCTAATAACATGTAAGAAAGGAGAATAGTTAAAATCACTTTTCCAAGTGTGCTAACATATCGAGAAATGATATTAAAATAAATTGGATTGAAATAAAAAGGACTGTTATCGTGTTGGTAACAGTCCTTTTTTATCTGAATCCATGGACTAAACATTTTAGAAGCTTATTATAAGCTTAAAGGAACATCATAAGCCATTTCTTTTCTACGGAATAAGAAGTTGCCATTGCGAACAGAAGCTAATACATCTACTCGTTTACGCATAGCTTCATAAACTGTACTTTCATTTAAAACGATAAAGTTTGCTGCTTTACCAACCTTTAAACCATAACTGTCTTGAATATTTAAACAACGAGCTCCGTTATAGGTAATTAAATCGAAATTAGTTTTTACATCTTCCGAAGACATAATTTGAGCCAAGTGAATTCCATTGTCCAAAATATTCATCATATTTCCATTCCCCATTGGGTACCACGGATCATTGATTGAATCTTGTGCAAAAGCCACATTAATTCCGTATTCAATAAACTCTTTCACTCGCGTTAAGCCACGACGTTTAGGGTAGGTGTCTTGACGGCCTTGTAAATAGGCATTCTCCGTTGGACAAGCAATAAAGTTCATCTTTGTCTTTTGGAAAATATCTAGCATTCTAAATGCATACGAATCGTCTGGCGAACCAAATGAGCAGGTATGGCTCGCCGTTGTTCTAGTACCATAATCTTCCATATAAACAAGCCCATTTAATAACTCAACAAATCGTGAATGTGGATCATCGGTTTCATCACAATGCACATCAATCATCTTATCATATTTTATAGTAAGCTTTACAATATCATGAACCGATTTTTCTCCAAATTCTCTAACAGGCTCGTAATGTGGAATGCCGCCAACAACATCAGCGCCCATTTTCAACGCTTCTTCTACTAACTCAAGTCCACCATTGTACATATACATGCCTTCTTGTGGAACGCTACAATTTGAATATCAACCGTGTCTTTCAGGTCTTCTTTCATTTCCAACATGGCTTTTAATGCCGTAAAGTTAGGATCGGTAACATCTATATGAGTTCTAATATGCTGTACGCCTTGGGGAACTTCGTCTTTAATTCCCTTCATAGCCAATCTTTTTACACTTTCTACCGTCAGTGTTTTTTTGAATTGGGGCCATAACTCAATAACTTCAAATAATGTACCGGAACCCGCGCCTTCCTGTCCTAGTTCTGATAATGTATATACATAATCCAAATGCAAATGTGGGTCTACATAAGGAGGTAAAACAAGCTTGCCGTTGAGATCAATTTCTTCATCGCATTTTGGTAAATTAGTTCCGAGATGCGTAATTTTCCCGTTTTCTACAATCATTTAGGTTACAGAATCGTTGCGATAAATTTTTGCATTAAAGAATTTTTTTTTCATTTTACATTGATATTATGTTAATACTACCAGCTATATTTTCAGTAACTAATTACATTCCGAGGATAGCGTTGGTTTTCTATAAGATACCGTTTTTAATTTGATATTTTATGATAAATCTCACGCCTAAAACTAAAACGATTTTTGGAAGCCTCCCTATTTTCTATTAAATGTTGGGTACGGAATAAATTCAGTTTCGTCCCTCTTAATTTTAGCGAAAGATTGGGTTTTCCATTTTTCTTTTGCTTTTTTTATCAATTCTTTATCTGAAGAAACAAAGTTCCAATCAATAAAGCGCTCTTCGGGAAAAGGCTCACCACCAAAAATATAAATAGTGGTATTTTCCTGAATCGTGAACTCACAAAGTGTACTGTCCTTTGCCACCAATAATTGTTTAGGTTGATAAACGTTGCCTTCACTTTCAATAGCGCCCTCCAGAATATACATACCTGCTTCGCCAAAAAGGTCGTTGCCAATATTTACAACCTGTTTTGATGTACTTTTTATTTCAAGCATAAACAGTTTGCTAAAAACGGGAACTGGTGATTTTTTCCCAAAAGCTTCACCTGCCACTAGTTTAAACTGCAAATCTCCTTCAGACCAACTCGGAATTTCAGCTTCTTCAATATGAGAGAATGCTGGCTCCATTTGCTCCAAATGTTTTGGCAGTGCCACCCAAATTTGTAAACCGTGCATAAATAATGGAGAATCGCGTAAATACTCTGGTGTGCGTTCGGAATGTACAATGCCCTTTCCTGCAGTCATCCAATTTACAGCACCAGGTTTAATTTCTACTTCATTGCCTAGAGCATCACGATGCATAATGCTTCCTTCAAATAAAAAAGTAAGGGTGGAAAGTCCAATATGTGGATGTGGCAGCACATCAAAATTTTCACGTTCATTAAGCTTTACAGGCCCCATGTGATCTATGTAAATAAAGGGGCCAACCATTCGTTTTTGTCTAAATGGTAACAAACGACCTACCATAAACTTTCCTATGTTGGCAGCTCTTTCTTCTATTATCAATTTGATATTTGACATAATATAAATCTTTTTAAAGTTTATCCTTTTTTATTTTAAGCGGAAGCTCTAGATGTACAGTCTCTTCTTGCTTTAGATTTTGATCTTTTTAATATTTTTTTACTTTGAATGTTTTTTTTAATGGGATCTAGGTCCAATTAAAAAAACAACCATGTATTCTCTACCTACAATAATCACACGCTCACTTCGGTTATAGATTTATTAGAAAGTGTTAGACTTACCAATAAACCAATACTCAATAAAACAGTACCAGCCATGTACGTTCGTGGGCCAATTAGCTCTGGTGTATGTGTATAATAATCGCGAATAAATGCAGCAACTTGAGGTCCCACAATTCCTCCTAGTGCCCATGCGGTTAAAATAACACCATAAATAACAGGCATAAGCTTCGCATGAAAAACATCCAATACGTAAGATGGCATAGCACCAAAACCGCCACCATAACAAAGCAAGACATAACAAACCAACGCCCCAAAAACCCATGGATTAACCGTGAATATCATGAATGTAAAAACCAATATTTGGGTACTCAAAATTAATCGGAATACTTGAATTCTTCCAATTTTATCTGATATTCCGCCCCAAAAGAAGCGCCCAATGCCATTAAATAATGAACTAATAGCTATTAGTGTTGCACCTGCCACAGCAAGAGACTCTGTACTTATTGAAGCATCTTGAATTCTAAATAAATCCTGAATCATGGGAGACTGCAAGCTAATAAACATTATTCCTGCCGAAATATTAAGAAAGAAAATAAGCCACATGCCTAAAAATTTTGTTGATAACAAGCTTCTTGTAACTGTTAAATTATTTTCGTGATTTTGACTAATTGTGCTTTTTACGGGTGGCGTATAGTTTTTTGGCACAAATCCCGATGGTGGATTTTTCATGCTTAATCCCGCGGGAATTCCAATGACCATTATTACTATGGCAATGTAGAAAAACACGTGTACCATATTATCATTGGTCATGTTAATTAACAGCGGTGCAATTAGTTTTGACATGGCAAGTGCACCCAAACCAAAACCCATAACTACCATGCCCGTGATAAATCCTTTTTTGTCCGGGAACCATTTTGATACGGTTGCCACGGGCGTAACATAACCCAATCCCAAACCAATACCGCCAATCACTCCAAAGCCTATGTAAAAAAGAGATAAACTACTAATATGCATAGCGTAAGCACTCATTAAATAGCCTAAACCATATAGAAAAGCTCCAAGAGAAGCCAACTTTTTAGGTCCGTATTTTGGAAGTATTAGCCCTCCAACTGCAGCGGACAAACCTAGAAATAGAATAGCTAAACTAAAGATCCACATCGTTTGAACGTTGCTCCATCCATACTCGGAAATAATTGGCTTTTGAAAAAAACTCCATGCATAAACGGTTCCCAGCACGAGCTGAAGAAGCGTTCCCATAATTGCAATAAACCAACGATTTGAATAAAGGTTATTCATTAAATGAAGAATTTAGTTCTAAAATTAATTTCAGGTTTCAAATTACATAAACTTCCCTATGTTGGCTACTCTTTCTTATAATTTTCCAGTACATCGGTTAAAATTTTACGAAAATTATCACCTTACTCTGAAGCCACCTATGCTCTCACATATTTAATAGAACTATTTTAAATATGCAGAATACATCCAAACTAATTTTTCCTGCTCACTAATGTAATCGCTCATAAGTGCATTTGTTCCTTCATCTTCAGCATCTGCCGATAGTAACAGAAGTTCACGTTGCAGTGTGATAATAATTTTGAATGATTCAAGCGTGTCTTTCATATCTTGAATTCCGTCCGCCACTTCAGAACTTTCTTTGATTTTGGCTTCTTTCTGATAGATTGAGAATTTATGGTTTGGTGTGTGACCAAGGGTGCGAATTCGTTCAGCTACTTCATCAATTTTTATAAATAAATCTTCATAAAGTTCTTGAAATTTATCGTGTAACTCGAAAAATTTATCTCCTTTTATATTCCAATGGTACCCTCTAACATTTTGATAAAATATGGAATAATCAGCCAAGAGTTCATTCAATTTCTCTGCTAGTTTTTTTGGACTTTTCCATGTCCAAACCAATTGGATTTAATTTCGTCATAATTATTGTTTTTAGATTTATAGTTTAATTAATTAGCGGCTGATATCAACCAAAATTTTTACTTCTGAAGGGTCGTTAGTTAAGGCCTCAAATCCTTTTTCCACAATCTCGTCTTATGAGATGACGCTCGTAACCAACTTTTCTACTGGCAATTTACCGCTACTAATTAAAGCAATTACTTGTGGGAAAATATTACGATAGGCAGCTGTTCCAATAATCGTTAATTCTCTTAATGTTTGATTCAGGGCGTCATGCGTCACCTTTTTACCAAAAAGCGCAACTAAAACTGCAGTTCCTCCGTTGCGAAGACTATCTACACCGGTATCAAATGAGGCTTGAGCTCCAGCGGCATCAATAAAAATATCCACACCGTTCCCAGTCATTTTTCTAATTTTTTGAGGAATATCTTGATCTCTTGCGTCAAAAGTATGAGTCGCACCAACTTCTTTAGCTTTTTTTAGCTTGTTCTCTGAAAGGTCTGAAACAAATATTTGAGATGCACCTGTAGCCACGGCAACTTGAACCGTTAATAAACCAATAGGACCTGCGCCTGCAATCAATACCGTGTCACCCATTATCATGCCACTTCGTTGTATAGCATACGCAGCAACGGCTGCTGGCTCAACAATAGCACCTTGCTCAAAAGTCATGGCGTCTGGCATTTTATGAACCATATAGTCTTCTGCCACTACGTATTTAGCAAAACCACCATTGGACGTCAACCCCACAAATCCAAGCGGTTCGGAAAGGTTGTATTCACCAGTTGTAATAAACGGACTTTCAGGGTTTCTAAAAATTGGTTCGACTGTTACGCGATCTCCTTTTTTAATGTTTTTTACGTTTTTGCCAACCTCTTCAACAACTCCAGAAAATTCGTGTCAAGGGTTGTAGTTCCCTGATGGCCGTTAAGTGCATATGGTTTATCTACAGGAATTAATTGAGGCCCATCTAAATATTCATGTAAATCCGATCCACAGATTCCTGTGAATTTCACGGCTATTTTTACTTGATTATCTTTTGGTGTTGGAATTGAAGTTTCTTCTACTCTAATATCTTTTGCTGCATGCCAGCGCGCTGCTTTCATCGTCTTCATAGTCGTTATTTTAAATGTTAATAATTTGTTCTTATTGTTAATCTATGACCTTATCGTCATAAATCGCTTGATTCTAGCTTGTTTTAGGTGCTTCACACTAAAACTTATTTCTCATCAACCTTCAAGGTTTCAATATCCCAATCAGCCAATTTTGAGCCAGCTTGATTGCTACTTTCCAGGAAATCTAAAATTTGTTGTTTCGGGTTATTACTTGTTATTAAATCGTTGTAAAGTTTTATTTTAGGTCTGTGTTAAGGGTTGTAAAACTCGGGTAGAGTTTTTTTACATATTCCTGCATGTATACATTTTTCAGGTTTCCATAAAATGGTTATCTCTCCGTTTGAATATTCGTTTGTTTTCATAATTTAGTGGTTTATCAATTTATTTAACGAGGGTCCAAATAGATCCATTTTTAGTTGAAAATTTCTCTAAATTACCTGTTTTAGAAAGTTGATTTAAAACAGCTTCACTTTCGGTTCGCGGTGTCCCTGAAAGTTCAGAATACTCTTTTGCCGTGATTGAAGGGTAAATTGAGAAGAGAGATTCCCAATTTTTACTGTATTCACTTTTAGTAGCATTCGGATTTAATTTTAAAATAGCCATTTCATAAAAAGCATAGGGTCTGGTGCCATACACGGTTTCTTGGTTGCCAGCTTCATCAACAAAAAATATGGTTGGAAACCCTCGAACACCTAGTTTTCTTCCTAATTTTAAATCAGCTTCAAACAGCGTTTTGGCTTGGCCATCAAAATCCGTTTTTAATTGAGCCACGTCCAAACCTACATTTTCAGCTGCCATAGCCAAGTTTTCCCATTTAGCCATATTTTTCTTTTTCAAAAACATCAATTCTCTCATTTCCCGCATGTATAAAACGGCCTTCTCCTTATCTTGAAGTTGGGCTGCCTTAAACGCAATAGAGGATGGGTAAGATGAATCCATTGGGTCTTCCAACCAAAGGTCTCCATCTATAGGCATATCATAATGAACACTTACTTCGTCCCAATGACTGGCAACGTCTGAAGGACCACTTATTCCACCACTATTGTAATTCCAGTCTGGTAGTAAACCTCCCATTCTATAATCAATCTCCACAGCATTGCCGTATTCTAGTTTCAGTTTACGTAATTGTGGTTCAATTCCCCAACAGGACGAACAAATTGGATCTGTGTAATACATTAATTTTACAGATTTCTCTGTGGATTGCTGATTACTTTTAGTTGAAGTGTTTAATTTACCATCTGTTGTTTCACACATTCCAGTTTCGATATCGCATAAAAGCGGATTATTTTTTGATGTTTCGTTCGTCATGATTATTATTTTTAATAATTAACTTCAGTTAAAATATAGTCTAAATTCCTATTTATTAGCCGATTACTTCAAATATAAGGAAAATAAGTGTATATTTGATACTTAATTCCTTTTAGAAAGTGGTTTCCTCAAGGAAACTACCTCAAGGCTATTTTATATTTAAATTAACGTTTTAACTATGAATAAAAAATCAATAATAAATAACACGCCTATTTGCCAAATTAGGATGCAAGCTATTAGCGACACGATGAGCATTTTATCTGGAAAATGGAAATTCCATATTTTAGGCACACTTATCGAAGGCAACAAAATGGGATTTATGGATTTGCAGCGTGAAATAAATGGCATTGGTAGTAAAATGCTTTCCAAAGAACTTCAAGATTTAGAACTAAACCACTTAATAAGCCGCACCGTTATGGATACAAAACCTATAACGGTTGCATATGCTATTACTGAACATGGTGCAACACTTTCGCCTTTAATTAATGAACTAGCCAAATGGGGAATTGCATATCGAAAGTCCGTGCATGGTTCAAAATAAATTAACTATTAGATTTTACATAGGTCAGAATAGGCAATACGGATAGCTTTTCTGGTTATGGTTTTTAGCCTATCTCCTAATGTTGAAAGACTTTTGTGTTACGTTACCTCCTCGGAGGTTGCAAACTCTTCCATTCTAGTTATTAAATCGTTTTCAACCGTATAAATCTGAACCCATTTTTGTTTCAGCTCCCTTCCAGACCGTTTTACTTTTTGATGTTCCCTTCCTATTACCACAACCATATTATTTTCAACGATATATTGTTGAGGTTCAAAGTTGATAATTTCAGTACGTTCCATAATATTGGTGAAAAATGTTCTGACACCTTCTTTATGTTTAAAAGTTCCTGCCGGAATAATTTGTGTGCCATGATAAACCCATACCGTATCTTCTGATACTGTGGCAACAAATTTATCGGCATCACCACTACTAAAGGCTTTAAACATATTTTCTACTACTGTTTTTGCTGAATTTTTCATGGTTTATTATTTTTCAATTTTAAAATACCTAGGTTAATTACGTCGAAGTTTACCTGAAAACAAATTACAGCTACTGTTTTGCAAATTGAAGGTGAATCACAATATTAACCTCCTTCCCAACGCCTGTAGCGGTAGGGTCATAATCAATATTATAGTCAAATCTATTTATCGTTGTTTCAGCTTTCATTCCTAATTTTTCACCTTGGTTGTTTTTCACTTTACCGCCATAATGAACATCAAAAACGACGTCTTTCGTCACACCTTTAATAGTTAGTTCTCCTTTTAAAATATATTGATTACTTTTTTCGGTAGCTGAAATTTTCGTGCTTTTAAAAGTCATTTCAGGATATTTTTCAACTTCAAAAAAGTCAGCACTTTTTAAATGGTTATCCCTATCTTCTACATGGGTATTAATACTTTCAATTTTAACCGTAAAATCGAAAATTGCATCATTAAGCGCATCTCCTTTTGTAGTTAAGCTTCCGGTATAATCTAAAAATTTCCCATTCACGATACTAATTCCAGAATGCGAAATGTTGAAATTTAATGAGGAATGATATGGATCTACAGTCCATTGCGTTTGTGCGAAGGTGCTTACCGAAAAAAAGACCAAAGCAACTAATGTGATAATTTTCTTCATTTTATGTGGTTTTAATTATTAGTAAAATTTCAACAGTAAATGGCTATTTCGAATTACTCGGAAGCGATAGTATGAACCCATTTTTCGAATGACTCTATAAAGCTTTTAAGGAAATCTTTGGTAGAATTATTAATTAGTTTTCCATTGTCATCAAATAAATCGGCAGCACCTCCAATATATGCTTCAGGTTGCGCCATGGTAGGGACGTTAATAAAGGTTAGAGATTGTCTTAAATGGTGGTTTGCCCCAAAACCACTTATAGCCCCAATAGAAACACTTACAATTGCGGCCGGTTTGCCATTCCAAGAATTTTCTCCGTAGGGTCTGGAGCCTACATCAATAGCATTTTTTAAAACACCAGGAACCGAACGGTTATATTCAGGTGTTAAAAATAAAAGGCCATCTGCGTTTTGAATTTTTTTGCGTAACGCTACCCAGGCTTCAGGTGGATTTCCTTCTAAATCTTCATTAAACATAGGAAGACCGGATATGTCTAGTAGCTCTGTGGTTAAGGATTCTGGAGCTAGCTCCATAAGTGCTTTGGCTGTTTTTAAATTATAGGATTCCTTACGCAGACTTCCTACAATTACAGCAATTTTATATTTTTTCATAATTGGATGTTTTCTATTGCTATAAGATGCCAAATTAGGAAGGATAAATGGGTGGCTTTACAGAACATTTAACAGGTGGCAAGCTGAAAGGTCAAATCTTTATTTTTCTGTTTAGAAAAGGAGCGTGTTCTTAATTAAATAGAATGAATTATATGGCAAGGACTCTATGATACCAATTAGTGGTATTGTCTACTTAAACCTAATATCGGAACAATTTTCGTGTTAATTAATCTCTTCAATCGAGTGATTTTTTACCTTTTTAATTTTATAATGCAAAATGATTGCTGACAACGATAAACAAATTACGGCAATAATACTCATGGCTATAACTGGCGCATAAATATGTGAAACACTAGCGTGGTTAAGATAAAGTATGCGAAAGGTTTTTAAATAATGCGTCAAAGGAATTAATTCGGCTATAAATTGGACCCAATTTGGCATCTGACTTAAAGGCCAAGTAAATCCGCTAAGTATAAAACTTGGCGTAGCTACTACCATTAAAACTTCAGTAGCTTTTAATTGATTAGGTAAAACAATACTCACCAATACACCTATGCCACATACGGCGAGAATAAAAACAAAGGTGCTCAAAGAAAAGGCCCAAAAAGCGCCACCTATTACCATATTATAATATTTAGAAAAACCCCAGTATAGCAGGAGTATACCAACAGACATAATCATGTAAGGAATAATCTTTACAGCTAACATGCCTAGAGGGTTTGGCATTTTCCTGACTAATTCTTCAAAAGTTCTATTTTCATATTCTGATGCAAAAGTAAGTGCTAAACCCAATAGTAAAATTTGCTGGAAAACTGTTAAAAGCACCCCGGGTAACATAAAGTATAAATAATTTCCACTGCGTATGCTTTGCTTAATAATGGTTGTTTTAAAGGGTTCGTAATTTTGTGTTGCCACATATTCTGGAACACCCTTTTTCATTTGAGATTCGATTTGGATCCCTGCTTTTATGGTCATTGCTACACCATTTACCGCCATCAATGCAGTGTTAGAAGTCAAGGTGTTGGAAGCATCGACAAAAATGGTGATTTCGGGTAACTTATTTTGTTGAATTCCAGAGGTAAATCCTCTGGGAATATTTACTATTACTGAAGCGTCTTCATCTATTGCCTTATTTTTTACATTAGTAAGGTCGGGAAAAACGCTAACAACCTGAATGCTTTCCGTTTCCTCAAGCATATCAATAAATTTCACACTCATGAGACTTTGATCCTGATCGACGACAATTATTGGTAAATCGGTTATTTTACCTTTTTGGTAAACCGCACCAATTAGTATTCCATACAAAATAGGAGCTCCAATAAATAGCAGTCGCAATACGTTGTTGCTAAAAAAAAGCCTGAATTCTCGTTTAATTAAGTGTGTAAATTTCTTCAAACCATATTATTTATTAAACTTTAAAGAAACCGAAGCTTTTGTAATCAAATCTTTAACCTTTTCTGGATTTGTAGGTTTTACTTCTACCTCAAATAAGGTTTGTTGCATGTCAAAGTCGGGATAAGCTGTTGCTATATTGGCATAAGAACTTAAAGCTTTAACGAGAGTTACCTGGCCATTAATAATTTCGGAATCCTTATAAAGAACTTCAATTTTAACGTTTTCTCCCCGTTTAATTTCGCCTAATTTGCTTTCTGCAATGGTAAAACGAAAATAAACGGATTGATTAATATAGCCACTTATAATTGGATACCCTGGTAAAGCAAGCTCGCCAATCTTTAAATTGATGGTTTCAATGGACATATCTTGAGGGGCTATTACATACTTTTCGCGTTCAGCGGCACCAACTTCTAAAATAGCTCCCGAGGCTTGTAGCTGCTGACCCAAAGCCATACTTTGTTGTTCGGTCCGAGCACCATTTTTTGCTTCTTCCAATTCTGTTTTTGCAGCGTCATATTGATTTTTGGCACCTTGATATTTCGCGTAAACTTCATCAAACTGTTGTTGCGGTATTAGACTATCTTGCAACATTTTATTAAGTCTGTCTTTGGATTTATTGGCAAATTCAAATTGCTCTTTTAATCCGTTAACTTTGTTCTGTAATTGTTTTAGTTGCCCATCAGTTGCGCCCTTAATGGTCATTTGGTATTGCGCTTCTGCAGATTTTAAAACACCTTCCGCTTGCTGCTTTTTGGCATCTACTTCTGGAATATCTAAAATAGCCAGAGTGTCTCCTTTTTTAACGAAATCACCCTTTGATACCAATAGTGACTCCACGGTTCCTGGTATTTTAGTAACTACAGAAATTTGTTCCCTTTCAATTTTCCCCATAAAAGCTGGGTCTATTTTCTTATCTGAACAAGAAAATGAAACTACTATAACAAGTAGGAGTAAAACATTTTTAATTTTCATAACCGTTATAAATTTTGCCTAATAACTCACCTGTCGCTATTAAGAGTTCTAATGTTGCGTGTCGCTGATTTAGAATTTGGTTGTAATAATTCAAGTTTACTTTATAAAAATCATTTTCGGAGGCCAAACGCTCCGTTAAATCCACAAGACCGGCATTGTATTGCTTGGTTGCCAATTGTAAGTTGTTTTCAGCTATTTGTACACGCTGTTTTGCCACTATAACTTTTTGTTCGGCTGTTTTAAAGTCAGATTTATTTTTAAACAACAGCAATTCAAATTTCTCTCGTGTATCTTTTAATTTGGTGTCAATGATTTCAACTTCAATTTCAGCCTTCTGTGCACTTTTACTATTTTCTCCGCCTTTAAATAAATCCCATTTCATTCCAACGCCAACTGCTGCGGCTGGTTCTAGAGTTATATTTTCCGTGTCTAAAGTTACATTACCTGCAAGTGGAACGTCTTTAAGTTTTGTGCGCGTGTCAAAAGCATTCAAATATGTTAGGTTTCCAAAAGCAAATATGGTGGGGAAATAAGTGCCTTTTTCTTTGTTATAAGCAAATTCTTTAGCCTTTTTTCCCGCTTCCAAAGCTTTTAATTCTGCGCGATTATCGACATCTAACGCATCTGTATCTATTAAGAAAGCCTGTAAGTTGTAAGTAATAGTTTTTAGTTCATTTGCCGGTATTCGGGTGAGATATGCTAGTTTGGCAAGCAAAACATTTCTATTGCCTATAGCTTCCAGCTTTTTTTCTTCTAGCTCTAAAACGGCTAATTTTATTTTATCACGATCATAAGGAATTGCCAAGCCGTTAACAATGGCTTTTAGAACTTTTTTATGCTCTGTATCCAATCGTTTTTCAGAATCTTCAATGAGTTTATCCACAGCATTTAATAGCATTAATTGATCAAAGGTTTGGATGACTTCTTTAGCAATTTCTTCCTTTCCAGCTTCGGCTAAAAACCGTTCGGCTTTTTGTTTTTTCTCTAATGCTTTAATGCCGCTGTTAATTTGATTTCCTGCAAAAATTATTTGTCGGGTAGATAAACCTCCCATTAAAACATGCGTTTGAAAACTAGAGGCTAATGGGTCTTCCAAAAAGGGTGTTCCGCTTATGGGTAAATATTGAGTGGGAAATTGTAGGCTTAATTGTGAGTACAAAAAGCCATAGCCACCCAAAAATGAAAGTGACGGTAGTCTTTTTCCTTTGGCGATTTCCATATCTAATTCCGTATTATTACTAGTCATTTCTTGAATGCGTATGTCTGCACTTCCAGTAATTGCTTTTCGGATAGGTTCTTTTAAAATGTCTTCTATAAAACTCTGGGCATATAATGGTGTACTTATTAAAAAAAGTGCTCCAAATACCGAATAGAATAAATTTTTAGTCATGAAAATCTTATTATAAGAGTTTACTAATTTAATATGTTTGCACTATAAGTTAGGGCTTTTTAACACGTTGCTTTTTATGAATATTAAATTTATTTCATCTTAATTTGTTAATCTATAGCTTCAAATAAAAAAGAATGATCGGTCAGTACCTGGTAGTAAATTTTAATCAATACGCTTGTAATTTGTAAGCAGTAATGGGTCCTAACTTGTACATGTTTGCCACAACCCAAGCAGCTCTGGGTGGTAAAGTTTTCAATTTGCCCCGAAAACCTACCACAAAAAAGGGCTGGCACTCGCTCCGATCATTCCGCCCGAAGGCTAAATTTTAATTTTTTAATTCTGTAAGCCAATTAATTTCTTGAATTTTACTGTCAATTTCTCTAAAAGATCGTCCTGTTTGATCCATTTCAACTTGTAGTTTTTTAATATCAATAGTTGCTTTAAGATTAGAGTCGCCGCTATTATTTATTTGTGCCGCATTTCTAATATTTCTTAACTTTTCAGAAAGCATTTTTAAAGAATCACGTTTGGCTAGTGCTTCCATTAAAATGCCTTCACCTTCCACAACCGTATCATTATTAGTTTTATTAATCCGAATTATTATCGCTTCCAAGTCGTTTATGGCTTTTCGTAATTGCGCCAATAATTTAATAGGATCTTCCTGGGGAAGCTTATCATCGGAAACGATTAAAACAGGTCTAATTCTATTTTGAAGCTGCTCTATTTTCTTCATTAAATCAGCTCTTAATAAAAGCGCTTCAGCAAGTTTCATTTTTTTATTTTCTTCTAACATGAATTCAATTAAAATTTTTACAAACTATTATCTTGGACATTTAGATATTGGATTGTTATCTGGTTTGGGAGCCCATTTATTATAAGGTGTCATATCAAAATTATTCACCTCATCCATAGATAAACCTAATGCTTTAGCTACACCTTCTCCGTATTCCGGATCTGCCTTAAAACAGTTTCTAATATGGCGAATTTGAATAAATTTCTCGGCGCCACCTACTTCAGCTGCAGTATTTTTAAAGAGTAAACCGTCTTTTCCATCCGCTTTAATAATGCGAAATAAATTACCAGGTTGTGTATAATAATCTTCATCATCGTCTCTAAAATTGTGTGCATAAGCGTCACCATTTAACTCTAAAGGTGGTTCTTTAAATTCTGGTTGTTCTTGCCATTCACCGTAACTGTTAGGGTTATAGTGTAAAGTGCCTCCATGGTTTCCATCTACTCGCATGGTTCCGTCTCTATGGTTTGAATGGTAAGGACACGTTGGTTTATTTACTGGAATTTGATAATGATTAACGCCTAATCTATAACGTTGCGCATCGCCATAAGAGAATAGTCTTCCTTGAAGCATTTTGTCTGGAGAGAATCCAATACCTGGAACAATATTAGTCGGGTTGAAAGCGGCTTGCTCTACATCTTGAAAATAATTTTCTGGATTTCTATTTAATTCAAATTCTCCCACAGGAATCAATGGGAAGTCTTTTTTGGACCATACTTTGGTTAAATCGAAAGGGTGGAAACGGTATGTTTTGGCTTCGGCTTCTGTCATTACTTGGATAAACATTTTCCATTTTGGGAAATCCTTTCTTTCTATAGCATCAAACAAATCAACTTGCGATGATTCTCTATCCATACCAACAACTTTAGCAGCTTCTTCATTAGATAGATTTTCAATACCTTGTTGCGTTACAAAGTGAAACTTCACCCAATGCCTAACATTATCTTTGTTGATCAGGCTGTATGTGTGACTACCAAAACCGTGCATGTGTCTGTAACCTGTTGGAATACCACGATCACTCATTACTATAGTAACTTGATGTAAAGCCTCTGGTAATAATGTCCAAAAATCCCAATTATTATTGGCACTTCTTAAATTGGTTTTAGGATCGCGTTTTACAGCACGATTTAAATCTGGAAATTTCATTGGGTCGCGAAAGAAAAATACTGGTGTATTGTTTCCTACCAAGTCCCAAATACCTTCTTCGGTATAAAACTTTAAAGCAAACCCTCTAATATCTCTTTCGGCATCGGCCGCACCTCTTTCTCCTGCAACAGTAGAAAATCTGCTAAACATATCCGTCTTTTTACCAACTTCACTAAAAATTTTTGCTTTGGTATATTTGGAAATGTCATGAGTGACTGTAAAAGTTCCAAACGCACCTGAACCTTTGGCGTGCATTCTTCTTTCAGGAATGACTTCGCGATCAAAGTTTGCCATTTTTTCAAGAAACCATGCATCTTGCATCAACATGGGGCCTCTTGGCCCTGCGGTTTGCACGTTTTGATTATCTCCAACTGGTGCTCCAGTCTGCCTTGTGAGTTTTGGTTTTTTATCCTCCATTTTTTTGGTTTTTATAAGGTTTTGTCAAGTTATTCAAGTTACAATTTTTAAGCTACTTTACAAATAGCTTTAACCATTATTAACAGGAATGAAATTGGCATTCATTCTCGGGTTGGACTTTTTCATTTTACTTCCACAAAATAGCTTGTGTGGTTGTTATGAAATTAAGGCAGTAAACAAATCTGCATTGTCATTTAAGTATTGATAATTAAATTTTCTGTGCTTTAATTGGTCTTCTATTTTTTGAAAATCTCCTTGGTTTTTTAATTCAATTCCAACCACTGCCGGACCACTTTCTCGATTCGTCTTTTTTGAAAATTGAAAATAGGTAATGTCATCATTTGGGCCTAAAATATCATTAACAAATTCTTTTAATGCACCTGGTCTTTGTGGAAACTGGACAAGAAAATAATGCTTCAAGCCTTCATATAGTAAGGATCGCTCTTTTATTTCTTCAGTTCGGGAAATGTCATTATTGCCGCCACTAAGAACGCATACTACATGTTTTCCTTTTATTTTTTCCTTATAAAAGTCGAGAGCAGCAATAGTTAATGCGCCTGCTGGCTCGGCCACAATTGCTTCTTCGTTATACAAACGTAAAATAGTTGTACATATCTTCCCTTCTGGGACAAGGATAATATCTTCCAAATTATCTTTACAGATTTCAAATGTTTTATCTCCTACACGTTTTACAGAAGCGCCATCTACAAATTTGTCAATCTTTTTTAATGTTGTATTTACACCTTTTTTGATGGAAATTGACATGGATGGTGCACCAGCTGGCTCCACCCCAATAATTTTTGTGTGTGGACTTAATTTTTTAAAAACCGAACTGACTCCTGCTGCTAAACCGCCACCGCCTATTGGTACAAACAAATAGTCAATAGGTGTGTGGTGGTCTTCCAAAATTTCTAAAGCGGTTGTTCCTTGGCCTGCCATTACTTGTTCATCATTAAAAGGATGAATAAAAATAGCGTCAATTTCTTGACAAAAACGGTTAGCTTCCTCAAATGCTGCGTCAAATGTATCACCTAATAAAACCACTTCAACCTTATTCTTACCAAAGAGTTTAACCTGTTTTGTTTTTTGAAGAGGGGTTGTGACAGGCATAAATATGGTTGCTTGAATGTTTAATTTATAACAAGCATAAGCAACGCCTTGCGCATGGTTTCCGGCACTAGCGCAAACAATAACTTTGGCTTTATCTTGGTTTGAAAGTGACATTATTTTATTGTAAGCACCTCTTAATTTGTAAGAGCGCACAGGCTGTAAATCCTCGCGTTTTAAATAAATTTGGGCAGAAAATTCTTCGCTCAAGTTTTCGTTTTTCATTAGTGGCGTATGCATAGCAATACCTTTTATGCGCTCTTTGGCTTGATATACTTTATCTAATAACTCCATTACTTAGTGGGTCTTAATTTACGTACTTCTAATCCTGTTTGCCACAGTTCGCTGTTTTTCATCGCAGTTAATTCTTCTTCTAATTTTATACGGTAATCCGGTTTGCTATTGGCTTCAATCACTATTTCAGCTTCTTTGCCAGAAACGACATTGTCATACAATTCATTCAACACAGGTTCAGTAGCTTCGCGAAATTTACCCTTCCAATCTAATGCGCCGCGTTGTGCAGTTGTTGAACAATTGGCAAACATCCAATCCATACCATTTTCGGCAATAAGCGGCATTAAACTTTGCGTAAATTCTTCTACAGTTTCATTAAAGGCCTCACTTGGTGAATGCCCACGTTGGCGAAGTACATTAAACTGTGCTTCAAAAATGCCTGCAATAGCACCCATTAAAACACCGCGTTCTCCTGTGAGATCGCTATAAACTTCTTTTTGAAAAGTGGTTTCAAACAAATATCCTGAACCAATGGCAATACCTAATGCCAAGGCGCGTTCTTGGGCGTTTCCAGTAGCGTCTTGGAACACGGCATAGCTGGAATTCAATCCTTGCCCACTTAAAAATAAACTTCTAAGTGATGTACCTGAACCTTTTGGAGCCACCAAAACAACATCGATATGCGAAGGCGGAACAATGCCTGTTTTTTTATGAAATGTCACGCCAAATCCATGGGAAAAATAGAGTGCTTTTCCTTTGGTTAAATGTTTTTTCATGCCTTCCCAAGCTTGTATTTGCCCGGCATCTGAAAGTAAATTCATGACGATAGTTGCTTTTTTGCAGGCCTCATCTAATTCGAAAAGTGTTTTGCCTTCTTCCCAACCATCAGCTCGTGCCTTTTTCCAGCTCGTTGTTCCTTTTCGTTGTCCAACAATCACGTTGATACCATTATCTTTTAAGTTGAGTGCTTGCCCTGGACCTTGAACACCATAACCGATAACGGCTACGGTTTCACCTTTTAATACGTCTTGTGCTTTTTTAAGTGGAAATTCGTTACGTTTTACAACGTTTTCTTGTACGCCTCCAAAATTTATTGTTGCCATAATTCTTTTTATTTATTGTTTATAATTTGTGATTTAATTCTTCTAACTCTTTTAAATAGGTGCTAAATTCTTTCATGGGTTTTGTTACTGCTACACGTCCAGAACGTGCAAATTCAAGTACACCATAAGGTTGTAAGTTTTCGAACAGCAATTGCGTTTCTTTTACATGTCCTGTTTTTTCTATGACCATAAATTTTGGGTCTACCGTAAGTATTCTTGCATGATGTTCCCGAATTACTTTTTCCACATCACCATTAGTTAAAATGCCTGTTTTTATTTTATACAATGCGATTTCTTGATGTACGACTTCAGAATCTTCATGTGCGAATGCTTTAAAAACATCTATTAGTTTTTCAAGCTGTCCGATAACTTTTTCTACTTGCTCTTTTGTTGTTCTTAAAACAATGGTATATCGAAACACTCCCTTTACTTCCGATTCGGAAGCTGTAATACTATCGATATTGAGGTGGCGACGCGTGAAAATAATTGTTACCCGATTCATCATCCCGATGCTGTTTTCTGTAAAGACGGATACTGTATATGTTTTTTTCATTTATTTTAGTTTAAACGAACTTCTGATACAGAGGCTCCGGTTGTCATCATTGGAAATACATTTTCCTCTTTAGCGACCATGACTTCTAACAAGTAAGATCCGTTGTGATTTAGCATTTTTAATAGATTTTCTTTTAGGTCTTTTCTAGCTTCAATTTTGGAGGCTTCAATACTATACGCTTTAGAAAGGGCTATAAAATCAGGGCTGATCATATTTGTAAATGAATAGCGTTTCTCAAAAAATAACTGTTGCCATTGACGTACCATCCCAAGAAATCGGTTATTTAAAATGATGATTTTTATATCTACATCACTTTGCAAAATGGTCCCCAATTCTTGTAGCGTCATTTGAAAGCCTCCATCTCCAATAATGGCTATTACCGGTTTATCCGGCGCACCAAATTTTGCTCCAATAGCAGCCGGTAATGCAAATCCCATGGTTCCCAAACCTCCAGATGTAATGTTGCTTTTTGTTTTGTTGTATTTATAATAGCGCGCTGTCATCATTTGGTGTTGACCCACATCGGTAACGACAACTGCTTCTCCGTTGGTGATTTCTGAAAGCATTTTGATGACCTCATCCATTTTCAATTCTTCGGAATGTAATTCGCTGGCACTTTCTTGCAATGTATCTATTTCAACTTGTTTAGCATCTTTAAATTCCTGAAACCAAGAGCTGTGGACTTTTTTATGAACCAATGCTGTTAATACTTTTAAGGCTTCTTTGGCATCCGCATGAATTGGAACATCTGCTTTTATAATTTTATTTAATTCCGAAGCATCAATGTCTACATGAATAACTTTTGCCTGTCTGGCATACCTAGAAACATCGCCAGTAACTCTATCGTCGAAGCGCATACCGATGGCGATAAGGACATCGCACTCATTTGTTTTTATGTTTGCGGCATAATCACCGTGCATGCCTAAATATCCGGCATAAAGTGGGTGATTATTGGGAAATGCGCCTAACCCTAAAAGGGTTGATGCTACCGGAATTCCTGACTTTTCAACAAACTCCACTAATGCCTGCTCTGCATGAGATAGCATAATCCCCTGTCCAATTAGTAAGTAAGGTTTTTTTGCGGCATTAATTAATTTCGCTGCGGCTTCTGCAACCGATTTGCGCAACTTTGGCCTAGGATAATAACTTCGGATATTCGTACATGTCTCATATTTGAAATTGGTTTGGCCAAATTGCGCATCCTTGGTAATATCAATCAGCACAGGGCCTGGGCGGCCAGATTGTGCAATGTAAAATGCTTTTGCAACAGCGGCAGAAATATAGTCTGCTTTGGTAACTTGACAGTTCCACTTGGTTACGGGCATGGAGATTCCCACCACATCCGTTTCCTGAAAAGCATCCGTGCCCAAAAGATGGGATGATACTTGGCCTGTGATACATACCAAGGGCGTGGAATCAATCATAGCATCTGCTAAGCCAGTAATTAAATTGGTTGCGCCTGGTCCAGAAGTTGCGAATACCACACCTGTTTTCCCTGATGTTCTAGCATAACCTTGCGCGGCATGAATGGCGCCTTGCTCGTGACGGACTAAAATATGATTTACGGATTCTTCATAGTCATACAAGGCATCATATATGGGCATAATGGCTCCTCCGGGATACCCGAATATTGTATCAACTTGTTCGGTTACTAAAGACTCGACTACAGCTTTAGCTCCTGTCATTTTTATTGAGTTCATTTCTGTTTTTTTTAGAATTATTTGTCAGTTACGCAACCTGTTGAGGCGCACGACACACATTTTGCATATTTATATAAGACACCTTTTGTGGCTTTGAGTTTTGGTGGGTTCCATTCCGAATTTCGTTTGGCTAGTTCTTGATGGTTTACGTTTAACTGAATGGTATTATTTTTTGTGTCAATGATGATTTTGTCGCCATTTTCAACTAATGCAAGTGTCCCACCGTCATAAGCTTCGGGTGTGATATGTCCCACCACAAATCCGTGTGTTCCACCAGAGAATCTGCCGTCGGTAATTAACGCCACGTTTTTCCCCAGTCCGGCACCCATAATTGTCGAAGTTGGTTTTAACATTTCCGGCATACCAGGTCCTCCTTTTGGACCACAGTAGCGAATCACCACCACATCTCCCGATTTTACTTCACCGCTTTTTATGCCGTCAATTGCTGCGTATTCATCGTTGTAAACTTTTGCTGAACCTTCAAAATATTCTCCTTCGTTTCCTCTGATTTTAGCAACACTCCCTTTGGGTGCCAAATTCCCAAAAAGGATTTGTAAATGTCCAGTAGATTTTAAAGGAGATTCCAATTGAAGAAACACATTTTGTCCTGCGGTTAAATCTGGAATTTCGGCCATGTTTTCTTCGACAGTTTTTCCTGTCACGGTTAAACAATCTCCATGAAGCAAGTTGTTGGCGAGTAAATATTTCATCACTGCAGGAACTCCACCAACAGTATGTAAATCTTCCATTAAGTATTTTCCACTTGGTTTTAAATCTGCCAAAACAGGAACTTTATCGCTGATTTTTTGGAAATCTTCTAACATTAATTCGAGATCTACGGAATGTGCCATCGCGATTAAATGCAAGACAGCATTGGTAGAACCACCCAAAACAGTGACCATGGTAATTGCGTTTTCAAATGCCTTTTTGGTCATGATATCTTTGGGTTTGATGTCATTTTCGAGCAAAACACGAATAGCTTTTCCGGCAGCTAAACATTCTTGATTTTTCTCAGTACTCAAAGCAGGATTCGAAGAACTGTAAGGCATACTCATTCCCAAAGCTTCAATTGCCGAGGCCATCGTGTTGGCAGTGTACATTCCGCCACAAGCACCAGCGCCTGGACAGGCATTTTTGATGACGCCTTTGAAATCCTCTGGACTTATCGTGTTGTTAAATTTCTTTCCCAAGGCTTCAAAAGCCGAAACGATGTTCAAAGGTTTTCCTTTCCATTTTCCTGAATGAATGCTTCCACCGTAAATCATGATGGCCGGACGATTTAATCTGCCCATCGCTATGATAGAGCCAGGCATATTTTTATCGCAACCTACCACGGCTAAAACGGCGTCGTACCATTGTGCGCTCACCACCGTTTCGATTGAATCAGCAATGACATCACGGGAAACCAATGAAAATCGCATGCCATCTGTTCCGTTGGAAATCCCATCACTTACGCCAATTGTGTTGAAAATTAATCCCACAAGATCTTCGTTTTGAACACCTGTTTTAACTTCTTTCGCCAAGTCGTTTAAATGCATATTGCAGGTATTTCCTTCGTAACCCGTGCTCACAATCCCGACTTGCGCCTTCTGCATGTCTTCTTCCGTTAACCCAATTCCGTAAAGCATAGCTTGTGCGGCAGGTTGAGATTCGTTTTGCGTGATGGTTTTACTGTATGTTTTTAAAGCTTTCATGATAACGTTGTGCTTAATGTTGTTGCTGTTGTTGAATTTTCTCTCACCTTTTTCGAATAAGTATCTTGTAATTTCTTCCCCAATGAATCTTTCCATGCTTTTGGAAATACAGTTTCATCAACCGATGCAATTCCAATGACTTCAGCGGCTGTTCCACAATAAAAAGCGCTATCTGCTGCGAATAATTCTTTAGGTTCAAAAAGTCCTTGTTTAACTTCGATTCCGTGTTCTTCGGCTAATTCTAACACTGTTGCGCGCGTAATTCCGGGAAGAATATTTCCCAATTGCGGCGTGAATAAAGCGCCATCTTTTTCGAAGAATAAATTAGCGCCCGGACCTTCTGCCAAGAAACCATCGCTATCCAAAAGCAAGGCTTCGTCATAGCCTTTATCTTTGGCTTCATTTGTAGCAAGAATCGAATTCACATAATGTCCGCACACTTTTGCTTCAATTTTGATTGAACGGGGATGAGGTCGGCAAAAAGAGGAAACCGTTAAACGCAATTGTTTGTCGCCTAAATAAGCGCCCCATTCCCAAGCGCAAATCATGATGGAAACATTGTTTGGGCCTGTCAATGACATGTTGGGATCGCAGAAAACCAAAGGACGAACATAGGCATCAGATAAATAATTTTTCTTTAACAGCATGTAAGTTGCGTCTACTAATTCTTGAACATCATAATGAAATGGAATTTGAATAAGCTCTGCCGATTTTTTCAAGCGTTCGTAATGTTCTTGAGATTTAAAAACACGTGTTCCATCTTCGGTTGCATAAGCGCGAACCCCTTCAAAAACACCGTATCCGTAGTGAAGTGTTTGACTGTACAAATCTGTGGAAGCTTCATTGGCTTTAACAAATTTCCCGTTTAAGTAGATTAGCGTGTCGTTGTTGTAATACATATTGGTTTGTTTTAAGTTTGACTTTAATTGAATAAAAAAAGCCTTTCCCAAATAAATGAGAAAGGCTTGAAATGGTGCAATACCAGCCTGACTCACTCGATAGAGTAAATAATAATAATGCTGATAATAATAATGTTAGTAACTGTTTTCATATGTTGATTTAATAAAAATAAAAAAGCCTTTCTCAAGTGTATGAGAAAGGCTTAAAATTGGATACTACCAGCCTGACTCACCCTGTGAAGCGAATAATAATGCTGATAATAATAATGTTTGTTTGTGTTGTCATTTTACACCAAAAAAAAAAGCCTCCTGATTTATCGGGAGGCTTTCTAAATATGTTATATATATTCTATAGCGTTCCCTCTGCAGATGTGATAATCACATTTGCAATACGAATTGAAGGAATAATAGAAAAATTTCTCATTGTTGTTTTTAATTTCGAGACAAATGTATTTAAATAAATTAAAACAAGACTAAAATAATTACAAAAAATAAAAATTGATTCTTTTTAAGTTGAAACTGTAATTATTTAATAGCGGAAAATATCATTCATAAAAAAGGTTACTTTTTAATCAATTTACCCGTGAATTGTGCCTGAGAACTATTACGTGCTTTTACAATATACACTCCAGCTGACAATTCCGAAACACTGAAGTTTTGTTTGGCTTCAAATACTCCAGAAAATTCTTTGATAAGTTTCCCCGAAACATCATATAACTTCAATTCTGTAACTGCATGATTAATTGAAAACGTATTTTTTGTAGGTGACGGGTGGACTACTAGATTTTCATTTGTTTCGTTTAATGTGTTCATGGATAAAGTTGGGTTTAAAGTACCTTCAAGTTCAATAGTTAACGTGCTATTGTTATTATAGGTTACCGTGACCGTACCATTTCTTATGTTTTGCGTGGTATTGGTTAGAACTGCCTGAATATTAATACTAGCGTTAGCACCAAGTAGCTGATTGGTATACGTGCTAGCCAATATATAATCTGTTCCTGTAATGGAAATAGTATCAATATAGGTGCCTGTTGTTCCGCCTGTATTACTTAATTCCATATCAATAATTACCGAGCCATAGTCTAGACCATATTCAAATGTTTTGGTTGTTTCATCTGCTGCAAATGTGCTATTAACATTTGCCGTCCCTGAAGCGTCATCAGGGCCCAAATATTCCATATTTCGGATAATTACACCTCCTGATGAACCGCCTGCAACATATAAAGTATTACCGGAAACAATAGGTTGAAACCCATGTCTAGGGTAGTTTAAACTACTTCGTGTTGTCCATGTATTTGTTGTTGGATTAAAGGATTCAACTATGGAAACCTGACCATTATTGGGTCTGTTAAATGTAGTTTCGCCACCAAGGGTATATATTTCATTATTGTAAATTATAACACCTAAACCTGCTCGGGGATTGGGTAAATTGTGACTGCTATTTAATGTTGTCCATTCCGCTGTGCTAAAATCATACACATCTACTTCGGGCACTTGTGGTTCAAATAATCCACCTGGACCACCAGTTAATCGGCCCCCAATGGCATAGAGTTTATTGGCAAAAACTGCAGCTTGAAAATGATCGCGCTCATGTGGTGCATTAGTTAATGGAGTCCAAACGCCTGTGGTAGGATTAAATTCATCAAAATACGAAACATAACCACCGCTATGTCCATTATTATTACCACCTACAACATAAAATTTATTGTTGTAAACGGCCAATCCTGCCGCTCCGCGCTTACGTGATTCAGGGATTTCCATACCTTGAATCCATTGTTCTGTGGCAGGATTATACATGTAAATATAATCAGCACTTTCTTCAGGATTTGGAACATTTGTTTTAAAGGCGCCAATTACCCAAATAAGCCCTTCGAAACTGATGGCTTGAAAGTGGTTAAATGATTCTGGAGCTATGCCACCTTGTTCCCATGTATTCGTGGTATAATCATAAACATCCAGTCTTTGTGATGATTCTCGTCCACCAAACATGACAAATTTATCGCCAGCTTGAACAAAACCAAATTCATGCCGCGCTACATAATTTTCACTTTCGTTTTTTTCAGTCCAAGTTTGTGAAAACCCATAATTAAACTGTAAAAAGCTTAGGCAAAACATGGTGAACAAAAAAGGGCTGTATAATCTTGTGATTAGCATTGTTTTAAATTCGATTTAATTATTGCGAAAAAGTATTTCAAGGTATTGATTTTGAGTGTAAACCATGATTAATTGATGGATAAATCGTTAAACATGCTAATTTCATCGTTTATTTTAATTTTTACAAAACTCCTGTTAGTGTTAGATCTATTTTTCGACCAAGAAGAATATTTGTATTTTTGAATAAATATTTTGGCATGGCACTCAATAACAACACTAGTTCACCTATAAAATTGCTTATCAGTTTTCATAAGCTCTTTGATCAATATGAACTATTGGCTCAGGGTGAAAATGTATGGATGGCGGAAAAAGCCAAATCTGTTCTTAAAATTGCGGAAATGTACCCGGAATTGAAAGCTGGTTTTTCGGATATGTCTCTAATTAAAAAACGAGAAACACAAATTGCTGAAATTCTTCAAGACACTTTTAATCCCTTACTCACAAAAAACGAAATTAAAGCAGCGACGGCACCGTTTAACGATGCTATTTTTAATCTTTCAGAGCGCTTTAAAAGTATTATAGCTGCTGCAGGTAAGGATTTTAAACTTGAAATTAAAAACATGCCGGATGATGATAAATACATCATGGCATGTACTATTATTTTGAATACCTATTACGGTTACGATTTTAATTTTAGGAGGCCATTTCATTATGAAATACCGGATAAAAATGGCATTATTCGTTTTTATAAAATTCTTTATAATGCGGACTTTACGGAAGTCATAAAATCGAGTAACGCACCAAACATTACACAAGAGGATATTGATTCACTTTTGGATAATTTTGATGATATTACACTTTGGAAAAAACTATTTCCTGAAAATGGATATACGCTAAAAGGATTTGTAATCTCT
Organism: Bizionia hallyeonensis; assembly: GCF_042657385.1. Classification (NCBI taxonomy): domain Bacteria; kingdom Pseudomonadati; phylum Bacteroidota; class Flavobacteriia; order Flavobacteriales; family Flavobacteriaceae; genus Bizionia; species Bizionia hallyeonensis. Next base: position 140,956 of record NZ_JBHSLA010000001.1, on the reverse strand, counting down.
AATATATTTGATGTTACTGATGATTTTGCCATTTCCGAAATCAAATCAAATCTAATAGCAGAAAACAAACGACAGGATAAAAATTTTATTAAAGATCTTCAATCTATATTTCAATCGTTCTTAAAAATTACAGATATCAAGGTCGGATTTTCGGTTTACAATAAAGATGAAGGCATCTTTGAGCGTGTATACGGTGAAGGTATGCACAGTTTTCTATTGAATGATAATCCTATGGGTAATTGTGCAGATATGTTGTGCAAATCGTCTTATAAAAAATTACTGGAAGAGAACAAGCATGTTGCTGTATCTAATGTTGAAAAGACCTTTCATTTAACGCAAGGAAAAGTTCCTCATATAAAAATGTTATATGAACAAGGATTTAAAAGTGCCATTTTTGCGCCTATTGCAAATAAAGACGGCTTGATGGGGATTTTAGAATTAGTTTCTAATCAGCCAAAGGCTTTAAACAGCATTAATGCAAATAAGTTGGAAGATGTTATGCCATACATTGTTGCAACGGTGGAGCGTAGTAAAACGGATCAGGAAAATTTAATAGAAGCCGTTATTCAACAGGAATGTACATCTATTCATAAAAGCGTTCATTGGCGTTTTAAACAAGCAGCGCAAGCATTTATTAAAGAAAATATACTTCAAAATAAAAACATTCCCTTTAGAGAAATTGCGTTTGAAAACGTTTATCCATTATTTGGGCAAATTGATGTTAAAGGGTCATCTGAAGCCAGAAATTTGGCAACACAAAAAGACTTGACTGATCAGTTAGAATTAGCAAAAGCCATTATAGATAAAGCGAATACAGATTTAAATATGCCAGTTTATGATCAGGTGGCTTTTCAAATCAACGCCTTTCTAACGCAAGTTAAAAAAGCTTTTAAAGTGGATAGTGAACATGTTATTTCATTGTTTTTAAAAAATGAAGTTTCATCAATGCTAAATCTTATAAGGAAAACAAACGCCAATTTAGTGCCAGAAGTTGATAATTATTTTGAGCAAATTGATAAGGACCTAAAAGTGTTGTACACGCACAGAAAAAACTATGATGAAACCATTAGTTTAATTAATAAAAACATGTCCACAATTATAGATGACAGACAAGTGGAGGCGCAAAAAATATACCCTCATTTTTTTGAACGCTATAAAACAGATGGAGTAGAACACAATATGTATATCGGTGAATCCATTACACGAGAAGATAGTTTTAGTCTTATTTATCTCTATAATTTAAGACTTTGGCAAATTCAAGTTATGTGTGATATGGAAAACGCGTTTTATAGCAATCAAGACTTATATCCTTTAAAATTGGATATGGCTTCAATGATTTTGGTTTTTAATCAACCGTTGTCTATCCGTTTCCGCATGGACGAAAAACAGTTTGATGTAGATGGTACTTATAATGCACGTTACGAAGTTGTTAAAAAACGTGTGGATAAAGCTTTTATAAAAGGTACCGAAGAACGGGTTACCGAAAAAGGGAAGTTAAGTATTGTGTATTCGCAGCAGGACGATGAGGAGGAATACTTACAGTATGTTCGCTTTTTTCAATCTAAAAATATGCTCGATACAGATTTGGAGGTTTTAGAATTACAGGACTTACAAGGTGTAACAGGTTTGAAGGCTATTCGCGTTAGCATTTTATATCGTAACAATAAAACGGATAGTACAAACTACTATACTTACAATGACTTAATGGATGTTATAGAAAATTAAAATTTTGCATTTTAAATGAAATAGCAAATGCTAAAACAGAAATTATAATACCAATCATAAAGATAGAATAAGTAATTCTTAAAATACGATACTTTCTATCTAGAACCTTCCCAAGGTAGTAAAGATCTTTAGTTAAAGAGCTGTATATGTAATTCTTGTCCTTTAATAACTCATCTATAGCCCATTCAAATTCTTCTAATTTCATTTTATGAAAGTTTCCAAAAAAGGTTAAATTAACCCGTTTCTCGGCAACATCCTCTTTGGTGAATTCGCCACGTGTAACATTTGGCCTAGTAGCAATAACTGATAGGATAATAGAGGTGACGCTAAACACCACGAATACCATAGTGGGAATTATTAAATAAGCATTAGATGGATTGTCTAATTTTGAAAATAAGTTAGAAATAATTAAGGATAAAATAATGGCATTTACCGATAGTAAAATATTGGCTTTTGTATCTGCAATATCGCTTAATTTTATGTGGTTCCGTAAAGCAACACGATAAAATGTTTGGATACCACGCTCGGGACTTTCGTTTTTATATTGCGCTTTGTATTTCGCTTTTAGTTTTTCTTTTTTTAATTTCTTATTAAACTTATTTTTTGCACTAATCAGGTCCGAAAGGTTTTTGTCTTTCTGTTCTTGCCAGTTTTTAATGGCGTAATCCGTTAGGAATTCATGTTTTTCAGAAAGCATTTTAATGTTTTCATCTAGCCATTCGCTAGCCGAAAAATTGACTATACCTTGAATTTCTAATTCTTTACGAAGAAATTCACTTGTTTCATTAAAATAATCTTTCCCAAAATGAGAGGAATCGGCATCACGCATAATTTTTTCGTGAAGAGTTTTTGGTACACACTCAAATTGTGTTGCTAAAATGCAGTTGCTTATGGCACCGATTGTTTCTGGATCTACATGATTTTCAGATAAAAATGCTTGGGCAATTTTAACGCTTTCTTGTTCATGATCATCAATGGTTTTGGTATAGCCTGTATCATGAAAAATGGCAGATAATTGGAGCATTTCAGCATCTTTTTCAGAAATATCAGTATGTGCTATAATTTCTCGAAGACTTTTCAAAACCCGCTTTGTGTGTTTTAAATTATGATATAAGAAAGAAGAATCTAATTCATCTTTAAATAAATCAAAAACATAGGCTTCAGCTTTTTCTACAATATTTGTCATAAGTTTAATTCAAGATACTTTAGACGTACAAATTACTAAAAAATTACTATAATTTAAGGCTAATTGTATTTTGTAAGGAATAAGATAATACTGCGACAAATAAATTTCTTGTTTATATGTTTTACTTCGATGTTTTGTCGGAGTTTTTATTTTACACGGATTAAACAAAAATGAACTATTTTATCAATTAAAGAAAGTACAAGCTTATGTTAACGTGGAAAGAGGTTATCAGTTTTAGTGTGAATGGAAATCCAACACCAGACCGTCGTGTTGAAAAAACAGAAGCTGAATGGCGTGAGATTTTAACCGACGAGCAATTCAGAATTACCCGTAAAAAAGGAACAGAAATGGCTGGAACCGGAGCGCTTTGTAGTGTGTATGAGGCTGGAAAATACAATTGTGTTTGCTGTAACACACCTTTGTTTGATTCAACAATTAAATTTGATTCTAGTTCTGGGTGGCCAAGTTTTACCCAGCCTATAGAGGAAAATGCTATTAAATATGAAAAGGATTCTACCTTCGGCATGGTGCGTGTTGAGGTCATGTGCAATACCTGCGATGCGCATTTAGGTCACGTATTTCCGGATGGACCAGAACCAAGCGGCTTGCGTTATTGTGTAAACTCAGAATCGTTGGTTTTAGAAACAAATACATAAAATAGAGAAAGGAAAAACAGTGAAAACCATCACTTTATTTGGTAGTGAAAACTGCCATAAAACAATTTATTATCAGAATTTTTTTGAGTCCCGAAATCTTAAATTTACGTTTCATGATGTGCTAATGAATGACAACTTTGCACAAGAATTACGTAACTTATACCCAAATGGAAATTTGAATTTCCCCACAATTTTAATTGATGAAAAACGATTGCGAAACCCAAAAGACAAGGACTTATTAAAATGGCTAAACAAATAAAAGTCAATATTAACGATAGCTTCAATAAAGAACTACCCGCAGATCCTATTATAGAAAACACGAGAAGGCAGGTTACTAAAGCATGTTTTTCGTACGTAAAACCGAAACAAACCGCAAATCCGAAAATGCTTCATGTATCTCCAGAGATGTTAGATAATTTAGGTTTACCGGAAGCCGATAGTCAATCAGATTCATTTTTAAAGGTTTTTACAGGTAATACCGTATTAGAAAACACCAAGCCGTATGCTATGTGTTATGGTGGCCATCAGTTTGGAAATTGGGCAGGACAGTTGGGTGATGGTCGCGCTATTAATTTATTTGAAGTCCAACATAATAACAAAAGTTGGGTAGTACAATTAAAAGGTGCTGGAGAAACACCGTATTCCAGAACGGCTGATGGTTTGGCTGTTTTGCGTTCATCTATTCGGGAATATTTGTGTAGCGAAGCCATGCATCATTTAGGTGTGCCAACTACCAGAGCGCTTACTTTAGCCTTATCGGGAGATGCCGTGTTGCGAGATATGATGTATGATGGCAATGCAGCTTATGAAAAAGGTGCGATTGTTTCAAGAGTTTCTCCAAGCTTTTTACGTTTTGGTAGTTATGAAATTTTAGCAGCAAGACAAGATGTAGAAACATTGAAAACCTTGGTAGATTATACCATCAATCATCATTTTTCACATTTAGGGAAACCATCAAAAGACACCTACATTCAGTTTTTTTCTGAAGTTTCACAACGAACCTTACAAATGATTATTCATTGGCAACGTGTCGGTTTTGTACATGGTGTTATGAATACGGATAACATGTCCATTTTGGGTTTAACAATAGATTATGGACCTTTCGGTTGGTTGGAGGATTTCAATTTTGGATGGACGCCAAACACAACAGATAGTCAACATAAACGCTATAGATATGGCAATCAGCCAAATATTGGGCTGTGGAATTTATACCAATTAGCTAATGCTCTTTTTCCATTAATAGAAGATGCTGAAGCTTTAGAAGCGATACTTAATCAATACAAAATTGATTTTGAAACGCAATCGCTACAAATGATGCGGAACAAATTAGGTTTAGTAGTAGAAGTTGATTTGGATGCCCAACTCATTCAAGAACTGGAAGATAATTTACAACTATCCCAAACCGATATGACTATTTTCTTTCGAAGTTTAGGTGATTTTAATAAAGAAAACCCATTAGACGGCTTAAAAGTAGTAGCCAACTCATTTTATAATCCGACAGTTATTTCAGATGCCATCAGACAAAAATGGAATTTATGGTTCACACATTATGCTGCAAGACTGCATAAAGAATTGAAATCTGAATCGGAACGAAAGGAACAGATGAATACGGTAAATCCAAAATATGTGTTGAGAAACTACATGTCGCAATTGGCCATTGATGCAGCAGATAAAGGTGATTATAGTTTAATTAATGAGATGTTTGAGTTACTCAAGCAACCGTATGCTGAACAGCCACAAAATGAAAAATGGTTTGCAAAACGACCAGATTGGGCTAGACATAAAGCGGGATGTTCCATGTTGTCTTGTAGCTCTTAATCTAAAAGAAAGGATATTTATGCTTTTAAAGCGCATACAAAATTTACCCATTGGTTATTCTGAAGTGTTTTTCAATAATGTTAAATACGGAGTAATACGTTCCGATTTTAACAATGGGAAGAGTTTTAAAATTTATGCTGAAGCCTTAAATGGTAACGATTTTGTCAGCTTAAATTATTATATTACGAATACAAAAGAGCACCTAAAGCCTTGTGAAATGCCAGAAATTAAGGTGGTTAATTTTTTAAATACTTATAGATTAATTTAATAATACAATACAATGAGCAATTATAAAAAAGCATATATAGCAGGTGGTTGTTTCTGGGGAATGGAAGATTTATTTCGCACCCAAAAGGGAATTAAAGACACAGAAGTGGGTTACATTGGAGGTGAAAATGATAATCCAACTTATAAAAATCATCCAGGTCATGCGGAAGGTATTGAAATTACCTACGATGAGAATGAAACCTCCTTTAAACATATTTTAGACTATTTCTTCCGGATACACAATCCAACAACGGTTGATAGACAAGGTAATGATATTGGGTCTAGCTACCGTTCGGCTATATTTTTTCAAAATGAAGATGAAAAAGTCCAAGCTGAAGAAATTATTAAAATTGTAAACGATTCTAATAAGTGGGAAGGTAAAGTAGCAACCACATTAGAGCCGTATTCAAAATTTTGGGCGGCAGAACCGGAACATCAAGACTATTTGGTTCGTAAACCAGATGGTTATACCTGTCATTTTGAGCGATTCAGTGATAGTTTTATATAAAAAGCACTATAAACAGATAATAAATTAATTATGAAAGCCATTTGGAACAATCAAATATTAGCCGAAAGTGATAATACTGTTGTAATTGAAAACAACCATTATTTCCCGCACGACAGCATTAAGAAAGATTTTTTTAAATCTAGTAATACCCATACTAACTGTCCTTGGAAAGGCGAAGCCTCCTATTATACCTTGGAAGTTGATGGAAAGCAGAATGTAGATGCAGCTTGGTTTTATCCTGAAGTTTCATCATTAGCCAAAGGCATTAAAAATCACGTGGCTTTTTGGAAAGGTGTGGAAGTTGTAAAAGACTAATGCATGAGTTCTATTTCTAAAATTGCTTTAGGAGGTGGCTGTCATTGGTGCACAGAAGCTGTTTTTCAATCTTTAAAAGGTGTGGGAAAAGTGGAGCAAGGGTATGTGGCTTCCATAGGCGAATATGAGTCGTTTTCAGAAGCCGTTATAGTCCATTTTAATTCCAATTGCGTTAATTTAGAAACACTAATTAATATACATTTGTTAACGCACAAAAGTACGGTAAATCACAGCATGCGAAACAAATATCGTTCGGCTGTATATACGTTTTCAGAGGCTCAACATTTAGAAGTAGCCATGCTCATTGAAAGTTTTCAGCAGGATTTCGACCAAAAATTGGTAACACAGGTTTTACCTTTTTCAGATTTTAAAGCGTCGCGAGAAGCCATTCAAAATTATTATCGAAAAAATCCTGAAAAACCATTTTGTGAAACGTTTATTAACCCTAAACTAAAGTTGCTTTTGCAACAATTTTCTACCTATACGGATCAGGAAAAATTAAAACATTTATAAGCAGATGAAAAGCACGAAACTCAATATTCAGAATGAAAAAGGCCATAAACTACAAGCATATTTAGAGTTGCCTGCTAATCAGAAACCTAATAATTACGCTGTTTTTGCACATTGTTTTACCTGCTCAAGTACCTTAAGCGCTGTTAAAAACATCAGTCGGGCGTTAACCAATCATGGTTTTGGCGTGGTGCGTTTTGATTTTACAGGATTAGGAAGAAGTGAAGGCGAATTTGCTGAAAGTCATTTTTCAGCTAATGTTTCGGATTTGTTGGCTGTAAATACCTTTTTAGAAGAAAATTATAAAGCACCTAGTTTATTGGTTGGACATTCATTGGGTGGTGCCGCCGTTATTACAGCTGCCTCAAAATTGGACAACATTAAAGCCGTTGCAACCATTGGCGCACCAGCAATCGTGGGTCATGTTACTAGATTGTTTTCACATGGGTTGGACGAGGTTAAAGATAAAGGAGATGTTGAGGTAAATATTGGCGGACGACCATTTAAAATTAACCAAGAGTTTGTGGACGATTTTAGTAAAACCAATCTTCCAGAAATCACAAAAAAATTACGCAAAGCTATACTTATCATGCATGCGCCTTTTGATAAAACAGTAGGAATAGAGAATGCCGAAAAACTATATCATAATGCGCACCATCCTAAAAGCTTTGTTAGTTTGGATGGCGCCGATCATTTGCTATCTAATTCGCGGGATAGCGTTTATGTAGGAAATATGATTGGTCATTGGGTGCAACGTTATTTTGAGCCTCAAGAAAACACCATGTTAGATGCAGGTGGAGAACAATTAGTTGCCCATTTAAATTTAGAGGAAGACCATTTTACAACGTCAATTCAAACCAAAAGACACAGTTTTATTGCGGACGAACCAGAATCTGTAGGAGGAGATGATTTTGGACCGTCACCATATGATTATTTAAGTGCGGGATTGGCGGCTTGTACAGTGATGACGTTAAAATTATATGCCGAACGAAAGAAATGGGATTTGCAAGAGGTTTATGCTTATATTACCTATTCAAAAAAACATAGCGATGATTTGATGCTAGATATTGAAAAACCAAAACGCATAGATCACTTGCAAAAACGTTTGAAATTTGTAGGTAATTTGGATGAAGATCAAAAGAACCGATTAAAAGAAATTGCCTCAAAATGTCCTGTGCATAAAACTTTGCAAAGTGAAGTAATTATAGAAACTGAACTTATTTAAGATGACTTTAAAAGAGCAATTCCAATATACACGTAGTCGATTTTTAGAAATTTGTAAACCGCTAAAAACTGAAGACTATTCAGTACAACCTGATGTTTTTGTGTCACCACCAAAATGGCATTTAGCGCATTCAACATGGTTTTTTGAGCAGTTTGTTTTGTGCAAATTTGTTGAAAATTATCAGGTTTTTGATGAAGATTTCGCATACCTATTCAACAGTTATTACAACAACGCAGGAAAACGCGTTTTACGTCCTAACCGTGGATTAATGACGCGTCCTTCAGTAAAAGATGTATATAAATATCGGGATTATGTTGATTTGAAAATGTTGGCTTTCCTAAATGATAATCCATCACAAGAAGCATTAGATATTGTTGAATTAGGTATTAACCATGAACAGCAACATCAAGAGTTGTTTTATTATGATATTACCTATATTTTAGGAAATCAGCCCACGTTTCCAACTATTAAAAATAAAATTGAATTAAAGTCGCTTTCTTCAAATTCAGCATTCATTAAAATTTCCGAAGGACTATACAATATTGGTCACAAAGGCAAAGGGTTCTGTTATGATAATGAGCTAGGGAATCACCAAGTGTTTCTCCAAGATTTTGAAATTAGTAATCAATTGGTCAGTAATGGCGAGTTTTTAGCGTTTATACAAGCCGGCGGATATCAGGATTTTAATTTATGGCATGCCGAAGGGTGGGATTTTATTCAAGAAAATAACATTACAGCTCCATTATATTGGCATAAAGTAGATGATGTTTGGTTTCATTATACTTTAAATGGATTTGTGCCTGTAGATAAAAATAAACCCGTGACCCATATTAGTTTTTATGAAGCATTTGCCTTTGCCGAATGGAAACAAATGCGCTTACCAACAGAATTTGAATGGGAGGTAGCATCCCAAAAAATTGATTTCGGGCAATTATGGGAATGGACCAATAGTGCGTATTTACCGTATCCAAACTTTAGTAAAGCGCCAGGTGCTTTAGGTGAGTATAATGGTAAATTTATGATTAATCAAATGGTACTTCGTGGTGCTTCCGTAGCAACCGTAAAAAACCATAGTAGAAACACGTATCGGAATTTTTTCCATCCAGACATGAGGTGGCAATTTTCGGGAATTAGACTTGTAAAATAATATGAATGAAACGTTTGCAAAAGATGTGGTGGCAGGTTTAACGGCCAAAGAAAAACACCTGTCTTCTAAATATTTTTATGACACGAATGGTAGTCGCATTTTTCAGGAAATAATGAATATGCCTGATTACTATTTAACCGACTCTGAATTTGAAATTTTATCACTCCAAGCCAAACAAATTGTTGATGCTGTAGCGTTTAACAAACCGTTTAACATTATAGAACTAGGTGCTGGTGATGGTTTTAAAACCTTCAAGCTATTAGAATATTTGGTTAATGAGCACATCGAATTTAACTATGTTCCCATTGATATTTCACAAGAAGCAATTGATATACTTTCAGAAAAACTGCATGAACGTTTGCCGGAATTATCAATACAGCCGCAAGTAGGTGATTATTTTGAAATTTTAAATGAAAAATTTCAGGGAAACACGCCCAATTTATTACTGTTTTTAGGAAGTAATATTGGAAATTACTTAAAGGACGATGCTATAGATTTATTAAAGCTGTTTAACAACGTTATGAATTCGGGTGATAAGCTTTTAATTGGTATGGATTTAAAGAAAAATCCAATCACCATTAAGAATGCTTATGATGATAAAGAGGGTATCACGAAACGCTTCAATTTAAACTTATTAATTAGGATGAATCGGGAATTAGAGGCGGACTTTAAAATTGATGATTTCGATTTTTATTGTTATTATAATCCAGAAACAGGTCGTGTAAAAAGTTATATTGTTAGTTTAAAAGAACAGACAGTTTTGTTTAAAAAGCTTAATAAAACGATCCAATTCAATCAAAATGAATTGATTTGGACCGAATTATCCAAAAAATATAGTCTTTCGGAAATTGAAAAATTAGCGACAATTTCTGGATTTAAATCAAAACAACATTTTTTAGATTGTAAACATTACTTTACGGATAGTCTTTGGGAAAAATAAGGCTGAAATAATTTAACGTGTTTTTTAAATATAGATATTAGAGGTTCTATGAATACATTTTACAAAATAGGTTTTTGCTGTCTTTTTTTATTGACTTTGTACGGTTGTGCAACGTTTAAAACCCAATATCGGGAACCTTATGTTCCCATTGCGGAATCTGAAAACCCTATTGAACATACGTTTTATTTAATAGGTGATGCCGGAAATTCACCAATGGGTACCAAAACAGTAGCGTTAAAAGCCTTTGAGTCTGCATTGAACAAAGCAAACGCTAACAGTTCTGCCTTTTTTTTAGGTGATAATATTTACCCAAGTGGTTTACCAGAAAAATCAGCTGATGGTTATGCATTTGCTAAACACCAATTGGATGTACAAATAGATGCCGTAAAAAACTTTAAAGGCAAAACGGTTTTTTTACCAGGAAATCACGATTGGTATTCAGATGGTTTAAAAGGTTTGGAACGTCAAGAGGATTATATTGATGATGCTTTAGGAAAAAACTCATTCCAACCTGAAAATGGTTGTCCCATTGAAAACGAAACAATAACCGATAATATTGAATTAATTTATGTGGATGCCAAATGGTATATGGCTAATTGGGATAAACATCCTACCATAAATGATAAATGCGATATAAAAACTCGTGAAGCTTTTTTAGATGAGTTTGAAAGCCGCATAAAAAAAGCGCGAGGTAAAACGACCATTGTTGCTATGCATCACCCTGTTTTTACAAATGGACCACATGGCGGACAATATAGTTTTATGGACCACATGAAGCCCTTTCCAATTTTAGGAACCCTAAAAAATATTTTGAGAAAAACTACAGGTGTAAGTCCTGAAGATATCCAGAATAAGCGTTATAACGAATTTAGAAAGCGCATTATAACATTAGCACAGGAAAATGACCATGTTATTTTTGTGGCTGGTCATGATCATAATTTACAGTATTTAGTCCAGGATAATTTAACACAAATAATTAGTGGGTCCGGTTCTAAATCTACGGCTACCAGAAATGTTGGTAGCGGTTTGTTTTCGTCCAGCGAACCAGGATATGCCCGTTTGGATGTGTTTAAAGACGGCTCAAGTCAAGTTCGGTTTATAGAAGCTAAAACAGAAACCGTTTTGTTTTCTAAAGATGTGTATCCAGTTCAAAAACAAGAACCACGCAATTATGCAGCAAACATACCTCAAACCATTCAAGCATCTATTTACACTGATGAGGAAACAGAGAAAAGTAATTTTTATAAATTTCTTTGGGGAGAACGCTACTCGCAGGATTTTAGTACGGCTATTCAAGTAAAAACGGTCCTGTTAGATACGCTTTATGGTGGCTTAAAACCGGTTAGGAAAGGTGGTGGAACACAGTCAAATTCCTTGAGACTCGCAGATTCAACAGGACGCGAATTTGTGATGCGTGGTTTACGTAAAAACGCGTTAAATTATATACAAGCATTCGCATTTAAGGATCAATATGTTGAGGGGCAATTTGATAATACGGTAGCTGAAGAATTAATACTTCACGTTTTTACAGGATCTCATCCCTATGCCCCATTTGTAACCGCTACTTTGTCTGATGCTATTGGGGTTATGCATACTAATCCTGTTTTGTATTATGTGCCACATCAAAAAGCAATTGAGCCTTATAATGATACATTTGGTGATGAAATATATATGATTGAAGAACATGCAGGTGATGATCATGGCTATCAGAAAAGTTTTGCATTTTCTAATGAACTTATAGGTACGGATGATATGCTAGCAGAAATTCGTTCAGATGAAGATATTGTTATCGATGAACCTGCATACGTGCGTGCGCGTATTTTCGATATGCTCATTGGCGATTGGGATAGACATCATGACCAATGGCGTTGGGCAACAACCCAAAAGAATGGCAAAACAGTATATGTACCAGTGCCACGAGATCGCGATCAAGCTTTTTCCAATATGAATGATGGCTTTTTACTGGGCATTGGATCTAGAATTATTCCTACTGCAAGGTTATTACAAGGGTATGAAGACAATTTACGCAGTCCAAAATGGTTTAATTTGGAACCATACCCATTGGATGTGTCATTAATCAGTCAATCCGATAAATCAGTTTGGGATGAGCAGGTAAATATAATAACATCCCAATTAACGGATGCCGTTATTGAAGAAGCTTTCAAAAATATACCTCAAGAATTACAAGGGGAAACCATTGAGGATATTAAAAGCAAATTACGCGCTAGACGTGGTAATCTACAAGAAATTTCAGACACCTATTATGCACATGTCAATAAATTTGCAATTATAAAAGGAACCGATAAAGATGATTATTTTGATGTTGAGCGTCTACCAAATGGCAAAACGGCTGTTACGGCATATCGTATAAAGAAAGGTGAAAAAGCTGATATATTCCATAAGCGTACTTATAGTAAGGACGAAACAAAAGAGATATGGATTTACGCATTAGATGATGACGACGTACTACACGTTCATGGCGAGGGAAATAAGCTTATTAAATTGCGATTAGTTGGTGGGCAAAACAATGATATATATAATATTGAAAATGGCAAGAAAACGCATTTTTATGATTATAAGTCGAAAGAGAACACCTTCAAAACAACCAAAGGCAAGAAGCATTTGACCAATAACTATGATATCAACACCTATAACTATCTGAAATTAAAATATAACGCCAATCAGGTTATTCCAATTATTGGTTACAACCCAGATGATGGTGTTAAACTAGGCGTTAAAGACACCTATACAGTTTACGGCTTTAATCGAAATCCGTTTACCTCGCAACATAAATTATCAGCAGCTTATTATTTCGCAACTAATGGTTTTGATTTATCATATAGCGGTGAATTTGCAAACATAATTAATGATTTCAATTTAGGAGTTGATGTTATTTTTACAAGTCCAAATTACAGTGTTAATTTCTTTGGCTATGGTAATGAAACCATAAATCCAAATGCTGAGAACGATGCTATTTTTAATAAAGATTATAATCGTGTAAAATTACGAACCTTGCGTTTTGCACCTTCCTTAATTTATAAAGGCTATTTGGATGGTGTTTTTAAATTAGGATTGGCCTATGAAACCATAGAAGTGGAGGAAACTAAGGGGAGATTCATTAACGATTATTATTTATCAAGTTTAATAGAAAACAGTAATTCCTTTATTGGTGCTTTTACGTCCTACCATTTCGAAAACAGGAATAATAAGGCGTATCCATCTATTGGTTTTGAAACGAATTTAAAATTGGGTTTTCGTACTAATTTGGATGAATCTACTAGCATGGGTTATATTATTCCAGACATTAGTTTTAATTATAAATTAGAACCAACAGGAAAGCTGGTTTTAGCAACTAAATTAAAAGGTCATATAACATTGGGAGATAATTATGAATTTTATCAAGCGGCTTCAATTGGTGCTAGTGATGGACTTCGTGGTTATAGAAATCAGCGATTTACAGGAAAAAACTCTTACTACCAATTAACCGATTTGCGGTATATGTTTAGCAAAATAAAAACAGGAATTTTACCAATTAACCTAGGTGTTTATTCTGGTGTGGATTATGGTCGTGTTTGGCTTAAAGATGATCCTTCAAAAAAATGGCATAACTCCTATGGTGGTGGTTTATTAATAATGGCCGCTGAAGTATTTACAGGAAATGTGTCCTTGTTTAACAGTGATGATGGCTTACGGTTTGCTTTCGCATTGGGATTAAATTTTTAATAGTTTTATAAAATTTGTTTGGCTTTATTTTTATAAAAGCGCCTATAAATAATACCTTGTAAAAAAATACAATTATGAATTCTGTAGATAGCTTATTAGAAATCCTTGAATTAAAACACCTTGAAGAAAATCAGTTTGAAGGCGTAAGCGAGTCCGTAGGAAGCCCCAATGTTTTTGGAGGCCAAGTTTTGGCTCAAGCACTGAATGCTGCTTATAGAACTATTCATAATAATCGTGTTTTACACTCTCTACATGCCTATTTTTTAGAAGCTGGCCATTTAGATTACCCTATTCATTATGATGTGAGTATTATGCGTGATGGAGGCAGTTTTTCAGTACGTCGTGTAACGGCTAGTCAGAATAATCAAACTATTTTTATTTTATCCGCTTCATTTCATAAAACAGAAGAAGGATATTCGCATCAAATAGAAATGAAACCGGATATGAAGCAACCGGAAGAACTGATGAGTTGGACCGATATTTTAAATGAATATGGGAGCATGTTGCCCTCTAAAACCAAAGCGTTTTTAGAAATCCCGCGTCCTGTTGAGTTCAAACCAACCTATCTCCCGAACCCTTTAGATAGAAAAGATTTGCCGCCATTTGCCGATGTATGGTTTAAGTTAAAAGGAGATGTAGGCGATATGGAATTAGCAATTAAGCAACAAATTCTGACGTATATTTCAGATTATAATATTTTGTCTGTGGCACTACAGCCACATGCCAGTAAAGCGCATTGGGGAAACTTATTAACCGCCAGTTTAGATCATTCCATGTGGTTTTTCCGTGAATTTAATTTGAATGATTGGTTATTATTTTCGCTAGAAACACCAAGCACAGGAAACGCTAGAGGTTTTGCTAAAGGAAATATCTTTACACTTGATGGCGTTTTAGTAGCCTCTGTTGCACAAGAAGGTTTAATGCGTCCAATTAAGAAATCTTAATCTAAAGATAATTCATATAGGTTTCCACCCTCATTTTTCTTGAACTCATCGGTAATATAAAGTGTGTTATTAATTTCAAAAATGCCTTCTTTTTTAGTGCTATGATCAAACGGGATGTTTATTACTTTTCCTTCAAAAAAATGGTCATTTTCAAAATCTGAAATCTCCCATACTTTATCATGATTTAGTAAATACATACGTTTGCTATCTTGGCTCATAGCGGCAGAGGTAATTTTATTGTTTTTGCCTTTCAAATTAAATTCAGAAATCAGTTCGGCTTCATGATTCCCAATACGATTGGGGATTTTTAAGGTTCTAAATTTTTTCGATTCTTTACTAAACACATAAAAATAATCGTTGTGTAGAAAAAAAGCTTCAAAATCTTTGGGTTTTACATCCTTTGGCAAACTAAACCGAATAAATTCTGCTTTGGTACTTTTTATATTAGCTGGTGGATTCGTTATTTTTAAAATGGAAAAAGTGGTTTTGTCTTTATTATTGTTTCCAAAATCGCCAATATAAAGGTTGCCTTTTTTATCGGAAGTCAAATCTTCCCAATCTCGATTATTTGCATTTTCAACAATAATATCCGCTTTAATGCTGCCTTTTTCATCTAATCCATATATATGGTTGTTATTTCCAGCATCTTGGATTACCCAAAACAAATCGGAATTCGTCGTTTTTTCAATGGCAGAAATCTCTGGTAAACTGCTAGGTAAATTAGCAATGACTTTCGGATTTCCGTTTTGGCAAGCTATAAATATGGATGCAAATAGTGTAAGCGTGGTTTTAATTTTCAAATCCTGTTTATTTTACCATAAATTTACAAACATAAACTGACACTAAAAATTTTGAATATGCAGAATGCTTCAACCCGTGTTTTTGGTCATCGAGGCGCTAAAGGTTATCTAGCGGAAAACACTATAGAATCCATTGAAAAAGCACTGGGTTTTAATGTGGATGGCATTGAAATAGATGTGCATCTGTGCGTTTCTGGTGAATTAGTTGTTTTTCATGATTTCACATTAGATAGAATGACAAATGGAACTGGTGAAGTTGGCAAACAAACTCTAGAAGCCTTAAAAAACCTAACAGTCAACGGTGGATTTCAAGTTCCGACTTTAGAAGATGTATTAAATTTAATTGATAAAAAATGCATTTTAAATATTGAATTAAAAGGAAAAAACACAGCCATTAAAACCTGTGAAATGGTTGATAATTATGTTCGGAATTATGGTTGGAAATATGCTGATTTTATTGTGTCTAGTTTTCAGCATGCTGAATTAGAAGCCGTATTTCAAACCAATAAAAATATACCACTAGCCGTTTTAACAAAAGCCAGTGTTACCGAAGCAATAGAATTTGCTGAAACCATAGAGGCTAAAATTATTCATCCTAATTATGCTTTATTAACAAAAAATAATGTGAAGCTGGCTCAAAATAGAGGTTTTGAAGTTAACACCTGGACGGTAAATGATGCCGATACTATTCTACGTATGAAAGATTATGGTGTTAATGGTATTATTTCAGATGTGCCAGATAAAATATGAAACAACAAGATGTACTTATTATTGGAGGTGGAGCTGCGGGGTTTTTTGCAGCCATTAATATGGCGGAATTGAACCCAGAACTATCTATCACCATTTTGGAGAAAGCTAAAGAAGGTTTACAAAAGGTGAAAATTTCTGGAGGAGGCCGTTGCAATGTTACCCATGCCGAATTTATTCCGGCAGAATTAACACAGAACTACCCACGAGGTGAAAAAGAATTATTAGGACCCTTCCACCAATTCATGACAGGTGATACGATTGCCTGGTTTGAGAAACGAGGCGTGGAATTGAAAATTGAAGACGATGGTCGCATGTTTCCCGTTTCAAACTCATCTCAAACTATTATTGATTGTTTCCTAAATGAAGTCCAGAAACTAAAAATTAACGTGCAGTATAGTCAGAATGTTACGGCAATTGCCGTTCAAAATAATTCTGAAGGTTTCATCGTTTCAACAAAAGATGAAACCTATCAAGCTGATAAACTACTTATAGCAACAGGTAGTTCTGTCAAGTTTTGGAAGTTAGTGGAAGGATTAGGACATACTGTTGTGCAGCCCGTTCCATCTTTATTTACCTTTGATATTCAAGATGAACGAATCCGGGATATTCCTGGCGTTGTAGCGCTAAACGTTGGTGTTTCTGTTTTGAATACCGATTTATATTCCGAAGGGCCTTTGCTAATTACCCATGTTGGAATGAGTGCGCCAGCTATCTTAAAATTATCTGCCTTTGGTGCTTTGGAATTAGCGAAACGCAATTATAATTTTAAAATTGAGATTAATTTTATCCAGCAATCTTTTGATGATTGTTTGAATCATTTAAAAGAACTCAAACAACAGTTTGCTAAAAAAACCGTTTATAAAGCCGCACAATTGGATTTACCAAAACGCTTATGGCGAAAATTGGTTTTGGCTGCAGGAATTTCGGAAGCTGATCGTTGGGCAGATTTAAACAAGCAACAATTGGAAGATTTGAGTAATCAATTGACCAGCGCTATTTTTCAGGTTACAGGAAAAAGTACTTTTAAAGATGAATTTGTAACAGCTGGAGGGATTAATTTAAAAGAAATTAACTTCAAAACTTTTGAAAGTCGCCTTCATAAAAACCTCTATTTTGCAGGGGAAGTTCTTAATATTGATGCGGTCACTGGTGGTTTTAATTTCCAGAATGCCTGGACTGGCGCTTTTATTGTAGCGAAATCTATATAGATTCGATATATTTTTTATATATTTAGTATATAGAATCTATATATCATGGGAAAGACAAAAAAATTAATTGAACTAGACGATAAAGCCATTGCTATTCTTGAAAAGCAGGCAAAACTTGAAAAGCGTTCCTTGAAAAATTATCTGGAATATATGATAGAAGATACGGCTTTACGTTATAGCGAACCATCAGAAGAATATAAAAAAATGATGGATGATATGATTGAACGTCACGAAAAAGGAACACTTAAAACCTATTCTTGGGAAGAGATAAAGAAAGAATATGGACGTTAAAACTGTTGAGTTTACTGAAGAAGCCAGGCTAGAATTTCATAAAGCAAAATGTTTTATGGAATTCAATGGTTACGAAAATGAGTTTTGGTCAGATGTAAATAGACAAATGGATTTAATATTGGAATTTCCCTATGCTTTTCAAATTCGTTATAAGCACGTTCGTGTGGTGTCTTTACAGAAATTCAATTATTCCATTCATTTTGTGCAAAAACCAGATGGTATTTTAGTTTATAGATTTTTAAATCTAAAACAAGACTATTAAATGACAACTTTTGTCTTGCTTTTAAAAGGGATTAACGTTGGTGGACATAAAAAAATCCCGATGGCTGATTTACGGGATTTATTAACTAAATCTGGGTTTAAAAACGTGAAAACCTATATTCAAAGTGGGAATGTTATTTTAGAATCGGCAGCCAACGATATAGCAGAAATAGAATCGGATATTACGGCGGTTATTTTAAAACATTTCGGTTTTCAGGTTTCAGTTTTAGTTAAAACACGTCATGATTTAGAACGTATTTTTAATTCGAGTCCCTTTTTCGAAGAAAAAAAGAAAGCCAGTTATTTTATCATGCTTCATAAAACACCAGATGCTGATTTAGTGCGCGAAGCTTCCAAAACAGTCTATGAAGGTGAAGCATACCACATTATAAACGACTGTATGTATTTTTATTGTGAAGCCGGTTTTGGGCAGGCGAAATTCAATGTAAGTTTCATCGAACGAAAATTAAATACATTTGCAACCGCTAGAAACTATAACACAATGCTAAAGTTATTATCTTTGTCAGCATAAAATGAGTCGATGACAGAACAACATTTCATTCCGGAAAATTTTTCAGAAACACGTCCAAACGGTCAAGTTGCTTGGGAATCACCTAGTAATATTGCTTTAATTAAATATTGGGGAAAACGTAAAAATCAAATTCCTGAAAACCCTTCTATCAGTTTTACATTAAGTAATTGCAAAACTATTACCACGCTTTCATTTAAAGCGAAAGATACCAATGATACTTTTTCATTTGATGTATTTTTAGAGGGTAACAAAAAAGAAGATTTTAAGCCAAAAATTCAAACCTTTTTTGAACGCGTGGAGCAGTATTTGCCATTTTTAAAAGATTATCATTTTATTATTGAAACCAAAAACACTTTTCCACACAGTTCGGGAATTGCTTCGTCTGCATCTGGTATGAGTGCTTTGGCCTTGTGTTTAATGAGTGTTGAAAAACAAATTATTGAAAAAGATGTCACCTTGAACGTAGTTGAGAGTTCTTATGATGAAAAATACTTTAACCAAAAAGCATCGTTTTTGGCACGTTTAGGATCAGGTTCCGCTTGCCGAAGTATTGAAGGCGATGTAATTGTTTGGGGAGAAACGAACGTCGTGGAAGGAAGTAGCAATTTATTTGGAACAAAATACCCGTATCCAGTTCACGATATATTTAAAGAGTATCAAGACACTATTTTACTCGTTGACAAAGGCGAAAAGCAGGTAAGTAGTACGGTTGGCCACAATTTAATGTATGATCATCCGTATGCGCAAAATCGCTTTCAGCAAGCACATGATAATCTAGAAAAAATGAAAATCATTTTGGAATCAGGCGATTTGGACGCATTCATTGGTTTGGTTGAGAGTGAGGCATTAACGCTTCATGCAATGATGATGACAAGTATGCCGTACTTTATTTTAATGAAGCCTAATACCTTAAAAGTAATAAATGCCATCTGGGATTTCCGTGAAAAAACGGGTTTACCAATTAGTTTTACATTAGATGCAGGTGCTAATGTACATGTGTTATACCCTAAACGCGATGCTGTTCCAATTCTAGAATTTATTAAGAACGAGCTTGTTACATATTGCCAAAACCAGCATTTTATTTCAGACCAAATTGGTTTTGGAGCTACTCAAATATAATTTTATTACGTATCTTTGTTATACGGTTTCTGTATACTGAATGCTGATAACTGAATACTAATTTATGAAAGGACCCCTTTTTTACTCAAAAATATTGCTCTTCGGAGAGTATGGAATCATTAAAGATTCCAAAGGTTTATCTATACCATATAATTTTTATAATGGTGCTTTAAAGGTGGCCGAAAACCCCACAGAATCCTCTATTAAATCTAATTTAAGTTTAAAACGTTTTGCTGATTATTTAGAGCAAATTAATCCAGAATTAGTCACTTTTGATATAGCAACTTTAAAAGCAGATGTGGAAGCAGGCATGTATTTTGATTCGTCCATTCCGCAAGGGTATGGGGTTGGTAGCAGTGGTGCTTTAGTAGCTGCACTTTATGATCAGTATGCACAAAATAAAATCACGGTTTTAGAAAATTTAACACGTGAAAAACTCATTCAATTAAAAACTATTTTTTCTGAAATGGAATCGTTTTTCCATGGTAAGTCTTCGGGTCTCGATCCGTTAAATAGTTATTTAAGTATTCCTATCCTTATCAACTCTAAGGATAATATTGAAGCTACTGGAATTCCGTCGCAAACGGCTGATGGTAAAGGTGCCGTTTTTTTATTAGATAGTGGTGTGGTTGGCGAAACGGCTCCCATGGTACGTATTTTTATGGAGAATATGAAGCAGGAAGGTTTCCGTAATATGCTTAAAAATCAATTCATAAAACATACCGATGCTTGCGTAGACGATTTTTTGAAGGGAGATGTAAAATCACTTTTCAAAAACACCAAGCAATTATCAAAAGTGGTATTGAATCATTTTAAACCAATGATTCCATTGCAATTTCATGAGCTGTGGCAAAAAGGCATTGAAACCAATGAGTATTACTTAAAACTTTGTGGCTCCGGTGGAGGCGGTTATATTTTAGGTTTTACTGAAGATATTGATCAAGCCAAAAAATCACTTTCGGATTATAAATTAGAAGTCGTTTACAACTTCTAAATTTTTCAAACATGTTTTCTCGCAGACAAAAACACATTTTACTAAAATTTTTTAGTCTGTTTTCGGTTATTCGTGGGTATAATATTCTCATTATAATTATTGCGCAATATTTAACCGCTGTTTATATCTTAGCTCATGATTTACCGCTTCGTGAAGTTGTTTTCGACTTATATTTATTTATGCTCGTGCTAGCATCGTCAGCAACTATTGCCGGTGGGTATATTATCAATAGTTTTTACGATTCTGAAAAAGATTTAATAAACAGACCTATTAAGTCTCAACTTGACAGATTAGTAAGCCAAAATACCAAGCTTTCCTTTTACTTTTTATTAAATTTTATTGCCGTCATCATGGCCAGCTATGTGTCCTTTAGAGCGGTCATTTTCTTTTCGCTTTATATTTTTGGAATCTGGTTGTATTCGCATAAACTTAAAAAATTACCTTTTATTGGCAATCTAACATCTGCCATTTTAACTATTACACCATTTTTTGCCATTTTCATTTATTATCGGAATTTTGAAACGGTCATTTTTGTACACGCTACATTTTTGTTTTTAATTATCTCTATGCGCGAATTGACAAAAGATTTAGAAAACATAAAAGGAGATTTGGTTCAAAATTACCATACAATTCCCGTTGTTTACGGCGAAAAAGCATCTAAAATTATGCTAACAGTATTAACATTACTAACCCTTATTCCTAGCTATTTGGTCCTGTATAAATTTGAAATTGGCCATATGTACCTGTTTTTCTATACCTGTATTTTGTTGCTCGTGGTGTTTCTTTTGTTGCTTTGGCTTTCTAAAACAAAAACACACTATCTCATACTTCATAATATTTTGAAGTTTATTATTGTTGCTGGTGTATTTAGTATTCTTCTAATTAATGTGGATTTGGTCCTATCTAGAATATTTTAAGAGACTATATATTCAATGTTTAGCCAATTGAATCTGTAGGTTAATTCATTAAAATGTCAACTATTGTATTACCTTTGCCTAAAATTTAGTAATCATGAGCAGACAGCAAGGAAGTAGCGGAAAAGGAAAATCCGCAGGAAGAGGACAGCAAGACGGAAAAGATAAAGTTTCGGGACGTGGTTCTAACAACGAAAAAAGTAAAAGTTTTGCACGAGGAAACGCGCCAATAAAGCCAAAGGCAACACCTAACAAAAAGAAGGATTCAGGAGAAATCCGATTAAATAAATACATTGCTAATTCAGGAATTTGTTCCCGTCGTGAAGCCGATGAGCATATTGCTATTGGATTGGTAACCGTTAATGGAAAACCTGTTATTGAAATGGGTTATAAAGTGAAATTGGAAGATGATGTTCGTTATGATGGCAGGCGAATTAATCCAGAAAAGAAAGCTTATGTTTTATTAAACAAACCGAAAGGCTTTGCTACCACAACCAGTGAAGGAAAGGGTAGAACAGTTATGGATTTAGTGGCAAATGCTACGGATTCTCGTATAAAGCCTATTGGACGCTTAGGAAGAAATTCCACGGGTTTATTATTGTTTACCAATGATGAGGAGATTGTGAAAAAATTCACGAATTCTAAACATGGTGTACCGCGTTTATTCCAGGTGGAATTAGATAAGAATCTGAAATTCGAAGATTTAAAAAGTATTCAAGAAGGTATAAAAATTGATGGCAAGTTAACACCTGTAGAAGAGATTAGTTATATTGAAGGTCAGAGCAAGAATCTGATTGGTTTAAAAATTAAAAATACAGGAAACACAATTATCCGAACTATTTTTGAACACCTAAATTACGATATCATTAAGATTGATTGTGTGGCTATTGCGCATCTTACCAAGAAAGATATTCCTAGAGGTCATTGGAAACATCTTACAATTCAAGAGATTAACACGCTTAAAATGTTGTAAAACAGTAGGTTGGCGCATTAAAAAAAATAAACAAAAAAAGCCTGAAATTCAAAAAAATATATTTCATTTGCAGAGCATTTAGCTGAACAAATTGAAAACTGTTTTTATTTTCGGGCTTTTGACTTTCAGGAAGTCATTTTCAAAAGCCGCTTACAGATTAAGTAACCGAATTTTAGAGCTAACTTCCGTTTCTTATATTGCTTCAAGCCAACATTTATTTGGCTTTATTCCTACGACTCATCCTCAAATTCAAGTTTGATTATTTTATAATTTAATGTTATATTATCGTTGAAAATAATATCAGTTCGTACCTTTAAATTTTAAACATCAAATTAATGAATACAAAATATATTGATCTAATCAATCAAACCTTTGATTTTCCACAAGAAGAATTTAAACTGGAAGATAAAACACTAGAATTCCATGATGTAGACCTAATGCAACTGGTTGAAGATTATGGAACTCCCTTAAAATTCACCTATTTACCGCAAATATCAAATAATATTCAGCGCGCAAAAGGTTGGTTTGCAAAAGCCATAAAAAATAATAAATATAAAGGCAAGTATAATTATTGCTATTGTACAAAAAGTTCCCACTTTAAACACGTCTTAGATGAAGCGTTAACAAACGACATTCATATTGAAACATCATCTGCTTTCGACATAGACATTGTTGAAAATTTAAAAGTGGAAGGTAAAATTACAGATAAAACCTATGTAATCTGTAATGGTTTTAAACGTTCGCAATATGTAACTAATATTGCTAGACTAATCAATAGTGGACAGAAAAACTGTATTCCAATTATTGATAACTATGAAGAAATAGATTTGCTTTCCGAAGAAATAAAAGGAAAATACAATATTGGTATTCGTATTGCTTCTGAAGAAGAACCAAAATTCGAGTTTTATACGTCTCGTTTAGGGATTGGATATAAAAACATCGTGCCATTTTATAAAAACCAAATTCAAGATAATAAGAAAGTTAAACTTAAAATGTTACACTTTTTTATTAATACAGGAATTCGCGATAACGCCTATTACTGGAATGAGTTGGCAAAGTGTTTAAAGGTTTACACCAGCTTAAAAAAGATTTGTCCAACCTTAGATAGTTTGAATATTGGTGGTGGATTTCCAATAAAAAATTCATTAGCATTTGAATTTGACTACGAGTATATGATTGATGAAATTATCAATCAAATAAATTTAGCATGCGAGAATGAAGATGTAGCCGTTCCAAATATTTTTACAGAGTTTGGAAGTTTTACAGTTGGCGAAAGTGGCGGTGCTATTTATGAAGTCCTTTATCAAAAACAACAAAATGATCGTGAAAAATGGAATATGATTAATTCATCATTTATCACGACCTTACCAGATACTTGGGCAATTAATAAGCGGTTTATTATGTTGCCAATTAACCGTTGGTACGAGAGTTATGAACGTGTGCTATTGGGAGGTTTAACCTGCGATAGTGATGATTACTATAACAGTGAACAACACATGAATGCTATTTATTTACCAAAATATAATAAGGATAAACCGTTGTATATTGGCTTTTTCAATACAGGAGCTTATCAGGAAACCATTGGTGGATTTGGTGGATTGCAGCATTGCTTAATACCATCACCAAAACATGTATTAATTAATAAAGATGCTGATGGAAACATCACCACAAAATTATTTGCGGAACAACAAAAAAGTGAAGACTTACTTAAAATTTTAGGTTACAATGGACAATAAAACGTATGCAGGAATAGAGGAGCAATATTCCAAATTAGATAGCTCAAAAATCGTATTAATATCTGTACCTTATGATGGTACAAGTACATGGCAAAAAGGTGCGGATAAAGGTCCAGAAGCATTTTTAAATGCGTCAGAAAACATGGAGCTTTATGATATTGAAACAGGAACAGAGGTATACAAACAAGGTGTATATTTAGCGAAGCCTATTACTGAAAATTCATCACCAGAAAAAATGGTTGATGCGGTTCATGAAGCAACAAAAAAGTATATTAAACGCAACAAATTTGTTACTGCTTTTGGTGGTGAGCATTCAATTTCTATTGGTACTATTAGAGCATTTAATGAGTGCTTTGATAACCTTACCGTACTGCAATTAGATGCACATGCCGATTTACGTAAAGAATACCATGGCAGTAAATGCAATCACGCGTGTGCGCTTTATGAAGCAAGTCAAACAGCAAATTTAATTCAAGTTGGTATCCGAAGTATGGATGTTATTGAAACTACCGTAATGGATTTTGACAAAACATATTTTGCTCATGATATGGCTGTGGATGATACTTGGATGGATTCAGCAATCGATCAGATGACGGAAAATGTATTTATTACAATAGATTTAGACGCTTTTGATCCGTCTATCATGCCAAGCACAGGAACACCAGAGCCAGGCGGTTTACTATGGTATGAAACACTTGAATTTTTACGTCAAGTTTTTGCGGAAAAAAATGTGGTAGGTTTTGATATTGTGGAATTATGCCCAAATGAAAACGAGCGTTCTTCCGATTTTTTAGCTGCGAAACTCTATTACAAGATGCTGACTTACAAGTTTCTAGATGATGCTGCTGGCGACAGTTTCGATAACAATTTTAATGAATCAAAAGAAAATACAACTAAATTTTCTAAATTTAATGAAGACGATGACAACTAAAGGAGAAATATCAAAATTTATAGAAAAGTACTACTTACATTTTAACGCAGCTGCTTTAGTAGATGCCGCAAAAGGGTATGAGGATCAACTAAATAATGGCGCTAAAATGTTGGTGTCATTAGCTGGAGCTATGAGTACGGCTGAATTAGGTAAAATATTTGCCGAAATGATTCGTCAAGATAAAGTTCAAATTATTTCTTGTACAGGTGCAAACTTGGAGGAAGATATTATGAATTTAGTAGCGCACTCTCATTACAAACGTGTGCCTAATTACCGAGATTTAACACCTCAAGATGAATGGGATTTGTTAGAAAAAGGTCTAAACCGTGTTACGGATACCTGTATTCCTGAAGAGGAAGCATTTAGAAGAATCCAAAAGCATATTGTAAAAATTTGGAAAGATGCAGAAGCCAAAGGTGAGCGTTATTTACCGCATGAATATATGTACAAATTATTACTTTCAGGTGTTTTAGAAGAGCATTATGAAATTGATATCAAAGATTCTTGGATGTATGCAGCAGCCGAAAAAAACCTGCCTATAATCTGCCCAGGATGGGAAGATAGTACTATGGGTAATATTTTTGCAAGCTACGTATTAAAAGGTGAATTGAAAGCCAGCACTATGAAATCTGGTATTGAATACATGACTTTTTTAGCGGATTGGTATACCGATAACTCTGAAAACGGTATCGGTTTCTTCCAAATTGGAGGTGGTATTGCGGGTGATTTCCCAATCTGTGTGGTACCAATGTTGTATCAAGATATGGAACGTCCAGAAACACCATTTTGGAGTTATTTCTGTCAGATTAGTGATTCTACAACTAGTTACGGATCGTATTCAGGAGCTGTTCCTAACGAGAAAATTACTTGGGGGAAATTAGATATTAATACACCGAAATTTATAATTGAAAGTGATGCAACTATTGTTGCACCATTAGTTTTTGCTTACCTGCTTGGGATGTAAATATGAAAACGCAGAAAATTGAAAATATTGAATTAAAGTACCTTACAGTTGACGATTATGAGGAATTAAAATCGGCAACCTTGGAGGCTTATGGAGGCGTTTTAAATTCGTATTGGAAAAAACATCACATAGAAGATTTAACTAGAAAATTTCCGGAAGGTCAAGTCGTAATAAAAATTGATGGAGACATTGCTGGTTGCGCCTTATCCATTATTGTGGATTATGATTCTATTGATGATGAGCATACCTACGAAGATATTATAGCGGGAGAATCTTTTAAAAATCATGATAAAAAGGGTGATGTTTTATACGGAATAGACGTGTTTATAAAACCAAAATACCGTGGATTGCGTTTAGGCAGACGACTTTATGATTACCGTAAAGAAGTGTGCGAAAACTTGAATTTAAAAGGAATTGTTTTTGGTGGTCGTATGCCAAATTACCAGCACCATAAGGATTTAACTCCTAAAGAATATTTTGAAAAAGTAAAACGTAAGGAAATTCATGACCCGGTTTTAAATTTTCAAATTTCTAATGATTTTCATCCCGTTCGTATTTTAAAAGGGTATTTGGAAGGTGATACAGCCTCCAATGAATATGCTGTTTTAATGGAATGGGATAATATTTACTATACCAAACCGAATAAAAAAGCCAGTACCGTTAAAACTATTGTGCGTTTAGGCCTTATTCAATGGCAAATGCGGACCTATACGGGTTTAGACGAACTGATGCAACAAGTGGAGTACTTTGTAGATAGTGTGTCTGCGTATCGTTCAGACTTTGCGGTTTTCCCAGAGTTTTTTAACGCACCACTAATGGCGAAGTTTAACCATATGCATGAGCCAGATGCTATTAGGGAATTGGCAAAGTACACAGAGGTTATTGTAAATAAGTTGAAACAATTATCTATTTCGTATAATATCAATATTATTTCTGGTAGTATGCCCGAATTGGTAGATGATAAATTATATAATGTCGGATATTTATGTCGTCGTGATGGAAGTGCAGAACGATACGAGAAAATTCATGTAACACCAGATGAAGCTAAAGTCTGGGGAATGCAGCGTGGAAATAAATTGCAGACTTTTGAAACAGATTCAGGAAAAATTGGTATTTTAATATGCTATGATTCGGAATTTCCAGAATTATCACGTTTATTGGCAGACGAAGGTATGGATATTTTATTCGTGCCGTTTTTAACGGATACACAAAATGGGTACTCTCGCGTACGGTTATGTTCGCAAGCAAGAGCTATTGAAAACGAATGTTATGTTGCAATTTCAGGGAGTGTCGGTAATTTACCGAACGTGAATAATATGGATATTCAGTATGCGCAATCGGCTGTGTTTACACCTTGCGATTTTTCATTTCCAAGTAACGGAATCAAGGCTGAAGCAACACCAAATACCGAAATGATTCTTGTAGCTGACGTTGATTTGAGCCTGCTACGCGAACTTCATTCGCATGGAGCTGTTAAAAATTTGAAAGACAGACGAAAAGATTTTTATGATGTTGTCAGAATTAATCACAATAAATAGTAACTTTATTTTTTTTAAAAGTATAAATATTTGCCCAAGTAATGAAAAATAGAAATGATAATTTAAAACGCGTAATTGTAGACTTTAAAAAGCTTACACCAGAAATTTTAGCTTTGCTCGTTGAAAAATATCCTGATGGTTATGATGAAGATCAAATTGTTTCCTTCAGAAATGCAAAAAACGAAATCATAGAAGCTGTTGAAGTAACAACTAGTGATACCAAGTATTTAGTAAAAGTTAGTACCAAACTAGCTGTAACTATGGAAAACTATGATGAAGATGATTATGAAGAATTTGATGGTGCAGATCCTGAAGCAGTTCAAGATCCAGAGATTGAAATAGCAGATGAAGACGTTGAAGACGATATTGATTAATTTGTTATAAAATGAGAACTGCAGTTTTTAAATCTTATGAGAATGGTTATTTTATCTTCTGGTTTGATAACGGAGAAGAGCTAGCTTTTGAAGAAGTTCATCCACGTGTATTAAAACAATTCGATTTAAAGAATGATGAGAATTATATTGATCAAGAATTTAAAATAGTTTTTGTTGAAGCGCCTGACCCTTATGATGACGATTTAGTGATTTATAGAGTAGAAAATTTAAAACCACTATAATTTCGTTAATTAATACTTTAAAATTCAGAACTATAAATAGCATTTAAAATAAAAAGCAATTGGTTAATCCAATTGCTTTTTTTAAATAAAAGTGTGTTATTCAGCAAATGGCGTTGCGTTTCATAAATTACCCAATCGTTTTCCTTAACCCTAAATTATACTAAAAAATAAAATGAGAATACTAATATTAATGGTTGCCTGTATGGTAGCCATGACAACAAGTGCCCAAAAAAAACAAAAAATAAAAGGGGATAAAAATGTTGTAGACATATATAAAAATCTAGACCCGTTTTCGCAAATTGAAGTAACCGATGATCTGGAAGTTTTTATCATGCAAACCAGCTCTAATGGTTATCATGTTAAAACAGACTCAAACCTAGTAGATATCATTAAATTAGATGTTATAGATGGTGTTTTAAAAATTTATACGACTCATAAAATAGTGTCAAGCAAAAAAATGGAAATATACGTCACGTTTCAAGATTTGGAGCGTATTCATATAAATCAGAATGCACAAGTAGAAGGTCAAAATAAATTTGAGTTATTAGACTTCACCTTAAACTGTATGGAAAATGCGACTTTTGACCTAGATATAAATACCACTGATTTTTTTGTTCAAATGGATGATTCATCAAGAGGAGAGCTTCAAATTAAAAGTACTAATGCGAAGGCGATACTCAATGATAAGGCTCGGCTAGAGGGCATCATTTCCATAGATAATATGGAACTAACAATTAATAAAAGCGCTTATGCCAAGCTTGAAGGAAATGTAGAAAACCTTAATCTTATGGCTTCAGGATCTGCAGATTTAAAGGGTAAAGATTTAAAAGTTACAGAAGCCGAACTTAATATCTCAAATTCGTCTGAAGTGTATTTGTATGTAAGTAAACATTTAAGTATTTACGCAAGAGGAAAAAGTATTCTTCATATTTTTGGTAGTCCAGAAATTTCAGTGAAAGGATTGAGTGATAAATCTCAAATACTAAAAAAATAAATTAAAGCACTTGTTTTAATTCATCATAATACTGCTTGGTAATGTGCAAACCATTATGACCACCATCCGTAATTGGAAATAATGTAATGTTTCCTGGATTGATTTTTTGTAATTTTTTAGCGTTCGTTTCCGGATGAATCAGAAAATCTCGCGTGCCATAAAATATGGTAATCGGAGCTTTTACCGCGTCAATAAACTGATATGTTGGAATGTCATATTTTATTAAAAAGGTGGGGATTGGAGGCGCAATTTCTTTGGAAATAAGCGTTTTCCACGAATAATAGGGAGCGTTTAATATAAGTTGTTTTGGATTGTTTTTTGAAGCCACATAAGCGGCAATACCAGAACCCAAAGAATAACCCAAAAGAACAATTTGATTTTCTGAATAATCTTTTTTCACATAGTTATAAATGGCTTGGCCATCATTAAATAATTCCTTTGCTTCTGAGTATTCACCATCACTTTTGCCATAACCACGATAATCAAAAAATAAAACATCATACCCATTATTTAGGTATAAAGGTGCGCGTTTTCCCCAATCATGAATAGCACCCGCATTGCCGTGAAAATAGATAATAACACCTTTTTTTGTTTGTTCAGTTTTAAACAATAGTGCGTTTAACGAAACGGTTTCTGTAACAGGAATATTCAGTTCTTCAAAAGATTCTTTAAAGGTAAAGGTGTAATTTTTTTCTAAATGCTTCGGATTAAAAAAGAAACGTTCCTGCTTGAAATAAACAAAAATCAAAGACAAAATGTACAAGCCAAACAATACGGCAATTATGCGAAGAAATCGTCTAAAAAGTTTTGGAAAATTCAGTGTCAAGCGGTTTTGATTTAAAAATGTCGTGCAAAAATACACTAAAAACCACTACATATTCAAATGCTATGATCCAGATGTTTTCAGAATTGCTGGAATTGGAATAGGCTAAATAGCTGAAAATAATCATAAAACTCCAGACTATAGGAAACTTGTAATCTGTAAATACGGCAAGCAAAACTAATGTAGCTACATACCAAGGATGAACCGTTGTAGCCGTAAAGTAATACATGCTTAAAGCGATAAGCATCGCTGCTATAAGTTGTGTTGTTTTCTTTGGTTTTTTATAAATAGCCATGCCAATAATAAATAAAAATATAAAAAGAGCCGTTAGTTTTCCAATAATAGCTATCTGATTATAACCGGAAATCCAATATCCAATTGCCCTTAAAATGTAATAAACACTGGCGTTAAACTCAAAATTCTGAAACCATAAAGCAATGGTATGCGTGTAATTAGTCAGGAACTCGGTTGAATAAAACGGTAAAAACAAACAGGCCGTTGTTAACCCAACAATGCCATAAAATGATAGTAGTTTTAGTATGTCAACTTTATATGATTCCGTTGTTTCAGAAGCCATTAAAACATCCTTTCTAAACCATCTAAAAAATAATGGCAGGAATAACAATGGTATTAATTTAACCGAAACAGAACAGGCAAAAACGACAGCTGCCCATTGCCATTTACTTTTTTCTAACAAATACAAACTCCAAATTAAGAAGAATAACATGACACCTTCAAAATGAAGATTTCCTGTCAATTCAATAATAATAAATGGATTTAAAATATACCAGAATATTACATGTTCTGGAAGCTTAAATCGAATTAATAATTTTCTCCCGAAGTAGAGAATTCCAAAATCAGCAGCAATAATAATCAGTCGTAAAACAACAACCGAACCCAAAATGTTTTTACCACTTAATAAACCTGCTATAACAAAACACAGTTGATTGAGAGGCGGATAATTGGTAAAGTGGCTGGCGTTCAATAAACCCATGCCATTATAAAGTTCCTGCGCTTGAGCTACGGGAAATATGCTCATAGAAATAAACGATTCCGGTGTATATAAATACGGATTAAAACCTTCTAAAATCATGCGTCCATCCCAAATAAATCGGTAAAAATCCTGTGATAAATTCGGTATGGCTAAAATAAAAACGGCTCTAAATCCAAAGGCTATCCAAGTTAGGTATTGGATATTATGTTTAGTAAGCTGAATAAGTTTATAAAAAACCGCAAATAATGCTGCATATAGCATGAGTAGTTTTGTAGTGTCTGTTCGCGTTAAATCATAGGCAAAAGCCCAATAAAAAAGCAAACTGGATAGAGCCAGAAGCAATTGAAATTTATAGACCTGTAAAAAGTTGGAAATTTGCATGGGTTAAATATACAGCTTCAGATCTTTTATAAATAAAAAAACAACCACTGTGGTGATTGCTTTTTGATGTCAATTTTTAAAAGGATTAATGTTACATTTTTGAAACTTTATTCAAGGCATCGGCAATGAGTGTGTTGCCTTTAATAATTTCAAATGTAGCCTTATTTGCAACGTCGTCATTTAATGTTCTTACTAAAGTTTGCGCCACATCATTTCGGCTTATTTCTCCCTGCTTGTTCAGTTTCGATTCTAATTCTATTTTATTGCTCAATTCTCCATCTGTTAAGGCACCTGGTCTAACAATACTATAATTCAAACCACTTTTAATTAAATGGTTGTCTGCATTCTGTTTCGCTTTTAAATAATCTTTTAATTCTGAAACAGATTCGGGATTATCCGCACCCATGGAACTTAACATCACAAATTTTCTAATGTTATTCTGTTTAGAAGCATCAATAAGCTTTTTAGCACCTTCTTGATCTACTGCAACGACATTTTTTCCACCAGAACCAGCGGCAAATATAACTTTATCAATTGGTGTTTTAAACGCAGGCGTAACGTCCTGTTCTAAATCGGCTAGAATGGTGTCAACATTTTTCGATTTAAAAAAAGGAATCTGCTCTTCTTTCCTAACCATTGCAATCGGGTTAAAATATTGAGATTCACTTAAAAGATTAACTATTTTTTTTCCTGTGGTACCATGAGCACCTGCTACTAAAATATTTTCCATACTTTAATATAACCCGAAAAGCTAGTAATTACAAGGAATTGAAGCGGTTTAACGTAAGTTTAATACTATTGCCTAGCCAACGTGATTAATTTCTTAAAGACTTCAAAAACACATAACCGAAACCTAAAAATAGCATAAGATGAAATGGGAATAATCCAAAATCGCCTTTGTGATTTCCCACAATAAATGCACTGTACATGCCGAAGGCAAAGTAGAGTGTAAGTAGACCTTCAAAAATAACGTTTGTTGAAATTCTCTTTTTAAGATAAATATTATCTTTCCAAGAACTCTTATCGGTATTGATATTGAATTTTGGAGTACGAATAAAATCACTTCGCTTTCTGAAATGCCCTTCTATTACAGCTATGGTATTATGTAAAGAAAACCCCATAGCAATTGCGAAGAAACTAAAAAACATACCAATAAATCCAACAAAATTTTTAAATCCAGAACCATGTATGCGTTTATACATAAACCAATAACAAATGAAGAAAATTATTGAGCTTACCACAAAAAAGCTAGTGGCATAAAAGTACATTTTAAGCGTATCATTTTCATGTTTAAGATAAAGCATAGGAACGCTTAATATGGCAACAATTAAAATGTTTAAAAACATGGTACTATTTAATAAATGCAAAATACCATGCATTTTGGTTTTAGCAGATATGCCATTGTTCTTTACTATTTTAAAGAACATTTTCTGAAAATTTTCGGCCCCACCTTTATTCCACCTAAATTGTTGTGATCGTGCTGCACTAATTATAATAGGGAGTTCAGCAGGTGTTACAACATCTTCTAAATACTTAAGTTTCCAGCCTTTTAATTGCGCACGATAGCTTAAATCCAAATCTTCGGTTAGGGTATCGCCTTCCCAATTGCCAGCATCAAGAATGCATGTTTTACGCCAAACACCGGCCGTTCCATTAAAATTTATAAAATGGTTTTTCGTGTTTCGTCCCGTTTGTTCTAAAGTGAAATGCGTATCTAAAGCAAAAGCTTGAATTTTAGTAAGAATAGAATAATCCCGATTTATATGTCCCCAACGGGTTTGAACAACACCAATGTTATTATCCTTAAAATGCGGAATGGTTTGCAAGAGCCAATCGGATTTCGGTAAAAAGTCGGCATCAAAAATGGCAATAAATTCTCCCTTGGCAGTTTCTAATCCAGCTTTTAATGCGCCAGCTTTAAAACCGGTTCTGTCCGTTCTATGAATGTATTTAATATCCAGACCTGTTTGCTGTAATTCACTAATTTTTGTATGAATTATTTGAATCGATTTATCCGTAGAATCATCTAACACTTGAATTTCTAATTTATCTTGCGGATAATCTATTTTCGAAATATTTTCCAACAAGCGCTCTACTACATACAATTCATTGTAAAGTGGTAATTGAATTGTTATTAGAGGGATTTCTGAAGGATTTTTAAAATTGAATTTAGGTGTATTATCAATCTTCTTTTTTGCTGATAAATAATTGAACAATAGATTTAGTTGCGCCAAAGCATACATGAATATAAGAAGCAATGCCAACGTGTAAATAGTTATGATGATGCCTTCAATAATCATTTTTTAAAACCGTATTTAAAAATCCACCCCAAAATTTTAAAGCCTGCAAAAACAGCACCTTTAACTGTTCCAGATACTTTAGAAACGCCAATTCTGTTTCTGTAATTTACAGGGATTTCTGTATAAGAAATTTTTTGTTTTAATACTTTTAGTTGCATTTCTACTGTCCAACCATAGGTTTTATCTTGCATGTTTAAAGCCAATAATTGCTTGTATTTAATAGCGCGAAATGGCCCTAAATCCGTGAATTTCGACTTAAACATAAAACGCATTAAGGTGGTGGCTAGCCAATTTCCAAAAATTTGAGGTATGGTCATAGACCCTTTCTCACGTAGCGTTTTCACACGAGCTCCAATTACAAAGTCGACTTTGTTATCAAGTATAGGTTGAATTATTTTAGTGAGTTCTTCCGGGTAATCACTATAGTCGCCATCAAGGAATACAATAATATCGGGTTTTTCATTTTGTTCAGCAACATAAGCCATACCTTTTAAACAGGCATAACCGTAGCCTTTTCTGCTTTCGCTTAACACCGTTGCTCCAGCGTTTCTAGCATTTTCTATCGTAGCATCCGTTGAGTTATTGCTCACCACAATAATTTCGTTTACTAATGCTGGAATATCTCCAATGACTAGCGGAATGGAATCAGCTTCATTATAAGCAGGAATAATGACTTTTATATGGGGCATTTGCTGTTTTGTTTCAGGGGACAAAAGTACGATAGTTTTATATTTATTTCTGATTCAGTAAATCCATTAAATCAACATCATTTCCTAAAAGAATTTCAGTTGGATTAATACGTCCGTTTTCTGGACCATTCTCCAATTTTAAAACGCCCCTTGGGCAAACGGCAGCGCAAATACCACAACCAACACAGCTAGATCGTATTATATTTTCACCTTTTTGGGCATAAGCTCTAACATCAATACCTTGTTCACAATAGGTGGAGCAATTACCACAGGAAATACATTGTCCACCATTGGTTGTAATTCTAAATCGGGATTTAAAACGTTGAACAAATCCTAAGTACGCAGCTAATGGACAGCCAAATCTACACCAAACACGATTTCCAAAAATAGGGTAGAACCCTGTTCCTATAACTCCGGCGAAAATAGCGCCAATTAAAAAGCCGTAAATATCTTGTATGGTTTGTGTTTTTATTCCTAAAACAGCATCCGCTCCTGAAAAATAGGAATAGAGTGTAAACCCCGTCATAACAAGTGCAAATACTAAAACACCATGCACTAGCCAGCGTTCTACTTGCCATGCTTTTAGTGATTTATCAGATAATTGACGATACGGATCGCCTAAAGTCTCTGCTAAACCACCGCATCCGCATACCCACGAGCAGTACCAGCGTTTACCGAAAAAGTAAACCATAACGGGAACAACAACAACGGTTAAAACAATACCCCAAACTAGGATAAATAGGCCAAAACCACCACTTTCTATTAGTTGATTTAAATTCCAACTGAAAAAGAAATCGTAATCGAGAGGGAAGGCATTTTTAAAATCATACCAAGGCTTTTCAAAACGAACCAAAATTTCTGGAATCAAAAATGCAAATACAATCTGAAAAAAAAGCACCGAAGTAGTTCGTAGTATTTGATATTTATTATGACGGTATTTAATATACATGCGGACAGCCATAACCGTCATAACCGTAGAATACAGAAACCCGTAAAGAAACCATTGACTCGCTAAATTACCACTTAACGCCATGCTAAAGGGGTCAACTATGTACGTCCAATTAACGATGAAGTCTGGATAGAAATATAGTAGAACATAAAAACTGACTAGAAAAATAAATACAAACCAACCAATCCAACCTCTACTAGTTGAAGCATGGTGGTAAATACCATTATTTTTAATGCCAGGACGACCAAGTGTTACAACTTGAGGAATAATAAAGAGTAAGGCACCAAGAATACCCAAACCAAAGGTGAGGATCCAAAATAGCATTTTATTGTCTTTTATTATGCCATTTCCTGAAGATTTGGCAAGCTCATAAGAAAAGCTATGTGGTTTAGTCCATATAACTTTATCCCATTCACTGTTTTCTTTGTGAGTGGTATTTGCGCTTTCTAAAGCCGTTGTTACTTTTGAAGAAAATGAAAAAGGATTAGAAAACTCGTTCCCAACCACATTAGTATTCATATCATTTATAAATAGTTCGCTTTTTATTCCTTTATTCGTAACAACCTCGTCAAAGACATCTTGTGAAAGTTCATATTTCCCTAAAAATATTAAGGAAATAAAGATGGCAAGTCCAGTTAAAAATAAACCAAGCCCTATATATTGTATTTGTTTCATTTGATGTATTTAGGAGGTTTGAAAAATACGTTTCCAACTCTTCTTCTTTAATTGGATGGTTGTATTATGGTCGTTATTAAATTTTTGGATAATTGTTTTTTCATGAAGTTTATAAAACTCCGGATCAAAATTAGCATCAGCTAGATGTGCTAAAACATATTCTATAGACCGATTTTCAGATAAAACCCGATCGAAAAACTCATGGCGCATGCGAATTCCAAAATTGTTTATTCCTAGAAATTGCCGTGATTCTTTATGAAATGCTATGGTAATACATTTGGTGTCGTCGGGATGTTTCCAATGAAAATGCACTTCATGGTCTGGTTGCTCCTTTTTACCATGAACCCAACCATACGTTTGATATTCAATATCAAAAAATTTAGCCGAATTAAACCAATGACCAGGTTTATATTCCAAGCGATTATTACAAATAGTCTGGGCAACAACTTCACCCATCATACGTCCTGTGTACCAAACGGCTTCAATGGGTCTGCGGTTTCCAATAGCTTCATGTTGCTCCGCACAATCGCCTATAGCATAAATATCAGGAATATTGGTTTCTAAAAACCGATTTACTAAAACACCACGATTAATGGCTATTCCAGAATCTTTTATAAAATTAATATTGGGTGAAACGCCAGCCGTTAACCCCACAACATTACAAGGAATTTCTTCCTCTGTTTCTTCTAAAATGACTGATTTTACGTTTCCGTTTTCATCTGAAATTATTTCTTTAAGGTTAGAAGCTAATCTTAAATCGATACCGTTTCTAGTTATTTCACGATTAACCATTTCAGATTCACCTTCTGGTAAAACGCCGTTCCAAAAACTGGTTTCGCGTACTAAAAATGTTACAGGAATATGTCGTGAATGAAGCATTTCAGCTAATTCAATCCCAATTAATCCACCACCAACAATTACGGCTCGCTTGCAACTTTTATTATCTGGTGCGTACACTTCTAAATTGTCTAAATCTTGTTTGCTATACAAGCCTTGGACGCCGTTCAAATCCTGTCCAGGCCAACCAAATTTATTAGGCTTGCTCCCGGTAGCTAGTATCAGTTGGTCATACTTTAATAAGTCTCCTTTTTCAAAATGAAGTGTTTTACTTGAGGTGTCAATTTGATTGACAAATCCCGATTTGAGTTCAATACGATTCTTTTCCCAAAACCAATCTTCATAAGGTTTGGTGTGCTCATATGTCATGTGTCCCATGTAAATATACATCAAGGCTGTACGTGAGAAAAAGTGGTCGGTTTCTGCTGATACTATTGTAATTTTTTTATCTGATAATTTCCGAATATGTCTAGCTGCTGTTACGCCAGAAATACCGTTTCCAATTATTACAACGTGTTCCATATATTGATTTCTTGTTGGGTTTGTCGAAGGTTTTTACTGAAACTTAAGGTTCTTTGTGCAATTTGTTTAAATTTAATCATAATTAAGTAGTTATGACAAGGTATTTAACGTGGTTTTTAGTTTTTATACTCTCTTCATGTAGTATGACTACGAAGAAAGATGTCAAAATAAATGGTGTTAGCTTTGTGGCATCTCGTGATAGTATTTCTAATAAAAATATCCTACCCGTTTTAAATGTAAATGCCAACTATACGGCTATTATGCCGTTTGGGTTTATTAAAAGCTTGGAACATCCTGAAATAATTTATAATACAGATAGACAATGGTTTGGTGAAACTAAAGCTGGCGTTTCACAATATATTGATGTTTTACAGAAAGCAAATATTGAAATCATGATAAAACCACAAATTTGGGTTTGGCATGGTGAATTTACAGGGCATATTAAAATGCCTAATGAAGCTGCTTGGTTAGAATTGGAACAAACCTACTCGCGCTTTATTTTGGATTTTGCTAAACTAGCTCAAGAAAAACAGGTTGCTATATTTTGTATTGGTACCGAATTGGAACAGTTTGTAGCGCACAGACCTGAATATTGGCAAGAATTAATTATGAATATTCGTGCTGTTTATGATGGGAAACTAACATACGCTGCTAATTGGGATGAATACAAACGCACACCATTATGGAGCGATTTGGATTATATTGGCGTGGATGCCTATTTTCCAATTAGTGATAAAAAAACACCCAATGTAGATGATGCTATTGCAGGTTGGCAAGCGCATACAATAGAAATGAAGGCAATTTCTGAAACCTTTGACAAACCCATACTATTTACCGAATTTGGCTACCGAAGTACAGATTATACCGGAAAAGAACCTTGGGTTAGCGATTATAAAATAACGGCGTTAAATTTTGAGGGACAAACCAATACAACCCAAGCTTTATTTGATGTATTCTGGAAAGAACCTTGGTTTGCAGGTGGTTTTGTTTGGAAATGGTTTCATAATCATGAAGAAAGTGGCGGTGAAACAGATAATCAATTTACACCTCAAAATAAACCCGTTGAAGCTGTTATTAGAGACTACTATAAAAGACAATAAATCGGGAATAGGATCGTGCCGCATCCCGATTCATGTGTTTACTAATGAAAACCCACTGATATTTAGTGTGTTTTTTCTATAATTTTAAAATCTTTTATGGCTTGGTTAGGTTCAATAATATTGTATCCTTTCCAAAATTCCGGATCATAAGCCGGAAGATAGGTTGGTGTTACCTCTGGCACTTCTGTGAAATTGTTGAACTCTGTTTCTGAAATAGGTGTCGATTCAAAAACAATCAATTCTTTTTTCTCAACATTTCGAACTATAAAATGTAAATCAGCAGCTAATTCATTTTGCTTGCGTCTGCCTTTTACGTTTTTGTTTTTCTCAATAATTTTTAAAGGCCTTTTAATACCTACTTGTTGACCATCGGTTTGATCAGCATATTTTAAAGTGTATTTTTCATTGGCATTTTTTTGGAAAATGATAGTGCCTTCCTTTAAATACTCATTTAATGAAATACCTAATAACCCAAATTTACGCAGAGGCTTTACATTTTTATAATCTACACGCACAATAGCAAAATCTTGTGTGTTAATGTAAAGCGTTCCCTCAAAATCCTCGCTCCGTTTGGGCTTAAAAGTTATGGTGTAAACAAATTCGTTATTCAGATACGCAAAATCCTGCATTTCAAATTCATAACGTCGGGATTTTTCAATAAAATTCAAACCCGAATCTTCATCTAGGAAGTTGGCGTTTTCAATACTTTGGATTGAGCCTTTTCGCCAGTTTAAAAAGTTGGCTTTACGCTTGGCTTCTAGTTCTTTTTTCTTTTCTATAAATTCTGCTGTTTGTTGGTCTTCTTTTTTATCTTCAAAAAACGAGGAGTCTATTTCTTCTTTCGTGCCAAACCAACCCGATTTAATTTTGAAATACGAATCGCGTTTCACATGTTTTCTGATAATTTCATTGAAGCGTTTTTCATAATTTTCAAAGGTTATTTCGCTTTCTTTATCGTATAGACGAGAAGCTTTTAAAATATCTAATTTCTGTGGTGTGGACGGTTTAATTTCGCCATATATTTCGGCTAAAACTTCCGTGTGCTGATCCGTGTTTTTTGGAACGGATTTAATAATACTATCTACAAATGCTTGATTGAATTCGGGAATAGTAGATTCTTCAATTTTCACATCCGTTTTCAGCATATTCGTGTAGTATGATTCTCTGTAGAACAGTTTGCGCTTTGCGTAACCAAAATCGTAATTGGTTTTTAATCCTTCTTTAACTTTGTCTAAAATTTCATCCAGTGTATAGTTTTTATTGGTGATAAACACTTCACTTAAATCAATATTTTTGGTATTTAATGAAATAATACTATCTGTAAATTTTTGAATAGCAAATTGTTTTTGCTCGTAACCTAAGCAGCTTATATAAAGAGAATCCCTTTCAGAAATTTTTCTGTTAATGGTAATGTTGAATTCGCCTTTATCATTGCTAATAACACCTGTTTTGTCGTCTATTAATATTGTTGCAAATGGAATGGGTTCTTGTTTAGTAGAGTCGATTATAACGGCAGCAATAGTGCGTTGGGCTTTTGCTGAAAATACGGTTAGACAGCACAGTGCCAAGATAAGTTTGGTTGGTTTCATGATAATTGGTTTAGAGTTGAAAAGTATATTTTTCAATTGAAGCAACACGTTTCTTTATCACTTTATTAAGTAAGATTTATCTTTATTTTAACAGATTAACCATTTTTAAACCAGATTTTTAGGAAATATACTTTTGGTAATATGTATATAATTCATCTGCGGAAGCACCAAACCATTTTTTAATATATATAGTCCAAAAATGATATTGTAATGTCCAGACACCATGCTTATCATAAAGCCGAGCAGACGTTTTTATTTTGTCTTGAATGACCACAAATTGCTTTCTAGCATAAAGCTCATTTATTAAAATATTGTCTTCATAAATGGTGAAATTTTCATCAAAACCACCAATTTCGGTGAATAATTGTTTGGTAATAAACTGACTTTGATCTCCGCCACGACTAGCACGCCAAGAAAATTGGGTGAGCCAACCCGCTACTTGTAACCACCAATGATTGTTATCAAACTGTAAACGGAAGCAACCTGCTAAATTCCTTTTGGTTACTTCTTGGATTATGAGGTTGTCAAAATTTTTAGGCGGAAAAGAATCCGCATGGAGGAAATAGAGAATAGTTCCTGTGGCGTGGTTGGCGCCAAAATTCATTTGTTTAGCTCTGCCTTTATGTGCGTTTAGAAGTTGAATTTTGTTCGAAGGCACAAATTTATTAACGATGTTTTGTGAGCCATCCACACTTCCGCCATCTACAACGATGATTTCCGCTATATTT
This sequence comes from Bizionia hallyeonensis, assembly GCF_042657385.1. Taxonomy (NCBI): domain Bacteria; kingdom Pseudomonadati; phylum Bacteroidota; class Flavobacteriia; order Flavobacteriales; family Flavobacteriaceae; genus Bizionia; species Bizionia hallyeonensis. Next base: position 99,784 of record NZ_JBHSLA010000001.1, on the reverse strand, counting down.
TTAGAAGTTGAATTTTCTAGAAGATGTTCCAAAACCGACGCTATACTTTCGGCTTCATTAAGCATGGGAATAATTATGGAAATGGAATTAATCATTTAGCTTCCAACTATAATCTAAATACTTTATTTTAGCATCGGATGCAATTTTTACATCTGAATAGATGTTTAAAAAATTGATAAGACTGCCGTTTTCCTTAAAATCTTTCGAAAACCATTTAAAAATTTTTGATAATTCCAGACTGTTTTTTTGAATTCTATTTTTTGATGAATCTGCCAAAAACTGTTTTGTAACTGTTGTTAATTGTTTATCTAATTTTTCTGGTATATAGGCTTCATTTAATAATTGCGGACAAGAAGCCGAAGCGCAAACAATAGCAAAATGAATGCGTGGTTCATTCATGTTACGAAGCACATCATGTTCAATATAATTTAAAGAAAGCAATTTGCCGTTGATAGGAATGAACTCTTGATCCCAAGGATTTTTAATGTCTTTAATACTCTCAATTGGATAATTATCAATAATCAGTTTTATGGTAAATGCATTATACGCGTTAATCCAATAGGCTAATGTTTCGTTTTTTGTCCAACTTTCTTTAGGTGAAACGGTTATAAATTGGTTGAGGTAGGTGTTTAATTCTGAATCATTTGCTTTTATAGTTTTATAATCAACTTCACCTTTATTAGAAACATGTTTTTGTAAGAATTCAGTAAAAGCGGAATGGTTTATGGTTTGTCCAAATGCCGAAAGACTGAAGCCAAACAGCAATAAAATAAGATATAGCGGATTTTTCATAGCGTAGTTTTTCTACATTTTTTAACAACAACCACCACCATCATAATGAAACGTGGATTCACTGATGTAAATATCATTCCGATTCAATTTGGCCAAGTCGCCAGCCGTTTTATCACAAATAGCTAATGGTTGGTTTTGCACGAGAACATGTCCTGCGTTATCATCAAAAAAATCTTGGTCGCCATAATAAATAGCGGCTTTTCCTGTAAAAATACACGGGCCATCTGCAGGCATGGGATCTTTTATGGCAGCTACTTCAATAGATTCTATATAAATCAATTCTTCAGTAGGATAATGGTTCGGGTCCAAAATACGATACGGTTTTCTGGCGCGAATTTCAATGGTTCCAAAACCAGCATCTGTCAACATTTTTACATATTCTGCAATGGGCAAACTACCGCTTAAACAAAGGGCGCGCAATCTGTCATCGTTACGCAAGGTGTCATTCATGGGTTGCTCGCAAGTAGGATCGCTCATGACTAATTTACCATGTGGTTTGAGTACGCGATACATTTCAGCAATGGCTTTTTTTAAATCGTCTGTTTTAAAAATGTTGAATAAGCAATTTTGTGCAGCTACATCAATACTGTTATCAGGAACTGGAAGATTCAACGCATCACCTTTTTTAAGATCTACAAATTCACTTTTAAACCATGGGTTTTGAGCTTCTGCTTCTTTAAAATTTTTACGAGACGCTTCTAACATTTCATCTACCACATCAATACCAATAACACCATTTTTTTCGCGGTTGAAATATGAAAACTGCAATAATTCCATGCCGCCACCAACACCAACATAGAGCATTTTAGGGTTGTTGGTTAAATCGCGTGCGTGAACAGTTGACCCACAACCATAGTTCATTTCCTGCATGATTTTCGGGATTCTTAACCCTGGTAATTCCCAAATAGGATTCGTGGTGCAACATAAACCAACATCTGGTGTTAATGCTGCTTCTTTGTATACATCGTGTGTGGTGTTAAGATAATTGCTCATAGTTTCAGTATTCGGGTGTTAATTGCTATTATAAACTTTTAATCAGTTCTTTAAAAAGGGTAATCATTTGTGGTTCTGCTTTTCCTGCCATTTCTATAATTTCTGAAATATCAACAGGTTTTAGATTACTTGGGTCGCACTCATCCGTTAAAACTGACACGGCAGCCACCTTTAAATTCAAATGATTGGCTACAATAATTTCTGGAACGGTACTCATTCCAACAGCATCAGCCCCAATAATTTTAAGCATCCTATATTCTGCACGTGTTTCCAATTGCGGTCCAACAACGCTAGCATAAACGCCTTTGTGAAGTTTAATGCCTTGGTCTTTAGCAATAGCTTCAAATTTGGCATTAATATCTGCATCATAAGGTGCGCTCATATCGGTAAAACGTTCGCCTAATAATTCCACACCTCTAAAGGCCAATGGTGAACTACCTTGGAGATTAATATGATCATCTATTAACATTAGTTCGCCTTTTTTAAAGTCTAAATTAATGGCGCCAGAGGCATTAGAAACTAATAAGGTTTCTATGCCTAATTGTTTCATAACACGAACGGGATAGGTAACATCCTGCAGTGAGTAGCCTTCGTAAATATGAAAACGGCCTTGCATAACCACCACCTTTTTTCCTGAAAGTGTTCCGTAAATAAGTTTGCCTTTATGAAACTCAACCGTAGCCGTTGGGAAATTTGGGATGTGATTATAGCTAACTTCAGCTATAATATCAATATCGTCCAATAATTTGCCCAATCCTGTTCCGAGAATAATGCCAATTTCAGGGCTTTCAAACCCTTTACTTTGTAAATATTCGGTGGTTTCTGTTATATATTTTATCATAAGTTTAATAGTATTTTTTTAATGATTCAATGCCTTCAATATCCTCAAAGGTATCAATATCATTTAATATTTCTAATAAGTGAATGTCTTCATTCTGTAAATCATCTAAGGTGTCTTTACGAATACTTTCCGTTCCCCAAGCTTTGTTTTTGAATACTTTAGGATGCAATTGTTTCATGCCGAAAAGGTAATAACCGCCATCTTTAGCAGGACCCAAAACATAATCATTTTCGTTTAATTTTTGAAATCCTTCTGAAATAATCTCGGCGTTTAAATCTAATAAATCGCTGCCAATTATCAGAACTTTTTCATAGCCTAGTTGAAACAATTCCGAAAAGGCATTCTCCATTCGCTCTCCTAAATCAAAACCTTCCTGAAGCTTCTTTTTAAAAAATTCGGGATTCCAAAGGTCCTCTTTTTGAATGGCTTCAGAATAAAAAACATAGCGATCTACCGATACATTTTTTGCCGTTTCTGCAGTATGCTTTAATAGATGTTTGTAAATTTCCAAAGCCGCTTCATTACCAATAATTTTGGCTAATCGGGTTTTACATTTTCCTAATTCTGGATTTCTTGTAAAAATAATAAGCGCACTTTTGGACGTTGGAAAATAGAAATTAGCCACTTGATCTTGGTCGCTATTAGTGTTATTTTTTGATAAAATTCCCATTGATGCTATATACTAATTGTATGCCTTTTTACCCTTCATTAGCCATTTTCCCCACATTTTTGAAAAGGCATGGATGCTATCTGTTTTTTTGTTTTGCTGATTATAAACTGGGAAATCGTTATTTTTCCATTCAAAAATTCCACCGTATAAATTGTAAACAGAAATATAGCCTTCGTCTTTAAGTTTTTTAGAAATTGCTTCAGAGCGAATTCCTAAAGAGCAATAAACAACTATCGTGTCTTTTTTATTCGGAATTTCGTTTAAAACAGTTTCAATTTTAAAATCTTTATATCCAACAAATATGGCGTTATTTAAATGACTTACTTGGTATTCATTGAGTTCACGTGCATCTAAAATTTTGTAATTGGTTTTTGGCATGGCCAACTCTTGAACTGAAATATAAGGAATGTTTTTCGTGTTATACCGCTTTAACAACTGGGACAAAGAATCTTGAGCCAAACTGGTTTGAACGGTTAAAAAAAACAATAATAAATAAGTGACTTTTTTTATCATAATGGGCTATTATCAATTCTAATCCACGACGCTACCTTGGCAGCTACTGCCTGCACCTGCTGTGCATCCGTAACAGTGTTGAGATATCATAATGTTTCTACCTTCTAGTAAATCCTCATTATATTCTGAAATATGTTTAACCGAACTATTAACCGGTAGATTTAACATTTGGTTAAAATCACAATCATATAAATAGCCATCCCAACTAATGGAAAGTGTATTGGTACACATTACATTTTTAACAGCCGAGGGATTATAAGCTTCCACTAAACTATACATATAATCCTCGTAATTTTCGGAGGCAATTAAATAATCTAAAAATCGCGCAATAGGTAAATTGGTAATGGCAAATAAATTATGAAACTGAATATCAAAATCTTCTAAAAGCGCCTTTTTAAAATCTTTTTCCATAGCTGCTTGGTTGCCTGGTAAAAAAGCTCCAGACGGATTATAGACTAAATCTAAACGTAAATTGCTGTCTGGCATGCCGTAACCAACCGCATTTAATTCTTGTAACGCTTTTATAGATTTTGCAAAAACACCATCCCCACGTTGTTTGTCCGTTTTACCTTTTGTCCAATGTGGCATAGAGCTTACTACATGTACATTATGCTTTTTAAAAAACTCTGGTAAATCATAATACTTTTTGTTGGCTCGGATAATGGTTAAATTGGATCGCACTATAAAATCAGTTACCCCAGCTTTAGCAGCTTCCTCAACAAACCAACGGAAATTTGGGTTCATTTCAGGGGCGCCTCCTGTTAAATCCAAAGTGTGTGCTCCCGTGTTTTTTATAACTTCTAGACATTGCAGCATGGTTTCCTTGGTCATGATTTCCTTTCTGTCTGGACCAGCATCCACGTGGCAATGCGTACAAACTTGGTTGCACATATAGCCCACATTAATTTGAAGGATTTCTAGTTTTTTAGCTTGTAAAGGAAACTGGTTGCTTTCAGCTATTTTATTTTTGAAAGTTGGTAATTCACCAGTTTTAAAAATACCATTGGCGAGTATTTCCAATTGGCGTTTGCTGTCTGCCAGGGCGTTTTCTTGTTGCTTTAAGGATTTAATCATGTTAAGGTTTAAGGTATTCTTATTAATTTAAAAAAGATCCCGATGTGTATCGGGATGAGCGCTTCACACAATTTTGAAATTCAAAATTGGTTCTCTGCTCACATATCTAATTTATTTACTTTGTTCATCATTTGCACGCCATGCACTAAAGATGCACCACCTCTTATGGCAGCAGCTACATGCAAAGCTTCCATCATTTCTTCTTTAGTTATGCCGCGTTGCAAGCCGTCTCCAGTATATGCGTCAATACAATACGGACATTGAACGGTATGTGCTACAGCCAGCGCAATGAGTGATTTTTCACGTTCAGAAAGTGCGCCTTCCTCAAAAACTTTTCCATAGTAATCAAAAAATTTAGCACCTAATTCTTCGTTCCATTCGGAAATTTTACCGAATTTTTTAAGGTCTGCTGGGTCGTAATATGTTTTCTGCATAATGTGTTGAGTATATAAATAGTTACGTAAAATTGAAATGTACGGTTTTATGTCGAAGAAATATATTAAAGATTACATAAAACAACGGCTTATTCTAGATTATTAAACACATTAAAAAAGGCTATATTGCGACTTGAAAAATTTCATTTTATGTTAGAAGAGTTAACTAATAATTATGGTCATTTTTTTGAAAAAGACTTGCTTGATGAAATAAATCAGGTTGGTTTTTTAAAGGAAGTTAAACAAGATGACGTACTTATTGAAATAGGATCGTATGTTAAATCCATGCCTTTACTAATCACAGGAGCTATAAAAATTTTAAGGCAAGATAATGATGGTGATGAGTTATTACTTTATTTTTTAGAAAAAGGAGATACTTGTGCTATGACTTTAACCTGTTGTTTAGGACGTACCAAAAGTGAAATTCGTGCCATTGCAGAAACAGATGCGAGATTGATTATGATTCCAATCGAGAAAATGGAAGAATGGTCCTCTAAATATAAAAGTTGGAGAAATTTTGTTTTTGAAAGTTATCATAGCCGATTAAATGAAATGTTAGATACTATTGATAGTATAGCTTTTTTGAAAATGGATGCACGATTGCTAAAATATCTCAACGAAAAAGCGCGTGTTTCAGAAGATTATACTATATATAGCACGCATCAGGACATAGCTTATGAATTGAATACCTCCCGTGTGGTTGTTTCCCGATTACTTAAAAAACTAGAAAATATGGGGAAGGTTCAGCTAAACCGAAATTATATAATCCTAAACAAAGAATAGCAAGCTATGTAGCCTGGGTTACAAACTCGGTTTAAATAAAAGGATATATTTGCGTTAGTAAATTGAAACCCATTCCATGGAAGTATTAGAAATTTTTGGCTATATAAGTGCTTTGCTAATTGGTGTTGTATTAGGACTAATTGGTGGTGGTGGATCCATTTTGGCAGTTCCAGCTTTGGCCTATTTATTTTTAGTTAATGAAAAAGTGGCTACAGCATATTCTTTATTTGTAGTAGGTGTTAGCGCTTTAGTTGGTGGTTTAAAACAGCATAAAAAAGGTTTAGTTGATTGGCGAACAGCTTTTGTTTTTGGTATTCCAGCAATTATTGGGATTTCAATAGTTAGGCATTTTGTTATTCCGGCACTTCCCGAAGTTATGTTTACAATAGGCAATTTCGAGTTTACGAGACGAATGGTTATGTTCGGAATGTTTTCTATTTTAATGATTCCTGCCGCTTTGTCCATGTTAAGAGATGTGAAATTAAAACCTGAAAACACGCAAGTGTCTTACAACTATCCTTTAATTATTATTGAAGGGCTTCTTATAGGTGCTATTACGGGTATGATTGGAGCAGGCGGCGGTTTTTTGATTATTCCGGCGCTAGTACTTTTGGCTAATGTGGACATAAAAGTGGCCGTAGCAACTTCTTTAATTATTATAGCCATGAATGCCTTGTCTGGATTTTTTCTAGGTGATGCTTTAACCATGACAATTGATTGGAAATTTCTATTATCATTTACAGCTATTTCATTGATTGGTATTTTTATAGGAAGTTATTTAGGTAGCTTTATTGATGGTAAAAAACTTAAAAAAGGCTTTGGTTATTTTGTCTTTGCCATGGCTATTTTTATCTTCTACATGGAATTTTTTGTAAAGGCGTAATGTAACTTTAGTTACTGCCTATTTCAACAGTTATTCGTAAATTTGCAACATATTAAAAAGTTAGAAATATGAAAATTGAACAGATATATACAGGATGTTTAGCGCAAGGTGCTTACTATATAGAAAGCCAAGGTGAAGTGGCTATCATTGATCCACTTCGCGAAGTGAAACCGTATTTAGAGCGTGCTAAAAAGGATAACGCTAAAATCAAATATATTTTTGAAACTCATTTTCATGCTGATTTTGTAAGTGGTCACGTAACACTAGCTAAAGAAAGTGGTGCTAAAATTGTTTTTGGCCCAACCGCATCAACAGGATTTGATTCTGTTATTGCCACCGATGGCCAAGTGTTTCCATTAGGCGATATTACCATTACAGCTTTGCATACACCAGGGCATACCATGGAAAGTACCACCTATTTGCTAAAAGATAAGAACGGAAAAGATTATGCTATTTTTAGTGGAGACACCCTGTTTTTAGGTGATGTAGGTCGACCAGATTTAGCACAAAAAGCGGCAAGCATGACGCAGGAAGAGTTAGCAGGTATTTTATTTGAAAGCTTACGCACCAAAATAATGACTTTAGCTGACGATGTTATTGTTTATCCAGCTCATGGTGCAGGATCGGCATGTGGAAAAAATTTAAGCAAAGAAACCGTAGGTAGTATTGGCGACCAAAAGAAGACGAATTATGCATTGCGCGCGGATATGACTAAAGAAGAGTTTATACAAGAAGTAACAGATGGTTTACAGCCACCACCACAATATTTCCCTTTAAATGTTCAGATGAATAAAGACGGATATGAAGATATTGATGTGGTTTTAAAACGGGGTACGCAAGCTTTATCGCCAGATGCGTTTGAAGCGGCAGCCAATGAAACTGAAGCTGTTATTTTGGATGTGCGTCATCAAGATGATTATGTAAAAGGTCATATTCCACGTTCTATTTTTATTGGAATTGATGGTGGGTTTGCCCCTTGGGTAGGAGCCTTAATTGCTGATGTAAAACAACCAATTCTATTAGTTGCGCCACAAGGCAGAGAAGAAGAAACTATTACACGTTTATCTCGTGTTGGTTTTGATTATACAGTGGGCTATTTAAAAGGAGGCTTTGAAGCTTGGAAAAATTCAGGAAAAGAAACAGATACTATTAAATCCATTCCTGCAACCGAATTTAAAGACATTTTAGAGAAAGATACTATTCCTGTTTTTGATGTTAGAAAAGAAGGCGAGTTTACATCGGCTCACATTAACGAAGCGCATTTAACACCATTAGATTTTTTGAATGATCATTTAAGCGAATTTCCAAAAAACGATACATTTTACGTACATTGCGCTGGTGGTTACCGCAGTGTTATTGCCGCTTCTATTTTAAAGAGTCGAGGTATTCATAATTTAGTAGAAATTGCAGGTGGTTTTGCTGCAATTAAAGAAGCAGGGATTCTAGTAACAGATTTTGTTTGTCCAACTACGTTAAAGTAATTTATTAAAAATTCCGTATATTTAAAAGAGTGGTCCTAGCCACTCTTTTTTAGTAACAAATGTTACGTATAGGGTTAAATATTCCTTGTAATTTTATAAACGAATTAAGAATACATATGAAACAAATTATAATCTTTATGTCATTTATATCTATGCTGTTCGGTACAGCTCAAAACGCCGCACTCAAAATGTTACCTGTTGATGAATACAAAACACAAATAGAAAAGGGAAAAGTTCAGTTAGTTGATGTTCGAACCCCAAACGAATATAATTCTGGTCACATTAAAAATGCGAAGAATATAGATTTTTTTGCAGCTAGTTTTGAAAGTCAATTTGAAAAATTAAATAAAGAAAAACCACTTTATATATATTGCAGAAGTGGTGCGCGAAGTAGAAAAGCGGCGAGCAAATTATCTGTAATGGGATTCACGGAAATTTATGATTTAAAAGGTGGTTATTTAAACTGGAAATAAAATGAAAACAACACTCGAAATTCAAAATTTAAAATGTGGTGGATGTGCCCATACGGTATCAACTAAATTAGCAGATGTTGCAGGTGTTGAACATGTGTCAGTATCAGTAGAATCTAACGAAGTGAGCTTTGATTATGCATCTGAAGCAGATTTGGTGGCTGCCAAACAAAAACTGAAATCTTTAGGCTATCCAGAGTTTGATGCGGCTAATTCAGTAGTAACTAAAGCCAAGTCATTTATAAGTTGTGCAACCGGAAAAATGGCGAATCATGATACGTAAACTATTATTGGTAGTTTCTGTTCTTACGCTTGTTTCAAGTTGCAAGAATGACAATAAAAAGGAATTAGGGTATACAAATGCTTTAGCCTTGGAGAATGAACAGGAACATCCTGGTAAAAAACTTATGGAAGTCAATTGCTATGTGTGTCATAGCCCAACGGCTAGCCATGACGATCGTATTGCACCTCCTATGATAGCAATTAAGAGGCATTATTTAACGGATGGTATTAGTAAAGCAGAGTTTATTGAAGATATCCAGCACTATGTTGCAAACCCAAATGAAGTTAACTCCCGAATGGTAGGTGCTGTTAAACGTTTTGGAGTTATGCCAAAAGCACAATACCCTGAAAAAACGGTAAAACAAATAGCTGAATATATTTACGATTATGATATTGAAAAACCTGAATGGTTTGAAGATCATTTTAATGAACAAGGAGGCAAAGGTCATGGCATGAAAAATGGACGTGGTATGCAAAAAGGTTATGGTAATAAAAACCGGAATAAGGAACAGGCTTCTGGAGCAGATTCAACTATGTCTTATGAGGAGCTTGGTTTAAAATATGCTATGAGTACGAAAGCTGAATTAGGTAAAAACCTTATGGGAACCATTCAAAAGAAAGGAACTTTAGCAGCTGTAGAATTTTGTAATATTAAAGCATACCCTTTAACGGATAGTATGGCAGTAATGCATAATGCTAACATTAAGCGTGTATCAGATAAGCCTAGAAATACAAATAATCAAGCTAATAGTTCAGAACTTACATATATTACTAAATTTAAAAAGGACGTTGCAGCCAATTTAGAGCCTAAAGCTATTATTGAAGAAACAGGCGATACCGTTCATTTTTATTATCCAATTGTTACAAACACTATGTGTTTGCAATGTCATGGAAAAGCGGTAGAATCAGAAGTATATAAAAGTATTAAATCTTTATACCCAAAAGATGAAGCCATAGGGTATATTGAAAATGAAGTACGTGGAATTTGGAGTATTTCGTTCGATAAATAAGATGTAGTTATGAGTAAATTTTCAGAAATAATAAATAAAGACAAACCTGTTTTAGTCGATTTTTTTGCCGAATGGTGTGGGCCATGTAAAACTATGAGTCCAATTTTAAAAGACGTAAAAGATAGCCTTGGTGAAGATGTCACCATTTTAAAAATAGACGTGGATAAAAACCAGCAATTGGCAGCCCAATTTAAAGTTCGTGGCGTACCAACGCTTATTCTCTATAAAAACGGAAAACAATTATGGCGACAATCTGGATTAGCTTCTAAACGTGATTTAGTATCTTTAATTCAATCACATTTGTAATTCATGGATTTATCTGAATCGTTTTGGGATTGGCGCTATCAGAACCAAGATACAGGTTGGGATTTAGGCGAGGTGTCCTTGCCAATTAAAACATATTTCGATCAGTTAAAAGATTCATCGCTTAAAATTCTCATTCCAGGAGCAGGAAATTCCTATGAAGCTGAATACTTGTTTCTAAATGGGTTTAAAAATGTATGTATAGCCGATTTATCAAAAACAGCATTAGATAATTTTAAAAACCGTGTGCCTAGTTTTCCAAGTGCAAACTTACGGCACACCAATGTTTTTGATATGAAGGAAACTTTCGATATAATTATTGAACAAACCTTTTTTTGTGCATTAAATCCAAACCTTCGCGAAGCGTACGCTAAAAAAATGCACAGTTTGTTAAACCCGAATGGAAAGTTAGTCGGTTTATTATTTGATAAGCCTTTGTTTACAGAAAGACCGCCATTTGGAGGTTCCAAAGCAGAATATATTAACTATTTTAAACCCTATTTTGAATTAGATATATTTGAGACTAGTTATAACTCGGTGGCAAGTCGCGAGGATAGCGAATTGTTTATTAAGTTTCTAAAAAAGTAATTAAACTTGTTTTTCCTTTTTAGAGAAACCATATTTCATCTGTCCTATAAACGTGTTTGGCATGGTGTCATCACCTTCATAACCTAATTCAACGTTACCACTATCTTCAGGAATATAATTTGTTTTAAACATATAATCCCAAACACTTAAGCTAATTCCGTAATTCATACCAAATTGTTTGCCTTCGGGTAAATTATAAGCATGGTGGTATAAATGCATTACTGGATTATTCAAAATATACTTTAACGGACCATAGGTAATTTTAATATTTGAATGATTAAAATGACCAATAGAAATAGCAATAAAATGCACTATGTAAGCTTGTTCAGGCTCAAAGCCACCCAAAATCATTACACCAAAAACTTTTAATGGCTTGTATAAAATATTCTCCATCCAATGGTAGCGCAAATGTGCAGCAAACCCCATTTCTTTAACGCTGTGGTGTACTTGGTGAAAGCGCCAAAGGACTTCAAAACGATGCAATAAAACATGTGTAAACCACTGTACGAAATCTAGAACAATAAAGAAAACAAGTAACTGTGCCCACATTGGCCAAATACTGATGTCTATTAATGCTAAACTAGTCATGGAAATGCCTAAATCTGCAAAAGCGACTTCTAAAAAACGATAAACACCACTAATAATAATAGCGAAAATAAAGAAATTGAAAAACATATAAAACGCGTCTAGCCAGAAATCTTTTCTAAAAATAGCCTGGTTTTTTCGCCATGGAAATAAAATTTCTAATCCCCAAACTAATAGCGAAATAACAATTAATCCCCAAAAATAATTAGTGTACCAAGGCACTTCGAAAATAATAGAATTCCAAGTCCAATTTAAAGTTCCTAGAATGGCATCCTTAAAAGCGTTAATATAATTCCACATAGCCGTTTATTGTTTAGCAAAGTTACTGAAGAAAATGCAAATGACTACAAAGTTAGCTTTGTGAACTACCAAAGTCTGTAACGAATGTTACAAAGGATTTAATTTCCTGAATATTTATCTGTTTATTTGCAAAAAATAAACACAAAACATGGCATTTTTCCTTGAACCTTGGCCTTGGTATTTCTCTGGCTTTATGATTGCATTAGTAATGTTTCTGCTCATTATGGTAGATAAACGCTTCGGAATGTCCTCTAACCTGCGTACAATTTGTAGTATGGTAGGTGCTGGAAAGCGTACAGATTTTTTCGATTTCGATTGGAAATCCCAACGTTGGAATTTAGTTGTGGTTATTGGAGCTGTCATTGGTGGCTTTATTGCTTCGGAGTATTTGTCACCTAACGACGCCGTGGCTATCAGTAGTCAAACCGTTGCCGACTTAAATGTTTTGGGGTTTGATAGTGCTGGAACAAGCTATATGCCAACTGAATTGTTTGGAAATGATGTTTTTACCGATGTACAAGGATTGTTAGTTTTAATTATGGGTGGTTTTTTAGTCGGATTTGGAGCGCGTTATGCTGGAGGTTGTACTTCTGGTCATGCTATTTCTGGTTTGAGTAATTTACAATTACCTTCATTAATTGCGGTTGTTGGTTTCTTTTTAGGAGGCTTGATAATGGTTCATGTATTATTCCCTTTAATTTTTTAAATGATGAGAACAGGTATATATTTAGTAATAGGAGTCATTTTTGGCATTACCATGTTTAAATCGGAAGCGGCGTCATGGTTTCGTATTTTTGAAATGTTTCAATTCCAGTCTTTTCACATGTATGGCATTATAGGTGTGGCATTAAGTCTAGGTTTGTTAATGACGTTTGTTATAAAACGCTTTAAAATTAAATCGTTTTACGGTAAAACGCTTCAGTTTGAAGCAAAAGAAAGTGGCTATAAGCGTTACCTAATTGGAGGAACACTTTTTGGATTGGGTTGGGCATTAGCTGGTGCTTGTCCAGGACCTATGTATGTTTTGGTAGGTGCAGGTTATTGGCCTATTTTGGTAGTTATTGTTTCCGCTATTTTAGGAACCTACGTTTATGGCCTGCTAAAAGATAAGTTGCCGCATTAGGACTTCGCAATAAAACTCCTATTTATAGCAACCCCGGACTGACGTTTGGGGTTTCTTATTATTAAAGGTTTGTGCTTTTTGTTTTAAGTCTAATATAATTTTGATATAGGTTTTGGCTCTACCTATCATGTGTGTTGCTCTCTTGTTTTATTATGAAGCTATTTATATAACACGCTTTAACCTCATTTTAATGTTTTTATAAGTATGGTATAACCACGCTATAACCATAAATTTTAATTTTGCATATTTGAGTTATATACATTTGATTATGAATTATTTACAAGTGTTTGGATTGATTCTGATTGTAGTGATTGGAACTGGGTTATTAATTTTAAAATTTCGGAGTATGGCAAAGCAAAAAGGTATTATTCCATTGGTTGGGACGATTGGTGGAATTAATTTTTATTATTTGAATGGGAAGCCTGTGGCGCGTGCTGCTGGTGGTGGTTTTAATGGAGCAGTTATTAGAACTAAAAAAAGTATGGAACGTGTGCGGGAAAATGCGAATGAGTTTGGCTCTTGTTCTGTGGTAAATAAGGTGTTTAGGCAATCTCTGCGACCGTTTTACAACAACCATGGGTTTACGTTTTTTCATAGCAGATTGATGACCTTGTTTACCAATTTAAAGAAACTGGATGCTGATAGTGTGCGTGGAGAGCGTTGTGTTTATAAAGGGCTTCAAACTGATGCTGGAAAACGGTTGTTGGTAGATTTCACCTATACGCCAGATTGTAAACCACAGTTGGTACTTCCTTTTAGTTATGACATGGATTGGCCAACTTATACCTTAAGCATTTCTCAATTTAATATCCAACATGTACCGTTCATAAGTGGTGCCACACATATTGCCTTGCAGTTTGGAGTTTTGGATTTTAATTTTGAGACTTTGGATTATGCCTTGCATTTGGCGGCTCCATTGGTGTTGGCTAAAGATGATACGCGTACCAGTTTGAGTTTAACGCCTGCTAGTTTGCCAACAGGATTGGGAGTGGAGTTGGCTGTTATTGGCGTTCGGTACTACCAGGAGGTGGATGGGTTGATGTATTTGCTAAATGCGGAAAATGGTGTTGGGATTGGGGTTTTGGCAATTAAGAACTAAGACCGCTGCGCTTTTAGAATTAAGAATTAAGACGAGATTTGTAAGTTATTGAAGTTTTTGGTTTTTCTCGCGGATCTGCCTAAAGGCAGACAGGGACGCGAAGGCACAAAGTTGTTAAGTTGTGGAGTTGTATTTGATAAGTTGGGCGTGGTTTTCCCGCAGATTTCGCGGATTTTGCAGAGGTATGAGGTATGGGTGTTTTTAATACCTATAAATAATTACCACTAATTATGGCTATCCGTAAGCTTGTTTTTAATAATTGTTCTATTTTACGCTATCTTTATTTTTTAATAATTATGATTACTATATGAGTTCCCTTTTCTCGTTCTTAAAATCCGATTATCCTGAACTTTTTGCTGTTTGTGAAATTGCTGAAAAATTAATTTATATCGACCCAAGTTCTACTTTATCAAAAGCCAGATTGTTTTCTGAAAAAACAAGTACTCTTATTTGTGAATTTGAAAAGTGTGCAACGCCTATTGATAAAGATTATTTTTTTAAAGACATAAATAGAAAGTGAATTTTTATTGATGACATTGGTTCAGAAAAAGATGCCAGTAATTATGGATTATTTAATATTGTTGGAGACATACTTTCGGATAGATATGACAACAACCAAAAAACTTTTATCACCACAAATTTCGTGAATACCTTTTACAGTGTTGAAGAAAATGTAAGTGCTTTAGGCGAACGATATGGGCGTCGTATTTACGATAGATTATACGAAATGTTTAACATTGTCACATTCACAGGTCAAAGTTTAAGAGAATGATAAAAGGTTAAATAAAACCTTATTTAACGGATTACACCCCAAATCGAGCAAAAAATCAACCCAAAAAAGCAAAATACCATGAAAAAGATTAAAAATTGCAAACATTGTTATGAGTCCTTTTAATCAAGAAGAAGCAATCATGTTTATTGCACATTAAGCTGTAAAACAAAAGCAAGCTATAAACGGAATGACTATAAATATGTTACAGGTCACTATAAAAAAGAAGAAATAGCACTCGCTGTGCCTGAAAATGAATTGCCAGTTTCCAATGAGTTATTAGATGCTTTTAAAGCATTAGAAACTAAAATTGAAAATATAAGCGCTAAACCTGAAATCAATGGTAGTTCTATATCAAATGCGGCTTTTGGTTCAGCTGCGGCGGACGCTACAGTCTATGTTGGTAAGAAACTGTTTGCGCCTCAATTATTGCCTGCGACGAAAGGTGATGTTGATGCTTTAAAGCAAGAGATACAGAATTTGAAGTTTTTATTTAGGATGAGTAAACCTAATTAATAGAAAACTACATTTTCTTTTGCTCTGGTGATAGCGGTGTATTGGAATTTTAAAGAAGGCATGAAAAATGAATTTACCAGAACATTTGACCATTCTCCTCCTTGAGCCTTATTGCAGGTTATTGAATGTCCGTAGGCAACCCTAATTGCGCCTACATACCTATCATCCCAAGGTTTTAAACTTTCTCTATATACCTTATTTTTTTTAAATCTTTCATGTCGTAAATTGTTCTCCTGCTTCAATGTTATACCTTGTGGATTTGTAATAGAGTCAAGAAGAATATAGGCATCAACAATTTCTTCTTTTCCTTCGAGGTTTTTAGAAATTAATTTTACAGGAACGAATCTTAATCCTGCAACAAACTCAATGTTGTTCATGTTAATTTCTTTAACTTTAACGTGATCTCCACTGTAAAGTTGGAAGCCATTTCTTTTCCACGTTTGAGTGATAAGCAGTAAGTCATCTGATTCTATTACATTAGCATTCTTTCCGTAAATTTTAGACCTAACTTTATTATTGAAGAGTGCATTCATTTTGTGAGTAGCTCCTATGGAAATTATTGCGTCTTCACCATTTGCTAAATAATCTAAAACATAACTTCGAGTAGCATCTTCCAACGATTGCTTTTTAATATTCTCTAAGCTCACAGATAATTGATTGTTCTCTATGCATTCTCTTATTTTTGTTGCGTTTTTTAGAACATAACTACCATCTTCTTGACGTTTCACTTCGGTTAATAATTGAGCATTTCCCTTTAAACGGAAATTGGACGTTAAATAGTCTTTTGAAAGAGCAAGAGATTCCTTTTCATTGACAGGAGGAAGCTGATTATTGTCTCCTAGAAAAATAATTTTATTTTTTTCGTTACCTAATTTTACAAATCGAATAAGATCGGTTAAAAGTGAGTTTTTCGATTTAAACATATTACTTGGATCATTTGGAGCTTTAGAAGCAATCATGGAGGCTTCATCTATTATAAAAACATTATAATCCTTAACATCATTATTTCTTAAACTAAATACAACCTCTCCAGTATTTGCATCAGCAGTCACATTATAAATCATGGAATGTATTGTGCTATTTACAGTTTTAGATTTTCTTCCTAAAATTCTTGCAGCCCTTCCAGTTGGTGCAGCAATATTATAAGCTATAGAATGAGTGTTTAAATAGCCAATTAATGCTGTTGTAATAGATGTTTTTCCAGTGCCAGCGGCTCCACAAAGTATATAAAAATCATCTGTATTGGTTTCTTTAACAAAATCTGCCATAGTGTTGAGTGCAGTTTTTTGTTCTGAAGTAGGGCAATCGAATTGTAAGTGGTCTAAAATAGTAATAGCATTTTTCATAATGTATTGTTTTAATTATTAACAGTACAAATAAAGATAGGTTGTGTGCATTATATCTGCATAGATAAGATTTAGTGTAAATTTTTATTTATTTCCGATACAAAATCCTCCAAAAAACCTAAAAATTTAAAATAATATTTATTATGATTTGGAACTATTTCATTATACATTTTCTCTTGATAACTGGAAAGGTTAGATCCACGATGATTTAAATTCCTCATTTGATATAACTCATTTCCTATTCCGTATATATCATCGAAAACTTTAGTTTTATATTCTATTGTTTCATTAAAATAATTGTAATAAAGAACAGCTCTAAACTTATTGCTATAATACCAGGTTTCCCTTCTTACGTCTATCGGTCTTAATTCCTTATATTTTTGAAAAATAAAATTTCCAATTGTGATTCCGTTTTTATCCCTGACTATTTTTTTCTCATTAGGATTATATCGAGAAATTAAACTTAAAGCAGCATCATTAAAAACCTTGGAGTTCAAATCAAACTTCGAAAATAAATGAATAACAATATTTTCAATTTGTTGAAACATAGCTAAACAAAAGTCTTCAAAGTTATCTTCTCTTTTAAATTGCTCCATTCTAATAAAGTCGTCTATTAGTTTTGGTTTTATTTCTATAAGTTTAAAATCCTTATAAAAATTTAATGCTTGATCTTTAATAATTTCTTTAATACAATATTCATAAATACTATCAATATTTTTATTGCTGGCATTAACTTTGTTGACCATTAAAGATAAATCTTTGGCAAACCAGGCATTCTCATCATCTTTACAAATGTCAGAGATAAACAATAATAATTTTTCTAAAGATTCCTTTTTATTCTCACTCATTATTTAGATGTATATAAGTTCATAGCTTTTTCTAATCCTTCCTTAAAGATGGTTTCTATAATGGTGTCGAAGTCTTTGGTGTTCCCATAAGAACTCACTTTCTCTTCAAACACCAAATCACTTTCTATATTAACTGCTAAGTAATTAGTTTTTGATGGGGTTTTAGCTTCAACTAATTTATCAAAACGAGATCTGAGTTTAAGATATGTCGCGTTGTTTTCCCCTTTAACCATTTTTAAATAAAGTAACTTACCCTCTATAACCATGAACATGTTAGGTTTTGCAATATTCAATTCGCCTTTGTTTTTTACATATTTTTTTAAAAACAATTCATAGGCTTTTTCAAAATCCTTGGATTCCAAAAAATAAATCCACTGTCTTATTTCTTTTATATAATGATTGGGGGTGTTTACTTTCTCATTTACTAATAAGCCAGTAACTTCTTGTTTATAGCCTTTTTTCTGTAAACGTACTTTCTTTTCATTGATATGAAAATTTTGAGAGCTAATTATCCTTCTTAATTCGGTGTCAAATGAGCTTTCTTTTTGGTAAATAAGTTCTTGCTCACCTTTTTCATTATTATAAGTATTATGCATGCTACTGAAAGTAATATCATCTGCGTATCTAGAATAGTCTAATCTAAAACGTTTAGACAAACCAGTCAATTGAATGTCCAATCGTTCGCAAATAGCATTTGTTAGAATAGGGGATGTTGCAGCTCCTTGAGGCAAAACAGGAATTGTTATAGTAGTCCATTCATTTTCTATAAATCTTTCGACTTTCATAGGTGTACAACAAATTGCTTTGATCATATTAGCTATTTGTATTCTATTTTGAGTTGTTCCAAGGTTAAATGGTTTGGCTTTCAATCTTCCCCAAACTCTTTTGGCATCCACACTTGGAAAGAAGTCTTTTAAATCAATATTATAAACATAATTTTTACCAACATGTTTTTGAGCATTATCTACAATAGATTTCCCATTTACAAACCCATAAGCAGATTTGTGTGGTTGATAGATAATACTAAGTATGATATTTAGACATTTCTGAAACTCTTTAAGACCTTTAATAGGGGCATGTATGGTTCTTAATTTTCCAGATTTCTTTTTTATTTCAAACGTTTTATAAGTATGAGTTTCTTTAGAGTTTTTTACTCTTTCAATATTGATATAGAAATTGAGTTGTTTTTCGGTAAATGGAAATGTTTTATTTCCATAAATTAGAGATTTAGAATAGTTTAGTAGGTTTAAGAAATCAGATTTACTATCCATTTTATGGAATAGTTTGATAATTTCTTTTTTTTGGTTATGGTTTGTTTTCATAAATAATTAAGCTTTGAAAATCAACCGAAATTTTATATTCTTTCTTTATGTATACTTAAATGACAGCTTATAAAATTTAATAATTATAATAAAATAATATAAAATTAAAGCTCTAAAGAGTAGTTTTATTGTGTTTTCATAGATTTCTACAAATTACACATTAAACATTTTGTTGTAGTGAACTACAACTATCTGCCGAATACAGCAGACCACCTATCCCGAAGAATAGGCAAATCAATATTTTAATTTCGGTTGTTTCAAAGAACTGTGCAAATAAAAACACTTTTAGTGCACTCTATTTGCGTTGATAAATATAAACTTCTAAAATGGATTAGAAAAATCAATATTACCATACCAATTACAATGGTAAATATCCATAATTTTTCCTTTCTGAATATCAAAGTATAGGCCGAAATGTTTACCAGAAATATTTCCAATAAATTTGCAAATAGGTTGATCGCAATTACAACTTCTACAATGATCTAAGTCTAACAGCAATTCAGAATCTCCTAAAGTTCGATGATTTTGAAATCTATCGTTTAGCTTTTCTATAAATTTCTGTTTTCCAATATCTTCATAATCAATTTCATCATCCAGTAGTTGATTAAGTAAATATGGATCCATACTCATTATAGCCATCCAAATTTCTGTAGTGGTATCTATGGTTTTACTTTTTTTAAAATCTTTTATTTCTTGCATATCTCTGATAATTTCTAGGCAATACTATAAGCATTGTATGCATTCTTTATGCATGGTGAAGTTTTAATACAAATGTGTTTTTTTTATCTCCTAAAGTTTCATATTTTTAAATCTCCTTATTATTGAATCACCCAAGCTAAAAATCATTTTTTATATGGCAACAAACAAACATGCCCAAATTAGATATACTATTCTTGACAAGTGTTTCAGTAATTTTAATAGAGACTATACCTATGAAGATTTACTTGAAGAAGTAAATACTATTTTATATGAATTAGGCACTGAAGGTATTCAGTTGAGGCAATTGCAATATGATATTGCACATATGAAATCGGATGCAGGATATAATATTGAACTTGATGAAACAATTAAGCTTGCTAAAAAGAGAATTTTCAGATATAGAGACAAGAATTTTTCTTTAGCGATGCATCCCTTAAATCAAGATGATTCAGAGCAACTTGAAACCACCCTTGCAATACTTTCCAGATATAAACATAGAGAAGAATTTAATTGGTTGGAAGAACTTATTCCAAGAATGGAGTTAGCATTCGATTTGGTATCTAATGGCGATGATGGGATTATTAGTTATCAAGACAATCAGGATCTAAAAGGTAGAGACCTTGTTGGCGTATTATTTAATATGATAATTAAAAAAAAGATTATAGAAATTGAATATCAACCCTATAATAAAGAGCTTGAAGTTATAGAGTTAAGTCCTTATCATTTAAAACAATATAATAACAGATGGTTTTTATTTGGATTTAACGAAAAATACCAGGCGCTTTCAAATTATCCGCTTGACCGAATACAAGCTTTACGGGAAACCTCAAAAGAAATCGTAGAATCTTCTATAAATTGGGTAGATTATTTTGATGATATTATTGGTGTAACGAAACCCGAAAACGCAAGTTTGCAAATAATAAAACTGAAGTTTTCTGAAAAACGGATTCCTTATGTTTTGACAAAACCTTTACATGGTACTCAAAAAATTGATAGGTCTGATGATTCTGGACTTGTTTTACTAATTGAAGTTATTCCAAATCCAGAATTGTATCAAGTAATTTTGTCATTTGGAGAAGATATTGAGGTCATTTCACCCGTAGAATTAAGAGAAGAAATAAGAGAAAAAATTATTAAAATGAAAGACATTTATAATGATGCAGATTAACTGCATGGTTGTAAATATATATTTGCATTATGGAAAACATAAAAATATCTAATTTCAGAAAGATTCAAGATACTTGGGATTTAGATTTAGCACCTATTACTTTCTTTACTGGAACTAATAATTCTGGAAAATCGACCATTTTTAAAGCCATGTTGCTTTTAGAAGATTATGTTAAATCGCCTAATCATTTTCAATTGGACTTTAATGGCCCAAATTCCAAAAAACATAAAATTCATTCTTATAAAAATGCAGTAAATGAATTTATGCAAAGCGGATCAAATTGGAATTTAAATTTTAGCTATTCCAATATGGGACACATTGTTTCTTTGAGATTTCAGCCATATGGTTTTGAAGATGGTAATGTTATTAAAGGAAGGTTGAAGCTTCTGGAGGTTGTACGAGAAAAGGATTGTAGTAAATTATGCATAGAGAATACTGGTGGGAATGAATATGTTGTACGTCTTGATATTGATTTCTTAAATGATATTTCTAAAACCGAGAATGAAGATGAATTAACTGATCTAAACAGGTTGATTTTAAATGTTGAAAATAACATACAAATCAATTCAGTTCAATTAGAGGAATTGATTTCGCGAAAAAATCATCTAGAAAAGAATATTAAACATAAACAGGTGAAGCTTTCTAATAATAATTTAAAGGACTCTTTTGAAACATGGTTAGCAGAAAATGCTAAAAAAGGAAGTGGCAAAGTGAAACCATATATTCGAGCAATAGAATTATTATCAAATAAAACCGAAAGCAATATTTTTAAAAACTTTGTTGTTGATGAAATTGTAGAGCTCTATAATGATGTTTTAATAGAACAAAAAAAAGTAGGTGGAAAGTATTATGACGAAAAAGCGCCCTCTTATGGATTGTCTGGGTTCTATTCAGCGGCATTAAAACTATATTTAGAGTTCCTGAAAGAAAGAAGGGTTAGTTTTAGTCAATATAGGTTAAATAAACTTTATAAAAACAATTTAGATAGTGCAGTTTTCCGATCTCATGAATATAAAAACTTAACAAGACGTATTCTGGAGACCAACATAAATATCGATAATGATAAGAAGAAATTATCAATATTAAAACAAAAACAAAAACCGTTTGAAGAATCTGAAAAGAAGAATAAAATAGTTTTAATGCCAGAATTTTCACTTGATAATTTTGATCAAGACCTATTCAGTATAGATATTATTCTTAGAGATATTATTCCTAATTACTTATCGGAAAATCAAAATAAATTTGGAAAAATAGATAATAGTACCGAAACGAAAAAGGCCTTCGAGTTTGGGGATCTTATAACTCAAATTTTAAGATTCTCTGTGGATCATTTGGGGCCTCAAAGGCATGCTCAAAATCACCTATACATTAATAATGATTCAACTTCGGCAATTAATGAATTGATAAATGAACACTCCCTTAAGCCAATTTCCAAAACATCAAAAGCGGGCAAATTTTTAAAGAAATGGATGCAGGAGTTTGATATTGGTGAAGATTTTAAGATTAAGTCAATTGAGGGGATTGCTTCTCAAATAGAGATTATATCATCAGGAAAAAAAATTAATCTGGCTGATAAGGGTTTTGGTGCTGGACAAATCTTCACGATTTTATTGAAAATTGCATTAGAGATTCAAAAAACATTAGTTATTAAGAATTCAAAAAATAATGTATTTTTAAAATCAATAAATATAATTTTAATCGAAGAGCCAGAAGCAAATCTTCATCCCGCTTTGCAGGCTAAACTTGCAGATTTGTTTTTTGAAGCAAATAAGGCATTTGGTATTCGTTTTATACTCGAAACACATTCTGAATATATCCTACGTCAGTCCCTATTTCTCCACGTGAAAATTGATAAATCCGATAAACAGTCAAATCCTTTTGGTCTTTATTATTTTTTAAAAGAAGGAGATCCTTATGCTATGAATTATCTCAAAAATGGAAAATTTGATAAATCTTTCGGATCTGGGTTTTTTAATGTTGCGGATGATTTAGCGGTAGATATTTATAAAGCTAATTTAAAACGATAAAAGTGCGGGCCCATAATTTATTTTGTTCTGAAGATTGCTTAGAAGAGATTTTTGTTTTTAAAGAAGAACATCAAACAGTATATAATATAATTGATAAATTTTGTGATGTTATATTAGATCTAGATCCGCAGGAAATCACCGAAAAGATTAAAGAGAACCCTATTCTAAATGCTCTTTTTAAAAGAGAAAACGCAGGGCTAATTGGTGATAAAGACAAATATAAGAAGTTGTCTAATAATGAATTTGAAAACTTTCTAAATGATGTATTAATACTTGATTTAGAGGAAAATATCGTTGAAAATATTAGAGAAAAATTTGGCATTTTAGCTTTTAAATTAGGAGGTTCCTTCATGACAGATCAAAATCATCATTTTGGTTATACAATTGATAATAAGGCCGAATCTTTAAAATGTTGGAGTGAATTGTTCAAATATAAACCTGTAAAACCAATTAATTCTGCTATAATAATTGATAATTTCATGTGGAATGACCTCAATAAATACAAAGACGAAAACAATGATAATATTTATCCTATTCTGGAGAATTTAATTCCAAAAACATTAGAGATACCTTTTCATCTGTTAATAGTTTTACAGAACAAAGCGGGAGGACTTAACAAAGAAAAGGCTAAAGAAATTATTAATAAGATGAGTAAAAAAATAATAAGAAAGAATGGAATAGAAATTTCTATTGTAACCCAAACTGATACTAAAACATTTCACGAAAGATTAATTCTTACGAATTATCATTATATCTACAGTCATAAAGGCTTTGTGTCGTTTTCTAATGGCAAAATTAAAAACGAAACAAACGGAGATAGAAATTGGGTTTTTAAAGACATAAATAATTATGTAGGTCAAATTAGAAAACATCAACACTTAAATAATGCTTTAAATGTTTTTAAATTAATACAATCAAACACAAAAAATGAAACTTCAGTTATTTTTAACCAAGGTGACGTTAAATCTCCTATTTTATCAAACTTTAATTAGCCATGCAGATGTACTGCATGGTTGATATTTAGTTTTGTATCAAATAAAAAAATATAGTCATGGATAAAAGTATAGTAACACAAACTTTAACAGAATTAGTAAAAAACAATCAAGATGATAAAGGATGGGTAAATCTTGCGAATTTAGGCCTTGAATTAAGTAAGAATCGTATAAATTATAAGGATCTTGGATTCCCTAAACTAACTACTTTTATTGCTTCTTATTCAGATTTGTTAGAGGTTAGGAAAGATGAAACACATCAGCTTCCTGTATATTTTGTAAAATTAAGACACCGACCAAGTCAAAGTGCTAAAACAAAAATTATTAATGCATCTCCGAAAAATGCATTAACCAATTGGGCTTATTTAAAGCATTATCAATCCACTTTTGAGAAATTAAAAAATTTCGCTCTTAAAGAGAGATGGCATTATAAAGATGTAAATCCTGATTTCCCATACCCGATTCTTTCTAGTTATTTGCACTACACTTTTTATAAATTGAGCCAAGAAAAGGAAAAGATTTTGTATAATAATAAGTATGCGGTTTTCAATACTGGATTAGTAGATGATCGTTATGAGTCTATATATGCTCTTTTCGAGAAAAACGAAAATGGAACACAGCCATATAAATTAGTTGAGTTTTGTATTCCTGGCGAAGGTTATGCAGGAAAAGAGTTAGTAAGAAATTTTAAAGAAATGCCAAAACGAGCGCATTATTTTTCTGATGTTTCAGATATGCTATACGATACAAGATCAGGAGAACCAGAATTAGATATGAGACATATAATATTAGATAATGCTGGTCGATTGCCTTTGAGGTTTCTCTCCGAAAATTCACCTAAAAATTTCGAATTAAAAAACCCTGATTTATTAACAATTGAAGATAGGTACAATTACTATCAAGAATTATCGAATGCAATAGAAAAGGATTCAAAAACATATAGAAATTTAACAAATAGATTGAAGGATTCTATTAGTTTAGCAATTAAAAGAATAGAGTGGAATTTTAAGACTGCGATTCCAATGTATTATCCTACTATGGATAAGATGTCTCTATTATTACCATTGTCTTTGATTGATGATGAAATTGTTGATGTGGCTTTGGTAGTAGAGAAAACTAAATCTGGCAATTATATAGGACATACTATTCTCCCTTTAAATTGGGCGTATAATAATGCAAGATTAGTTGCAAGACCTGATAGTGACTGGTTGGTAGCTGAAAAAATTGAAATTTTAAAAGACATTGAAGATGATGACGAAGATTAATAACAAAGAACGAAACAATAAATGAGTAACATAAACAACAAAGTAGACGTAGGATTCATATGGCAAATCACAGACGATGTCTTGCGTGATGCGTTTAAGAAAAATGAAATTGGAGATGTATTACTTCCTTTTGTAGTAATACGTAGGCTAGACTGTATGCTTGAAAACGTAAACGAGAAAGTCCGTAAAAGCTATAATGATTTTAGAGATAAAGTAAGTGAAGACAAACTGGATCCAATCCTTAAAAAGGCTTCAGATGGACTAACCTATTACAACACCTCAAAGCACACACTTCATTCGTTAAAAGACGAGCCACAATATATAGAAATCAACTTCAATAATTATTTAAACGGTTTCAACCCAGAAGTACGTGATATTCTAGAAAGCTTTCAGTTCGATAAAATTATAGCGAGACTCGTAAAAAACCGTTTGTTGTATGAAATGATTGATGCCATCTGCAAAATAGACCTGCATCAAGATACTATAGATAACCACTCTATGGGTTATGTGTTTGAAGAGTTAATACGTATCTCTAACGAGCAATCTAACGAAACCGCAGGAGAACATTTTACACCACGTGATGTGATTGCCTTAATGAATGCAATCATCTTCACACCAGAAAAAGACGAACTTTGTAAACCAGGTATTATTCGTACTATTTTCGATCCCGCGTGCGGAACGGGAGGTATGGTTAATTTAGGTAAAAACTATGTTTTAGACGAAATCTGCAAAGATTCCAAAAACAAGCCAACCATGCTTACTTATGGTCAAGAATTAAATGAGCAGTCTTGTGCCATTGCAAAATCTGAAGCGTTGATTTCTGGCGAAAACCCACGCGATGTAAAACATGGTAACTCGTTTACAGACGATCAATTTCAAGGTAAGCAATTCCATTATATGATGGCCAATCCTCCTTACGGAGTCACTTGGAAAAAAGACAAAAACTTTATAGAAAACGAAGCATTAAATCCAGCTGGTCGTTTTTATGCAGGAACACCACGTACCAGCGATGGACAATTGTTGTTCTTACAACATATGATTTCTAAAATGGACAAAACCAACGGTTCCCGAATTGGTGTTGTAACCAACGGTTCCCCATTATTTACTGGAGATGCTGGAAGTGGCGAAAGCGACATACGTAAATGGATTATAGAAAACGATTGGTTAGAGTGTATTGTAGCCTTACCCAAAGATTTGTTTTACAACACAGGCATTAACACCTATATCTGGTTTTTAACCAATAAAAAAGCCGAAAACCGTAAAGGAAAAGTACAGCTAATTAATGGGAATGCAACCGTAGTAAACGGTGTAAATAATAAAGGGAAAGAGCAAAAAGAGCATATTTTCGCACGCTCGAACAAAAAGAGTTTAGGGAATAAACGTAATGAGCTTACCGAAGCGCATATTGAAGCCTTATTAAACATTTACATTAATTTTAAAGAAAGCGAACATTGCAAAATATTTAATAATGACGACTTTGGCTATTATCAACTCACCATAGAACAACCAGAATATGATGCTAAAGGCAAAATAAAAATGGTAAAAGGTAACCCAAAACCAGACTCTAAAAAACGCGATAAAGAAAACGTACCATTAACAGACGATATAGAAACATATTTCTCTAACGAAGTGTTGCCTCACGTGCCAGAAGCGTGGATAGATTACGATAAAACTCGTATTGGTTACGAAATTAACTTTACCAAATACTTTTACGAGTACAAAGGTTTACAACCAGCTTCTGAAATTAAAGCAGAAATAGTTGACCTTGAAAAAGATATTACAACCCTTTTAAATGATTTGTTAGCTTAATGAAGACATACGATGCATATAAAGAAAGTGATATTTTAGGCGTTAATAAAGTACCCAAAGATTGGAAAGTTGTAAATTTTAGATATTTAATAGATGTTCTAACTGACTTTACAGCAAATGGCTCTTTTGGCGATTTAGCTAAAAATGTAAACTATTTAGAGGAAGGGGTTTCAAGATTAGTGAGGTTGACTGATTTAAGAGCAGATTTTAAAAATAAAGGAATATATTTAAATGAAGCTTCACATAATTATTTAAAAAAATCAGAACTTTTTGGAGGTGAGATTCTTTTGGCAAATGTTGGAGCTTATGCTGGTCTAGCTTGGATTTATGAAGGTATAGAAGGAAAAGCGTCTTTAGGTCCAAATATGTTTTTACTGAAATTTAAGGATGTTTTGGATAAAAGGTTTGCCTACATATCCTTGACTTCATTTTATTTGCATTCACAATTATTAGACAAAGCAACATCTTCTGCTCAACCAAAGTTGAACAAAGAAGATGTAAAGTCCTGCGTCTTTATTTTACCTACTCTGAAAGAACAAACCCAAATAGCCAACTACCTAGACCACAAAACCGCCATTATTGATGCATTAATAGAAAAAAAGGAGTTACTTATACAAAAACTACAAGCACAACGCCAAGCCATTATTAATGAAGCTGTTACCAAAGGCTTAAACCCAAATGCCAAAATGAAAGATTCTGGCATTGAATGGTTGGGTGAAATTCCTAAGCATTGGGCAGCAAAACGATTAAAATTTATATTTAAAATTCAAAAAAGAATTGCTGGAGAGCTTGGTTATGATATTCTCTCTGTTACACAGAGAGGTTTAAAAGTTAAAGATATTTCCAATTACAAAGGACAATTCTCAATGGATTATTCAAAATATCAAATAGTTAATGAAGGTGATTTTGTTATGAATCATATGGATTTATTAACTGGTTATATTGACATCTCAAAACAGACAGGAGTAACAAGTCCAGATTATAGAGTTTTTGAATTGATTGAAGAAAAGTGTAACCCACAATATTTCCTATATATAAGTCAGTTGTGCTACAAAGAAAAAATATTTTATTCCCATGGTCAAGGCGTTTCTCAACTAGGAAGATGGCGTTTACAGGCAAAAGAGTTTAACAATATGACATTCCCTTTTCCGTCATTTGAAGAGCAAAAGGAAATTGCAGACTACATTAGTCTTAACACTAAGATTATGGATAAAGTCTTAGTTGAAACCGAAAAAAGTATAAAAAAACTAAAAGCCTATCGTCAATCCATCATTAGCGAAGCGGTAACAGGTAAAATAGATGTAAGAGATTGGCAACAAAAAAAGATTAATTAAAAAAAATACCATGGCTAAAGCATATATTGCTAAAAACGAAAAATTTGAGCTTAAATCAGGGCATGAAAAGCCTGAATCAATATCTGTTTTCTATGAATG
The DNA here is from genome assembly GCF_042657385.1 of Bizionia hallyeonensis. NCBI lineage: Bacteria > Pseudomonadati > Bacteroidota > Flavobacteriia > Flavobacteriales > Flavobacteriaceae > Bizionia > Bizionia hallyeonensis. The sequence continues at coordinate 71,366 of NZ_JBHSLA010000001.1, read as the reverse complement.
CAACTATACATCTCAAAGATATATTTTGACTAATTTTAATATTCTTGTAATATGGTCTAAACTATATAGTGACCTTGAGGATAACACCTTTCAAATTATTTATAAAGATGTTGTTTTAGTGTCTATTATTATCACGCAGCTACAAAATATTGCAGATTATTTAAATAAGTTTAATACTATTTCAAAAGAGGAATTAAATAAACTATATGCTGCTGCTCAGTTAAATGAAAAAACAGAATTAGATTTAGAGATTGAAAAACTAAAAGAGACAAAAAAAGAACTCCATGAAAAAATGGAGCTTTTTCTAGAAATTGAAAGTAAGGCAAAAGAGCTAAGTGAGTTAGTAGAAAAGTTAGAAAATTAAAGATTTTATAATCTAAAATTATGGTTGAAATTATTGTTTATATCGTTATTGGTATTATAGTAGGGTTTATTATTGGTTGGTTTATTTCAAAATCAAAAACCAATTCTTTAGTTGAAGAAATAAAAACTTCAAACCAAAGTGCTTACGCAGATTTAGATAAAGAGTTTATTGCATTTAAATCTACTGCCAATAGTGAGTTACAGCAATCAAAGCAAACTCTTCAGGAAAGGGATGAATTTATTACTGAACAAAAACAAAACATTCAATCAAAGACAGAAAACCTTGATACCTTGCAAAAAGAACTGGCTACAAAAACAGCAAATTTTACAGCTGCTAAACATAATGCAGATAGTTTGAAAGCAGAGTTAGATGATTTGAAAATTAAATTCAATGCTTCTAATGAAAAATTAGCTACTGCTACAGCTAACAATAAAGCTTTAGACGATAAGCTAACAACACAAAAAGACGAAATTGAAGCTTTAGGTAAAAAATTCAATACCGAATTTAAGAATATTGCAAGTGAGATTTTAAAGTCTAATACTGAATCCTTTTCTGAAACAAATAAGGAAAAGTTAAAAGACCTATTAGAGCCTCTAGGTAAAAACATTAAAGAATTTAAAGAAAAGGTTGAAGACGTTTATGTAAAAGAGTCACAACAACGATTTTCATTGGGTGAAAAAGTTAAAGAATTAGCAGAGAAAAGTGATAAAATCAGTCAGGACGCTATCAACCTTACCAATGCTTTAAAAGGTGAGGCAAAAACTCAAGGAAAGTGGGGCGAAATGATTTTAGAAAGTATTTTAGAGAAATCGGGTTTACGTAAAGATGAAGAATACTTTATGGAGCATGAATTAAAAGATGAAAACGGCAAGGCGTTACGATCCGATTCAGAAGGTAAAAAAATGCGGCCCGATGCTGTTATTAAATATCCAGATAACAGAAACGTAATTATAGATTCTAAAACGCCTTTAAATGCTTTTACAAGGCTTTTAGCCACTTCGGACGTTAATGAACAACAAAAGGAACTAGGTTCGCATGTGTCAGCAATTAAAGCCCATATTATTGCTTTAAGCACAAAAGGTTACGATGATTATGATAAAGCATTAGATTTTGTAATGATGTTTATACCTAGTGAACCTGCATATATAGCTGCTATGCAAGGCGACCCAAACCTTTGGAATTATGCTTATGATAAACGTATTTTATTAATGAATCCTACAAATTTAATTATCTCATTGAAGCTAATTGTAGATTTATGGAAACGGGAATATCAAAATCAAAATGCTATTGCTATCGCAGAAAGAGGTGCTAAATTATACGATAAGTTTGTAGGGTTTGTTGAAAATTTAGAAAAAGTAGGGAAGCATATTGGTATTGCACAATCCTCATATAAAGATGCTTATAAACAGTTAAGTACCGGTAATGATAATTTGGTTCTTCAAGCCAATAAATTAAAAGAATTAGGGGTTAAAAATAAGAAGGAGCTTTCAAAGGAGATTGAGAGTAACGCAACATCAAATAAATTAACAGAATAAATCATGGCATCAGGTACAAAAGAAATCCATTTTGAAGAACATATTGAAAACTATCTAACGCAAAACGTTAAGGAGTATCATTCTGTTTCTCCTAATTTGTATGATAGAGACCTTTGTGTTATACCCAGTGAAATTATTGCTTTTGTAAAAGACACCCAACTTAAACAATATAAGGCTTTAGAAAAACAATATGGAGCTCAAGTAGATGCTAAAATTGTAGAAAATGTCTCTAAAAATATTAGCAAAAACAAAACCCTTGATGTGCTTCGAAACGGCATAAAGGATAGAGGGCAGAAATTAGATTTAGCCTATTTTAAGCCTGCACATAACAAAACACCAGAGCATGAGAAAGCTTATGCTAAAAATCGTTTAGCCATTATTCGTCAATTAAAATATTCCAACCGTAATGCCAATGAGATTGACATTGTTTTGTTTATCAATGGGATTCCTGTGGTTACAGCAGAGTTAAAAAACACTCTAACAAATCAACGTCATCACAATGCAATTAAACAATATATGCAAGATCGTGACCCTAAAGGCGAACCGTTTTTAGAGTTTAAACGTTGCTTGGTGCATTTTGCTGTTGGTACTGAAAAAGTGTTTATGGCAACCGAACTTAAAGGAAAATCAACTTACTTTTTGCCATTTAACACAGGATTGGTAAATACAAATCCAAATGGTTTTGCAGTAGCTTATCTGTGGGAAGACGTATTACGAAAAGATTCGTTATTAGATTTAGTGCAAAACTTTATTAGTGTTCAAACCGACAAAGAAAAAACATACGACCCGAAAACTAAAAAACTGGTCGATAAAAAATCTACCAAATTATTGTTTCCTCGTTTTCATCAAAGACGTGCCGTTAAGCGTATTTTAGAAGCTTTAAAAATTGATGGGACTGGGAAAAACTATTTGGTGCAACATTCGGCAGGATCTGGTAAGTCGAATACCATTACATGGTTGGCCTATAGGTTGGCGAATTTTTATCAAAATTATACCGACACCAAAGCCTTATACGATTCGATTATAATAGTAACAGACAGACGTGTGTTGAATAAACAAATACAAGACAATATTCGTCAGTTAGATAATACGCCAGGAGTTGTTGCTTATCTTGATGAAAAAACGACTGCACAAGATTTAAAAAAGGCTATTGAAGATAAGAAACGTATTATTATTACTACCATTCAAAAGTTTCCTATTATTTCAGATGTGGTAACCAACTTTCCAGACAGAACTTATGCCATTCTAATAGATGAAGCTCACAGTTCGCAATCTGGTGAAGCTTCAAGGCATATGCGTAAAGCTTTAAGTTTGGAAGAAGCGGCTGAAGAAGAAAAAGATATAAAGACTGTAGATGAGATAATTGCTGAAGAAATATCTAAAAAAGGACAGCAACCTAATATATCTCAATTTGCTTTTACAGCGACTCCCAAGCCAAAAACATTGGAGTTGTTTGGCACTAAAATTAATGGTCAAACAACTGCTTTTGATGAGTATACCATGGAGGAAGCCATAAAAGAAGGTTTCATTAAAGATGTGCTTAAAAATTATATGTCATTTAAGCGCTATTACAAACTGGTAAAGCGCACTGAAATTGATGATAAAGAATACGAAAAGAAAAAAACAGTTCGCGTTTTAGGAAACTTTGTTGATTTACAAGATCATGCCATTGAAAAGAAAGCACGTATTATAATTGAACATTTTGCAAGTCAGACTCAAAATGAAATTCAAGGACAGGCTAGAGCCATGTTGGTTACCAAATCGCGTTTACATGCAGTTCGATTTAAACGCAAGTTTGATGAGATTATGTTTGAAATGGGATTGCCTTATAAAGCATTAGTTGCGTTCTCTGGGACTGTAAGTGATGAAGATACTGGCGCAGATTATACAGAAACCAGCATGAATAATCTAGGAGGAAAAATAAGTATTCCAGAAGCCTTAAAGTTGCCAGAAAATAGAATGCTAATTGTAGCAAATAAATTTCAGACTGGTTTTGATGAACCCTTATTACATACCATGTTTGTAGATAAAAAATTGGGAGGCGCTAATACAGTCCAAACTCTTTCTCGATTAAACAGAAATAGAAGAGGTAAGGACTCTACCATGGTTTTAGATTTTGTTAACGATCCTGAACTAGTACGAGCAGATTTTCAGCACTTCTATGGTAAAAACTATATGGAAGAAGAAAATGAAACAGATCCTAATAGTTTGTATGATGTTTTAAATGTCATAGAAGAACATAAAGTGTATTATGACTCCGAAGTAGAATCCTTTGCAGACATATTTTTCTCTAAAAAGGATGATTTTGAAAAACTTCAACCCATATTAAATACTATTTCAAATAGATTTGACAATGAGCTGGAAGAGGAAGATAAGTTAGCCTTTAAAAACGCTGTGAAATCTTTTACTAAAATCTATCGTTTTTTAAGTCAGATCATCACATTTACAGATGTTGAGCTTGAGAAAAAATATGTGTTTCTAACAGCCTTATTAAAGAAACTACCTTACATACAAAACAACTTACCTTTAGATGTCGTAAACGATATTGAGTTGGATAGCTATAAAATTCAACACAAATTTACTACCAATTTAGAATTAGAATCTGGAGATGGTGAAGATGAAGGTATGAGACCAGGAGGTGCTGGTGGAAATCCAGAAGATGAATTAGATTTTTTAACTAAAATTATTAAAGTTCTCAATGATACTTTTGGTTTAGAGCTTACAGAAGAAGATAAGGTAGATTTTAATAGAGTGAAGAAAAATCTTTATGAAAATGAAGAGTTAATGGCTTTTTTCAACAAACAAAATTCTAAAAATAACATAAAAGATAAGTTTGATGAAGTAGTAGATGGCGAATTTTTAAACTTTATAAATACCAAGTTAGATTTTTATAATAAAATGACCGACGATAAAGCCAATACGCTTTTTAAAGCCATGATGTTTAAAGAGTTTTATGATAGTGAGGTAAGAGGGATTGGTAAATAGATGTTTAAATATTTAGATAAATATAAAGAACAGGGTGAATTTGAGTACAATGTAGTCGATAACCTTTCTAGTTGTTGTAATGCTCCTAGACAAGGTAGCGGGATCTATCTCATATTTGCTGATTCAGCTAGATTGGACAACCTTATTTATATTGGGATTTCTGGAAGAGAAGGAAGTCAAGGTGAAATTATTCACCGTAAGGACGGATTAGGAGGAAGAATAGTAAAAGGCAAACAATTTGGTGAGGCTAGACGAAATTCATGGTCAAAAAAAATGAAAGAAGATGGTTTTAAAAAAATCATAGTCATGTGGTATATAACTCATGGTCAATTTAATTCTGATTTTCCTCGTCCAATAGAAAAGAAGTTGCTTTTGATTCTGTTACTAAAGAATGGAAAATTACCATTATGGAATAATGAATTGTAAAAACACCCCTTATGTGTAAGCCAGAAAATAATTTTAACTTTTGTACTTGTTCAAATAAAGAAGTTCTTGCTGAAAGTGAGTTTGTTTGGATGTTGACCAGGTTTATTAGAAATTATGATTCTGGTAATATGGGTTCAATTATAATGCCTGTAGAAGATTTAGGAGAGGGTGTGACATTGACGAATATTTTAGCTTTTCTTAGTGCGAATACTAACCCTTTTGATTTTGAATATTATCCTTTAGAAAGAGATTGTGTTGATATTAGAAAAGGAATGATGGAATACTTTAAGGTTATTTATAAAGATGGTAATTGGGAAGAAGGCCAAAATGATGTCTTCTCATCAAAAGAGAGAACCATACATAAGGGAATGTTGAAAAAATAATAATAATGAGTCATTTTTATATTTAAATATCTTGAAGTATTGTTGAATAAATAATGAACGTCATGGTTTGGGGATCATGTCATTTACTTTTATAAAAATAAAATTATGGAACAAGAATTAATTAAACTTCTAAATAATAAGCAGCTAATTGAGCTATTGAATGAGCAGGAATTAGTTGTAGCAGATAAGGTGCAATATGAATTTAATGTTTTCACTGTTTCTAAATTAGGAACACAGCTTGAAAATTTTCATAGTGATATATTACATCATCTACTTAATCCTGAAGGACCACATGGCGAAGGTCGTGTGTTTTTAGATGCTTTTTTAAGATTTTTAAATACACTTCCTAATTCGTTTCATGCGGATTTAGGTGATTTTAAAAATGCTAAAGTTGAAAAAGAGCTTGCCAAATTAGATGTTAGTATTATAGACTGGAATAGTAAAAAGGCTATTATAGTTGAAAACAAAATTAACAATGCGCCTGATCAAGTAGATCAATTGTTACGATATTACAATTGGTGTATAAGCAGGGGGTTGGATGTTGTAGGTATTGTATACCTAACTTTAAATAATCTGAAATTTGCTCCAGTGGCGGGCATTCCTAAAACTATTCCAATTTGTAATATTCAGGCATTTTCCAATAGAGATGCCAATTTAGTAGAAGATTGGATAACTCCTTGTGTTGGGTTGTGTAAGAGGAACGATACAAATTCATTTTTAAATCAATATAAAAAATTATTAACGTATTTAGCTTATGACAGTATGGAAGAAAAAATAATGCCAGAGGTTTACAAGGTTTTAAATTCTGGAGAACAAATAGACCGTGTGAATAAATTAAAAGCTTTAAGTGATGCTATTCCAAAATACCGGACAGACACATTTGTTAACGAAATTGGTGATGTTTATGAGCCTTTTACTAAAACATATAGGTACAAAGATAACCACATGTTATATGAAGATTTTTTGGAGTTTGAGAATAAATTTAAATTAGATGTTATATTCGAAAGTAATGGTTCAGTAAATATTCATTTTTGGAATACTAATAAAGGAGGAGAAGAGGCTGCTTCATCTATTAATGCAAAAATTAATCAAATTGGTTATTCACAAATTATGACCCCAAGTATTGCAGATAGTGAATGGATAAGAAGTATTCGGCATTTTTCGGTTTCAGAATATAAAACGTTACCTGAAATGGATATCGAGGTAGTGGCTTTTGTTAAAGGTATTATGAATGCTCTAAAAGTTGATTATGTGAAATCATAGTATGCTATTTTATAATAAACAGTTCCAAGACTTAAAATAAAAAACCAACAAAATATTGATAGATTAAGTCAACTAATCACACAATTGCTTAAAAAATAATTTTACTTCCTTTTCAAAAATATTAACAGGAATCCTATGTGCTAAATCATTATACACGTTTACTTGGTAGTTTGGATGCTTATCTAAAGTATTTGCCAAGAAATTAAGTGTTCTTTTCGGGTTCACCACGTTGTCCTGTGTTCCTATAACAATTTGTTTAAAGGGACTTTTTTTATATTGGATATTTGGTACATTTTGATAAACCGATCGTTCTGCTAAAGCAGGATTAAAAAGTAGGGCAGGACATTGACATACATTAGACACATAATAGCCAGCAAATCCACCCATGCTGCTGCCTATTATGACATCTATTTTTCTATTATGATAAGAAGCGCTTAACTTGGTTATAGAATCTGGGATCACTTCATAATCTATGAATGGTGAATGGACTTCTCCGTATTCTTCTAATATCTCTCTTTTTTCGGGGCTTAAACTCCCGTTTAATCCGTGTATGTATAAAATGTTCATTGGTTTGTACTGTTTTTAAAATATTCATAAATCATAACCATAGCCAAAGTGTCCAATTCGCAGTATCGTAATAATCCTTGATTAATAGCATCTCGTTCTTCCGTTGGCATCTCTGGGAATTGCAACTTGCCATAGGCAAACAGCGCTGCGCCACCATCTGCTATTTCAGGGACACTTTGAGAAGCGTGTTCTGCGGCTTCTTCCAACGTATCATAATCAAATCCTTCAAAAATAGGTGGTAAGTTTTTATATGGGCTGACTACATTGCCGTTTTCCATATGTAAGAACACATGTGAATTATTGAAATTCTTGCTTGTAAGGTTCAATTTACCAATAGGCTTTTTATATTTATCCTGAAGAAAAGTGCTTGAATGCAACACTGCTGGTAAAATGGCTTTTATAGAATTGGAACCTCCTGTTATAGGATCATAGTAATAATTAACGACCGTTCGTTGTAAATCAATCATATCTCTATCTCCAGTCCAATTTGCCGAACTGCTATTTGTGCTATGGCTTATAGATTGAATGAAGTCCATAAGTTCCTTTTTATCTTCTTCATTAGAATTTTGAAGCTGATTATAAATAACATTCACGATGGTGTTTTCATGATTGTGATAACGGAAAATACTGCCGTTATTCACCGAGAGGGATTCTTTTAAAGCTCTGATAAAATCGAAATTAGGAAATACACCAATTTCTGTGTTTAGATATTCATGGTGATGCTCTACACGTCCATCTTCATAAACAATATGGTGTGAAAACTGAAATGCTAATTGCTCATAAGGACGTAAATTTTTTAAAAATGGAATGGCGACAGCAGTTGTTTCAAAGTCGATAAAATTAAGCGGGTATTTCCAACTTGCTAATTTATCTCTTAAATTTTCCAAGTCAATGTAAGGTTTTGTGTCTTGATTTATTTCCTTTTCTATTTGCAGCCACTGGCGCTCACTTCGGCTCAGCTTCCCAGCTTCTGGTTTGATATTGAAATCGTTTTCCGTGAGTTGATTCATGAAATAGCGACCATCATCCAATGCTTTTTTTGCTGGATTAAACCAGACATCATAGCTTTTCGGTTGATTTATAGCTTCGTGGGTAAGTTGTAGTTGTTCTTGCCAACATTCGTGAAAACCACTTTTAGTTTCGGAGGTAATATCCTCTGAGTAATACTCGCAACCTTTACAATGTAGGCCAATAGCCGTTTTTATTTTGGTATCGTTTATGTAGTTTTCTAAATAATAATTAACTAATTCTGAAAAGGACTTTGTCTCGTCGACAGGATTTTTGGTTAGAATGTAATTAACTTCTTCATTGACCGAAATATTGGTCAGAATGGATTCGCCTAAATCAGCAACGGAAATACCTTCTTTTTTAATAATTCCAGTCCGATTTTCTGATGACGTTTCAACCTTAAAAAATTGATTCAAGCCGTTGACAGTAGTTGTGGCATCTTTATCTACTAATTTCAAAAATGATGTTATATGCCAATTTGGATAGCATTTTTGCATGACAAATTTTTGAAAGGCTATGTCATATAGGAATGTAGTCCATCCGCCACCCAACGAACCATTTCCATTAAAAAAGGATTGATGATTCGCACTTCGTATAGATTTGGCTTTAACCTCAATTAGGTTGATGTTGTTACCTTTCTTTTCTAAAATATCGACCCTTATAAATAAGCCATTATGTAAAAAGGCAGCTTCAAATATGGTTACGTTTTCTTGTACTAATAAGGTTGCTGTTTTATGGGCGAGTAGATCATAATTCCAATCGTCTCCTAAAATAGCTAAGCCGTCAGGGTAATACATGCGTGCCAATTCTTCAACTTGGAATCCGCCTTGTGCTAAACCTTGTAAAAACGAATCCGTTTCACTTTGGTTTTCATAAGCTTCTTTTCTTGTGTAAAACAATTTGGTTGGGCAATCGAGTGCCAACTTAAAACGGGACTTGGTTAGGTGTCTTGGCTTTGGTTTACTCATTAGTTTTTGTATTTATTACTTATTTCTTTCAAGTGCTGTTTAATTACATTTCTGAATGATTCAGGAGCCAAGACTTCCGATTCAATACTCATTTTTAATATTTCGATGGTAAATTCATAATTTGGAATGAGGTAATAATTTGCGTGCCAGTACCCATTTTCGTTGCATGCTGTGATTGTTTGAGAATGATGCAAAGGCAAACTTTCTAAATACTTTTTATGTCTATCGGTTATTTTTAAAACAATTTGTTCTGGTTTGTCTTGACTATAATTTAAACCAACAATATTATCAAAACGTTTGGTTTGTTTTAAAAATGGCGCTTTATCTAATTTAGAGGTTTTACCTAATTTGATATTTGAAATGCGTTCAATACCAAAGGTTCTAATTTCTTTTGCTCCTTCTGGAACACCAATCACGTACCATCTGTTAATGTACTCTTTCAGTATTATTGGAGTTATAACCTTGACTTTATAACTATTCCGATGAAAATTATAATGCGTAAACTCTAAATCGCACTCTTGTTTAATGGCCAACAATATCGTTTCTAAATTCTCTATGCCTTTCAAATTGCTGGAATCGTCAAAGGAGACATAATCTAATATCTTCTGACTACCTTTTAAGCCGTCCGAGAACACTTCGGTAAGTGTAACCAATTCTAAAAATTTAAAAAACGATTCTACTTTCACACTTTTCTCTTTATCAATATAATATCCGTTATGCTGTTTATCATAAGTCAATTCGATTCCGAAATCAGATTTTATTTTCTCAAAATCACGCTCCAACGTTCGTGGTGATACCGTAAAATCCTTGTTAGTTAAAAACTCTAAAATCCGTTCTTTGGAAGCGTATTTTTCATCATTTATAAATTGAATTACGAATTGTAAGCGTCTTGAGATATGGTATTTAGACATATTGTGCGAATTTATTAATTGGAACCGTCAAAACATGACGATGTTATAAATATAGCGTTATTTTTTTAGTTCGACATGGTTTGGCGATGTGCTTTTGTTGTTTTGTGTTTTAATCTTAAAAACCCATAGTTATGAGCATGAAATTATTGGCATTGAAAGAATCATTTTTAAGCAAACAGGCCCAGCTTGAAATTGCCAGAACCACTTTAAAATCCGAGTTTTTTGGTATTGATAAAGCAATTGATGAATTAATAAATAATACACGATCCTGGTATGTGCTAAATGCGTATCAAAACAGACCATTAGTTGTTAATCTTTGGGGTATGACAGGTGTTGGTAAGACATCATTGATAACACGTTTAGCCGAGTTATTGTCTTACCAAGACCGACTTTTTAAATTTGATTTAGGCGATAAAAACGGAAATAATTCTTTTAGAGATAATATTAATGACGTGTGTGAAAAAGATGAAAACGAGCCCATAATAATTGTGTTAGATGAGTTTCAGCATTGTCGCACTTTAAAAGGACCTATGCGGACAGAAGTAGATAGTGATGCCAATCGAAAAGTCTGGGAGCTTATTGATTCGGGTAAAATAGATTATTTTAATTGGTATCATGGGTTAAGTAGGTTGAGTGATTATGTAAAAAAACTTAAATATTTTATTGAAAATGGTGTGACTGTTAAAAACGGATTGGTGGTTAAGGGTTGGACGCAATATTACGCTGAATTTAATGAAGACGATGCGTTTTCTGTGCCCAGCAACAAAGCAGAGAAACACTTTATAGATACCTGTTATTATGACAAGATTATGGAATATGCTGGAGCACATTATAATTTTACTCTTGAAAGTGAGCTTAAAGCTTATTTATTTACTCTGAATGGTGAAGAATCTGTTGACTTTTTGATAGATGTTATACGTATAGCAAGTAGGCCACAAGTTAAAAACTTCTCAAAAGCCCTCATTTTTATTATTGGTAATTTGGATGAGGCATATGACATGAGTGCTAATTTAAGTGCGGATATTGATGCGGATACTTTTTATGAGTCCTCATTAAAAATTACGCTTTCACAAATAAAACGTGCACTTACGGCTCGCTTTAGAAATGAACAAATTGCACGTCTGGGGAACATTCATATAATCTATCCAGCTTTAAACAAAAAAGCGTATCAAAATATTATTCAACATGAATTGGAGAAAGTAAAGAAACAAACGCTTGAAGATTTGGATTTAGAACTTGAATTTGAAGGCTCGGTTAGACAACTAATTTATAAAGAAGGTGTTTTTCCCACCCAAGGCGTGAGACCTTTATTAACAACTATTAATTATTTAATAAAAACCAATTTACCTGTATACTTTTCCGAGATCTTGATACATAATCTACAAGCGAATCGATTACGTTTTGTTGTTGCAGACAAGCAGCTCATTTGTTTTTATAGTTATAAAAATGACGAGGTTCATGAAAAAGCCGTACATATAGAAACGCCACTTGAAGATATTCGAGTTTCTAGTAAAGATGATATGCAAGCTATTACGGCTGTTCATGAAAGTGGACATGTGCTTATTTCAGCTTTGCTTCTAAAGGTCATCCCTGATCATGTATACTCCGTTACCACCGAAACAGATGCCAACGGATTTGTATATAGTAAGTTTCCTTGGAAATATGTTGCAAAGCAGGAGATTGTGAAGCGCGTTGCCATGTATTTAGGTGGATTTGTTGCTGAAGAATTGGTGTTTGGAGAAGAAAATATAACCACAGGAAGCAGTAGTGATATTCAATCGGCTACCAAATTTTTAAGTAGAATGTATAAAACAGAAGGACTTGGGGCTTTGCCAATTTATTATAATTTGGATGCAACTGATGCCCTTGCCATTCATGATGTTAAAGCTGTGGAATTAGAAATTCAGGAAACTATGAAAAAGGGATATTCGCTTGCAAAAGAAACGATAGAGCGGGAGATGAACTTATTATTAACCATGTCTGATTATTTGAGTGATCATAGTTTTATTGAAAAAGAAAACTTGAAGCAGATGATTCAAAGTCATAAGATTTCAGAAGTAGAATTTTTGGAAAATAATGACCATGTTTATTATAGACGTCACTTGAAGAAGACCATATCAAAAAGTAAGCATCAGGAATCGGTTACTTATGAAAGAGTTTGTTTGAATAAGAATTGCAAAGTAGAATAATTACTCGATTTTTGGAACTGTTGTTGATTTAGGAACAGAGTATAATCCAAATATGAATTGATAAGAGAGATGAGGGTCGATGAGTGAGAAATTCGTTTATCTACATAGTCTCTTTGGATTCAAGAATAATTACTAAGTTTTTGATTTTGGTTAATTAATTGTAAAAAAGAAATGGTGTTTTTAAAATGAATGCTTTTAGTTAGTTAAAAGTTATTTAGCTTTTTTTACTATATTTATTGTAAGCTATTAATCAGATTTATATAATGAAAAAGATATTTTTAGTAATATGCCTATGCTTATTTTCAATATTTTCTATTGCGCAATGCACTAATAATTGTGTTACACGAGGTGCCCTTGCAGGTGTTATATATGAAGTAGTATATGATGGCAACAACCCTGATAATTACCAGCCCATGGCAAATTATCCAACTGCATTTTTAGATGTGGATGCATCTTTGACTTTACAAAAAAAGATTAGTCTTGTTAGTTATCTAGACTATGGAGATGGCATAACTGTTTTAGGGCATTTATCATCTGGTGGATACTTATTAACTAATGGTATTGTTGGACGTGGTGAAGCTTTAGTTGCTCTAATGGAAGCTTGGGATATTCAGCCAGATTACACAGGTTCGGTTTCATATAACGATGTAGATTCAAATCATCAATATTATGGCTATATTAATGAAGCTGAAGATTTGGATTTATTAGATGGACTTTTTGGTAGTAATTTTAATAGTTATTATGGCATAACATCTACCGAATTAATAACTATCATTTCAAGAATCCAAAATACTAGTTATAATCCTGTTTCTAATTCTGTTTTACAAGATGAAGATAATTATTTTACTCCAAATAATTACCAACCAGAAACATTGGGTTTTTTACGAGGTTTAGAACAAGGGGTTTTTAGTCATTATGCAAAAAATAGTTTTGTTATTCCTGATAGAAAATTAAACTTAAATTTCTCACATTATTATAGTACACAGCTCGTAGAACTACCACAAAGTTATTTTCCAATACAGCCTTTAGGTAGAGGTTGGACACATACCTATAATTCTTATATTACTAGAGTTGAAGATGCTGTTGGGAATGATGATTATTACTATATAAAATGGGCTGATGGAACCATTCACATTTATAATGATAACGAAAACGAATATATTACCAAGGGCGTTTATGATGAGTTAAGTGAGTTTGATAGTGGTGATAATATTGAAATTACCACTAAAAATCAAATGCATTATTTTTTTGAACGTTTGGATAATAGCGAAGAAATATTTTATCTCTATCGAATTGAAGATAGTAATGGTAATCAAATTAATATTGGTTATGAAACAAGTGAAGTAGATAACGATTTTGAACGCATTGAGTGGGTTGAAGCACCTTCAGGAAAGCGTCTTGAATTTGATTATTTCCTTAATTCTGATCGCATTAGAGAAGTAGTTGACCCAATTGGGAGAGATATTCAATTTACATACAATGAAGGTCGCCTTAAAAGATTTTATGATGCAAAAGGTCAAGAAACCAAGTACTTTTATGTGTCTAACGATGAGGATGCTCCTGACGAACATCAATACAGGCGATTTCTATTAAAAAAAGTTCGGTTACCTAGAGGTAATATTATTGAAGCTGAATATGATGAAGATGAAAATGGAAAGCTCATACAATATGCCCTTAACAATAATGAACCTGTTCTTATAGATGTAACGTTTAATTATGATAATTCAACAACTCCTTCGACAGCTCTATTAACCGTTCCAATGCCAAACTCTGGAGGCACTCAAGATTATAATTATGAATTTGATGTCAATGGCATGGTTACACAATTCCAAAATGACAATCAAAATATTAATATTAGCTATCCAGACCCTACAGATATAGATGCGCTCTTCCCATCAAATATTGATATTAATGGATTAGATATAAATTATAATTATGACAACAATGGCAATGTAACTTCTGTCCAAGTTGAAAACAATGAAGATGAAGATTTTTGGTATGATAATGATAACAATCTTACACAGTATCGAGATGAAAATGGTCATAGCACTTACTTTAATTATGATGGTAATTCCAATTTAACCTCTATCCAAGATGCTCTTGGAAACTCTATTTACTTAAATTATGATTCATTTGGGCAAGTAACATCTATTACAAATCAAGAGGGGATTACTGTTAATTACACCTATGAAAATGATGGAGCAGTTTCAACAATTAATGCACCCGAAAACCTAACATCCTCATTTGGTTACGATGGCATTAACAGGTTACTCTCACAAACTATAAATGGGCAAACCTCGTCTTTTTCTTACGACCCAAATGATAATTTAACAAGTCAAACCAATATTGGAGGCTTAACAACCACCTTTAATTATGACCAAAATGATAATCTCATTACTATAACCAATGCTAATGGTGTAAACACCTCATTTGATTACAATAATGAAGACCAGGTAACAAGTGAAGCTTTTGGCTCATTAGTTAAACAATATGAATATAACGATGATGGTACACTTGATACATATATTAAACCTAGTGGTCAAGAAATTAATTATAATTACACTAGTGATGGTAAATTAAACAACGCAGGTACTATCACTAATGTAGATTATTACAATGATGATTATGCTGAAAAAGAAGGTTTGGTAGAGAGCATTGCTTCAGATGATATACGTTATAATTTTATCTATGATGAATTAAACAGACTTTCTCAAGTTGAAATTAATAATCAACCTAATCAAACAGTATTTTACTCTTATGACAATGTTGGTAACATTATTCGTATGCATTATCCAGATAGTCCTTTTGGGTTTTATGTTCAATATGGTTATGATGCAAAAAACAGACTTGTGTCTATTCAAAACCTAAAATCTGATGGTTCACTCCAAACAGTTGTTCAATATACTTATTTTGCTGATGATAGAATACAAAGAATTTACTACATCAACGAGCAAGTTATAGAAGCATACTATGTGTACGATGATGCTGGAAGATTAACTGGAATTGAACATTTACGTCATAATTCACAGGGTGGACTTGATACATTATTCAAACAAGAAATAGCACTTGATAATAAGGGGAATATTACATCCGACAATAGTACTTATTTAGAAACAATTGAAAACCAAGAAGATCAAGACTTTGATTTACAGGCAGAAGCTTATGCTTATAATGCCACGAACCATATTACACAAGCTGGAAATGAATCCGTTTCTGTAAGCGATGATGGTAATACAACTCAAAAAGGAGATATTAATTATCAATATAATATTGATGACCAATTGACTAATGTTTTAGGAAACAATGGAGAATCAAACATCAATTTCCAGTTAAAATATGATGCCTATGGCAATCGAATAGAAAAAGACATTATACAGGGAACTAACGTTTCAGAAACCAGAAGATATATTTGGGACATTATTAATAACAATGTTATTAAAGAATACGATCCTAATAGTTCCACACAATTTTATTATATCTATGGTGCTACAGGATTAGAATGCATGGTTTCACCAACCACAGGAAATATTATTAGTTTCTATCATGGAGATTTGCGTGGTAGCATCATCTTTAGAAGTGATACTAATGGTGAAGTTATAGCTAATCACTTTAACAAATACGATGATTTTGGAAATGTAGTAACACCTAACAATCCTAACGCAGAAGCATTTGGCAGCTATGGCTATTTAGGAAAACATGGTATAGTAAATGACGTAACCACCTATGATGGGTTATATTATATAAAAGCACGTTATTACGATGCTAAATTGGGACGTTTCTTAACCCAAGACCCTATTTGGAGTGCAAATTTGTACCCATACTCTAGTAATAATCCTATTAGTAATATTGATCGTAATGGTAAAAATGGAGAAAATATAATAGGATTGATAAATTTAAAGACAGATGTTATATTAAAATATGCAGGAGCAAGTAAAAATGTAAAGGTTGGCTTTGGTGTTTTTGGCTTTGGTGTTTCTTCACTAATTACTTTAGGAGATGAAAGCTTAAATGGTTATCAAAAAAGAGAATCTATTTCTCTTGATGCTTTTTTAGCTGCTGGTTCAGTAGCAGTAGGTTTTTCTGCTCCACAAGCTTATTTGTTCACTTCAACAGCAAAAGATCATTATTATGGTTTAAGGTATGGATATAATTCTCACATATACAAATCTAATTTGTCATTAGTGGGTAATGCTGCTACTTCTTTAGGAGTATTCATTGGTAATTCTGCTTATGAATATCACCTGCACCAAATGAATTCATTTAAATTAAGACAAGAATTGTATAAAGAATAAATTGATGTTTTATGAAGAAATTAACACACATACTTTTTCTTATCCCAATCACACTATTCGCCCAAGATTGGCACGAAGAAGAACGCAGTTACAAATACGACAACCTCAACCGTTTGGTAAAGGTTGTTTTTTACAATGGCATCGTCTATGAATATCAATACGATAATTTAGGGAATCGTCTTGGTAAAAGCATAGATGTAGAATTACCACAAAACAATTATGATGTTTCAACCATTGGCTTAACTTGTATTAACTCTAGTGATGGTATTATACATATAGAAGTAGATAGAAAAAACACGTATAACATAGAAATTGATAGTCCAGATAATAGTTTTAATGAAAGTCATGTATTGAGCAGTAACAATGGCTGGGAGTTAAACATAGATTATTTAGAAGGAGGTGAATATTTTATTTATATAACTTTAGATGGAATTCCTGAAGACAACTATAAAAAAACATTTATTCTTAACCTTGATGAACCAGAACCGTTAGAAGCAACCAGTAGAATGGCTAATGATGGTAACAGATTTACTTTAGAAATGACTACAGGAACACCACCATTTACCATAAAACTTAATGATGACGTTATTGGCACTACCAGCGAAAATGAATTTACGTTTGAGGCTCATCATGGAGATATTGTTGAGGTTTCAACAGCAAAAGCTTGTGAAGGAAAACACATTGAAACTTTAAGTGTTATAGATGCTATTGCATTACATCCTAACCCATCAAGTGATAAAGTTTTCTTTTCAATCCCAGCCATAAAAGATGGTACAGAAATTACCTTACAACTTTATGATATAAACGGAAGACTTGTTGGAGCATTTGATCCTGTTATAAACAATCAAAAGATTGAAATTTCAATTCAACATTTACCAACAGGAGTATATATTGCTAATCTCCCTACACTTGGAGATAAAACCTTTAAAATTATTAAAGAATGAAAAACATATGGGCCCTAATTATTTTAATTCTGTTTTGTTCTTGTAGCGACGAAGACACTGGAGAGAACGGTAATGATACTAACAATAACATTACACCAAATGCGCCAACCCTTGTTACACCTGGAAATGGTTCAACTTTAACTACACAAGTTGCAGATGAAGAAATATATTTTGAATGGAATCCATCTTATGACCCTGACAATGATGTAGTAAGTTATTACATAGAAGTAGCTTACGACTCAAGCTTTAATAGTATAAGTTCACAATTATATTCCAGTGTTACTTATAATACAATATATCTATATCCAAATCAGGTGTATTATTGGAGAGTAAAATCTAAAGACAGTAATTTTAATATTAGTCCATTTAGTCAAACATGGTCTTTTTATCTAGAAGATGGATTAGCTCCTACAATCCCACAGCTCATTTTTCCATTAGATGAAACTGAATGTTCAAACAACGATTTAACCTTTTACTGGAATGAATCTACAACTCAAAATGGAAATTCAATAACGTACAAATTATATATTTCTACAACTCCAGATTTTAGTAATGGTGTAGATATTTATACCACTTCTAATACCGAATATAATATTCAACTAACTCAAAGCACAGCTATTTATTGGAAAGTGGAAGCAACCAATGGTACAAACAGTAGTTTTAGCGAAGCAAGAAGCCTTTATACCCAAGGAAATGGCACTAGTAATACCATGCCACAGTTGGATTATATCTTTCCAGAAGATGGCATGTCCACTTCTAGTCAATCAATTTTATTGCAATGGCAAGCGTTTGATAATGAAACCAGTAGTGTCAACTTAACATATAAAGTGTATTTCTCGGAGCTTGGTCAAGAGTTACAGTTAGTAGATGAAGGTTACGCTATAAATACCTATACTGCAAACGGCTTAAATTTTAACACAACATACCAATGGTCTGTTTGGGTAACAGACGAAGATGGAGCAACTAACGTTGGAGAGGTTTACACGTTTAATGTTGATTTTTAAATAAAATCAAAATGAAAAAAAATAACGTTTTTATCAAGTAAGTTGTCCCTAATGTTGTCCCCTTAAAAAAGTAAAAACCCCATAAACATCACGTTTATGGGGTTTTCTGGTGGTGCCTCCAGGAATCGAACCAGGGACACAAGGATTTTCAGTCCTTTGCTCTACCAACTGAGCTAAGGCACCAGCGCTAAATGCGGTTGCAAATATAACTTGTTTTTATTATTCACCAAAAGAAAATTTATAAAAAATCGTTTTGTATTTTTACATCCTTAAATTATCCTATGAATTTAATAATAGATGTTGGCAATACATCCGTGAAAATAGCTGTATTTCAAGCGGATGAGCTTATTGAAAAAATAACGTGCTCATTAGAGGCGTTTGAAAATAATTTTGAAAACCTTCTAAAAAAATATCCTGAAATCAATAAGTCCATCGTGTCTTCGGTTGGATTGTTGTCTAATTTGCAATTAGAAACTATTAAAAAACGACTTCATGTTTTAGTTTTAAACCCAGAAACACCGTTGCCATTTATAAATGATTATAAAACACCACAAACATTAGGGGTGGACAGGATGGCATTGGTTAGTGCTGCAGTTAAAAAATACCCATATCAAAATACATTAATAATGGATGCAGGTACCTGTATTACTTATGATTTTATTACGAATCAAAATCAGTACCTAGGAGGTGCCATTTCCCCAGGGATTAGATTGCGTTACACATCTTTAAATAATTTAACAGCCAATTTACCGTTATTAATTAAAGAGAATCCGAAAATGATAATTGGTAATACCACAAATTCAGCCATTCATTCTGGTGTTGTTCATGGCGTTTTATTTGAAATTGATGGTGTGATTCAAACTTATAAAGAAAAATTTTCAGATTTAACAGTTATTTTAACAGGAGGAGACGCTAATTTTTTGTCTAAACAATTAAAAAGTAGCATATTTGCCCATTCTAATTTCTTATTAGAAGGTTTAAACCACATTTTACAATATAATTCAAACGAATGATTAAAAAACTGGTATTAGTTTTTATTGCTGTATTTGCAATTAAAAGTTATGCGCAAGATGGTACAGCTTCACCTTATTCCTTTTATGGAATTGGGAGCTTGAAATTTAAAGGTACCGTTGAAAACAGGAGTATGGGAGGCATAAGCATCTATACAGATAGTATTCACCTTAACCTAAAAAACCCAGCAGCTTACGGAAGTAAAAATTTAGCTGTTTACGGTAACGAAAATAGACCTGTAATATTTTCGGTAGCAGGATCACATTCCCGATTAAAGCTTAAAAGTGATTCTGGAGAAGATAACTTAAAATCATCAACTTTCGATTACCTATCTATGAGTATTCCACTTGGTAGACTTGGTGTTGGTTTTGGTTTAATTCCATATACATCGGTTGGTTATAAATTAGAAACTAGAAATAACGATTTAAGTTTAAACGAACGCTTTCGTGGTGAAGGTGGGGTAAACAGAACCTATTTATCCGCTGGTTACTACATAAATAAAAACTTTAGTGTTGGTGTAGATGTTAATTATAACTTCGGAAATATTAAAAATAGCACGATTGTTTTTGATTATGATCCAGATGATGGTACCATTCTACAATATCAATCGCAAGAAACAAACCGATCAGATTTAAGTGGTATTAGTCTTAACTTTGGACTGACCTATAAAGCTATGGTTACTGATGATCTAGAACTACAATCCGGTTTCACGTTTACACCAGAAACCAGATTAAAATCACGTAACGAACGGTCTTTTGGTACTATTCTCTTCAATCCCGACACCAATATTGAATTCCCTGTTGATACTATAGATGCTGATTTAGCCGCACAAGGTTTAGAGGAAACGGAGTTTGTTTTACCTTCAAAAATATCTTTTGGAGCCGGTATTGGACAACCAAGAATTTGGTTTGTTGGTGCTGAATATACGTTCCAAAACACTAAAAATTTTAAAAATGAACTGTATGGATATACAGGAGTTGACTATTCAAACAGTTCAACTTTAGCATTAGGTGGATTTATTATTCCAAAGTATAATTCTTTTTCAAGTTACTTAAGTCGAGTGGTTTACAGGGCTGGATTGCGCTTTGAATCGTCTGGGTTGAACATTAATAACACCTCCATTGATGAGTTTGGCATGTCTTTTGGATTAGGATTACCTGTAGGAAACGATTTCTTCTCAAATGCTAACATTGGCTTTGAATACGGAAAGCGTGGAACAACAAATAATAATTTAATACAAGAGAACTATTTTAATGTTAGTTTAAGTTTATCCTTAAACGATAGATGGTTCCAAAAAAGAAGATATGATTAACACTTTTACCATGAATATTATGAAAACGAAAATCACATTATTAGCAGTAGTGCTATTTTTAGGATTTCAAGTTGCCCATGCGCAACAGAACGAGGAATGTATGACGAAACTATCCATATTTTCTGAGTATGCAAAAGCAAAAAATTATGATGCTGCTTATGAGCCTTGGATGTATGTCCGTACTAATTGTCCAAAATTGCACAAAGCCATTTATAGTCAAGGAGCTGACATTTTAGAACATAAAATTGATAAAGCTTCAGGCGCAGAAAAGGTAAACTTTATCAAAGATTTATCTAAACTATACGAAGAACGCCAAGCTAACTTTGCAAGTGATTCGCCAGTTGGTGAGTTTCAAACAAAATCTTGTCAGTTACAATATGATAACCGAGACGTTTTAGGTTTGTCAGATTTAGAACTATATAATTGTTTTGATGCCGCTTTTAATGCGGATAAAGAAAATTTTACAAACCCTAAATCATTATACACGTATTTTTCTTTAATGGTAGATTTATATGATGCGCAGTCTAAAACTGCTGCGGAATTATTTGATAAATATGATGATGTTGCTGAAAAAATTCAAACAGAAGTTGGTAATTATTCAGAGAAATTAAATGTTATCATTGAAAAAGAAGAAGCGGGAACAGCTTTAACTAGAAAAGAATCTAGTTACCAAAGATCTTACGAAAGTTATTTAAAAGCTTATGATCAAGTATCAAGTGCTGTTGATAAGAAATTAGGAGATCGTGCAAACTGTGAAAACTTAATTCCACTATACGAAAAAGGCTTTGAAGATAATAAAGCTAACGCACTGTGGTTACAACGTGCAGCAGGAAAAATGTCTGAAAAAGAATGTACAGACGATCCAATGTTCTTTAAGTTAGTAAACGCATATCATGAAATAAGCCCTTCGGCTAATTCAGCTTACTATTTAGGGATCTTAAAAGATAAAGAAGGAAAAGTAAATGAAGCTTTAGCGTTTTATGAGCAAGCTGTAGGTTTAGAAACCGATAATTTCAAAAAAGCGAGACTTAATGAAAGAATTGGTGACAAACTTAAAAATAAAGGGCGTTATGGAAGTGCTCGTGAGTACTATATGAAGTCTTTAAGGTTAAACCCTTCAAATGGTCGTCCTCACTTACGTATTGCATCTATGTATAATGCAAGTGCTAACGATTGTGGAGATAGTAACTTTAACAAGCGTGCTGTGTTTTGGTTAGCTGCTGACGAAGCTGAAAAAGCTGGTCGCGTAGATCCAACATTAAAAAGTGCAGCTGCACAAACAGCAACTAGTTATAGAGCTAAAGCCCCACAAAAATCAGAGATTTTCCAAGAGAATATGTCAGGAAAACAAATTAATGTAGGTTGCTGGATTGGTAGAACGATTACCGTACCAAAAATTTAATGACTGTTTTAATAAAACATATACATAAAACCATAGTCTTAGCCATTGCTTTGACTATGGTTTTTTCTTGTAAAAATAATTTTGAGGACGTTAAAAAAATTGGTATTTCGGAAAATGCACCCATTGGTATTGCCGAAAATATGAATTTAAAATATACAGATTCCGGTCGTGTAACGGCCCTTTTACGCAGTCCTAAAATGTTAGACTTTTCTAATAGAGATTTTCCCTTTTCAGAATTTCCAGATGCGGTTGAATTGGATTTGTTTGACGAAAATAATCAGAAAAGTACCATTACAGCAGATTACGCCATTGTTTATGATAAAACGGGGCTGATTGATATGCAAGGGAACGTGGTATTGGCGTCTCATAAAAACGACACATTATATGCTGACCAATTGTACTATGATCAGAATAGAGAGTGGATGTTTACAAATCAACCCGTAACATTTAGAACTGGATCAGACATTATAAATGGTAAGGGGTTTGATTCGGATGTAAAGTTCACAAAAGCCCAAGTGCTTGAAATTGATGGTCTAATTAATGTAGACGAATAGCACATTATTAAATATATAACGGAAACCTCATGAATTATAAACGCATGAGGTTTTTTTATTTACCTTTGTTTTTAATAAACAATTCAAACCTATCAAGATGAAAATCTTTAAATTTTTTCAGTACGCCTATTTAATTTTTGCTATTCTATTTATTTATGTAGCTGCGCAAAAATATATGGAAAATGAGTACATAGATTATGCATCCATTCTATTAGCCGCTGCCGCTATTTTTATGTTTTTCTTTAGAAAAAAATTCAATAAACGCTTTGAAGAAAGAGACCGCAAATAGCCTATGAATCCAGATGTCATTATTATAATTGCATCCTTAATCCTTTCTGCCTTCTTTTCAGGTATGGAAATTGCCTATGTGTCTTCTAATAAAATTCACATTGAAATTGAAAAAAAGCAAAGTGGATTACTGGCTAAAATATTATCTAAATTAACGGTAAAACCTTCCAAGTTTATTGCTACCATGCTTATTGGTAATAATATTGCTTTGGTAGTTTACGGGTTTTTTATGGGTGATTTGTTGGTGGCATGGTTTCAAGATATGCTAGCACTGTCTAATTCCAATTCCGCTATTTTAAATTACTTATTGGTAGATTTTAGTCTGCTAACCCAAACGGTTATTTCAACCCTTATTATATTAATTACAGCAGAATTTTTGCCGAAAGTATTTTTCCAAATTTATGCCAATTCCTTGCTTAAATTATTGGCAATACCAGCTTATATATTTTATGTGCTATTTTCATGGATAAGCGATTTTATTATTTGGATAACCGATTTTGTTCTTAAAAAATTCTTTAAAACTGAAGGCGATCAAGTGCAACTGGCATTTACCAAAATAGAACTCGGTCATTATATTAGTGAGCAAATGGAATCGGCAGAACCGCATGATGATGTGGATACCGAGATTCAAATATTTCAAAATGCTTTGGAGTTTTCGGAAGTAAAAGCACGCGAAGTCATGGTGCCTAGAACAGAGATTATTGCGGTTGATGTTACTGAATCACTGAAAACTATTAACGGGAAATTTACCGATACAGGAATTACAAAAATACTAGTTTATAAAGGGAACATTGATGAAATAATAGGATATGCCCATTCTTTTGAACTATTTAAAAAACCAAAAACACTTAAATCCATAATAAGGCCTGTTGAATTTGTGCCAGAAACCATGTTGATTAAAGATGTTTTAAGTGTTTTAATTAAAAAACGTAAGAGTATTGCTGTTGTTTTAGATGAATATGGTGGTACCTCTGGAATTATGACCGTTGAAGACATTGTTGAAGAACTCTTTGGAGAAATTGAAGACGAACACGATACCGTTGTATTAACAGAAGAGAAAATTGATGACGAAAACTATATTTTTTCGGCAAGATTTGAGGTGGATTACCTGAATGAAACCTATAAAATTAATCTGCCAGATAGTGAGAACTACGAGACTTTAGGAGGTTTAATTGTAGATTTTACCGAAGGTATTCCAGAGAAAGATGAAGTGGTTATAATGGAAGACTTTCAGTTTACTATTTTAGAAGTTTCTAACACAAAAATCGATTTAGTCAAACTTAAAATTCTTGAAGAAGACTAATTTCCCGACAATTAAAATAATTAATGCGAAATTCTCCTTTTATTATTAAATAGAAAATGGTATTTTCGCGCACTATATCGTAAAAAATTTAAATGACAGATGGCAGTTTTAAATAAAATTAGACAACGCTCACTATTCCTGATATTAATAATTGCATTAGCATTATTTTCATTCGTATTATCAGATTTATTCAGAAACAGTGATGCGCTTTCAGCAAAATCTCAAAACATTGTTGCTACCATAAATGGTAAAGATATTACACGTGAGGATTTTTTAATGAAAGTAGAAAGTGCAACTCAACAAATGGGTGGTCAAGCTACACAAACGCAAATAATGAACCGTGTTTGGGAACAAGAAGTTCGTAATGCTGTACTGGAAAACCAATTTGAAAAATTAGGAATAACTGTTGAAAGAGATCAAATGCGTGATATTTTACGCACTAATTTGGCCTCAAATCCAGATTTTCAAAATGAAGCTGGACTTTTTGATGATAATAAACTAACAGAATATATTGCTAATTTAAAAGCAACGTCTGCCGCAGCATATCAACAATGGATTGACTATGAAAATTCTATTTCTGTAAATGCATTGCAACAAAACTACTTTAACATGGTTAAAGCTGGTATGATTGGAACGCTTGCTGAAGGTAAATTACAACACAAATTAGAAGGAGATAATGCCGATATTAAATTTGTTCAAGTTCCTTTTTCTTCAATAGCAGATAGTACAATTACAGTTTCTAAAGCAGAAATTGAAACGTACATGAAAAATCATAGAAAACAATACGAAGTAGAAGAATCTAGAGATTTACAGTATGTTCAATTTAAAGAAGAGGCATCTGTAGAAGATATTCAGGAATTAGAAAATGAAATTTCCAAGTACAAAACAGATCGTGCTGAATTTGTAAATGGGAGAACAGATACAATTCAAGCATTCTCAAAAGTTAAAAACAATGAGAACTACATCAACTTTATTGCAAATTCTGAAGTGAAGTTTGATAATCGTTTTATTTTAAAATCAGCTTTGCCTGAAGCCGTTGCAGAAGATATTTTCAATTTAAACGTTGGTGATGTTTACGGGCCTTATAAAGATAATGGTTTAGTTAAATTAACTAAAATGATAGCCGTAACCCAATTGCCGGATTCGGTTAAAGCTAGACATATTTTAATTCCTTTTGTAGGATCTCGTTCGCAAACTGAAACAACTACACAAACAGAAGTTGAAGCTAAAAGAACAGCTGATAGTTTAATGGCGGTTATAAAAGCAGATAAGGATAAGTTTGTATCATTGTTAGATTTTTCTGCTGATACAGTAAGTAATGAAAAAGAAGGAGTTTTAGATTGGTTTACTTACAATGCTATGGTTCCTGAATTTAGAGATTTCACGTTTGAGAACGAAGAAGGTACAGTAGGTGTTGTAAAATCGGATTTCGGTTTTCATGTAATTGAAATTTTAGGTCAGAAAAACAAACAACGCGCTGTTAAAATTGGAACAATTGCTAGAAAAATTGAGCCATCAGAACAAACAGTTAATAATGTATTTAGAAATGCCTCTAACTTTGAAATTAGTTTAGAAAAAGGTGATTTTACAGATTTGGCTAAAGAAAAGGATTATGTTGTGCGTCCAGTAAATACGATTAAAGTATTGGATGAAACTATTCCAGGTTTAGGAAATCAACGCGCTATTACACGTTGGGCTTTTGAGGAAGCTACGGAAGTAGGAGATTACAAGCGTTTCAATGTGCCAGGTGGTTATGCAATTGTTCAGTTAGTAGCTAAAAATAAAGCAGGTTTAATGAAATCTGAAGACGCTTCAGTTACAGCCTTACCAGCAATTCGCAAGCAAAAGAAAGCAGAGCAAATTAGAAGTAGAGTTTCTGCAACAACATTAGAAGATTTAGCAAAAGCTGAAAACACATCAGTACGTTCGGCATTAGCAATTAATATGAAAACACCAACTATTTCAGGAGCAGGAAATGAGCCAAAAGTTGTTGGTTATGCTTTTGGAATGAAAGAGGGTGAAACGTCTAAATTAATTGAAGGTGAAAAAGGGATGTATATGGTTCGCGTTGAAAAACTAACGCCAGCTGCAGAATTAGATAATTACCAAGGACTTGCCAATCAAGTGCAAGTATCTAAAGTTAATTCAGTAAATTCTAAATTATACCCTGCGCTTAAGGAGGCTTCTGAAATTGAAGATAATAGAGCTAAAACGGTACAATAATTTAGCTGTATTTTTATAAAACGAAAAGGCTTTACACATTGTAAAGCCTTTTTTGTTTTTATATAGAATCTCGTTGTGATATTTTAGAAGCATCATATTCATGTTAATCATCAAACTGCACAGGTTTCAGTTACCTATAGTCCTTTAAAAAATAAATTTGAATGTAAAACGCTTTGTGAATACTGATTTAATTATAAAATCAAATCTTGATACTTAATAATTGTCTGAAAGCCTTTCGCCTTAAAATAGGGTTCAGGATTTTCAGTAGAAGACACCAAAATAAAATCGCCACCCCAAGCACCAAGGCTTTTTAATGCGCCAGGAAAGTCTGAAAACAACCGTGCTTTAACGGTTGGTTGTTGAATTAGTTTAGAAATAATTTCTTCATGAGTATTCAATAGTAGATTGAATTCTGAAATGGTTTCACAAACAATCATCTGATTGGTAATCGTATTTATTTCTAAAATAGCATTTGAATTGCTTTTAGCTGCTTGCCTGTAATTAGCTATACCATCCCGACTGTTTTGCTTTTGGTTTAAATATACAAAATACAAATGTTCCTTAAATGTTGGATTAAACTGAACGGGGTTTACGTCCCTGTTTTTATTCTGTAATTGATAGGTTATGGCTGTGTCATGCTGTGCACAAGCTATATCATAACCACTGCCTCCAAAGGTTTTATCCAATAGTTGATATGGATTTACTTGGGCCCAATTGGCTATGTTATTCAGTAAGGTAGAAGAAGAGCCAAGCCCCCAATTTCTTGAGAATGTTAAATGGCTTTCAACAATATAACCTGAATTTAAAAATTTTGGATTTAGAGTTCTTGTTTCTTGAAGAATCTGAATTAATCGCTCTGAAATAGGATTATTTCGGTTGTTACTATTGATGCGGTTTTCAGAAATAGTAAAGCTGTCTTCAAACCAAATCCTTCCTTTTTCATCTTTACTTTTCCATAGAATACTATGTGTTTTAATAGGTTTTACAAATAACGATTGCCCGTATTTAGTAGGTAAAGCAAGTGAAAGCGCACCATCTAAAACCACGTATTCGCCAGTTAATAATAATTTACCATTGCTATAAAAACCTGTCATGCTTTGTGATTTATCTTTTTTAGGACAATTTCAATTTCGCTTATTTTCGTATATTCTCAATAGCTTCTACTACCGCGCTATGGGTTACCACATGGTTTTTAAAATGATGGATTATCTGTGTTTTCTCATCTGGAGTCGCATCAAACTGATTTAAGATATTCATTAAATGCATTTTCATATGTCCTTCCTGGATCCCTGTTGTTGTTAAAGACCGCAGTGCGGCAAAATTCTGTGCTAATCCAGCCACAGCTACTATTTGCATGAGTTCTTGAGCGTTAGGTTTGTGTAATAATTCCATGGCAAATTTCACCAAAGGATGTAAACCTGTAAGTCCACCAACGGTTCCTAATGCTAAAGGGATTTCCATCCAAAAGGTAAATATGCCATTTTCAATTTTAGCATGTGTTAAACTTCGGTACTGCCCATCGCGCGAGGCATAGGCATGAACACCAGCTTCCACAGCACGAAAATCATTACCAGTTGCCAATACAACGGCATCAATACCATTCATAATACCTTTATTATGGGTTACCGCACGATACGGTTCAATTTCGGCAATCTTAACAGCTTGAATAAATTTTTGTGCAAAGGCTTCTGAATCAATATTTTTATCATCTGATAAATTGTAAACAGGACAAGATACTTCCGCACGCACTAAACAGTTTGGAACATAATTAGAGAGAATACTCATGACGATTTCAATTTGCTTTTCAGCGTCGTTAAAACCGGGATAGAGCAAAGCTTCACGTTTAAAAGTTGTTGCAAATTGCTCCAAACAGGAATTTATGAAATTTGCTCCCATGGCATCCAAGGTTTCAAACGTAGCGTGAAGTTGGTAATAGCCAGATAAATGGGATGTTTTATTACGGAGTTCAATATCTAAAATACCACCACCACGTTTTTCCATGTTTTGAGTAATGGATTTGGCATCTGCCAATAATTTAGATTTTACCTGTTCAAAAAATGATTGGAGTGTTTCTGGATTTCCAGGAAACATAAAATGTACCTGACCAATTTTAGTAGTTGATAAAACGGTTGCCTTAAAACCACCTCTCTCCAACCAAAATTTAGCCGCTTTACTTGCTGCTGCAACTACTGAACTTTCCTCAATAGCCATAGGAATGGTGTGTAATTTTCCGTTAATAAGGAAGTTTGGTGCCACGCCTAATGGTAAATAATAATTGGTAATGGTGTTTTCAATAAATTCATCGTGAAGCTGTTGTAGCTTTTCGTCTGAATTCCAATATTGTTTTAGCGTTTTTTTGGCAGCTTCTGAATTCGTAAAATAAGTGTCAACTATCCAATTGATTTTTTCGGATTTTGAGAATTTAGAAAAGCCTGATATGGGTGTATTCATTTAGATTTTTTTCAAAACGTAAAGATACTATTATTGTGTGAGTTCTGCATGTCAAGGCTATTTAACTGTTAATAAATACGGTTTTTTGCTTATTTTTTAGTAAACTTGGCATTAATTTATCTATAACATTATTTTTAATGAGATTTACAAAACAACTTCTGTTAGTTTGCTTTATAACGAGCCTATTTTCTACGGCTCAAAATAATAAAATTTCACTTGAAGACATCTGGTCTGGTACCTTTAGAACCGAGCGCATGGACGCTTTACACTCCATGAATAATGGTCAGCAATATTCTGTGTTGAATTTTGACCGTACTTCGGGTTCTACAACCATTGATGTTTATGATTATAAAACCTTAAACAAGGAAAAAACATTAGTAAATTCTGCTAATTTAGAAGCGATAAAATATTTTACAGATTACACCTTTAGTGACGATGAAAGTCAAATACTCTTAGCTACAGACGTTGAATCTATTTTTAGACGTTCAACCCTTGGGAAATATTTTATATATGATACCAAAACAAAACAATTAGAATTAGTAGCTGAAGAAAAAATTCAAGAACCAACGTTTTCTCCTGATGGAACCAAATTAGCTTATGGTTACAATAATAATCTGTTTGTTAAAGATTTAAAAACAGGAAATACCCAACAAATTACTTTTGATGGTGAAAAAAATAAAATTATAAACGGAATCACGGATTGGGTTTATGAAGAAGAATTTGGCTTTGTGCGAGCTTTTGAGTGGAATGCAGGAAGCGATAAAATAGCTTTTATTCGTTTTGATGAAACGGATGTGCCAGAATTTTCTATGGATGTGTACGGACAGGATTTGTATCAAACTCAAAACGTGTTTAAGTATCCAAAAGCTGGTGAAGCAAATGCTAAAGTATCATTGCATATTCATGATTTAAAGGCTTCACAAACAGAAGAAGTAAAGGTTAATAAAACGTATACCGATTTTTATATTCCTCGAATAGCATGGACCAATAATCCTGATGTTTTAAGTGCGCAATATATGAACAGACATCAAGATGAATTGGATTTATGGTTTGTAAACGCAAAAGCAAATACAACTAATTTAGTGTTGGAAGATCGTGATAATGCCTATGTGGATGTAACGGATAACTTAACCTTTTTAGAGGATGATAGTTTTATTTGGACCAGTGAAAAAGATGGCTACAACCACATTTATCATTATGATGAAACTGGGAAACTAATCAACCAAATTACTAAAGGGAATTGGGAAGTCACTAGTTATTATGGTTTTGATGCCAAGAATAAAACTATTTTCTATCAGTCAACTGAAAATGGTTCCATTAATCGCGATGTTTATTCTATTAAATTAAATGGTCGTGATAAAACCCGGTTATCGGCAAATGATGGAACAAATAGTGCGGCCTTTAGTGCTGATTTTTCATATTTTATAAAAACCTTTTCAAGTGCCACTACAGCACCAGTTTACACATTAAATAACGCCAAGAATGGTAAGCAAATTAAATTAATTAAAGACAATACAGCGCTTCAAAATAAGTTGAAGGAATACCAAATGTCTAAAAAAGAATTTTCAACAATTGCTATTAACGGCAATGATTTGAATATGTGGATGATTAAGCCTGCTAATTTTGACGCAAGCAAATCCTACCCCTTATTTATGTTTCAATATTCGGGTCCAGGTTCTCAAAGTGTTTCTAATTCTTGGAATAACGCTAATGACTATTGGTATCAGTATTTAGCTCAAAAAGGCTATATCATTGCTTGTGTAGATGGACGCGGCACCGGATACAAAGGGGCTGAATTTAAGAAAGTAACTCAAAAAGAACTCGGGAAATACGAAGTAGAAGATCAGATAGATGCCGCTAAAAAGTTAGGTGCAGAATCGTATATCGATGCGTCTCGAATTGGTATATGGGGTTGGAGTTATGGTGGATTTATGAGTAGTAATGCGTTATTTAAAGGGAATGATGTTTTTAAAATGGCTATTGCTGTAGCACCTGTAACAAGCTGGCGTTTTTACGATTCTATTTATACAGAACGTTATATGACAACACCGCAAGAAAACCCAAGTGGTTATGATGAAAACTCACCCATAAACCACGTGGATAAATTGAAAGGCGATTTTTTATTAATTCACGGAACGGGTGATGATAATGTACATGTTCAAAACACTATGCGGATGGTAGAAGCATTAATCCAAGCGGATAAACAATTTGAGTGCATGATTTATCCTGATAAAAATCACGGTATCTACGGAGGCAACACCCGCTTACATTTATATAAAAAAATGACAAATTTTATTGACCAAACGTTGGGTGATAAAATTTTGCCATAGATTTTTTTTAATCAAAAGTTAAACTAATTAATACTAACTAATATAAATTATTATGGAATTTAAATTTGGAGGCTCTGCTGAGAATCAAAAAACAGTGTTAGGACATCCTGCAGGATTATTTGTGTTGTTTTTTACTGAAATGTGGGAGCGTTTTTCCTTCTATGGTATGAGAGCATTACTTGTACTATTTTTAGTGTCTACACTTATTGATGGTGGTTGGGATTGGTCTAGAGCAGACGCATTAGTTTTATACGGTTGGTATACAGGATTGGTTTACCTAACACCTATTATTGGTGGTTTTATTGCAGATAAATTTATGGGATACCGAAACGCTGTGGTACTTGGTGCATTAATTATGACTCTTGGTCACGGTTCCATGGCACTAGAGGGATTGACATCTATTTTCTTTTATATTGGGTTATCCTTATTAATTATAGGAAATGGATTTTTTAAACCAAACATTTCGTCTATGGTTGGACAACTTTATAAAAATCATGGTAAAGAAAAAGATTCAGGTTATACCATTTTTTATATGGGTATTAATGCAGGAGCCTTTTTAGGTATTTTGTTATGTGGATATATTGGGGAAAATATTGGATGGCATTATGGTTTTGGATTAGCTGGTATTTTTATGTTTTTAGGGATGTTACAATTCTATTTTACTCAAAAAATATTTGGAAGAATTGGATTGTCGCCAAAACAAACACAAGATTTTGACGATGTAATTGAGGATAGTGTTGAAAAAATTGGAGAAGATATAGAAGAAGTTATCGAAGAAGCAGAAAGTTCTGGAGTTGTCAGAGATAGAATGATTGTTATTGGTGTGTTTTCAATATTTGTAATATTTTTCTGGTGGGCATTTGAGCAAGCGGGAGGATCTATGACCGTTTTTGCAGCAGATTATACAGATCGAGCGTTAGTTGGTAGTGCAGCACTAACTTTCAAAATAGTAAACACCATAATCACAGTGGTTCCAATGTTGGTTATTACTTGGGTTTTAGTGATGTTATTTAAGCAAACATTTCAGAATTACGCGTTTGCCAATGTGTTATTAGGCTTGAGTTTTGTAATTATTTGGGGAATTGTTATTTGGATGTTAAATAGAGAGTTTCAATCAGATGCAACAGAAGTTCCGGCATCATGGTTTTCAGTTTTAAATTCATTGTTTATTATATTATTTGCGCCTTTATTTTCTAAAATTTGGGAAAGTAAATTAAATCCTTCAGGCCCGGTTAAATTTGCTATTGGCTTGCTTCTAGTAGGTTTTGGATTTGGAGTTTTAGCTTATGGAGCAGCGGGAATACCAGATGGTGCTAAAACAGCTTCTGTTAGTTTAATGTTTTTGGTAGTTGCCTATTTCTTACATACTATGGGAGAGCTATGTGTGTCTCCAGTTGGGTTATCTTATGTAAGTAAATTAGCGCCTGTGAAATTTGTTAGTTTAATGTTTGGAATTTGGTTTACAGCTAATTTCTTTGCAAATCTATTAGGTGGTTTTACGGGAAGTTATATCGACCCAATTTCTGAAGAATACGGTTTAACAACCTTCTTTTTAATATTTACTATAATTCCAATCTCAGCAGCTTTAATTATGTTGTTATTAAACCCGATGCTGAAAAGAATGATGCATGGAATTGAGTAACGTAATTTTTAATGTTTACTTGAAAAGGTAGTAATGATTTTCAGTACTAGCTTTTTGAAAGTAAAATAATTTACAGGCGGTTTCGTCTATATATGCGCTTTATATTTTAACTAACTATACTATGAATACGGATATTGAAAATTTATTTAAGGACACAGTTCTCGGACATC
This sequence comes from Bizionia hallyeonensis, assembly GCF_042657385.1. NCBI lineage: Bacteria > Pseudomonadati > Bacteroidota > Flavobacteriia > Flavobacteriales > Flavobacteriaceae > Bizionia > Bizionia hallyeonensis. The sequence continues at coordinate 37,841 of NZ_JBHSLA010000001.1, read as the reverse complement.
CAGTAGGACTATTTATTCTTTTCTTTACAGAGATGTGGGAGCGTTTTTCTTTCTATGGAATGCGAATCCTTCTTATCTTATTTTTAACAGCTCCAATGATGAGTGATAATCCGGGATGGGATTGGCCTCGAGAACATGCATTGGCGCTAATAGGTACTTATGCCTCTTTACTATATTTAACGCCTATTGTAGGAGGTTGGATTGCTGATAAGTTTACAGGCTATCGCATTGCCGTAATTATTGGTTGTTTAGTCATGACCCTTGGTCACGCAGCCATGGCTTTTGATACCACTATGAGTTTTTATATAGGTCTTGCCTTATTGGTAATTGGAACTGGTTTTTTTAAACCAAATATCACCTCTATAATTTCTGAAATGTATAAAACACGTGAGTCCAAGAAGGATGGTGCGTATACCATATTTTATATGGGTGTTAATGCTGGAGCTTTCTTTGGAATGATGCTTTGTGGTTATTTAGCCGAAAATTACGGCTGGCATTGGGGCTTTGGTTTAGCAGGTATATTTATGCTTTTAGGAATGCTTCAATTTATGTTAGCTCATAAAATATTTGGAAGTATTGGTGATAAACCAGGTAGAAAAGAAGAGGTTGTTTTGGAGCATACACCAAACGAAACCAATGTGGAAATAGTAGAGGAAATGCAAGCAGAAATTAAGCTAAATCCATTTACGACTTTCGATTATGTCTTGATTGTCTTATCCTCTATTGGTGGATTACTGTATCTTTTTAATGATCCTTTGGATGTTATCTACTCAATGTCCTTGGTACCTTTTGAAATAGGAGGAATGAGTGGTACGAATATCGTTATTCTTGCGGCTTTGGCCATGTTTCTTGTTTTGTTAATTACACGTATTGCACGTTATTTACCTATAGTTCGCGACCGATTAATTGCTGTTACCATATTTGCCTTATTCACAGTCTTTTTCTTCGCGTTCTTTGAGCAATCTTTAGGATCTATGACCTTGTTTGCAAGTGATTATACCGATAGAAGTTTAACTGGGAATTCGGCGACAATATTTAAAATAATAGATGGGCTTTTAACAACAATTCCGCTGATTATTATAACCTATGTTATTGCTTTAATATTTAAGAAAACCTTTACCAAAATTGGCGCTTCTAATATTGTCCTAGCCATTGCATTTGTTGGGGTTTGGGGATTAGTAATATTCCGTTTATACGATAAATTTAGTCAAACAGAAATGACGGTTGATGCTACTTGGTTTGGAATTTTAAACTCATTCTTTATTATTACATTAGCGCCATTATTTTCGAAATGGTGGGAAAGTAAATACAACCCAAGTGCTGCCATGAAATATGGTATTGGATTGGTGTTATTAGGCGTTGGTTTTGCCATTTTATCATATGGTGCATCAGATATTCCACCTGGTGCTAGAACAGCATCAGTAAGCATGGTATTCTTAATTCTGGCCTACTTATTTCATACCATGGGCGAGTTGTGCTTATCACCTTTAGGATTGTCCTATTTAAGTAAGTTAGTTCCTGCTCGTATGATTGGTTTTATGTTTGGCGTATGGTATTTAGCCATTGCCGTTGGACAAAAGGCTGCAAATACTATGGGTGGAATGATTGATAAGATTTCTGAAGCGTATTCTTTAGGAACCTTCTTTTTAATTTTTGCGGTAATTCCTGTTGCTGTGGGACTTATATCCATGGCATTAAATCCTTTACTTAAACGATTAATGCATGGTGTGCGCTAATCAATAAAATTGTTAAATTTAATTCAAAACACGCCTTTTTGGCGTGTTTTTTGTAAGTTCGGAACATATAATACAACAAATAGAACATGAGAAATTTATTTTATACTTTAATACTAATTGTCGGGTTCTCGACAGTTAGCGTGGCACAAGAAATTAATTGGGTAACTATTGAAGAAGCTGTAGAACTTCAAAAGAAAAAACCTAAAAAAATCATGATGGATATGTACACCAATTGGTGTGGTCCTTGTAAAATGTTAGATAAAAATACCTTTCAAAATAAGGATGTGGCAGATTATGTTAATAAACATTTTTACGCCGTAAAATTTAATGCTGAAGGAAATGAAACTGTTACGTTTAAAGGGAAAACGTATACAAACCCAGGTTATGATCCAGCAAAAGCTAACAAGCGTAATTCAGGTCATGAATTAGCTCGCTATTTTAGTATCCGATCCTATCCTACTATTGTATATTTGGATGAAGATGCTAATTTATTAGCGCCTATTATTGGTTATCAAACACCACAACAATTGGAGTTATATTTAAAGGTGTTTAAAAATAATGAGCATAACAATTTTAAAACACAGCAAGATTTTCAAGCGTTTGCTCAAGCTTTTAAACCAGAGTTTACAAACTAATTTAGTTTTCTTTCAATATAAAAGCGCCTTTTTCACCTGTATAGTGAAAAAGGCGTTTTCGTGTTTTACAGGTTTCATGCCATCGGTTTATATACGATTTGTAATTGCTGCCATCAGCAATAATAACTTGCGGATTTAAAGAATCGATTAGTCGATTTAAATTAATTTTTGGCGACTGGCTCAAAATAATATAATCCGGCTTAAAGGATATGTTTTTGTAAACACCCAAACTGTCAATTATTAAAAATTGTTTCTGGTTGAAATGATAGGCATTTTGAATGCTTTGATAGTCTATCGTCTTAATAAAATTCCCAACGCGATAATTAGCAATGCTATAATCTGATTTTAATTTTAGGCTGTCCAAGTTGTGGAATACTTGTAAGTGAAATCTAGAATTTTTACTAATAATACTGTGTCTGCTTTTGTGAAATACTACAAATTCGTTGTTATTACTATACCAAAACTGATTAAAGAACAAACCTATTTGGAATACGCAAGTCACAACCATTGCCAAAACAAGTTTATTGAACGCTTTCGATATAAAATACCTCGTAAAGAGTAGGATTATAAGATATAGACCAATAACAAGAAACCAATTCATGGGAATATCTCTAAATATGAAAACGTCCTGTTCTGCAATCCATTTAAAAAACTGATTCATCAAACTAATAATATCTCCAAAAATATCAGTCAATAAGCTCTTAGGAACGTCCATTAAAGCCATTCCGAAAATTAATAATCCATAACCTAGAATGAATCCTAAAAATGGAATGACAACCACATTAGTTAATAAGAAAAGCCCAGGAAATTGATGGAAATAGAAAATACTCAAAGGAAAAATCCCTAACTGCGCAGCTAATGAAACCGTTATTAACGTGATGATTTTATTAGGAAAGGCATAGGGTGTTTTTAAGCGTGCAAACAGTAGCGGATGAATTGCTACGATTCCAATAACCGCTAAATAACTTAACTGAAAACCGATTTCAAATAAAATCATAGGATTCCATATTAGTAATATAAATGCCGAAATAGCTAAGGTATTATAAATATTGTATGGCCGTTTTAAATACATACCTATTGTTATCACACTAAACATGGTTACAGCCCGTAAAATAGAGGGTGATAATCCCGCAACCACGGCATAACTCCACAGTATCCATAAGATGACAAAGGCAGTAATATAACGCCCATGTTTAATAAGCATTAACGGTTTAAACAGCCACTTTAAAAGGAACAGAATTATGCCAATATGCAATCCGGAAATTGCCAAAATATGAATGGCACCGGCATTCACATAATCTGCGTATAATTCTTTATCAATATCCTGACGCTGCCCTAAAAGTAGGGCGTTAATAACCGCTAATTCAGATGCACTATACTTATATTTCTGAAGACCTTTATTTATCGCTTGACGGAAATAGTCAGCATAACCATAAATGCTATGTTTTTCTCTTGATAGAACAGAAACAAATTCAGCCTTGCTATAAATTTGAGCATAAATTTGATGGTTTTCTAAATACCTTTGGTAATCAAATTGATGCGGATTTAAAGGCCTGTAAAGTTCTTGTAAACCGCCAAAGATTTGAATCTTATCATCTACTTCAAGGTTTGAAAAACTGCTGTCTTTACCAATGTTTAATAGAATATCTCCAAAAACACTTTTACCATTAATTGTTACTATTTCAGCAATGTAACGTTGGTTGAATATATTGGGTTTAATAACCTCTAAAATTCGTAATTGAAACTTTGAAAATTTGGCTTCAGAAATTGAGTACTGATGTGTATAATGTTTGTCATAATTCAGATGATTATGTACTTCCACACTTAAATTACCCAAACTCATAACCATAAAATACGTGGCTAGTCCAAACCAGATGGATTGTTTAAACTGATTACGATTTATAAAATAAGTAATGGTAACAATTAGAAGTAGTACGAAAGATAAAGTCACAGAAAACTTCAGTGATAATGCCAACTGCAAACTCACTAAAATACCCAACATGAAACAACATGTTAGTTTAACTATCGGAAAATCAAGAAGTTTCACATTAGTAAGTTACAAAAATAACTTACAAGATTCGTCGTGCTTGAACAAATGCAAAATACCAGTACTTTTCAGAGAGCTCTGAAATCATAACACCGCTACTGGTAGAGGCATGAATAAATTCAACAAAACCAGTACGCGATTCGGTTACAATTCCTACATGATTCACGTTTCGGCTATTTTTATTGGTAGCAAAAAATAATAAATCTCCTTTTTGAACTTCTTTAACATCTACCCAATCGCCTGTTACGGCTAATTGTGATGTGGTTCGTGGCAATTGTATAGCTTCTTTTTTAAAGGATGTAACAATTAAACCAGAACAATCCATACCTTTTTTAGTTGTACCACCATATTTATATTTCACGCCATTAAACGTTTTGGCGTAATCTATAATAGATTCGGCCTGAGAATTATAAGTCCCGCTGTTACTGCCTATTTTTTTGACAGCTGGAGCCGATTTAGTTGTTCTTTTCGATGAGCTAGTCGCCTTTTTTGTCGATTTACATGCCGAAAAACAGAATAGGCATAATAAAATAAGTAAGCTTTTTTGCATATTTCCAAAAATACACATTTTTGTTATAAAAAATAATAACAACTTAAAAACTTGGTTGGACAACAGGTATAAAACGGTTACTTTTAACCTTTCAAAAGGAATTTTACAATATGAATGTAGTCGATTTGTTTTCGGGTTGTGGTGGATTAGCACTTGGTTTTAAATGGGCTGGATTCCAAACACTGTTAGCAAGTGATGTGGATGAAAATTGCGAAAAAACCTATTCCCATAACTTTCCAAATGTGCCGTTTATTAAAAACGATCTACGAGACATTTCTACAAATGAATTAAAAAAACACCTTTCAAAGCCTGTGGATGTCGTTGTTGGAGGTCCACCTTGTCAAGGGTTTTCATTGGCTAACAAAAACAGAAACAAAGCAAAATCAGATCCTAGAAACGAGTTGTTTTATGAGTTTGTTCGTGTGGTTACCGATTTACAGCCCAAAGCCTTTGTCATGGAAAATGTACGTGGCTTATTATCCATGCAAAAAGGACAGGTTATTAAACTTATGAAAGATGAGTTTGAAAATGCTGGAATTGGATATCAGGTGGAATATCAAGTGCTTTTAGCTTCAGATTATGGCGTGCCACAAAATAGGCAACGGGTTATTATGATTGGCATCCGAAAGGATTTAGAAAAGCAACCGGTTTTCCCAAAGAAAACATATGAGAAACCGGTAAGCGTTTGGGAAGCCATTTCCGATTTACCACAAATAAAAGCATCGGAAGGTGCCGAAAAAATGACTTATGAAATGGATGCATCAAATACTTATCAAGAATTTATACGGCAGCAAAGTACGTTGGTTTTTAACCACATAGCTATGCGTCATACCCAACGATTAATCAATCGGTTTCAGGTAATTAAAGCGGGTGAATCTTTGGCGCATGTTTCTCAAGAACATGCTGCGGTAAAACGTGGAAACCCGAAGGAGAAATCCAAGATTGTTTTTTCGCAAAATAATCAGCGTTTACATGCTGAAAAGCCTGCGCCAACCATTGCAGCATCTTTTCAAAGTAATTTTATTCATCCGTTCTTACATCGAAATTTTACGGCACGTGAAGGCGCGCGATTACAATCATTTCCAGATACCTTTATTTTTCAAGGGATGCGAACTAAAATGAGTTGGGAAAAGGGTTTGAGTCAATATCAGCAAATAGGAAATGCCGTTCCGCCTTTATTGGGTTATGCTATTGCCAAGTCCCTGCAGGAAACACTTTCTGGTGTTCAAAATTCAAAAGAAAAACTGTTTTAAAGTCTGCCTTTTACGGGTTAAGGGATTTATAGATTAGTTGTGCCGTTTTAGCACTTGCCCCTTTACCGCCTAACTTTTTTTCAAGTTCGTAGTAGTCCAAAAATAGCTTGTTTCTAGTTGGCTTATCCAAAATTTTATCGAGTTCTAATTTTAGATTTTTTCGGGTAAACTCATCTTGGATTAGTTCAGTTACAACTTCCTTATCCATAATTAAATTCACTAATGAAATGTATTTAATATGCTTAACCAAACGCTTGCCAATTTGGTAAGAAAGCCAACTGCCTTTATAGCAAACCACTTCTGGAACCTTAAATAAAGCTGCTTCCAAAGTGGCCGTTCCCGATGTTACCAATGCTGCGGAAGCCACACTTAATAAATCGTAAGTTTTGTTTGAGATAAAATGAACATTGGAATTTTTAATAAACTGTTTGTAGAAATCGTAATCCTGACTTGGTGCACCCGCAATTACAAACTGATAGTTAGGATAGTCAGGCGTCAAGCTTAACATAACCGATAGCATTTTAGAAATTTCTTGTTTTCTACTACCAGGTAATAGTGCAATTATTGGTTTTTCGCTTAATTCGTTTTCTGCTCTAAAGGCTGCTTCGCTAATTTGTTCACGACCAGAAATAGCGTCAATAAGGGGATGACCAACAAACGTTACAGGATAATCATGGGTTTTATAAAACGTTTCAACAAAAGGTAAAATAACGTACATGGCATCAATATCGCGTTTAATGTCTTTTACACGCCCTGCTCGGGATGCCCAAACTTGAGGTGAAATATAGTAATTGGTTTTAAACCCTTCTTTTTTTGCCCATTTGGCAATACGCAGGTTAAATCCTGAATTGTCTATAAAAATTATAACATCTGGTTGGTATTCGGCAATATCCGTTTTACATAAATCGAAATCTTTAAAGATAGAGGAGAGGTTCATAATCACCTCCGCAAAACCCATAAACGAGCGTTCTTTGTAGTGTTTCACCAAAGTACCACCAACGGCTTGCATCAAGTCGCCTCCCCAAAACTGAAATTCCGCTTTAGGATCTTCTTTTTTCAGAGCTTTCATGAGATTGGAACCATGCAAATCACCTGAAGCTTCACCAGCAATTATATAATATTTCATACTACATAAATTTAAATAGAAATGTTGAAACCGCAACAATAACGGTTGCTAAAAGCACACCTCTAGCGCGATAATCTTGTTTTTTCTTAATAAAGATAAAAAAGGCGGCTAAATTTAAAATGGCTCCAAGGCTCACCAATTTTCCTAGAAAACCTTCAGCAGAAGCATTTTTTAGTGCCATGATAAAATCAGTATGATTCCCTAAAACCATAGTAGCTAAATATACACCTATGGCATTGGCAATTAAGCCCACTAATAAACCGATAAAAACTTCTTTTTTAATCATTAAAATTCCATGTATTTAATTGCTGAACATAATGGTGCGCTGTTAAATCAAATTGAACCGGAACCACGGAAACAAAACCGTTTTCTAAAGCCCATTCATCTGTGTCTTCGCCTTTATCTAAATTAACAAATTTCCCAGTTAACCAATAATAATCTTTCCCTTGAGGTGTTTGGCGTTTATCAAATTCTTCTTGCCAGTTTGCCTTGGCTTGTCGGCATATTCTAATGCCCTTAATGTCTTCTTTCTTCAGGTTTGGAATGTTAACGTTTAATACAATATCTTTTGGTAGACCGTTTTTTAAAACTTCTTGCGTTACCTTTTTTGCTATAATTTTGGCCGCGGAAAAATCGGCATTATAATTATAGTCTAAAAGCGAAAAGCCAATAGCAGGCACACCTTCAATTCCAGCCTCCAAAGCAGCACTCATTGTTCCTGAATAAATAACATTTATAGAGGAATTTGAACCGTGGTTTATACCAGAAACACAAAGGTCTGGACGTCTATCTAAAATTTCGTTAACCGCTAATTTTACGCAATCTGCAGGTGTACCCGAACAGCTGTATTCAATACGCCCAGATTCATCAATTTTTACACGCTCTAAATGCAAAGTAGAATTAATGGTTATGGCATGGCCCATGGCACTTTGTGGGCTATCTGGTGCTACCACCACAATATCGCCTAAATCTTTTACGGCCTCAATTAATGCGCGCACGCCAGGAGCTGTTATACCATCGTCGTTTGTGACTAAAATTAGTGGTCTTTTTGTCATTTTATTTTCGTTTATTACGGTTGCTAAAATACATAAAATCATGTGCAATGCCTGAATTTATATGGTTTAACAAAAAATTATTAGTGATTGGTTTAATTGGCATGGTTTTTTCATTAATTTAGTGAAAAATAATCTATGCTTTTTTTGAGACTTATGAAAAGGAATTATAATATTTTAGTGCTCTTGCTGTTACTGGCATTTGCATCCTGTAGTTTTACTACCAAAACATTTGATGATCCGGATAAAGATAAATTGCTTATTCAAGTAATAACCTACGTTTTAGAACGTGGTCATTTTGATCCAAAAGCAATGGATGACAACTTTTCTGAACAGGTGTATTTGGATTATCTCGACCAGATAGATCCATTAAAACAATATTTCTACAAATCGGATATTGAAGAATTTTCGAAATATAAAACGGAGTTAGATGATCAATTGAAAGCTTATGATATTTCATTCTTCAACTTAACACATGAGCGTTTAATAAAACGTATTGAAGAAGCTAAAGTTATCTATAAAACTATTTTAGATGAACCTTTTGATTATGCGAAAAACGAAACCTACGATGCAGATTATGAAAACATCGGCTATGTGAAGAATAAGAAAGAATTAACAGATAGATGGAGACAACGTTTAAAATATAGCAATTTATCAAATTATGATGAATTGATGGTGGAGCAGGAAAATTTAGAAAAAATAAATGCCCGTGCCGATTCTTTAAACACGGATCGCGTTGTTAAAAAATCGATGGCTGAAATTGAAAAAGAATCGCGTGAAGCAACACTTAAAACTATTGATATTTATTACAACGATTATATAGATGATTTAGATCGCGATGACTGGTTTGTAATGTACATCAATGCAATTGCCCAAGAATTTGATCCACATACTACATATTTTGCACCTCAAGATAAGGAGGCTTTTAATCAAGATATGGCCGGAAAATTAGAAGGTATTGGGGCGCGTTTACAAAAGCGAAATGATAATACTAAAATCTTGGAATTAATTTCAGGAGGTCCAGCCTGGAGAGGAAAAGAGTTGGAAGTAGGTGATGTAATTATGAAAGTGCGTCAGGAATATGAAAAAGATGCCATTACCATAACGGGTATGCGTATTGATGATGCTATTAAACTGATAAAAGGTCCTAAAGGAACTAATGTGTTTTTAACGGTTAAAAAAGTTGATGGTACAACCAAAGTAATAAAAATTACGCGGGATATAGTGGAAATTGAAGAAACCCACGCCAAGTCCGCTTTTGTTAAGAAGGATGGCAAGAATTTTGGAATTATAAACCTGCCAAAATTTTACGCAGATTTTGAAGATTATCAAAAATTAAACGCAGCTAATGATGTTAAGAATGAAATTATTCGTCTTAAAGAGCAAGGCATGGAAGGTTTGGTTTTAGACTTGCGTAACAATGGCGGTGGATCACTTCAAACCGTTGTGGAAATGGCCGGACTTTTTATTGAAGATGGCCCAATTGTTCAAGTGCGTTCAACAGAGCATCCAAAGGAAGTATTAAACGATACCGATAAATCTATAGTTTGGGATGGTCCATTAGTAATTTTAGTTAATGAATTTTCTGCATCAGCTTCAGAAATTATGGCTGCAGCCATGCAAGATTATAAACGCGCTATTATTATTGGAAGTAAACAAACCTATGGCAAAGGAACTGTTCAATCTTTTTATGATTTAAACAACATGGTTAGAAATAATCAAGAAGGAGATTTGGGCGCTTTAAAAGTTACGAGACAAAAATATTATAGGATTAATGGTGGATCTGTTCAGTTGGAAGGTGTAAAAAGTGATGTGGTTGTTCCAGACCGTTTCAGTTATATAGATATTGGTGAAAAGGATCAGAGAAACCCATTGTCTTGGGATGAAATTGATGCAGCCGACTATAAATTATGGGAAGGTTATTTTGATTATGATACCACCATAAAAATGAGTAATGAGCGTATGAAAGATAACGAACAGCTCAAATTAATTGCAGATAATGCGCAATGGGTTCGGGCACGAATGGATGAAAAAACCTACCCATTAAATTATGAAGACTACAAAGCGAAATTAGATGCCAACGAAACGGAATCCAAAACCTTTGATAAAATTGGAGAATACCAAACCAATTTAACATACGAGTCATTGCCTTATGAACAAAAGCTTTTTGTTCAGGATACTGTTTTAAAGGACAAACGTCAGCGCTGGCATGAAAGCTTAAGCAAAGATGTGTATGTTGAAGAAGCATTACATGTTTTGCAAGATCTAAAGACATCGTATAATATTAAAAAAATGGCGACAGTTAAGGACTAGAAATTCATGAGTCAACAATCCAACTCATTAAGTCAATTAGCGCTCCAGAAATTCAAAAAAGATTTCTGGGGCGTTTTTAGTTTGGGATTTATTGTTTTTGTTGGGGTAATTTCCATATTTGCTTATGTAATTGCGCCTGATAACTCCCAGTATGCCAATCAGATGCATTTGTCTATACATTCTAAAAAACCAGGATTTACGGTTCAAATGCTAACTATTCCTCAAGAAACAGAAATGGAAGATTCGTTCTTTTCAAGTATATTCTTTGGGAAGAAAATTCAAGATACTGAAATCCCAATAACGTCTTATTCTATCCAAAATAATACAGTAACCTATACAGAATATGCGTCTGATGGTTTAGAAGGCATGACCAAAACGATAGACATGAATGGCCTTTCTGAATCAGATTTAATTTCGAATAAAACCTTCCTTTTCGGAACTGATAAATATGGTCGTGATTTATTAAGCAGAACACTTGTTGGTGCTAGAATATCCTTCTTCATTGGCTTTATAGCCGTTTTTATATCTCTGGTAATTGGCATTTTTATGGGTAGCGTGGCTGGTTATTTTGGTGGTCGTGTGGATGCCATTATTATGTGGTTTATAAATGTGTCTTGGTCCATACCAACCTTACTTCTGGTAATCGCCATTACGTTAGCTTTAGGAAAGGGGTTTTGGCAGGTGTTTATTGCCGTAGGTTTAACTATGTGGGTGGAAGTAGCTCGTGTAGTACGTGGTCAAGTTATGGGTGTTAAAGAAATGCAGTATGTTACAGCGGCACGTGCGTTGGGTTTTAATGATTTTAGAATAATCACCAAACATATCCTACCAAACATTATGGCGCCAGTTATTGTAATTTCGGCAGCTAATTTCGCGGCAGCTATTTTAATTGAAAGTGGCTTGAGCTTTTTAGGAATTGGTGCACAACCACCTATGGCAAGTTGGGGAGCTATGATAAAAGATCATTACAATTACATCATTCTTGGAAAACCCTATTTGGCTTTAATTCCAGGATTCTGCATTATGAGTTTGGTTATGGCCTTTATGCTCATGGGAAATGCGCTTCGGGATGCCTTGGACGTGAAGTCATAACGCCACACTTTTTGATTGTCTAAAAATTTATTCGTTAGGGATTACTTAAAAGATGTTTTCTTGCAACTATAAATTGTGCGGTAGGAATTTTAAATAGAAATGAAAGCAGGTTTTCATTCCTTCATGTTTTCATTCAGCTCATGAATGTATTTCAGAACATCATCTTTACCAATGTTTTTAGAAGAAGATGTAATAAAATAATTTGGCATGTCCTCCCAAGTTTCTAGCATAATAGCACTGTAATCGGCTACATGGTTTAAAATGGCTTGCGGTTTTAGCTTATCAGCTTTGGTGAAAATTATGGAAAAAGGAATGCCGTTTTCACCCATCCATGCCATAAACTCTAAATCTATGGACTGCGGTTTGTGTCTAATATCTACTAAAACAAAAGCGGACACCAATTGCTCACGTTGTGTGAAATAATCCGTTATAAACTTTTGAAATGTTTTTTTGGAGCTTTTGGATACACGCGCATAGCCATAGCCCGGTAAATCTACCAAATACCAATTTTTATTAATTAAGAAATGGTTTATAAGCTGTGTTTTTCCAGGTCTACCTGACGTTTTAGCTAGACTTTTTCTACTTGTAAGCATGTTGATTAATGAGGATTTCCCAACATTGCTGCGCCCAATAAAGGCATATTCAGGAACCAAGTTTTTGGGACATTTTGCAACATCAGAATTGCTCATTACAAATTCTGCCGATTTAATTTCCATAGCTTTTTCCCAGAATTTTGGGTTTTTAAGAGTTACTGTTTTATAATCCGCGTTTCGTTAACCAACCATCTAGAATGGTGTTAAATTCATCGGGATGTTCCATCATGGCTGCATGGCCACATTTATCAATCCAAAATAATTCTGAATCTGGTAATAATTCGTCAAATTCAACCGCCACTTCTGGTGGTGTAACCGTATCATTTTTCCCCCAAATTATACAAGTTGGCGTCTTCATATTTGGTAAATCTTTTGCCATATTATGACGAATAGCGCTTTTAGCAATAGCCAAGGTTTTAATTAGTTTATTCCTGTCGTTTACAGTTTCGTAAACTTCGTCAACAATTTCTTTAGTGGCTACTTCAGGGTCATAAAAAACGTCTTGTGCTTTTTTCTTAATCACCTCGTAATCACTACGCTTTGTGTAGCCGCCACCCATGGCGCTTTCGTAAAGTCCAGAGCTTCCGGTAATAATTAAACCTTTTACTTTTTTTGGGTATAATTTCGTATGATACAAACCAATATGTCCGCCCAAGGAGTTTCCCAATAAAATAACCTCATCAAGTTCCTTGAATTCTATGAAATCGTGTAAATACTTGGCAAAACTTTTTACGTTTGTCTTTAAAAGCGACATGGAATAAATCGGTAATTCAGGAATAATTACACGATACCCCTTTTGACTGAAATAATTAGTTACAGAATCAAAATTGCTTAATCCACCCATTAAACCATGTAAAACAATGATGGGTGTGCCTTCTCCTACCTCTATGTAACTATAGCTTTTCTCTTTTTTTAATCTATGCGCCATTAATTGGTTAGTCTTTTCTTCAAACAAATATAGGTAAATCATTGTGAATATATTCACTTTTCTTAAAAGTGACATGGCAGACTTTTAATCAAGATGTTAACAATTGCTAAATGTTAAAGTTTTTCAGCGTTTAATTTCCTGATTGGTAGTTCTTAAAGGACTTTTCTGTGTTTTCAAATCGACTTTTCTTCACATATAATCGAAAAATTATCAACAAAGTGGTAGAAAGTGGTAAAAGGTGGTAAAATTTTCAATATATTTGAATCTTAAACCCGAGAATCGATACAAACCGCTTTGAGCTCATTAATAGGAACATACGAATGTAAAGTAGACGCAAAAGGACGACTGATGTTGCCTGCTGCGCTGAAAAAACAGTTGGCGCCTGCTTTGCAAAACGGATTTGTTTTAAAACGTGCTGTTTTTCAACCGTGTTTGGAATTGTATCCAATGGCTGAATGGGAGGTCTTGATGCAAAAAGTAAATAAGTTAAATCGGTTTAAGAAAAAGAACAATGATTTTATACGTCGCTTCACGGCGGGTGTTAAAATTATTGAGGTGGATGCAACTGGTCGTTTGCTTATTCCTAAAGATCTAGTTGCATTCGCAGATATTTCAAAAGAAATAGTTATGTCAAGTGCAATCAACATCGTTGAGATTTGGGATAAAGATAAATACGAGCAAGCTATTGATGATGCTACAGGAGATTTTGCTGATTTGGCGGAGGAAGTAATGGGACAAGACGATGACGATCATGGAATATCATAATCCAGTTTTACTGAAAGAAACCGTTGATGGTTTGAATATTAAAGAAGATGGTGTCTATGTGGATGTCACCTTTGGAGGTGGTGGGCACAGTAAAGAAATCCTAAAACGTTTGGGGGAAAATGGGAAGCTTTTTGCTTTTGATCAAGATCCTGATGCCCTTGAAAATACGATTGATGACGAACGATTTACGCTAATTCATGAGAATTTTCAGTTTATGAAGCGTTTTTTACGATTCTATGGCGCGAAAGAAGTGGATGGTATTTTGGCCGATTTTGGCGTGTCATCTCATCAATTTGATATAGCAGAACGCGGATTTTCTACTCGCTTTGAAGCGGATTTAGATATGCGTATGAATCAGAAAAGTGATTTGTCTGCTTATAATGTGGTGAATGATTATGATGAAGAGCAAATAAGTCAAGTGCTTTGGCAATATGGCGAGTTACGACAAGCAAATGCTATGGCACGCGCTATAGTTGAGCAGCGAAAATTAGAGCCCATTAAAACCAGTGATCAGTTAAAATTGGCTTTAAAGCCATTTTTACAGCATAAAAAGGAAAACAAAGTATTGGCTCAAATTTATCAAGCCATTCGTATTGAAGTGAATCAGGAGATTGAAGTTTTAAAATCCTTTTTGTTACAAGCACCAGAGATTTTGGTGAAAGGAGGCAGGTTAAGCGTTATTTCTTATCATTCATTAGAAGATAGATTGGTAAAACGTTTTATAAGAAATGGTCTTTTTGAAGGCGAACCAGAACGCGATGTGTTTGGCAATTTTGAAGTGCCAATGAAAAAGGTTGGTAGTTTAATAGTGCCATCGCGAGAAGAAATAAAAGTAAATAATCGCGCAAGAAGTGCCAAACTTCGAATTGCTAAAAAACTATAATTCCTATTAAATAGAGAATCAAATGAAAAAGGGGATTAATAACATACTAAAAGGAACGTTTCTTATAAATGAAGATGCGCCTAAAAGCTGGCGAATGATTTTGTTCGTTTCCGTTTTAGCCATTGTTATGATAGCCAGTTCCCATAGTGCAGATAAAAAAGTACATCAAATTGCACAATTAAATAATGAAGCAAAAGAATTACGGTCGGCTTTTGTGGATGGCAGGACACGCCTTATGGAACTGAAAAAAGAAACCGTTGTAGAATTGAAAATGGAAAAAAAAGGGTTGGCAATTTCAGAAATACCGCCAACAAAAATTAAAGTTAAATCTAAAAAGTAGTTCAGCTTGGCAACAAACGAGAAGAACATATCAAACCGATTATATTTTGTAGCAGGATGTATGTTCATCTTCGCTCTAGCAGTCGTGTTTAAACTTTTAAGTATCCAAATGCTGCATGGCGAAAAGTATCGTAGCATGGCAGAAGAACGGACCATTAAAGATGTTGTGATTCCTGCTAATCGCGGGAACGTATATTCTGCCAATGGTAATTTATTGGCTACATCCATTCCAAAATATGATATTCGTATGGATGCATTGACACCTTCAGCAACGCGATTTGAATCGTTGTTAAAGCCATTATGCGATTCGTTATCTAAGTATTCGGGAAAACCATCCGCATATTATCAAAAAGAAATTAGAAAGGCACGTGCTAATAAAAACAGGTATTATTTGTTGGCTCGCGATATCGGGTATTCGGACTATGTGCGCATGCGCAATTTTCCACTTTTGAATTTGGGTGCTTTTAAAGGCGGTTTAATTGTAGAGCAAACTACCAAACGAGAACATCCCTTGGGAGGAATTGCACAGCGTTCTATTGGCTACGAACGTTTTGATGAAAAAGGCAACGCAACTCGAGCGGGAATTGATGGCGCTTTTGGAATTAAATATTTACGTGGCACAGACGGAAGGCGTTTAAAACAAAAAATAGGAAAAGGGCAATGGAAACCTATTGCCGATTACAACCAGATTGAACCTAGAGATGGCTATGATGTTTACACTACATTAAGTGTGAATATCCAAGATATAGCGCATCACGCGTTATTGCAACAGTTAGAAACCTATGAAGCCGAACACGGTTGTGTGGTTGTTATGGAAGTGGCAACTGGTGAAATTCGTGCTATTTCAAATTTAGGAAAAACGAAAAGTGGAGGTTATTACGAAAAATTAAATTATGCTGTTGGAGAATCTCATGAACCAGGTTCTACATTTAAAGTTATGGCTTTAATGGCGGCTTTGGAAGATAAGGTGATAGATACATCAACAATTGTGGATACAAAAAAAGGGCGTAAAGTATTTTATGGCCGTACTATTACAGATTCCAAACATGGCGGTTATGGTAAAATATCTGCCGCTCGTTCACTGGAAGTGTCTTCAAATATTGGGCTCGCAACTATTATAGATGAGCACTACTCTAAAAACCCTGATAAATTTATCAATCGTATAAAAAGTTGGTCTTTACATAAACCTTTAGGCTTGCCCATTTTAGGTGAAGGGAAACCTGTAATTCCAAGTCCAGGCGATGATATTTGGAGTAAGAATGCTTTGCCTTCCATGGCCTACGGTTACAATATGGAGATGACGCCTTTACAAACCCTTACATTTTACAATGCTATTGCAAATAATGGTGTTATGGTGAAACCACGTTTTATTAAATCAGTAAAAGAGCTTGATAAAAATATAGAGACGTTTGATAAGTATATCATAAATAAGAAAATAGCCTCCGATAAAACCATTCGGGAAATGCAAGAAATTTTGAAGAATGTGGTGGTTCGTGGTACAGGAAGATCTCTGTATTCGCCTTATTTTTCAATGGCAGGAAAGACAGGGACAGCTAAAACCGAATATTGGAAAAAAGACTGGGATGAAAACAAACGGTATGTGTCGTCTTTTGCAGGTTATTTTCCTGCTGAAAACCCTAAATACTCGTGTATAGTAGTTATTCATAAGCCAAGCGTTAAAAAAGGGTTTTATGGAGCTGATGTTTCCGGGCCTGTTTTTAAACGTATAGCACAAAAAATATTTACCGACACCCCAATTATTGATGTAGTTGAAACTTTGGAGGTGAATGATATTGCGGTAAATGCCGAGTATGACGCCTATTTTAAAACCGCACAAACCTATAAAACAATTATGCCAAATGTTGTTGGGCTGCCAGCAATGGACGCTATTGCCTTATTAGAAAATATGGGATTAAATGTGAAAGCAGAAGGTGTTGGTCAAGTGAAAATTCAATCCATTACTAAAGGCGAAAAAATAAAGAAGAATCAAATAGTAACTATTCAAGCATCATGATGATTTTAAAAGACATACTCTATAAAGTACCGTTACTTGCTGTTGCAGGAAGTACGACTGTGTCTGTAAATAATTTGGTTTTCGATTCTAGAAAGGTGACTAAAAATGACGTATTCATCGCTGTAAAAGGGACCGTTTCAGATGGTCACGATTATATTCAAACCGCCATTAATCAAGGGTGTGTTGCGGTAGTTTGTGAACACCTTCCAGATACTTTAATTGACAACATAGTCTATGTTGAAGTCAGTGATACGTCGAGTGCTTTGGCAATTATGGCTTCTAATTTTTATGGTGTTCCTTCGGCTAATTTAAAATTAGTTGGTGTTACGGGAACCAATGGAAAAACGACTATTGCCACTTTATTATATCAGTTGTTTAAAAGTGCGGGTTATAAGGTTGGTTTGTTATCTACCGTTAAAATTATGGTAGATGATGCTGAATTTAAAGCCACACATACGACACCAGATTCCATTTCTATCAACAGCTATTTAAAACAGATGAATGATGCTGGAGTCGAGTTTTGTTTTATGGAAGTCAGCTCGCATGGTATTCATCAAAAACGTACGGAAGGGTTACAATTTGAAGGTGGGATTTTCACCAATTTAACCCATGATCATTTGGATTATCACAGCAGTTTTGCGGAGTATCGCGATGTGAAAAAAGCTTTTTTTGATGGCTTGTCTAAAAATGCATTCGCATTAGTAAATGTGGATGATAAAAATGGTTTAATCATGTTGCAGAATTCTGCCGCCAAAAAACATACCTACGCCTTAAAAAGTTATGCCGATTATAAAGCGCAAATTTTAGAAAATCAGTTTACAGGATTATTACTAAAAATTAATGATAGTGAAGTTTGGACGCGATTAATAGGAAGTTTCAATGCTTATAACGTGTTGGCAATTTACGCAACCGCTGAATTATTAGGTTTAGAGAAAGTGGAAATTTTAAGATTGATAAGCGATTTAAAAAGTGTTTCAGGACGTTTTCAATATCTAATTTCCGAATCAAAAATAACGGCTATTGTAGATTATGCGCATACGCCTGATGCTTTGAAAAATGTATTGGAAACCATTAATAGCATCCGAACTAAAAACGAAGAACTGATAACGGTTGTTGGTTGTGGAGGTGATCGTGATAAAACCAAGCGACCTAAAATGGGACATATTGCGTCGGCTTTGAGTACGCAAGTTGTTTTTACCAGTGATAATCCACGAACAGAAAATCCAGAAACAATTTTGAATGAGGTAGAAGCAGGTGTTGAGCCTCAAAATTTTAAAAAAACCGTTTCAATTACTAATAGAAAACAAGCTATTAAAACGGCTTGTCAAATGGCAAAACCTAATGATATTATTTTAATCGCAGGGAAGGGTCATGAAAATTATCAAGAAATAAATGGCGAACGTTTTGATTTCGATGACTTCAAAATTGTTCAAGAACTATTAAATCAATTAGAAAAATAATATGCTGTATTACCTATTTGAATATTTAGACAAATATTATGATTTTCCGGGATCTGCTTTATTTGGTTTCTTAACCTTTAGAGCGGCTGTGACTATTATATTATCCTTGTTGATATCCACAATTTTTGGGAGACGAATTATTCGCTTTCTTCAAAAACAGCAAGTAGGTGAAACCATTCGCGATTTAGGTTTAGATGGTCAAGTAGAAAAAGCTGGAACGCCAACTATGGGTGGAATTATAATCATTCTAGCAACCTTAATTCCTGTTTTGTTATTTGCAAAATTAGAAAACATCTATATCATTCTATTAGTTATAACCACACTTTGGATGGGAACTATTGGGTTTATTGATGATTATATCAAGAAATTTAAAAATGACAAAGAAGGATTAAAAGGCCGATTTAAAGTGTTGGGTCAAATTGGTTTAGGAATTATTGTGGGTGCCACTTTATATTTTCATCCCGATGTTACTCTAAAAGAGAAATTACCGCAAGAACAACAGCAAGAAATATTGGCGGCTAATCCAAAAGTAGAATCGTCAAAACTGTTTCAATTAGAAGAAAAATCAACAAAAACAACCATTCCATTCGTTAAAGAAAATGAATTTGATTATGCCGATTTAATTACATGGATAAGCCCAGATTTAGGAAAGTATGCCTGGATTATTTTTATTCTAGTAACCATTTTTATCATAACTGCTGTTTCAAATGGTGCTAACCTTACCGATGGTATTGATGGTTTGGCAGCTGGAACTTCGGCAATTATAGTATTAACCCTTGGCATTTTTGCATGGGTTTCTGGTAACATCGTGTTTTCAGATTATTTAAACATTATGTACATACCGCGTGTTGAAGAAATTACCATTTATATAGCCGCTTTTGTTGGCGCGCTCATTGGATTCCTTTGGTATAATGCTTATCCAGCTCAAGTATTTATGGGAGATACAGGAAGTTTAACTATAGGTGGAATTATAGCAGTTATAGCCATTGCCGTTAGAAAAGAATGGTTAATTCCGGTGTTATGTGGAATATTCTTGGCAGAAAATCTATCTGTAGTCATGCAGGTTAGTTGGTTTAAATATACTAAGAAAAAATATGGTGAGGGCAGGCGAGTTTTTAAAATGGCGCCTTTGCACCATCACTATCAAAAATCAGGTTATCATGAAAGCAAAATAGTGACACGTTTTTGGATTATTGGCATTTTACTCGCCATTATTTCCATTGTAACCCTAAAAATTAGATAGCAAATAAAAGCGCTGATTTAGAATGAAACGATTAGTCGTATTAGGAGGAGGAGAAAGTGGTGTAGGAGCAGCACTTTTAGGAAAAGCAAAAGGCTTTGAGGTTTTTGTTTCAGATAAAGGAAAAATTAAAGAGAAATATATAAACGTTCTTAAACATAATGAGATTGAATGGGAGTCTGAGCAGCACACAGAATCACAGGTTTTAAATGCTGATTTAGTTGTAAAAAGTCCTGGGATTCCAGATACGGTTCCAATTATAAAGCAACTTAAAGCAAAAGGTATTTCAGTAATTTCTGAAATTGAATTTGCATCGCAATATACTCAAGCAACCTTAGTTGGGATAACTGGTAGCAATGGCAAAACAACAACAGCTTCATTAACACATCATGTGTTAAAACAAGAATTGGAAGTTGGTTTAGCCGGAAATATTGGCGACAGTTTTGCTAAGCAAGTTTTGGAAAATAATTTCCCAAGCTATGTGCTGGAAATTAGCAGTTTTCAATTAGATAATTGTGTTCATTTTAAACCACACATTGCTGTTTTACTAAACATAACACCAGATCATTTGGATCGGTATGATTATAAATTTGATAATTATATCGCCTCAAAATTTAGAATTGCCATGAATCAAACATCTGAAGATTATTTGATTTATGATGCCGATGATGAAGTCATCACCAATTGGCTAGAAAAATACCCAGTTCAATCAACATTATTGCCGTTTTCATTAACGAAAATTATAGAAAATGGCGCGTATTTAGAAAAAGAGACACTAAAAATAACAATAGATAACAATCAAATAATTATGCCAACAAAGGATATAGCATTACAAGGAAAACACAATATTAAGAACGCTATGGCAGCGTCTACCGTTGCGCACTTACTAAAAATAAGAAAACAAACCATTCGTGAAAGTTTAGAGAATTTTCATGGTGTCGAGCATCGCTTGGAGCAGGTTTTGAAAATTAATAAAGTGAATTACATCAACGATTCCAAAGCCACCAACGTTAATGCTACTTATTATGCTTTAGAAAGTATGAACGCACCAACCGTTTGGATTGTTGGAGGGCAAGATAAAGGCAACGATTACCAAGAGTTATTTCCGTTTATCAATGAAAAAGTAAAAGCTATTATTTGTTTAGGTGTTGACAATAAGAAATTGTTTGAGAATTTTGAATCCATGGTTGATATTATTGTGGAAACTCAATACATGAATGAAGCGGTTAAGATTGCTTATAAAATTGCAGAATCAGGTGATAATGTTTTACTATCTCCAGCTTGTGCAAGTTTCGATTTATTCGAAAATTATGAAGATCGTGGTCGTCAATTTAAAGAATCGGTAAGAAATTTATAAAAATAGAAGTCTCATTTAGCGTATTGCAAAGTGATTAAAAAGGTAATAGAGATAACAAAGAAAACAAGTGCATCCAATTATTAAAAACATAAAAGGTGATAAATATCTATGGGCAATAGTGGCGCTATTGGCTATATTTTCCTTTTTACCAGTTTATAGTGCGGCTAGTAATTTAGCGTACAATGGTGCTGGAAAAGGGACATTCTCCATATTTTTTGGTCACATTATGCATTTGGTATTAGGCTTTTTAATTGTTTTTATAGTTCATAAAATGCCTTACAAGTATTTTCGAGCTATTTCCATTTTGCTGTTACCGGTAGTTTTAATGTTGCTGGTTTTAACGCTTATGCAAGGGTCATCCAGCGCTGGAACCAACACGAGTCGCTGGATTCAAATACCGGTGGTAGGTATGTCGTTTCAGACATCTACTTTTGCATTTGTGGTGCTCATGGTTTATGTGGCGCACTATATGGCTAAAATTAAGGATCGAGTAATCACCTTTAAGGAATCCATTCTGCCACTTTGGACGCCTGTGTTTTTTGTGCTAGCACTAATTTTGCCAGCCAACTTTTCAACGGCTGCTATTATGTTCAGTATGGTTGTAATCCTTGTGTTTTTGGGTGGCTATCCGGTTCGGTATCTAGGAATTATAATTGGTTTGGGAATCCTAGCCTTAACGCTTTTTGTGTTAACGGCAAAAGCCTTTCCAGATGCTATGCCAAACCGTGTGGATACATGGATGAGTCGTGTGGAAAGTTTTTCCGATGATGCCATTACAGAAGAAGATTATCAAATAGAAAAAGCAAAGATAGCCATTGCAACTGGAGGCGTGCAAGGCGTTGGGCCTGGCAAGAGTTATCAGAAAAACTTTTTACCGCAATCATCATCCGATTTTATTTTCGCCATCATTGTGGAGGAGTACGGATTAATTGGTGGTTTCTCCGTGTTATTTTTGTATTTGGCTTTATTGTTTCGAATTGTTATTGTTTCCCAAAAATCGGAAACCATATTCGGAAAACTAGTTGTTTTAGGTGTTGGTTTGCCTATTGTTTTCCAAGCCTTAATAAACATGGCTGTAGCAGTACAATTATTTCCAGTTACAGGCCAAACCTTGCCCTTAATAAGTAGTGGAGGAACATCTATTTGGATGACCTGTTTGGCGCTCGGAATTATTCTAAGCGTTAGTGCAAAACGAGAAGAAATAGTAAATAGTGAACAACGCGAAGAGAATCCTTTGGATATTTTAACGGAAACACTTTAATAAGAAGAAATTACACAGAGTAGTGACAAATACGAATAAGACATACAAAATAATTCTTTCAGGCGGTGGTACAGGTGGTCATATTTATCCAGCTGTTGCTATTGCAAACGAATTGAAGTCGCGTTTTCCAAATGCTGAATTTTTATTTGTAGGCGCAAAAGACCGTATGGAAATGGATAAGGTACCACAAGCGGGCTATAAAATTATAGGCTTGTGGATTTCTGGAATCCAACGAGAATTAACGTTGAAGAATTTAAGTTTTCCCTTTAAACTGATAAGTAGTTTATGGAAATCACGCCAAATAATTACCGAATTCAAGCCAGACGTGGTAATTGGAACTGGCGGCTTTGCTAGTGGTCCTTTATTGCAGATTGCTACATCAAAAGGCATCCCGAGTTTAATTCAAGAACAAAATTCATACCCTGGAATAACCAATAAGTTATTGGCCAAAAAGGCTGATAAAATTTGTGTGGCTTATGATGGACTAGAACGATTTTTCCCTAAAGATAAAATCATAAAAACGGGAAATCCAGTGCGAGCGGACTTGTTGCATATTGCCAAAAAACGGGATGATGCTTTCGGGAAATTTTCGCTTGAAAAAGATAAAAAAACCATTCTTGTTTTAGGAGGAAGTTTAGGAGCTAGACGGATTAATGAGTTGATTGAAAAGGAACTCGATTTCTTATTAACCCATAATATTCAGGTTATCTGGCAGTGTGGTAAGTTGTATTATGATAAATACAAAATTTACGGAAACACTAAAAACATCCAAGTTCATGCGTTTATTAACGATATGGCTTATGTTTATGCGGCGGCCGATATTATTATATCGCGTGCAGGTGCAATTTCGGTTTCGGAATTATGCATTGTTGGCAAACCGGTTATATTCATTCCGTCCCCTAATGTAGCCGAAGACCATCAAGCAAAAAATGCGCAAGCAATTGTAGATGAAGACGCAGCTATATTAATAACAGAAAATGATTTGGAAGTGGATTTTCAAAATAAATTCACCCAATTAATTATTGCACCAGAAAAGCAACAAATGCTAGGCGATAATATAAAAAAGTTAGCTATGGTAGATGCAACGACTCATATTGCTGATGAAGTAGAGTTGCTATTAAATAAATCGAATAAATGAATCTAGATTCTATACATAACGTCTATTTCATTGGTATTGGAGGTATCGGTATGAGTGCGCTTGCTCGATATTTTCATGCGAATGGTAAACGCGTGTCGGGATATGATAAAACACCTTCCGACATTACGGAAGCATTAATTGATTTAGGTATTTCAGTTCATTTTGAAGATACAGTAGCTAATTTAG
Organism: Bizionia hallyeonensis; assembly: GCF_042657385.1. Lineage (NCBI taxonomy): Bacteria > Pseudomonadati > Bacteroidota > Flavobacteriia > Flavobacteriales > Flavobacteriaceae > Bizionia > Bizionia hallyeonensis. The sequence goes on along the minus strand of NZ_JBHSLA010000001.1, from coordinate 13,873 downwards.
AAGATTATTTATTGAATAGTAACAACACGTTAGTGGTTTATACGCCTGCTGTTCCAAAAGATCATAAGGAATTGGCCTATTTTAATAATAGTGGTTATCGCGTTTTAAAACGCTCTCAAGTATTGGGATTAATTACCGAAAATACCTTCTGTTTAGCAGTTGCAGGTACACACGGAAAAACAACAACAACCAGTATTTTAGGACATATAATGAATGTTTGTGATGTTCCTGTTACGGCATTTTTGGGTGGTATAAGTGAGAATTACAATTCGAATTTAATTTTAAATGGTACGGAGGTATCCGTTGTAGAAGCCGATGAATTTGATAGGTCCTTCTTAACGCTCTCACCGAATATAGCGTGTATCACATCCATGGATGCGGATCATTTGGATATTTATGGCGATGCTTCTGAATTGGAAAAATCCTTTCACGATTTTGCGCATAAATTAAAGGAAGGTGGAACGTTATTTGTAAAAAATGGTTTACCAATTTCAGGACTTACTTATGGTATTGAAAATGTTTCGGATTATTCCGTTCAAAATATAAAAATTGAAAACGGTGCGTATATTTTCGATGTAAAAACACCAAAAACGATACTTGAAAATTTAGAATTTAACCTACCTGGTAGACATAATTTGTCTAATGCACTAATAGCCTTGGCGATGGCTGTAGAATATGGTTGCCCTCACCAACAGATCGTCAAAGCTTTAGCGTCTTACAAAGGCGTAAAACGTAGGTTTTCATATCATATAAAACAAGATGATTTGGTGTATATAGATGACTATGCCCATCATCCGGAAGAAATAAATGCCGTACATCAGGCGGTTCGAGAAATGTATCCTGGAAAACAGGTTTTGGCTATTTTTCAACCCCATTTATTTAGTAGAACCCGGGATTTTGCTGAAGATTTTGCAGAGAGTCTATCACAATTTGACGAGGTGATGTTGTTGGACATTTATCCAGCACGCGAATTACCAATTGAAGGTGTTACAGCATCGTGGTTATTAGAAAAAATGACGAATGCGCATAAACAACTCATTTCAAAATCTGATTTAATTAACAAAGTTAAAGCAAGTCAAGCAGATGTTATTTTAACAATTGGAGCTGGCGATATTGGCGAACAAGTAAAACATATAAAACAAGCTTTGAATCATGAAAATTAATTGGAACTATATAAAGATGTTCTTTCTACTAATGCTAGTAGTCGGTTTATTTGCATTTTCTTCCAAGAAAAATGACAAACGTTTGGTGAGTAATCCGGAAATTAATTTCAATGGAGAGGATAACCTGTTTATTACACATGAAACTGTTAGTAAATTGTTAATAGTAAATCAAGGAGGTACTAAAAATGTGCCTAAAGAAACCATAGATTTGAATTTATTGGAATCTGCCCTGAATTCTAATCCAATGATTAAGTCAGCCCAAGTGTTTATTGATGTTAACGGACGTTTAGTTGCTGATGTAGAACAAAAAAAACCGATAGCCCGAGTTGAACATTCGGCGTCTTTTTATATTGATGATGCCGGGAATTACATGCCGTTATCAACAAATTATACAGCTAGAGTGCCACTTGTTACAGGAGATGTGTCAAAAAACGACCTTCAAAACGTGTATGAAATGGCAATGAAAGTTAAAGATGATGCGTTTTTAAGTAAACATGTCACGAGCATTCATCAGCATAAAGACAAAAGTATCTCACTGCGGTTAAGACAATGCGCTTTTGAAGTATATGTTGGCGGTTTAGAAAAATTAGATAAGAAAATAAATAATTTAAAAGTCTTTTATAAAAAGGCATTTAAAGAAAAGATATTGAATAATTACAGTAAGGTGAATCTGCAGTTTGATAGCCAAGTAGTGTGCACTAAATCTTAAATCATGGAAGGAACTATTGCAATAGGATTAGATATCGGAACCACAAAAATTGTGGCTATGATTGGTCGTAAAAATGAATATGGAAAAGTAGAGATTTTAGGTATTGGAAAATCTAAAAGTTTAGGTGTGCATCGTGGTGTGGTAAATAATATTACACAAACCATTCAGTCTATTCAATTAGCAGTGCAAGAAGCAGAAGCGGCTTGCGATGTTAAAATTGAAAATGTAACGGTTGGTATTGCAGGTCAGCATATTCGTAGTTTACAACACAGCGATTATATAACGCGTGCTAATTCCGAACTGGTAATTAACGATGAAGATATTGAAAAACTGATTAACCAAGTACATAAGTTAGTCATGCTTCCTGGTGAAGAAATAATTCATGTTTTGCCACAAGAATATAAAGTGGATGGTCAGGCGGAAATTAAAGAGCCAGTGGGTATGTACGGTGGCAGACTGGAAGCTAATTTCCATGTGGTAGTTGGTCAAGTATCATCTATCCGAAATGTAGGTCGTTGTATTAAAAGTGCAGGATTAAATTTGGATGGCATTACGCTTGAGCCTTTAGCATCGGCAAATGCTGTGTTAAGTCAGGAAGAAAAAGAAGCCGGTGTCGCATTAATAGATATAGGTGGTGGTACAACGGATTTAGCCATTTTTAGAGATGGTATTATTCGTCATACAGCTGTTATTCCATTTGGAGGTAACGTTATTACAGAAGATATTAAGGAGGGTTGTTCTATAATTGAAAAACAAGCCGAATTGCTTAAAATAAAATTTGGTTCTGCGTGGCCAGGTGAAAATAAGGAAAATGAAATTGTTTCTATTCCTGGATTAAGAGGTCGTGAACCGAAAGAAATCACCTTAAAAAACTTATCTAAAATTATCCATGCACGTGTTGTGGAAATTGTGGAGCAAGTTTATGTAGAGATAAAAAATTACGGTCACGAAGAACAAAAGAAAAAGCTAATTGCAGGTATTGTTTTAACAGGTGGTGGCGCACAACTAAAACATTTAAAGCAGTTGGTAGAATACATAACGGGTATGGATACCCGAATTGGTTTTCCAAACGAGCATTTAGCTGGTAATAGTGACGATGAAGTTACGAGTCCGCTTTATGCAACAGCTGTTGGATTAGTCATGGACGGCTTAAAAAGACAAGAACGTAAAAAAATGGAAGTCGCTTATGAGGAATCTATAAATGAACCGGAAGCGGAAGAAGAAGAAGAAATTATAGAGGAGCAGCCAAAACCACCAAAAAAATCTTTTTTGGACAAATTTTCAGAACGTATAAAAGATTTTTTAGACAATGCCGAGTAAGGCAACCACAAGAAAAGAATAATAAATAAGACAATAATTAAGTACATATAAAACGAAATTCATGAGCAGCAACAAAGAATTCGAAACAAACATTTCTTTTGATTTACCTAAAAATCAATCAAATGTTATCAAAGTAATAGGCGTCGGGGGCGGCGGAAGTAATGCCATTAATCACATGTTTCAACAAGGGATTAAAGGTGTTGATTTTGTAATTTGTAATACCGATGCGCAAGCCCTTCAAAACAGTGGTGTTCCAAATAAAATTCAGTTGGGGTTAAACTTAACCGAAGGTTTAGGTGCAGGTGCAAATCCGGATGTTGGCGAGCAATCTGCCGTTGAAAGTTTTGAGGACTTGCAGCGCATGTTGGATACCAATACAAAAATGATTTTTATTACCGCTGGAATGGGTGGTGGAACCGGAACAGGAGCCGCACCAATTATAGCTAAAATGGCTAAAGAGTTAGACATTTTAACCGTTGGTATTGTTACCATGCCGTTCCATTTTGAGGGTAAAATGAGAAATGAACAAGCCCAAATTGGTATTGAAAAATTACGAAGTGTTGTAGACTCACTCGTTGTTATTAACAATAATAAACTGCGTGAGGTTTATGGAAATTTAGGCTTTAAAGCTGGGTTCTCAAAAGCTGATGAAGTCCTATCAACTGCGGCACGTGGAATTGCCGAAGTTATTACGCATCACTACACACAAAATATTGATTTACGTGACGCTAAAACAGTCTTAAGTAATAGTGGAACTGCTATTATGGGTTCGTCAAAATCCTCTGGTCAAGATCGTGCAAAAGAAGCTATTAGGAAAGCTTTGGATTCACCATTATTAAACGATAACAAAATTACAGGTGCTAAAAATGTATTGCTGCTAATAGTATCTGGAATACAAGAAATTACAATTGATGAAATAGGTGAAATTAATGATCATATTCAAGATGAAGCTGGACATGGCGCCAATATTATTATGGGTGTTGGTGAGGATGAAAGTTTGGGCGAATCTATTGCAGTAACCATTATTGCAACGGGTTTCGACATTGAACAACAAGATGAAATTTCTAATACCGAAATTAAAAAAGTCATTCATGCTTTAGAAGACGAGCAGTCTATGGAGCAAGACTTAACACGTAAAGAACGTGAGCCGGCTATTATTATGCCAAGCATTGATTTTGAAGAAAAGGTAGAGCCTAAAGTGGTTAAGCACACCTTGGATTTGGAGGATTTAGAAGTGCTAAAATCACCAGAACCTAAAAAAGATGAAGGAACGGGTTTGATTAAAACAACCGATGCTATTCGAAATATGAATGTAACCCATGAGGATGTGTTGTCTGATGTGAGTTCGGATGAATTTGTAATAACCAATGCCAATCCTGCTGCAGACGTTACGTCAGAAACCGTTTTTGAAGAGCCTGAAGAAGAGCAACAAATCACCTTAACGTTTGATATGCCATTTAGTAATTCAGCGATTGAAAATAAGGCTGATGATATGGTAGTGCATGAACTGGAAGAAAATATAAAAAAAATAGACGTTACAGATCATGTTGAAATAATTCCCGTAACCGAATCCAATAAAAATGGTGAAGTTCGGTATGCTTTAGATGATTATATTGAAGCAGAATCTAGCATGAACACCAAGACTCAAGTTGAAACCAAGCAAAAAAAGGAACTTGATATTGAGGATTCAGAAGTTGTTTTTGAGAAGAAAACCTTACACACGGAACAAGCGGAAGACGCTGTATCTGGTGAAGAAATTGATCCCATTCATACGCCTATTTCTGAAATGCTAAAAGAACGTGCTGCAGAACGCAGACTTAAAATGAAAAACTTCAATTATAAGTTTAATAGTGCGAAAATTGATGACATTGAGCGTGTACCAGCTTATAAGCGTCAAGGTGTAAATTTAGACGAATCTAGACATTCATCAGATTCTAATATTTCTAATACCAGTATCAGTTTAGATGATAACGACGATATGCAAATACGAAATAACAATTCGTTTTTACACGATAACGTCGATTAAAAATAGTATTAAGTTTAGTGTTTGAACTTCATGAAGGCCCGAAATAGCAAATTTTGTTATTTCGGGTTTTCTTTTTGAAATTTTTATCATTTTCATCACGGTCAAAATCTATTTTTCTTGTTATCTTCGCGGTACAATTAATTTCCTATTATGAGCTTACAACAAGATATAATGACGGCTATGAAAACCGCCATGAAAGCAAAAGACCAAACGGCATTAACCGCTTTACGTGCTGTTAAGTCTGCTATTCTTTTAGCGCAAACAGAATCAGGAGCTCAAACCGAATTAACCGAGGAACAGGAGTTGAAAATACTTCAAAAACTTGTTAAGCAACGTAAGGATAGTGCCGCTATTTATTTAGAACAAGATAGAAAAGATTTAGCGCTGCCAGAAATTGATGAAGCGGAAGTTATCAGTCAGTTCTTACCAGAAGCCCTATCTGATGAAGAAATTGAAGCAGTTGTAGTTGCAACTATTGACAGTATTGGGGCAGAAGGTATGAAAGATATGGGAAAAGTAATGGGCATTGTTAGTCAAGAATTAGCAGGTCAAGCAGATGGAAAAACAATTTCAAATATTGTAAAGGCTAAGTTGTCTTAAATATTTTTAATATAGATTCCTGCTTTCGCAGGAATTTATGGCCTCGTAGTTCAACTGGATACCTGCCTGCCAGCAGGCAGGGAATATCAAATTTAGGCAATTATGTTTTATACATATGTTTTAAAGAGCGAAGTAGATGGAAGACGCTATAAAGGTCACACGGATAATATAGCTAGTAGACTGTTGGAACATAATTCTGGTAAAACCAAGTCTACAAAGGGTTATATTCCTTGGGAATTAGTATATTTCGAATCTTTCAAGACAAGGGAAGAAGCCATAGAAAGAGAACGGTTTTTTAAAACTGGTGTTGGAAGAGAATTTATAAAAAATAAGATAAAAGCAAATAATAGTAACAAATAATGGCCTCGTAGTTCAACTGGATAGAATATCAGATTTCGGCTCTGATGGTTGGAGGTTCGAACCCTCTCGAGGTCACTACGATAAAACCGCACTTTAAATCAAGTTTTCTTGAGATTATGGGTGTGGTTTTTGTTTTTATAACCATCTACTTGAGCATATGTAATAGTATTATGTAGATATTTAAACCTCTATAAATAGTTGCGCATTATTTGTATATTGAAATACCTAAATTTATAAACCTACAATCCCAAGAACCATTTATGTTTAAGCCTGACGAAATTCCTTTGTTTTATGTTGTCATGGCAATTTTCCTAGTGGTTGTGCTTTCCTCATTTGTATTTTATGCCCTTATTAATATGATTGATATAGGGTATGTTTTAATCAAACGGAAACCACTATATCGCTATTTGGTACCACCATACAGAAAGCTTTCTGCTAGTCAACAACAGCTTTTACAATCGGAATTCCGGTTTTATCAACGCTTATCTGAAAAGGAAAAACGGGTGTTTCATCACCGATTGGCATTCTTCATAAAATCGAAACAATTTGTGAGTCGTGATAATTTAGATCTCACGGACGAAATGATTGTCATGACATCGGCAACAGCTATAATGCTTACATTCGGTTTTAGGGATTACAGTTTAAAAATGATTAAGCGTATCATTATTTATCCTTCGGCTTACTATTCAGAAACCAATGACGCCCATCATAAAGGTGAGTTTAACCCCAGGATGCAGGCGCTAGTTTTATCCTGGGAGCATTTTGTAGAAGGCTACTCGGTTTCCAATGATAATCTTAATTTAGGTATTCATGAATTTGCACATGCTATCCATTTCAATAGTTTAAAAAACAGAGATGCTAGTTCCACCATTTTTGCGGACACTTTTAAAGAATTAGCAAACGTATTAGCTGAAGAAACCGAGTTGCGACAGCGCTTATTGAACTCCGGATATATCCGAAATTACGCGTATACCAATGCCTTCGAATTTGTTGCGGTTATTATTGAAACCTTTATTGAAACACCAAAAGAGTTTCGTTCTCAATTCCCGAGAGTATATGCTAAAACCAAACAAATGCTTAATTTTAATTTCGAAGGTTATTAATCCTTTTAGCTGATTTTTATCATATTTATTGCTGTTTATCTTGCGTACTTTTAGTAAACAATTTAAAATCAAGTACTATGAAAAAACGCACACCAGTTTCCGAAATCATGACTAAAACAGTCATTACATTAAATCACACCGATGAGTTAGAAACAGCTGAAAGGCTGTTTAAAACTAAAAAAATACGTCATATTCCTGTGGTTAGTGGTGATGCCATTAAAGGTATGTTAAGCTATACCGATTTATTGCGTATTAGTTTTGCAGATGCCGTAGATGAAGAAGATGATTCTGTAGATACAGTGGTTTACAATATGTTTACTATTGAGCAGGTCATGGCTAAAAATTTAGTCAGTGTACCTTCCACAACAACTATAAAAGAAGTAGCTGAAATTTTAGCAGTTAAAGAATTCCACGCTTTACCAGTTGTAGACCATGATAAACTAGTAGGTATTGTTACCACAACCGACCTAATAAACTATTTAATAGAACAATTTTAAACTAACTAACTAATTATTTAAAAACGAAAAAGCTCCGAAAGGAGCTTTTTTATGCGTTTACACGTATTTTTTTATCCGTTAGCAAGTGCTTTAAGCTTCTTTATTGTTTCCGTAGGATTATCACTTTTAAAAACATGACTTCCGGCAACAAAAGCATCTGCACCAGCTGCAACCAATTGCTTGATGTTCTTATCCGTAACGCCTCCATCTATTTCAATACGTGTATTTAAACCTTGCTCATCTATCATTTGGCGTAATTTCTTAATCCTATTGTAGGTAATATCTTCAAACTTCTGACCTCCAAAACCTGGATTTATAGACATTAATAATACCATATAACATTTTGGCAATATGTCTTCCAGCACATTAATAGGTGTTGTTAAATTTAATACCACACCCGCTTTACAGCCAGCATCTTCAATTTGGGTTAAGGTTCGGTGTAAATGCACCGTAGATTCGTAATGAACTGTAATAATATCCGCACCGACTTTAGCAAATTCTTCAATGTAGCGTTCCGGTTTCTCAATCATTAAATGGACGTCTAATGGCTTGGTAGCGTGCTTTTTTATGGCTTGAATAATAGGGAAGCCGTAAGAAATATTCGGTACAAAATGACCATCCATGACATCTATATGAAACCAATCGGCATCACTATTATTAACCATTTCAGTATCACGTTGTAAGTTGCCAAAATCGGCAGCAAGCATAGAAGGTGCTATTACTTTTGCGTTCATTATGTGTTGTTTTGATGTTTCGGTAAAGGTAATAAAGTCTTTTAAAAGTCCTTCATTTTCAAATAGTATTTAGGGGTAGACTCAAAATTTTTCCTTTGGGGAGATGGAAATATAATATAAAAAATGAACCCAGAGTAATCAGCTCTGGGTTCTTTCATCAATCAAAAAACGAACAGTTATGTTGTAACTGTTTGTTGCTTTTAAACTTATCCTAAATAAGTTTTCAGTATTTTGCTTCTAGACGTATGTTTCAATCTACGAATAGCTTTTTCTTTAATTTGTCTTACACGTTCACGTGTTAGGTCAAAGGTTTCACCAATTTCTTCTAACGTCATTGGGTGTTGGTTCCCTAAACCAAAGTATAACCGAATTACGTCCGCTTCACGAGGTGTTAAAGTTTCCAAAGCACGTTCAATTTCTGTACGTAAGGATTCATGTAATAAATCGCGGTCTGGATTTGGTGATTCGCCAGAATTTAATACATCATATAAGTTACTATCTTCACCTTCCACTAAAGGCGCATCCATACTTACGTGACGCCCTGAATTTTTCATAGACTCCTTAACATCGTTAATCGTCATATCCAATTCTTTGGCAATTTCCTCGGCACTTGGTGGACGCTCATGTGCTTGTTCCAAGAAAGCAAAGGTTTTATTAATCTTGTTAATAGATCCAATTTTGTTTAGCGGTAAACGCACAATACGTGATTGCTCCGCTAAAGCTTGTAGGATAGATTGACGAATCCACCAAACAGCGTACGAAATAAATTTAAAACCACGCGTTTCATCAAAACGTTGAGCCGCTTTAATAAGGCCTAAATTTCCTTCATTAATTAAATCTGGCAACGTTAAACCTTGGTTTTGGTATTGCTTAGCCACCGAAACTACAAAACGTAAATTAGCTTTGGTTAACTTTTCTAAAGCCACCTGATCACCCGCTTTTATGCGTTGTGCTAATTCTACTTCCTCGTCTGCGGTAATTAAGTCAACTTTTCCTATTTCTTGAAGATATTTGTCTAACGAAGCAGTTTCTCTATTGGTAACCTGCTTGGTAATTTTAAGTTGTCTCATGTACGTTCTTTCTCTAATTAAATTGTGCGAACAACGTGTTCTATATAGTTATACGTAAGCAAAGCAGTTTTTGTTACAAAAATGTGCTGTTATTTTTTTTGGGCGTTCCTTTTTACGCTAAAAAATGCCGTTTCCAACATTAAATTAGGGATTTGGCGTAAAAAGTCAGGCTGTCCATTATATCTCTTTTTACGTTTAGACGTAAAAAAAGGATGCCATTGCCATCCTTAACGCGCTTACGGCTAGTCATAAAATTTAACACTTCAATAGTTAGCAAGTTGAGATGCTAAAATGTCAATAATATAGATTGATCTAAAGAATTTATTGTGATTTCAGATTTCTGTAAACTTCATCAAAAATTTTGGGTTTATCTGCTAAAACAATAAGAATGTCTTTTGTCTCAATTTTTGTTAATCCGTTTGGAATAATATAGCTGTCATCTCTTTTAATCATTGCAATAATTGCGTTTTTAGGGAAGCCTAATTCCACTATTTTCTTGTTAACAGCATAACAGTCTGATGTTATTTGGAATTCTTTCATTTCCGCTTTGGGGTTTTCCGCCAATAGCATATCCGTGGTAGTCAGCTTTTTTTGCTTTTCTGGTATGCCTACACCCAACCATTTTGCAACAATAGAAAGCGTTGTTCCCTGAATTAAAATAGACGTAACAGAAATAAAAAATACAATGTTAAAAATCATATTGGCTTTATCAATTCCTGCCAAAAGTGGATAAGTTGCAAATACAATTGGTACCGCGCCACGCAAACCAACCCAAGAAATATAAAACCTTCTTTTCATTTTCATTTTGAAAAATATAAGACTGAGAAATACACCTATGGGTCGCGCAATAACTATAAGGAATAACGAGATCAAGAGTCCAATACCCATATATGGGATAATTTGTGAAGGGAAAACAAGCAAACCTAAAGTCAGGAATAGTACAATTTGCATTAGCCAAGCGAAACCATCAAACATTTTCATGATGGTTTTTTTATGTATTAAGTCTTGATTGCCTAAATAAACGGCACAAATGTAAATGGCAAGAAACCCATTGCCACCTATAAAATTAGTTGCAGAAAATGTAATAAACATCAAAGCAATAACTAAAACAGGGTAGAGGCCTTCAAAATCCAGTTTTATTTTGTTGATGATATATTTGCTTGATATTCCAAAGAGAATACCCGCAAGACCACCAAAAATCATTTGTTGAAAAAACAATGGAATTATAGATACAAAGCTTTGGTCTTGGTTAATAACCAAGGTTAAAAATGCAATTGTTAAAACATACGCCATTGGGTCGTTACTTCCACTTTCTAACTCTAAAGTGGGTCTTAAATTTGTTTTTAATGCTAGACTTTTTGATCTCAAAATAGAAAATACGGCAGCGGCATCTGTGGAAGATACGATGGAGCCTAATAATAAACTCTCATAAATAGTGAAATCAGTAATAAACCAAACAAATGAACCAAGCGAAACAGCAGTAAATAAGACGCCTAATGTAGAAAGGGCAATACCTTCACGAAGAATGGGTTTAACAGCTTTCCAATTGGTGTCCAGACCACCTGAAAATAAAATAAAATTAAGTGATACCATACCAATAAATTGAGCAAGTTTTGGGTCATCAAAACGAATACCTCCAATACCGTCAGAACCGGCTAACATTCCAATTGTTAAAAAGAGTAATAAAGTGGGTACTCCAAATTTATAGGAAGTTTTACCAGCAAGAACACTGATAAGAAGTAATAAAGAGCCAATTAAAAGTATATTATCTATGGTTAAATTCATTCATTTAGTGTTTAGACTTTAGGTGTAAAGATAATATTACAGAAATAAAAAGACGTTATTTTGGCCTGTAGATTTCTTGTTAATATGGCTTGTTCTGCCAACTGAAATCAAAGTTTTGAAATTTCATTGCATGGCAATCAATGTATAGAACTAATATTAAATAAATTTTAAAGAGCCGAAGTTTTGTAAATTAAAACCGTTTAAAAAAATCTGCATCCATTTTTGCCATATCCATGTTAATTTTACAGCAGTGTGTAAGAGGTCCGTTAAAAAAAATTGATAGGCAACATCAAACCAGAAGATTGGCTTAAAAAAGGATGCCATTGCCATTCTTAACGCATGAGCCCGGAACCTCGGAAAGTTCTTTTCATTTGAAAAGAAAAATAGGAATATTATGTATTCTAAAAATTAATGGGTTAAGTGTTTTTAATTTGGTTTATACGCATGTTATGTGCATACTGGATTCAATAGTATTGCTTTTTTTGAAAATTGTCCATGCGTTAGTAATAAACATCCATTCCATAGTCTTTTGTTTCGTCTCAAATTTGCACTGTAACAAATAAACAAGAAACGATGAAAACTAAAGTTCCATTAAAATTAGCATTCCTAGTTTTTCTACTAGGATTTACAATTCAAACATTTTCAAAATCTAAAAACACAAACATTATGAACAGTACAAAAAAAGAAACTATCGGATTATTAGTAATTATGAAAGCAAAAACAGGAAAAGAACAAGACGTCAAAAACTTCTTACTTGGTGGATTAGCATTAGTAAATCAAGAACCTCAAACAGTATCTTGGTTTGCCTTTCAAATAGATAATAATACTTTTGGTATTTATGATACTTTTGAAGTAGAAGAAGGAAGACAAGCACATTTAACAGGCGAAGTTGCGAAGGCATTATTAGCAAATGCAGGTGATTTATTAGAGAACTTTGATCCTAGCACAGATATTCAAGCAGTAGATGTATTAGCATCTAATCATAAATCCGGATTGCAAAACAAGGGTTTGCTTGTTATTATGAAATCTAAAGAAGCAAAGACAACAGATGTTGAAAACTTCCTTAATGTCGGCAAACAATTAGTTGGTGACGAGCCAAAAACTTTATCTTGGTATGCTATAAAAATAGATGCTACTACATATGCAATCTTTGATACTTTTGCAGATGATTCTGGTAGAGATACACATTTAACAGGGAAAGTTGCAGCAGCACTTATGGAAAATGCGCCTGTTCTTTTAGATGGTTTTGAAGCATCAGCAATTCAAAAAATAAACATCATAGCTTCGAAATAATTGTTATCTTTAGAAAGGAGTGTAACAAACACTCCTTTCTTTTTAATACGTAACATTAAAGAAGAAATAGACTCTTATGGCTCAAATTATTATTGATAAGCAAAATGGTGAACTGGCATTTAGACTAGAAAGGTTTGAAAATCTTAATCAATTTGACCATTTACAGCGAAAAAATTATTATTCTATTATTTTACTAAAAGGAAACAATTACAAGTTAAATGTAGATGTTTCTAATTATGAATTACAAGGCAACCAAATGATTTGCTTGTCACCTTATCAACCATTTATGATTTCTTCTGAAGAGTCTTGTTCAGGCTGGTTATTAAATTTTCACCCTGACTTTTTTTGTACATATCGACATCAAAATGAAATTGAAACAGAGGGCATTCTTTTTAACAACTTTCATGGATTACCACATTTTAAAATTTCTGAAAAAGCGTTGTTTTTTAACCTTATAGATCAAATTTCAAAAGAAATGGATAGAGATTCTATTGCTCAGCATGAGGTTCTTGTGGCTTTTTTAAAGGTGTTTTTAATAGAAGCTGTGAGACAAAAAAAACAATCCAATAAAGATATAGTGCCAAAATTTTCTGATGATCAATCTGAAATATTGCAAAATTTAGTAGATTCTATTGAGAAGAATTATTCTGAGTTACACTCTCCGAAAGATTATGCAGATGTTTTATGTGTTAGCACTAAAACATTGGCTGGAATTGTGAAAAAATATTTACAGCAAACACCTAGTTCGTTAATTTCTAATAGAATTATTATAGAGGCTAAACGCGAACTATATTTAACCTCAAAACCTTTGAAACAAATCGCAGCTAATCTTGGGTATGACGATGAATTTTATTTTAGTAGGTTTTTCAAGAAGAAAGTAGGTGTTTCTCCCGATAATTATAGAAAGACAGTAGGTTTTGCTAAACTAGAAAAATTATGATTGTCAGTATGTCTTAAGTTGCACATAACGTGTTTGTGTATGATTTCGTTGCGTGTTTAAGCAACTAATTTAGCAAATACAAACTGAATAGAAAATCCGCGAGGATTTTCGTAAGTAAGCCTGTACTAGCAATTAATTATACACGTCTTAAGTTTACAATTCATTAAATTAGATAAATAATCAGAAAGAACAAAAGAGAGGATTAAGGTTAATATACACGGTGAAGATTAAACTTCGTCAACATTGATAATCCCCTCTCTTTTACTACTTAAA